>NZ_JALQEM010000001.1 GCF_023630705.1 Caballeronia sp. GAFFF1
GGGCGCTATTATTAAAAAAAAATGGGGGGGCGGGGGGGGGGGGGCGGTGGGGGGGGGGTTGGGCGGTTTCGTGGTGTTGGGGGCCGGCCCCGCTTTGGGGGGGGGGGGGGGGGCGGCCCCCCCCCCCCTTCCGCTCTTACAGGTGCTGGCCGAGGAACGTCAGCGTCCGGCCGTGTGCGAGCGCCGACGCCTTCGCGTTGTACGACGCGCGATCGCCGCAGTTGAAGCCGTGGTCGGCGGCCGGGTAGACGTACAGTTCCGAATCCGCGCGGCTCGCGAAACGCTGGCGCACCGCGTCGACGGCGTCGGCGGGAATGTGCGTGTCGAGTTCCCCGTAGTGGAACTGGATCGGCGCCTTGACCTGATCGGCCTTATCCAATTGATTCTGAATGCCGCCGCCGTAGTAGGCCACGGCCGCATCCACCGAGCCTTGCGCCGCCGCGAGATACGCGAGCCGGCCGCCGAAGCAATAGCCGATCGCGGCGACCTTACCGCTCACTTCCGGCAGCGCGCGCAGCGCCGTGGCAGCCGCGCCGACATCCGCGACGGCCGAATCCACATTGGTCTTTTGCAGCAGCTCCATCGCCTTCTCGCGATCCGCGCCTTCGTAGCCGAGCTCGACGCGCGGCTGCGTGCGCCAGAAAACGTCCGGCGCGAGCGCGACATAGCCATCGGCGGCGTATTGATCGGCGACGCTGCGGATATGCGCGTTCACACCGAAGATCTCCTGCAGGATGATCACAGCGGGCCCCGTCCCCGTCTTGGGCACCGCGAGGTAGCCCTGAAAGCTGCCGCCGTCGGCGGGAATGTCGATCCATCGGGAAGTCACGGTTACGGTCACGTCGATGCTCCTTGCTTGGTTGACTGATAAGAACGCAGGCGAGTGAGTTTGCCAGCTTTCCCTTTCAGCCGCCTGAGCGCGGTCCTTCGTTGACGGGAGGCAGGCACGCGGATTGACCATGCAGGTGATTTTAGAGGTGCATGCCTAAAGCCCAAGCGTTAAACGGCTTTTGAAACTGGCTAATGGCGACGGGCGGCGCGCGATTATCGGCGGACTTGCGAAAGAACTAGAAGGCGGGCCGAAACCCGCATCGGTTGGGCCTCGCGGCGCGACCGCCACCACAAACGGGCGGCGTTCTCAACTGGCCGTTAATCGGTAGTCACACCAGTATCTTAAAAAACTTCCCTAAATTAATTTGACAACCCTACACTTCTCGCGCGGTGCGGATGGCGGCTGCCACAAACAGCCGGCCGGAAGGACTTGCCAAGTGCAATACGATGCATCCGGCGTGGTCGTCCACGGGACTGAGCGATCGTGATGAAAACGGGGCACAGGGCGATTACGTTGTTTTTGGGACCGAAACTGGAGACTTACATGAACACCAAGCTTCACAAAGTGTTGCCGATCAGCGCCGCAGCCGTGCTGTTCGCTACGTTGGCAACGTCCGCAGCAGCCGACCAGGTCGTCAAGATCGGTCACGTCGCACCGCTGACCGGCGGTATCGCTCACCTGGGCAAGGACAACGAAAACGGCGCGCGGCTCGCAGTCGAAGAGATCAACGCAAAGGGTCTCACCATCGGCGGCCAGAAGGTCACCCTGCAACTGGACCCGCAAGACGACGCAGCCGACCCGCGTACCGCCACGCAAGTCGCGCAGAAGCTCGTCGACGACAAGGTCGTCGCAGTGGTCGGTCACCTGAACTCCGGTACGTCCATCCCGGCATCGAAGATTTATAGCGACGCGGGCATCGTCCAGATCTCGCCGTCCGCAACGAACCCGACCTACACGCAGCAAGGCTTCAAGACGACGTACCGCGTCGTCGCGACCGATGCGCAGCAAGGCCCGGCGCTCGCGAACTACGCGGCGAAGAACCTGAAGGTGAAGAGCGTCGCCGTGGTCGACGACTCGACCGCGTACGGCCAGGGCCTCGCGAACGAGTTCGAGAAGACCGCGAAGTCGCTGGGTCTGAAGGTCGTCTCGCACGATGCGACCAACGACAAGGCCGTCGACTTCCGCGCGATTCTGACGAAGATCAAGGGCGAGAACCCCGACGCCGTGATGTACGGCGGCATGGACGCGACCGGCGGCCCGTTCGCCAAGCAGGCGAAGCAGCTCGGCCTGCGCGCGAAGGTGCTCGCGGGCGACGGCGTCTGCACGGAAAAGCTGGCTGACCTCGCTGGCGACGCGACCGACAACGTCGTCTGCTCGGAAGCAGGCATGGCGCTGGAAAAGATGGAAGGCGGTCAGGCATTCGCTGCGAAGTACCAGAAGCGTTTCGGCCAGCCGATCCAGATCTACGCGCCGTTCACGTATGACGCCGTGTATATCATCGTCGACGCAATGAAGCGCGCGAACTCGGTCGATCCGGCCAAGATCCTCGCCGCGATGCCGAACACGGATTACAAGGGCGTGATCGGCCAGACCACCTTCGATTCGAAGGGCGATCTGAAGCACGGCGTGATCTCGCTGTATGACTACAAGGCAGGCAAGAAGACGCTGCTCGACGTCGTCAAGATGTAATCGCAGTCGGGCGTGAGCCCAGAAGACGCGCGGACTTCGAAGGTCCGCGCGTTTTTTTATATCTTCAGGCGCCTGAGGATGCGCGGACCGATCAGCGCGATCGCCGCGCAGCACGCCGCGACGACGCACAGGCCGATGGGCAACGTGCTCACCTGCGCGACGCCGCCAATCAGCACCGGCCCGAGCAGCAAACCGAAGTACGCGAGCCCGGCGACCTGCGCAAGCCCTTCGGCCGCCGTGACGCCTTCGACGCGCGCCGCCGCCGCGAAGAGCACCGGCATCATGTTCGCGAGGCCGAGGCCCATTAGCGTAAAGCCCGTCATCGTGACAAACGCGTTCGGCACGACGAGCGCCATCACCATGCCGACGAAGGCGAGCCCAGCGCTGCCGAACACGAGTTGCGGGGCGCCGAAGCGCGCGCGCACCGCATCGCCGCCGAAACGCCCGGCCGCCATGCCGCCGGAAAACGCGGCGTACGCGGCGCTCGACAACGACGGCGACGCCTCGACCACATCGCGCATATAGACGGTGGCCCAGTCGTACATGGCGCCTTCCGCAATCAGCGCGACGAGCGCCAGGCCGCCCAGCGCCCACAGCGCCCCCGAGCGCCAGCGATTCGAGGACGACGCCTTCGCGTGCGCCTCGTGATGCGGCACGTGCGGCAGCACCGACGGCATCGAAGCCAGCAGCACGACGAGACTCGCGCCGGCTGCGAGCGCCAGATGCGCCGCCGGCGCGAGCCCGTGCGCGAGGAGCGTGCCGCCGATTGCCGCGCCCGCCATCCCGCCGATGCTGAACATGCCGTGCAGCGACGACATGATCGGACGCCCGAGCGCCTCTTCGACGGCGCTCGCTTCTGCGTTCATCGCGACATCGAGCGTGGCCATGCCCGCGCCGAACACCGCGAGCACGATTAGCAGCAGCCAGAAAGACGGCACGACGAGGATCAATGCGCCGCATACGGTCATCGCGACGCCGCCCGCCATGCATGCCGTGCGCGTGCCGGCGCGCGCGATCCACGATCCCGTGGTGATCATCGCGAAAATGGAGCCGCCGGCGACCGCGAACAGCGCGAGCGACAGCATGCCGGGGCTGAGCGCGAACTTGTCGCGCACGGTCGGGACGTGGACGCCCCACGACGCGTACATCATGCCCGCGATGAAGAAGACGGCCATCGTGGCGTAGCGGGCGCGCCGGCGCGTGGCTTGAGGAAGACTGCGATGCACCGCGAGCGATGGATTGGACTCGCGGGTGGAAGAAGCGGAAGTCGAGTCGGACACGGTTGAGCCGTTGGAAAAGTGGCGCGTGACGGCAATGACGCGGGACAACCGCCGATCATGCCGCCTTTCGCGAGAGCTTACGATTCTATCGAACGGCCAGGAGACACGCTGACCGGGCTGATTTACCATTTTCGGCAGTTCACATGTAGACCTCTTTTCATGAATATTCCGCCGCAAGCGCCGCTTCATTTGCTGCATCGTGTTTCGGAAGGAACGCTCGCGACTCATTCGCGCGATCCGGCCGGCTTTCCTTATCCGACTGCATTGCCATTCGCGCTTACCGCGCGGCATGCGCCGATGCTGCTCATCAGTCACCTCGCGGAACACACGCGTAATCTCCAAGCCGATCCGCGCGCCGGGTTTCTCGTCGCGCATGCCAATGGCGCAAGCGTCCTGGAAGGTCAGCGCCTGACTTTGCTGGGCACGTTCGAACCGGCGGCGAAACCGGATCACGAACAACTCGCGCGGCGATATCTGCGCTATCACCCGGATGCGGCGCGTTATCTCGCGTTAGGCGACTTCGCATTCTGGGTACTGTCGACGCGGCGCATGCGCTATATCGGCGGCTTCGGGGCGATGGGCTGGCTCGATGGAAATGAGATCGATCCGCTGGAACCGTTGAGCGATGACGAAGAAGCCGCGCTTTGCGCATTCTCCGACACCCATGCAAGCCGGCCAGCCGACGTTCAATTAATGGGGATAGACCGATACGGCTGCGATCTGCTCGAATCCGGCATGCGCAATCGTTTTACGTTCGATAAACCCAAGCTGAATGCTGAAGAACTGAAAGCCGCGCTCATAGACTGTTTCGAACGGCACGCGTAAGACGCATCGACTCGTATGCGCTTTACGACGACTGCTGACTGTCGCTGAGCCAGAAAATTGCATGAGAAGCTGCCATCTCATGAGAATTTGTGTGCAATGCAGAAGTGTTGTTTTCGTCTCATGCGATTCTCAGGCTCATCGGACACTGAATCGGAGAATTACGTCAACGTCAGCGCGTCAGCGTTCAATACGATGAGCGAGTCGGCAAATGTTACGAGTAATTAGCCAATACAATTAATCGTAATCCTTCTATGCCGCGATTTAGCGGAAATGTGTTAATCTGCGATTCAGTCCGAGGCTATACTGATAACCGAAGAGCGAGCACTCGACTCGCAAGCCAATACACTACTTAGGGATTTGCCATGCCTTCATACAAGGAACTGCTCGCACAGCGCGAGTCTCTCGAGCGTCAGATCGAAGAAGCGAAGTCGCGCGAATACGCCGAAGTACTTAATGAGATCAAGCAGAAAATGGCCGATTACGGCATCACGCTTCAGGAATTGGCCGGTGGCCGAGGCGCGAAAACCGCTAAGGCATCGCGCAGCCGCACGGGTGTCGCGCCGAAATACCGTGATCCCGAGAGCGGCAGCACGTGGTCCGGCCGCGGCAAGCCGCCCAAGTGGATTGCGGGTCAGGATCGCGATAGTTTCCTGATCGGCAAATAAGCCGCGCTTCGGTCAGAACGCGAAAAGGCCGCGCCCGAAGGCGCGGCCTTTTCGTTTTAGCCGCGCTATTCGCTCACTGTACTCAGTTAATCGTGCGGCGAGAATGCGTCGCGTTATTAAGTCGTTGATTCGAAAGCGGAACCGCCGGGTGCCTGATAAAATGCTGTCAATGAACACCGCGAGCACTTTACATGACACTTTCGACGGCGCATGCCACTGAGAAGCACGATGTCGCAGTTCGAACGACCTGGACGAGTATCGCGCTTAACAGCGGACTTACTACCGCCCAGCTTGCGGTCGGTCTTACTGCGCATTCGCAGGCATTGATTGCGGACGGCGTTCATTCGCTCGCCGATATCGTTTCGGATCTCGTCGTTCTGATTGCAAACCGAAAGGCGGCGGCCGTGCCGGACGTGGATCATAACTACGGTCATAGCCGTTACGAAACCGTGGCGTCGCTATTCCTCGGTGGATTGCTGATTGCCGTCGGCGTCGGCATGTTATGGCGCGCTGGCGCGCGCATCATGAATCTCGGCGAAATACCGCCGGTTCATGCGAGCGCCCTGGTCGTCGCCATAATCGTTCTTGTTTCCAAAGAGGCGCTGTTTCGCTATATGCTGCGCGCGGCTGAACGCGTGCGGTCCGCAATGCTCGTCGCGAATGCGTGGCATGCGCGATCCGATGCGGCTTCTTCGCTTGTAGTCGCGCTCGGCATCGTCGGCAGTCTCGCAGGATTCCGTATTCTCGATCCCATTGCGGCGGCGCTTGTCGGTTTTCTGGTAGGCCGAATGGGTTGGACGTTCGCGTGGGATGCGCTGCAAGACCTTTCGGACCGCGCGCTGGATGAAACGACCACTACCGATTTTCGCGGCCTTTTGCTGGGAACACCTGGCGTACGTGATGTGCACGACTTGCGTACCCGCAAAATGGGCGATCTCGCCATTGTCGACGCGCACATTCTGGTGGACCCGCTGATTTCGGTTTCAGAGGGGCATTACATCGCCGAGTCCGCGCGGGCGCATATCCTGGCCGATTCCCGGGTAATCGACGCGCTCATTCACGTCGATCCCGAAAGCGATGCGGTGAATCCGCTGCCCGGCAATTTTCCGCTGCGTTCCACGGTGACGAAGGCGGTGACCTCAGCGTTTTCGGAGCAGGGATTATCCGTCGATACATTGAACCTGCACTATCTGAAGCGCGGCTTCGACGTGGAAATTGTTCTGCCGTACGCGGCGGAGAGCGAGACGGCTCCCCGACTCGCGAATGTCGATCTGGATGCGCTCAGGCGAAGACTGGGCGCGCGTCAGATTCGCGTGACGCAGGCTGTGAAAGTGGCCGCGCCTCAGCCTGCAAGAAACGCCGCAGAATAGGCGCGCGGTTAAAGCGGCAATTGGGTATCGAACTTGATTTCCCGCAGAACGACGCTCGTGCGCACTTGCGCGACCGCTGGAATCTTGAAAATGCGATCGTGAAGAAATGCGTCGTACGCCTTGATATCGGGCGCGACGATCTTCAGGATGTAATCGGATTCGCCCGTCGTGCTGTAGCACTCGGTCACCTCGGGACAGGTGGCGATTTCGCGCTCGAATTGCTCGACTCCGCCTTCCGTATGGCGCGTCAGATGAATATGCGCGAGCGCGCAGACGTGCAGCCCGAGCTTTTCACGGTCGAGCAGCGCCGTATAACGCTGAATGACGCCGGACTGCTCCATGTCCTTGATACGGCGCCAGCACGGCGTACTCGACAGCCCGACCTGATCGGAGATTTCCTGAACGGAACGCCGCGCGTCCAGTTGCAGAAGACGCAGGATTTTTTGTGAGAATGTATCGAGAGTCAACTGCGCCTCCGTTCGGTCGCGATCTGACTCCAATGGTAGAGGCCCCAGAAAAGAAGCGCAATGCAACGTGGGCGCAACGAGGGAGATTCCCTAACTCATTGCCCTGCGGGCGGCGTTTTACCTTCAGGACGATTTTGCGTCGGT
Source organism: Caballeronia sp. GAFFF1 (assembly GCF_023630705.1). Classification (GTDB taxonomy): domain Bacteria; phylum Pseudomonadota; class Gammaproteobacteria; order Burkholderiales; family Burkholderiaceae; genus Caballeronia. The sequence goes on from NZ_JALQEM010000001.1 coordinate 7,273, forward strand.
TCGTCAGCGCTCGCTGCCGATTGCGATGACGCCAAAGCCGCCTGCGACGCGCGCAGATCGGCGAGCATGTTGCAGAAGAGCGCGCCTTGCTCGATGGCGTCGTCGAGCGCCACATGCGTGTGCGGCAAGTCATCGAACCAGTGCTTCGGCAAGCGCGGCTTGATCGCCTTCCGATACGGCAGGCCGGTGATGGCGAAGGCGAGCGTCTTCATGTCCAGCGCCGACCACGAAAACGGGCAGCGTTGGGCGAAGCGCATCATGTACCAAAACATGTGTGTGAAGTCGAAGCCCGCCGGATACGCGACGAACACCGGCTTGCCCGGCAGCGCCTCGACCCATTCGACGTAATTCACGAGCGCCACTTCCGGCTTCTGCAGATCGGTCCGGCATGCGGCCCACGCTTCGGGCTGCGTTTTCCACCACGCGGCCTGCACCGGATGCGGGGCCGCGCCTTCCAGCGTTTCCAGATTCGCGGAGAAGGTGGCGATGAGTTGCTTGTCGGCCGTGTACGCCGCCGACGCGAAACTCAGCATCGAGTGCGGGCCGGGAATCGGGCCGTCGGCTTCGACGTCGGTGCTGACGTAGATCTCGGGAATCGCGTTCATGCGGCGACCCCATCGCGCACGAACGGATTCGTGCGGCGTTCCTCGCCGAAGGTCGATGCCGGGCCGTGGCCCGGAACGAACGTCACGTCGTCGCCGAGCGGCCAGAGCTGCTCGCGAATCGAACGGATGAGCTCGGCGTGATTGCCGCGCGGAAAGTCGGTCCGGCCGATGGAGCCGGCGAACAGCACGTCCCCGACGAACGCGAGCCGATGCTCGCGGCTGAAGAACACGACATGCCCCGGCGTGTGGCCGGGACAGAAGAAGACTTCCAGCGTCTCGTTGCCGAACTGGACGGTCTCGCCTTCTTCCAGCCATCGGTCGGGCGTGAATGCTTGCGCGTTCGCGAAGCCGAACCGCTGTGACTGCGCCGGCAACTGGTCGATCCAGAACGCGTCTTCCTTCTGCGGCCCTTCGATCTGCACGCCGTAATGATCCGCGAGCGCCTTGGCGCCGCCGCAATGATCCAGATGACCGTGCGTCAGCAGAACCTTCTCGACCGTCACGCCCTGCCGATCCACCTCCGCGATGATCCGCTCGATGTCGCCGCCCGGATCGACGACGGCCGCGCGGCGCGTCGCCTCGCAAACGACGATAGAGCAGTTCTGCTGGAACGGCGTGACGGGAACGAGAGTGACTTTCATCGGTCTGTCCGGGGGACGGCGCCTGTAAAAACGTTCATTGTACCGGCCGCTCCGAAGACGCGACGGTCGCGTGCGAAGGCTTGGGAAAGGCTATGGCAATCGGAAATTCTTGCGCCCATAGGCAGAATCAATGACGATTTCCACAGTCGGCGCAGCCAGACCCCGCTTTTTTTGTATAATGGGCTCACTAGTGCATGGATTTGGTCATGCCGTCAACGGGCGACTGCCGAAACGCCAGTGCGTTTTTACAATCGCCATCAGTAAGCTGTTAGGGGTCGAAAGCCTCGCAACTGCAACTCAACGCACCTTCTTGTAGGTGCACACGTCTTGTCCAGCCGGGCGCTGCGCGTCCGTTCGATGGCCTTTGCCGCCGTCACGCTGGATGGGGCCTACGCCGCCGTTCCTGCGCCGTCTCGTCGTCGAGGCGGGCACGAGCGTGATGCCACGTTCGATGGCGGCATGTGGGGTCTGGTCAGGCTGCCGGGGACAGGTTGCGCCAGACGTGAACGATAACCGGGCGTTTGCGGCACGAGTACGCCGCATCCGAGCATCAGTCTGCCGTTCGCCGAGGCGAGCGGCGCGCTGCTTTGCGCGGAGAAGCCTTTGGCTGCCTGACGCGCGCTCACAAGCGCGGCGCGGCGGCCCTTTACCGTTGGTAACCGCCTATGAATGCTCGATTCATTCGACATATCGCAAGCCTGTTCGCTGTCGGCGTCCTGGCAGGTTGCGCCGCGCCCGGTTCGGGCGACGTCGCGTCATATCATCAGACCACGCCTACCATTAGCATGGCAAGTGCCCGCTCGAATGCGCCGCTCGCGTTCGACACGAACCTGAGCACGGTTCCGGCCGACACCGCGAACAAGAGCCAGTCGCTCTCCGAAGCGCAGCCGATCACCGACGGTCCGGACGTCGGCGCGTTCGAACAAAAGGGCAAGGCTTCGTGGTACGGCCGCTGGTTCCATGGCCGCAAGACGGCGAGCGGCGAGAAGTTCGACATGAACGCGATGACCGCCGCCCACCGCACGCTCCCGCTCGCCTCATGGGTGCGCGTGACGAACGAGTCGAATCACAAGACCGTCGTGGTGAAGATCAACGATCGCGGTCCTTATGTGCGTGGCCGCGTGATCGATCTGTCGTATGCCGCCGCCGCCGCGCTCGGCATGCGCGGCGCGGGGACGCAAAAGGTGAAGATCGAAGGCCTGACGCAGCAGGAAGTGCGTGCGGCGCGCGAGCAGTCGCAGTCGCTCGCGGACGACAGCGTGAACTGAGCTTTTTCGCGCTGCTAGGACATGGACGGGCCGTCTTTCGACGGCCCGTTTTCATTCCTGCGCCGGCTTTTTGAGCTGCAGCGCGCGCTCGTACAGCGCATTGCGCGGCGCGCCCGTCAACGTCGCCGCAATCCGCGCCGCGCTTTTCACCGACAACTCCTCCAGCAGCGTAAGAAGCAGCGCATCGTGCGCGTCCTCGGCATCCTCCGCTTCGGGCGCGCCTTCCACGACGAGCACGAACTCGCCGCGCTGACGGTTCGCATCGCCTTCGAGCCACGTTGGCCCTTCGGCCAGGGTGCAGCGATGCAGGCTCTCGTGTAACTTCGTCAACTCGCGTGCGATCAGAAGCTGCCGCTCGCCACCCAGCGCATCGGCGAGCGCGCGCGTCGTTTCGACAATGCGATGCGGCGCTTCATAGAAGACGAGCGCCATCGGATGATGCGCCAGCGTGCGCAATTGCGAGGCGCGCTGCTTGGCCTTCGCCGGCAAAAAGCCGACGAACGTGAAGCCGTTGACCCACGCGCCTGCCGCGCTCAATGCGGTGACGACCGCGCTCGGCCCCGGAAGCGGAACCACAGCCAGGCCGGCTTCGCGCACGGCATCGACGAGACGCGCGCCGGGATCCGAAATGCCGGGCGTGCCTGCATCCGACACACACGCGACGCGCTCGCCGCTACGCAGATGTTCGATCACGCGCTCGGCCGCGCTGCGCTCGTTGTGTTCGTGCACGGCGATGGACGGCTTCGAGATGCCGTAACGCGCGAGCAGTTGCGCGGTGTTGCGGGTGTCTTCGGCGGCGATGCGATCGACGAGCGAAAGCACATGAAGCGCGCGCACGGTGATATCCGCGGCATTGCCGATGGGCGTAGCGACGACGTAGAGCGTGCCCGCCGGATATTGCTGCCTGGCGGCCAGTTCAGTGATTTGCAGCATGTGCGCGGACGGGCGTAGAGCAAAGAGGAGAGGACGTCATTTTGCCACGCGCGCTTCGGCCTGCCCGCCGACAACTTTCACGAGGCACGAATGTCCAAAACGCTCGGCGATGCCTTCGAGGCACGCGCGCTTCACTATCTCGAACGCCAGCGCATGCGTCTTGTCGCGCGAAACGTGCGCTGTCGCGGCGGCGAGATCGATCTCGTGATGATCGATGAAGGCGGCGCGCTGGTGTTCGTCGAAGTGCGGGCGCGCAGGAGCCGCCGCTTCGCGGACGCAGCGACGAGCATCGGCGCGACGAAGCGCGCGCGCCTCGTGCGCGCCGCGCAGCACTATTTGACGACGTGGCGCGGCGCGCTTCCGGCATGCCGCTTCGACGTGATCGCGTTCGACGCGGGCGAGATTCGCTGGTTGCCGGATGCGTTTCGCGCGGACGAGTCTTAGCGCGCGGTTCGGCGCAGGGTGCATGCGGTAAACTGCGCAGACTCAACGCCGGAACGCTCGCCGCGATTTGCGCGCGCTTCGCTACCAACGCCACACGCAACGAACGCCGCATCGCGGCCGAACACCGAGAGTCGATGTCAGTCGAACGCATTCAACAGCAATTCCGCGACAGCGCCGCGCTCACGCTCGAAGCACTCGATACGCTCGCGGTGCCCATCGCGGCCGCCGTCGATACGCTGTTCAGCGCGCTTGCCAACGGCTCGAAGATTCTCGTATGCGGCAACGGCGCCTCGGCGGCGGACGCTCAACGCTTCGCGGCCGCGCTGATCGGCCGCTTCGAGCGCGAGCGCCCCGGCTTGCCGGCTGTCGCGCTCACCACGGATTCCTCGATTCTCACGGCCATCGGCAACGACTTCGCGTTCGAGCAGATCTTCTCGAACCAGGTCCGCGCGCTCGGACACGCCGGTGACGTGTTGCTGGCGATCAGTTCATCGGGCAACTGCGTGAACGTGCTTGCCGCCGTGCAGGAAGCGCACGAACGCGAGATGGTCGCCATCGCGCTGACCGGCGACGGCGGCGGCGCGATGACCGACGTGCTCGCCGATACCGACATCCACATCTGCGTGCCGTCCGAGCGGACCGCGCGCATCCACGAAATTCATCTGTTGACCATTCATTGCCTGTGCGACGGCATCGACGCGATGCTGCTGGGCGAAGACTGAATCCAAAAGGGGGAACGGAGTTGATGAAGAAGACACGCGTCAAGGCGGCGCTGGCTCAAGCCACGCTGACGGTCAGCCTGTTGTCCGGCGTCGCGCTGACGCTGCAGGGCTGCGCGCTCGCCGTGGTGGGCGCGGCGGCGGGCGGCACGCTGATCGCCACGGATCGCCGCACGCTCGGCGCGCAGACCGAAGACCGCGAGATTCAGGTGAAGGCGCTTTCGCGGATCAAGGAAAACGTGTCCGATCAGGCGCACATCAACGTGACGGTGTTCAACCGGCGCGTGCTGCTGACGGGCGAAGTGCCTGACGACGCGTCCAAGCAAAAGGCCGAAGCTGTCGTGCGCGATATCAACAACGTGGGCGGCATCGTGAACGAACTGTCGGTGCAGCCGGCAAGTTCGATTTCGTCGCGCGCCAACGATTCGTACCTCGAAGGCCGCGTGAAGACCGCGATGGTCGGCGAGAAAGATCTGTCGACGAACTACTACAAGGTCGTGTGCGAGCGAAGCATCATCTATCTGATGGGCCTCGTCACGCAGGACGAAGGCGCGCATGGCGCCGATGTCGCGGCACGCGTGTCGGGCGTGGAGCAAGTCGTGAAGGTCTATCAGTACATCAAGCCGGAGGAGGCGAAGGCGCTGGCAGCGGCGGCGGCGTCGGGCGCCAGCGCATCGACGGCGGCGACGCCCGCGCCTGCGGAAGCGACGGTCGGCACGGTGCCGGATTCATCGGTGAGCTCCCGACCGCTCGATCAGCAGTCTCCGGCGCCCGTCAAGAATTCTGATGTGCGTCCGGGCAGTTCCAGTTCAGCGAAGTAATGGTGCGTGAAGATGGTTGAAGCAAGGTTTGTCGTGGCTGCGTTGTTGGCGGCATCGGGTTATGCGGCGGCGGATCAGCCGGTTGCGTCGGTCTCCTCTGCGAGCGCGATGGCGATTGCGCGCAGCAATGCGTGCATGGGTTGTCACGCGGTGGATCGCAAGCTCGTGGGGCCGTCGTTCCAGCAGGTCGCGCAGAAGTACAAAGGCGATGCTCAGGCGAGCGCGAAGCTCGCCAAGAAAGTGAGGGACGGCGGTGCCGGCGTGTGGGGCTCTATCCCGATGCCCTCACACCCGGCGATGAACGATGGCGACATCAAGACCGTCGTCGCGTGGGTGCTCGCGGGGGCGCCGCAGAAGTGACATGTTCTGGCGCAGCGGAGGGGCTTGCTTGCAGGCCGCTTCGCTGTGGTAGAATCGCACTTCGTTGGGGGGGTAGCTCAGCTGGGAGAGCGTCGCGTTCGCAATGCGAAGGTCGGGAGTTCGATCCTCCTCCTCTCCACCACGAATCCCAAAGGGCTCGGCACCACACCGAGCCCTCTGTATTTTCCGCGCCTCGCACACACCACATCCCGCGTACACTGCCCTCACGCACCCCGCGAGCGAGCAACGCACCATGCCCATCCAGATCCGCGAAATCGATCACGTCGTGATTCGCTGCATCGACCTCGACGCGATGATCCACTTCTACCGCACCGCGCTCGGCTGCGCGGTCGAGAAAGAGCAGCGCGATATCGGTCTCGTGCAGATGCGCGCCGGACGCTCGCTGATCGATCTGCTTGCCGTCGGCGCATCCATCGACCGCCCGGAGAGCGGTCAGCCTGGCGCCGGCCGCAACATGGATCACCTGTGCCTGCGCGTCGAACCCTTCGATGCCGCCGCGCTGCGCGCGCATCTCGAGACGCACGGCGCGCGCATCGGCGAAGAAGCGCGGCGTTACGGCGCCGAAGGCTTCGGTCCGTCGCTTTATCTCTTCGATCCCGAAGGCAACATGATCGAGCTCAAAGGGCCGCCGGAAGCCTGACCCTCACGCGCCCGGCGCCTTCAGCACGTCCCAGCGAATCGCCACCGGATCGACCGTCGCGCTGCCGAGCGACGCCTCGCCATCCTGTACCGTCAGTTGCAGGCGCATCGTCCGTTCGGCCAGCTTGCCGAGCGCTTCCGCCACGCCGTCCGCGAGCGACCACACCGTCACGTTCTGCAGGCGCTCGACCTTCGCGCGCACGCCCTGCCACCAGATGTCCGCCGTCTTTCCCGCGTACGCGATCACCACCACCCGGTCCGCGCGCCCGCTCGCCTTCGCAATGCGCCGTTCGTCGGGCTGGCCGGCTTCGATCCACAGCTCGATCTGGCCGGTGAGGTCCTTCTGCCAAAGGTCGGGCTCGTCGGTATCCGAAAGGCCCTTGCAGAATTCGAGTCGCTCGTCGGCGAAGAGGCCGAACGCCGCGACGCGAATCATCATGCGTTCATCCGTCTCGGACGGATGCCGCGCGATGGTCAAGGAGTGATCGCCATAGTAATGACGGTCCATGTCGGCGATCTGGAGATCGGCCTTGTAAATGGTGGATTTCAGAGCCATGCAGCGATGACGCCGGCGCTCGCGACCGGCGATTCATAAGAAGTTGGAAAGCGGCACGGCGCAACGGCGAAAGCCGCACATCGGACGCGATGAGCCCGACATTGTGCGGCGAATCGATGTGGAATTGGAAGTGCGGATCGCGCGGTCACCCCGAGCGGGCGACCGCGCCGTTTTCAAGGCGCTCGAATACGACGGCCTATTGATCGATAAAGCGATCCGCGGTCCACATGCCTTGCGTGTCGCTATTCGCTGCATTCACGAATTCGATGTCGTGGCCGACCACGCGCAGCACGCGAAAATGCGAATCCACCGGCGTCGATATGCACTCGTAGCCTTCGAAAAACTGCTGCATTCGCTGATGCTCGCCGGCTCTCGCGTGCTGATCCGCTGAATCGAATTTATCTTTCGACAAGCAGCCGTACGAATTCGGCCTGAATTTGAACGTCTGCTGGGGCTGGATGGCGTTGTCCTGCGCATAGGCCGCGGAGACCGCGACAACCAAGCTCACCACGGCGAAGACAGCACTGGCGCGTTTCTTCATGAATAGAGCCTCCGGACTCAAGCCGCGACATTAGCAACGTATATAAAACCCGTTCCGTGAACTCATGCTAAATGAGCGGCGTCGCGTTGCAAGCATATGTTGTGTGCGATTGCAACAAGACGCAATGTCGCAGTTTTTATCTCCGAGATTACTCGCGGTCCCCGTTACGACGAACGGCCGATTAACGGGCGAAAGTGAAAACGAATTCACCGAAAGGCGCGTGTTGGTGCGGCGATTTGTCTCGTTCCGCTTTTGATGCGCCGCAGAAGCGGTCCCAGTCGGGCCGCGACAACGCGCATAGCAGCCGACGGTCAGTGGCGGAAGCTAGCCGAACGGCCTATTGTCACGCACGCCGGTTCGTGGATAAATCGACGGCATTACTCAAGGAGAACTCGGAATGACGCTCGCTCAATGGCTGCCGTTCGCAATCGCTTCGGCGATCCTGGTGGCGATTCCCGGGCCGACAGTCCTGCTCGTCGTCTCGTACGCGCTCGGCCACGGCCGCAAATACGCGCTTGCCACGACGGTTGGCGTCGCGCTCGGCGACCTCACCGCGATGACTGCTTCCATGCTCGGTCTGGGCGTGGTGCTCGCGGCATCGGCGGAGCTTTTCATGGCCGTGAAATGGATCGGCGCGGCTTATCTGTTCTATCTCGGCGTAAAGCTGTGGCGCGCGCCCTTCGTCGATACCGACGCGGTCAAGCCGGCTGGCGAACTGCGCACGAGCCGGATCATGGCGCACGCCTACGCAGTCACTACGCTCAATCCCAAAAGCATCATTTTCTTTGTCGCCTTCGTGCCGCAGTTCGTAGATCCGCACGCGGCGTCCGTCTCGCAGATCGCCATTCTGGAAGCTACGTTCGTGGGCATCGCGGCGGCGAACGCGTTCGCTTATGCGCTGCTCGCATCGGGAGCGCGCCGCGCGATCCGCAAGACTTCGGTGCAGCGCGCCGTGAACCGCACCGGCGGTGCGTTGCTGATGGGCGCGGGCGTGTTCGCCGCGGCTTGGAAGAGGGCGGCATGAACGGCATCGACGACTGGACCGCCAGCGCGCGGCGCGTGTATTTCGCGCTGCTCGACGACTGGAATCGGCAGGACGCCGCCTCCATGGCCGGGCGCTTTGCCGAGCGAGGCAGCCTCGTCGGCTTCGACGGCAGCGTCATCGACGGTCGGGCCTGCATCCAGGCGCATTTGACGCCGATCTTCGCGGCGCATCCGACGCCGCTTTTCGTCGCAAAAGTGCGCGAGGTCAGGCGCATGGCGGCCGGGCAGACGTTGTTGCTGCGGGCGGTGGCCGGCATGTGGCCGCGCGGACAGGACGCGCTCGATCCGCGCTTCAATGCCGTGCAGACGCTCGTGCTTTCCCTTTGTGACGGAGCGTACGCGATCGAGATGTTCCAGAACACGCCGGCGGCATTTCACGGACGGCCCGAGGAAGCCGAAAAGCTCACGGCCGAATTGCGTGAGTTGGGGCCTCCGCGCTCGGCTTGACGGCTTTACTTCCCGATGCAGAACCGGCTGAAGATAACGCCGAGCAGATCGTCGGAAGTGAATTCGCCGGTGATCGCGTTCAGGCTGTCCTGCGCCAGCCGCAATTCTTCGGCGAAGAGGTCGAGCACCTGCGATTGTTGGCTCGCGTGGTCGGCGGCGAGCGCAAGATGCTCGCGTGCTTCGCGCAGCGCAATGAGGTGCCGTTCGCGCGCGAGGTACACGCTTTCGGCGCCCGCCTGCCAACCGGCGATTTTCAGCAATTGCTCGCGCAGCAGCGCTATGCCGTCGCCCGTCTTGGCGGACAGGTTGACTTCGCGCGCTTGGTCGTCGCCTTCGCGCACGGCGGCCGGCGCGCCCGCGAGATCTGTCTTATTCAGCACGCGAACGACCGGCACGCCCTGCGGAAAGCGGGCAGCAATCGACTCGTCGTCGGAGGTCATCCCGGTGCGAGCGTCGAGCAAGTGGAGCACGACGTCCGCGCGCTCGATCTCGCCCCACGTGCGCTCGATGCCGATGCGCTCCACTTCGTCTTCGGTCTCGCGCAAGCCGGCGGTGTCGATAATATGCAGCGGGATGCCCTCGACCTGAATCGTCTGCGCAACCTTGTCGCGCGTGGTGCCCGCAATCGGCGTGACGATCGCCAGTTCCGCTCCGGCGAGCGCATTCAACAGCGACGATTTGCCGACGTTCGGCTGGCCCGCCAGCACCACCGACATACCCTCGCGCAGGAGCGCGCCTTGCCGGGCATCCGCGAGCACGCGATCCAGCCGTTCGCGGATACGCGCGAGCTTGCCGCGCGCGTCGGCGGCTTCGAGAAAGTCGATCTCTTCTTCGGGGAAATCGAGCGTCGCCTCGACCAGCATGCGCAGCGTAATGACGTCCTCGACGAGCGCGTGAATCTCGCGCGAGAACGCGCCTTCCAACGAGCGGCCGGCTGAACGCGCGGCGGCTTCCGTGCTCGCTTCGATCAGGTCGGCGACGGCTTCGGCCTGCGCGAGATCCAGCTTGTCGTTGAGAAACGCGCGGCGCGTGAACTCGCCGGGCTCCGCGAGCCGCAGGCCGAAGTCGCGTCCGGCCTCGATCGCCCGTTGCAGCACGAGTTGCAGCACGATCGGCCCGCCGTGGCCCTGCAACTCCAGAACGTGCTCGCCCGTGTACGAATGCGGTGCGGGAAAGTACAGCGCGATGCCGCGGTCGAGTGCCTCGCCGTTGCCGTCGATGAACGGCACATAGCTCGCGTGGCGCGGCGTGAGCGGCTGGCCGCACAGCGCCTGCATCGCGTGCTGCGCGGCCGCCTCGCCCGCCCGCCCGAATGACAGCCGCACGACGCCGATTCCGCCGCGCCCCGGCGCGGTGGCGATAGCGACGATGGGATCGGTGTCGTTGGTCAGCATGGCGGCGGTCGGAGGGGTGCGTCGGGAGGAGCCGGCATTGTATCGCGCGTTCATTGATCCGATTCGCTAGGACAATTCTTGCATTATCTTAAACAAGATACGATTTCGGATCGCGCTGTGCAGCAGCGTATTGACTGGCGCACCGACCGATGCGCCCGCACGCACGGTCAGACAGGATTTGCATGGCTGACATCAGGCAAGCATCGAGTCGCTTATACAGGATAAAGACCGTCTGTAACACGTGATATCTAGCGCAGGTGGTTGACGTATAGGCAGCGATTGCCTTGCACAATTGAACGCATGCCAACACAGCAAGAGAAGGCCGATTTCTCAGAACGGCTCAAATTTTCCATGGCCCGCGCCCCCGAGAGGATGCGGGGCGCGACCGATCTCGCGAACAAGTTCAATCTGCGCTACCAGGGCGAGCCGGTGTCTCCGCAAACCGCGCACAAGTGGCTCACCGGGCGCTCCATTCCCACGAGCGACAAGCTCCAGACACTCGCTGAATGGCTAAAGGTGGATCTCCACTGGCTGCATTACGGCCCGCCGCCGAGCGGCGGGGCGCAGACGGCGCCAAAGCCGCTTCCCCGCGACGAAAAGTACCCGGCGTCCGAGGTCACGCTGGAACTTGCGTCGAAGATCGAGGCGCTGTCGCCGCATCATCGGTATTTGCTGGAGGAACTTATCGACCAGTTTTATGGGGCGATGAAGCGCTAGAAGGCCACGAGCCATCATTTTTCACCAATTTTTTCGCTCGTGTGGTTGCGATTCCGAGCTTGAATTATCCTGCCTGAGACGCCCGCCGGATAAGGCCGAGCGGGTTGTCTCTTCTCGCGCCGCAACCTTGGTTGAGGAAACCGCAATCCAGGCGTTGCGACGCAAACGGCAAAATCTTTGAAACTTGCTGCATGAAAAATTTTCTAGATTCGGCCAAATTCGGGGAGCAATTGCGGCGTGCGCTCGAGGCCAAACGAGACGAGATCGAGACGCTGCCGCGGTTCAAGGAGAAGCGGTTCAGGACGGATAGCGGCGCCGATTTCTTACTTTTTTGGAATCACCGTTATCCGCATTCCACCATGGCGGAAAACACGGCACGAAACTGGGTTCTGGGGAGGCGCTTCCCACTCAAAAGCAACTGGCCCCTGCTAACTCATCTCGTAGGAAAAACGGAAGCATGGCTGCGCGGCTGGGAAGACGATGAAGCAGCTTCTCGCTCGTCCGTCGAAGCTGCGGAAGTGTTGCCGCCGTACGCCGAAGAAGATAAACCGCGAAGAAGACGTGAATTAATCGACGAGATCGGCGACAAGTTGCAGCAACTGAGGTCGCTAGAGTGAATTCACTTTTGCCCAAGCTGTAAGCGCGGCTCAAAAAAAACGCCCGGCAAAGCCGGGCGTCTTCACATCCAAAACAGCAGTCAGGAACTCAAGCCACCTTCTTCTTACGCTGTCCCATCATCCGCGTGATGTAGTACTGCTGCGCGATCGACAGCACGTTGTTCACCACGTAATACAGCACGAGACCAGCCGGGAAGAAGAAGAACATGACCGAGAACGCGATCGGCATGAACATCATCATCTTGGCTTGAACGGGGTCCGGCGGCGTCGGGTTCAGCTTCGTCTGAAGGAACATGGACACGGCCATCAGCACCGGCAGGATGAAATACGGGTCCTGCTGCGACAGATCGTGAATCCAGCCGATCCACGGCGCGCCGCGCATTTCCACCGACGACAGCAGCACCCAGTACAGCGAGATGAACACCGGAATCTGAATCACCACCGGCAGGCAGCCGCCGAACGGATTCACCTTCTCGGTCTTGTACAGCTCCATCAGCTGCGCGTTCATCTTCTGCGGATCGCTCTTGAAGCGTTCGCGAATTTGCTGCATGCGCGGCGTGATTTCCTTCATGCGCGCCATCGACTTATAGCTCGCCGCCGACAGCGGGAAGAACACGGCCTTGATGAGCAGCGTCAGCAGCACGATCGCCCAGCCCCAGTTGCCGACAAAACCGTGAATCTTCTCGAGCAGCCAGAAAAGCGGCTTGGCGATGATCGTCACCATGCCGTAGTCCTTCACCAGCTCCAGACCCGGCGCGATGCCTTCCAGCATGCGCTCTTCTTCCGGCCCGGCGAAAAGACGCGCATCGACGGTCACGCTTTGTCCCGGCGCGATGGTCTGCACCGGCTGCTGCACGCCGACGCGGTACAGGCTCGGGTCGATCTTCTGGACATAGATATCGCGCTGCGCGCCTTCCTTCGGAATCCACGCGGACGCGAAGTAGTGCTGCACCATCGCGACCCAGCCGTTGTTCGCGGACGGCTCGAACGTGGCCTTGTTTTTGTCGATGTCGCTGAAATCGATCTTCTGGAAGTGCTTCTGATCGGTATAGACAGCCGGCCCGATGAACGTGTGCGAGAAGCGCGGCGTCTCCACCGGCGTGTTGTCGCGCACGAGTTCCATGTAGAGCTTCGGCGTGACCGGCGCATTGCCGACGTTCTCGATCTTCGTATCGACGTTGATCACGTAGCTGCCGCGCGTGAACGTGTACGTCTTCACGACCTTCACGCCGCCCTTCACCGGCGATTCGAACGCGAGCGTCAGCGTCTTCGCGTCGCCCGACAGCGACGTCTGGCCCGGCACCGCCGTGAAGACGTCGTTGTGATTCGGGAAGTCGCCGCCGAGCAGGCCGGTGCGCGCGAGATACGTGTGGTTCGCGGTGTGATCGAAGAGCGTGATGTAGAGGTCGGGCTGCTTGCCGTCGCCTTCCTTCAGCAGCGAGAGCTTCGAGAGCGTGCCGCCGCGCGTGTCGATCTCACCGGAATACACGTCCGTCGTGAACTTGACGAGCTGCGAAGCCGCCGTGGCGGGCGGCGTCGAGGTGCCCGGCGCGGCGCCGGCCGGCGCGTTCGTCAGTTCGGAAGGCTGCGCGCCCGGGGTGGCCGAGCCCGGTGCCGGGTTGCTGGCGGTCTTGGCCGGCTGCGTCGCGCTCGGGAAGAACATCGACGGGCGCCCATGGTCGCGCTGCCAGTTGTCGAACAGCATGACAACTGACACGAAGAAGATGACCCATAGGACGGTGCGTTTGATATCCATGCGTTGTCTCAGTGTCGATCGGTAAGCGCATTTGCGCCGTTTAGTGGTGAATGCTTTTCTTGGGCGGAACCTGCAGCCGGGCTATCCGCCTGCGTGGAAGCGGATGAAGAACCGGGAGCACGGGACGGTGTCGGCACGAGATCGACGCCGCCCGCCGAAAAGGGATGGCAGCGGCAGAGCCGTTTTGCGGCGAGATACGTGCCATGCGCGGCGCCATGATACTGGATTGCCTCGCGCGCGTAGTCGGAACAGGAAGGGTAAAAGCGGCACCGGTTGCCGAGCAGGGGGCTGATCGCAACCTTGTAGAAGCGCAACAACGCGATGAGTGCCGTTTGCATAAGCTTCGCGCTGCGCGCCCGGCTTGCGGTGAGAGGCAAACCGACGCGGCCCGCGCTTCATGACCCGGAAGGGCCGGATGATTCGTCGACGGCGGGCGCCGAAGGCGGCGCCGCCACGGGTTCGGCCACGCGGCGCGCTGCTTCGCGCACGGCACGGTCGAAGAGTGCTTCCAGTTCGCCGCGGCACAACGCACCGAGCGGCGGCGAACTGGCGCTCGGCATCGCCTTGCGGTCGATTTTCGCGTGCAGCCGCACGAGGATGTCGAATCCGCGCAGCTCTTCGCGACGCAGCCGGAACGCTTCGCGCGCAAGCCGCTTGATCAGATTGCGCGTGACGGCGCGCGGCGCCTGCTTTTTACCGATGACGAGCCCGAGCCGCGCTTCGTTGCCCGTGGGCTTTCCGTACAGAACGAAGTGCGGCGAACGCCGCCAGGGGCGCAAACGAAAAACGGATGAGAACTCATCCGTTTTCAGCAGCCTTGCGGCCTTGGGGAACGCGGCCGACGCCGGCAACTCGACGATGTCCTGTTTCAAGACTTCTGTGCGGCGCTCGGCAAGCGGCTCGCCACCTTCCGATGCGTCCGTCTCCGAACGCGACGCGGCTGCGAGCAGCACCGTGCCTGTCTTAGATAGCCAGGCGCTTGCGGCCCTTCGCGCGGCGAGCGTTGATGACCTTGCGGCCGCCGGCGGTCTTCATGCGAACGCGGAAGCCATGGGTGCGCTTGCGGCGCGTCACGGAAGGTTGGTAAGTACGTTTCATGGTGCTCTCACTTGAGTTGATTGACCGCGCGGGCTTGGCTCCAGTGTGGTCACTGCAAGCACGATGGCCGGAGGTTCAGGAATTCTGTTTTCGCGGAACCCGCTATTTAAACCGTTTTCCTATTGACCGTCAATAGTTTAGCGCCCATCGACGGTCCAGCCCGCGTCTTTCGCCCTCTTTCGGCGCGGTGATGTGACCCTGTGGATAACTCGCGCGCCGCGAGGGTTTGGCGTTAGAATCTCGCCTTACTCCCAAATATCCGCCCGCTGCTTCGGCCCGCCGTTCGCCCGCAAACCCTTGCGGCGTAAGCCTCCGGAGCATGCCTGCTTGGCCGTGCCGGGACTTGCCGACCCATCCGACGAAATCGGACGCGTTCGGCAAGCATGGCCGCAGGTGGCGCGCAGCAACCATAACGACCGCACTCGATGAACGATTTCTGGGAACACTGTTCCGCACTGCTGGAGCGCGAGCTCACGCCTCAGCAGTACGTCACGTGGATCAAGCCGCTGACCCCGGTCGACTTCGATGCCGACGCGAGCACGCTGCGCATCGCCGCGCCGAACCGCTTCAAGCTCGACTGGGTGAAAAGCCAGTTCTCCGGACGCATCGCGGACGTGGCGCGCGAGTTCTTCAGCGCGCCCATCGACGTGCAGTTCGTTCTCGATCCGAAAGCGACCGCCCGCAGCGCTGTCGGCGGCGCGCCGAACGCCGCGCCGCGCGTGAGCGTCACGCCGCCGCGTCCGCCCGCGCCGGCGGCTGCGCCCGCCGCGCCCTCGGTAGTGGCGCACGCGAACGCGACGGCGCACGTCAACGCGCTCGCTGCCGAAGCGGCGCAGCAGGCGCAGTCCACGCAAGATGAACAGGTCGACCTCGATCTTCCGAGCCTCGACGCCAACGAGGCCGCTGCTGGCCGGCGCACGTGGCGGCCGGGCGGGGCGCCGTCGGCGGGCGGTGAAACCGATTCCGCCTACGAACGTTCGAAGCTCAATCCGGTGCTCACGTTCGACAACTTCGTGACCGGTAAGGCGAACCAGCTTGCTCGCGCGGCGGCCATTCAGGTGGCGGACAACCCGGGCATCTCGTACAACCCGCTCTTTCTGTATGGCGGCGTCGGCCTCGGCAAGACGCACCTGATCCACGCCATCGGCAATCAACTGCTGATGGACAAGGCCGGCGCGCGCATCCGCTACATCCATGCGGAACAGTACGTGTCCGACGTGGTGAAGGCGTACCAGCGCAAGGCGTTCGACGACTTCAAGCGTTATTACCACTCGCTCGACCTGCTGCTAATCGACGATATTCAATTCTTCTCCGGCAAGTCGCGCACGCAGGAAGAATTCTTCTATGCGTTCGAGGCGCTCGTCGCCAACAAGGCCCAGGTCATCATCACGAGCGATACCTATCCGAAGGAAATCTCCGGCATCGACGATCGCCTGATCTCGCGCTTCGACTCCGGTTTGACGGTCGCCATCGAGCCGCCGGAACTGGAGATGCGCGTCGCCATTCTGATGCGCAAGGCGATTTCCGAAGGCGTGAGCCTGTCGGAAGACGTGGCGTTTTTCGTCGCGAAGCATCTGCGCTCGAACGTGCGCGAACTGGAAGGCGCGCTGCGCAAGATTCTCGCGTACTCGAAGTTCCACGGCCGCGACATCACCATCGAGCTGACCAAAGAGGCGCTCAAAGACCTGCTGACGGTGCAGAACCGGCAAATCTCGGTCGAGAACATCCAGAAGACGGTCGCGGATTTCTACAACATCAAGGTCGCCGACATGTACTCGAAAAAGCGGCCGGCCAATATCGCGCGTCCGCGTCAGATCGCCATGTATCTGGCGAAGGAACTGACGCAGAAAAGCCTGCCCGAGATCGGCGAGCTGTTCGGCGGCCGCGATCACACGACCGTGCTGCACGCGGTGCGCAAGATCGCCGCCGAGCGCGGCAACGACGCGCAGCTGAACCACGAACTGCACGTGCTGGAACAGACGCTGAAGGGCTGACGAGAGCCGCCGGGCGGCGCGCGGCGGCAGGCGTCGATTGTTGCGCGTGCAAGCCTGTTTATTGGCGGAAACGCCCCCAATTTCTAGGGAGCCGTGCTGTTTTCAGGCACAATACAGGTTTGCCGTCCGCTGGCCTGGACGGTTCTGAAGCGCAAGCTTTCGCGAGTGACCGGCGGGGGGCCGGCAACGCGTGTTACGAGGTTGTCCGGCGGGCGAACGGTGGCGCTACGGTGGCGAACCGCCCGGACAGGCCGTCACATCAATGAAGGAACTCTATGCAACTGGTCAAGACCGAACGAGATAATCTTCTAAGGCCGCTGCAAACCGTGAGCGGTATCGTAGAACGCCGCCATACGTTGCCTATCCTCGCCAATCTGCTCATCACCAAGAACGGCGCGGACGTGTCGTTCCTTTCGACGGACCTCGAACTTCAGATCACCACGCGCGCCGACTTCGGCGTCGGCGGCGATCAGGTCGCCACCACCGTCGCCGCGCGCAAGCTGCTCGACATTCTGCGCGCCATGCCCGCCGGCGAAGTCGCGCTCGACCTCTCCGACAAGCGCCTCACCGTGCGCTCGGGCAAGAGCCGCTTCAACCTGCAGACGCTCGCCGCGGACGAGTTCCCCACGGTCAACCAGGCTACTGACTTCGGCGCGAGCCTGTCGGTTCCCCAAAAGACGTTCCGCCAGCTGCTCGGCATGGTGTATTTCGCGATGGCCCAGCAGGACATTCGCTACTACCTGAACGGCATGCTGCTGGTGGTGGACGGCGATCAGCTGATGGCAGTAGCCACCGACGGTCACCGCCTCGCGTTCTCGTCCATGAAGATCGAAGGCGCGTTCCCGCGTCAGGAAGTGATCATTCCGCGCAAGACCATTCTGGAATTGCAGCGTCTGCTGGAAGACATCGACGACACGCTGAAAATCGACATCGCTGCGACGCAGGTGAAGTTCACGTTCGGTCAGGTGGAACTGGTGTCGAAGCTGGTCGAAGGCAAGTTCCCCGACTTCCAGCGCGTGATTCCGAAGTCGCACAAAAACACGTTCGAGATCGGCCGCGAAGAATTGCAGCGTTCCCTTCAGCGCGCGGCCATTCTCACGTCCGACAAGTTCAAGGGCGTGCGCTGCCTCGTCGAACCGGGCCAGCTCAAGATCATGTCCACGAACGCGGACCAGGAAGAAGCGCAGGAAGAACTCGAAATCGCGTATCAGGGCGATACCGTCGATATCGGATTCAACGTCACGTATCTGCTCGACGTGCTCGCGAATCTGAAGGTCGACACGCTCCAGGTGGCGCTCGGCGACGCGAATTCCAGCGCGCTGATCACCATTCCGGAGAACGAGGAATTCAAATACGTGGTGATGCCGATGCGCATCTGACGCGTACGACACCGACCACACTCCAAGGGGCGACGCGCCCCTTTGGCGTTTTTAAGGTGTTTTGAAAAGTTCGAGCATTTACGAGCAGTTATCGAAGCAGTGTCGAAGCAGTGACGCAGAACCGGAAGAAATCCATGACTGAAAACACACATTCGCAACCCGACAACAGCTACGGCGCATCCTCCATTCAGATCCTCGAAGGGCTGGAGGCGGTGCGCAAGCGTCCGGGCATGTATATCGGCGATACGTCGGATGGCACCGGTCTGCATCACCTCGTGTTCGAAGTGCTGGACAACTCCATCGACGAGGCGCTGGCCGGCTACTGCGACGACATCCACGTGACGATTCACGCGGACAACTCCATCTCCGTGACGGACAACGGCCGCGGCGTGCCCACGGGCCTGAAGCGCGACGACAAGCACGATCCGAAGCGCAGCGCCGCCGAAATCGTGATGACCGAGCTGCACGCGGGCGGCAAGTTCGACCAGAACAGCTACAAGGTGTCGGGCGGCCTGCACGGCGTGGGCGTCTCGTGCGTGAACGCGCTGTCCGAATGGCTGCGCCTCACCGTGCGCCGCGACGGCAAGAAGCACTTCATGGAATTCGCGCGCGGCGTGGTGCAGAACCGCGAGATCGTCGAGGAAGACGGCGTGCAGTATTCGCCGATGCCCGTCGTTGGCGACACGGAAAAGCGCGGCACAGAAGTCCACTTCCTCGCGGATGCGACCATCTTCGGCAATGTCGAATTCCACTACGACATTCTCGCCAAGCGCATGCGCGAGCTGTCCTTCCTGAACAACGGCGTGCGCATCCGCCTGACGGACCTGCGCACCGGCAAGGAAGACGACTTCGCATTCGCGGGCGGCGTGAAGGGCTTTGTCGAATACATCAACAAGCAGAAGCAGGTGCTGCATCCGACCGTCTTCCACGCGACCGGCGAGCGCGAGAATGTGACCGTCGAAGTGGCCATGCAGTGGAACGACAGCTTCAATGAAAGCGTGCTCTGCTTCACGAACAACATTCCGCAGCGCGACGGCGGCACGCACTTGACCGGCCTGCGCGCCGCGATGACGCGCGTCATCAACAAGTACATCACGGACAACGACATCGCGAAGAAGGCGAAGGTGGAAACCACCGGCGACGACATGCGCGAGGGTTTGTCGTGCGTGCTCTCCGTGAAGGTGCCGGAGCCAAAGTTCAGTTCGCAGACGAAGGACAAGCTGGTGTCGTCGGAAGTGCGCGCGCCGGTCGAGGAGGTCGTCGCGAAGGCGCTCGAAGACTACCTGCAGGAAACGCCGAATGACGCGAAGATCATCACGGGCAAGATCGTCGATGCCGCGCGTGCGCGCGACGCGGCCCGCAAGGCGCGCGAGATGACGCGCCGCAAGGGCGTGCTCGATGGCATTGGCCTGCCGGGCAAGCTCGCGGACTGCCAGGAGAAGGACCCGGCGAAGTCGGAGATTTATATTGTCGAGGGCGACTCGGCGGGCGGGTCGGCCAAGCAAGGACGCGACCGCAAATTCCAGGCGATTCTCCCGCTGCGCGGCAAGGTGCTGAACGTGGAGAAGGCGCGCTTCGACAAGCTGATCTCGTCGGAGCAGATCGTGACGCTCGTGACGGCGCTCGGCTGCGGCATCGGCAAGGACGATTACAACCTCGACAAGCTGCGCTATCACCGCATCATCATCATGACGGATGCGGACGTGGACGGCGCGCACATTCGCACGCTCTTGCTGACGTTCTTCTACCGGCAGATGCCGGAGATCGTCGAGCGCGGGTATATCTACATCGCGCAGCCGCCGCTGTACAAGATCAAGGCGGGCAAGGACGAACGGTACATGAAGGACGCGCACGAGCTCAACCAGCACATGCTGAAGCTCGCGCTACAGGGTTCCGAACTGATTCCGAGCGAAGGCGCAGACCCGATTTCGGGCGATGCGCTCGGCGAACTGGCGCGTGCGTATTTGCTGGCGCAGGCGGTGGTGGATCGCATCAGCCGCATTTACGACGCGGCCGCGCTGGAAGCCGTGATGGATGGAGTCGTGATCGATCTGTCGACGGAGGAAGCGGCGGCTGCATCGGGGAAGGCGCTCGAAGCGCGGCTGCGTGCCGATCCGCTGAAACCGGAAGTGACGGTGGAGCCGGCCTACGATCAGGTGCGCGAAGTGCGCTCGCTGCATATCAAGCGGCGTCATCACGGCAACGTGAAGGTTTCCGTGTTCGACGAAGACCTGCAATTGACCGCTGACTACAAGCAACTGGTTTCGACGGCGGATACGTTCAAGGGCTTGATCGGTGAAGGCGCGCTGATCAAGCGCGGCGAGCGGTCGATGGCCGTGTCGGACTTCAAGAGCGCAATGAAGTGGCTGATCGCGGACGCGGAACGCAACGTGTCGAAGCAACGCTATAAGGGGCTCGGGGAGATGAATCCCGAGCAGCTTTGGGAAACGACGATGGACCCGAACGTGCGGCGTCTGCTGCGCGTGCAGATCGAAGACGCGATTGCGGCCGATGGCATCTTTACGACGCTGATGGGCGATGACGTCGAGCCGCGTCGGGCGTTTATCGAGAGCAATGCGTTGCGGGCGGGGAATATTGATGTTTGAGGGGAGCGGGGCAAACCCCGTCGCCCGCATTTGAATCAAGCAGCATGCAGCGCCGTCACCCGCCCGACATCCTTCAACGCTTCGAGGCGTTGAAGGTGTGGCAACGCGGTGACGAGCGCGCGCCTCATAAGCCATTACTGATATTGCTCGCGCTCGGCTTGTACCGCCGCGGAGTCCGCGAGGTGCCGTTCAATCAGTACGAAAGCAAGCTGAACGAACTCTTGCGCGAGTTCGGCCCTTGGCGGCGCACGCTGTATCCGGAGATGCCGTTTCTTCGCCTGCAGAGCGACGACGTCTGGCGGGTCGCCGCGCGCCGCTCGGGCGCTCTGCTCGCGTCCAACGCGGCGTTGACCAAGACGCAGCTGCGCACCGTCGACGCCACCGGCCGGTTCTCCGATGACGTCCTACGCACCTTCGACAGCGACCCGCAAGCCATTAGCGACGTCGCGCGTGGATTGCTCGACGCGCATTTCCCGGACAGCATGCACGAGGACATTCTCGCCGCAGTCGGCCTCGCGCTTGACGCGCCGCTGACAGCCAAAACGCGCCGCAGTCCAGACTTTCGCAACGACGTGCTCAGGGCGTACCAATACCGCTGCGCCCTGTGCAACTTCGACATGCGCATCAGCAACCGCACGATCGGCCTCGAAGCCGCGCACATCAAATGGTTCCAATTCGAGGGACCGGATGTCGTCGAGAACGGTATCGCGCTCTGCTGCCTGCATCACAAGCTCTTCGACATCGGCGCCTTCACGCTCGGCGACGAGCGGCGCGTGCTGGTCTCCGAAGAAGCGCACGGCACCGACCAATTCGACCACATCTTGCTACGGCATCACGGCAACCGACTGAACGCGCCCGTCAGAGCGGAACATCACCCGTCGAGCCGGTTCGTCGCCTGGCATCGCACCCAAGTCTTCCGCGGACAACCGCGCCCCCTCTAATCCCCGAAGCCCCGCGCCAACCCGCGTACACTTCGGCTTCGAGCCAATCCATCGCGCGCGGGCGCACCCCGCGCGGATCGCAATCAAGAGAACTTCCCCCATGTTCACCTGCCGAAACCAATCCTGCCAAGCAGAATGGCAGCCCTCGGACGTCGTCATCAAAAACGAAGGCCAAGGTTTGCTGTTCCGCTGCCCGATGTGCGGCGCGCGTAACTACGTGACGCGCCACGAGTCGCCGGAGGGCGCCGTCTCCTACGAACAAGTCAGCGACATCCCGCCGCGAGGCTCGCATTAACGCCATGACCACCGACACTTCCTTCGCGAACCTGCCGCTTTCCCCGGCGATGCAGGCGAACCTGCAACAACTCGGCTACGCGTCGATGACGCCGATTCAGGCCGCCAGCCTGCCGCATGCGCTCGCGGGGCACGACCTCATCGCGCAGGCGAAAACCGGCAGCGGCAAGACCGCGGCCTTCACGCTGCCGCTGCTCGCGCGGCTCGACGCGAAGCAATTCGCCGTGCAGGCGCTCGTGCTCTGTCCGACGCGCGAGCTCGCCGATCAGGTCACGCAGGAAATCCGCCGCCTCGCGCGCGCGGAAGAAAACGTGAAGGTGCTGACGCTGTGCGGCGGAACGCCCATGCGTCCGCAGATCGCGAGTCTCGAGCACGGCGCGCATATCGTCGTGGGAACGCCGGGGCGCATCATGGATCATCTGCAGCGCGAAACGCTTTCGCTCGCCGCGGTCCGCACGCTCGTCCTCGACGAAGCTGACCGCATGCTCGACATGGGCTTCTTCGACGACATCGCGTCCGTCGCGCGGCAGTGCCCGAAGGACCGGCAGACGCTGCTCTTTTCTGCGACGTATCCCGAAGGCATCGCGAAGCTGAGCCAGCAGTTCCTGCGCAATCCGCGGGAGATCAAGCTCACCGAGCAGCACAGCAATGCCAAGATCAAGCAGCGGTTCTATCAGGTGGAAGACCACGAGCGGCTGCACGCCGTCGGGCTGTTGCTGGATCACTATCGTCCGGTGAGCACGCTCGCGTTCTGCAACACCAAGCAGCAATGCCGCGACTTGCTCGACGTGCTGCGCGCGCAAGGCTTCGAGGCGCTCACGCTGCATGGCGAGCTCGAACAGCGCGAACGCGATCAGGTGCTCGTGCAGTTCGCCAATCGCAGTTGCTCTGTGCTCGTCGCGACCGATGTGGCGGCGCGCGGGCTCGACATCGCGCAACTGGAAGCGGTCATCAACGTCGACGTGACGCCGGACCCGGAAGTGCATGTGCATCGCATCGGCCGCACGGGGCGCGCGGGCGAGGAGGGCTGGGCGCTGTCGCTCGCAAGCATGGACGAAATGGGACGCGTGGGCGCCATTGAAGAAGCGCAGCGCGCGGAAGTGGAGTGGCATCCGCTGTCGGAACTGACGTCGGCCGAGCCCGGGCATCTGAAGCCGCCGATGGCCACGTTGCAGATTCTCGGCGGACGCAAGGACAAGATCCGCCCGGGCGACGTGCTCGGCGCGCTCACCGGCGATGCGGGTTTCGACGGCGCGCAGATCGGCAAGATCAACGTGATGGATATGGTGACTTACGTGGCGGTAGAACGCGGCATTGCCGATGACGCCATCCGCAGGCTCGGCGCCGGGAAGCTGAAGGGGCGCAAGGTGAAGGTGCGGCGGATCTGAGCGGCGGCATTTAGTTCGCTTCTGCGTCACGCGGGCCGCCGCGGGTTCGGTGTTGGACGTTGCAGGCGGCAAATCCGGGCCGCTTCGATTCATGCCCGCGCCGTGTCAGTCGACGCCGCACTGGGCTCGCGCGTCGCCACAGCGGCGACTTTGGGTCCCTTGGATTTCGTCGCGTGCTGCGGGTGGCCGAACCGGACGCCTTCGATTGGGTCCGGCGTGTCGTCGGATACACCGCCGTTCCCGCGTTGAAGCGGCGAGTCCGGCGCGTCGGATTCACGCTCGCCCCAATGCCGACAACGCCGCGCCAGCGTCGCGCGTCGCCCGTAACCTGCGGCAAGTAACGCCTTCGATGCGGTCAAGCGGCAACTGCCGCCGCGCAGAATCGGCTGGTCCCAACGGCATGTTTCAGCGCACGTACGCGACCCCGCGACGCCACGCTTCCGCTGGGCAACACGAGCTTCTCGGTGCGCCCGCTTTAGCCAACGCCTTGCCGAAAAGGTGCGTCCCAATCACCGCGACTCACTCCCGCGCCATCCCCGCCGCCGAGCCGGCATCACGCGTCGCCAGCCGCAACCCGCTCGCGACGCTCGCCGCTCCTGCAAAGCCCGCGCCCAGCGAAAGCGCGAGCGCCGGACCGTGCTTTCCCGCGATGCCGAAACACAGCGCCACGAGCGCCGCGCCCGTCGCCTGCCCGACGAGCCGCGCGGTCGCGACCACGCCGCTCGCGCCGCCGCTTCGTTCGCGCGGCGCGCTGGCCATGAACGCCTTCAGATTCGGCGACTGAAAGAAGCCGAACCCCGCGCCGCAAACTGACATGCGGATGCAAATATCCAGCGCGTGCGGATTCGCGGGCAGCGCCGCGAGCGACACCATGCCGGCGCACAGCATGGCGAGGCCGATGCCGCCGAGCAGACCCGGCGGGTAGCGGTCGGACAAGCGCCCCGCGATGGGCGCCATCAACGCGACGAGCACCGACCACGGCGTCATCAGAAAGCCGGTTTCCACCTGCGTGCGGCCGAGCACCGTCTCGAAGTAAAACGGCAGCGACACGAACGCGAGTCCTTGCGCGGCGAACGAGCAGACGGCGGTCATCGTGGACAGCGCGAACATCGGGCGTCGAAAGAGATCGACGGGCAGCATCGGCGCGGGATGCCCGCGCTCGCGCCGAAGCATCAGCGCGCCCGCGACGAGCGCAACGGCCAGCGCCGCGAGCACCGTGTGCGACGGCGCGCGCTGCGCCGCTTCGCCGAGCGCGAAGATAAGCGACGCGAACGTGACGACGTTGAGCGCCGCCGCCACGCGATCGAAGCCGTGCGCGCTGCGCCTCGTTTGCGGCAGCGCGGGCCACGCAATGAAAAGGGCGAGCACGCCGACCGGCAGATTCACCGCGAAGAGCCACGGCCACGTCCCGAGCGACAGCACGATGGACGCCACTGTCGGCCCGACCGCGAACGCAATGCCGACGATCAGCGCGTTCAGACCGACGCCGCGCCCGAGCCGGTGCAGCGGAAACAGCGCGCTGATCAGCGCCGTATTGACGCTCATGATCGCGCTCGCGCCGAGCCCTTGCAGCAGCCGCGCGGCGACGAGCGTCGGCAGCGACCACGAGAACGCGCATATCGCGGATGCGATCGTGAACACGACGAGCCCGCCCAGATAAACGCGCCGGTGCCCGACGATGCCGCCGAGCGCCGCGAACGGCAGCAGCGTAGCGACCATCGCGAGCTGGTACGCGTTGATGATCCAGACGGACGCGGCCGGCGTCGATCCGAGGTCGGCGGCGATGGCGGGCAGCGCGGTATTGGCGATGGCGGTATCGAGCGTGGCGAGCGCGACGGCCAGCAAAATGGCGGCCATGCCGCGCCGCTCGCGGGAGGTCATCGCCGCATCGGGGTCGCGGGGTGCGGATTGGGCGGGATCGGCGGGCACGTCGTGTTCCGGATGTAAGCGGAAGAAGAATAATCCAACACGATACGGGAACGCGACGGATCGCGCTCGAACGCGTCGACGGCGGTTATGCTGTGACGACCAAAACAGGGAGACGGAGCATGGCCATTCGAATCGTGCGGCTCGGCTCACCGCGCAGCGAAAACGAAGGCTTGCGCATCGGCACCGTTCGCCGGCCGCCGCGCGGCGTGCCGAAAGCCGAGTTCGCGAGCCGCAACTTCTATGACGTGTGGTACCCGAACCTGGCGCCATCGGCGGAACGGGTGGCCGAGGCGCTGAGCGCGCAGACGGAGAAGGAGTGGAGCGCCTTCGTGAGGAAATACAAAGCGGAGATGGCGACGCCGGAGGCGAGCAGGTCGCTCGACCTGCTCGCGGCGCTCTCGCATACGACCAATCTGTCGGTCGGGTGCTACTGCGAGAATGAGGCGCGGTGTCACCGGTCGGTGCTGCGAGAGCTTTTGCTCAAGCGCGGCGCGGAGGTGGCATAGGCGCGATAGACGCCTGTGGGAGCGTCTATCGCGAATGCTTCAGTCGGTGCCGAATTTCGGCGAGCGAGGGCCGTAGAGCAGGCCTGTCTTGTCGCCCGTCGCGAGCAGGCGCTGGCTCGTCAGACCCGCAACGTCGAACGATTTATCCGTCAGCGAGTGCGTGACCTGTTTGGCGATGCCGCCAACCACCATGCCGATCAGGCTGCCGTTGCCCGCGCCGACGTTGTAGCCGACCTCGTTGCCGTTGGCCGTGGCGGAGCCTTTCCACAGTTCGTCGCCCGAGCGGAGATCGACGAGCTTCGCGTTCGCCGACACGACCGTCTTGCTGTCGACGACGACGAACTTCGTGCCGTAGCTCGTGACCGTCGTGTACAGCGCGGCGTCCGCGCCGAAGATTTCGCGGAGCTTCGCGGGCGCGACGTTCTGGATATCGGTGGGCGTGGTGAGGCCGTTGTGCTTGAACGTTTCGTCCATCTCGGCCACCGGCACGACGTAGTAGCCGGCTTCGGCGAGCGGCATCGTCATTTGCGCCAACATGCCGTGCGTCGCGCCGATGTCCGACGTGTCGTTGATGGGCGGCAGCACGAGAATCGAATGCGGCTTGCTATTGCGGAACGCGGTGTAGTCCGTCTGATTCGGCGCGCGCGAGGCGCAGGCGCTCAGCATCAGCAGAGCGGAGAGCATCGCGAGGAACTTGCGAGAGAAAGTCATGGTCATGGCCGGCGCTTATTTGAGATGGCTCAACAAAAAGTCCATATAAACGGACGACTCGGGAAAGGATTGCTTCTCGGCATTCAGTTCCTGCCGGGCGGAATCGACCTGTCCGACGCTTGCGTACAGCGTACCGAGATGCGCATGGAATCCCGGCGGCAACGCATTGCCCTTCGCGAGAATCTGCTGCCGCGCTTTTTCCAGTGCATCGATCTGCTCGGCCGGGCTCTTCTGGCCTTTGAAGTATTCGTACACCTGGGGCTGATAGCCGTCCCATTGATAGAGCGGCGGCGTGCCTTGGGTGGCGCAACCGGCGAGCAGCGCGCACGCTGCCGCGACCGGCAGCGCGAGGCCGGTCAAGAACTGCTTCTTGTAATACATGGTGAGACCTGCTGATGAGTGATGATGCTGTTACTTCGCGGCTTGCAACGCGCCCGCGTCGACCTTTTCCACGAGGTGGTTGACGGCTTCCTGAATCGCCAGATCGAGCACTTTGCCGTTGAGCGTCGAGTCGTAGCTGGCGGTGCCGCCGAAGCCGATGACTTCGCGATTCGACAGGCTGTATTCGCCCGCGCCCTGGCTGGATGCGACGACTTCGGAGGTCGTGGCATCGACGATGTTGAGGCTGACCTTCGCGTACGCCACTTGCGTCTTGCCGCTTCCGAGCACGCCGAAGAGTTCGCGATCGCCGACGTCCTTGCGGCCGAACTCCGTGACATCGCCGGTGATGACGTAGCTCGCGCCCTTGAGCGCCTGGTTCTTGTTGGCGAACGCGGCTTCCTGCTTCAGTTCGTTCAGGTTGTCGCGCTCGAGGACAGTGAAGCGGCCGCTCTGCTGCAGCGTCGTGAGCAGAATGGTCTTCGCCTGACTGCCGACGCGATCGACGCCGTCCGAGAACACGCCGCGCATATAGCTGGAGCGGTTGTCGAACTTGCCGACGGATACGGCGACCGGCTTGCCGGCGTAGTGCGTGCGGGCGCTGCTGACTTCGGGTACCGGCAGTGAGCGCGATGCTTCGGTCGCGCATCCGCACAAGACGGCGGCGACGGACGCAGCGACGAGCGCTGTGCGGGCTTTCGGGACTTTCATGGTTTTGCCTCCGGGAATGCGCCGTCGTTCCCGCGTGTCTGTCTGACTGCGACAGAATGGGCGGACGGCGGAAATGGGAGGCGAATTGTTAAGCCATTCGGGGAGCGGGTTTTTCGGAGCGGTCCGAAAGTTCGAAGGGCTTGTCGTGCGGGCGAGGCTGTGCCAGCGCTGCGCGCGAAAAGGAATGCGCAAAAGAAAAAGGCCGGTCCGCTTTCGCTAGACCGGCCTTGAGAATTCTTGGTGGGGCGTGAGTGACTCGAACACTCGACCTACGGATTAAGAGTCCGCTGCTCTACCAACTGAGCTAACGCCCCAACAGAAGCGAAATTATAGCGGCAGAATTTCGAAAAGCGCAAGCCCTCCGCATGAAAATTCGACGCCGCAACGACGCACGCGCCGAACAGCGCGCGCCACAACAGCCGTTATCATGACGCATCGCCGAACCATCGTTCGATTCGTCAACTCATTACGGAACAGGAAGACATGGACGAAGCCGCCATCCGCGCGTTGCTGGACCGCATCCTCGCGCCGTGGGTCCGCGAGCTGTCGCTCGCGCCCGAGGCCATCGGGACCGACTCCGTCACGCTGCGTCTGCCGTACTCGGACCATCTGCGTCACGCGGGCGGCGTCATCTGCGGTCAGGTGTTCATGGCCGCCGCGGATACCGCGATGGTCGTCGCCATATCGCACGTCATGGGCGGTTTCTCGCCGATGACCACTGTCTCCCTCAACACCACGTTCATGCGCCCGGTCAAGTCCGGCGACGTGCTCGTCACGGCGCGCGTGATGCGGCGCGGGCGCAATCTCGTCTTCGGCGAAATCGACATGCACGACGACCAGGACGAACTCGCCGCCCACGCCACGACCACCTACGCGCTCATCAACAAAGACCAGTAAGCAATGTTCGATCAAGTCGTATTCGCGGGCGGCGGCAACCGCTGCTGGTGGCAAGCCGGATTCTGGAACGTCGTGCAGCCGGAGCTGGACCTCCGGCCGCGGATCATCGCGGGCATTTCGGCGGGCGCGGCCACCGCCTGCATGCTCTACACGAACGATGCGCGCTGGGTCATGCGCTATTACGCGGACGTCCTGCGCGGCAACACGAAGAACGCCTACTGGGGCAATCTTCTGCGGCGCCAGTCCGTGTTTCCGCATTACCGCATCTACCGGCAGGCGCTACTTGATATCTTCGCGGATCGCTTCGGCGAACTGGCATCGGCACCGGAAATTCGCATCGGCGTGTCGCATCTGCCGCGCTGGCTCGGCGCGCGCAGCGCCGTCGCGGCGGGCCTGATCGCCTATAACATCGAAAAATACGTGCGCAAGGCGCTGCATCCAACGCTCGGTCAGGCGCTCGGCTTCCATCCCGAGTTCGTGACGGCGCAGGAATGCGCGACGATCGAAGACCTGGCCGACCTCGTTCTGCAATCGTCGAGCACGCCGCCGTTCACGCCGATCCTGCGTCGCAACGGGCGTCCGGTGCTCGACGGCGGCATGGTCGACAACGTGCCTGTTTCCGCGCTCGACGCGTCGCCGGGCACGGTGCTCGTGATGGTCACGCGGCTGTATCCGCGCGAGCGCATGTTCGTCGTGCCGCACGGCGAGCAGCGGCGTCTTTACGTGCAGCCCTCGCGCAAGGTGCCGATTTCGAGCTGGGACTATACGAGCCCGTCGCAGATGGAGCATGCTTACGACCTGGGTCGCGCGGACGGCGAAGACTTTCTGGAACGCCTGCCGCGTCTTCTGGACACCGCGTCGCATATCGCCTGAGTCTGAGTGGAGGCATGCCGTGTCGAAGCTGCATCGCTATCAACTGACCGTCGCGTGGACCGGCGATCTCGGCTCCGGCACGTCCGCCTACGACGCGTACTCGCGCGATCACCTCGTGCGCGTCGCCACCAAGCCCGCAATCGAGGCATCGAGCGATCCGGCGTTCCGCGGCGACGCCGCCCGTCACAATCCGGAGGAGTTGTTCGTGGCGTCGCTCTCGTCGTGCCACATGCTCTGGTATCTGCACCTTTGCGCGACGAACAAGGTCGTCGTCACCGGCTATGTCGATGACGCCATCGGCACGATGCAGGAAGAGCGGGGCGGAAGCGGGCGCTTCGTCGATGTGCTGCTGCGCCCGAAGGTGACCATCGGCGCGGGCGGCGACGCGGCGCTCGCCGCGCGGCTGCATGAAGACGCGCACCGGTACTGTTTCATCGCGAACTCGGTGAATTTCCCGGTGCGCTGCGAGCCGGCTATCGACGTGTCGACGCTCTGAACGTCAACGGCGGCGCGCGTGCTGAAGCGCCTCGGGATTCGCCACGCTCGACATATCGCCGGCATCGAACGCGAGAATGTTCTTAAACGCCGCGCTGAAGTACAACTCGTAGCTTTCGCGCTCCACGTAGCCGATGTGCGGCGTGCAGATCACGTTTTCCATGCGCAAGAGACCGTAGCCTTGCAGAATCGGCTCGCTTTCGTAGACGTCCACCGCGACCATGCCCGGCCGGTTGTGATGCAGCGAATTCAGGAGCGCGTTCTCTTCGAGCAATTCGGCGCGGCTCGTGTTGACGAAAAGCGCAGTCGGTTTCATGCGCATGAGATCGTCCGTTTTGACGATGGCGCGCGTTTCGTCGTTCAGACGCAGATGCACGGTGAGCACGTCGCTTTGCTCGAACAACATCTCACGGCTTTCCGCGATCGCCACGCCGTCCTCGCGCGCCGCTTCCTGCGAGTGCTCGCGGCCGTAGACGAGCACGTTCATGCCGAACGCCTTGCCGTAGCCCGCCACGAGCCTGCCGATCTTCCCGTAGCCCCAGATGCCGAGCGTCTGGCCGCGCAGCACTTGCCCGAGCCCGAAGTTGGGCGGCAGCGCGGACGTCTTCAGTCCCGACTGTTGCCACGCTCCCTGCTTGAGATTGGCGACGTACTGCGGAATGCGCCGCTGCGCCGCCATGATCAGCGCCCACGTCAGTTCGGCCGGCGCGACGGGTGAACCGGTTCCTTCCAGTACCGCGATTCCGCGCTCCGTACACGCGTCGATGTCGATGTGGCCTCCGCCCGCGCGGCCGGTCTGGCTGATCATGCGCAATTTCGGGCACTTATCGAGCAACTGCGAACTAATGCGCGTGCGTTCGCGAATGAGCACCAGGGCGTCCACTTCCGACAGTCTGCTAGCCAACTGTCCGAGCCCACGCACCGTGTTATTGAAGACCTTCACCTCATGGTCATCGAGCAGACGGAAGCAGTCGAGCTTCCGGACGGCGTCCTGGTAGTCGTCGAGAATGGCGATTTTCATGGAATGTGATTGCGTATTGTTGGGCATTAAACCTGCTGCGTCGTCGAACCGGCGATTGAAAGAAGCGCGGATTAACTTCGGGTAATTACCGATAAATCCGTGCTATTCCGCCGAAACCTGTGCTTTATGCGCAGCGTCAATGTCTCGCTGCCATGCGGTGTTATGCTTGATTCCCCTTAATCGGCGGCGGATAAAGGTCCGCGTCGAGAAGCGAAAAATCGCGGCGCCCATTGCGGAAAACACGGTAATCAGCAAGGGGACAGGCCGCTTAGTATCTCTTTTTAACAGTTTGTTCCTTTGCGGCGCAAGCCACGGCAGGAAGCGCCCGAAGGTCAGCAAGAGTCACGCCCCGGGGACGCCGCACTCGGCTGGTCGACCGCATTTGCGTGAGCACGCTTGCGCGAAGCGCCCGCGGTCCCGTC
The DNA here is from genome assembly GCF_023630705.1 of Caballeronia sp. GAFFF1. Classification (GTDB taxonomy): domain Bacteria; phylum Pseudomonadota; class Gammaproteobacteria; order Burkholderiales; family Burkholderiaceae; genus Caballeronia. The sequence continues at coordinate 38,439 of NZ_JALQEM010000001.1, forward strand.
GAAACGCCTCTCGCAAGCAGCGTCCGGGCGCACGGTTTTTCATTGCAGAAGAACGGAGACAGCTCGATGAACCAGTCCGCAGTAGTCGAACAAAACAATAACAATGCCATCGACGTCGAAGCGCCGGCCTATGTCCGGCACGCGAGACTGATCGAATGGGTTCAACGCGTCGCGGCGCTTACCAAGCCGGAACGCATCGTCTGGTGCGACGGCTCGCAAGAGGAATACGACCGGCTCTGCGCACAGATGGTGGCTGCCGGCACCATGAAGAAGCTCAATCCCGAAAAACGCCCCAACTCGTACCTCGCGTGCTCCGATCCGTCGGACGTGGCGCGCGTCGAGGACCGCACGTTCATCTGCTCGCAGCGTCGCGAAGACGCAGGCCCGACGAACAACTGGATCGACCCGCAGGAAATGCGCACTACGCTCGACGGCCTCTTCGAGGGCGCCATGCGCGGCCGCACGATGTACGTCGTGCCGTTCTCGATGGGCCCGCTCGGCTCGCCCATCGCGCATATCGGCGTGGAACTGTCGGATAGTCCGTACGTCGTCACGAACATGCGGATCATGACGCGCATGGGCCGCGAGGTGTACGACGTGCTCGGCGCGGACGGCGAGTTTGTGCCGTGCGTGCACTCGGTCGGCGCGCCGCTCGCGGACGGCCGCCAGGACGTGCCGTGGCCGTGCAACGACACGAAGTACATCGTGCATTTCCCCGAATCGCGAGAGATCTGGAGCTTCGGCTCGGGCTACGGCGGCAACGCGCTGCTCGGCAAGAAGTGCTTCGCGCTGCGCATTGCATCGACCATGGGCCGCGACGAGGGCTGGCTCGCCGAGCACATGCTCATTCTCGGCGTGACCTCGCCGCAAGGGCGCAAGTACCACGTCGCGGCGGCATTCCCGTCCGCGTGCGGCAAGACCAATTTCGCGATGCTGATTCCGCCTTCCGACCTCGACGGCTGGAAAGTGACGACCATCGGCGACGATATCGCGTGGATCAAGCCGGGCCGCGACGGCCGTCTGTACGCGATCAACCCGGAAGCAGGCTATTTCGGCGTCGCGCCGGGCACGAGCGAAAAGACCAACTTCAACGCGATGGCGACGTTGAAGGAGAACGTGATCTTCACGAACGTCGCGCTGACCGATGACGGCGACGTCTGGTGGGAAGGCATGACGGACACGCCGCCCGCGCATCTGATCGACTGGCAGGGCCGCGACTGGACGCCTGCCATTGCGAAGGAAACCGGCGCGAAGGCCGCGCATCCGAACGCGCGCTTCACCGCGCCCGCGTCGCAGTGTCCGTCGATCGATCCGGACTGGGAGAACCCGGCCGGCGTGCCGATCGACGCCTTCGTCTTCGGCGGAAGGCGCTCGAACACGGTGCCGCTCGTGACCGAAGCGCGCGACTGGAAGGAAGGCGTGTACATGGCCGCGACGATGGGCTCTGAAACCACGGCCGCCGCAGCGGGCCAGCAGGGCGTTGTGCGCCGCGATCCGTTCGCGATGCTGCCGTTCTGCGGCTACAACATGAGCGACTACTTCGGCCATTGGCTCAAGATGGGCGAGCGCCTGCAAGCGCAGAAGGCAAAGCCGCCGAAGTTCTTCTGCGTCAACTGGTTCCGCAAGGGCGAGGACGGCAAGTTCGTGTGGCCGGGCTTCGGCGAGAACATGCGCGTGCTGAACTGGATGGTCGGACGCATCGAGGGCACGGCGAGCGGCGACGAACACGCGTTCGGCATCTCGCCGCGCTATGAAGACATCGACTGGGGCGCGCTCGATTTCACGCGCGAGCAGTTCCAGCAGGTCATCTCGGTCAACGACGCTGCATGGCGCGACGAACTCACGCTGCACGACGAGCTGTTCGCGAAGCTTCAGCAAGGGCTGCCCGACGCGCTTCCGGAAGCCAAGGCGGACATGGAAAAGCGTCTCGCTGCCTGATCGTCTCCGCGTTGCATCGCCCGGTGGCTGACGCTGCCGGGCGCGCCTTCCCTTCAAGAAGATGACCGAACGGTCATCTTTCTCCGCCCAACGCGTTTCTCAACGATTTTTTCTAAAAACCACGGCGCGTCCGCAACTTCTGCACGAATCTTCGAGTCCTAGGATAATTCTGAATTGCCTTGCAGCAGGATTTATAGCCGCGTGGCGGCAGGAGTTGTCCCATGGATCATTTGCAGTCGATGAAGGTGTTTGTTCGCGTGGCCGATCTCGGCAGTTTCGCCCGGGCCGCAAGCGCGATGGACATCTCGAACGCGGTGGCGACGCGCCACGTCGCCGATCTCGAAAGTCGTCTCGGCACGCGTCTGCTCAACCGCACGACGCGCAGCCTTTCGCTCACGGAATCCGGTCAGGTGTATCTGGAGCGGGCGCGCCAGATTCTCGATGAACTCGAAGATGTCGAACAGATGGTGGTCGCGCGCAATCACGAGCCGCTGGGTTCGCTGCGCATCGTCGCGCCGGTCGTGTTCGGGTTGCACAATCTCGCGCCCGTATTGCAGACGTACGCGCAGCGATATCCGAAAGTCGTGCCCGACGTGACGCTGGTGGATCGCCAGGTCGATTTGGTGGAAGAAGGGTTCGATGTCGGCATCGTCATTGCGCGGCAGGTGAAGAGCGCAAGCGTCGTGACGCGACGCCTGACCACGGGCTGCATGACCGTGTGCGCGACGCCCGAATACCTCGAAAAGCACGGCACGCCGACGCGGCCGGAACATCTGCTGGAGCATCCGTGCCTGAGCCTGCCGTCCGAATACTGGGGCGACGAGCGCGTGTTCACGGGTCCGGACGGCGAAGTGCGCGTGCGTCCGCAGAACGTGATCATCGCGAACAATACGGAAATGCTGCGCCAGTTTGCGTTGCTCGGCATGGGCATCGCAATTTTGCCGAGCTATCTGATCGGCAACGACATGAATCGCAATCAACTGGTGCGCCTGCTCGGCGACTATCAGTTGCCGCAAGTGGAAATCAATGTCGCGTATCCGAGCCGGCGGCACTTGCCCGCGAAGGTGCGCACGTTCATCGATCATCTCGTCGAGCACTTCAGCCAGACGCCGAATCATCAGCTCGGCGAGCAGTGGATTCGCGATGGCGTCGGCAAGCCGGCGGCCGCGAGCAGCGCGGACGCCCACTACGCCCACGACGATGAAGCCAAAGCGCCGCCGCCCGCGCCGCGTTCCCGCTCGATGGACGGCGAACTCGGCCCGAAGCTGGCGAAGCCTTCGAGAACGCGAGGGCGTGTGCCGGCAGCGTCGCCGTTCTGATCGACGGCGCGCCTTCAAGCGCGCATCGGATGAAAAAAGAGCCCGCGAATCGCTTCGCGGGCTCTTTTGTTTCTAGACCGGCGCGGCGGATCAACTCGCTTTACGCGCCGCCGTCTTCTTCGCCGCCGCTTTCTTCGCGGGGGCTTTCTTGGCCGCGACCGTCTTCGTCGCCGCCTTCGCCCGCGTCGTCTTCGCGGCTACGGCGACGTCGCTATCGCCTTCGTCCGCGCTGTCGGACTGGGCATCGGCGGTCGCGCCGCGCTTCGCCGCCGCTGTCTTCGCGCCCGGCTTGGCCTCTTTCTTCTCGAATTCGAAGCCGATCTTGCCGTCCGGTTGCTTGACGAGATACGCCTTGAAGTTACGCCCCGTCCGCGACGACTTGAAGTTCGTCAGCAAATCGGTGCGGCCTTCGTTCAGCAGCTTTTCCATCTGCTCGCGCGCAATCTCCTGTTGCAGGATCACTTTGCCCGAGCGGAAATCGCAGGTCTTCGGATTCGCGACCGAGTTCTCGCACACGAAACTCATGCCGTGCTCGAACACGCGCGACTGACACTTCGGACACGCGCCGACCGGCGTCTGCTCGGAGAAATCGGGCGGTTCGCCGTCCTCGCCGCCGGTGTCCTGACCGAAATCGAACTCCAGCTTGAAGTTCTTGATCTCGTCGTCGAACGCGAGCTTGAGAATGGCCGAGAACGGACGACCCATCTTGCTGCGGAAACCCGACAGCGGACCGATGGTTTTCTCGCGCAGCAGTTCCTCGACTTCCGGAATCTCGAACTGACGCCCGCCCGGAATCTTCGAGATCGAGAACTCGCACTTCGTGCAGGCAAAGCGCCGGTAGTTCTCCTTCACCTGCGCGCCGCAATTCGGGCACGGCGTTTCCAGCGTCGCGTAATCGCCGGGAATCGTGTCGGAGTCGTATTCCTTCGCGCGCTTCACGATGGTTTGCGTCATGCGCGCGATTTCCTGCATGAACGCATCGCGATGCAGGTTGCCGCGCTCCATCTGCGAGAGCTTGTGTTCCCACTGGCCGGTCAGTTCCGGCGCGGTGAGTTCCTCGACACCGAGGCCGCGCAAGAGCGTCATCAACTGAAAGGCCTTGGCCGTCGGAATGAGCTCCCGGCCCTCACGCACCATGTACTTCTCGCCGAGCAGACCTTCGATGATGGCGGCGCGCGTCGCTGGCGTGCCGAGGCCCTTCGCAGCCATTGCGTCGCGCAATTCCTCGTCTTCGACGAGCTTGCCCGCGCCTTCCATCGCCGACAGCAGCGACGCCTCGTTGTAACGCGCGGGCGGCTTCGTCACGAGCCCATGCGCCTCGACCTTCTCGACGTCGACCGTTTCGCCCTTCTGCACCGGCACGAGATTGCCTTCCTCGCCCGCGGCTTCGCGGCCGTAGACCTGCAACCAGCCCGGCTCGACGAGCACCTTGCCCTCGGTCTTGAAGTGATGCCCCGAGACTTCGGTGATGCGCGTGGTGACGAGGTATTCCGCCGCCGGGAAGAACACGGACAGGAAACGCTTGACCACGAGGTCATACAGCTTCTGCTCGGGCTCGGACAGCGCTTTGGGCGCTTGCAGCGTCGGAATGATGGCGAAGTGGTCGCTGATCTTCGAATTGTCGAAGATGCGCTTGTTCGGCTTCACCCAGCCCTTGTCGAGCACCTGCTTGGCGAACGGCAAGTAGTTGTTGCTCTCTTTGAGCATGGTCAGCGTTTCCTTGACCGTGCCCAGATAGTCTTCCGGCAGCGCGCGTGAATCCGTACGCGGGTAGGTCAGGACCTTGTGCTTTTCATACAGCGCCTGCGCGAGCCCGAGCGTGTTCTTCGCGGAAAAGCCGAAGCGGCTGTTGGCTTCGCGCTGAAGGCTTGTCAGGTCGAACAAGAGCGGCGACATTTGCGTGGACGGCTTCGATTCTTCCGTCACCGTGCCGGTCTTGCCGCGGCACGCCGCGACGACCGACTCGGCCGCCGCGAGGCTCCACAGGCGCGAGTCGCGCTGCTCGGGATCGTTCTCGACGCGCTTGAACTTCGGGTCGAACCAGCGGCCCTCGTAGAGGCCCTTCGCCGCAATGAATTCCGCGCGCACTTCCCAATAGTCGCGCGGCACGAACCGGCGAATCTTCTCTTCACGTTCGACGACGATCGACAACGTTGGCGTCTGAACGCGGCCGACGGTCGTCAGGAAGAAACCGCCGCCCTTGCTGTTGAACGCGGTCATCGCCCGCGTGCCGTTGATCCCGACGAGCCAGTCCGCCTCCGAGCGGCAACGCGCGGCGTCCGCGAGCGGCTGCATGTCGGCGTCGCTGCGCAGATTCGCGAAGCCTTCGCGGATGGCGGCGGGCGTCATCGACTGAAGCCACAGGCGCTGGATAGGCTGCTTCGCTTTGGCGTGCTGCGCGATCAGGCGGAAAATCAGCTCGCCCTCGCGCCCCGCGTCGCATGCGTTGATGAGCCGGTCGATATCCTTGCGCTTCAAGAGCTTGGTCAGGACCTTCAGCCGGGATTCGCTCTTCGCGATGGGATTCAGATCGAAATGCGGCGGAATCACCGGCAGATTCGCGAAGCTCCATTTGCCGCGCTTGACGTCGTATTCCTCCGGCGCGGCAATCTCCAGCAGGTGGCCGACCGCGGACGAGAGCACGTAGTCGTCGCTCTCGTAGTACTCGTCATGCTTGGTGAAGCCGCCCAGCGCGCGCGCGATGTCGTTCGCGACGGAGGGCTTCTCAGCGATGATCAGGGCTTTGGACATGACTCAATATGGTTGGGAACTGGCAGCGGCCCCGTTTGGACCGCTATAACGACCGCTTTATAGCACACGGTTTGCGCCGTGCGCGTCGCGGTTTCGATAACGACGCTCGGCGAAGCGGCGCCCGGGCGCGTTTCAGGACCCGCAATCGGGTCGCGCCGGTTCGTTTTGTCTACGCCGTAGCAAGCGCCGGGCGCAGCTTGGGCGCGCCGGTCATGTCGGGCAAGGCGGTGAGGTCCGTGAGCATGCGCTCGACGATTGAGACCTGCGGCAGCACCGTGCCGAAAAATCGGGTCGTGACGGAATCCTCGATGAGAATCGTCGGGAAATTCTCGACGTCCAGGTCATCGAACCGATCCGCCTGGTTCTCGATGTCGATCCACGCGAAGCAGATGTCCGGATGCGCGTCGGCCAGTTTATTGAAGCCGTCGCGATAATCCCGGCACGTTCCGCACCATTCCGCGCACAGGCAGGCGACGAACAGCGTGCCCGGCACGGCGAGGCGTTCGGCGATTTGTTCGGCGTCGGTATCGAGATTGAACGCGGACATGGGGTTGAAACAATCCTTTCTTATGGCGAAGCCGTGCGGCGCAATTTCTCGCGAATGTAGCACGAGGCGGGCTCAGGAGCGTTCGAGCGCCCCGTACCGGCCCCCCGGCAGCGCCGCCGCCAGCCCGGCGAGTTCGAGCTGAAGCAGCGCGCCCTGAAGCGCCGCGCCGTCGAGATCGGTACGCTCGGCCAGAATTTCAAGCGTCGCCGGCGCGTGACCGAGCGCGGCGAGCACGCGTTCGGCGTCCTCCGTCGGCGCGTCGGCAGTCACGCGGGCGGACGCCCACGACGCGCTCGGCGCTCGCGGCTTGCCGCGCCGGCCCGATGCGGCGCCGTGAGCGGCCGGGAAGCCGAACTCTTCGAGCACGTCTTCCGGCGTCTCGACGAGCTTCGCGCCCTGTTTGATGAGCCGGTGACAGCCTTGCGACAGCGGCGCGTGAATCGATCCGGGAATCGCGAACACGTCGCGCCCGATCTCGGCGGCAAGGCGCGCGGTGATGAGCGAACCCGAGCGCATCGCGGCTTCGACGATCAGCACGCCGCTCGACAACCCCGCGATCAGCCGGTTGCGTTGCGGGAAGTTCGCGGACCGCGCAGGCGTGCCGAGCGGCCACTCCGACAAGATGGCGCCGTCGCGGGCGATTTCGTGCGCGAGCGTGTGGTTGTGAGCCGGATACACGAGATCCGCGCCCGTGCCGATGACGGCAATGGTCCCCGCGCGGCCGTCGAGCGCGCCGCGATGCGCGGCCGCGTCGATGCCGAGGGCGAGCCCCGATATGACTGCGAGCCCCGCATCCGACAGCGCCCGCGCGAAGCGCCGCGCGTCTTCCGCGCCTTGCGGCGTCGCGTTACGGCTGCCGACGATCGCCACCGCCCGCGACTGAAGCACGTCGAGCCGTCCTTTCGCGTACAGCACGGGCGGCGGGTCGGGCATGGTCAAGAGCGCCTGGGGATAGTCGGCGTCTGCCAGCGTGAGCAGGTGATTGCCGGGCTCCGAGGCCCAATCGCGCACACATTCAATATAGTCATCGAAGGGAACGCCTTCGATGTCCGCTGGCGGCGCGGTCACGGCTTTCGCAGCGCTTTCGTCGGTGGCGCGGGCGAGCGCGGCGAAGCTCTCTGACAGCACTTCGAGCGGGCCGCCGAACGCGCCGAGCAACGTGCGCAGCGCGAGCGGGCGCAAGCCTTTCGCGTGCGCGAGCCACAGCCACGCGCGGAATTCGTCGGATTCGAGTGCCGGCGCGTCGCGTCCAGCAAGGGGCGCCGGGTCGGTCGGCAGGGTGTCGGTCGTCATGTTAAGATTTTTGATCCCGTACAAAGAATGAATCGTCGCCCGCCGCGCTGCCGGTCCGTAGCGACGCTGTCTGCCGCTTGCCGGCGGCGTTGAATCCCGTGGATTCGCCCGCATATCTTCGGCAAGCCGCAAGGCCCCCGCAACCTGGCCGAATGGCCGACTTCACCGCGTCGCGGCGCGTGTAGATAATCCGAATCATGGCTCTGCTCAAGATACTCAACTACCCGGATAAGCGGCTGAACAAGGTGGCCAAGCCGGTCGCCGTCGTGGACGACCGCATCCGCAAGCTCGTCGCCGACATGGCCGAGACGATGTACGCCGCGCCCGGCGTCGGCCTCGCGGCCACGCAGGTGGACGTGCACGAGCGCGTGATCGTCATCGACGTTTCGGACGCGCACGACGAACTGATGGTCTTCATCAATCCGGAAATTGTCTGGGCGAGCGAGGTCAGGAAAGACTGGGAAGAGGGCTGTCTGTCGGTGCCGGGCATCTACGACATCGTCGAGCGGCCGGAGCGGGTCCGCGTCAAGGCGCTGAACGAAAAGGGCGAGACGTTCGAGCTCGATTGCGAAGGGCTGCTCGCCGTATGCGTGCAGCACGAAATCGATCACCTGGACGGACACGTGTTTGTGGAATATCTGTCGCAACTCAAGCAGACGCGCATTCGCGGGAAGATGAAAAAGCTCGAAAAGGCGCTGTAACCGGCGGTACGATTCACGTTTTTGCAGACGCGCCGAACGCGCTTTCTCCGATGACTCAATCGCTGCGTGTGGTTTTCGCCGGTACGCCTGAATTTGCCGCCGCCGCGCTCGCGGCCATCCACGCGGCAGGCTTTCCGGTTCCTCTCGTTCTCACGCAGCCCGACCGTCCCGCCGGCCGCGGCATGAAGCTGACTGCCAGTCCGGTCAAGCGTTTCGCGGTCGAGCACGGTCTTCCGGTCGCGCAGCCGACGTCGCTCAGGCGCGCGGGCAAGTATCCGCAAGAGGCGGCGCAAGCCATCGATTTGTTGCGCGCCACGCCGCACGATGTGATGGTCGTGGCGGCATACGGGCTGATCCTGCCGCAGGAAGTGCTCGATATCCCGCCGCGCGGCGCGATCAATATTCACGCGTCGCTGTTGCCGCGCTGGCGCGGGGCCGCGCCGATTCATCGCGCGATCGAAGCGGGCGACGCGCAAACGGGCATCACGCTCATGCAGATGGACGCCGGTCTCGACACCGGCGCCATGATCCGCGAAGTCCGCACGCCCATCCTTCCAGACGACACCACGGCCACGCTGCACGACCGGCTCGCGCAGATGGGCGCGGAACTGATCGTCGCGGCCCTGCGCGATCTGGAACGCGACGGCACGCTTCCCGCCACGCCTCAGCCGGAAGACGGCACCACTTACGCCGAGAAGATCGCGAAGCACGAGGCGGCGCTCGACTGGCGTCGTCCGGCGGACGAACTCGCGCGGCAGGTCCGCGCGTTCGATCCGTTCCCGGGCGCGTCCGGCACGCTGGACGACACGGCGATCAAGGTCTGGTCGGCGCAGCCGCTCGGCAGCGCGCACGGCGCGGCGGGTGCGCAGCAGCCGGGCGTCATCCTGGACGTCTCGCCGGAAGGCATCGTCGTGGCTTGCGGCTACGGCGCGCTCAAGCTGACGCAGCTTCAGAAGCCGGGCGGCAAGCGGCTCCCGGCGCGCGAATTTCTCGCGGGAACGCCTCTGGTAAAGGGGCAACGTTTCGCCGTTCACGACGACGCGCGCAGCATAGAATAAAAAGTCGCTCACGTTTTTCGGGGTTCCCCCATGCTCGGCATCACAGGTTTCGCCTTCTTTCTCGTCGCCGTGTTCCTGCTGAACGTCACGCCGGGGCCGGACACCGCGTACATCGTCGGGCGCAGCGTTGCGCAGGGACGCGGCGCGGGCATTGTCTCGGCGCTCGGCATTTCGGCGGGATGCGTCGTGCATACGCTCGCTTGCGCATTCGGCCTCACCGCGATCCTCGCGGCATCCGCGACGGCGTTCACCGTCGTCAAGATCGCGGGCGCGCTCTATCTGATCTACCTCGGCGTGCGGCTCATCTTCGCGAAGCACGAGGCCGCGAGCGAATCCGCACCGAACAAGGCCAGCGCCAGGAGCGCGCCGAAGTCGCTCCGTCAGCTTTTCGCGCAAGGCTTCGTGACCAACGTGCTCAACCCGAAGGTCGTGCTCTTCTTCGTCTCGTTTTTCCCGCAGTTCGTCGCGGCCGACAGCCAGCACAAGACGCTCGCCTTTCTCACGCTCGGCCTCGTGTTCATTGCGATGAGCACCGTCTGGAACAGCTTTGTTGCGTGGATAGCAGGCAGCGTCACGCAACGCTTCTCCGGCAAACCGGGCGTCAAGCGATGGCTGGATCGCGGCGTGGGCGGCGCGTTCGTCGGTCTCGGCATCAAACTGGCCACTTCGCACCGATAGTTGAATTTTTTGCGGATGCCCCTATCTAACGTTTTGCTTACAATGAGCGTCCCGGCCGACGTGGCCGGGACCACCGCGCACATGGCGCACCGTGTCTAGGGAGAAGGAGCTCCGCATATGTTCAACTGGGTCAAAACCGCGATGCTGATGGCAGCGATCACGGCCCTTTTCGTCGTGATCGGCGGCATGATCGGCGGGTCGAAGGGCATGATGCTCGCGCTCGTCGTGGCGCTCGGCATGAATTTCTTCTCGTATTGGTTCTCGGACAAGATGGTCCTGCGCATGTACAACGCGCAGGAAGTCGACGAAACCACCGCGCCGCAGTTCTATCGCATGGTGCGCGAGCTGGCTACGCGCGCGCAGTTGCCGATGCCGCGTGTCTATCTCATCAACGAAGACGCGCCGAACGCGTTTGCCACCGGCCGCAATCCGGAGCACGCGGCGGTCGCGGCGACGACCGGCATCCTGCGCGTGCTGTCCGAGCGCGAAATGCGCGGCGTCATGGCGCACGAACTCGCGCACGTGAAGCATCGCGACATTCTCATCTCGACCATCTCGGCGACGATGGCCGGCGCGATTTCCGCGCTCGCGAACTTCGCGATGTTCTTCGGCGGGCGCGACGAGGAAGGCCGTCCGGCCAATCCGATCGCGAGCATTGCCGTGGCGATTCTCGCGCCTATCGCGGGCGCGATGATCCAGATGGCGATTTCCCGTGCGCGCGAATTCGAAGCGGACCGCGGCGGCGCGCAGATTTCGGGCGATCCGCAGGCGCTCGCAAGCGCGCTGGAGAAAATTCACGCGTACGCGTCGGGCGTGCCGTTCCCGGCGGCGGAAGCGCATCCGGCCACCGCGCAGATGATGATCATGAATCCGCTGTCGGGTGGCAGCATCGCGAATCTGTTCTCGACGCACCCGGCCACGGAAGAGCGCGTCGCGCGTCTCATGGAAATGGCGCGGACCGGGCGCATGTAAGCGCGTCGCATCGGTAGTCGAATACAAGGCCGCTCCGGCATGTCCGGGCGGCCTTTTTGTTTGTTCCCTGCGCACGGGTCGCCTTTGTGGCGCACGTTACAATCGTCGTTTGATATGCGCGCGCCAGCCGCAAGACTCCCATTTCGACATGACCGACAAGCCTTCCCGGCGATCCGCCGCCGCGCAACAGCCGCACGCGCACTCCCGCATGAGCGCGCTGCATCTCGCGCCTGATTCGCTCGCGTTCGCGCTCGACGGCGCGGCGCAAGCCGTCGGCGCGGTGCGGGCCGGTTCGGCGTTGCCGGCGGCAATCCAGACGGTCGCGGCGTCGGGCAAGCACGCGGCGGCGCGCGGCGCGATTCAGGACATCGCGTATCGCACGATGCGCCGGCTCGCCCTCGTCGATGCGCTCTTGCACAAGCTCGTGCGCAAGGCGCCGCCGCCGCATGTCAGCAACGTGCTCGCGTGCGCGTTCACTTTGCTCGCGGACGACGAAGCGCACGCGGCCTATGCGCCGTTCACCGTGGTCGACCAGGCGGTGAGTTCGATCGCCGCGCGGCGCGAGTTTTCTTTCGCGAAGGGGCTCGTGAACGCGGTGCTGCGCAACTTCCTGCGCGAACGGGACGCGCTCATCGCCGAAGCGATGCAAAGCCCCGTCGCACGCTGGAACTATCCGCAATGGTGGATCGACGCCGTGAAGCGCGCCCAGCCCGAGGCATGGGAGCGCATTCTCGCGGCGGGCAATATGCAGGGGCCGCTCACGTTGCGCGTCAACGCGCGGCACATGACCGTGAGCGCGTATCTGGAGCTTCTGAAGGCTGAGCACATCGAAGCGCGCGCAGCGGGGCAGCACGCGGTTCGGCTGAACACGCCGATGCCGGTCGATCGCATTCCCGGCTTTGCGGACGGCGTGGTGTCCGTGCAGGACGCGGGCGCGCAACTCGCCGCGCAATGGCTCGATGTTCGCGACGGCATGCGCGTGCTCGACGCGTGCGCCGCGCCCGGCGGCAAGACCGGCCACATTCTGGAGCTGGCGAATGTCGAACTCGTCGCGCTGGAAAGCGATGCGACGCGAGCGAGCCGCATCGCGCAGAATCTGGAGCGCCTGAAACTGCAAGCGGACATTCGCGTGGGCGATGCAGGCGATCCTTCGCAGTGGTTCGACGGCGCGCCGTTCGATCGCATCCTCGCGGACGTGCCATGTTCCGCGTCGGGCATCGTGCGGCGGCATCCGGACATTCGCTGGCTGCGGCGAGCGTCGGACATCGCCGCGCTCGTCGCTGAACAAAGACGAATTCTCACGGCGCTGTGGCCGCTCGTCGCGAAAGGCGGCGAACTGCTCTACGTGACGTGCTCTATCTTCCCGGAGGAGGGCGAAGAACAAGCCCGCTGGTTTGGAGCGTCGCATGAAGATGCGGTACGATTGGACGCGCCGGGGCAATTGTTGCCGACAGCGGCGCGCGCAAGCGCGGGTGCGGTTCAAGCGTCACCGGACGGTACACATGCCGAACGCGCCGGTTCCGGCGAGGCAGAGAACGCAGGTCCGCCGTCGAGCTTCAACGCGGAAACCTTCGCGGATCACGACGGATTCTTCTACGCGCGCTTTCAGAAACGGTGACGATCAAACGCTTTTTTCCGCTTCGGCTCGCGGCCGTCATCTGGACTGCGCTGACGCTCTGGCTAAGTTTCGCGCCGGCTGCGCCCGCCTTCGCCGAGACCATCTCGGTGCAGCGCGCGTCCTTGCAGGCGGACAACAACGGCTGGAGCCTCGATGCGCATTTCGACTTCGATCTCAACAGCAGTCTCGAAGAAGCCGTGAATCGCAGCGTGCCGCTCTATTTCACCATCGACTTCACGCTTTCACGGCCGCGCTGGTACTGGTTCGACGAAGAGCCGGTCAATGTCTCGCAAAGCATTCGGCTCTCCTTTCAGCCGCTCACGAACGAATACCGCGTCTCGACGGGCGGGTTGCAATTGCGCTTCGCGTCGCTTGCCGAGGCGCTCGCGGTCATCAAGCACGTGGCGTCGTGGCACGTGATCGACCGTAATCAGGTGCATGGCGGAGAAACGTACACCGCATCGGTGCGCATGCAGTTGGACATCGCGCTGATGCCCAAGCCGTTCCAGATCGACGCGGTCAACAACCGCGACTGGAACCTGTCCTCGGATTGGAAGCGGTTCACTTTTACGGCGGCGGAACGTGCGAAATAGATTTCGACGCGGCCGCACGGACATGAAGAGTTTCGTGGTTCGGTTGCTGGTCACTACAGTCGCGCTCACGGCGGTTCTGCTGCTCGTGATGCTCGCGCTCGCAAGTGCGAATACCGAATTCTTCGACCGCTATTACGGCTGGCTCTACGCGGCGAACGTGGCGGTGGCGCTCATCTTCATGCTGATCGTCATCAGCCTGACGCTGATAATCGTGTCGCGCGTGCGGCAGGGGCGCTTCGGCACGCGGCTGCTTGCCAAGCTCGCGTTGATTTTCGCGCTCGTGGGCGTGCTGCCGGGGGCGATCATCTACGTCGTGTCGTATCAGTTCGTGTCCCGAAGCATCGAGTCGTGGTTCGACGTGAATGTGGAAACCGCCCTCACGTCGGGCTTGACGCTCGGGCGCGGCATGCTCGAAACGTCGCTCGCGGACTTCAAGAATCGCGGCCGGCAAATGAGCGATCAACTCGCGAGCGCCGATCCGTCGAGCCTCACGCTGTCGCTCTTGCGGCTGCGCGATCAGTTCGGCGTTCAGGACGCCGTCGTGTTCGAGCGTCCGCGCGATCAGTACAACCGCGAAGACCTGAACGCCGGCGGACCGTTGCAGCGCGTGGCGGGCTTGCGGACCATCGCGCAGGCGTCGGGCAACTACTATTCGCTCTTGCCCACGAACGAGCCGACCAGCGCCATGCTAAAGGAAGCGCAGGATCGTCCGTTCGGCGCGATCGAAGGAGAAATCGACGGCGATCCCAAGTCGAACGGGCCGAAGGGCGCGCTGCGGCTGCGCGTCATCACGAAGATTCCGGACCCGACGACGACCACCGAATTCCAGCACGTCGACCGCTTCTTGCAGATCGAGCAGCCGGTGAGTCAGGAACTCGCGCGTAATGCCGACGCGGTGCAGCGCGCGTATCGCGAGTATCAGGAGAAGCGGCTCGGGCGCACGGGCTTGCGCAAGATGTATATCGGCACGCTGACGCTTGCGCTCTTTCTCGCCACGTTCATCGCGATGATGCTCGCGCTCGCGCTCGGCAATCAGCTTGCGCGGCCGCTTTTCCTGCTCGCGCAAGGCACGAAGGAAGTGGCCGAAGGCGACTACACGCCCAAACGCGAGATCAATTCGCGCGATGAACTCGGCTTCCTCACGCAGTCCTTCAATGCGATGACGCGCCAGCTTTCGGAAGCGCGGGCGGCGGTCGAGAACAACCGCATCGCGCTCGAACATTCGAAGGCCTATCTCGAAAGCATTCTCGCGAACCTCACGGCGGGCGTGTTCGTGTTCGACCGGCAGTTCCGGCTCACCACCGCGAATCGCGGCGCGGAGCGCATCTTCCGGCAGCCGTTTCGCGCCTTGCTGGGGCATCCGCTCGAACAGATCGACGTGCTCGCCGAATTCGGCGCGATGGTCAAGAAAGCGTTCGCCGAGCGCGATGCGGCGGCCATTGGCAGCGGACATCCGACGGGCGATCGTGGGCACTGGCAGCAGCAGGTCGCCGTGACCGTGCCCGGCGAGAACGATCCGCTGACGCTCCTTGTGCGCGGCACGCAATTGCTGAGCGCCACCGAGAGCGACACCGAAGACGCCGAGACCACCGGCTATGTCGTCGTGTTCGACGACATCTCCGACGTCATTTCCGCGCAGCGTTCCGTGGCGTGGGGCGAAGTCGCGCGGCGTCTCGCGCATGAGATCAAGAATCCGCTGACGCCCATTCAGCTCTCCGCGGAGCGTCTGCAAATGAAGCTCGCCGACAAGCTCGCGCCGCAGGACGCCGAAGTGCTCAAACGCGCATCGACGACCATCGTGAATCAGGTACAGGCGATGAAGCACATGGTCGACGACTTCCGCGAATACGCGCGCACGCCGCCCGCGGTGCTCGGCAACCTGCAGTTGAACGATCTCGTCGGCGAAGTGCTGGCGCTTTACGGCATCGAAGAAGGCAAGAGCCCGATCAAGGTGGACCTCGCGAAGCTGCCCGTGATCCGGGGCGACGCGACGCAGATTCGCCAGGTCATCCACAACCTGCTGCAAAACGCGCAGGACGCCGTCGCCGATGTGCCGGAGCCGCGCGTGCTGCTCGAAACGAGGACAGTAGAATATGGCGAGCCCGATGCCTCGGGTCATGCGCGCGTCGCGGTTCGTCTGAGCGTATCGGATAACGGCGCGGGCTTTCCCGCGCGCATCCTGTCGCGGGCGTTCGAGCCTTACGTGACGACGAAGGCGAAGGGCACGGGTCTGGGACTTGCAACGGTGAAGAAGATCGTCGACGAGCATGGCGCGCGCATCGACATTCGCAATCGGTCGAAAACAGGCGACGTAGTAGAAGGCGCGCAAATCTCGATTCTGTTTCTTCAACTCGCGGACGACACCGCCGCCGATGGCGCAGCGCCTTCGACTCCGGCGGCCGCGAAACAGGGAACGACAAAAGCAACAGTGCAGACAAGGGCAGCTTAAATGGCAACCATCCTGGTGGTAGACGATGAAATGGGGATCCGGGAACTGCTCTCCGAGATCCTGAGCGACGAGGGGCACGTGGTGGACGTGGCGGAGAACGCGCAGCACGCGCGCGAATACCGCTTGCAGCAGACACCCGATCTCGTCCTGCTCGACATCTGGATGCCCGATACCGATGGCGTCACGCTTCTGAAGGAATGGGCCGCGCAGGGCAAGCTCACGATGCCGGTCATCATGATGTCGGGCCACGCGACCATCGACACGGCGGTCGAGGCGACGAAGATCGGCGCGCTGAATTTTCTCGAAAAGCCCATCGCGCTGCAGAAGCTCTTGAAGGCGGTCGAGCAGGGACTCGCGCACGGCACGGCGGCACCCGCTGCGGTCGCGGCGGCCAAGCCTGCGCTTAGCGCGGGTTCGTCGGGCGTGCCGATCGCGGCGGCATTGCCGACGGCTTCGGCCTTCAACGCATCGCCCGGCGATGCAGGCGCGGGCAGCGCGGGGCAAAGTCAGGCGGGACAGACGGCGTCGATCTCTTTCGACATTCCTCTGCGCGATGCGCGCGACGCGTTTGAGCGCGCGTACTTCGAATATCACCTCGCGCGCGAGAACGGCAGCATGACGCGCGTCGCGGAAAAGACGGGGCTGGAGCGCACGCACCTGTATCGGAAGCTGAAGCAGCTCGGTGTCGATCTCGGAAAGAACAAGAACGAAGTTTGAGGCGCACGCTGAAGTTGAACTGGGTGAAAGCGTGAAAAATTCGGTGAAAGGCTTGAGCACCGTGCCTGTCTCTGATATAGTCTCACTTCTTCGTTGGCCCGGTAGCTCAGTTGGTAGAGCAGCGGATTGAAAATCCGCGTGTCGGTGGTTCGATTCCGCCCCAGGCCACCAGAATGCAAGAAGCCCGAGAGTGTTTTCGCTCTCGGGCTTTTTCATTTGCGGCGCCGTGTTGTTCAGCGGTGCGGATCACGCGCTTTGAGTGGGCCGGCCGCGAGCCGGCGAACAATCGTTCAGCGTGATAAAATCCGCGTCGAATTAAGGACTTGCCTCGTCCTCGGACCGCAAGTCCTTTTCTTTTCGATGCCCGAAAAGCATCGGCGAATGGCCTCGCAGGTTGCTATCGGAGGCATAAGGGCCGCCTGCGTCCGACAAAACGCCACCGGCCTATACTGGATTCGCAGATCGCCGCAGCGCGCGTGTTCAACGCGACGCCGGTTAATCGACCGGCCATGCGACCGGCCATGCGGCGCACGACGCCAATCTCATACACGGAGTTTTCACGGTGACTCGGATAGACGCGAAGGACAGCGCTCTCGTGCTGTTTTCCGGCGGACAGGACTCGGCCACGTGCCTGGCATGGGCGCTCGACCGCTATAAGACCGTCGAGACGCTCGGCTTCGACTATGGCCAGCGGCATCGCGTCGAACTGGAATGCCGCGACGGGTTTCGCGCAGCGGTCGTCCGTGAGTTTCCGCATTGGGCCGAGCGGCTCGGCGAGGACCACATGATCGACTTGTCGGTGCTCGGCGCGATCAGCGATACGGCCATGACCCGCGAAATCGAGATTCAGTCGACCGCAAACGGCCTGCCGAACACCTTCGTGCCGGGGCGCAACCTGCTGTTTATGACCATCGCGGCGGCCCTCGCGTATCGGCGCGGGTTGAAAGTGCTCGTTGGCGGCATGTGCGAGACGGATTTCTCGGGGTATCCCGATTGCCGCGACGACACCATGAAGGCGTTGCAGGTCGCGCTGAATCTCGGTATGGAAACGCGGTACGCGCTGGAAACGCCGCTTATGTGGCTCGACAAGGCCGACACCTGGCGTCTCGCGGAAACGCTCGGCGGCGAGGCGCTCGTCGAACTGGTTCGCGTGGAGACGCATACGTGCTATGTCGGCGAGCGTTCCGAACTGCACGAATGGGGCTTCGGCTGCGGCCAGTGCCCGGCGTGCAAGCTGCGCAAGCGCGGCTACGAGGCGTATCGCGCGGGCGAGCAGGTCACCATCGAACCGGTCTGATCTCGAAGACAGACCACAGCCAGATCACACGGACTACAGAGCAGTCATGACGTACGCGGTAAAGGAAATTTTCTACACGTTGCAGGGCGAGGGCGCGAACGCCGGACGTCCGGCCGTGTTCTGCCGCTTCGCCGGCTGCAATCTGTGGTCGGGCCGCGAGGAAGATCGCGCGGAGGCGGTGTGCCGCTTCTGCGACACGGATTTCGTCGGCACGGACGGCGAAAACGGCGGCAAGTACAAGACGCCCGCGGACCTCGTCGCGAAGATCGCGTCGCTGTGGCCCGAGGGCGCGGCGCACAAGTTCGTCGTGTGCACGGGCGGCGAGCCGATGTTGCAGATCGACCCGCCGTTCGTCGACGCGCTTCACGCGGCGGGCTTTGAAATCGCCATCGAAACGAACGGTTCGATGGCCGTGCTGGAGAGCATCGACTGGATTTGCGTGAGCCCGAAGGCCGACGCGCCGCTCGTCGTGACCAAGGGCAACGAACTGAAGGTCGTCGTGCCGCAGGACAACCAACGGCTCGCGGAGTACGAAAAGCTCGACTTCGAGTACTTCCTCGTGCAGCCGATGGACGGCCCGTCGCGCGACATCAATACGAAGCTCGCGATCGACTGGTGCAAGCGGCATCCGAAATGGCGGCTGTCGATGCAGACGCACAAATATCTGAATATCCCCTGAAAGACGATCGAGCCGACGTGCAGACGATTACCCGAAAACTCGAATTCGATGCGGGCCACCGCATTCCCGATCACCGCAGCCAGTGCCGCAACCTGCACGGGCATCGTTACGTGCTCGAAATCACGCTGCAAGGCGAACTCGTCGATACGGAAGGCGCGCCGGATCGCGGCATGGTGATGGACTTCGCCGACGTCAAGTCTCTCGCGATGGAGCATCTCGTCAACAAGTGGGATCACGCGTTCATCGTCTATGAAGGCGACGTGAAAGTGCGCGAATTCCTGCAATCGATGACGGATCACAAGACGGTTGTGTTCGACCGCATTCCGACCGTCGAGAACATGGCGGCGGTCGCGTTCCGCATTCTCGCGGATGTCTATGACGCCCACTATGGTGTCGATCTCAAGCTCAAGCGCGTGCGGCTCTACGAAACGCCGAACTGCTGGGCGGACGTGGAGCGCGCGTAAGCGCTTGGGCGTCGAAGGCGCGGCGAACGTCCGCGCCGTTGTCACGGTATGATCGCTCGGTGAGTCGGCCAACTCTGGCCGACGCCACGCAGTGCATGTCGATCATCCGGAGCGCAACATGCCGTCACTCTTCCCGTTGTACCTGTTCGACGCATCGCGCGAATCGCGCTCCCACGGAGCCGCGCGATGAGCACCTTCACCAATCCCCTCAAGCAACGTCTCGCCGATTCCGGTCCGCTCTTCGGCCTGTGGCTGTCGCTGTGCAGCGCCGATGCCGCCGAAGCGCTCGCGCACGCCGGTTTCGACTGGCTGTGCATCGACATGGAACACTCGCCGAACGATAGCCGCGATGTGGTCGAGCAGCTTCGCGCGATCGCCGCCGCGCACTTGCCGACCGAGCCCGTCGTGCGGGTGCCGTTCGCGGAAGGCTGGCTCGTCAAGCGCGTGCTCGATGCCGGCGCGCGCACGCTGATGTTCCCCAACGTGCAATCGGCGGAAGACGCGGCGCGCATCGTGCGGCTCACGCGCTATCCGACCGAGGCGCAGCTCGAAGGGCTGCGCGGCGTCGCGGGCGCGGTGCGGGCGGCGGCCTACGGCATGCGGCGCGATTACGTGTCCGGCGCGAACGAGCAGATTGCGACCATCGTGCAGATCGAGTCGGTGGCGGCGCTTGCCGCCGTCGATGAGATCGCCGCGACGCCGGGCGTCGATTGCCTGTTCATCGGCCCGGCGGATCTCGCCGCGAGCCTCGGCCATCTCGGCGATAGCAAACATCCGGACGTGCACGCGGCGATCACGAAAATCGCGGACGCCGCGAATCGCGCGGGCAAGTGCAGCGGCATTTTCGCGCTCGATGTCGCGAGCGCGCGGCAGTACGCGGAAGCGGGCATCAAGCTGGTCTCGATTGCCGCCGACGTGATGTGGCTTTTGAAGGCGACGCGGCAGGCGTTGCAGGAGGCCAGAGCATGAAGGGCGCTTGGCGTGGCGGCGTGGCGGCGGCATCGGCTGCGCTCGTCTTGACGATGGCGGGCGGCGCGAACGGGCAAGGCATGCCGAAGCCGACCGATCTGGCGACGCAAAACGCCGTTGCGGATTACAACGCGGGCAATCTCGTCGCGGCGCGCTCGGAGTTTCGTCGCGCGGCGGAGAAGGGCAGCCGTCTCGCGCAGTTCAATTACGCGATGATGCTGCTGAACGGCGAAGGCGGCGCCGCCGATGTGCCCGAGGGCAAGAAGTGGCTGCGCCGCGCCGCCGATGCGAACATGACGCACGCGCAGTATGTCTACGGCAAGATGTACGACGACGGCGAGTTCGTGGAGAAAGACCCGGCGGAAGCGCACCGTTGGTTTCTGCGCGCGGCGAATCAAGGCCACGTCCAGGCGGAACTGGCGCTCGCCAATCAGTTTCTGGACGGCCGCGGCACCGCTCGCGACAACACGCAGGCGTTCACCTGGTACAAGAAGGCCGCGCAAGGCGGCGACATGACGGCGCAGTACGTCGCGGGATCGTTCTACGAGCGCGGCGGCGATGGCGTCGAGCGCAATCTCAACGTCGCGCGCGCGTACTACGCGGCGGCCGCTGCGCAGGGTGACCCGGCCGCGAAGCTCAAATACCTGCAGTTGAGCGCCGAGATCGAGCAGCAGAAACCGCCGCCACAGGCGCAGCCGCAGTAATCGCGCGCGGCGTTAGCTTTGCATCAGCCGCTTCTGCCGCGCGACGCTCATGATGAGCCCCACCGCGACGCCCAGCGTGGTCAACGCCGTGCCGCCGTAACTCATGAACGGCAGCGGCACGCCCACGACCGGCAGAATGCCGCTCACCATGCCGATATTGACGAACGCGTAAGTGAAGAACGCGAGCGTGAGCGATCCGGCCAATAATCGCCCGAAGAAGGTCGCGCCGTTCGCCGCGATGTACAACCCGCGCGCGATCAGCGCCATATAGAGAAAGAGCAGCACGAGCCCGCCCGCGAGCCCGAATTCTTCCGAGAACACCGCGAAGATGAAGTCCGTGTGCTTCTCAGGGATAAATTCGAGGTGCGCCTGCGTGCCCTTGAGCCAGCCCTTGCCGAGCGTGCCGCCCGAGCCAATTGCAATCACCGCCTGAATGGTGTGGAAGCCTTTGCCCAGCGGATCGGATGTCGGATCGAGCAGCGTGCAGATGCGGTGCTTTTGATAATCGTGCATCAGCGGCCAGTTGACTTCCGGCTGGCAGATGCGGTCCTGAAACACCGCGACGCTCGCCACCACGATGACCGCCGCCGCGAGCACCGGCACGATCAGCTTGAAACTGAGCCCGGCGAAATAGATGACGAACACGCCCGCCGCGAACACGAGCACCGCCGTGCCGAGGTCCGGCTGCTTCGCGATGAGACCGACGGGCAGCATCAGAATCACGAAGCCGACGATGTAATCCCACCAGCGAATGTTGCTCTCGCGCCGCTGGTAGTACCACGCGAGCATGAGCGGCATCGCGATCTTCATGATCTCGGACGGCTGAATGACGACGCCGACGTTCAACCAGCGTTTCGCGCCCTTGCGCGTAAGCCCGAACGCGGCCACGGCGACGAGCAGCGCGACGCCCACCGTATACAGCGGCACGGCGAAGCGCATGAGCGTCTGTGGCGGAATATTCGCGAGAACCCACATCAGGCCGAACGTCAGCATGATGTTGCGGAGTTGGTCCTCCACGCGGCCCGGCACGTCCAGACTGGCGCTGTAGAGCGTCACGATCCCGACGCACAGCAGCAAGAAAACGATCAGCGCGAGCGGCCGGTCGAAGCCCGCGAACATGCGCTTCGCGCGCTCGATCCACACGTGCTTGTCGAATTGCAGATGCACTTGCATGCCGATTTCCTTATTCGTCGATGCCGCCGGTCGGCGCGAACGTGCGCACGCCGTTCTCCGCGTTGCCGCGCACCATCGTGGGCGTCGGCTCGGTCGGCGCGCTCTTCTGGCCGCGCTTGCGGCCCGGCGCGGCCGACGCAGGCAGCGCGGCCGCGGGCGCGGACGCGGGGCGGCCAGCCGGCACAGCGGGCGCGGAAGCCGCCTTCGCGACATCGGGATTCGATGCAGCCGACGGCGAGAACGCCGGCGACTGATTCGCCACGGACGCTGGGAGCGCAGCCGCAGCCGGCGGTTGCGTACCGCCGATCACGGGCAGGCCGGCGTCTTCCGTCGCGGAAGCGGCGGCGGCGACGGCGGCCGCTTCCGCGCCCGGCTTCATCCGGTCCACCAGGTAGTAGTCGAGCACTTTCCGCGCGATCGGGCCGGCCGCTTCCGCGCCCCAACCGCCGTTTTCGACGATCAGCGCCAGCGCGATCTTCGGATTCTCAGCTGGCGCGAACGCGATAAAGAGCGCGTGGTCGCGCAGATGTTCCGCCGTCGCGTGGCCGTGATAGTTCGCGCCTTGCAGCGAATAAACCTGCGCCGTGCCCGTCTTGCCGGCCGCCAGATACGGCGCGCCCGCGAACACCTTCGCCGCCGTGCCGTTCGTCACCACGCCTTCCATCGCGCGCTTGATGACGTCGATGTCTTGCTGTCGCACGGCGATCTTGTCGCTCGGGTCGCGCACGACCGGGCGTATCGCCTTGCTGATCGGGTTCTCGATATCGCGCACGAGGTGCGGCTTCATCACGACGCCGTTGTTCGCGAGCGTCGCCGTGGCGTGCGCGAGTTGCAGGATGGTGAACGAGTTGTAGCCCTGACCGATTCCGAGGCTGATGGTCTCGCCTTCGTACCAGCGCTGCTGCTCGGGCTTGCGGTACGCCTTGCGCTTCCATTCCGTCGACGGAAGAATGCCGCGCGCCTCGCCCGCGATGTCGATGCCCGTAATCTGCCCGAAGCCCCACGGTTTCATGAAGCCGGCCATCGCGTTCACGCCGAGATCGCGCGCCAGCATGTAGAAATACGTGTCGTTCGACACGACGATCGCGCGGTTCATGTCCACCCAGCCCTGGCCTGAACGCACGTCGTTGCGGAACGTGTGCCCGCCGAACGTGAAGTAGCCGGGATCCTGAAAGCCCCAGCCGGGCGTGCGCTTGTGCAGCGTGAGCGCGGCGAGCGCCATGAACGGCTTGTACGTCGAGCCCGGCGGATACGTTCCGTGCAGCGGACGGTTCAGAAGCGGATGGTCCGGCGAGTTGTTGAGCGCGTCCCACGTCTGCTGGTCGATGCCATCGACGAAGGAATTCGGATCGAAGCTCGGCGCGGAGACGAACGCGAGCACGTCGCCCGTTGATGGCTCGATGGCGACGAGCGCGCCGCGCTTTCCCGCGAACGCCTGCTCGGCGACCTGCTGCAAGCCGATATCCAGCGACAGCACGAGGTTGTTGCCTGGCGTCGCCTGCGTGCGCGACATTGTGCGGACCGGGCGGCCGCCCGCCGTGACTTCCACTTCCTCGAAACCGGTCAGGCCGTGCAGCTCGGTTTCGTAACTCTGCTCGACGCCGATCTTGCCGACGTAATCCGTGCCCTTGTAGTTATTCGCATCGAGGCGCGGATCGTAGTGATCGGAGTTCGCGTCGTTTTCGTCGCTTGCATCGTCGATGCGTTCCTGGTCGCGCTGCGAAATGCGGCCGATATAGCCGATCACGTGCGCTGCCGTCGTGCCGAGCGGGTATTGCCGGAAGAGCCGCGCGCGCACTTCGACGCCGGGAAAGCGGAAGCGTTGCGCGGTGAACTTGGCGACTTCTTCGTCGGTGAGTCGCGTGCGGATAGGCAGGCTCTCGAAATTCTTCGAGTCCTCCAGCAGCTTCTTGAAACGCCGCCGGTCGCGCGAATCGATCGGGATGACTTGCGAAAGCGCGTCGATGACTTCGTCGAGCGTGCCGTTGATCTTCGACGGCGTGATTTCCAGCGTGTAGGCGGAGTAGTTCTTCGCCAGCACAATGCCGTTGCGGTCTGTGATGATGCCGCGGTTCGGCACGATCGGCGCGACCGAGATGCGGTTCTCGTTAGCCTGCAACGAATACTTGCTGAAGTGCCAGACCTGCAAATACAGAAAGCGCAGGCCGATCAGTCCGAAGCAGACGAACACGAACAGTCCCGCCGCCGCGACGCGCAGGCGGAACTTCGACAACTGTTGCTCGGTGTTCTTGATTTCGGTCATGCAGGTTTCGCGAGTGGTTCGCGATTCTTTCGCGATTCAAGTGTAGTCGGCGCGCGGACCTTTATCGGCGCCGTGTCGCGCGCGGCGCTCAGATCGGGCGCGTGTCGTCGGGATCGGCTGCGCGCCGTTGCGGCATCAGAAGCAGGAAGCTCGCGACCGGCCAAAGCAGCGCCTCGACGAAGCCGTTGATGAGGTAACTCCAGCCGGGAAACGCGGCGCCCGTCATCAGACGGATGATGAACGGCACGAGGTGCGCGCCGACAAGCAGCGGAGCGACGACGAACGTCTGCACCGGCAGCG
The DNA here is from genome assembly GCF_023630705.1 of Caballeronia sp. GAFFF1. Classification (GTDB taxonomy): domain Bacteria; phylum Pseudomonadota; class Gammaproteobacteria; order Burkholderiales; family Burkholderiaceae; genus Caballeronia. The sequence continues at coordinate 62,922 of NZ_JALQEM010000001.1, forward strand.
ACATCCACAGCACGCGCCGGTGGATGGTGATCGCGCCGTAGGACAACAGCGTGTACGCCAGCGCGTGCTCGCCGAGCAGGTTCGCGCTATGGACGTCCATCAGAAGCCCGAGCAGAAACGCGATGCCCATGCCCACCTTGCGCGGCTGCTGCACGTTCCAGAAGAGCAGCACGAGCGCGACGAAATCCGGCACGCCGACGAGCCGTCCCCAGGGCACGAGATTCAGCAGAAACGCGGCGGCCAGGCTGAACGTGATGAAGTACGGATTGACCGGCTGGAGAATGTACTGCGGACGGTTCATCGCGCGGCTCCCGACGAAGCGGGTTTCGGCGCGTGCGCTTTCTTGCCCGATTTGGCCGATGCGCTCGAAGCCGCTTTCGGCGCGGTCGCCTTCGCCGGGGGATTCGCGGCTGGCGCCGACGCAGCCGCCGCCGCCGACGCACTCGCCGGCGCGGACCCGGCAGCCGGAGCGCTCGCGCCCGCCGCTGCTTTGGCTGCGGGCTTCTTCTTGCCCTTGTTTTCCTTCGCTTCCTTGGCGGCAGCGGCGGCTTCGACTTCGATCGGATTGGGCGGCACGTTGACGTTGTAATGCAGCACGAGCAATTGGCGCGCGCCGCGCACGGCCGCGACCGGCACGCAGACGACGCGCGCGAACGCCGTATCCGCCTGTTTGTCGACGCGCAGCACCTTGGCGACCGCGAGCCCCGGCGGATACACGCCGTCGAGACCGCTCGTCACGAGTTGGTCGCCGACTTGCACGTCCGCGCTGATCGGCACGAAGCGCAAATCGAGCGTGTCGCCCTTCGGCGTGCCGTAGATGACGCTGCGCAGCCCCGTGCGCGCGATCTGCACCGGCACGGCCTGGTCCTTGTCGCTGAGCAGCGTGACTTCCGACTGCATCGGAAAAACGCGCGTGACTTGCCCGATCACGCCTTCTTCGTCCACGACAGGCGCGCCGTCCTGAATGCCTTGCTGCGAGCCCTTGCCGATCACGACCTTCTGCGTGAAAGGATCGCGCGTGTCGTACTGGATTTCGGCGGGCGTGGTTTGCGTGGTGGCGCGCGACTGAAGGTTCAGCAGCGCCCGCAGATGCGCGTTCTCGATGTTCAGTTGCGCGGCATCGCCGGCCTTGATGGACAGTTCGAGATTCTTGTCGGCGAGCTTGCGGTTTTCGCTGCGTAGCGTGGCGCTCGTGACGGCGAGGTCGGCTGCGCCCATGAAAATGTCGCGCGGAACCAGCGCCGCGCGCTGCAACGGATAGAGCCCGGCGCCGAGAATGCCGCGCACGATTTCGAGCGTGTTGAAGCGGACGTCCGACACCAGCAGCGCGATGGCCAGCACCACGAAGAAAATGAGGCGTGCGAGCGCCGAAGGGCCTTGCTTGAAAAGTGGCGGCGGACTGTATTCCATGGTCAGCGCCGAGGGCGTGAGCGGGTGGATGATGCTGCAGGCTGTTTCACTTGTGGCGAGACCTGCCCTACGCTGTTTCGACAAAGGCCCGGACTGATGCCGGGCCGTGCGCGCGTCGCGTTACGCGGGATGCTCGAGTGTCTGCTTCGGCAATGCGTTCGATACGAACCGCGCGCACGCCGAAGCCAGCGATCACTCGTAGGAGAAGATGCTGCCGAGCTTGTCCATGCGCTCGAGCGCCATGCCCGAACCGCGCACCACGCAGGTCAGCGGGTCTTCGGCGACGAGCACCGGCAGGCCGGTTTCTTCCGCGAGCAGGCGGTCGAGGTCGCGCAGGAGCGCGCCGCCGCCCGTCAGCATCATGCCGCGCTCGGCGATGTCCGCGCCGAGTTCCGGCGGCGTCTGTTCCAGCGCGATCTTCACCGACGAGACGATCTGGTTCAGCGGATCGGTCAGGGCTTCGAGGATTTCGTTGCTCGAAATGGTGAAGCTGCGCGGAATGCCTTCGGACAGGTTGCGGCCCTTGACTTCCATTTCCTTTACTTCCGAGCCGGGGAACGCCGAACCGATTTCCTTCTTGATGGCTTCGGCGGTTTGCTCGCCGATCAACATGCCGTAGTTGCGACGAATGTAATTGACGATGGCTTCGTCGAACTTGTCGCCGCCCACGCGCACCGAGCCTTTGTACACGATGCCGCCGAGCGAGATGACGCCGACTTCCGTCGTGCCGCCGCCGATGTCGACCACCATGGAGCCGGTGGCTTCCGAGACCGGCAGGCCCGCGCCGATTGCAGCGGCCATCGGTTCTTCGATGAGGTACACCTGCGATGCGCCCGCGCCGTGAGCCGCTTCCTTGATGGCGCGGCGTTCGACCTGAGTCGAGCCGCACGGCACGCAAATAATGATGCGCGGCGACGGCGAGAACATGCGGGATTCGTGTGCAGTCTTGATGAACTGCTTGATCATCTGCTCGGTGACGGTGAAGTCGGCGATCACGCCGTCTTTCATCGGCCGAATGGCTTCGATGTTGCCCGGCACCTTGCCGAGCATTTGCTTCGCTTCCTTGCCGACAGCCTGAATGGTCTTCTTGCCGTTCGGGCCGCCTTCTTGACGGATGGAGACGACTGACGGCTCGTCGAGGACGATGCCCTTGCCGCGCATGTAGATCAGCGTGTTGGCGGTGCCGAGATCAATCGCCAGGTCGTTGGAAAAATAGCTGCGCAAAAAGCCGAACATTCAAAAATCCTGTCTCGCTGGTAGCCGTGCCTCGCTAAGAGCGCCGGGGACGGCAGCGGAAAAAATAACGGTTTGCCGGGACGGCGAAACGGGCCGCCGTGAATGCAAATCCGAGCAGAAATCTACCGCGGAATTGAACATGCCACGCAAACGTTTCTCGACGAGGGATGATCCAGGGAGAAAGCCGCTGACAGGTCGATCCGGATGTGGGTCGAACGTGTAATGATACCTTATAATTTGGGGGTTTCTATAGGAAAAGGACGGCACTTTTTGCCATCCTCGGCCCCGCTTCGACGGCTTTCCGCCAGGATCGTAACTGACTGTTACAGCGAACCTTTTTGGCGCGGGAGTTGTTCATGTTTTTCTCCGGTGATCCCATGTCATTGACCCTGACCGACGTTAAACGCATCGCGCATCTCGCGCGGCTGGAACTGCCCGACCACGAGGCCGAACCGACGCTTGCGCGGCTCAACGACTTCTTCGGTCTCGTCGAGCAGATGCAGGCGGTCGATACCGCCGGCATCGAGCCGCTCGCGCATCCTATCGACGCCATCGAGGAAGTCGCGCTGCGACTGCGCGATGACGCAGTCTCAGAGCGGATCGAGCGCGAAGAGTTCCAGCGTTGCGCGCCGGCCGTGCAGGACGGGCTCTATCTCGTGCCGAAGGTGATCGAGTGAGCGTGGCGCATCGGCCGCATCTGCTGTATCGGCCGTATCGGTCCATCGGAACAACGATCTCGCGCGCGGCGTGACGCGCCGCGCTCATCAGGGAACTGCAATGCATCAGAAAAGCTTGACCGAACTGCGCGCCGCGCTCGACTCGAAGGCGATCTCCGCCGTCGAGCTGGCGCAGTCGTACCTGCAACGCATCGAAGCCGCGAAGGAGCTGAACGCGTTCATCGGCGTGAATCCGGAGCTCACGCTCGAACAGGCGAAAGCCGCCGACGCCCTCATCGCGCAGGGCAATGCCGGTCCGCTCGCCGGCCTGCCGGTTGCGCATAAAGACGTGTTCGTCACGCGCGGCTGGGCGTCGACGGCCGGTTCCCACATGCTGGAGAACTACGCGAGCCCGTTCGATGCCACCGTCGTCGAGCGCCTGAACCGCGCCGGCATGGTGTGTCTCGGCAAGACCAACATGGACGAGTTCGCCATGGGCTCGTCCAACGAGAACTCGTACTTCGGCGCAGTGAAGAACCCGTGGGACGTGAAGGCCGTGCCCGGCGGATCGTCGGGCGGGTCGGCAGCGGCCGTCGCCGCGCGCCTCGCGCCCGCCGCGACCGGCACCGACACGGGCGGGTCCATCCGTCAGCCCGCGTCGTTCACCGGCATCACCGGCATCAAGCCGACGTACGGCCGCGTGTCGCGCTACGGGATGATCGCGTTCGCGTCGTCGCTCGATCAGGGCGGACCGATGGCGCAAACCGCCGCCGACTGCGCGCTGCTGCTGAACGCGATGGGCGGTTTCGACGAGCGCGACTCGACGAGCCTGCAACGCGAGAACGAAGACTACACGCGGTATATCGGCAAGAACTGGAGCGAAGATGCCGACAAGCCTTTGAAAGGCCTGCGCATCGGCATGCCGAAGGAGTACTTCGGCGCGGGCTTGGCCGACGACGTGCGCGCCGCCATCGACGCCGCCCTGAAACAATACGAAGCCCTCGGCGCGACGCTCGTCGAAGTCTCATTGCCGAAGACCGAGCTTTCGATTCCCGTGTACTACATCATCGCGCCGGCGGAAGCGTCGTCCAATCTGTCGCGCTTCGACGGCGTGCGCTACGGGCATCGCGCGGCGGAGTACCGCGACCTGCTCGACATGTACAAGAAGTCGCGCGCCGAAGGCTTCGGGCCGGAAGTGAAGCGCCGGATTCTGGTCGGCGCGTACGTGTTGTCGCACGGCTATTACGACGCGTACTACCTGCAAGCGCAGAAGATTCGCCGCATCATCGCGCGGGATTTCCAGGAAGCGTTCAAGCAGTGCGACGTCATCATGGGACCGGTCGCGCCGTCGGTGGCGTGGAATCTCGGCGAGAAGACCGACGATCCCGTGCAGATGTACCTCGCCGACATCTACACGCTCTCCGTGAGCCTCGCGGGCCTGCCCGGCATGAGCGTGCCGTGCGGCTTCGGCGCGGGCGCGAATGCGAATCGGCCGGTCGGTCTGCAGATCGTCGGCAACTATTTCAACGAAGCCCGGATGCTCCAGGTCGCCGACGCGTTCCAGCGCGCGACCGACTGGCACCGCAAGGCACCATCGGCATCGGGAGTGTGAACATGCAGTGGGAAGTCGTCATCGGTCTGGAAACGCACGCGCAGCTCTCCACCGTCTCCAAGATATTCTCGGGCGCGCCCACGCAGTTCGGCGCGGCTCCGAACACGCAGGCAAGTCCCGTCGATCTCGCGCTGCCGGGCGTGCTGCCAGTCATGAACCGCGGCGCCGTCGACCGCGCGATCCGCTTCGGGCTCGCCATCGGCGCGCACATCGCGCCGCGCAGCATTTTCGCGCGCAAGAACTACTTCTACCCGGACCTGCCGAAGGGCTATCAGATCAGCCAGTACGAGATTCCGGTCGTGCAGGGCGGACAGATCACGATTCACGTGCCCGCCAATGAAAAGGCCGGCAAGGAAGCGTACGAAAAGACCGTCAACCTGACGCGCGCGCATCTGGAAGAAGACGCCGGCAAGTCGCTGCACGAAGACTTCGCGGGCATGACGGGCATCGACCTGAATCGCGCGGGCACGCCGCTGCTCGAAATCGTCACGGAGCCGGAAATGCGCAGCGCCGCCGAAGCGGTCGCGTATGCGAAGGCGCTGCACGGTCTCGTCGTGTGGCTCGGCATCTGCGACGGCAACATGCAGGAAGGCTCGTTCCGCTGCGATGCCAACGTCTCGGTGCGTCCGGTCGGCCAGAAAGAATTCGGCACGCGCGCCGAGATCAAGAACCTGAACTCGTTCCGCTTCCTCGAAGAAGCCATTCAGTACGAAGTGCGCCGTCAGATCGAACTGATCGAAGACGGCGGCACCGTCGTGCAGGAAACGCGTCTGTACGACCCGGATAAGCGCGAAACGCGCTCCATGCGCAGCAAGGAAGACGCGCACGACTACCGCTATTTCCCTGATCCGGATCTGATGCCGCTGGTGATCGAGGATAGCTGGGTGTCGCGCGTGCGTGACGAGATGCCGGAGCTGCCGGCCGACATGCAGAAGCGCTTCGTCGATACGTACGGCCTGACGTCCTATGACGCCGGCGTGCTCACGTCGTCGAAGGCGATGGCCGCGTACTTCGAAGCGGTCGTCGAGAAGGCGGGCGCGGCGCAGGCGAAGATCGCCGCGAACTGGCTCATGGGCGATGTCTCCGCGCAGCTCAACCGCGAGTCGCTGGATATCGTTCAGTCGCCGGTGTCGGCGGCGCAGCTCGCGCTGGTGCTGCAACGCATCGCGGACGGCACTATCTCGAACAAGATCGCGAAGGACATTTTCCAGTCGATCTGGGAAGAGAAGGCCACCGACGAAACCGCGGCCGACCGCATCATCGAGGCGAAAGGGCTCAAGCAGATTTCCGACACGGGCGCGCTGGAAGCGATCATCGACGAAGTGCTCGCCGCCAACCAGAAGTCGGTTGACGAATTCCGCGCGGGCAAGGAGAAGGCGTTCAACGCGCTGATCGGCCAGGCCATGAAGGCGACGAAGGGGAAGGCCAATCCGCAGCAGGTCAATGAATTGCTGAAGAAAAAGCTGGGCTGAGTCGGCGGCGCATTGTCGCGCGTGGTCTGCTGATTCAGGAGTACGGGCTGTTGCCGGTTGATCTGTGCAGCGGCCCGTTTTTCATTGCTGACGCGGAAAAAACATGGCCAAAAAATCCGACCTGGACGACTATCGCGTTCCGTTCTTCGACGGCGGAAAAAAGGTCAAGTCCTTCGACATCACTTCAGTCGATCCGTCTGTGAAGCCTTTCTCGACGGGCTCGAAAGACGACGACCGCGCGCGCCTCGCTGAAATCGGCGCGCAACTGAACGAGTTGCAGGAGAAGCTGCACGCCCAGCGTCGCGAGCGCGTGCTGCTCGTGCTGCAAGGCATGGACACGAGCGGCAAGGACGGCACGGTACGCGGCGTGTTTCAGGACGTCGATCCGCTCGGCCTGCGCATCGTGCCGTTTCGCGCGCCGACCGAGCGGGAGATGGCGCACGACTTTCTCTGGCGCGTTCACGCGCAAGCGCCGATGGCGGGCGAACTCGCGATCTTCAACCGCAGCCACTACGAAGACGTGCTCGTGCCGCGCGTGCTGAAGCAAATCGACGATGACGAATGCGAGCGCCGCTATCGTCATATCCGCGAGTTCGAGGCGCTGCTCGCGGATGCGGGCACGACCATCGTCAAATGCTTCCTGCACATTTCGAAGGATGAGCAGCGCAAGCGGCTGCAAGCGCGTATTGACGATCCGACGAAGCACTGGAAGTTCGACGTCTCGGACCTCGAAGCCCGCAAGCTCTGGGACGACTATCAGCAGGCGTACTCGGTGGCGCTCGGCGCGACCTCGACGGACTATGCGCCGTGGTACATCATTCCGGGCGATTCGAAGACGCATCGGAACGTGATGGTCGCCGAGCTCGTCTTGCGGACGATGCAGGGCATGAAGCTCGAATTCCCGCCGGCGAAGGAATCGCTCACGGGCGTGAAGGTCGAGTAATTCAAATCAAGAAGAAAGGAAGCGTATGTTTCGCGTGATCACCGCCAACCTGAACGGCATTCGTTCGGCTGCCAAGAAAGGCTTTTTCGACTGGTTCGGCGAGCAAAGCGCCGATGTCGTCTGCGTGCAGGAAATCAAGTGCTCGCAGGACGACCTGACGCCCGAGTTCCTCGCGCCGCACGGCTTTCAGGGCTACTTCCAGCACGCTGTCAAGAAGGGCTACAGCGGCGCAGGCGTCTATACGCGCCACGAACCGGACGACGTGATCATCGGTTTCGGCAGCGAGGAGTTCGATCCCGAAGGGCGCTACGTGGAAGCGCGCTTCGGGAGGCTTTCGGTGGTGTCGGTGTATGTGCCGTCGGGATCGAGCGGCGATGAGCGTCAGCAGGCGAAGTACCGCTTCATGGACGAATTCATGCCGCATCTCGCCGCGCTTTCGAAAGAACGCGAAGTCATTCTGTGCGGCGACGTGAACATCGTGCACAAGGAAATCGACATCAAGAACTGGAAGAGCAATCAGAAGAATTCCGGCTGTCTGCCGGAGGAACGCGCGTGGCTCACCAAACTGTTCGATGAAGTCGGCTATGTCGACGTTTTCCGCACGCTCGACCAGCGGCCCGAGCAATACACGTGGTGGAGCAATCGCGGTCAGGCTTATGCGAAGAACGTCGGGTGGCGCATCGACTATCAGATCGCGACCAGAGAGGTTGCCGCGACCGCGAAGCGCACGTCGATTTTCCGCGACATCAAGTTCAGCGACCATGCGCCGCTGACGATCGACTATGACTGGAAGGTCGGCAAGAACTGATTATCGCCCGATCTTCTTGAACCGCCCCATGCCCGCGTAGTTCGGCAAGGCATCGATGCTCTTGCCGACTGCCTTTGCATAAAGCGGCATCATGTCCGACATGCGTTTCTCCAGATCCTGTTTGCGGTCCGGCCCGTACGGGTGCATCCAGACGAAACCATTGTCCTCGCGGCGCGTGGCCGTATCGATCTTGTTCCACAGCGTGACGGCGGCGCGCGGATCGTAACCCGCGCGCGAGGCGATCTCGCTGCCGATCACGTCGGCTTCGGTCTCGTCGGCGGGCGAATAGCGCATGGCGAGCAGTTGATCGCCGATGCCAAGCGGTGTCGAGCCGACATCCGCGAAGCCGAAAAGCTGCGGCATCGTTCCGGCGGTCAGTTGCTCGGCCTGCTGGCGGCCGAGCCGCTCGCGGGCGTGCTCGCGAAGCGCGTGCGCGATCTCGTGGCCCATCATCATGCCGATTTCGTTTTCGTTCAGATGCAGCTTCTCGATCAAGCCGCTATACACGACGATCTTGCCGCCCGGCAGACAGTACATGCGAATCTCGTTCGACCGCACGACGTTGATTTCCCACTTCCAGTTCTTCGAGCGCTCATTCCACTTGAGCGCAAACGGAATCTCGTGATTCGCGATATCGCGCACGCGCTTCACGAGCGCGTTGTCATTCGGCAGCAGCCGCTTGTTGCGCTCGGCTTCGTGGATGATCGCGGCGTACGCGTCGGCGGATTGCTGTTCGAGCGCGGCCGGCGGAATGAGATTGCGAAAGAGCGCGGTGTTGCCGAAGCGAATCTGGCTGTTCGGCGCGGTGTAAGGCGCTGGAACGCGCTCTTCGTCCTGCGCACGCGCGCGTGGCGATGCGAGCGAGGCGAACGCGAGCGCGCAGACAAGCGTCCGCGCGAGCGCGCGGCCCGCACGGTGAGTCGGTATGCGCACCGTCATCGTTTTGGTCTCCAGGGCGCGATTATCGGCAACAGTAACATGCCCGGAATCGAGAGCGCGATGCAGACGAGGAAGTATTCGAACCAGCCCGTTCGCGCGACGATGAAGCCGCTCAGCGCGGACACGACCGTACGGGGCACCGCCGCCAGGCTCGTGAAAAGCGCGAATTGCGTTGCGGTATAGCGCGGGTCGGTCGTGCTGGCGATGTACGCGGTGAACGTGGCGAGCGTGAGCCCCGTGGCGAATGTCTCGAAGCCATACAGCACCGCGAGCGCGACCGGCGACGGCCCGATCTTCGCGAGCCACGCGAAGCCGAATGTCGCGATGATCTGCAAGACGCCGAAAATCCACAGTCCACGCGCAATGCCGATCTTCACCAGAAACACGCCGCCGATGATCCCGCCTGCAAGGCTCGTCCAGAACGCGACCGTCTTCGCGATCACGCCGAGCTGCAAGGTCGTGAAGCCCAGGTCGAGAAAGAACTTGGTGGCCAGCGCGGTCGCCATGGTGTCGCCGAGCTTATAGAGAAAGATAAAGCCGAGCACGAGAAGCGCGGCGCGCCAGCCGTCGCGCGTGACGAATTCGTGGAACGGCTCGATGACCGCATCGCGCAGACTTTTCGGCGGCGTGCCGTGAACGGCCGGTTCCTTCACGACGAACGTGGTGACGATGCCCGGCAGCATGAACAGCGCCGTCACGATGAAGACCGTCTTCCACGGCAGGAAGCCGGCGAGAATCAGCGCGAGCGATCCCGGCACGAGACCGGCCACTTTGTATGCGTTCACGTGGACCGCGTTGCCGAGTCCCTGTTCGGTGTCCGCGAGCAGTTCGCGCCGGTAAGCGTCGATCGCAATATCCTGGCTCGCGCTGAACAGCGCGAGCAGACCGGCGATGGCCGCGACCGTCCAGATGTCCTGACTCGGCGAAACGAAGCCGAACGCGCCGATGGCCAGCATGACGAGCACTTGCGTGACGAGCATCCAGCCGCGCCGCCGGCCCGGCCGCCAGAACGGCAGACGCGGCACGTAGCGGTCCATCAGCGGCGCCCAGACGAATTTCCATGTATAAGGCAGCCCGAGCAGCGCGAAGAGACCGATTTGCTTGACGTCGATGTGCTCTTTCGTGAGCCACGCCTGCAACAGACTCAGCAGCGTGAAAAGCGGCAATCCCGACGTGAAGCCGAGAAACACGCAAATCAGGATGCGCGCGTTGAGAAACGCGTGCCAGCGGGGATGTTCTTCGTGAGCAGTTAGAGCAGGCGCCTCGTGTGGCGTGTCGGGCATGTCGATGTTGGAAAAGCGTTGTCGATGCGCGATGCGCCGGGTCGCATCACCGGCGCTTCACGCGATAGACCGCAAGACTACCACGCCAGTTCGCGCCCCAACGGATGGACTGCCCGCCGTGCAGCACCACGCGGTCCAGAATCTCGATGCCCACTTCCGGCGCGAGCGCCTCGAAGTCCTTGATGGTCAGCACGCGCACGTTCGGCGTGTTATGCCATTGATACGGCAGCGACTTCGACACGGGCATGCGTCCTTGAATGACCGCAAGCCGGTGCGGCCAATAGCCGAAGTTCGGAAAGGACACGATGCATTCGCGCCCGACGCGCACCGTTTCTCGCAGTATCGCGGCGGTCTGATGAATGGTCTGCAACGTCTGCGAAAGCACCGCGAAATCGAAGCTGTCGTCTTCGAAAAGGCGCAGGCCGTCTTCGAGATTCTGCTGGATCACGTTCACGCCCTTCTGCGCGCAGGCGAGCACGCCGGCGTCGTTGATCTCGATGCCGTAGCCGTTCACTTCCAGCTCTTCGGCGAGCAGCGAGAGCAGCGATCCGTCGCCGCAGCCGAGATCCAGCACGGTCGAGCGCGGTTCCACCCAGCGAGCGATCGCCCGGAAATCCGAACGCAACGCGAGCGAATCAAGCGTGTTCTGGTTCATGCGCCGATCTCCGTGGCAATGCGTTCGTAGTAGGCGCGCATCAGGTTGTGATAGCGCGCGTCGTCGAGCAGGAAGGCGTCGTGGCCGTGCGGCGCGTCGATTTCGGCGTAACTCACGGTGCGCTTGTTATCGAGCAGCGCCTTCACGATCTCGCGGGAACGCGCGGGCGCAAAACGCCAGTCCGTCGAGAAGCTCGCGATCAGATACTGCGCCTTCGTGCGGGCGAGCGCCTGCGTGAGATCGCCGTCGCACGCTTTGGCGGGGTCGAAATAATCGAGCGCGCGCGTGATGAGCAGGTACGTGTTGGCGTCGAAGTATTCGGCGAACTTGTCCGCCTGATAGCGCAAATACGACTCCACTTCGAACTCCACGTCGAAGTTGAAGTTGTACGCGTCGAGCGCGCCTTCGGCACGGCGCAGCGCGCGGCCGAATTTCACGGCCATGTCGTCGTCCGAGAGATAGGTGATGTGCCCGATCATGCGCGCGACGCGCAGGCCCCGGCGCGGCTTCACGCCGTGCGCGTAATAGTCGCCGCCGTGGAAGTCGGGATCGGAGAGAATCGCGGAGCGCGCGGTCTCGTTGAACGCGATGTTCTGCGCCGAGAGCTTCGGCGTCGACGCGATCACGATGCAATGCCCGAGCCGATCCGGGTACATGAGGCTCCACGCGAGCGCCTGCATGCCGCCGAGACTGCCGCCCATCACGGCCGCGAATCGCTCGATGCCGAAGCGGTCCGCGACGCGCGCCTGCGCATGCACCCAGTCTTCCACCGTGACGACGGGAAAGCGCGCGCCGTACGGCTTGCCCGTTGCGCGGTCGATGCTCATCGGCCCGGTCGAGCCGAAGCACGAGCCGAAGTTGTTCACGCCGATCACGAAGAAGCGATTAGTGTCGAGCGGCTTGCCGGGCCCGACCATGTTGTCCCACCAGCCGACGTCCTTCGGATTGTCGGCGTACACGCCCGCGACGTGATGCGACGCGTTGAGCGCGTGGCAGACGAGCACCGCGTTCGAGCGCGCGGCGTTGAGTTCACCGTACGTTTCGACGACGAGCTCATAGTCGCCGAGCGAACTGCCGCTCTGAAGCACGAGCGGCTCGGAAAAGCGCAAGGTTTGGGGAGTGACGATGCCGATGGATTCCATTCATTCCGCCTTTACTGGGCGGCTAAACGGTGTCGGCTGGGCGCTAAGAAGCGGAAGACAGGCGCGGCTGACGACCTCTTTAGCCGCATTTATAGTGAACCGGGACTTGCCCTGGTTCGCGCGCCCGCAATCGAGTCAGCAAATCGGCGCGTGTTCAATTCTTTCAAGCGGTGAAGTATAGCGGAAAACGTAATAAAGCCGCTAATCGTGACGCGGTCGCCAGCTTGGGTGGCGCGTCGTTTTCTGTCTATATTGTCTAGGCATCGCGCCTTGCCTGGAATCGACATGAAACCGAGTCGCGTCAGACCGCTGAGTCATTTGAAGAGCCGCGCAGCCGAGATGATCCGCAACGTCGTGGAGAGCCGCGAGCCGATGCTCATCACGCAGAACGGGGAAGCGAAAGTCGTCGTGCAGGACGTTCAGTCCTACGAGGACCTGCATCAGACCGTCGCGCTGCTCAAGATTCTGGCGATGGGGCAAAAGTATATCGAGGCGGGACATTGCATCAGCGCGGGGGATTTTTTCGCCGAGATCGAGCGGCTCGACAAGGAAGAGGGCCTCAAATGAAGACCGTCTTTCTCGATCCCGTTCGACAGGACCTGCAGGACTTTCGGCGTTACGTGATCAACAAGTTCGGCGGCACCGCATGGAAAGCGACGCGCGACAAGATAGCGGATGCCGTCGCGGACATCGAGGCTTCCCCACGCAAGGGCGCGACGCCGCCGGAACTGGTCGACTTCCGCATGACGGGCTATTACGAAGTCGTTAGCGGAACGAACCGAATCATCTACAAGGTAGACGACGACACGATCTACGTGCATCTCGTCGTCGATATGCGTTCGGACCTCGAAGATATTCTCGCGCGGCGGCTTTTCAGGATTTAGCCGACGGCCGCCGGAGCGCGCCGCCACGCATGCCGAGCGTCAGCGCGCGCAACGATCGCACGGTGCGATCAACGTAATGCGGCCTGCACGTGCCCGGCAAGCGCACGGACACGGCGCCCGCCGACGTGCGCGCGGCCGGCAGATGCCCGACGATCCACACGGTCCGGATGCCCAGCCGCCGATAGCTTTTCAGATGCCCGCGCGTGTCTTCGACCAGAATCGCATCGGCGAGACGCACGTGCGCGCGTCGCATCGCACGGCGAAGCATCGGCGCGTCCGGCTTCGAGCGCCAGCGGTCGCCTTCGCGCATGTCCTCGATCGCGATCACGCGCTCGAATAGCCGCTCGATGCCGAGTTCCGCGAGCACCGCCCGCGCGTACACGGACGGCGCGTTGGTCAGCACGATCTTGCGGCCCGGCAGCGCGCGCAGCGTGCGGCCGATGCCGCGCTCGGCGCGCAGCATCGACGGGAGATCGGCGAACGTGTGGACGACGTGGAGAAAGTCGGCCGGATCGACGCCGTGATGCTTCACGAGCCCGACGAGCGTCGCGCCGTATCGCACCGTATAGCCGACGCGCAGCCGGTTCGCCTCGTCCACATCCACGCCGAGCCGGTCCATGATGTACTGCGTCATCGCGCGATTGATGGCCGGGAAGATCTGATGCGACGCGTGATGCAGCGTGTTGTCGAGATCGAAGAGCCAGACCGGGACGCGCGGCTCGACGCGGCGGCGGCGGGAAGTGGGATGCGAATTCATTGCGCGAAAAGAAACGCCCGCGCGGAGGCGGGCGTCGTCATGAAATGAGCGGGGCTCAATGCGAGCGGATCATCGTGCCGAACGGCTGTTCGGTCAGGATTTCGAGCAGCACCGAATGCTCGATGCGCCCGTCGATGATATGCACCGAGCGCACGCCGCTCTTCGCGGCATCCAGCGCCGACGAGATTTTCGGCAGCATGCCGCCGGAGATGGTGCCGTCCGCGAACAGGGCGTCGATCTCGCGCGCCGAAAGGTCCGTGAGCAGATTGCCTTCCTTGTCCATCACGCCGGGAATGTTGGTCATCATGACGAGCTTTTCGGCGTTCAGCACGACCGCCAGCTTGCCCGCGACGAGATCCGCGTTGATGTTGTACGAGAGGCCGTCTTCGCCGAAGCCGATGGGCGAAATGACGGGAATGAACGCGTCGTCTTGCAGCGCCTTCACGACAGCCGGATTGATCGCTTCGACTTCGCCCACTTGACCGATGTCGATGAACTGCCCCGGATTGTCGCGGTCCGGCATCATCAGCTTGCGCGCGTGGATGAGTCCGCCGTCCTTGCCGGTGAGACCGACCGCGTGACCGCCGAAGTGATTGATGAGCGTGACGATGTCCTGCTGCACTTCGCCGCCGAGCACCCACTCGACGACTTCCATCGTCTCTTCGTCGGTGACGCGCATGCCCTGAATGAACGTGCCCTGCTTGCCGATCTTTTTCAGCGCCTGGTCGATCTGCGGGCCGCCGCCGTGGACGATCACCGGGTTGATGCCGACGAGCTTCAGCAGAATGACGTCGCGCGCGAAGCCTTGCTTCAGGCGCTCCTCGGTCATGGCATTGCCGCCGTATTTGATCACGACCGTCTTGCCGTGATATTGACGAATATAGGGCAGCGCCTCGGCCAGGATTTCAGCTTTCAGGGTAGGCGCGATCTGCGTGAGGTCGGGAAGGTCGGACATGGCGGCAGTCGAGGCGAAGACGTTTAAACAGGCGGAATTGTACAGGACCGATGCGAGGCGACATGACGTTTTGCCGCGACGCCGCCGCGTTTTCCGGCACGACCGGCGACGTGCGATCATCGTGCATCTTGCGATGTCACGAATGCGTCACCATGACGAAGCCACCGTCTGAAACCGACGCGCCGCGCGCCGTCTGCACCCGCTGCGGCGCGACGTTCCGATGCGGCTCGCTCTCGGGCGAAGCCGCCTGCTGGTGCGCGTCGCTGCCCGCGTTGCCCCCCGAGCGCCTGCGCGCGGGCGAAGCGTGCCTGTGCCGGGCGTGCCTGCTCGCGCAAATAGCAAAGGCCGGCATTTCGGATTAGCAGAGCCCATGCCGCGCGGGGTGCGACAAATCGTGCCATCGGCGGTTCGGCGGCGCGCGCAAGCGGGATAATGCCGCATGAACCACGACTTGCCGGCGCGCGCTGTTGCTGCCGGCGCGCACTCGAAGGCACATGCATCGCATAACGAATACCGGTCGCGTCAACCTCGGCCATCTGTTCTGGCTCCGCTCGCTCGCGATCATCGGCCAGTTGACGACCATCGCCGTCGTGCAGATTTCGTTCGGCGCGAATCTGCCGCTGCCGGCCATGCTGCTCGTGATCGCGCTGGAGATGGTCTTCAACGGGCTGACGTGGCTGCGCGTCGCGCGGGCGCGGCCCGAGACGAATCTCGAACTCTTCGGGCAGATGTGCGTCGATCTCGGCGCGCTGTCGGCATTGCTCTTCTTGTCGGGCGGCGCGACGAATCCGTTCGTCACGCTGTATCTGCCGTCGCTTGCCATTGCCGCCGCCATTCTCCCGTGGCACATGATGGCGTGTCTCGCGCTCTTCGCCGTCGCGTGTTACGCGCTTCTCAGCTACAACTACGTGCCGCTCAATATCGAGAATCCGGCGAATCTCTTCGATTATTTCCGCCTCGGTCTGTGGGTCAACTTCATGGTGAGCGTGGGCTTGATCGGCTGGTTCGTCGCGCGCATGTCACGGGCGCTGCGCCTGCGCGACGCCGCGCTCGCCGACGCGCAGCAGCGTCATCTGCGCGATGAACGCGCGGTCGCGCTCGGCGTGCAGGCGGCGACCGTCGCGCACGAAATGGGCACGCCGCTGTCCACCATTGCCATGCTCTCCGAAGAATTGCGCGATGCCGCCGCGCACGACCGCAACCTCGCGCCCTACGCGAACGACTTCGAACTGCTCGAACAGCAGATGGCGCTCTGCACGTCGGCGCTGGCGCGGCTGCGCAGCCGGGCGAGCGGGCCGTCGAACCGGCAGCCGCTCGACGAATGGCTCGCGAGTTTCATCGAGCAATGGCGGCTGCGGCATCCGCAGGTGGAGTTCGAGCAAGTCGGCGAAGCGCCGGCCACGGCGTCCATCGACGACGCGGTGGCCGTCGGCCAGATTCTCACGATCCTGCTCGACAACGCCGCGCGCGCGAGCAGCGAGTTCGTGACGCTGCAAGCCTTGGCGGAAACGGAAACGGAAGAGGGCACGCGGTACGTGCGCTTCGAAGTGTGCGATCGCGGCCCCGGCATTCCGCCCGCGCTGCGCGCGTCGCTCGGCGCGGGTCCTGTCGACAGCACGCAGGGCGGCCACGGCGTCGGGCTCTATCTGGCGTTCGCGGCGGCGGCGCGGCTCAACGGTTCCATCGAACTGTCGGAGGCCGAGCCGCACGGCACGCGCGCCGTGCTCAGGGTGCCGAACCGGGGCGCGGCGGCACCGGTCGCGACGGCGCGAACGGAACCGAGCGGCGCGGCATAAACGCGCTCGGCCAAGAGACACAAGGAGAAATGAACCATGAGCGATAACAACTTCCTGATCATCGACGACGACGAAGTCTTCTCGGGCATTCTGGCGCGCGGGCTGGCGCGTCGCGGCTACACGGCGCACCAGGCGCACAACGCGGACGAAGCCGTGAAGCTCGCCAATCAACACAAGTTCGGCCAGATCACGGTGGACTTGCATCTCGGCAACGATTCCGGGCTGCGCCTCGTCGCGCCTTTGCGCGACTTGCAACCGGATGCGCGCATTCTTGTGCTGACCGGCTACGCGAGCATCGCGACGGCCGTGCAAGCGGTGAAAGACGGCGCGGACAACTATCTGGCCAAGCCCGCGAACGTCGAATCGATTCTGCTGGCGCTTCAGGAAGAGGCGAGCGAGCAGACGGCCGAAGAAGCCATCGAGCACCCGACGCTGCTTTCGGTAGCGCGGCTGGAGTGGGAGCATATCCAGCGGGCGCTGGCGGAGAACAACGGCAATATCTCGGCGACGGCGCGCGCGCTCAACATGCATCGGCGCACGTTGCAGCGCAAGCTGGCGAAAAAGCCAGTGCGCCAGTAAGCGACCGCTGCCCCGCAAGAAACGACGAACAAAAAAAGAACCGCCCAAGCCGGGGAACGAGGGCGGTAATCGGAGAGTTGCAACGACTTCGTGCATATACATGGGGATATGCACGAACGCAGCATACGTGGCGGCATCGCGCCCTTATATACGATAAATCCGAAAAGTAGGAAGTCTCCTAATCGCCTGCTTGTCAGCAGCAAGAAAGGTGTCTCCCACGCCGCCATGCGCGCGGCGACGTTTCCGTCATATGCCCGGTATACCGCGCTCAAGAAACGCGTCGCGAACGCCGTAAAGCCTCCTTGTGCGCGGCATGTATCGCGCAACGCCGGCATTGCACCGGCGAAAAGCGCTGTCCGCGGGCGTCGTCTGCGGGGCGCGGAAACGGAGCCGAGCACTGGAAGCGAGCAAGCGCGTGCGCGCGCTGCGTTCGACGTGCCCGCTCGCGACATTCGGAGACATCGATGAAAGGGTTTGACCGCCTGTCGGTCTTGAGCAAGCTGTTGTTGTCGTTCGCGGTCGTGATTTTGTTCACGGCGTGCGTGGGCGGAACCGGCGTGGTGTCGCTTGCCAAGATGCATAGCCTCGTCGAGGAAATCGGCGACCGTCACATGGACGGCCTCTACTGGGCCGAGGAAATCAACAAGCACAAGGCCAACACGGACCTCGACGCCGCCAATCTGACCTTCGCCGACGACGCCGGCAAGCAGAAGCTCAAACAGGACATGGGCGAATCGCTCGCCGCGATGCATCGCGCGTTCGAGCGCATGCGCCCGACGCTCGCGACGCCGCAAGGCTCGGCGCTCTACGACGCCGCGAGCCAGTCAGTCGCCGCGTGGGAAGAGATCGTGCAGATGCAGATGGGCGTGAAGCCCATGCCCGTCGACGTCGATCAGATGGGACTGATTGCACGCGCGATTGCGGCGAGCGAGAAGGCGCGCGACGCGCTGGAGCGGCTCGCCGACTACAAGCGTGCGCGCGCGACGGCGGCGCGCGCGAGCGCGGCGGCGGAGTACGAAACGATGCGCGTCGTGTTGCTCGCCCTCGTTCTCGGCGCGATGGCGGCGGGCGCGGTGCTGGCGGTGGTCATCGGCCGGCGCCTTGCCGCGCAGCTCGGCGGCGAGCCGGCGTATGCGACGCAGATCGCCAATCGCATCGCGCAGGGCGATCTGACGGCGCGTGTCGAGACCCGTCCCGGCGACGACAGCAGCATGCTGCACAGCCTCGGCAACATGAGCAGCAAGCTCGCGGAGATCGTCGGCGGCATTCGCCACGCGAGCGAGTCGATTCTGTTCGCATCGCGCGAAATCGCGCAGGGCAACACCGACCTCTCGCAGCGCACGGAGGAACAGGCGGCGTCGCTGGAAGAAACCGCGTCGAGCATGGAGCAACTCACGGCGACCGTGCGCCAGAACGCGAGCAATGCCGACGAAGCCACCACGCTCGCGCGCGGCGCGTCGGACGTGTCGGCGCGCGGCAGCGAACTGGTCGGCGAAGTGGTCGACAACATGCGCGAACTGGCGTCGGGCAGCAAGCGCATGACGGACATCATCGCGGTGATCGAAGGCATTGCGTTCCAGACGAACATTCTCGCGTTGAACGCAGCCGTCGAAGCGGCGCGAGCGGGCGAGGAAGGGCGCGGTTTCGCGGTCGTGGCGGGCGAAGTGCGCTCGCTCGCGCAGCGCAGCGCGATGTCGGCGAAGGAGATCAAGGAACTGATCGAAGCCTCGACGGCGCGCGTGGACAGCGGCGCGGCGATTGCCGAGCGCGCCGGCGCGACCATGGCGGAAGTCACTGAAGCCGTGCAGCGCGTGACGGGCATCATGGCGCAGATTTCGGCAGCGTCGCACGAGCAGAGCGCGGGCATCGAGCAGGTGAATCGCGCGGTCGCGCAGATGGATCAGGTGACGCAGCAGAACGCGGCGCTCGTCGAGCAGGCCGCGGCAGCGGCTGGCGCGATGGCGGATCAGGCCGAGCACTTGAAGGGCGCGGTGGCGGTGTTCGAGCTGGAAGGGCGCGCGTAAGCGGACGGCGGCGGCGGGGCCAGGGAACTCGCCCGGGCCGGTGCCCATTCGCGCGTCGTCGCATCGAGCGAACTCCGCTGGAAACAGCCTCCGCCGATCACGCAGGCAACGTCGCCTGTAGGCGCGCGGGAAGGGCGCGTCCGCCCGCAGGCCGCTGCCGGCTCACGCGTCGTCGCATCAAGCGAACGCCGCTCGAACAGCGCCCGCCGATCACGTGGGCAACGTCGCCTGTGGGCGCGCGGAAAAGTTTTTCGCGTTTGCCCCCAGGGGGGTCGCCGGTTCGCGCGTCGTCGCATCAAGCGAACGCCATTCCGCACAGCGACCGCCGATCACGCAGGCAACGTCGCCTGTGGGCGCGCGGAAAAGTTTTTCGCGTTTGCCCCCAGGGGGTCGCCGGTTCGCGCGTCGTCGCATCAAGCGAACGCCGCTCGAACAGCGCCCGCCTATTACGTGGACACAACGTCGCCTGTAGGCGCGCGGGAAGGGCGCGTCCGCCCGCAGGCCGCTGCCGGCTCACGCGTCGTCGCATCAAGCGAACGCCGCTCCACACAGCGTCCGCCGACCACGCACGCAACACGACGCGACAGCGCCCACGCAACCCCAATCTCCGCGAAATCCCTCGCAACATCGCATAAGCAACACCGATTTTCGGCTCGCTTGCCTCGTTTCGGCCCACTCCGTACACTCGCGCCTGTCCGAAGAATCAAGCGCGCCGCGTGGCCGGCGCATCATCGCCGAGAAGGAGAGCTGCCCATGTCCGATTCCTATTTCCCGCGCTGGCCCGAGCAGCCGAATGCCGAAGGCGGGCGCGTCGTCGGGCCTGACGAGCGCCTGCCCTGGCCGCAGATGATCGCGATGGGCGTCCAGCACGTCGTCGCGATGTTCGGCTCCACCGTGCTCGCGCCGCTCCTGATGGGCTTCGATCCGAATCTGTGCATCTTCATGTCCGGCATCGGCACGCTGCTGTTCTTCGTGCTCGTCGGCGGGCGCGTGCCGAGCTATCTCGGCTCCAGCTTCGCGTTCATCGGCCTGGTGATCGCGGTTACGGGCTACTCCGGACACGGTTCTAACCCGAACATTCCGGTCGCGCTCGGCGGCATCATCGCGTGCGGCGTGGCGTATGCGGTCATCGGCGCGATCGTCGCGGCCGTCGGCACGCGCTGGATCGAAGCGCTGATGCCGCCCGTCGTCACCGGCTCGATCGTCTGCGTAATCGGGCTGAATCTCGCGCCGATCGCCGTCAAAGGCGTGAGCGGCAGCAACTTCGATTCGTGGATGGCGCTCGTCACCGTGCTGTGCGTCGGCGGCGTCGCAGTGTTCGCGCGCGGCATGGCGCAGCGGCTCTTGATTTTGATCGGTCTCGCCATTGCCTACATCATCTACGCGGTGCTGACCAACGGCATGGGCATGGGCAAGCCGATCGACTTCGCCATCGTCTCGAACGCCGCGTGGTTCGGCATGCCGCACTTCACCGCGCCGGTCTTCCAGCCGCAGGCCATGACGCTGCTCGCGCCCATTGCGATCATTCTCGTCGCGGAAAACCTCGGCCACATCAAGGCGGTCGGCGCGATGACCGGACGCAGTCTCGACAAATACATCGGCCGCGCGTTCATCGGCGACGGGCTCGCCACCATCGTCTCGGGCTTTGCCGGCGGCACGGGCGTGACGACCTACGCGGAAAACATCGGCGTGATGGCGGTCACCAAAATCTACTCGACGCTCGTGTTCGTGATTGCCGCGCTGTTCGCCATCGTGCTCGGCTTCTCGCCGAAGTTCGGCGCCTTGATCCAGACGATTCCCGGCCCGGTGCTCGGCGGCGTGTCCATCGTCGTGTTCGGGCTGATCGCGGTGACGGGCGCGCGTATCTGGGTCGTCAACAAGGTCGACTTTTCGGATAACCGCAATCTGATCGTCGCGGCGGTGACGCTCGTGCTCGGCGCAGGCGATTTCACGCTGAAGCTCGGCGGCTTCGCGCTCGGCGGCATCGGCACGGCGACGTTCGGCGCGATCATTTTCTATGCGATTTTGCGCCGGCGCGGGGCGGGTGTCGTTTGATGTGTGGCCGGCTTCGCGCCCGGCGCGGCGCGAAGTCGTCGCTCAAGAGCGTTCAACGCTAATCTCGACGACCATGCGCGAACGTTGGCTGCCAAGCGCGTTGCGCCCGCGCCGAGGCCCAGGCGCCAATACGCTACCGGCGTTACGCTTTACGCAATTCGAAAGTCTGCACATTGTTCGCGCTCGCCTAGCGAACGGTGGCCCGACGCATGAGACACCGAACGCGCGATCATCGCAACAACGTCTGCGTCGGAGCGGCTTGCGCGTGATCTCACGTGTCGTTCTTGCCGATCAGGAACGTCGACGCGCCACTTTCCGCCGGCGCCAAATCACGGATCACTTCGACGCGGTTCCGCAAGGCCGGCTCGTGTGACGCGTCGTTGAAGCCAGCGGGCATCACCGTCTGCGCGATGCCTTTCCGGCGTGGCTTTCCGCCGCTCCACTCTCAAGGCGTCATCCCCCGCTTGCGATTCACGATCGCCGTCTCCGAAAGATCGATCTCCCGCATCAGCTTGTTCAGCGTCTCATCGTTGATCGCCTGATCCGTTCTCAGCCGCAGCAGTTCGGCGCGCTCCGCCCGCAGCGCCGCCATTCTGAGCCGCGTTTCCACGATCTCGCTTCGTCTCGCCGCCACGCGCGGCGCTTCTTCGTCGCCGAGCGATTCCAGCCGCAGCCGGTACGTGTCCATCACGCGCGCGGTCGAATCCGCGCAGCGGGCCGACGCGGCCTCGTCCATGTCGTCGGTGAGCAGCGCGTGTGTTTCGTCGATGGCCCGGATCGCCGCCTGCGCCGCGCGGCGACGCGCCAGCCGCTCCTCGGCCGCATGCGGATTGCGCTCGCGCTTCGCGCCGCGCAGCACCACCGGCAAGCCGACGACCGCAATCGAGAGCGAAGCAAGAATCACCGCCGACGCGATGAAAATCGCCAGATCCCGCCCCGCGAGCGCCGCGCCGTTATCGAGCGTGACCGGCAGCGAGAGCACGCCCGCGAGCGTCACCGCGCCGCGCACGCCGCCGATCGTCGTCAGCGCGAGCGTCCGCAAGCCGGGCGCGGCGCTTTCGATGCCGACCTTCGCCGCGCTGCGGCTCGCGACCCAGCGCAGGCAATACACCCACACGAAGCGCAATGCGTAGAGCGCGAACACCGTCGCGATCACATAGCCGATCAGAAGGCCCACTTGCGCGTTGCCGTCCTGATGCGCCTCGATCAACGCGCGCCCGATGATGTGCGGCAACTGCAAGCCGAGCAGGATGAACACCATGCCGTTGAACACGAACTCGATCATCGTCCACGTGCTCGTCATGCGCACGCGCACGGCGCTCGGAATGGTCGCGCGCAGGCTCTGGATGTTCATCATCATTCCGGCGGAAACGGCCGCGAGAATGCCCGAGCACCCCGCGCGCTCCGAGATCACATAGGCGGCGAACGGAATCAGCACGGTCAGGATGACGCCCGCGGCGGGATCGTCGTCTTCCGAGAACTTGAGCACGCGCGCCGGAATCTCGGTGACGATCCAGCTGATCGCCGCGCCGATGGCGAGCCCGCCCACCGAGATCACAACGAAGCTGATGGCCGCCTCGTGCAGCGAAAACACGCCCGTCAGCGCGGCCGCGATGGCGAACTTCAGCGCGACGAGACCCGAGGCGTCGTTCATCAACGCTTCGCCTTCCAGAATATGCATGAGGTTCGCCGGAATGCGGTTGCGTCCGGCGATGCCCGTGAGCGCGACGGCATCGGTCGGCGAAAGCACGGCCGCCAGCGCGAACGCGACAGGAAGCGGCATCGCCGGAATCATCCAGTGCAGGAAGTAGCCGAGCGCGCCCACGGTGATGAACACGAGCCCGAGCGCCAGCATGAGAACGGCGCGGCGCGCGAGATACAGCTCGCGTTTTGGAATGCGCCAGCCGTCCGCGAACAGCAGCGGCGGGATGAACAGCAGCATGAACAGTTCGGGATCGAATGTGACATGCAGCCGGAAGCCGGGCCACGCGAGCATCGCGCCGATGGCGATCTGAATGAGCGGCAGCGGCAGCTTGACCGGCAGCAGGCTGAGACCGACGCCGGATAGCGCCACGATCATCAGCAGGATGAGGACGGTGAAGACGATTTCCATGCCGGATGCGGACGCGCGGGCGTCCGTTTATTTTTCGAGACGACGCGAGAGTGTAGCCCGACGCGTCATCCACGGCATGTTTCCGCGACGCACCCGCGCGGTGCGCGTGCATGCGTTCGCCGCCCGCTCGCGGTGCATGAAGCCTGCGAACGCCCGACAAAGGCGGCGGCTTCGCGCGCATGGACCTTGCTTTATCGACAGCCACGGGACGCGAGACTCCCGACGAGATCATCGAGGGCGGTTCTTATGAAAACGGTATCGGGCGGGACCGGCGCGGGGCCGGAGCAGGAAGCGCGCGGCGCGCGCGCGGGGGCATCCACATGGTGATCGCCAATCCCGAGAAGACGACGCTCTCCGCGCGCAGCTTCGAACTCGGCGTGATGTCGGGCTTGGACCGCTATTCGGTCGAGCACGGCGAGTGGACGCTCTCCAGCGTGTTCCAGCCGGTGTTCAGCCTTTCGCACATGCGCGCGGTCGGCTACGAAGGACTCTTGCGCGCGCACGACGCGCTGGACCGTCCCGTGCCGCCGGTCGATGTGTTCGCGCAGGCGTCGCGCGTCGGCGAAGCGTTGCAGATCGACCGTCTCGCGCAGGCGCTGCATCTCGAAAACTTCAAGATGCTCGGCGCGCAGGACGAATGGCTGTTTCTCAACGTGCATCCCGGCGCGCTGACCGAGCCGTATCACGCGGCCGCGCTGCTCGCCAATCTGAAGCGGCTGCATATCGAACCGCGCCGCGTCGTGCTCGAAGTGCTGGAGCACAGCGCCGGGGACATCGAGCGACTCGCGCAGGCGGTGCAGCAGTTCCGCGAGCACGGCTTTCTGATCGCGCTGGACGACTTCGGCGCGGGACACACGAACATCGAACGGATCTGGCAACTCGATCCGGATATCGTCAAACTCGACCGCGTGATGCTGTCGCACGCCGGCCACAACGTGCATGCGCCGCTGTCGGAGCGCACGCGCAAGCAGCGGCGCAACATGGAAGCGGTGCTGTCGGGCATCGTCTCGCTGTTGCACGAGGCGGGCAAGCTCGTGCTGATCGAGGGCGTCGAAACCGAGCACGAGGCGCAGCTTGCGCTCGCGAGCGGCGCGGACTTCGTGCAGGGCTTTTTCTTTGCGCGGCCGCATCCGGGGCTCGCGGATGGCGTGCATGCGCAGAACATCATCGGCGAATTGACGGAGCGGTATCGCTTGCAGACGGAAGCGCGCGAGCGGCGCGTCGCGACGCGGCTCCAGCCGTATGTGCGCGCGTTCGAGCGCGCGGCGGAGCGGCTTGCAGCGGGCGAACCGCTCGACGAAGTGTGCTGGAACTTCCTCGCGCTCGATCACGCCGCGCGCTGCTTTCTGCTCGACCAGAACGGCCGGCAGTCGGGCCGCAATGTCGTGCTGCGCGCCGACCGCGCCGCGCACGAAGCGCGCTTTCTGCCACTCGTCGATGCGCAAGGCGCGAACTGGCTGCGACGTCCGTACTTTCGCGCGGCGCTCGGCGACCCCGAACGCGTGCATGTGACGAAGCCGTATCTTTCGATCAACGAGGCGATGCCGTGCGTCACGCTATCGGTCGAGACGCGCTCCGGCGGCAAGCGCTGCGTGCTGTGCGGCGACATCGACTGGCTGCCGGACGACGACGCCGACTGACTTCGCTCACTTCGCGACGACGACCGGAATGCCCTTTAGCGACGACGCGCCCTTCATTGCTTCGATGGACGCGCGCACCGCATCGCCCGTCGCCGCTTCGATGCCGAGCCGCGCGACGAGTTCGCGCTCGCTGCGCTTGACCATCGCGAGATTCGCGAGCTTCACGTGACCGTAGCCGCGCACGCGCTCGAAGAGCGCGGCGAGCGCAGCGACATCCTTCGCGTTGCCGGCGTCGAGTTTCGCGAGCGCGCGTTGCATCGTGATTTCGTAATCCTTGGCGAGCTGACGCTCCATGCGGCGTTCGAGCGTCCTGCCGAACGGATCGAGCGCCGTGCCGCGCAGCGCGCGCAGCTTCGACAGACCGCCGAGCACCGGCCACATCCACTGGCCGAAGGTCTTCTTCTTCGGCGCGCCGTGCGACAGCGCGGGCGGCGCGAGGTTGAACTTCACGGTGTAAGCGTCGCCGGGCGCGCCTTCGAACTGCGCGGCGAGCGCGGCGCGGAACGCCGGGTCCGCGTGCAGGCGCGCGACTTCGTATTCGTCCTTCACCGCGAGCAGCTTGTAGAACGTGATCGCCACGGCGCGCTTCACGTCTTCATTCGCCGATGCCTGCGCGATCAGCGAACGATATCGCTCCACGTACTTCGCGCCGCCATACGCGAGCAGCCGATCTTCGCGATCGCGGATGAGCTCGGCAAGCGGCATGTCCGCCATCGGGACGCGCTTCTGCTGCGCTGACGATGCGAGCGCATCGAGCGCGTTGATATCCGCCGCGGCAAGCCGGCCGATCGCGAAGGCCAGCTTGTTCGCCGCGACCGCCACGTTGTTCAGTTCCAGCGCGCGCATCAATGCCCCGTGCGACACCGGCACGAGGCCGAGTTGCCACGCGAAGCCGAGCATCACGATATTCGCGCCGATGGTATCGCCGAGAAAGCGCGTCGCGAGCGATTGCGCGTCGCAGGTGTGCAACGCGTCGGCGGCATCGGCGCCGGCCGCGTGGCGCATCTTGTCGAGCAGCGCGTCGGCGTGCAGATTCGCGTCGGGGTTCTGCACGAAGCTCGCGTTCGGAATGGCGTGCGTATTCACGACGATCTTCGTCCGGTCATGCCGCACCGTTTGCAACGCTTCGGGACTCGCGCCGACGACCATATCGCAGGCGAGCAGCAAGTCGGCCTGCTGGGTGTCGATGCGCACCTGATTCAGCAGCGCGTCCTCGCTCGCTACGCGCACGAACGACAGCACCGAGCCGCCTTTCTGCGCAAAGCCCATGAAATCGAGCACCGACGCGCTCTTGCCTTCGAGATGCGCCGCCATGCTGATGAGCGCGCCGACCGTGACGACGCCCGTGCCGCCCACGCCCGTCACCAGCATGTCGTACGGCGCGTGATCGAGATGCGCGCGCGGTGGCGGCAGCGCATCGACGCGGCGGGCGAGTTCGGCAGGATCGAACGCGTGGCCGTCGGCTTTCTTCAGCTTCGCGCCTTCGAGCGTGACGAAGCTCGGGCAGAAGCCGTTCACGCACGAATAGTCCTTGTTGCACGACGACTGATCGATGCGGCGCTTGCGTCCCAGTTCAGTTTCCACCGGCTCGACGGACAGGCAGTTCGACTGCACGCCGCAATCGCCACAGCCTTCGCACACGGCTTCGTTGATGAAAAGCCGCTTGTCCGGATCGGGAAACTCGCCCTTCTTGCGGCGGCGGCGCTTTTCGGCGGCGCACGTCTGGTCGTAGATCAGCACGGTCACGCCGGGCGTTTCGCGCAGGCGGCGCTGCACGGCATCCAGTTCACTGCGGTGATGAAAGGTCGTGCCGCGCGGGAACTGGTCCTCGTGGCCCTCGTACTTCTCGGGTTCGTCGCTGACCACGACGAGCAGCGCGATGCCTTCCGCCTCCACTTGCCGCGCGATCTGCGGCACCGAAATGCTGCCGTCGACCGGCTGGCCGCCCGTCATCGCGACGGCGTCGTTATAGAGAATCTTGTACGTGATGTTGGCTTTCGCGGCCACCGCCTGCCGGATCGCGAGAATGCCCGAGTGAAAATACGTGCCGTCGCCGAGATTCTGAAAGACGTGCGGCGTCTTTGTGAACATCGCGTGCGAAGCCCAGTCCACGCCTTCGCCGCCCATCTGGATGAGGCCGGTCGTGTCGCGCTCCATCCACGACGCCATGAAGTGACAGCCGATGCCAGCCTGCGCCACCGAGCCTTCCGGCACTTTCGTCGACGTGTTGTGCGGGCAGCCCGAGCAGAAGTAGGGCGTGCGCTTCACGGCATCGGCGATATTGGACAGAATTTGCGGCGCGACGAGATCGACCACTTTGTCGCGGCGGTCGAGCGCCGGCTTGTGGCGCGCGAGCCATTGCGCGAACACCGGCAGCACGCGCGAGGGCCGCAGCTCGCCGAGCGCGGAAAGTAGCGGCGCGCCGTCCTGCGTCGCTTTGCCGATCACGACCGGCCGCGCGCCTTGAGCGCGGTTGTACAGATGATCCTTGATCTGCTGCTCGACGACCGGCCCTTTCTCCTCGATGACGAGCACTTCCGCGAGCCCTTCGACGAACGCATCCAGCCGCGTGGTTTCGAGCGGAAACGACAGCCCGACTTTGTAGATGCGCACGCCGGCGGCGTCGAGATCGTCCACGGTCAGTTCGAGCCGGCGCAGCGCCTCCATCAGATCGAGATGCGCCTTGCCGCAGGTCACGATGCCGACGTTCGCCCGCGGACTCGGCGCGATCCACTTGTCGATGCTGTTCGTCCGCGCGAAGTGGCGCACGGCGTCGAGCTTCGCGTGGAGACGCGCTTCGATGGTGAGGCTCGGCAAGTCGGGCCAGCGGTTGTGCAGCCCGCCCGGCGGCGGCGTGAAGCCTTCGGGCGCGGTCCAGTCGGTCTTCAACGCATCGAGATCCACGGTCGAGCCGGATTCGACCGTCTCGGAAATGGCCTTGAAGCCGACCCACGCGCCCGAAAAGCGCGAGAGCGCCCAGCCGTACAGCCCGAATTCGAGCATGTCCGCCACGTTCGACGGATTCACCACCGGCATATGCCACGCGATCATCGCCTGATCGCTCTGATGCGGCATGGACGACGAGACGCAGCCGTGGTCGTCGCCTGCCACCACGAGCACGCCGCCGTGCGGCGACGAGCCGTACGCGTTGCCGTGCTTAAGGGCATCGCCCGCGCGGTCCACGCCCGGACCTTTGCCGTACCACATCGCGAACACGCCATCGACGGTGCGCTCGGGATCGCTTTCGACGCGCTGCGTGCCGAGCACGGCGGTGCCCCCGAGTTCTTCGTTGATCGCGGGGAGAAAGCGCACGTCATGCGACGCGAGCAGCTTCTTCGCCTTCCACAATTGCTGATCCACCATGCCGAGCGGCGAGCCGCGATAGCCGCTGATGAACCCGGCCGTGTTCAGATGCGCGGCGCGGTCGAGCGCGCGCTGCATCAACACGAGACGCACCAGCGCCTGCGTGCCCGTCAGGAAGATTCGGCCGCCCGTGGCGCTCAGGTTGTCGGCGAGTTGGTAGTCGGACAGCGCGGGTTCGTTGAGGCGAGGCGAAAAGGCATCGGCGGGGACGCGTGCATTCATGGTTGTCTCGTTATTTGTCTGTGAGGCGATACGTCATTTTTTGTCACCGAAAGCGGAATGTTTTTTCGCACTCGCTGCAATTCGGCAGACGTTGAGAAACCACGCAGACTTTTTCGGGATAAACGGGAGAAATCTGCTCGAATAGGGCGCGCGTCGGCGTAAACCCGCAGCCGTGCCGCTCGCGTGGCGGCGCTGATTGGGACTAACCTGATCGCTTTCGAGAACGAGAGAAGGCCGACGCCGATGAAACTCTTCTACTGGCCGAAGACGCGCGCGTTTCGCGCGCTGTGGATGCTCGAAGAACTGCGCGAGCCGTATGAACTGGCGTTCGTGAACATTCGCGCGGGCGCGCAGAACGAAGCCGCGTTCAGCCGCGTGAATCCGATGTCGAAGCTCCCCGCGCTCGACGACGGCGGCGTGCGCGTGGCGGAATCCGGCGCGGTGCTGCTCTATCTGGCGGACCGGTTTCCGGAGGCGCGTCTGGGCGCGCCGCTTTCGGACCCGGCGCGCGGCCGGTTCCTGCAATGGATGTTCTTCACCGGCTCATGCCTGGAACCGGCGATGGCCGAGCGCATGACCGGCGCGCAGGGCAACACCTTCAGCTTCGGCTGGGGCGATCTCGCGCGGGTGGAGCATGCAATCGAAAGCGCGCTCGAAGAAGGGCCGTGGCTGCTCGGCGAGCCGTTCACCGCCGCCGACATCCTGCTCGCGAGCACGCTGCAGATTGCGTTCGTCGCGAGGCTGATCGAGCCGCAGGGCGTGCTCTTCGATTACGTCGAACGGGCGGTGGCGCGCGAAGGCTACGAGCGCGCGGCCGCGATCGATCATCGCGAGGCGGAGCGCCTCGGACTCAGGCCGCACCCGAAAATGCCGGTGGATTGAGCGGAAAGTCAGGGAAACGCGCGCGGCTTGGGAATGCCCGCGCCGGCGTCGATGTCCGCGACCGCGCGCAGGTGCGCGAGCTGAATGGCTTCATTGGACGTCGGCAGTCCGCCGTCGCCGCCGACTGTCTTCCAGTCCTGCACGGCTTTGTCCAGATGGCGAATCTCGTACTCGGCGTCCCAGCGCGGACCCTGAAGCTCGATGGGCCGCACGTGGATGGAATAGACGCCATATAGGAAGACCTGGTCCGGCATGTCGCCCTCCGATGCAGTGGACGGCGCGCTCGCGCCGTCTTTCTGCCAGCTACAGTTCGATTTCCCCGAGGATGCGGTGGGCAAGCGCCCGCGCTTCGTCGAGTGCTTCGTGCTCGTTCTCCGATGCCGCTTCCACTTCGTAGAGCGTCGCGTCGGGCTGCTCGCCGTCGTCGCGCGAGAGGGAGACGAGCCCCTGGAACTTGCCGCCGTCGATGGCGCGCACGCCGATCGTCGCGGTGTAAATGCCTTTCGTGTAGGTCGTGTCTTCCATGATGGATTCGCCTCTGGCCCAAGGACTCAAGCATGAAATTCATGCTAGCACGCGGTCATGCGCCGCGTGTGACCGCGGCGCGCTCGCGTCCGCGCTCAGTTCCTAGCCGAGCAATTCCTCGACCTCGTCGAGCGACGGCGAATGCGCGCCCGAATGACGGCACGCCGCCGCGCCCGCCGCGAGCGCGAACTTCAGATGATCGGGCCAGCCGCCGTGACGCGCCATCAGGCTATAGAGCAGTCCGCCGATGGACGCATCGCCTGCGCCGACCGTATCCGCCACCTCGATGACCGGCGGACGCGCGCTGAACGCTTCATCGCCGGCATAGAGCGTCGCCTCCGACGAGCCGCGCGTGACGAGCACGGTGGCTTGCGGGTTCATCGCGCGCAGTTGCGCGAGCGCGTCTTCTTCGGGGATGCCGCGAAACAGCATGTGGAGGTCCTCGTCCGACACCTTGATCAGATCGGCGAGGCCCGCCATATTGCGCAGGATCGGCTCGTAGCCGTGCTCCATCAGGTTCCGGTAGTTCGGATCGAAGCTGATCTTCACGCCGTGTTCGCGCAGTTTCGCGGCGAGCGCGGCGAGCGTCGCGCCGAGCGGCTGGCGCACGAGGCTGATGCAGCCGAAGTGCGCCCACTTCACGCGCTCCATCCAGCCTTGCGGCAGCTTCTCGGGATCGAAGGCAAGATCTGCGCCGTTTTCGCCCATGAAGTAGTAGGTCGGCGGCTGCGTCTTGTGGACGATGGCGAGCAGCGGCGGACGCTCGACGCGCTGCATGAAGCGCATGTCGAGGCCCGCGGCGACGCTCGCCTGCCAGAGGTCGTCGGAGAAGTTGTCGGTGCCGAGCGAACCTGCGCACGCGGTCGGCAGGCCGAGCCGGGCGACCGCGCGCGCGACGTTCCAGCCCGCGCCGCCCGGACGCGACAGCCAGCTCTCGCCGCCCGTGCGGATCAGGTCAGTGAGGATGTCGCCAGCCGAGACGAACTGCGGAAAAGTGGTGTGATCGGTTGCCATCGTGCTTACCGTGAGTTGTGCGGCGAGGCGAGCGCGTTCAGCACTTCGTAGCACGCGCCCATCGTGTGGTAGTCGGTCTTGCCGGCGGGACTCTTTTCGTCGCCGTACTTGCGGTTGTCGCAGGTCAGTATGCGATACCACGCGCCGTAGCGGTGATCGACGAAATGCGCCCAGCTATAGCGCCAGAGTTCGTCGTAGCAGTCCCAAAAGCGTTCACTGCCGGTTCGCGCGCCGAGAAGCGCCGCCGCCGCGAAGCTCTCTGCCTGCACCCAGAAGTACTTGTCGTGATCGCAGATGCTGTCGTCGGGGCCGAAGCCGTAGTACAGGCCGCCGTGCTGGTCGTCCCACGCGCGCGAAAAGCCCGCGTCGAACAGTTCGATGGCGCGCGGCGCGAGCCACGGCAGCGCGCGATGGCGTTCCAGAATCAGCAGCAGCTTCGCCCATTCGGTCTGATGCCCCGCCTGAAAGCCCCACGGCCGGAAGATGTTCGAGCTGTCCGATTCGTTGTAATGCCAGTCCACCGACCAGTCGCGATGAAAATGCTCCCACACGAGGCCGTTCGACAGCCGCGCCTGCCGCAGCGTGATGTTGCCCGCGATCTTCTCGGCGCGGTCGAGGTAGATCACGTGTCCGGTCGCCTCGTACGCCGCGAGCAAGGCTTCGGTCGCGTGCATGTTCGCGTTCTGCCCGCGGTAGTCCGAAAGCTGCCAGTCGGGCGTGGCATCGTCTGCGTAGAGACCGGCTTCGGCGTCCCAGAAGCGGCGTTCCATGAGCGCGAACGTTTCGTCGATCATGGGCCGCGCTTCGTCGATGCCCGCCATGGCCGCATGCGCGCACGCGAGCAGCACGAACGCCATGCCGTAGCAATGCCGCGTGCCGTCGAGCGTGCGTTTCTGGCCGTCGCGCCACTCGATTTCCCAGTCGTAGCCTTCGTTTGCGGCGTCCCAGTGCGCGTCGCGCAGGAAACGGAACGCGTGGCGGGCGTCGTCGAGGAACTGCGCATCGCCGAAGTGGCGATACGCCATTGCGTAGTTGAAAACGAAGCGCGTGCTGCTGACGAGATGGCGCGTCGTGCGGTCGTAGACGGTGCCGTCGTCCTTGAAGAAGTGGAAGAAGCCGCCGGACGGATCGCGGCCGGTCGGCGCGTAGAAGGCCAGCGTGTCGCGGACGTGCGAAAGCAGGAAGTCGCGGCTGCGGAAGTCGATTCCGCTTTCCGGCGCTTCGCCCGAGACGACGGCGGCGACGGCGGCTGAAGCGGTCATGTTCATGGCGTGCGGAGCTCCTCTTTCGCGCCCGAACTCGCGCGGGCGATGAATTCCACGCTCATCAGCGAGTCGGCCTGGTCCGGCAAGGTCGAGTGATCGTCGAGCAGCAACTCGACGCCGCGCCGCCCGAGCGCTTCCTTGTCCACGGCGACCGTGGAGAGCGGCGGCGCGCTGTGAGCGGCGGCGGGAATGTCGTCGAAGCCGACGAACGCGATGTCGTCAGGCACGCGCAAGCCCTGCGCGAGGCAGACGCGCATGGCCGCGAGCGCCGCTGCATCGTTATAGGCGAAAACCGCGTCGGGCAGCGGACTCGATTTTGCGCGCGTCTCGGCAATCAGGCGCTCCATGGCGTCGGCGGCGGCGACATCGGCAGGCACGCCAGCCTGCGCGGTGACTTCGAGCGTCGGGTCGAAGAGCAGGCCGGCGTCGAAGTACGCCTTGCGATACCCGAGCGCCCGCTGCGCGATACTGTGATGCGCGAGCGACCCGCCGATGAACGCGACGCGCCGCCGTCCGAGCGCAAACAGATGCTGCATGGCGAGCGCCGCGCCCTTCGCGTTGTCGATGTCGACTGAACGAAAGCCGGGCGCGCGCAAGTCGATGAGCACGATGGGACGCGCGAGCGACTGCAGATGCGCGAGCAGTTCCGGTTCGACGAAGCCCGCGACCGCGATGGCGTCCGGCGCGTGCAGCCGCATTTGCTGCGCGAGGTCTTGCGTCGGTCCGGCGGTGAGCACGGACGGCACGAGACGACGCTCGCGGCACGCTTCTTCGAAGCCGTGCAGCACTTGCGAGAAGAACGGGCTGACGGCGAAGTTGTTGTGCTGCCGATGCAGCAGAAAGGTCACGCGACGGATGCGCGTGCGCAACTGCGCCGAATCGTAGCCGAGGCGTTGCGCGACTTCGACGACGCGCACGCGCGTGGCCTCCGACAAACCCGGCTGGTTCTTGAGCGCACGCGAAACCGTCCCGATGGAGACGCTCGCCGCGCGTGCGACATCGCGGATGGTAGTGGCCATCGTGTTGTTCTCTATGATGAGGCGAGAGCGCGCGGCATATGCGGCGCTTGTCGGGGCGGATTGTATAGTAAAAGGGCAGCGGGACGCGTGCGGGAGCGCTTAGAGGAAACCACTAAGGCTTGCGGGACAGGCGCTCGCGGTTGAAGGGTTTGTTTAGTAAAAGGGCGAGCGTGTTTGGTCGCCGGGCCGGGTGGCGCGGCGTGCGGTGCGCTGCGGGTCGGCACTGTCGCGCGCGGCCCGCGTCGGCCTGCCGCGCTCCGTAATCGGGCTGTCGGCGCTACGCGGCCGCGATGACGTGCTCTGCCCTGCGTGTTCGCTCGTGATGCACGATTCGCTGGCGAGACGGCATCTTGGCGCGCGGTCGTGTCGGACTCAACTTGTGAGCCTTATTAGTCGCCATCATGCCTTGGCTGTACGACGAACGGACGCAACCGCGGACGTGTCGCGGCATCCGGCCGTGCCTGCACACCGGGCGTCTGTACGATGCGGCGTTGCTCGCGGACGCGTCGTGCGCGTCAGACCTAATACGATTTGATTGCTCGCGCAAGCCGAAGGCAAATGCCGGCGAAACTGTCGCCTGCGTCGGCGCCGCGTTCGGCTCGAGCGGGCTGCGTAAAGCTCGCTCGCAGGTCGCCCGGGTTCAGCGAAAGACGCGATCTCGAGCTTGCCGTCGAAAGCGGCGCTGCTTGCGTGCCCTCATCCCTCGCGTTAGCTCGAGATGCCCGACTCGCGCAACTCAGCACCGTCGGGCGCCGCTCAGATCAGCACGACCTCATAAGGCCGCGTCAGCCGCGCAAGCACATGGTCCGGTAGCACCGCCGCCTGTCCTGTCGCAGTATCCGGCTCCAGTTGGCTGCGGAAAGCCTGCACCGCTCGCAGCTTGCGCGCAAGCGTTGCTTCGTCGAGCACGATCTTGCGGGCGCGGCTCCACGGTACGCGGGTATCGTCGGGCGACGCCCAGTCCCAGGTGCAAAGCGGCACTTCCACGAACGGCAAGCCGAGCGCAGTGGCGGCCGAAAACGCGGCACGTCCCACCGCCTCGTGATCCGGATGGCCGTCGTGACGCCACGTCGCAAAGACGATGTCGTCCGGTCGCAAGTGGCTGGCGAGATAACCGGACAAGCCCGGCTCCATGTTCTGCGCGCTGCCATGCTGCAGGCCGAGCCTCGCTACCTGCACGTTTCGCAGATGCAGCCGCTGCAACGCCTCGCGCGTTTCCATCGGACGAACGGTGGCGAGGCGCTCCGGCGTCCATTCGGTGGAGTTCGGATGGCTTGCGGTACCGTCCGTGACCGCGACGATCAAAAGGTGCCTGCTGGTCTCCGATAGCTGCGCGAGCAATCCGCCCGTTCCCAGAACCTCCGCGTCAGGATGCGGCGCAACGACGACTGCGCGCGCGCCGGGCGGCACGAGATCGCTCGAATGCACTTCAGGCAATGCGCCGAGACGTCCCCAACGTTGCCAGGTGGCTTCGGGCGTGCCTTGAGCGGAGGGCGCGTCCTGCTGCGGCGGAACGCGAGGTTTGAGCGTGGCCATGCAATGCTCTCCCTATCCATTCGCGCGCAGCTTCACCGCAGCCGCGGCATGCGACGCGCGGACAGAGCCCGGACGACCCGCACGATCGCGCAATGCCGGATTGCCGCGATAACCGGCTCCTTGCAGCAGAAGGTCTTGGATAAGTGATGTGCTGTTCATGGCTTTCCCCGTTCTCGCGTATGCGACTTATGACCCCAGTGTGGCAAGCCATGTACCCGACTGATACTCGGCCGAATGGCATAGGCAAAAGCGCCGGACTTCGGGCATTCGACTGTCGCGTAATGCTGCCAACGAGCAGGTTGTTTTGCCTATGCCGTTCGGCAGAGTCGACGTTGAAAGACGCTTCGGCTCAAATGACAAAAAGGCCGCACGAAGCGGCCTGTTCCGAAGCGGAGAAAAACGATGCTGCGATTAACGGCGGGCGGGTGCCCCGACGGTCTTGCCTTCGCGCGCGGGCTCGGCGGCAGTCCTGCGCGAGCCCCAACGCTGCGCGAGTACGGCGCAGACCATCAGCTGGATCTGGTGGAAGAGCATCAACGGCAGTACCACCGCACCCACGGCGTGGGAGGCGAAGATGACCTTTGCCATCGGAATGCCGGACGCCAGACTCTTCTTGGAGCCGCAGAAGATGATGGTGATCTGGTCCGCGCGGCTGAAGCCCAGCCGTTTCGCGCTGAACGCGGTGATGAAGAGCGCGGCCGCGAGCAGGACAATGTTCACGACGAGCAGGCCCGCCAGCGCCGAGATAGGAATCGAATGCCAGATGCCTTCGTTCACCGCTTCGCTGAAAGCCACGTAGACGACCAGCAGAATCGAGCCCTGATCGACGAACTTCAGCACCGGCTTGTGGCGGTCCACCCATTTGCCGATGGCCGGACGCAGCAATTGCCCGGCAACGAACGGCACGAGCAGTTGCAGCACGATGTTGCCGACGGTGTGCCAGGGCGAGCCGGTGGTCGCGCCGTGATTGCTCACGAGCAGGCCGACGAGCGCGGGCGTGATGAAAATTCCGAGAAGGCTGGAGGCCGACGCGCTGCACACTGCGGCGGGCACGTTGCCTTTCGCCATGGAAGTGAATGCGATGGAAGACTGCACCGTAGACGGCAACGTGCAGAGGAACAGGATGCCGGTGTAGAGCGCAGGGGTGACGAGCGGACTCAGCAGAGGCTTGAGCGCGACTGCGAGCAGCGGAAACATCACGAAGGTACTGAGCAGCACGAGCAAGTGCAGACGCCAGTGCGTCGCGCCAGCGACGATCGCCTCGCGCGAGAGCTTCGCGCCGTGCAGGAAGAACAGCAGTCCGATGGCGATGTCGGTGATCCAGTTGAACGCGACCGCCGCGCTGCCGCGGCACGGCAGCAAACTCGCGATGATGACGGTGCCGATCAACGCAAGCGTGAAGTTGTCAGGGAGGAGTTTGGGCCGTGCCATCTAAGAAGTCTCGCACTCGGGCGCGCCGGACCGTTTGGTTCAGCTAGCGTCGCGTCAGGGAAAACCATGATTTTCGCTTGCGGTCGATTAAATTGGCAAATTCATTTCTTCGATCGATTAATTCCCCTTTCGCATGAAAACGCGCGGAGCCGTGGCGACTCGCAGCAACTTTCAGGCCGCGCTCGCTCGCAGAAGACGCCGCTATCGTCCTATGAATCCGCGCGCCAATAAGGACGGCGAAGCGAAAAAACTCTGACGTAACATGGTGTTACAACCATCGCGCGGGCCTAACACTTTTTGGCTCGACGGCTCGCGCGAAGGTTAATAAATTATTGGATGCGCTGGTCGGGCGATGCGCTCATCGTCCTCGTCGGTAGGTTTGCAGATATCGATGACGGCTCGCGCCTCCGTAGGCGGCTATGGCTGCGCTGAGCGGATGAATACTCGTGCTGGATGCAGGCAGTTCTGACATGGCGCTCACAGGCTTTCGCAAGACGACTCGGTTTCTCGCTTCCACCGCGCTCATCGGGCTCGCGGCGGCAGGATCGCTCGCGCTCGCGGGGCCGCGCGTCGAATGGCTGTCGTCGGCCGTTTTCGAGGACTCGCCTGCGAGCCGCCAGTCGCTGCATGCCACGCCGATCGCCGCCAAGGAGGGGCTCACGCCCGTAAGCGCCGAGATGCGCCCGACGCCGCGCGGCGAGCAGGCTGCGGCGTTTCACGGCACAGGCTCCATTCGCGCGGACATCACGCGCTACAACGAAGAACGCAACGTGCCCCGTCCGCAGGGCCGCCCGTCGGACGACGGCCGCGCGCCTGCCGCGTCGAACTTCCGCAACTGAGCGGCCCGCCCGCCAACGCGCGTCTCCCGATCGCGCGGCCCGATGTTTCGTGTTGTTTCGTCCTGGTTAACGAAAAACAATTGGCGCGTCCAGCCCGCATGTCACGGTGACGTAATCTCACCACAATAGGGCGTCACTTTTCCTGTCAGACGTTCCCCTCTTTTTTCCGCGCAAGGACAATGCGGCCTTCGGTTCATTGCGCGCTTCTCTTTGTTTCGAAACTCCTTTCATCGCGTCGGAAGGCGCGCCGCGCCTGCTTTCCGGTGGGTCGCATCGCGTGGTTCGCAGCGGTGCGATGCGGGCGGCGTGCGAGAAGCATGAGCGTCGCGAACGACGCTCGCATGACGGAGTACTCGAAACGCTATACCCGCAATAACGATAAAGATTTTTGACCGGAGAAATGGTCCGTAAAGATGGTGCCGCTCCACACGCGATGCCTCTCGTCAGAAGCCCATTACGCCGGTCAGACGAGGTGAGCCCCAGGTTCCTCGCCCGCCACGCTTTTAATTTTCGACAAAGACAGGAGAGTTCAAGATGCCAACCGTCAACCGTGCGCCGCGCAACACGCTGAAAGCAGCGGTCAGGGCCACCGCAGTCGCAGCGATGATCGGCTTTTTCGCCGCGGGCGCTGCTCACGCGCAATCGAGCGTGTCGCTGTACGGCCAGGTCGACGAATGGGTCGGCGCCACCAAGTTTCCCGGCGGCCAGCGGGCGTGGAACGTCAGCGGCGGCGGCATGTCGACGTCGTACTGGGGCATGAAGGGCGCCGAAGATCTGGGCAACGGCTACAAGGCGATCTTCACGCTCGAGAGCTTCTTCCGCGCTCAGAACGGTCGCTACGGCCGCTTCGACGGGGACACGTTCTTCGCCCGCAACTCGTATGTCGGCATTCAAGGTCCGATCGGTACGTTCACCGCTGGCCGCCTGACCACGCAACTCTTCGTCTCGACGATCCTGTTCAACCCGTTCGTCGATTCGTATGTGTTCTCGCCGATGGTCTATCACGTGTTCCTCGGCCAGGGCACGTTCCCGACCTACACGACGGATCAGGGCGTGACGGGCGACTCCGGCTGGAACAACGCCGTGCAGTACACGACGCCTGACTTCAACGGCCTCTCGGGCAGCGCGATGTACGCATTCGGCAACAGCGCCGGCGACAACCGCTCGAAGAAGTACAGCGCGCAGTTCCTGTACTTCCACGGCCCGTTCGCGGCGACCGGCGTCTATCAGTACGTGAACTTCAACAACACGCCGGGCGACCTGCCGACGTCCAATGCGTTCACCACGCCGGGCTTCAAGAGCCAGAGCGTCGGGCAACTGGGCGCGTCGTTCGACATGAAGTACGTGAAGTTCTTCGCGCAGTACATGTACACGAAGAACGACATCGAACCGACCTCGTTCCACGTCAACACGGGTCAGGGCGGCGTGACGGTGCCGGTCGGCCCCGGCACGGTAATGGCGTCGTACGCG
Source organism: Caballeronia sp. GAFFF1 (assembly GCF_023630705.1). Taxonomy (GTDB): domain Bacteria; phylum Pseudomonadota; class Gammaproteobacteria; order Burkholderiales; family Burkholderiaceae; genus Caballeronia. Next base: position 101,447 of record NZ_JALQEM010000001.1, read on the forward strand.
TACTCGCGCAGCAACGGCGGTCTCGATCAGACGCACAAGAGCTGGGCGGTCGGCTACGACTATCCGCTCTCGAAGCGCACCGACGTCTATGCCGCGTACCTGAACGACAAGTACACCGGCATGTCCTCGGGCGACACGTTCGGCGTCGGCATCCGCGCGAAGTTCTGAGCGAAGCGCCGAGCCGCAAACGAAAACACCGCGCCGAGTGCGCGGTGTTTTTTTGCAGGCGACGCCAGACGCGGCGGATCAACGAATCGCCAGCCGCCTCTTCGCCTCCTCATACTCCTCTTTCAGCCGCGCAACCAGTTCGGCGACGCTCGGCGTGTCGTGCATCAGGCCGACGCCCTGACCCGCGCCCCAGATATCTTTCCACGCCTTCGCCTTGGTGGAAGCGCCATCGCCGAAATTCATCGCGGTCTTGTCGGATTCGGGCAGCGCGTCCGGATCGAGCCCCGCGTTCAGGATGCTCCGGCGAATGTAGTTGCCGTGCACGCCGGTGAAGAGATTCGTGTAAACGATGTCCGCCGCGCTCGAATCGACGATCGCCTGCTTGTAGCTGTCGAGCGCATGCGCCTCGCGCGTCGCGATGAAGCGCGTGCCCATGTACGCGAGGTCCGCGCCCATCGCCTGCGCGGCGAGAATCGAGCCGCCGTTGGCGATCGAACCCGACAGCACGATCGGTCCATCGAAGATGCGCCGCACTTCGCCGACGAGCGCGAACGGCGACGTGGTGCCCGCGTGCCCGCCCGCGCCCGCCGCGACGAGAATGAGCCCGTCGACGCCCGCTTCGAGCGCCTTTTGCGCGTGCCGCAGATTGATGACGTCGTGCAGAACGATGCCGCCATACGAATGCACGGCGTCGATCATCTCCTTGACCGGCGCCCGCAGGCTCGTGATGAAGATCGGCACCTTGTGCTCGACGCACACGCGCACGTCATGCTCTAGCCGCGCGTTGGACTGATGCACGATTTGATTCACCGCGATCGGTCCCACGACGGCATCGGGATTCGCCGCCTTGTGCTCGGCGAGCGACGCCTGAATCTGCGTGAGCCATTCGTCGAGCAATTCGGCCGGCCGCGCGTTCAGCGCGGGAAACGATCCGACGATTCCCGCCTTGCACTGCGCGAGCACGAGTTCGGGGTAACTGACGATGAACATCGGCGAGCCGATGACGGGAAGCGCGAGATTCTGCAGGACGGCGGGTAGGGCCATGAGACGAGTCTCCTGATGTGTCATCTCGTTCGACGCAAGCTCAAGCATGCCTCGAAGCGATGAATAGGAACGATCGTTCGATTATAGGCAGCGCGAGCTTGCTGTGCATGGAGGCAAATCCGAGTGAATCCTCGGTTTTCAGGCAATTCGGGCGTTGCACGGGTGAGCATTCGAAGCGCCACGCCTACAATGACCTGCACACCGACAACAACAAGAACCCACATGTCTTTCGCAGGCTACGAGCCGTTTTGCGTCGACGCCGCAGGCGTCGCTATCGCGGGCGTGAAGGGCGGCAACGGTCCGCCGCTTCTGCTCCTGCACGGCCATCCGCAGACGCACGAAATCTGGCACAAGTGCGCCGACGTTCTTGCGCGCCACTTCACGGTGATCGCGACGGATCTGCGCGGCTACGGCGCGTCGGCGAAACCCGAGAGCGACGACCAGCATGCGCCTTATTCGAAGCGCGCGATGGCCGCCGATCAGGTCGCCGTCATGCGGCACTTCGGCTACGAGCGCTTTCTCGTGTGCGCGCACGATCGCGGCGCGCGCGTCGCGCATCGCATGGCGATGGACTTTCCCGGCGTCGTCGATCGCTTGATGCTGCTCGACATTGCGCCGACGCTCGCCATGTACGAAGCGACCGACCGCGAGTTCGCGACCGCGTATTTCCACTGGTTCTTGCTCATTCAGCCGTCGCCGCTGCCGGAACTGCTGGTCGGCGGCAATCCGAACGCGTATATCGACCGCGTGATGGGCAATCGCCACGCGGGCCTTGCGCCGTTCGCGCCGCATGCGTTGCAGGCGTACCGCGATGCGCTCGCGCAGCCGGGCGCGGTCTACGCCATGTGCGAGGACTATCGCGCGTCCGCGAGCATCGACCTGGAACACGATCGCGCCGATCGCGAGCGCGGGCTCAAGATCGCGTGTCCGTTGCGCGTGCTGTGGGGCGAAGAAGGCGTGATCGAGCGATGCTTCGACGCGCTCGCCGAATGGCGGCGCGTGGCCCGCGACGTGAGCGGCCGCGCGCTGCCGTGCGGGCATTACATTCCGGAGGAGCAGCCGGATGCGTTGATCGAAGAGATGCTGGCGTTCTTCGACACCGCGGCTTGACGACGAAGCGTCAACCATCTGTAGGGAAAGCACCGATGCACGGGGTATATCGTCGGGTTACGATCGATTCGACGTTGATCACGTCTATGTTCGCCGCTTGCCGTAGCTGACAAGCGGCTTTCTTTTTGCCCGCGTTTTCTACGCGACGGCCACCACGCCCGCGTTCACCTTCACCGCGCCCGCCTGCGCGAGTTCCCCGACGATTCGCTCCAGCAACGCGCGGCGCTCGCCCGGCGCGGCAAGCGCATTCGCGGCGGCGCGCATGGCGCGCGCCGTTGCGGTGGTCGCGAAGAGCGCGTCGAAGCTCATGGCGCGCACTTCCATCAGCTTGAAGACGATCAGCACCTTCAGCGCGTTCTTTGCGTTGCGGGCAGGATCGGCCTGCAAGTAGTCGAGCCGTGACGAGGCGACATCGAGCGCGCGCGCCACATCCGTGAACGGCGCGCCGTGGCCGGGAATCACGAGACCAACGTCGAGCCGCGCGATGAGATCGAGCACCGCGCGTTCTTCGGCGAAACCGCTTGCGCCTTCGAGCTCCGGAAAGATCACGCCGAAGCCGTTCTCCCACAGCGCGTCGGCGCTGATGAGCACGCGCGTCTCGGCGCAGTAGAGCATCAGCGAGTGCGGGTCATGTCCCGGCGCGCCGAGCACCGACCATGCGAGTCCGCCGAGCCTGAGCGTGCCGCCCGGCGCAATGGTGCCCGTGAAAGCGAAGCGGTCGCACCGCTGAGCGGTGGCGTTGAAACTGAGCGCGTGCTCGTTCCATTCGCGCACGGCGTCGGCCTCGCTCGCGGGGATCAGCGTGTCGCACGCATACGTTTGCTGGAGCAGCGCGTTGCCGCCGCAATGGTCCGAGTGCAGATGCGTATTGACGATCAGATCGAGCTCACGCGCGCCCAGCTTCTGTCGGACCAGCGACAACGTTTGCGGCGCATGGGAGACGTAGCCCGTATCGACGAGCGCCGCGCCTTCGTCGTCGACGAACAGCACATTGTTCGACGAGAGCCAGCCGCGCTCGAAGACGGTCATGGAGTCGGGTAGCGCGTTCAAGGCGCGGTCTCCTTCGGCATGACGACGATGGTCGCCGTCGCCTTCATCACGGTTTCGCCGAGTTGATTCCGGGCGCCGCCTTCGAGCTTCGTCAGGTCGCCGCCGAGGCTCGCTTTCCACATAGCTTCGATGACCCGCCAGCGCATGGTGAGCACGTCGCCCGCCTTCACGGCGCGCGTCAGTTTGATGCCGAATTCGAGGCCGAGCGGCTGTGCGTATCGCGCGAAGTGGTCGGCGATCATCGCCATGAGATGCGCGGTCGGCTGCGTGCCGGACGCGATCAGCGCGCCGAAGCGGCTCGCGCGCGCGTAGGCTTCGTCGTGATGCAGCGGGTTCGTGTCGTTGACGAGCGTCGCGAACTGGCGGATGGAATCGGCCGGCAGTGCGAGCGTCGCGTCGAACGATTCGCCCAGCATCACGACGCGCGCGCCTTGCCGCCGGCTCGGGATGCGCGCGAGCACGCTGCGTTTCGCGGCGTCGTCATAGGCGCTCCATTCGGCGATCTCGTCGATGGTGCGAAAGCAGCCATCGCAGAAACCTGTTTGCGCGTTCATGCGGCAGACGTCGACGCACGGCGACGGCACGCCGTTCATTGGGCCGCCGTCTCGCGCAGCGCGACATCGGCGACCGGCGCGCCCGTCAGATCGATCAGCTCTCGCGGCGACAGGTTGAAGACCGCATGCGGATGCCCGGCCGCGGCCCACAGGCTGCCGAGCGCGAGCAGGTCTTCATCGATCAGCGTCACGGGCTCGACCGCATGCCCGATCGGGCACACGCCGCCGATCGCGTAGCCGGTCTTTTCTCGCACGAACTTCGCATCGGCGCGGGCGAGTGCGCCGACGCGCGCCGCGACTTTCGCTTCGTCCACGCGATTCGCGCCGCTCGCGATCACGAGCACGGGCGCATCGTCTTCGCGGCGGCGGAAAAGAATCGACTTGGCGATTTGCGCGACCGCGCAGTCGAGCCCGGCCGCCGCTTCCGCCGATGTCTTCCCGGTCTCGGGCAGCATCACGACCGGATGCGGATGACCGCGTTCCTGCAACAGCAATGCGACGCGGCGCGCGGAATCGGGCAGGGCTTCGATAGGAGTCGGTTCGATCATGGAGTTTCTCTTCGTGACACGCTTAGACGCAGACTTCGCCGCTCTTTTTCTTCGCGAGCAACGCGCGGCCGGCGCGCGAGGCGCTCGGCTTGCCGATTGCGCGGGAAATGAAGTCGCCAATCTCGACAAGTTCATCGAGATTCACGCCGGTCTCGATGCCGAGCCCGTTCATCAGATACACGACGTCTTCGGTCGCCACATTGCCCGTCGCGCCCTTCGCGTACGGACAGCCGCCGAGCCCCGCGACGGACGCATGAAAAATCTCGATGCCTTCGAGCAGCGCCGCATAGATGTTGCCGATGGCCTGGCCGTACGTATCGTGGAAGTGGCCGGACAGACGCTCGCGCGGAAACACCTTCGATGCCGCCGCGACCACCTCGCGCGTGCGCTTCGGCGTGGCGACGCCGATGGTATCGGCGATGTCGATTTCGTCGCAGCCGAGCGCCTTCATCCGCTCGACCACATCCACCACGGACGCCACGCTTACTTCGCCTTGATACGGGCAGCCGAGCGCGCACGAAATGCTCGCGCGCAGCCGCATGCCGGCTTCCTTCGCGGCTTGCGCGACCGGCTCGAAACGCGCGATGCTCTCCGCAATGCTGCAATTGATGTTCTTCTGCGAGAACGCCTCGCTCGCCGCGCCGAAGATCACGACCTCGTCGGCCTTGGCTTCGAGCGCGCCTTCGAAGCCGCGCATGTTCGGCGTGAGAACGGAGTAGATCGTGCCCGGCCGGCGCTCGATGCGGGCCATCACGGCGGCGGCGTCGGCCATTTGCGGCACCCACTTCGCGGATACGAACGATGTCGCCTCGACATTCACGACGCCCGCGCGCGCGAGCCGGTTCACGAGCTCGATCTTCGTTTCCGTCGAGACGAATTCCTTCTCGTTCTGCAGACCGTCGCGCGGTCCGACTTCGACGATTTTTACTTTGGTGGGAAGCATGGCTGTCTCCGTTATAAGCCCTCGCGCGAATCAATAACCGCGCTTGAAATCCACGACGCCGCTGATTGCTTCGCCGCGCGCGAGCGCCCGGATCTTCGCGGCGATCTGCACGACGCTTTCCTCGCGCAACGTCTCCGCCGATATGTGCGGCGTGACGCTGACGCGCGAATGCCGCCAGAACGGATGATCGGCGGGCAGCGGCTCGGCATGGAACACGTCGAGCATCGCGTGGGACAACTGCCCGCTGTCGAGCGCGGCGAGCAGGTCGGCGTCGACGACATGCGGGCCGCGCGCCACGTTCACCAGATACGCGCCGCGCGCGAGCCTGCCGAACGCGCGAGCATTCAGGATGCCTTCTGTATCCGGCGTATGCGGCAGCAGGTTGATGAGCACCTTCGCGCCGTCGAGAAAGGCATCGAATTGCTCAGGGCCGGCATAGACCGCGACGCCTGCGATGTCCTTCGGCGTGCGGCTGTAGCCGCGCACCGGCACGCCCAGACCGACGAGCGAACGCGCCACTTCAGCGCCGAGCACGCCCAAGCCCAGCACGCCGACCGTGAAGGTCTTGCGCGCATGCTGCGGCAGTTTCTGCCAGCGGCCTTCGCGTTGCTGCTCGTCGTATTCGTCGAAGCGGCGCATGAAGCGCAGCACGGCATAGGTCGCGTATTCGACCATCTGCTGCGCCATGCCGGTGTCTTCCAGACGCACGAGCATGGCGTTGGGCGGCAGCGTGCCCGGCTCCTTGCGTTCAACATCCAGAATGGCATCGACGCCCGCGCCGAGATTGAACACGGCCTTCAGATCCGGACGATCGGCGAAGAGCTCGCGCGGCGCGCGCCACACAACCGCATAGTCGGCGTGCGCGGTGTCGCCCGGTTGCCAGACGCGCACGTCCGCTTCGGGCAGTTCGCGCGCGAAGTCGCGCAGCCAGGCGTCGGTGTCGGTGTGTTGCTCGTAGAAGATGATCTTCATGCGGCTCACTTGGCGAACAACTGGCCGATGTCGTTGAACGCCTTGAATTCGAGCGCGTTGCCGCACGGGTCGAGGAAGAACATTGTCGCCTGCTCGCCCACTTCGCCCTTGAAGCGGATATGCGGCTCGATGATGAACGTCGTCCCCACGCCCTTCAGGCGCTCGGCGAGCGCGTGCCAGTCGCCCATCGAGAGCACGACGCCGAAGTGGCGCACCGGCACGGCGTCGCCATCGACGGCGTTCTTCGGGGCGGGGCGCGCCTCGTCGGGCGAAAGATGCGCGACCAGTTGATGCCCGAAGAAATCGAAATCGACCCACTCCGGCGAACTGCGTCCTTCGGGACAGCCGAGCAATTCGCCGTAGAACGCGCGGGCGTTCTCGAGACTGGTGACGGGGAAGGCGAGATGGAACGGCTGCAGCGTGCGTTGCGTCCTGGAATGGTCCGCGTGCTCGAAGCGGCCGGCGGATTCATCGGGTAGATCGGACATGGTGCCTCCCTGTGACGATTCGGATCATTTTACGGTGACGGCGCGCTCGGCGCGCGGCTGCGAATAACCAAATGACGATTGAATCGTTCGCGGCCGCCCTGCATCACGCGAGAATGACGCCTGAACCCGACGCAGCGCGAGGCATGCATGAACATGAACGACGAACCTTTCCGGCGGCCGGTGCTCGTGACCGTGCCCGGACTGCACGGCAGCGAAGGCGCGCACTGGCAGAGCTGGCTGGAGCGGCAATACGTGGAGGCATCGCGCGTCGAGCAGGCCGATTGGGACGCGCCGCATCTCGACGAGTGGGCGAGCGCCGTCGAAGCGCGGCTCGACGCCTTGCAGCGGCCTGTGGTGCTCGCCGCGCACAGCTTCGGCTGTCTCGCGGTCGCGCATGCGTTCAGGCGTGCGCGCAGCCGCGCGCTCTCTCGCGTGACCGGCGTGTTGCTGGTGGCGCCGGCGAGCCCGGACAAGTTCCGGCTCGCGGGCCGGTTCGAGCCACAGCGACTTGCTGTGCCGTCGATCGTGGTCGGCAGCGAGACGGATCCGTGGATGCCGGTCGACCGGGCGCGCGATCTCGCGCAGCATCTGGGCAGCGCGTTCGTGAATTTCGGCGATGCCGGGCACATCAACACGGCGGCGGGATTCGGTCCGTGGCCGCACGCGAAGTATCTCGTCGATACCCTCTCGCATTACGCGCCGCCCGAGGCGAACGGCGAGCGCGAGCGGTTGCCGCTTGAACATGCGTATGGCTGATGCTGCTTAAGCGCATCCGATAACATACATGGCCGCCTGCGAGCGGCCTTTCGCTTTTTTTGACGGGGAACTCATGGCGGCATTCAGGCAAGTCGCGCTCGCGACATTGATCATGGCGACGGGCGTCGCGCACGCGGACACTACGCTGCTCAACGTCTCCTACGACGTAACGCGCGAGCTATACAAGGACATCGACGCGGCCTTCGTCGCGGACTACAAGAAGCGGACCGGCGAGACGGTTTCGGTGAGGCAGTCGCATGGCGCGTCGAGCGCGCAGGCGCTGTCGGTGATGCAGGGCTTGCAGGCGGACGTCGTGACGATGAATCAGCCGAACGACATCGACCTGCTCGCGGAGCGCGGGCAACTCGTGCCGGCGAACTGGCGCACCCGACTGCCGAACGGCAGCGCGCCGTACACCACGACGATGGTCTTCCTCGTGCGCCACGGCAACCCGAAGCACATCAAGGACTGGAGCGATCTTGCGCGGCCGGGCGTGCAGGCAATCATCGCGAATCCGAAGACATCGGGTAACGGACGCTACACCTATCTCGCCGCGTGGGGCTACAAGAAACAGCAGGGCGCGACCGACGCGCAGGCGCAGGACTTCGAGAAGGCGATCTTCGCGAACGTGCCGGTGCTCGACACCGGCGGGCGCGGCGCGACGACGACGTTCACGCAGCGCGGCATCGGCGATGTGCTCGTGACGTTCGAGAACGAAGTGGGGCTGATCGAAGCGGGTGCGGGCGCGAAGGACTTCGACGCGGTGTATCCGTCGTCGAGCTTGCTGGCGGAGCCGCCGGTTTCGATCGTCGATAAGGTGGTGGACAAGCGCGGCACGCGCAAGGAGGCGCAGGCGTATCTCGACTTCTTGTACACGCCGCAAGCTCAGGAGATCATCGCGCAGCATCATTTGCGGCCGCGTAATGCGGACGTGCTCGCGAAGCACGCGAGCGAATTCAAGCCGCTGAAGACGTTTACGGTGGAGCAGGTGTTCGGGAACTGGCAGAAGGCGCAGCAGACGCATTTTGCGGACGGCGGTACGTTTGATCAGGTCGTCGCCGACAAAAAGTAGATGCGGTGCAAGCCGCGCTGCGCTCCATTTCTCCTGAGGCGCGAAGTGATCGAGCACTTCCGGGTGAGAGCCTTTTATCGCCTGGAAGTGAGCGTTTCGCAGCACTACGCTGCCTATTGAGTAAACATGCCGCTAAAAAAGTAAAGGGCAACGATCACGCCTGTCAGCGATAGCGCATGGTAAGACCAACGCTTGACGCTCCACCTACGCCAGGCGTAAGCGTTCAGCGTTGCGCCCAAAGTGGCCGGGCCGAAGATGAACACATACAGCATGGGCCAGTTGTACCAGGCTAGCGGACACTGTCCCAGTTCATTGCATCCATGCGCCACAGGTTGCGGCGCGCGAAGCCAATCAATATGGCTCAATGCGACTAGGCATATCCACGTGATAAAGAGGCCGTAGCAAAATCCGACAACGCCGACCGCCAGCCGCTTCACTTGATCTCCCAGAAGAGAATGGCCTTAGCCCTGCCGAGGTCGGAGTAACCTACGTTTGTCCAGGGAATGTGCGCACTCGCTATTCCGACTCGCCGGCCGATAACGCCCAGAAGGCCTTCGCCGCTGGAGATGGTGAGTCGGCTGCCATTCCAGAGATCAATGTGACCGCCGCTAGCGTTAGCCGTGCTTTCGCCGTCGCGCGCCCAGTATCGCGAGAACTCGATGATACCCGTGCGACCTTCGACTCTTTTCTCCCAGTCCGCCCCGGTAATGTCCTCGGCCCTTGGCAGACCGGCGAATGGCTGGAGCTGGAGCCATTGCGCCAATTCATCGGCCCGGGTAGCAGTCGGCTTCCCATTGAGCAAGATGCGCCCGAGCTTCCCACCGGACACCGGCCGAACGAGTCTCTCCGAGAAGGACTTCATGCCGATCCCGACGCGTTGGAGCGTCACGCTCATGCGAATGGCGCATTGGTTGTCATAGGCTGGATTGTCGTACGGATCACCACTTGGGTAGTTAGCCCACAGTTCCGCAAATGTGACGGACCTGAGCGGCACTTCCTTAACGGAGCCCGGCGTGTTGTTCGTTCGTACGATGGTTTTTCCGTTCGGCATCACGTCCATCCCTCATGAGCCAAGGCATCGTCGCCCCAATGAACCGTATAGCTCGTTACGTCATCCGTGAATATGCGCGGTAATAAGCCGGCAAACTCAATGCGCCCGCTGTAGACCGCGCCCGCCGATGTCTCTATGACATACGGATAACCGATAAGCGAACCCCGAGCGCTCGCGGCGAGCACTTGTTCGCTGTAATCTGACGTCGGGCCACTACCGGGCGAACTGGCGTCGTTTTCTGCCAGCGTGGCGGATTCTTCCGCAGTGAAACTCATGGACATGTTTCGCTCGGCGTAGAACACCGGCGCGGGACTGCATCCACAGACGTTGATGTCGCCGCTCAGCGCCCATTGCTTGCCGTTGGGCCCCGTTCCGGCATGCCGGGGCCCGCGCGGCGCGATAAAGCCTGCTCGCTTGCAGGCATTGCAGTATGTGCTCATGCCGAGCGTTGCGATTTCTACGCGCGGGGGCGGGTTGGAACACGTAACGGTAGCGAGGCCTTGGGTGATGACGGCATCTCCCGCCCGGTCACCTTTGGCCAGAAATGAACGCTTCAATGTTGGATCATTTTTCGAGAGTGGTTGAAGGGTCGGCGCGCAAATGAAGGATCGGAAGACGCTGCGTAGACCGGCCACAACCTGCCGCATATTCGTGGCCAATTTCCACCAACGTTGTTTCGTTATCCTTGGTTTTCAGCACCCACTGTCGCTATGCTCGATTCTCGTTCGAGTGAAAGCGTTAGGATACGAGAGCAGCGTGGAACTTCAAGTGGACGCCGGTCGACGCATGCCGAAATCGACAAACTATGACGAGATTCTTCAATGCGCAGCGGCCGACGTGGTTGAAAGACAGAGACTTGCGGCGACGGCGATACGTCGAGCACATCGCCGCCGTTAGAAGATGACCCTCGCTGGGCTCGCGACCACCGACACAAGCCCCGCGCTTAACGCTCAATCCCCGCAGTGCCGCGCCGCCGTTTCGTGCGCCGCTTCCGCCCGCATTCCCAGCCGCTCGATAAGCTTCCGGTCCGCTTCCGCCTGCGGATTACTCGTCGTCAACAGTTGATCGCCGTAGAAGATCGAATTCGCGCCCGCCGCGAAGCAAAGCGCCTGCAACGCCTCGTCCATCTGCTCGCGGCCCGCTGACAAACGCACCATCGCCTTCGGCATCGTGATGCGCGCCACCGCGATCGTGCGCACGAACTCGAACGGATCGAGCGCCTCGGTGCCGGTCAGCGGCGTGCCCGCCACCTGCACGAGATTGTTGATCGGCACCGACTCCGGATACGGCTCCATGTTCGCGAGTTGCGAAATGAGACCCGCGCGCTCGCGACGCGATTCGCCCATGCCCACGATCCCGCCGCAACACACGTTGATGCCCGCATCGCGCACGTGCTCCAGCGTATCGAGGCGGTCCTGATACGTGCGCGTCGAGATGATCTGCCCGTAGAACTCCGGCGACGTGTCGAGGTTGTGGTTGTAGTAATCGAGGCCCGCATCGCGCAATGCCTGCGCCTGATGCGACTCCAGCATGCCGAGCGTCACGCACGTTTCGAGGCCCATCGCCTTCACGCCGCGAATCATTTCCTTGATCGGCTCCAGATGGCGGTCCTTCGGATTGCGCCACGCCGCGCCCATGCAAAAGCGCGTCGCGCCGTTGGCCTTCGCGGTTTCGGCGGCCTTCAGCACGGCATCGACTTCCATCAGCTTGTCGGCCTTCACGCCCGTATCGTGATGCACGGACTGCGGGCAGTACGCGCAATCTTCCTCGCAGCCGCCCGTCTTGATCGACAACAGCGTGGAAAGCTGTACGGCATTCGGATCGAAGTGCTCGCGATGCACCGTCTGCGCACGATACAGCAAGTCGTTGAACGGCAGTTCGTAGAGCGCGACGACATCGGCGACGCGCCAGCGCGCGGGCGCTTGCGTCGGCGTTTGCGCGTGCGAATGAGCGGGTTGAGCGGTGCCGGCAGTGAGAGTCTGCGTCATGTGAGTTCAGTCCTTGAGATGAAGCGTGTCGAGCAGCGTGTGCACGTCGAGGTGATCGGCGGCGGGCGCCGCATCGCGCGACGTGAGATGCGGAATCACGCCCAGAAGCGGCGCGGCGATGCGTTGCTTGAGCGTGGCGATGTTTTCGTCGGGATACAGCATATTCGGATCGACGCGATTGGCCACCCAGCCCGCGAGCGTCAGCCCGCGCGCAGCAATCGCTTCGGCGGTCAGAAGCGCATGGCTGATGCAGCCGAGCCGCATGCCGACGACGAGCACCACCGGCACGTTCAGCGCAATGGCGAGATCGGCGGTGTCGTGCGTCTCGTCGAGCGGCACGCGAAAGCCGCCGACGCCTTCCACCACGACGATATCCGCGAGCGTCGAAGCCGCGCGGTGCGCGTCCACGATGCGCCCGATATCCAGCGCGATGCCTTCGCGCGCCGCCGCGATATGCGGCGCGATCGGCTCGCGCATCATGAACGGCGTGCGCGTGTCGGGCGGCAGCGCGACCGTTGCGGCGGCGTCCAGTTGATCGGCGTCTTCGTTGTGCAGCATGCCATTGCGCATGACGGCGCCGGAGGCGATCGGCTTCATCGCGGCGGCGCGAAGCCCGGCGCGCGCCAAGCCGTGCAGCAGCGCGCAGGAGACGAAGGTCTTGCCGATCTCCGTATCGGTGCCGGCGACGAAAAGGGATAGAGCGGTCATAGCGTGTTCAAAGCGTGGTCGAGACGGTCGAGGTCTTCGCGGCTATGCGCGGCGGAAAGCGAAATGCGCAGGCGCGACGTGCCCGACGGAACCGTCGGCGGTCGAATGGCGGGCACCCAAAGTCCGTGCGCGTCGAGCGCGGCGGCGATGGCGAGCGTTTCGTCGTTGCCGCCGATCACGAGCGGCTGCACTGCGGTCTCCGAATCCACCGGAAGCCAGCGCGTGCGCTTCAGCATGGCGCGCGTGATGTCGATGAGCGTGGCGAGATGCGCGCGGCGCGCGTCGCCTTCATCGCCCGCAATGATACGGATACTCGCCGACACCGCATGCGCGACCGCAGGCGGCGAAGCCGTCGTGAAGATATACGGACGCGCGCGCTGCACGAGCCATTCGATGACGGTGGCGTGCGCAGCGACGAACGCGCCCGCCACGCCCGCCGCCTTCCCGAGCGTGCCCACATAGACGAGATGCGGCGAGCGCAGCGCGAAGTGCGCGAGCGCGCCGCGACCTTGCGGGCCGAGCACGCCGAAGCCGTGCGCGTCGTCGACGACGAGCCACGCGCCGTACTTCTGCGCCAGTTCGACGAGACCCGCGAGCGGCGCAATGTCGCCGTCCATGCTGAAGACCGTGTCGGTGACGATGAGTTTCGTCGCGGTCTCGTCGCGCGAGGCGTCCAGCATGGCGTCGAGCGCGGCGAGGTCCGCGTGCGGATAAATCTGCGTTTGCGCGCGGGAAAGCCGCGCGCCGTCGATCAGCGAAGCGTGATTCAGCGCGTCCGAGAACACGAGCGTGCCGCGCCCGGCCAGCGTCGTGAGCACGGCGAGATTCGCCATGTAGCCGGTGCTGAAGTAGAGCGCCCGAGGATCGTCGACGAAGCCGCCCGAGAACGCGGCCAGATCGTCTTCGAGTCGAGCATGAGCGCGCGAATGACCGCCGAGCAGATGCGAACCGCCGCTGCCCGCGCCGTAAAGCGCAGCGCCTTCGGCGAGCGCCGCGCGGATCGCTTCGTGCGCCGCGAGGCCGAGATAGTCGTTGCTCGCGAAGCCGATCATCGCGCGGCCATCGACGGTCATATGCGCCGAATTCGCGCCGTCGATGATCCTGCGACGGCGGCGCAGTCCGCGTGCGTCGATATCGGCGAGCCCTTGTTTCAGCGTGTCGAAAAGCGCCTGCGTGGTGTCGTTCATGCGGCGCACTCCGCGAGCGTGGCGTCGAGCGTATCGAGCGTGCGGTGCGCCAGCAGCGCGAGTTCGTCGTCGGAGAGAATGTACGGCGGCATCATGTACACCGTCTTGCCGATGGGACGCATCAGCAGTTCTCGCTGCAACGCGTTTGCGAAAAAGCGGCGCGAGAACGCGGCATCTTCGGTATCGACATCGAATGCGAAGATCGTGCCGCGCTCGCGGAAGTTGCGCGTGCGCGCGTGCTTCGCGAGCGGATGCAACGCTTCGCGCAGCAGCGCCGACTTGCACCGGTTTTCGGCGAGCACGTTCGCGCTTTCGAACAAGTCGAGCGTCGCGAGCGCGGCGCGGCACGCGAGCGGATTGCCCGTGTACGAATGCGAATGCAGAAAGCCGCGCGTGATGTCGTCGTCGTAGAAGGCGGCGTAGATTGCATCGCGCGTGAGCACGAGCGAAAGCGGCAGATAGCCGCCGCTGATGCCCTTCGACAGGCACACGAAGTCCGGCCACACGCCCGCCTGCTCGCACGCGAAGAAGGTGCCGGTGCGCCCACAGCCGACCGCGATTTCATCGGCGATCAGATGCACGCCGAACTCGTCGCACAGCGCGCGCAGGCGCGTGAGATACGACGCGTCGTACATCGCCATGCCGGCCGCGCACTGCACGAGCGGCTCGACGATCACGGCGGCAAGATGCGCCGCGCGTTCGGTGAACAGCGCGCGCATCGCTTCGATCGCCTCGTCCACGCCCGCCGACGCCGGCGATGCGACCACATGCGCGTGGCGAATCAGCGGATCGTAAGCGTCCTTGAAGAGCGCGACGTCCGTCACGCCGAGCGCGCCGATGGTCTCGCCGTGATAGCTGTTCGCGAGACACGCGAATTCGCGCTTCTCGCTCTGGCCGCGATTGCGCCAGAAGTGAAAGCTCATCTTCAGCGCGATCTCGACCGCCGAAGCGCCGTCCGACGCGAAGAACGCGTGGCCGAGCGTCTTCTGCGTGAGCGCGGAAAGACGCTCCGCCAGTTCGACGGCGCTCGCGTGCGTGCAGCCCGCGAGCATCGCGTGTTCGAGCGTGTCGAGCTGATCCTTGAGCGCGCGGTTGATGTCGGGATTCGCGTGGCCGAAAAGATTGACCCACCACGAACTGATGGCGTCGAGATAGCGGTTGCCCGCCGGATCGTAGAGCCACGCGCCCTTGCCGCGTGCGATCGGTACGAGCGGCATGCGCTCGTGATGCTTCATCTGGGTACACGGGTGCCACACGGCGGCGAGCGAACGCGCGACCCAGTCTTGATTGGCTTCTGTGTTCAAAACGGCTCCCAGGCCCGCGCGAACGCGAGCCGGCACATCGGGCAGGCGCGGCGGCCTGCGCTTTTCGAGGAAACTGCGCGAGACTTTCGCACGCTCCAATTATCCCGAAAATGCGCGCGGCCTTCGCTTTTCGCCCACCTTTTGGACATTGCAGCCGCGCGCATCCAAAGTGCGAAAACGCGCTTTCGCCCGCAACTTCGCTGAACGCGACGGCTAATCGTAGGATCGCCGTCGTAAGATGCAAAAACGCCGGCGCAGCGGCCGGCGTCGTTCGAAGCGTGACCTGCGCGTTCAGCGCGAGGCCGTCTGCGTGTCCGCGCTGTTGTTCTTCCAGACCACCGCGTTATCGACCGCGTAAAGCCTGCACGGGTCGCTGCTCTGCTTCTGGCAACCGGCAATGGCCACCGCCATCGGATCGTCGCCGCCTTCGGCCCACGACCACGCGCCCGAGTCGGAGACGGCGAACGCGCGGCTCGAATACTGGCTCAGGAAATTGCGATACCCGGCGCGGCCGGCTTCATCGACGAACGGCACGGACTGCACGGCGTCGAGGCTCGCGAAATCCGTGGCGTTCGGCGCGTGCGGCTCCGCGACCTCGTACTGCACGGCGGTCGGCATGCCGACTTGCGCGAGAAACGCCTTCACGCGCGGCCACCAGATTTGCACGCCGTCGCGATCGCCCACCAGACGGTGCGCGTCGTTCTTGTAGTTGCCGAAGTCGATCATGTTCGACCGCGCGCCGTGCGAGACGAAAGCCGTGTACATCTGCGACGCGAGATCGCCCGGCCAGACCGAATCGTTATCGCCGTACAGCCACAGCGACGGCAGGCGGACATTTTCGCCATACGCGCCGAAGGCATCGACGAGATTCTTCTGCCAGCCCGCGCATTCGTCCTGCCGCAAGCCGCCCGAGAAATTGATGAGACCGCGCACGCCCGGCGCGGCGAGCGCATCGCGCGCGCCGTAGGCGATGGTCGTCAGCCCGCCGTGCGACGTGCCCGCGACCACGATATGCGTCTTGTCGATGTAAGGCTGCGCGCTCATGTACTCGACGGTCGCGGCGACATCGCGCGCCTGGGCAAAACCGTTGGCTTCGACGTTGCAGCCGTGGCCCGCATAGTCGCCGCCGGAGCCCGCGAAGCCGCGGCGGTTCGGCACCACGACGACATAGCCGTGACGCACGAACTCGCGCGCGAGCGCGACCGGCCGGTTGCGCGGCTGCGCGTGCGAATCCCCGGGGAGCTTGCCGTGATTGAAGACGATCATCGGGAACGGGCCCGCGCCGTCCGGCTTGAAGACGGTGGTTTCGAGCGCGATGTCGTCTTCCGGCACCTCGATGACCGTTTCGTTCAGGCCATTCGCGACGACCGGCAGCCGCGCGTCGAGCGCATCCGGAATCTGGCTGAAGACGGGTGCCGTGAGCCCCTCGGATTGGCGGATGCCGCCGATCGGTTCGGCGTGGACGACGGACGCGACGAACGACGCCGCGAGCGAGCACGCCATGCTGCATCCGACCAACCAGGTTCTGATCGCCATCCGTGAACTCCGACCGCACTCGAATCAATGTCTTGATATGACGCGGTTCCGAAATCGCCGGTTGAAGTCACAAGCTGGCCGCGCTGCTGAGATGAGCAGTGTCGAATGCCGGGCGTTGGAGTCATGCCTCGAAAAGGCATGACAAATGGCTTCAGACTGGAAAAAACGGGTTGCCGCATTGGGCCGGGCGCGTGAATGACAGCGCCCTGACGCAAACACAGATTACCCGTTCAAAATTGCACTGCACAATAAAGGAAACCCCGTAACAGCTTAATCTGAAAGGAGAAGTTCAGGAAATAAATACCGTCTTATTTTAAGTGACGATTTACTTTTCGATGGTGTCGCCGTCGATATAAATCCAGTGGCTTTCGGAATTGCGCGTGAAACGGCTCGCTTCGTGCAGCCGATGCGCGCGCCCGCCGACTTTAAATCGCGCGACGAATTCGACTTCTTCGCGATTGCCGTCGATGACCGTGTGCCGTTTGATCTGCAAGCCGAGCCAGCGCGTGCCGTCGCCGGACGCGTCGAGATCGGGCGGACAGGTTTTCGCGTCCCATGTCGCGCGCAGATAGGCGGTGTCGCCGAGCACATAGGCCGTGTAGCGCGAGCGCATGAGTTCGATCGCGTTCGCCGGAAAAGCGCCACCTTCGATGAAGCGGCCGCAGCAGTCCGCATAGCGCGGCGCGCGCGCGTTCGGGCGCTGCGACGGCGACGCGCCGCCGCATGGACACTCGACCGGCTTCATGCGTCGACTCCCGGCATCTCGACATGGCCCGGCTCATCGCGCACGCGATCCAGCCACGCGCGAATGGCCGGATAGCGCGACAGATCGAGACCCGCTTCGTCGGCCACATGCGTGTAGGCGTAGAGCGCGATGTCGGCCACCGTGTAGCGCTCGCCGACAAGGAACGTGCGCGCCGCGAGATGCTGCTCCATCACGTCGAGCGCGCGATACGAACCGGCGGTCTTTTCGGGCAGACGCGGATCGTCGGGCTGCTTGAGAAACTCGCGGATGAAGCGCGCCACCGCGACATACGGCTCGTGGCTGTACTGCTCGAAGAACATCCATTGCAGCACTTGCGCGCGTTCAAGGCGATCGTTCGGAAGCAGCGCGGAGCCTTCGGCGAGATAGCAGAGAATGGCGTCGGATTCGGAGAGCGTCGTCGCTTCGTCGATGACAAGCACCGGCACCTTGCCGTTCGGGTTCAGCTTGCGGAAGGCGTCGGTGCGCGTCGCGCCCTGCATCATATCGACTTCATGCCAGACATAGGGCAAGTTCAGTTGTTCGAGCGCGAGCCGCACCTTGTAGCAGTTGCCGGACGCTGCCACGCCGTGCACGTGATAAGTCACTTCCCGATTCTCCTTGTCATGGCGCGGCTCACCAGTCGAGCCGCGTGCCGTCGTACTGAATGAAGCGGCCGTTGTACTCGTCGCGCAGCGCGTGCGCCTCTGCAATGACGGCGCGCATGCCGGTGACGCTGCGCGCCACGTCGATGGCCGCGGACGGTCCGCCCATCTCCGTGCGCACCCAGCCCGGATGCAGCGCGAGGCACGCGGAATGTCGCGACTGCACCGATGCTACCTTCAGCGCCGAGTTGAGCGCCGCCTTGCTCGCGCGATACAGCCAGCCGGTCGTGCCGCTCGCCTCGCCGATGCTGCCCATCTTGCTCGACACGACGGCGAGCACGCCCTGCGCGGCATCGACGAGCGGCAGCAGCACGGGCATCAGTTGCATCGGGCCGCGCACGTTAGTGTGCATGACGTGGTCGAAGTCCTCGGCGCTGATGGTCTCGACGCCTTCGGTGCGCGGGCCGTAGACACCGGACACGATGATCGCCGCATCGAGCCGCTCTTCGTCGAGCTGCCACGCGAGCGCGGCGATCTGCTCCGGCTGCGTGACGTCGAGCGAAAAGGTCTGCGCGCCCAGCGCATCGAGCGCGGAGAGGGCGGCTTTGTCGCGCGCGGTGGCGAGCACGCGCCAGCCGTCGCGCGCATATTGACGCACGAATTCGTGGCCGATGCCGCGAGACGCGCCGAGAATCAGAGCGGTTTTCATCAGTCGTCCTTTGTTGTCTGCCTCAAACGAGTTCGATGCCCATTGCCGTCGCTTCTCCGCCGCCGATGCACAGCGTCGCCACGCCGCGCTTTCCGCCGCGCGCGCGCAATGCGCCGATCAACGTCACGAGAATACGCGCACCCGACGCGCCGATCGGATGCCCGAGCGCGCACGCGCCGCCGTTCACGTTGACCTTGTCGTGCGGCAGGTCGTGTTCGCGCATGGCGGCCATCGTCACGACGGCGAAGGCTTCGTTGATCTCGTACAGATCGACATCGTTCGCGCGCCAGCCGTTCTTATCGAACAGTTTGCGGATTGCGCCGACGGGCGCGGTCGTGAAGAGCGCCGGCTGCTGCGCGAACGTGCTGTGTCCGACGACACGCGCAATCGGCGTCGCGCCGAGGCGCTTCGCGGTCGATTCGCGCATCATCACCAGCGCGGCCGCGCCATCCGATATCGACGACGAATTCGCCGCCGTCACGGTGCCTTCCTTCGCGAACGCCGGCTTCAGCGACGGAATCTTCTCGATGTTCGCCTTGAACGGCTGCTCGTCGCGATCGATCACGGTATCGCCCTTCCTGCCCGCCACCGTGACCGGCGCGATCTCCCACGCGAACGAACCGTCCTCGTTCGCGCGTCGCGCGCGGCGCAGCGATTCCACCGCGAACGCATCCTGCGATTCGCGCGAGAACGCATACGACGACGCGCACTGTTCCGCGAACGTGCCCATCAGGCGGCCTTTTTCGTACGCGTCTTCGAGGCCGTCCAGGAACATGTGATCGAGCACCTGCCCGTGTCCCATGCGCATGCCGCCGCGCGCCTTCGGCAGCAGATACGGCGCGTTCGTCATGCTTTCCATGCCGCCCGCGACCATCACGTCCGCCGAGCCGGCGAGCAGCATGTCGTGCGCGAACATGGCGGCGCGCATGCCGGAGCCGCACATCTTGTTGATGGTCGTGCAACCGGTCGAAAGCGGCAAGCCCGCGCCGAGCGCCGCCTGTCGCGCGGGCGCCTGGCCAAGTCCTGCGGGCAGCACGCAGCCCATGATCGCTTCGTCGATCTGCCCGGGGTTGAGGCCCGCGCGTTCCACTGCCGCGCGAATGGCGGCTGCGCCCAGTTGCGGCGCCGTCAGCGCGACGAAGTCGCCCTGAAACGCGGCCATCGGCGTGCGCGCGGCCGAAACGATAAGTACCGGATTATCTTGTGTCTCACTCATGTTTTAGCTCCTGAATGACGCCCTGAATGACAGAAGGAACATCGCCGAGACGCGCCGCGTCGGACGCGATCACGTCGTTTTCCGCTGCGTGTGCGCCGTCGCGCTTCAGCGCGGCGAGGCACGATTGATACGTCGAATCCACTTTCTCCTGCGCGCTGATCATCATGCCCAGATTGCGCAGACGGCCGTCGTGAACGCCGTAGGTCCAGCCATGCACGGTGAGCGCCTGCCCGCGCGACCAGGCGTCGTTGACGACGGTGGTGCGGCATACGTTGAGCGTCTGCTCGATGGTGTTCAGTTCGACGAGCCTGCGATGCCGCGCTTCGCCCATCGGCCATTCGTCGAGCAAGGCGGCGTGTTTCTCGCGCACGTCCTCGACATGGCGCAGCCAGTTGTCCGCGAGGCCCACGCGCCGGCCGACGAGCGCCGCGCCCACGCCCGAGCAGCCGTAATGACCGACGACCATGATGTGCTTGACCTTCAGCATGTCGACGGCGAACTGGATCACCGAGAGGCAGTTGAGGTCCGAATGCACGACCACGTTCGCAATGTTCCGATGCACGAACACCTCGCCCGGCGGCAAACCGATGATCTGGTTCGCGGGCACGCGCGAGTCCGAGCAGCCGATCCACAGATACTCCGGCGCTTGTTGATGCGCGAGCCGCTCGAAGAAATCGGCGTCTTCCGCGAGCTTGCGCGTAACCCAGTTCTGATTGTTCTCGAACAGATGAACGAGGGGATGGGTGGCTTCGTTGTGTCGGTCAGTCATGTTCGTGCTTATATAGTGTTACGAGAACGCGCGCTTCATGCAGCGCGCGCTGATGCCTTCTCGAATCGCTCCGGATAACGGACGCAGAACCGGATGGCAGGTTCATAGGGAAAGAAATCGGCGATTTCGCCTTGCAGCAGTTGCTCCTTGTGACGCTGCCATAGCGCCGGGTCGAAGAGATCCGCGTGATGCCGCATGAACGCTTCGCGCACGCGAGGATCGCCGAGCAGGAACGTGCCGTACGTCTCGGGAAAGATGTCGTGCGGCCCGACGCTATACCACGGCTCGCCGGACAACTCGTCTTCCTCGGTGCGCGGCGGCGGCACGCGGCGCACGTTGCAATCCGTCAGATATTCGATCTCGTCGTAATCGTAGAACACCACGCGCCCGTGCCGCGTGACGCCGAAGTTCTTGTACAGCATGTCGCCGGGAAAGATGTTGGCCTGCATCAACTGTTTGATGGCGTCGCCGTATTCGCGGATGCCGTGGTCGATGTCGTCGGCGTGGCCGTTCCTCAGGAACAGATTGAGCGGCACCATGCGCCGTTCGATATACACGTGACGAATCACGAGCTTGTCGCCTTCGTATTCGATCATCGAGGGCGCTTCTTTCTCCAGTTCGCGCATGAGCGCGTGATCGAGGCGCGCAAGCGGCAGCGCAACGCTCGAATATTCGAGCGTATCGGCCATGCGTCCCAGCCGGTCGTGCCGCTTCACGAGTTGATACTTGTCCTGAATCTTCTCGCGCGTGGTTTCCTTCGGCGGCGGGAAGGCGTCCTTGATCAGCTTGAAGACATACGGAAACGACGGCAGCGTGAACACGATCATCACGAGTCCCTTGATGCCGGGCGCGATGATGAACTGATCGCTCGAATGCTTCAGATGATGCAGCAAGTCGCGATAGAACAGATTCTTGCCCTGCTTTTGCAGGCCCAGCGACGTATAGATTTCCGCGTTCGGCCTGCCCGGCATGACGGTGCGCAGGAAGTGGACGTACGCGGACGGCACTTCCATATCGACCAGAAAATACGAGTGCGCGAAGCTGAAGATGATGAGCAGTTGCTGTCGCTCGGTCAGCACCGTATCGAGCGCGAGGAGGCCGCGCGGCGTATGGCGAATGGCAATGGCGAACGGCAGCAGCGAATCGCCATGAATGATGCGCCCGATGATATATGCAGCCTTGTTGCGAAAGAACAGCGACGAAAGCACATGAATCTGGAAATTCGGCGCGGGCGCGAAATCGCCGAAGGCATCGCGCAAGGATTGCATCACGCACTGCACGTCGCGCGTCAAATCTTCGAACGGCGGCTCGAGCTGAAAGTTCGTGACGATACGTTCGAGCGTCGCGGCGAGGCCGTCGGTGTCCGGGTAATACGCGCGATACGTCGGCTTCGCGGCGGGCTCGTCGTTCTCGATATATTCGGTCGAAATAGCCGGGCGCACGAAGATGAAATCGTTGTTGAAGTACGAGCGATGCAGAATCTTGCAGCACACCGAATTAAAAAACGTCTCCGCGCATTCCGGCTGCCGATGCGTCGTCAACAGGCCGATGTAATGCAGCTTGATCTGCTGCCAGACGTCGTCGTCGATATGCTCGGCATCGTATTCGTCTTCGAGACGCGCCACGCATTCCGCCACGCGATCGTCATACGACGCAATGCGCTCGCGAGCCAGCCGCGCCAGCGCATGCCAGTCGCCGCGCTCGAAGAGCGTCTTCGCTTCGATGGCGGCATCGCGAAACACGCGGTAGTGGCGATCGAACCCTTCGAGCAGCGTCTCCGCGACATCGAAGCCGATTTGCGACGAAAGCAGCTTGGGGAAATGGTTCATGTCGGCGTGCGCGGGTCGTGGGTCGCGGGTCGAGTCAGATCATGCGGCTTTCACTCGGCGGGCGCGCTTGTCCATGCCCGCTTCGAGCAGCGCGCGGCCTTCCTTTTCGTACGCGGCGAGCTCCGCGAGCGTCGTGTTGATGTCCTCCAGTTGCCGTTCCAGCACTTGCCGATGCGCTGCGATGGTGTCCACGAAGCCGCGCAATTGAGCGGTCGTGCCGGTCGGCGAATCGTAAAGATCGAGCAGCGTGCGAATTTCCGAAAGCGTGAAGCCGAGCCGCTTGCCGCGCAAGGTGAGCTTCAGACGCGTGCGATCCCGCGACGAATACACGCGCCGCAAGCCGTTCGCGCCTTCGCGGCGCGGCGCGAGCAGACCCTGATCTTCGTAGAAGCGTATGGCGCGAGGCGTGATGTCGAATTCGCGCGCCAGTTCGGTGATCGAGAAATGCGTGGGCTGAGTCATCGGGAAAGCGCCGCGCGCCAGAGCGCGTCCAACGTTAGAATGACGTTTACGTTATCGTCAACTTCGCCGGATTGCAACGCGGCGCAAACCCTCAGAGCACCGACCGATGAACGCACTCGAACATCAGCTCGAATATGTCTTTGCCGACGAACTGCCCGCGCCCGGCGGCGCGAAAGAGGTGGCGCCCGGCGTCTACTGGCTGCGCATGCCGCTGCCGTTCGCGCTGGATCACATCAACCTCTGGCTGTTGCGCGATGAGATCGACGGCGTGAAAGGCTGGACCGTGATCGATTGCGGCATCTCGAACGAGAGCATTCGCGCGAACTGGGAACGCGTGTTCGATACGGTGCTCGACGGGCAGCCGGTGCTGCGCGTGATCGTCACGCATTGCCATCCGGATCATCTGGGACTGGCGGACTGGATCTGTCAGGGCGGAGACAAGAAACGCTGGAACGTGCGGCTGTGGATCTCGCTCGGCGAATACGCGATGGGCCGCGTGATGGCCGCGGGCGACGGCTCCAACGCGGGTGGCGAGCGCGCGGCGCAGCACTTCGCGGCGCACGGCCTGACAGACCCGGCATCGCTCGATGCGCTCAGGAAGCGCGACAGCTATTACCCGACGCTCGTGCCTTCGATGCCGCGCGAATTCCGCCGCATCCGCGACGGCGACCGGCTGCGCATCGGTGCGCGTGAGTGGGAAGTCGTGACGGGCTACGGCCATTCGCCGGAGCATGTTGCGCTTTATTGCGCGGCCGACGAGCTGCTCATTTCCGGCGACATGGTGCTGCCGCGCATCTCGACGAACGTGTCGGTGTTCGCCATCGAGCCGGAAGGCAATCCGCTCGCGCTGTATCTGGAATCGCTCGCGCGTTATGAAACGATGCCCGCCGATGTGCTCGCTTTGCCGTCGCACGGCAAGCCGTTTCGCGGCGTGAAGACGCGCATCGCGCAGCTTCGCGAGCATCATCGGGCGCGGCTTGCGGAAGTACGCGAGGCGTGCGCGGCGAAACCGTGCAGCGCCGCCGACATCGTGCCGATCATGTTCAAGCGCGCGCTCGACATCCATCAGATGACGTTCGCGCTTGGCGAGGCGCTCGCGCATCTGAACTTGCTGTGGCTCGACGGCACGCTCGCGCGCCGGACCGGCGATGACGGAGTCATCCGCTTCTCGCCGGCCTGAAGGACCGCGTTACTGCACTGACACGACCCCGAAGTTCTGCCGCCCGAACGGGCTCACGTTATAGCCGCTGACGTTCGTGCGCGTGAGCGCGGCGGCGGTCGGATACACGAGCGGAATCCACAGCGCCTGATCGTGGATGATCTTCTGCGCATCCACATATGCCTTCGTGCGCCTGGCGATATCCGGCGTCGCCTTGCCGTCCGCGATCAGCTTGTCCAGTTGCGGGTCGCAATAGCGCGCGAAGTTGATGCCCGACTTCACCGCATTACAGCTGAATAGCGGCGACAGATAGTTGTCGGGATCGCCGTTGTCGCCGGCCCAGCCCATGAACAGCATGTCGTGCTGGCCCTGCTTCGCTTCCTTGATCAGCTCGCCCCATTCGATCACTTTCACCTGCGCCTTCACGCCGATTTTCGCGAGATCGGCTTGCAGCAGTTCCGCGCCGGCCTTCGGGTTCGGATTCAGCACGCTGCCGTTCGGACGCACCCAGATGGTCGTGTCGAAGCCGCTCGGAAAGCCCGCATCAGCCAGGAGCTTCTTCGCGCGATCCGCGGAATACGGATACGCCTGCACGTTCTTGTCGTAGCTCCAGGTGTTCGGCGGATACGGATTGACGGCGGGCGTCGCCGTGTTGTCGAAGACGGTCTTCATGTATGTCGTGCGATCGAACGCCATGTTCAGCGCCTGGCGCACCTTCGGGTTGTCGAGCGGCTTCTTCTGCGTGTTGAGCGCGACGAACGCGGTCATGAACGCAGGCGTTTCGCTGACCTTGAGCGAGCGGTCCTTCTTGGCGTCGAGCACATCTTGCGGCTTGGGCGAAAGCGCGATCTGGCATTCGCCCGCCTTGATCTTCTGCGCGCGCACGGTCGCGTCCGGCGTGATCGCGTAGATGAGGCGGTCGATCTTCGGCTTCGGCCCCCAGTACGACGGGTTCGCGTCGTAGCGTATGACGGCATCCTTGGTGTAGCTCTTCAGCACGAACGGACCCGTGCCAACAGGCTTGCTGTTCAACTCCACCTGCTTGTTCGCCTTCAGCAACTGGTCCGCGTATTCCGCCGAATAGATGGAGGCGAAGCCCATTGTGAGAATCGGCACGAAGGTCGCGTTCGGCTCGTTGAGGTCGAACTTCACGGTGTGGTCATCCACCTTCGTCACGCTCTTGATGAGCTTCACGAGGCCCATCGACTGCGCGTGCGGAAACCCGCTCGCGCCCGCCACCTTGTGCCACGGATTGCTCTCCGACAGCATGCGATCGAACGTGAAGACGACATCGTCGGCATTGAGCGGGCGCGTCGGCTTGAAGTAGTCGGTGCTCTGGAACTGCACGTTCGGCCGCAGATGAAATGTGTAGCTCAAACCATCGCTCGATACGTCCCATTTCTCCGCGAGCGACGGCGCGACTTTCCTGGCCGCTTCATCGTAGGAGACGAGCGTGTTGAAGATCACGTCTGCCGATGCGTTCGTCGTGACGAGCGAGTTGAACTGCACGACATCGAAGCCGTCGGGGCTCGATTCCGTGCAGACGGTAAGCGGCTTGGACTGCGCGAGCATGGGCGCGGCCACCGCGAGGGCGGCTAGAAGGGCAGGCAAGCGTTTGATGCGCATGAGTTCTCCGGTCGACAGGAGCAGGCGCTTTCGCGCGCGCTTCGTGAATCACACATCGTTGTTCGTGTTGCTCGATGAATCCGGTCGCGCGATGCCGAGCAAGCACCGCGCCCGCGCGGGTAGCTTAGCGAACGCGCGGGCCTGCGACAACGAACGGCTGCGCATACCGATATGCCCGCTTGCCGGACCGGCTTGCCGAACGCGACGCGTCACGCTACACTGCCCCGGTCTTTGGGGAGTAGCCTTCCTTCCGTTTGCGAAGGAGAACGCGTCAACATCCTCGGCTCTGCTGCCGTGGCGCGTTCGACCGGTCCGGTTTGGTGAGACCACTGATGTGCCACGTCGTTCTTGGTCGGACGGCGCGTGGCGCATCATGGTTCGCTGACGTCCGACCGTGGAATCATCGTGTCCCCACAACTACAACATCTTCTTCTCGCGCGCTCGGGCCTTCGCATGGTCCGCGCGCTGTCGCAGCATCGTGTCGTGCGAGGTGCCGCATGACGATGCTTTTCCTCGAACTCGCATTGATGCTCGCGATCATTCTGATCGCCTCCGAGCTTTTCACCAACGCGCTCGAACATCTCGGCGAACGGCTCGGCATTTCGGAAGGCGTGACCGGATCGCTTTTCGCCGCAGTGGGCACGGCCTTGCCGGAAACGACGGTGCCGATCATCGCGCTCCTGGGCGGCACGGCGAGCCGCGCGGTCAACGAGGAGATCGGCGTCGGCGCGATTCTCGGCGCGCCGCTCATGCTCGCGACGCTTTCGACGTTTCTGATGACGCTCGCCATCGTGAAATCGCGCGGCTTGCGCGGCGTGATCGAGCCGGAGCGCAGCGGCTTCACGCGCGATCTCAACTTCTTCCTGTTCGCGTTTCTGATCGCGGCCGGCGCGATGTTCGTGCCGCATCACGCATGGCAAGTGCGCGCGCTGTTCGCGGCGGGGCTCGTCGGCCTGTACGTGATCTATGTGATCTCGACGTTCAGGGCATCGGCCAATCTCGTCGAAAGCGGACACGGCACCGAAGCGCCCGAAACGCTCTTCATCTCGCGCGTCGGACTCAAGACAAATCTCGGCTCGATCATGCTGCAATTCCTGATCGGCATCGTGTTGCTGGTGGGCGGCGCGAAAGGGTTCATTCACGGCGTCGAGGGCGTTTCACAGGCGCTCGGGGTGTCGGCGCTGCTGCTGTCGCTCATCATCATTCCGATTGCGACCGAACTGCCGGAGAAGGTGAACAGCATTCTGTGGGCGCGGCGCGGCAAGGACACGCTCGCGTTCGGCAATATCACCGGCGCGATGGTGTTTCAGGGCACATTGCTGCCGTCCATCGGCATCATGCTGACGCCGTGGGAGCCGCGCGTCGAAGTGCTGACCGGCGTGCTCATCACGCTCGCGGCGGCGGCGTGGCTGCGTTTCCATGCGAGAGGGAAGGGCGTCGTGTTGTGGGCGCTGCTCGGCAACGGCGTGCTGTACGCGGCGTATCTGACGTTGACGCTCGGGCGCTAGGCTCCCGTCCCACACCAATAAAAATGCCCGCGCGAGGCGGGCATCGAGAGCGAAGCTGCGTCATTACTTCGACGCTTGGTTGTTGTTGTTAGTCTATATAACGGCGCGGGACAGCGAAACTTTAGAGCCGCGCCGTTTGTTGATAACGGCTTGCCGCGTCGATGCGCGCGGTCGCCTCGCGGAAGTTCTTGCCGAGCGACATGCGCGCGGCTTGCGCCGTCTGCATCAGCGCGGCATCGAGCGTCTGGATGTCGCTCGCGGCCTGCAACGTCGCCGGATCGAGGTCGTTCTGCAATTGCATGATGATCGGCGAACGCAACTCGCCCAAGCGCGCCGCTTCGATCCAGTCGCCGGCGGCAGCAGCCGCGGCCATGGCGCGCGTGAGCGATACCGCGTTCGTCAGCATGTCTTGTTGGTTCACATCATTCTCCGTGCGAATCGGCTGACGCCTGCGTTACTTGTTGGTCGCGAGCGCGCCGGCGCTGTTCGTGCCGCCGAAAAGCTGCGTCAGGTAGCGCGTGTTGTTTTGCATCGTCGCCATCAGCGTGTTGAGCGCCGTGAACTGCGTGTTGTATTGCGACGTGAGGCTGTCCGCGTAGGTCTGCAACGTCGCCGTCTGCGCGGTCAGGCTCTTCAGGTCTGCATTGATCGCGGTCGTGCGCGTATCGATGATGCCGCCCGTTTGCAGAAACGATGAGATCTTCGAATTGAGCTGCGTGCCGATGCCGTTCGTCTGGTTGAAGAGCTGGCCCACGCGCGTCGGGCTGTTCGAGAGCGCGGTGGAAAGCGTCGAATCGTCGATGGACAGCGTGCCGTCGTCCTGAAGGTCGATGCCGATCGAGGCGAGGTTCGTCGTGGTGGACGTCGAACCGGAACCCGAACTCACGCCGCTCGTGATGATGCTGGACAGCGAGCTCTGAATGCTCTGGAGCATCGAGTCGCCGAGCAGCACGCCGCCTTGCGAGCCGGCGCTTTTCGTGGAGTCGAACGACGACAGTGCGGCGGCCTGGCTCACGAACGAGTTGTACGCGTCGACAAACGCCTTGATCGTGCTCTTTTCCGTGGTCGTGTCGGAGGAGACGGTCAACGTCTGCGTCGATCCGGCCGCAGCCGATGCGAGATTCAGCGTCACGCCGCCGATCGCGGTCGTGAGCGTGTTGGTCGAACTCGTGACGGCCGTGCCGTCGACCGTGAGCGACGCGTCCCGCGCCGCCGACGTCTGCGTGTAGTTGCTGCTGCCCGTGCTGTACGAAAGCGACGAATCGACGCCTGCGCCGGCCGTAACCGAAATGGTGTTCGCTGCGCCCGTCGTCTTCGACGCGAGCACGAGATGCTGACCGTCGGTGCCCGTGACGATGGTCGCGCTGATGCCGGGATTGTCGCTCGCCGAATTGATCGACGACGCGATGCTCGCGAGCGTGTTCGTGCCGTCGAGCGTTACGTTCATCGAACTCGATCCGAGCGAGAGCGACAGCGTGCCGGAACCGAAGGTGTCGGTGGCGGCGTGCGCCGTCGACGAAATCTTCTGCGCGCTTGCGATGTTGTTGACCGTGATCGCATACGAACCGGCCACCGCACTGGTGCCGGCCGTCGCCGTGAGTCCGCTGCCGCTTGCAGTCGCCGTGTACGCGGCGAGTCCGGTGCCGTCGGAAAGACTTTTCAGCGCGGTTTGCACGGATGACAGCGCGGACTTGATCTGCGAAACGGCGGACAGGAGCGTGTTGTCGCTCGCCGTCTTGTTCGCGATTTGCGTGGCCTGAGCGGTGGTCTTCGCGGTGACGAGCGAGGAAACCAGCGAGGATACATCGAGCGTGGAGTTCGTCGCGCCGCTGATGATGGACTGCGCGGCAGCGGCCAGTGTGGCGCTGACGTCGGTACTCGAGGTGGTGGTGGTCATCGGATGCTCCGGACGGACTGCCTTATCTGTTTGCGAGCTTTCGTGAGCGCAGCGCCGATGATGAATGTCGCTGCGCTAACGAAAGCTGGGAGGCGAACCTCCCAGTGAACTGCCGAACCCCGCCCATGTTGCGGCGGGGTTTTGTCACATGCGCTTAGCCGAGGAGCTTCAGCACTTGCTGCGGCATCGAGTTCGCTTGCGCGAGAACCGAGATACCCGCTTGTTGCAGCACTTGAGCCTTGGACAGGTTCGCCGTTTCTTGCGCGAAGTCTGCGTCGGTGATGGCCGACTGTGCCGAGCTCAGGTTGGTCGACTGCGACTGGAGGCTGGTCACGGCCGACGTGAAGCGGTTTTGCTCAGCGCCCAGCGTCGATTGCAGCGTGTTGACGGTGTTGAGCGCCGTGTCGACGTAGCCGATCACGTTTTGCGCGCCGCTCGCCGTCGAGATGTCGACGCTGACCGAACCGAACAGGCCGGTTTGGCCCATCGAAACGCTGCCGAAGTCGACGCTCAGCGTCTGGTTCGCCACTGCGCCGATCTGGAACGACACCGACGAAACCGAACCCGACAGCATGGCTTGGCCGTTGAACGTGGTCTGGTTCGCGACGCGATCCAGTTCGCCCAGACGCTGCGACACTTCCGTCTGGAGGTAGCCGCGTTGCGTGTCGGAGAGCGAGCCGTCTGCTGCCTGAACGGCCAGCTGGCGGATACGCTGCAGGTTGTCCGTCGTGGAGCTGAGGCCGCCCGACGCCGTCTGGATCATCGAGATCGCGTTGTTCGCGTTCGACACGCCCTGGTTCAGCGCGTTGACATACGACGTCATGTTCGTCGAAATTGCCAGGCCTGCTGCATCGTCAGCGGCGCTGTTGATGCGCTTGCCCGACGAGAGGCGGTTAATAGCCGACGACAGCGCGCTTTGCGAACCTTGCAGGTTCTTTTGGGTCGTTTGCGACAGGGTGTTGGTGTTGATGTTCAACATGACTTGTTTCCCTCTTTAAGTTTGGCGCTTTAGGCCAACATCAGTTACGGCGTTGCGTGTTTCAGAAGTTACGCTGACCGCCTTACCTTGGTTATCGGGCTCTGAAAAAAAAACTTTAGAGCTTCTTCGATGCTTGATGTCGATCCGCGTGGAAGGCCGTCTGGCGGGGCTCTGCGCCCCGCGGCGGCGGCCGCCGCGACGGATTCGACGAAAAAAATTACATGGCTGTCGCCATTTGG
The DNA here is from genome assembly GCF_023630705.1 of Caballeronia sp. GAFFF1. Lineage (GTDB taxonomy): Bacteria > Pseudomonadota > Gammaproteobacteria > Burkholderiales > Burkholderiaceae > Caballeronia. The sequence goes on from NZ_JALQEM010000001.1 coordinate 131,666, forward strand.
GCGGCAGCGGCTTTAGCAAGCGGACGGAAAATCAACCGCATGACCTGCGGTGTCTCTTCTTTTGCCGCCGGCAAATAAATAAGTCCGTTCGGTGAAACCTGATAAATACCGGGTTCACGTTCTTCCATGCCGTCGAGAATGATCTCGCTGCCCGCTTCGAGCGTGCGCTGGCGATCGAATTCGGAATTCGAATCGAGGAATTCGGCTGAAAAGGTCGTCGCCGATTCGAGCTGCATCCAACTTAATTCACGTCCGATCATCAACGCAGTATCGAACTGCGAGCGCGGCAGAACCACTGAATAGAAACCGTCGTACGTCGCCCGCGCCGATACGTTCTGCGTCGCGCTCTCGTTGCCGCGCACGAACAGCGCGGGAACGTCGAGGCGGCGGTAGGACGTGTCGTCGACGGTGAAGTCGAGCCGGTGACGGCGAATCGCCATCAGGAAGATCGCCTGATCGATGCCCGCGTAGCGCATCTCCGACGGATACCCGGTGCGAAAGCCCTTGCCGATACTGCGCATGTAGAACGGCCCGCGCTGGCGCAGCCCCTTGATGCCCGCATCGACGTTGGCCACGTCGAACGCGATGTCCGTGCCGACGTTCAGTTCGAAAAGCGACTTGGAGCTGCGCTCGATTTCTTCGTGGTGCGGCAGATACACGAGCCGCGCCAGTTCGATCGCCGCGACGACGCGCAGCCGTTCGGGCGTGAGCTTCGGCAAATGGATCGCGGGCGTCGCTTCGACGTCGCGGATAAATTGCAGACACGCTTCCTGAATCGTCTGTGTCGTGTCGAGCTGCATGTTGCCCTTCTTGACGCCCGCGAGAATGGGCGTGCCGTCGGGCTCGTAGGCGATCACGCTGCCCGAGTTGATCGCGCACATCTGCTCGAAATCGCCGATGTGCGCAATGAGCGTCTCGACGACGTTGTCATCCGTCCAGCTGGAGTCGATCATCGCCCGGCGGTCGAGATGCGAGCCCGGCGAATCCAGCGAGGCGAAGTAGCGGCCGATGACATCGACGTCGAACTGACGCTTGAAGACATCGCGAATGGCATGCTGAATCGTGCCGTAGTAGCCGAGGTCCGCGAGCACCAGCGTATCGCCGCGTTCCAGACCGACCGTGCGCTGCAAGTGACGGAACAGCCGCTCGCGCAGCGCATTCGACTGCTGGACGATGGTCTTTTCCGTCGCGCGCTCGGCGAGCATCTTGCGGAACTCGTGCACCGGGTTCTTCGACTTCATCGCCCGCGTCAGCACCTTCTTTCTGAGCTGCGGCGGCATCAGCATCTGATCGCACAGCACATGCAGCGGATGCGACGCCGCGTTCTTCGCCACATAGCGTTGCACGCTCTCGCCGGTGTCGAACGACACTGCCACGGCGGTAAAGCGGCTCAGATACACCGGCTCGCCCATGGTTTCGCCGGTGATGGCCTGGCACGCGAGCCGCACGAGGTGTCCGTCGCGCATCAGGAATGCCAACTTATGCGGCTTGCCGCTGGCGTTCAGTTGCCGGTGTTCGTCGAGCAGGAAGCGCGCGAAGCCGTAGATGATCGGGCCGAGCGCCCAATAGCCGACGCGCTCGTTCGGTCCCTGCTCGTGCGTGAGCCGCTGCGCCTTGAGACCATGAAAGAGGCTCGGTGCCGCTTGCGTCGAGCGAATCGCCGGAAAAAGCAGGCGCGCTGCGATCAGCCGTTGCCGGTCGCTCTTCGCCGTCTCGTCGTCGCGCTGGAGCAAATGCACGCAGGCGATGCCGAGCGACGAGGGCACGGCGTAGTCCGCCACCGGGTTGTCGCCGGTATGCAGAATGTCCGATGCGCTCATGCCGAGTCGCGCCATGACCTTCGGCCAGAGACCGTTCGACTTGCCGAAGCCGAACTGCGACGAGCAGAAGACGTGATCGATCAGCGTTTCGAGTTCGGGCGCCGTCGCGAACAGGATGCGGCGCAGCTGCGCGTCGTCGTAGTAAGTATCGCTGACGATAGCCACTTGCAGGCCGCGCGCTTTCGCTTCGCGCATCAACGCGAGGACCGGTTCGAACGCGAAGCCGATCTCGATTTCCTTCTGGACTTCGCGCTCCGCCAGTTCGCGCACGGTCGCTTCGTCCGCGCGGGGCGCGGCTACCGCGTAGATCTCTTCGAGCGTCGCCTCGGACGTGTGATTGGCGAACGAACGGTTCGTGCGGGCGATGCCTTCCGCCTGGGCGCGCACGCGCGCGCCGATGCGGTTCGCGACGAAGAGCGGATCTTCGGCCAGCGCGTAGAAGACGTCGCTCGGCTCGGCCACGCCGCGCCAGAAGATCGTGTCGAAACAGTCGAACGTGGCGATCTTGCGATCGTCGAGTTTGGCGGACCAGGCCGCCATGAGGTCGGACGCCGGTATGTTGCGGTCGGTCATGTTCAGGTTGCTCCTCGGACGCCGCTTCGGCGTCGGATTTTTTGGCGAATCAGCGTGTGTGCGTTGCGATGACGGCGAGATAGTTCGCGAGGCGGTTCTCTTCGACGCGCGCGAGCAGCGGGTTCTCGTGATACGGCGCGAGGATCTGCGCGATGGCCTCGATGCACGGATGCGTGCGCTCGATGAGCACCGCGAGTCCGAAGACGAGCGGGATCACCGCGTACACGTATTCGGTCTCCGATTGCGCAATGAAGTCCTCGAGTGCGGTCATCACGCCGTTGCGCGGGCCGCCTTCGCGGTCCGCATAGGCGAACGAACCTTCCGGCGAGCCGAAGCCGCCGCGCACTTTCCCGGGATAGCCGAGCGTCACGCCATTGCCGTAGCTGTAGGGCTGGCGGAACTCAGCGGGAATCGCGTCCGGGTTGTAGTACTGGTCGCGGCGGCCGGCGGGCCAGCAGACGTCGTGCATGAACGCGAGCACGGGCTTGCCGTCGGCGTGCGCGCGCTCCTCGATCAGACGCAGTTCGTGGAAGACGGTGTACCAGTTGTGATCGCCGTCGATGAACCATGCGTCGACGTCCGCGATGCGCGGGATCGCGTCGTGGCTCATCGCGCGCTGAAGCTCGATATGCGTCGTGCTTTCGATCCATTCCGTCGCTTCGGGGCGCGGCATCGGATCGATGCAGGTGAGGGTGGCGTCGTGGGCCTCGGCCCAGTCGGACAGAATACGGGTGTTGCCGCCGAATTCGAGCCCGATTTCCGCGATCTTGCGAGGGGCGCAGATATCGAGAATGGGGACCGTGACCGGCGCGAACTCGGCCATCGAGTAGATCAGCAAATTGCTCATGTGCAGGGCCCTTGGGGCTTTTTGGAACGTTACCGATGGTAGGGGACGGCCCTGCAAACGAAAGTCTCGAAAAGGGGCTGCTTTCCCCCTCAGTTTTCGTCTTAGTTCCATGCTGGCGCGCGTCTGCACGGCGGGGAGACGGCAGGTATCATCGGCTGACGCCTTGTCCATGGAGTTCCACTCATGCAAACTCGCAGCATCGGCACATCGGATCTGAACGTCGCGCCGCTCGTCTTCGGCGGCAACGTGTTCGGCTGGACCGCGGACGAACGCACCTCGTTCTCCATCCTCGACGCGTTCGTCGATCACGGTCTCAATTTCATCGACACGGCGGACGTCTATTCCGCGTGGGTCGAAGGACACCACGGCGGCGAATCGGAAACGATCATCGGCAAGTGGTTCAAAGAGAGCGGCAAGCGCCAGAAGGTCGTGCTCGCGACGAAAGTCGGCATGCTCGGCACGCGCGCCGGGCTTTCGGCGGCGAACATCGCGGCTGCCGTGGACGATTCGCTGCGGCGTCTGAAAACCGATTACATCGACGTCTACTTCTCGCATCTCGACGACGACAAGACGCCGTTCGAGGAGACGCTCGGCGCCTACCAGAAGCTCATTCAGGCGGGCAAGGTGCGGGTGATCGGCGCGTCGAACTACACCGGCGCGCGGCTGGAAGAAGCGCTGAAAGTAGCGAAGGAATCGTCGCTGCCGGCGTATCAGATCCTGCAGCCGGAGTACAACCTCTACGACCGCGAAGGCTACGAGACGGACCTCGAGCCCGCCGCCGAGGCGCACAAGGTCGCGGTCGTCACGTATTTCAGCCTGGCGAGCGGCTTTCTGTCGGGCAAGTACCGCTCCAAGGAAGACATGCAGGGCAAGGCGCGCGGCTCCCGCGTCGAGAAGTATCTGAACGAGCGCGGCCTCAGGATTCTCGATGCGCTCGATGAAGCCGCGAAGCGCCACGACACCACGCCGGCCACCATCGCGCTCGCGTGGATCATCGCGCGGCCGAGCGTGACCGCGCCGATTGCGAGCGCCACGTCCGTGCAGCAACTGGAGAGTCTCGCGGCGGCCACGCGCCTCAAGCTCGATCCGGAGGAAGTGGCAGAACTGGACGAAGCCAGCGCCTGGCAGAAATAAATCTGTCGCATCAACGAGTTGCCGTGCTTCGAAGAGTTGGCACGGGCGCGGTGTTCTGGTAACATCGCGCCCGAATCGAGAAATGTGCCCGATTTTTCGGCCGATTTTTGCGTCCGCTCCGCTGAAAATGACAACGTCAAAACGTTAATCGCCAGCGGAGACCGGCGCCGAAAGCGTGCGTTCAGGCGGTCTTTCGTGCGCACATGCCGCTTTGCGGTTGAATCCCAACTCTCTCTTTTCCGGCCTCCGTGGCCGCTTTGCTCGTGTCCGCTGCGTCCTTTCTGGCGCCCGGCGGACGATCGGAGTGCCGGCGCGCGGCGGTTTTTTCCGTTGCGCACTTAGAAATACGTTTAGCGAATCAGGATTGTCATGACCACTATTGTCCTCAAAGAAAACGAGCCGTTCGATGTCGCGATTCGGCGCTTCCGCCGCACCATCGAAAAGAACGGCCTGATCGCAGAACTGCGCGAGCGCCAGTCCTACGAAAAGCCGACCACCGAGCGCAAGCGCAAGAAGGCCGCGGCCGTTGCCCGCCTGCGCAAGCGCCTGCGTAGCCAGATGCTGCCGAAGAAGATGCACTAAAGCGTCTTCCGCCGGGCCGGCTTGTTCCGGTTTCTTTCGGTCCGCGAAGGCAAAACGGCGGTGCGACCCGTAAGGGCGCACCGCCGTTTTTTCTTGCAATTGTTTCTTGCGGTTCCTGCTCAGGCGAACGCGTGCCGCTTAGCGAGTGCGCCCAGCAAGTGCGGCCACTCGTCGACGCTGGCGTCGTCGTGAATCTGCTCCAGTTCGATCAAGAGATCGATGATGACTGGATCGTAAGCATTCACGTTCGACGCATACAGCGCGCGCAGCAGCTTGCCGTCATGCGCATGCCGATAGTACGAAATGCCGACGCCTTCGAGGTCCGCTTCGTAGACGTCGTCACGCACCAGCGATCCGATCGCGCACTTGCGGCCGTGCGCGCCTCTCAGGCGGCACGACCCGTTGTCATCTTCCGAGACGGCGCGCTGCGCCAGCAAATGCGCGCTCACGCGATGGAAGATCTCGTTCGAGCTCAACATCGTGACAGGGCTCAACATACCGCACCCGCACCGTTACGCAGCCGTTTTCAGAAGCTCGGCCGACAGACCGAACTGCCGCGCGATCGACGTGAGACGCTCGCGCCACTCCCATTTGCCGAAGACGTCGTGCACGTTCTGCAGGCACGAGAGCAGTTCGACGGTGGTCGGATCGAAGACGTTGATGCGCGCGCGCAGCAGAGCGCGCTTGAGCGCCGCGACGCCGACATCCATGTACGCCGGCACCGACTCCGGCGATTTCCCGATATAGCGGATGGGCACGCCTTCCATGGCCGTCACGTAGTCGCGCGGCTTGATGAGACTGCCGATCGGGCAGCCGCCGCAGTATCCGCGATAAGCGCCGCCGCCGTGAGGCAGCAAAGCGGCTTGTCCCTGCGTGAAGAGATGCTGCACCGCGTTGTCAAAAATCTCCTGATGCGTCAGGAAGTTCAAGCTTTTCATGATCTTTCTCCCCTGCGCCCCTGCGCAGCGGCCATGCGTTGAGTTTCGAGCAACCTGCACCTGCGGCGTCGGACGGCGCGCACGCCGACCGGCTACTGCTTCGAGCACGATGGTTTCCCCGGCCTAGGGACACGCGCTTCGCCGTGTCCGTGTACTCGCGGCGGATCTCTCCACTCAGTGAACGATCCGCACACCGTCAGTTATAACGGCACGGCTCGGTAAAAAGGTGCGGCAGCGCACGCGAGAACGCCATTTTTACACGACACGGACGTTCGTGCAGTGCGGCAGAAGCATGGTCCGCGCTTGGAGCGGCGCGGCTGGCGGCATGCTTCACTGCAAAAAAACGCGTGCGATGAGGACTTTCCCTAATGAACGCTCTTTTGCGGCAAGAATGTTGCCAAAAAGCAAAAATCGCCCGCATCCGATCAGATTGAAGGTGTCGTTTTTTCCGGCGATTTGCGCTTTGTCTTAGTCTTGACGCGCGAAAGACAGCCCACGACATGGTCGTTCACCATGCCCGTCGCCTGCATGAAGGCGTAGCAAATGGTCGTGCCGACGAATTTGCAGCCGTACTGCTTGAGCGCTCGGCTCAGCGCATCCGACTCGGGCGTCGAGGCGGGCGTCGGATTGTTCGCATCGCGCGGCGTGTCGATAGGCGAGCCGTTCACGAACGACCACACGAAGTCCGCGAAGGAGCCGTGCTCGCCCTGAATGCGCTGAACGGCTCGCGCATTGATGACGGCGGACGCGATCTTCGCCCGGTTGCGAACCACGCGCGCATCGCCGACGATCCGCTCGATGTCCGCGTCCGTGAAGCGCGCGACCTTGTCGATGTCGAAGCCCGCGAACAACGCGCGATAACCCTCGCGCTTGTTGAGAATCGTCGACCATGAAAGACCGGCCTGCGCGCCTTCGAGCACCAGCATTTCGAAGAGATGACGGTCGTCGCGGGACGGGACGCCCCATTCGGTGTCGTGGTAATGCGCCATGGCGTCGGTGGTGGCCCAGGCGCAGCGTGTCGGTTCGGTGGCTGCCATTGCAAATCCTCGTTTCGGTCGCGCCAGCATAGCCGAACGGGATTGCCGCGCCACTCTGCCATTCGGCTAATTGGCGCGCGCCGGCGTCGCCGCTATGCTTGCGGCCATGGACACTTTCACGAATTCCGAATTCAACGGCTTCCTGCTCGGCATCGACGGCGGTGGAAGCGGCACGCGCATGATTCTCGCGGACGCGCACGGCGTCGAGCTGGCCCGCGCGAGCGGCGGTCCTTCGGGTCTGGCGCTGGGCGTCGAAGGAGCGTGGCGTTCTATCGGCGATGCGTGCAAACGCGCTTTCGATACGGCCGGCCTCGCCCTCGACTGGCGCGCCTGTTCGCTCGGCTGCGGCCTCGCGGGCGTCAATAACGCGGACTGGCTCGCGGCTTTCCTGAGCACGGCGCCGCCGGTCCACGCGTTGAGCGTGGAAAGCGACGCGTACACGACCGTCCTCGGCGCGCACGGCGGCGGACCGGGCGTGATCGTCGCGCTCGGCACGGGCAGCATCGCGGCGTCGCTGGACGAGGAGGGCGTCTGCCGCATTGCGGGCGGATACGGCTTTCCGAGCGGCGACGAAGCGAGCGGCGCGTGGCTCGGCCTGCGCGCGGTGGTTCACCTTCAGCGCGTGCTGGACGGGCGAGCCCCGGCCGATGACTGGTCCCGCGCGCTCTTGCAGCTCACTGGCGCGACGGATCGCGACAGCCTCGTCGTGTGGCTGTGCGCATCCAACCAGACCGCGTACGCCACCCTCGCGCCAAGCGTGTTCGAATATCGCGATCATCCGTCGGCGGCGCAGTTGCTGGAGCAGGCGGGGCGCGAAATCGAATTGCTCGTCGCGGCGCTGGATCGCGATGGCGAACTGCCGGTCGCGCTCTGCGGCGGACTGGCCGCGCCCTACGAGCCTTTCGTGCCGATATCGTTGAGAGAGCGCCTGCGCCACCCCCGCGCGGATTCGGCCGCGGGCGCGCTAGAACTGGCGCGGCGCGCGGTGGCGTCGGGCGGCGCGGCGGGGCGGCCCGGGAAAGAGCCGCGATAGAATAGTCAGCTTCGCGGGCGTTTTTCTCCGCTCAAACAGGGCAGCCATGTATTCGGTCATCGCAACTGATCTCGACGGGACGCTTCTCAACAGCGATCATCAGCTCGACCCGTTCACCGCACAGACGCTGCGCACACTGGCATCGCGCGGCGTGCCGGTCATCATCGCGACGGGGCGGCATTATCGCGATGTGGCCGGCATCCGCGATCTGCTGGGCATCGACGCGTACCTGATCACGTCCAACGGCGCGCGCGTGCATGCGCCCGGCGACGAGCGCATCTACTCGCGCGATCTCGCGCCTGCCGCCGTGCGACGCCTCGTGCAGCCGGATGTCGCGGGCGCGCATGGCCGCGTGATCGTCAATCTGTTCGCCGACGATGCGTGGCTCATCGACCGCCACGCGCCCGAACTGCTCGTCTTTCATCAGGACTCCGGCTTCAAGTACGAAGTCATGGATTTGCGCGAGTACGACGGCGAAAACATCGCGAAGGTGCTGTACATCGGCGAGCCGGCGGACCTTGCGCACGTCGCCGCGAATCTGGAAAGCGAATTCGGCGATGCCTTGTATGTCACGTATTCGCTGCCGGACTGCCTCGAAGTGATGACGTCCGATGTGTCGAAGGGCCGCGCGCTGCGTTATGTGCTGGAGCGTCTGGATATCGATCCCGCGCAGTGCGTCGCGTTCGGCGACAACATGAACGACATCGACTTGCTGGAAACCGCCGGGCATCCGTTCATGATGAACAACGCGAATCCGGACCTGATCACGCGTCTGCCGAATGTGCCGCGCATCGGCAACAACTTCGAGGCGGGCGTCGCGCATCATCTGCGCAAGCTGTTCGATCTGCGCGACGACATCGCGTCGTCGCGCTAACTCTCTCTCGCGCCTACCGATCGCGCGCGGCGTTCTGGTTAGCCGCGGCGGCCCCAGTCGTTCGAACGGCCGTGGTCCCAACCGGCGCGATTCCAGTGCCCGTTGTCGTGACCGTAGTCACGTTGCCAGCGCGGTTCCTCATGACGCCAGTACGGCGCGCGATAGTGCGGCACGGCGGGCCTTACATACACGGGCGCGGGAGCGGCATAGGCCGGTGCGCCCAGCGAAACGCCGACGTGAAGATCCGTATGGGCCTGAGCCGCTCCTACTGCACCGATGGCAAGGCCGGTCGCGACGAGCAATTGAGTGACGATGCGCTTCATTGTGTTTCTCCTGGAAGGCGACGTGTGTCGCATGAGTTCACTGTAAGCGCCGGCCGTCTTACACGCTTCGACGACTTGTTACCGCGTGCAAGCGGGGCGTAAGCCCTTTTCCATGTCGGTGAGATACGCGCGAGCCTTGTCCGGCGGGGCTTTGCGCTTCGGAGCGAGCGCTTGACGAAGAAATAATAAGCATGCTGCGTAATTCGCCATTACAACTGTCGCGCGCTTTTAATCCGCGCGCGCCGGGCGCAAAAGGAAACGGGCGCCGAAGCGCCCGTTTCACATGACCGACCCCGCGACTTATTGCGCGACAGCACCGAGTTTGCGTGCTTCCGAATCCGAAGCCAGCAACGGATACAGCACGCCCGCGACGATAGCGCCTGCGATCGGCGCGATCCAGAAGAGCCACAGCTGATCCAGCGCCCAGCCGCCGACGAAGAACGCCGGGCCGGTAGAACGCGCCGGGTTCACGGACGTGTTCGTGACCGGAATAGAGATCAGGTGGATGAGCGTCAGGCACAGGCCGATGGCGATCGGCGCGAAGCCCTTCGGCGCGCGATCATCGGTTGCGCCGAGAATCACGAAGAGAAAGAAGAACGTCATCAGGAATTCGCAGACCAGCGCCGCGAACATCGTGTAGTGCCCCGGCGAGTGCTCGCCGAAGCCGTTCGCGGCGAAACCGCTCCCGACCAGATCGAAGCCGGGCATGCCCGTGGCAATCAGCTTGAGCGCGAATGCGCCGAGCGTTGCGCCCACTACTTGCGCCACGATGTACGGCCCGAGGTCGCGCACGGGGAAGCGCCCCGCGACGGCCAGCCCGACGCTCACGGCCGGGTTCAGATGGCAGCCGGACACGTGGCCGATGGCGTAGGCCATGGTGAGCACGGTGAGTCCGAAGGCGAGCGAGACGCCCACGAACCCGATACCCAATTGCGGGAAGCCGGCGGCCAGCACGGCGCTTCCGCAGCCGCCCAGCACAAGCCAGAAAGTACCGAAAACTTCAGCGCCGAGACGCTTCGACAAATGCATGATCTTGCCTTCGTGAAATGTGAGAGACCTTTGATTTGACGCAAGAAAGCCTATTGCCCTTGCCGAGCGCAGTTTAAGGGCGGCTGTTTTTACGGACTGTCAAATTTGGTCGATTCACGGGCAATTCACGCTCGACGCAGCGATGTTCGGATTCCTCCTTGTTACAGAACAGCCAGCGTCAGCGGCCAGGCGAAAAAAATGCCGCCCATTGGGCGGCATTCGAGAGCGGCAAGCTGCGCGCGATCAGCCGACTGCGACCTGACGCAGCACCGGACGCTTCGCGGCCTGAAGCATGGCCGTGTATGTGTCGACGTAGTTCTGCGCCATCGTCTTTGCGCTGAAGCGGCGTTCGAACTGCGCGCGGATCTCGGTGCGCGATAGTTCGTCGATGCGATGCAGCGCGCCGACCGCGCCCGGCACATCCTCGCAGATGAAGCCGGTTACGCCGTGATCGATGACTTCCGGCACCGAACCGCGGTTGAAGGCAATCACCGGCGTTCCGCACGCCATGGCTTCGATCATCACGAGGCCGAACGGCTCGTTCCAGTCGATCGGGAAGAGCAGCGCCTTCGCGCCCGACAGGAATTCGGGCTTCTGCGCCTCGTTGATCTCGCCGATGAACTCTACGTGCGCCTGCGACAGCAGCGGCTCGATGGTCGACTTGAAATAGTCCTGATCGACCTTGTCCACCTTCGCCGCAATCTTCAGCGGCAGACCGCTTTGCGCCGCGATCTTGATGGCGAGATCCGCGCGCTTTTCCGGGCAGATCCGGCCGAGAAACGCGAGATATTCCGGCTTTTTATGCGGCTGCGGCGTCAGCAGATCGTCCGGCAGACCGTGATACACCGTGTTCAGCCAGTTCGCCTGCGGCAGCGGTCCGCGCTGATTGTCCGAGATCGAGACGACGTTCGCCTTCGTGAACGTGTTGAAAATCGGCTGCAGTTCGGGCAGGTCGAGACGGCCGTGGAGCGTGGTCACGAACGGCGTGTCGAGCTGCGTGAACAGCGGAAACGGCATGTAGTCGAGGTGAAAGTGCAGCACGTCGAATTCGTGCGCGCGGCGGCGGACCGTTTCGAGCAGCAGCATGTGCGGCGCGAGCGGATCGCGGATCGTGGGATCGAGTCGCAGGGCGCGCGGCCAGGCCGCGTCGAGCGTCGCCCGGGTTTGCGAATCGCCGCTTGCGAACAAGGTTACATCGTGGCCGAGGTCGACGAGCGCATCCGTCAGATAAGACACCACGCGCTCAGTGCCGCCGTAAAACTTCGGAGGAACTGCTTCGTGCAACGGTGCAATTTGTGCGATTCGCATAACGTGACTCTCCTGAGTGGCCGCTTGGGGCGCGGTCGGCGCCGATGGGGGCCATGAAAGCTGTTGTGTGGACACCGCTCTGGCGCTCCGGTCGAGCGTTGCGCGATGCCATTCGGGCGGGCCGCGGTGTGTCGCTCACGCCGCCCAAAGATCGGCCCGGCTCTCGACCGGGTTATCCCTTACGTTCATTATCGGGATCGAGAGCGGCATTTCACGTCATTTTTCAATCGCTTAACCTTGTTACAGCGCGAAACACCGGCTGTTACGAAGTCAAAAACTGCACTCAAGCGGTCGAAGGAGACGATCGCAACTAGCAAGTGGAGCGGCGAGGCACCCGTTAGCAGGCGGCGTGCCCGCGCTGGCCTCAAGTCCGTCCGGCGACTGCCGATAAAGGCGTTTGCCGATTCGCAGCGAATTCGCCTGCGCATGTACGAATTTTTCCTACGCGATTCCGGGCGCAAGTCTGTCGGCGCGTCGGCAGGTTTTTCCGATAGTCGCAACCAACGCGCTGTCGGAAAATCGGCCCGACAAGACGAGCGGGGCCGGATGCGTCGCGACTAAGCGCGTCCGAGCAAACGTTTCCCGCTGGGGCTGACCAGCCATGCAATGACTCGGGGGAAAGATGACGGCCACCACCATGAGCACGCTCGCGGAAATCCGCGAGGTGAACTTGTCGTATGTGCTGCTTGCGCAGCGGCTGCTTCGGGAAGACCGCGTCCCGGCGATGCATCGCCTCGGGCTGTCCGAAGAGGTGGCCGAGATCGTGTCGTCGTTGACGCCGGCGCAGGCGGTGAAGATTGCGACGTCGAGCCACGTGCTGTGCCGCTTCCGTTTCGACGACCACGCGATCCTCGCATCGCTTGCCGACAAGGACAAGCGCCCGGCGCTCGCGCAGGCCGAGCCTGGAGTCGCGCGTTCCGAGGCGGCGGTCGAAAGCGGCGAGGTCGCATCGACGAGTGAGTGCGTGTAACTGATTCGCTCCGTCGCGCGACTTCGAGCGGAGTCAATCGCGCTATCGGCTTGATGTCGCCGTTTCTCGGCAGGCTGATGTCGGTGGCTCAAGCGTGCTCCGCCCCGTGCCTTCGGTCCACGCCCGCGACACATCCGCACCCTATGCCACCGCCGCGCCGCCTACGGGCAAACACCCCGCAGCCGACGCCACCGCCACCGCCCACGGGCAAACACCCCGCAGCCGCCGCCCACCGCCAGCCCGCCCAAAGTTTTCCAGCCGGGTGCCGTAAACAGTCTTAACCGCGCATGTGCGCCGGCCGTACCGCATTCCCAACCCTGAGGACCCGACTGTGCTGATTTTCGTTGGAACGCTCGTGACATTGCTGTCCGTTTTCGGCGGTTACGCGCTCGAAGGCGGCCATCTTGGCGCGCTCGTACAGCCGGTCGAAATATTGATGATCGCCGGCGCGGGCATCGGCGCCTTCATTCTCGGCAACGGCGTCAAGACCATCAAGTCGACGCTGCTCGTCATTCCCACGCTTTTCAAAGGCTCCAAGTACAACAAGGACGTGTACATGGAGCTGATGGGCCTGCTCTACGTGCTGCTCGCCAAGGCGCGCAAGGAAGGCACGCTCACGCTCGAATCCGACATCGAAGATCCGCACAAGAGCCCGATCTTCAGCCAGTACCCGAAGCTGCTCGCGGACCATCACATCGTCGAGTTCATGACCGATTATCTGCGGCTCATGGTCGGCGGCAACATGAACGCGTTCGAAATCGAAAGCCTCATGGACGAAGAGATCGAGACCCATCACGTCGAAGGCGAAGCGCCCGCGCTGGCGCTGCAAAAGGTCGGCGACGCGATGCCCGCGTTCGGCATCGTCGCGGCGGTGATGGGCGTCGTGCATACGATGGCTTCCGCCGATCAGCCGCCCGCCATTCTCGGCGAAATGATCGCGCAGGCGCTCGTCGGCACGTTCCTCGGCATTCTCATTTCGTACGGCTTCATCGGGCCGCTTTCGAGCGTCGCGGAGCAGCGCGTCGCCGAGCAAACGAAGATGTTCCAGTGCATCAAGGTGACGATTCTCGCGAGCCTGAACGGCTACGCGCCGGCAATCGCCGTGGAATTCGGCCGCAAGGTGCTGTTCTCCACCGAGCGCCCGTCGTTCTCCGAACTGGAAGAGCACGTGCGCCGGGTGAAGGCGAAGTGACGCGCCTCGTTTCCGCGACCCCGACCGGAGCCCTGCGATGAGCAGCGAAAAAGACCGCCCCATCTTCATCAAGCGCATCGTCGCGGGCCGCAAGGGCCACCACGGCGGCGCGTGGAAGCTGGCGTACGCGGACTTCATGACCGCGATGATGGCGTTCTTCCTGCTGATGTGGCTGCTCTCGTCGACCTCGCCCGTGCAGCGGCGCGGCATCGCGGAGTACTTCAACATGCCGCTCAAGGCGGCGATGGTCGGCGGCAAGAGCGTCGGCATGGACAACAGCATCATCACCGGCGGCGGGCGCGACATTTCGAGCAACGATCCGGGCGATGCCCGCAGCTCGGACGGCAAGACGCAATTCGCGCAGAGCCCGACCGCGAAAGCCGACGAGGAACTGCTAAAAGCCGCGCAAGGCGAACTGGAACGGCGCGAGCAGGCCCGTCTTCACGACCTCCAGGTCAAGCTGATGGCCGCGCTGGAAGCCAATCCGACGTTGCACCAGTTCAAGCAGCAGATTCGCATCGAATCGACGCAGCAGGGCCTGCGCATCGAGATCGTCGATACCCAGAAACGCCCGATGTTCGCGCTTTCAAGCAACAGCGTGCAGCCGTACATGCGCGACATCCTGCGCGAAATCGGCCGGACGTTGAACGACGTGCCGAACCGCATCGTCGTGCAGGGCCACACCGACGCCGTGAAGTACGCCGGCGGGGAAAAGGGCTACAGCAACTGGGAACTGTCGGCGGACCGCGCGAACGCGTCGCGGCGCGAGCTGGTCGCGGGCGGCATGGACGAAGCGAAGGTGCTGCGCGTGCTCGGCCTCGCATCCACGCAAAACCTGAACAAGCAAGACCCGCTCGATCCCGAGAACCGGCGCATCAGCATCATCGTGCTGAATCACCGCGCGGAAGCGTCGATATTGCGCGACGACGGCGGCTCGGCCGCGACGCTCGATAACGCTTCGGATGCCTTCGCGCCCGGCGCGACGCCGCTTCTCGGCCGGATCGTGCCGGGCGCGGCGCGGAAATAAGCGTGCAGCGCGTAAATCTGCATAAAAAACGCTCAAGACTCCACACGTTTGCGCCGTCATCCGGACAAGAGGCAGCGAGGCGCTGAACCAAAGGCGACACATGATCAAGAACATTCTGGCAATCGACGATTCCGCAGCCATGCGGCAGATTCTCTCTGCCACGCTGACGACGGCGGGCTACGAGGTGACGGTGGCGTCCGACGGCAACGAAGGGCTCGAATGGGCGCTCGCCGAGCGTTTCGATCTCGTGCTCACGGATCAGCACATGCCGCAAAAGAGCGGCCTCGACCTGATTGCGGAGCTGCGCGCGAACCACGCCTACCGCGCGACGCCGATTCTCGTGCTGACCACGGAGGACGGCGAGCCGTTCAAGGAAGCGGCGCGCGCGGCCGGAGCGACGGGCTGGATCGAAAAACCGCTCGATCCGGACCTGCTGACCGAAGTGGTCGCCGCGCTCTCCGAAGACACGCAGCACTGAAGCGAACAGCCAAAGCCAAGACAACTCGCGCGCACGCGCCGACGGTGAATCAAGCATGACACTCGACATTACCCAGTTCTATCAAACCTTCTTCGACGAAGCCGATGAACTGCTCGCGCAGATGGAGCAACTGCTGCTCGTCCTGGATATCGCGAATCCGGATCCCGAGGATCTCGCGGCGATCTTTCGCGCCGCGCATTCGATCAAGGGCGGCGCAGCCACGTTCGGCTTCACCGCGCTCACCGAAACGACGCACATCCTCGAATCGCTGCTGGATCGCGCGCGCAACAACGAGCTCGTGCTTCGCCGCGACATGATCGACACGTTCCTCGCGACGAAGGACGTGCTCTCGGACCAGCTCGCCGCGTATCGCGCGAGCGCCGAGCCGGATGCGGCCGCCGCCGCCGCGATCTGCGCGAAGCTCGAACGCCTGAAGAACGAAGACGCCGCGCCGCAGAGCGCGCCTGTCGTCGACGAGCCGGTTACGCCGGCTGTCATCCGCGAAGTGGACGTCGCGCCGGCCTATGAAGGCCCGAACGCGCCGCCTTCGCACGTGATCGCGCAAGCCGCCGAAGCCATCGAGGACGACGGCAACTGGGACGGCGCGTTCGAAGTCACGGACGGCGCGGCCAGTCATGCAACGAATGCGGGAACCGCAGCCGGCACGCCGGCGGCGGAAGCAGGACCCCACCTGAAAATTACGCTACGGGGGGTGGGCGAGAAGGACCTGGCGACCTTGACCGAGGAGCTGGGGAACCTGGGCAGTATCGTCGGGGAGAAAAAGACCGACGCCGAACTCGTGCTTTGGCTCGATTCGGACGTCTCGTCCGACGACATCGTGGCTGTGTGCTGCTTCGTGATCGACGAATCGCAAATCACGATCGGCCGCGGCGACGCGCATCACATTGCGCCGTCGGCAGCGGCCGAGCCGGCGCAGGCCAAGCAACACACGCTACAGGCAGAGCCGCCCGTATCGCAGGCGCAGGAAGCGCCCGCATCCGCGGCGCAGCACAAAGAAGAAGCGGCGAAGGCGGCGGCGAATGCGGAAACGCAAGCTGCTGCCGCCATCCCGTCACGCGACACGCAAGCGAAGGCCGCCACCGGCGACGCCGAGAAGAAAGCGCGCCCGGCCGCAGCGGCATCGGCGGAAGGCAGCTCCATTCGCGTCGGCGTGGAGAAGGTCGATCAGCTCATCAACCTGGTCGGCGAACTGGTGATCACGCAGGCGATGCTCGCCGAAACCACGAGCACGTTCGACCCTGCATTGCACGACCGTCTTTTCAACGGCATGGCGCAGCTCGAGCGCAACGCGCGCGACCTGCAAGAGGCCGTCATGTCCATCCGCATGATGCCGATGGATTACGTATTCAGCCGCTTCCCGCGACTCGTCCGCGATATCGCGGGCAAGCTCGGCAAGGAAGTGGAACTCGTCACGTTCGGTCAGGCGACCGAGCTGGACAAGAGCCTGATTGAGCGCATCATCGATCCGCTCACGCACCTCGTGCGCAATTCGCTCGATCACGGCATCGAGACCGTGGAAGCCCGCCGCGCGGCGGGCAAGCCCGCGACCGGCCAGCTCGTGCTGTCGGCGGCGCATCACGGCGGCAACATCGTGATCGAAGTGAGCGACGACGGCGCGGGCCTGCGCCGCGACAAGATTCTCGCGAAGGCGCAGAAGCAGGGCATGCAGGTTTCCGACTCCATGACCGACGAGGAAGTCTGGCAACTCATCTTCATGCCGGGCTTCTCGACCGCCGAACAGGTGACGGACATTTCCGGCCGCGGCGTCGGCATGGACGTGGTGAAGCGCAACATCCAGTCGATGGGCGGCCACGTCGAAATCATGTCGCGCCAGGGCGCGGGCACGACCACGAAGATCGTGCTGCCGCTCACGCTCGCGATTCTCGACGGCATGTCGGTGAAGGTCGGCAACGAAATCTTCATTCTGCCGCTCAACTTCGTGATGGAGTCGCTGCAACCGGTCGCCGATGACATCTACACGGTCGCCAACGGCGAGCGCGTGGTGCGCGTGCGCGGCGAATATCTGCCGCTCGTCGCGCTGCATCAGGTGTTCTCGGTCGAAGGCGCGCGCACGGAGCCGACGCAGGGCATCGTCACGATCCTGCAAACGGAAGGACGGCGCATGGCCATGCTGATCGACGAACTCGTCGGCCAGCAGCAAGTGGTCGTGAAAAACCTCGAAACGAATTACCGCAAGGTGCACGGCATCTCGGCGGCGACGATTCTCGGCGACGGCAGCGTCGCGCTGATCGTCGACGTGGCCGCGCTCAATCGCGAATCACGCGCGCAACACTCGCACACCCATTAATTACATCGACCGAACCTGGGGTTTCTCATGGCAGACATCCAATCGATTCAAAACGCAACACTGTCGCGCCGCGATGCGCAGCACGCCGAAGCCGCCGGACAAGAGTTCCTCGTCTTCACGCTCGGCGCCGAAGAGTACGGCATCGACATCCTGAAAGTACAGGAAATTCGCGGCTACGACAGCGTCACGCGCATCGCGAACGCGCCCGCATTCATCAAGGGCGTGATCAATCTGCGCGGCATCATCGTGCCGATCGTGGACATGCGCATCAAGTTCAATCTCGGCCGCGTCGAGTATGACAACCAGACGGTCGTCATCATCCTGAACGTCGCGCATCGCGTGGTCGGCATGGTGGTGGACGGCGTGTCGGACGTGCTCACGCTGACGCAGGACCAGGTCATGCCCGCGCCCGAATTCGGCGCGACGCTCACTTCCGAGTATCTCACCGGCCTCGGCACGGTCGAGGGCCGCATGCTGATTCTGATGGATATCGAAAAGCTCATGACGAGCCGCGAGATGGAGTTGATCGACTCCGTCGCCGCTTAAACAGGCGCGCGGAAGCACCCCGCGCGCGTCGCGAGCCAAGGAAAGGAAGCCATGTTCAAGAAGTTGTCCATTCGCACGACGCTCACGCTCGTCGGTGTGTTGTTCGTCGGTTGCGCGGCCGTCATCGGCGCGCTGTCGCTCGTCGGCCTCAATTCCGCGAGCGCCTCGCTCGACTCGCTCGCCAAAGAAGACATGGTGGCGATGCGCGCGCTGGCGGACACGTCGTCGTATCTGCTGCGCTCGCGCATCACGCTCGACCGCGTGCGCTCGCTCACCGAAGCGGGCAGCGCCGACGAAGCGAAGAAGGCGATGGAGCGCGGCCAGTTCCTGCTCGACAAGAGCTACGAGAACTGGAAGCTCTATCTCGACACCAAGAAGCCGATGCTGCCGCAAGCGACGCTCGACACGCTCGTCGCGCAGCACGACACGCTGATGAAGACGGGCGTCGAGCCCGAGTTCGCCGCGATGCGCGCGAACGACATGGCTGCATACCACGCCGTTGCCGACACGAAGATCAGCCCGATGTTCGTCGCGTTCGATCAGGCGGTCACGGCGGCGGTCGCGTTCCAGCAGAAGCACGCGGAAGAGTCGCGGGCGAGCGCGGCGTCGCAGAACGCGACGCTCAGCATGGTCATCGGCGGATTGCTCGCGCTTTCCGGCCTGCTGCTCTTCGCCACGCGCTTCGCGCTGCGCGGCCTGATCGTGCAGCCGATCAACGACGCGGTGGAACACTTCGAGCGCATCTCGCGCGGCGATCTCACGAAGTCGGCGCACACGGACGGCACGAACGAAATCGGCCGTCTTTTCGCGGGCATCGAGCGCATGCGCACGAACCTGACCGCGATGGTCGGCGCGGTGCATCGCGGCGCGGAATCCATCGACGTCGGCGCGCATGAAATCGCAAGCGGTAATACCGATCTGTCGCAGCGCACGGAAGAGCAGGCGGCGTCGCTGCAAGAGACGGCCTCCAGCATGGAACAGCTCACGAGCACGGTGAAGCAGAACGCGGACAACGCGCGTCAGGCGAGCCAGCTCGCGGTGAACGCGTCGGATATCGCGTCGCGCGGCGGCGAGGTGGTCGAGCAGGTCGTCGATACGATGAACGCCATCGCGTCCAGTTCGGGCAAGGTGGTGGACATCATCGGCGTGATCGAAGGCATCGCGTTCCAGACCAACATTCTCGCGTTGAACGCGGCCGTGGAAGCGGCGCGGGCGGGCGAAGAAGGGCGCGGCTTCGCGGTCGTGGCGGGCGAAGTGCGCTCGCTCGCGCAGCGCAGCGCGGCGGCGGCGAAGGAAATCAAGGCGCTGATCGGCGATTCGACCGAGAAAGTGCAGAGCGGCTCGCAACTCGTGACGCGCGCAGGCGAAACCATGGGCGAGATCGTGCAGGCGGTGCGCCGCGTGACCGACATCATGGGCGAGATCAGCGCGGCGTCGGAGGAGCAGTCCGATGGCATCGAGCAGGTCAATCGCGCCGTGACGCAGATGGACAGCGTGACGCAGCAGAACGCGGCGCTCGTGGAACAGGCGGCGTCGGCGGCGGCATCACTCGAGGACCAGACCCGGCAGTTGAAGGAGATCGTCGGGCAGTGGCGCATTGCGGGCACCGTGCCGGCGTCGGTGAAGCCGAGCGCGGCGGTCGCGGCGGCGCGCCTGGCGCCCGCCGTGGCGAAGGCTGCGCGCGTCGAGCCGACGTCGCGGGCATCGTCCGCGAGCGCAGCGAAAGTTGCAGAGCAGCCTAACGTCGCGCCGGAAACGGCCGTTATCAAGGATAAGGCCCGCGATGCAGCGAAGCCGGCAAGCGCAGCGAAAGCCGCGCCCCGCGTGAGCGCACCGGCGGCGGCACCCGCCCCGCGCGCGAAGGCCACGACCGCCGACGACGGCGACTGGGAAACGTTCTAAGCGCATCGGCCGGCCCCGGCCGAGCGCGCGGACTCCGAAACAACCCGGCGCACGACCGGCGCAGAAGCGAAAGCAGGCGCAAACAGAGCAAGAGGCACCAGAATGGCAACGCGTAATGCAACCCACGCACGCGTCGAACTGGCCGGCGGCATACGCGGTCCGGAAGTCGAGCGCGATTTCGAATTTACCGTGGCGGACTTCGCCCGGATCCGCGAGCTGATTCATCGCCGCGCAGGAATTTCGCTGTCCGACCACAAGCGCGACATGGCCTACAGCCGGCTCGCCCGACGCCTGCGCGCCTGCGGCATGGACACGTTCAAGCAGTACCTCGACCGTCTCGAAGCCAACGACGACAACGCCGAGTGGGAAGCCTTCGTCAACGCACTGACGACCAACCTGACGGCGTTCTTCCGCGAGTCGCATCACTTTCCGCTGCTCGCGGACTTCGTGAAGCGCCGCCAGCAGCCGGTGTCGGTGTGGTGCTCGGCGGCATCGACGGGCGAGGAGCCGTATTCCATCGCGATGACGCTCGTCGAGGCGCTCGGCGAGCAGGCCGCGCGCCACTGCACGGTGTTCGCGAGCGACATCGACAGCCAGGTGCTCGCCAAGGCGGACGCGGGCGTGTATTCGCTCGATCAGGTGAAGCCGCTGCCGGTGGAACGCCTGAAGCGGTTCTTCCTGAAGGGCACCGGCTCGCACGCGGGCTTCGTCAAGGTGCGCCCGGAGTTGCGCTCGCTGGTGAGCTTCGGCCGCGTGAACCTGACGGACGCGCGCTACGACGTGAAGGGCCCGTTCGACGCGATCTTCTGCCGCAACGTGATGATCTACTTCGACAAGCCGACGCAAGGCCAGGTGCTTTCGCGCTTCGAGCCGCTGATGAAGCCGGGCGGCCTCTTGTTCGCCGGTCATTCGGAGAACTTCACGTATGTGTCGCAGGCGTTCCGGCTGCGCGGTCAGACGGTCTACGAACTGACGCGCGACACAAAAGCGGCGGGCGCGCCGAAGCGCGTGCTCGCGGGAGAGCCGGCATGAGCGGGCTGCCGATCGCGTCGAATCTGTATTTCGACAACCATTTCAAGAAGCCCGGCGTGAAGCTGCTGCCGAACGAGTTCTACATGACGAGCGAAGACATGGTGCTCGTGACCGTGCTCGGCTCGTGCGTGGCGGCGTGCATCAACGATCGCACGGCGGGCATCGGCGGCATGAATCACTTCATGCTGCCCGATGACGGCTCGGACCCGTCGCATGCCTCGTCCGACTCCATGCGCTACGGCGCGTATGCGATGGAAGTGCTCATCAACGAGCTCATCAAGCGTGGCGGACGCCGCGAGCGGTTCGAGGCGAAGGTGTTCGGCGGCGGCGCGGTGCTCGCCGGCATGACGACGATCAACATCGGCGACCGCAACTCGGAGTTCGTGCGGCGCTATCTCGCGCTGGAGAAGATTCGCATCGTCGCCGAGGACTTGCAGGGCATGCATCCGCGCAAGGTCGCGTTCATGCCGCGCACGGGACAGGTGATGGTCAAGAAGCTGAAGACGCAGCACGACCCGGTCGTCGTCGAGCGCGAGCAGGCGCTCGTGCAGCGCACGCCCGAAGAGCGCGCGGAACGGCTCGCAAAGGCGCGCGCGCGCGTGGAACTGTTCGGCGTGGAGCGCGCGAAACCCGCCGCGCCCGCGACGAAGCCGCGCGTCGAGTTGTTCGGCGCGTCGGGAACGGCGGCGGCTGCCCGTGCGACCAGCGCAATCGCGCGCACGGCGCGCGTCGCGAAGACGGTGGAGGAGGCGTGAGCATGTTGAATGCATCGAATGGCGGCAAAGAAGCCGCGCCGAAGATCAAAGTATTGTGCGTCGACGACTCGGCGCTCGTGCGCAGCCTGATGACCGAGATCATCAACTCGCAGCCCGACATGCACGTGTGCGCGACCGCGCCCGATCCGCTCGTCGCGCGCGAGCTCATCAAGCTGCATAACCCGGACGTGCTGACGCTGGATGTCGAAATGCCGCGCATGGACGGACTCGACTTCCTCGAAAAGCTGATGCGCCTTCGGCCGATGCCGGTCGTGATGGTGTCGTCGCTGACCGAGCGCGGTAACGAAATCACGCTGCGCGCGCTGGAACTGGGCGCGGTGGACTTCGTGACCAAGCCGAAAGTCGGCATCCGCGACGGCATGCTGGATTACGCCGAGAAGCTCGCCGACAAGGTTCGCGCCGCTTCCCGGGCGCGCGTGCGGCAGATCGCGCATGCGGCGAGCGCGCCGAGCGCGCAGGGTCACGCCGGCGCGAAGCCCGCGCCGCTCATCAACAACCCGCTCGTGTCGACGGAAAAGCTCGTGATCGTCGGCGCGTCGACGGGCGGCACGGAAGCCATCCGCGAAGTGCTGTTGCCGCTGCCGCCCGACGCGCCCGCGGTGCTGATCGCGCAGCACATGCCGCCGGGCTTCACGAAGTCGTTCGCGCAGCGCCTGAACGGGCTGTGCCGCATCACGGTGAAGGAAGCGGAGCACGGCGAGCGCGTATTGCCGGGCCATGCGTATATCGCGCCGGGCCACGCGCACCTCGTGCTCGCGCGCAGCGGGGCGAACTACGTCGCGCATCTGTCGGATGCGCCGCCGGTGAACCGGCATCGTCCGTCGGTGGACGTGCTGTTCCGCTCGGCCGCGCAGCACGCGGGCAAGAACGCGATCGGCGTGATTCTGACCGGCATGGGCCGCGACGGCGCGGCGGGACTGCTCGACATGCAGCAGGCGGGCGCCTACACGCTCGCGCAGGACGAAGCGAGTTGCGTGGTGTTCGGCATGCCGCGCGAAGCAATTGCAATGGGCGGCGCAAGCGAGATCGCGCCGCTGTCTGAAATGAGCCGGCGCGTGATGGCGCGGCTGGCATCGATGGGCGAACGCGTGCAGCGCGTCTGATTTAACTGAATTGAATTACGCGGTGTACGCCGCACTGAGAACACACGGGAGCAATGATGGACAAGAACATGAAGATCCTCGTCGTCGACGATTTTCCGACGATGCGCCGTATCGTGCGCAATCTGCTGAAGGAGCTCGGCTACTCGAACGTCGACGAGGCAGAAGACGGCGCGGCGGGCCTCGCGCGTCTGCGCGGCGGCGGCTTCGACTTCGTGATTTCCGACTGGAACATGCCGAATCTCGACGGCCTGTCGATGCTGCAACAGATTCGCGCCGACGCGAATCTGTCGCATCTGCCGGTGCTGATGGTGACGGCGGAATCGAAGAAGGAGAACATTATCGCGGCGGCGCAAGCCGGCGCGAATGGTTACGTGGTCAAGCCTTTCACGGCCGCCACGCTCGACGAGAAGCTCACCAAGATTCTCGAGAAGATGGCTAAAGCCGGGAGCTGATCGTGAACGATCTGACCACTGAACTTGCCGCCGTGGCAGCCGAGGCCGATAACGATTTTTCGAGCGACCGCATTCTCGCGCGCATCGGCCAGTTGACGCGCACGCTGCGCGACTCGATGCGCGAGCTCGGCCTCGACAAGCAGGTCGAAGCCGCTGCGCAAGCCGTGCCCGACGCGCGCGACCGTCTGAAGTACGTCGCGACGATGACCGAGCAGGCGGCCGACCGCGCGCTCAACGCGATCGAGCTCGCCAAGCCGATGCAGGAAGCGATGCAGCGCGAAGCGCAGGCGCTCGACGAGCGTTGGGCGCAATGGTACGGCGCGCCGCTCGCGCAGGACGAAGCCGGCGAGTTGCTCGCGCAGACGCGCAGCTTCCTGCAAAGTGTGCCGGCGAAGACGCAGGCGACCAACGCGCAACTGCTGGAAATCATGCTCGCGCAGGATTTTCAGGATCTGACCGGCCAGGTGATCAAGAAGATCACGGACGTCGTGTATCTGATCGAACAGCAATTGCTGGGCGTGCTGCTCGAGAACATTGCGCCGGAGCGGCGCGAGCAGTTCGCGGCGTCGGCGGCGGCGTTGATGTCGTCATCGACGGGCAGTCCGGAAAATCTTCTCAACGGACCGCAGATCAACCCGGAAGGTCGCAGCGACGTCGTGCAGGATCAGTCGCAAGTGGACGATCTGCTCGCGAGTCTCGGCTTCTAAGCCTTCCGGCTTCCTGACGCCATGCGCAAAAAGACGCGGAGCGCCTCTTCGGATGCGTTCCGCGTTGTTGCGTGCGCGCCGGATTCACGCCTCGACGCCTGCTTTTAGCAAAGCATCTATCGACCGGGAACTTCTGCCCGGCTTACTGTTCGATTCATCCGTCCCCAACGGCGCGTCGCATGCGCGTGACGCAGCCGTTTTTCGGGATTTGGCATACTGATGGCTATAGCATCCGTAAGATGCTTGAATCCGCAGGGGTCCGCGGCTCCGTAAAACGGCGCGCGGGCCTGCCAGGCAACCATCCACAGGAATCGACAGGAGGCCCAGTGAAGGTACCGAAGCAACCCCGTCATGGGCATCTCAGGCTATCGTTAGCCTTCCTCGCAGGCGCATTGACCGTCTGCGCAGCCGCACCGGCGCGCGCCGCGCTCGGCGGCGAGCCGTTGAACGCGCCGCAAGGCGCCACCGCCGCGAACGCGGTCGTGCATGCCGCAACCCCGGCATCGGGCGCGTCCGGCGCATCGGCGGCATCTAACTACACCGTCCGCTCGACGACGCTCGCGAGCGGCACCGTCATCAACGAATATGTATCGTCCGACGGCACCGTGTTCGGCGTCGCGTGGCGCGGGCCGCGCGTGCCGGACCTCGCGACCTTGCTCGGCAGCTATTTCCCGCAGTACCAGCAAGCCATGCTCGCGCAGCGCGCCGCGCGCGGCGGACGCGGTCAGGTGAGCGTGCAGGATTCGGGTCTCGTCGTGCATTCGGGCGGTCACATGGGCGCTTTCTCGGGCAGCGCGTACCTGCCGCAGTCTTTGCCCGCCGGCGTTTCCGCCAGCGACATCCAGTAAGCGACGGGAGAATCCGATAATGTTCACAACGACACCCGGCCTCGGCGCGGCATCTTCCCGGCGCGCCGGCAACGCGGCGCGCTGGCTCGGCGCGCTGTTTCTCGCCCTTACGCTCGCCGCATGCGGCGGCGGCAGCGACAACAATTCCGGTTCCAGCGGCGGTTCGTCCAGCGGCGGCAGTTCCGGCGGCGGCAGTTCCGGCGGTTCATCCAGCACGGCCAACGCCCAGCCGATCACCCCGAACGGCACGAACGCGGTTCCCATCACGGTGAACGGCGGCGTCGCGAACTTCGTCAATATTCCGAATGTCTCGGTGACGGTCTGCGCGCCCGGCACGAACACCTGCCAGACCATCGACAACATTCAGATCGACACCGCTTCCTTCGGCCTGCGCATTCTGAGCTCCGCGGCTCAGTCGGTCATCGGCGCACTGCCGGGGGCGAAGGCGCTCAACGGCGGACAACTCGCCGAGTGCGCCGGTTTCGCGGACGGCTACACGTGGGGCACCGTGCGTCAGGCGGACGTGCGCATCGGCTCGGAAGTGGCGAGCGCGCTGCCGGTGCAGATCATCGGCGACCTGGACGCGTCGGCGGCGCCCACCGGCATGAACGGATGTCCGTCGGGCAACGACGAGAACACCGCCGGTGAGATCGGCGCGAACGGCATTCTCGGCATCGGCACGCTGGCGCAGGATTGCGGCAGCAATTGCGCGACGACCCCGCTGAACGGCATGTACTTTTCGTGCACCAACGGCACGAATTGCACGGGCACGGCAGTTCCGGTCGCGCAGCAAGTGGCGAATCCCGTGCAGAAGTTTCCGGTCGACAACAACGGCGTCATCGTTCAGTTGCCGCCGGTTCCCGTCACCGGCGCGGCAAGCGCGAGCGGCACGCTGGTGTTCGGCATCGGCACGCAGAGCAACAACACGCTCACGGGCGTGACGCATCTCGGCACGGACGCGTACGGCGATCTCAGCGGCACGTATAAGGGCACGAGTTACCAGACGTTCTTCGACACGGGATCGAACGGCAACTTCTTCCAGGACAACTTCCCGCTGTGTTCGAGCACGAGCGTGTTCTATTGCCCCACGTCGCAGCAGTCGCTCACCGCGACCGTCTCCGGCACCGAGGGCAATACGGCGACGGTGCCGTTCAGCCTCGTGAGCGCGCGCACGCTGACATCGGGTACCGGAAAGTTCGCGTTCAATAGCCTGGGCGGCCAGTTGGGCATGACCGGCATGTTCGACTTCGGCGTGCCGTTCTTCTACGGGCGCCATGTGTACGTCGGCTACGGCAGCGCGCCGTTCGTGGCCTTCTGACGAAGCTTGCATGATGAAAAATCCGGCCCATGTGGCCGGATTTTTTTCGTCTATTGCTCGGAGGAAGCAGGGCGAGGCTTGCGCGGCGCGCGCTCGAAGAGCGGATCGTAGAGCCAGCGCGGCATCACATGCAGCAACATGCCGACAACGCGCATCTGCCAAGGAAACGTCGCGTAGCGCGTTTTGCGGGCGATGGCATCGGCGGTTTTCGCGGCGAAGCGGTCTGCATCCATCAGAAACGGCATGCGATACGGATTGTGCGCGGTCATTTCCGAGCGCACGTAGCCCGGCGCAATGGTCACGACCGAGACGCCCTGCGGCCGCATTTCCACGCGCAGCGCTTCCAGATACTTCGCCGCCGCCGATTTCGACGCGCTGTACGCGCCCGAGCCCGGCAGCCCGCGCACGCCCGCGACGCTCGCAATGCCGACCAGCGTGCCGCGCCGCGCGGCCGTCATCGACGCGATGAACGGCTCGAACGTCGCGACCATGCCGAAGTAATTCACGTCCATCACGGCGCGGAACGTGTCCAGTTCGCCGTGGCCCGTGAGCGCGCCCTGACTGATGCCCGCGTTCGCAATCACGATATCGGCCGCGCCGTGCTCCGCGATGAACCGGCGCGCGGCATCGGCGAGCGCGTCGGGATCGCGCACATCGGCGGGATAAATGGAAATCGACGCCTTCGGATGGCGCGCGGCGAATGCCGCAAGAGACTCGGCGCGTCGGGCGACGAGGCCGAGCACGGCCCCGCGCTTCACATATTCTTCGGCCAGTGCCAGGCCGATTCCACTCGACGCGCCGGTGATGAAGACCTTCAACGGAACTGCGTTCATACCGGCGTCAGGCAATTACATCTT
Organism: Caballeronia sp. GAFFF1; assembly: GCF_023630705.1. GTDB lineage: Bacteria > Pseudomonadota > Gammaproteobacteria > Burkholderiales > Burkholderiaceae > Caballeronia. The sequence goes on from NZ_JALQEM010000001.1 coordinate 158,701, forward strand.
CTTGTCGCGCACTTGCTGGACGAGGAAGTCCATCACCTGCGTCGTGCCGGGCAGACTGTTGGTCTGCGCGGGGCCGGTCACGTACTTGCCCTGCACCACGACCGTCGGCACGCCGTCGATCTTGTAGTCCTGAAGCAGCTTGGCGTCACGCTGGACGTCGCTCTGCGTCGAGAACGAGTTGTACGCGTCCATGTACTTCTTCTTGTCGATGCCTTGCGTGGCGAGGAAGTCGGCCTGCGCCTGCGGCGTCAGCAGATAGTTCTTCTTCACGTGGATTTCGTTGAACACGACGGGCGTGAGCTTCTCCGCGACGCCGAGCGCGACCAGCGCGTGATACATCTTCGAATGCGGAATGAAGTCGTCGCGGAACGCCACCGGCACGCGCTTGAACACGACGTCCGGTCCCTGCTTCTTCTCCCACGCCTCGATATACGGCTCGAATTCGTTGCAGTGCGGGCAGCCGTACCAGAAGAACTCGATGACTTCGACTTTGCCCGCCGGCGCGCCGATGGGCTGCGGCGCCTGCATCACCGTGTAATCCTTGCCGGCAGCAGGAGCGGCCGATGCCGTGCCCGCGACGCTGATGGACGCGGCGGCAATGCCGAGGGAAAGGGCGAAGGCGCTAAAGAGTTTTTTCATGATCGAAGAAAGTGCAAAGGTGCGACGTGAAGGCTGACATGGCGGATGCGGCGCGGCTCTCAAGTGGGACATACGACGCTTAAGCCTGACTTAAGGCGCGCCGCGCTCATACCGGCCGAAGACGCGGGCGCCGTCCTGCACGCGTCATTGCTTCGAAAAGCGAATGACCGCGGTATCGACGCCTGCGTCGGACAGACGCTGACGCGCCGTGTTCATGTCCTCGAACTTGGCGAACGGACCGATACGCACGCGATAGTACGTCACACCGCCTGCATCGCGCTGCGTGACCTTTGATTCGAAGCCCTGAAAGCCCAGACGCGCACGCTGCTGCTCGGCATCGGCCTGCGTCTTGTAAGCGCCGACTTGCAGGAAATAGCCGGTGTTCACGTCGCCGGGCGCGGGCGGCGTGGTCTTGGCCGTGGCGGGCGGCGCGGAACCGTTCTTCGGCGGCGTCGCGGCGGTGGTCGAACTCGTCGAACTGGTCGATCCCGGCGCGGCTTCAGGTTTCTTTGCGATGGTCGGGCTCGCGGTGCGCGGCGCGGACGCCGTGCCGCCGCTCGGCGGGACTTCGACGATCTGCGGCTCGTCCAGCACGCCCGACGATTGCGTCTGATTCGTGCTCTGGCCGGGCGCCGTGTTCGGCGGCGTGGGCTGGGCGGCTTGCGGCACCGCTTGTCCCGGCGACTTGCCCTGAAGCGGGCGATTCGGGTCGTACGGCTGCGCGGCGGGCGCTGAAGACGACTCCGCTGGCGGCGCGACCTTGGCGACGAATGGCGTGGGCGCACGCGTGATGTACAGCGCGACGATCACGGCGATCGCGAGTCCGACGATCAGACCGAGCACGATGCCGAGAAAGGTTCCCCCCGTTTGCTTCGACTGCGATTGCTTCGACGTGCGGCTTGGTTTTGCCATCGTATGAATCACCTGCAAAAAGTCTTCGAGTTGGCCGACGATTATAGCCGCCGCGTAACGCGCGCCCGCGCCAGGCTGCCGTCCGCGAGCGCCGAAAGATTCACAAAGTTACAGGCGCGCGCACGACAAAACGCGCAGCCGTTCACATCTTCTGCGGGGCGGATACGCCGATGGTCGACAGTCCGTTTTCGAGCACCTGACGCGTGGCGGCCAGCAGCGCGATGCGCGCCGTGCGCTCTTTTTCGTCGTCCACGAGCACGCGCTCCGCATTGTAGAACGAGTGAAATTCACCAGCGAGGTCGCGCAGGTAGAACGCGACCGCGTGCGGCGCGAGTTCGTCGGCGGCGTGCGCGAGCATGTCGGGGAACTCGGCGAGCTTATTGAGCAGCGCCATCGCGCGCGGGCTCGACAGCGGTTCGAGATCCGCCTTCGCCGCTTGCGCCAGGTCGCCGCCGTAGCGTTCCTTCCAGTCGTTGAGAATAGTGCAGATGCGCGCGTGCGCGTATTGCACGTAATAGACCGGATTTTCGTCGTTCTGCTTGAGCGCGAGGTCGATGTCGAACACGAATTCCGTGTCGGCCTTGCGCGAGATCAGGAAGAAGCGCACGGCGTCGCGGCCGCGGCGAATCATCGCTTCGTCGAGCTGATCGGGCGCGGCTTCGCTGCCCGGCGTCATGCCGCCCGACCATTCGATCAGATCGCGCACCGTCACGTAGCTGCCGGCGCGCTTCGAGATTTTCACTTCCTGGCCGTCGCGCATGACCGTGACCATCTTGTGCAGCACGTAGTCCGGGTAGCCCTTCGGAATGCCGATGCCAAGCCCTTGCAGCCCGGCCCGCACGCGCGCGATGGTGCCGTGATGGTCCGAGCCCTGCACGTTGATGACCTTGGTGTATCCGCGCTGCCACTTCGTGACGTGATACGCCACATCCGGCACGAAGTACGTGTACGTGCCGTCGGACTTCTTCATCACGCGGTCTTTGTCGTCACCGTCGTCGGTGGTGCGCAGCCATAGCGCGCCGTCCTGCTCGTAGGTCTTGCCGGCGTCGATCAGCGCCTTCACCGTCTCTTCGACGCGCCCTTCCTTGTACAGCGACGACTCGAGATAGAACTGGTCGAACTTCACGCCGAACGCGGTCAGGTCCATGTCCTGTTCGTGGCGCAGATACGCCACCGCGAAGTGACGGATGGCTTCGAGGTCGTCCACGTCGCCCTTGCCCTTGACCGGCTCGCCGTCCTTGGCCGCGACGGTTGCGCCTGCCATGTAGTCGCTCGCGATGTCGGCGATGTACTCGCCGTTGTATGCGGCTTCCGGCCACTCGGCGTCGCCCGGCTTGAAGCCGCGCGCACGCGCTTGCGTCGAGATGGCGAGGTTGCCGATCTGCACGCCTGCGTCGTTGTAGTAGAACTCGCGATGCACCGCATAACCTTGCGTCGCGAGCAGGTTCGAAAGCGCGTCGCCGAGCGCGGCCTGACGACCGTGGCCGACGTGCAGCGGACCGGTCGGATTCGCCGACACGAATTCGACGAGCACGCGCTTGCCCGCATCGCGCGACGAACGGCCGTACGCCGCGCCTTCGCCGAGCACCGCCGGGATCACGTCTTGCTTTGCCTTCGCCGCGAGACGCAAGTTGATAAAGCCGGGACCGGCGACTTCCGCGCTCTCCACGAGCCCCTTCGCGGCCGGATGGCCGAGCACCGCATCGACGATCTGCTGCGCGAGCTGACGCGGGTTCGCGCGCAGCGGCTTGGCGAGCTGCATCGCGACGTTCGATGCCACGTCGCCATGCGCCGCGACCTTCGGCCGTTCGAGCACGATCGCGGGCGCGACGAAAGCGGCTTCCGTTGCGCCTTGCGTGGCTTGCGCGACCTCTTTGACCGCGTCGGAGAGGAGCGTTTCCAGGGTTTCTTTGTGTGCGGGCAGCATGCTGAATGTGATCCGGTGAAGCGAATGCGCAGTGGCACGCGACAGGTGCGGGCGACGCAAAGCGCCGATTGACGCGGCTGATGAGCCGTTCGCCACGGCCTGCCTTCGAGCGGGGCCACGGCTGAAACCGGGATTTTAGCAGGTGCTAAACTGTCTATTCAGGGTGGTTGTTCTGCAAAGATCGGCTCGCCGGCGCGGCTCGCATTCGCCCCGGCTGTCATCCAACAATAGGAAAAGGACTGTCCCATGCTGATCACATTCAAAACCATGGCTGCACCGGATGTCATGATGCTCGACAACCTCGCCGAGTATCTGCTCGAGATCATCGGCAAGCAGCTGACCGAACGCGGCGTCATCACGCATGACGAACTGCCTGCCGCCATTCAGAAACTCGAAGCGGCGATCGTCAGCGACAAGAAAGAGCGCGCCGAGCACGACGGCCATTTTCACGAAGGCGAACAAGGCCACGATCCGCACGAGATTCCCATCGGGCTCGCGCAACGGGCGTATCCGTTCCTGGACATGCTGCGTCTCGCGCAGAAAGAGAACAAGGACATTCTCTGGGGCGTCTGAGCGGGCGCATGAGCGGGCGCATGAGCACCGTGCGGCTCAAACGAAAAACCCCGCATCGGCGACGATGCGGGGTTGTCTTCCTGCTGACTCACTCGGGCGGCGCCGCTTACTGCGACTGACCGTTGCTCGGAGTCTTCGGCTTTTTAGGCGTCTTCGGCTTCTTCTTGTGTTCGGCCTGCGGCGGCGAGTACGACGATGCCTGCGTGGTGCTGGCCTGCGCGAACGCAGCCGAACTCGACGCTGCGAGCACTGCCGCGGCGATCGCGATGCTTACGGCGGACGTCATCTTCTTCATGCGACTTTCTCCGTGGCTAAAAAGTGCGTGGCCGCCGTCGTGGCGGTTCATCGCAGCGACAAGTCTACGGAATAAAAAAAGTTCCCGCCCATCACGCGGCGCTTTTCTTGCGTATCACGCGCAGCATATGTCTTTGCGCAACGTTCGCCACGCTCGCTACGCGATCAGCGCAGCGGCGCGAGCGCGCGTTCGGCATCGGCCGATGAAATTGCCATGCGTTGCGCGAAGCTCTGCACCTGATCGTCGCCGATCTTGCCGACCGAGAAGTACGTGCTTTCCGGATGCGCGAGATAGAAACCCGAGACGCTCGCGGCCGGCGTCATCGCAAGCGATTCAGTCAGGTTCATGCCGATTTCCTCTGCCTGAAGCACTTCGAACATATCGCGCTTCACGAGATGATCGGGGCAGGCCGGATAGCCGGGCGCGGGACGAATGCCGCTGTACTTCTCCGCGATGAGGGCTTCGTTGTCGAGCGTTTCGTTGGCAGCGTAGCCCCACAGTTCGCGGCGCACGCGCGCATGCAGCGCCTCGGCGAAGGCTTCCGCGAAACGGTCGGCGAGCGCCTTGAGCATGATCGCGCTGTAGTCGTCGTGATCGGCGGCGAACTGCTGCTCTTTCTTGTCGACGCCCAAGCCCGCCGTCACCGCGAAGAGACCGATGTAATCGGCCACGCCCGATTCCTTCGGCGCGATAAAGTCCGCCAGCGAACGATTCGGCCGCATGACGCCGTCGACCACCGGCCGCACGCTCTGCTGTCGCAGATTGCGCCACGTCATCGCCACTTTCGAGCGCGACTCGTCCGTGTAGATTTCGATGTCGTCGTCATTCACCGTGTTCGCGGGCAAGAGCGTGATGACGCCGTTCGCCGTGAGCCAGCGGCCCTGAATGATGCGCGAGAGCATCGATTTGCCGTCCGAGAACACGCGCCGCGCCGATTCGCCGACGATCTCGTCGTTCAGAATGGCCGGGTACGGTCCCGCGAGATCCCACGTCTGGAAGAACGGGCCCCAGTCGATGTACTGAGCCAGGTCCGCGAGGTCGTAGTTGCGGAACACGCGCCGCCCGATGAAGCTCGGCTTCTTCGGCTGGTACGCGCTCCAGTCGATCTTCGTCTTGTTGGCGCGCGCTTCGGCGTACGTCACCATCGGCTGAGCCTTCTTGTTCGCATGCTGCGTGCGAATGCGTTCGTAGTCGGTCTTCAGTTCGCCGAGGAACTTCGCCGCGCCTTCATCGGACAGAAGGCTCGATGCCACTGACACCGAACGCGACGCGTCCGCCACGTACACGACCGGACCATCGTAATTCGGCGCGATCTTCACGGCGGTATGCACGCGCGAAGTCGTCGCGCCGCCGATCAATAGCGGCGTCTGCTTGCCGCGGAAGTATTCGTCGCGCTGCATTTCGGAGGCGACGTAGGCCATTTCTTCGAGACTCGGCGTAATCAGCCCCGACAGGCCGATGATATCCGCGCCTTCTTCCTTCGCCTTTTGCAGGATGGTCGCGCACGGCACCATCACGCCCATGTTGACCACTTCGAAGTTGTTGCACTGGAGCACCACCGACACGATGTTCTTGCCGATGTCGTGCACATCGCCCTTCACGGTGGCAATGACGATCTTGCCCTTGGACCGCACGTCCGCGCCGGCATCGGAGAGACGCTTCTTCTCTTCTTCGATGAACGGGATCAGATGCGCGACCGCCTGCTTCATTACGCGCGCCGACTTCACCACTTGCGGCAGGAACATCTTGCCCGCGCCGAAGAGGTCGCCGACGATATTCATGCCGTCCATCAGCGGTCCTTCGATCACGTTGATCGGCCGGCCGCCCGCCTGCTCGATCTTCGCGCGCACTTCCTCGGTGTCTTCCACGATGAACGTCGTGATGCCGTGCACGAGCGCATGTGAGAGCCGCGCCTCGACCGGCTGATTGCGCCATTCGAGGTTCTCTTCCTTCTTCGCCGCGCCGGTCTTGAACTTGTCGGCGATTTCGAGCAGACGGTCGGTGGCGTCCTCACGGCGATTGAGCACGACGTCTTCGACGCGCTCGCGCAGGTCCGGATCGAGATCGGCATAGACGCCGAGCTGCCCGGCGTTCACGATGCCCATGTCCATGCCCGCCTGAATGGCGTGGTAGAGGAACACCGTGTGAATGGCTTCGCGCACCGGATCGTTGCCGCGAAACGAGAACGACACGTTCGACACGCCGCCGCTCACCTTCGCGTGCGGCAGGTTTTCTTTGATCCAGCGCGTGGCGTTGATGAAATCGACCGCGTAGTTGTTGTGCTCTTCGATGCCCGTTGCGATCGCGAAGATGTTCGGATCGAAGACGATGTCTTCCGGCGCGAAGCCCACTTCGTTCACGAGAATGTCGTAGGAACGCTTGCAGATTTGCGTTTTGCGCTCGAAGGTGTCGGCCTGGCCTTTCTCGTCGAACGCCATCACGACGGCGGCCGCGCCGTAGCGGCGAATCAGCTTCGCATGGTGACGGAACGCGTCTTCGCCTTCCTTCAGCGAGATGGAATTGACGATCGCCTTGCCCTGCACGCACTTGAGTCCGGCTTCGATCACTTCGAACTTGGAGGAGTCGATCATGATCGGCACGCGCGCAATGTCCGGCTCGGACGCGATCAGATTCAGAAAGCGCACCATCGCCGCCTTCGAATCGAGCATGGCTTCGTCCATGTTCACGTCGATGACCTGCGCGCCGTTTTCGACCTGTTGCCGCGCGACGGCGAGCGCCTCGTCGAACTGGCCGTTCAGGATCATGCGCGCGAACGCCTTCGAGCCCGTCACGTTCGTGCGTTCGCCGACGTTGATGAAGAGCGAGCCTTCGGTGACGTTGAACGGCTCGAGGCCGGAAAGACGCATCGTGTGATCGGTCATGGTCGTTCGCTTCTCTTCTGTTTCTCTTGGTCGATTCGGGCAGTACTTAGGCGGCGTCGCGGTATTGCGAAGGGAATGCGCGCGGCTTGACCTGCGCGAGCGCCTTCGCGATCTCCGCGATGTGCTCGGGCGTCGTTCCACAGCACCCGCCCGCGAGATTGACGAGTCCCGCTTGCGCAAATTCTTTAAGCAGCCCCGATGTCACGTCGGGCGTTTCGTCGAAGCCGGTGTCGCTCATCGGATTCGGCAGGCCGGCGTTCGGATAGCACGACACATAGGTATCGCAGAGCTTCGCCAACTCGGCGATATACGGGCGCATGAGCGCCGCGCCGAGCGCGCAGTTGAGCCCGAACATCAGCGGCTTCGCGTGACGCAGCGAGTTCCAGAATGCCTCGACGGTCTGACCCGACAGAATGCGGCCCGAAGCGTCCGTGACCGTGCCGGAGATCATGACCGGCAGACGTTCGCCCGTATTCTCGAAAAGCTCGTCGAGCGCAAAGAGCGCAGCCTTCGCATTCAGCGTGTCGAAAATGGTTTCGACGAGGAAGAGATCGCAGCCCGCGTCGAGCAGGGCCTTGGCCTGCTCGTAGTACGCGTCGCGCAGCTCGTCGAAGCTCACGTTGCGCGCGCCGGGATCGTTCACGTCCGGCGAGATGCTCGCGGTCTTCGGCGTCGGGCCGATCGCGCCCGCGACGAAGCGCGGCTTGTCCGGCGTCGAGAAGGCATCGCACGCTTCGCGGGCGAGCTTCGCCGACGCCAGGTTCATCTCGGCGGCGAGCTCTTCCATGCCGTAATCGGCCTGCGCGACGCGCGTGGCGCCGAACGTGTTTGTTTCGATGATGTCCGCGCCCGCCGCGAGGTATTGGTCGTGAATCTCGCGGATGATCTGCGGCTGCGTGATGGAGAGCAACTCGTTGTTGCCCTTGATATCGCGGCCATAATCCTTGAAGCGATCACCGCGATAAGCGGCTTCGTCCAGCTTGTAACGCTGGATCATGGTGCCCATCGCGCCATCGAGAATCAGGATGCGCTGCTGCAACAGCGTGGGAAGCGCGGCGCCGCGCGTGTAATCGCGCGCGGGGACCGGAAGACTCGGAGTGGCGTTCTGGTTCATGACGGACAGGCCCTGCACCGGAGAGGAAATAGTCCGTCATTGTAGCCGCAGCGCGATGCGGTCGCTCCCGGCGCGGTTTGCTTCGTGGCGAAGCGGACGGCCGAAAAAAAGAACCCCGCCGAGGCTTCGGCGGGGTCTTTTCTGGCGTGTCGCTCGTTTGCCGTATTGCGTGGCTCGCCTCATTCGCCAATTGAGCCGGCGAGCATGGCGGCGCGGGCCTGAAACTCGGAGCGCCCGCGCGAAACGTGGCGTTAGTGCAGCACCACGGGCTGGGTCATCAAGATATCGAACTGGCCGAGGAATTCATCGACATCCTCGAGCGAAGGCTCTTCTTCGATCAGCTTTTGCACATGCTCGCGGAATTTTGCCGCAAGCTCGCCGTCGATGAAGATCTCCCGTTGCGTGTTCTTGTCGACGATTTCGTACCCGCCCGACATCATCGCGAGATGATTGGCCTGGGGTGGAAATTCAACGACGCAATAGTTAGGGCTGTTGTAGATCATTTGCATGGCGACACTCCTTATTCCTGTTGCTCCCGCAACCTGCATCGTAGTTGGAGCGACTGGGTGGGAATTCAAGGGGTGGCCTCGACGTGATGCCGTGTTATCGAGGCTTTTTTCTGTGAAACGTAGTCAGGCGGCCTCACGCAGGAACGCATCGAGCAATGCGCAAAAGCGTTGCGACGCCTCGATCGGAGACATGTGTGCCGCATCCAGAAGTTCGAACTGCGCGCCCGGCACTGTGTCGGCGATCACTTTGGATTCAGCATGCGGCGTGCCATTGTCGTGTTCGCCGGCCACGACGAGCGTGCGCTTTTGAATCGACGCCAGTTGGTTCTTCGCATCGAAACGGCTGAGGGCTTCGGCCGCCATCGCGAAACCTTCGGCAGGCGTGCGCGCAATCGTTTCGCCGATCTGCTCGATCACTTCGGGATGCGCTTTACGAAACCCCTCGGTGAACCAGCGTCCCAGCGTCGAATCCACGATACTCTCAATGCCGTTCTGACGCACGGAAGCCGCGCGTTGCAAGAACGTCGAACGCGCTTCCTCGCGAATGAACGCGGGCGCGCCCACGACCGTCAGCGAATCCACTTTGTCCGCATGGTTGATGGCGAACTTCTGCGCGACCATGCCGCCCAGCGACAAGCCGACGACATGCGTGCTCGGCGCGCCGAGCTTGTCGAGCAACTCGGACAGGTCATCGGCGAGATCGTCCACGCTGAACGCGTCCGGCGACACGGCCGTGTGGCCGTGGCCGCGCAGATCGTAACGCAGCACGGTGAAATCGTTGCGGAAGTAGCCGGCCATCTGGTCCCACGCGGACAGATCGCCGGCGAGTGGATGGATGAAGGTCAGCCAGGGACCGCCGCCTTCGTTGTCGAGAACGTATCGGGTTTCGATGCCTTTGTTGTTCACCTGCATATCCGCTCCGTGGAGGTCGCTTTGAAATTCCGTGCGTCCCGTGAGACCGCGGGACGCGCCGCCGCTACGGCCTGACGGATGCATCGTCGGCGGCGGGTGCGGTTTCCTCTGACGCATCCGGCGTGCCCGGCGCGTTTTGCGCGTTCGGCGCGTTCGGTGCCGTAGAGGTGGGCGCTTGCAGCTTGCCCGCCCACAGCATTTCGATCTGCATGCCGTTTGGCTCCGTCTGGAGGATGCGCGCGGGCAGCCATCCGAGCGCCGGAGCCAGCCAGATGTCGAGCTTGCGCCGGTCGCCCTCGCGGCGCGGCAGGCGCGTGAAGTGCCGCGCGGTGACGAAACCGTCGCGCGTCTGCACCGTTTCATCGCCGACGGTTTCCATCGGCCAGATTTCGCTGCTGTCGTTATCCGCGACGCTGAACTGCCGCGTGACGCCGGGTTTGTAGACATCGGGCGCGCCGCGCACGAGGCTCGTCAGTTGCATGACCACGCTGAAGCGATCCTGGGCGCCATCCGCGAGCGGCTGGCTATTCGGCGTGCGCGTGTAGACGATCTGCCTGATTTCGCGATTGAACACGGCGACATCGGCGGCGCGGCGGCCGCGTTTCTCCGAATACTCTTCCGGCGCGATGCCAAAGGCATCGATATGGCCCTTGCTCGAATACACGTACGGTCCGACGAACGGCAGAGGAATGGAGACGACCATCTCGTAGTGCTGGCCGTCGTTCGTCCAGTGAATCGTGCCGGTCTGGTTCATCACGCCGTTGACGAGCGTGTCGTAGCGCAGGTCGCCGGTCGGCGGGACGCTGAACTTGTCGCCGGAAGCGGTGGAAGTCGAGGCTGCGGCTGCGGCTGCGGCGGCGGCTGGCGCGGATGCGCTCGCGGCACCCGCGCCAGCCG
>NZ_JALQEM010000002.1 GCF_023630705.1 Caballeronia sp. GAFFF1
CCCGGGGAAGGATTCCGGCATGCCGGCGACGATCACCTGATCGCCCGTGACGAGGTACCCACACACCCCCCCCCCCCCCCCCCCCGCCCCCCCCCGCCCGCCCCCCCCCCCCCCCCCCCCCCCCCCCCCCCCCCCCCCCCACGCCCGATGCCGCCGCGGGTTCACCGGGCAGCGGCGTCGCCGCGCTCAACACGGGCGCGGGCGAAGCGGGCTTCGGAGCCGGCGCAGGCGCGGCTTTGAGCGGCGCAGGCCGCGCCACATGCGCAGGCGCGGCTGGTTTGACAGGCGCAAGCGGCGCCACGGGCTTGGGCGTCAGCAATTCCACCTGAACCGGCGGCTTCTGCTCCGGCGTGCTGTTCGCCGGCTGCTTCGCGTGTTCGATCCAGCGCATCGCGGTCCAATGCAGCCCGGCGACGATCAGCGCCGCCGCAACCCAGCGCGCCCAGCGGCGAGGCGCATCCGGCGCGGACGCGGCAGCGGAAGGCTCGCCCGGCGCAGCAGGCGGACGATGAAACGAAAACAGGGGCATCGAGGAAGCGGAGAGAGAAGGGATTGCGCGACGACAGAAGCGGTTATGACACGCGCGCTCGCAGCGATGTTCCGCGCGCAGGAGCGATCACCGTTCGCCCGCCTTGTACCCCAGTTCATACGACAGACTGCGCGCGCATTCCCGCAGCGCCGAATCGATCTCGCCGCCCCAGCGCGTATCGAACGCGCCTTCGTGTCCGAGCGCGATGAGCCCGAGCGCGAGTTCGCCGGTCGAATCGAAAACGGGCATGCAGAAGGCGTGAATCGACGGCAGCAGCATGCCTTCGACGCGCGCCGCGCCATGTTCGCGGACATCGGCGAAAAGCGGCTCAACATCAGCGAGTGTTTGCTTGCTCGCAGCGAGTTCGCGTTCGAGCATGGGCTGCGTCTTACTGCGCGGCAGATACGCGGCAAAGAGCAATCCCGTGGCCGACGACAGCAGCGGCATTACGTCGCCGAGCTTCAGCGATGCCTTCGCCGGGTAGCTCGACTCCATCCAGTGGACGACCGTCGGGCCCTGATTGCCCCATACCGCGATGCCCACGGTCTGATCGATGCGCTCGCGCAACTCGGCCAGCGCAATGCGCGCGAGCTTCACGCCATCGACGCGTGCGAGGCGCGCGAGGCCCATCTGCAAGGCAAAGCCGCCGAGTTCGTAGCGCCCCGTGAGCGGGTCCTGCGAAGCGAGCCCGAGCCGCACGAAGCTCACCAGATACCGATGCGCCTTCGCCGGGCTCATGCCCGCGCGCTGCGCGAGATCACGCAGCATCATGGCGCGCGGCTCGTGAGTCAGCACGTCGAGCAATCGGAAGCCGACTTCGATCGACTGAATGCCCGAGCGCAGCTTCTCTTCGGATGCGTCGAGGTCGAGTTCGTCGCCGGTGGCGGGCGCGTTGGATGGCATGGAAAGCGTGAAGGCGGTGGATTCACCATCGTAAAATAGATTTCCCTCAACGTCATCTCAGCCCGACTCCGCCTTATGAAACTCGCCACGCTGAAGGACGGCACGCGCGACGGCCAGCTCATCGTCGTATCGCGCGATTTGCGCACGGCTGTCATTCCCGATGGAATCGTCTCCACGCTGCAACGCGCGCTCGACGACTGGACGTTCTATGCGCCGCAGCTTTACGACGTCTACGAAGCGTTGAATCAGGGCCGCGCCCGCCACGCGTTTTCGTTCGATGCCAAGTCTTGCATGGCGCCGCTGCCGCGTGCGTTTCAATGGGCCGATGGCTCGTCCTACGTGAATCACGTGGAACTCGTGCGGCGCGCACGCGGGGCCGAAATGCCGTCCGAGTTCTGGACCGACCCGCTCATGTATCAGGGCGGCAGCGACGACTTTCTCGGGCCGACCGACGACATCGTGTGCGCGTCGGAATCGTATGGCATCGACTTCGAGGCGGAAGTCGCCGTCATCACCTCCGATGTGCAGATGGCGCCCACGCCCGACGAAGCATTGAAAAGCGTGCGCTTGCTGATGCTGGTCAATGATGTCTCGCTACGCAACCTGATCCCCGCCGAACTCGCGAAGGGCTTCGGCTTTTTCCAGAGCAAGCCCGCCACCGCGTTCTCGCCCGTGGCCGTCACGCCCGACGAACTCGGCGACGCGTGGCGCGAAGGCCGCGTGCATCGCCCGATGACCGTGCACTGGAACGGCAAGAAGGTCGGCCAGCCGGATTGCGGCGTGGACATGGTGTTCCACTTCGGCCGGTTGATCGCGCACGCGGCGAAGACGCGCAATCTGCGCGCAGGGTCGATCGTCGGTTCGGGCACGATCTCGAACAAGGACACGAAGCGCGGCTACTGCTGTATCGCGGAGAAGCGGTGCCTGGAGACGATCGAGCACGGCGCGCCGCAGACGGAGTTCATGAAGTTCGGCGACAGCGTGAAGATCGAAATCTTCGACGACGCGGGCAAGTCCATCTTCGGCGCGATCGATCAGGCCGTCGTCCAACTCGAACGCTGATATCGCGCGATGAAACAAACGGCGCAACGGGTTTCGCCCGATGCGTCGAGAGCATCGGCCACCGTACACTCTCCGGGCGTTGCGGCTTACGCGCCGCGCGACGACAAAAAACAAAAGGAGACTTCCATGCGCAGAAGCAAGTGGGTGGCGGCAGCCGTGCTCGCATTCGCCGCGACGACAGCGGCGTTCGCGCAGAGCCCGCACGTCAAGATCGGGCTCGTGCTGTCGCTGACGGGACCGGCCGCGTCGCTCGGCATTCCCGCCCGCGATACCGTCGCGCTTCTGCCGAAGGAAATGGGCGGCGCGAGCGTCGACTACATCGTGCTCGACGACGCCTCCGACACCACGCAAGCCGTGCAGACCACGAAGAAGCTCATCAGCGAAAATCAGGTCGATGCGATCATCGGCTCGTCGATCACGCCGAATTCGCTCGCGATGATCGATGTCGTCGCGCAAGGCCAGACGCCGATGATTTCGCTGGCTTCGTCGGCGAAGATCATCGAGCCTGTCGACGACAAGCGCCGCTGGGTGTTCAAGACGCCGCAAACCGACGCGATGATGGCCTCCGCCATTGCCGAGCACGCGAGCAATCACGGCGTGAAGACGCTCGCGTACATCGGCCAGGCGGACGCGCTCGGCGAAACCTTCTACGCGGAAGTCGCGAAGTTCGCGCAACTGCACAAGATCACGGTGGTCGCCAACGAGCGGTTCAATCGCACGGACCCGAGCGTGACCGGGCAGATTCTGAAGATTCTCGCGGCCAAGCCGGATGCCGTGGTGGTCGGCGCGGCCGGCACGCCCGCCGCGCTGCCGCCGAAGACGCTCGCGCAGCGCGGCTTCAAGGGCAAGGTCTATCACAATCACGGCGTGGGCAACCGCGACTTCCTGCGCGTGTGCGGCGCGGATTGCAACGGCACCTTCCTGCCGACGAGCCCGGTGCTCGTCGCGGCGCAGTTGCCGGACGATCATCCGGCCAAGCGCCTCGCGCTCGACTACATCAAACTGTACGAAGGGAAGCAGGGCGCGGGCACCGTTTCCGCGTTCGGCTCGTATGCGTGGGACGCGGGCATGCTGCTTCAACGCGCCGTTCCCATCGCGATGAAAGCCGGCGCGCCGGGCACGCCCGCCTTTCGCGGCGCGCTGCGCGATGCGCTCGAAGGCACGAAGAACTTCGCGGACACGAACGGCGTCGTCAACATGACGCCCAACGATCATATCGGCCTCGACCAGCGCGCCCGCGTGATGGTCGAGATTCGCGACGGCAAGTGGGTGTATCAGCCGCGCTAGACCACATCGAACGGACATGAGCGATCTCTCCTTGTATTCGGGCTACACGTCGCTGCGCTTGCGCCGTCACGCGCATGGCGTGCTGGAAGTCGTCATGCCGGGCGCGGGCGCGAACAAGAGCGGCCTGTCCACCGCCGACGCCAACATGCACCGCGAACTCGCGGAGATCTGGCGCGACATCGACCGCGATCCCGAGACGCGCGTCGCGCTGATTCGCGGCGAGGGCAAAGGCTTCTCGGCGGGCGGCGACCTCGCGCTCGTCGAGGAGATGGCGAACGACTTCGACGTGCGCTCGCGTGTCTGGCGCGAGGCGCGCGATCTCGTGTACAACGTGATCAATTGCAGCAAGCCGATCGTTTCCGCGATGCACGGTCCGGCGGTCGGCGCCGGGCTGGTCGCGGGCTTGCTCGCGGATATCTCCATTGCGTCGAAGTCGGCGCGCATCATCGACGGACATACGCGGCTCGGCGTCGCGGCGGGCGATCACGCGGCGATCATCTGGCCGCTGCTGTGCGGCATGGCGAAGGCCAAGTACTATCTGCTTCTGTGCGAGCCTGTGAGCGGCGAAGAGGCGGAGCGCATCGGGCTGGTATCGCTTGCGGTGGAAGAGAACGAACTCATGCCGAAGGCGATCGAAGTGGCGAACCGGCTCGCGCAGGGATCGCAGACGGCCATCCGCTGGACCAAGTACGCGCTGAATAACTGGCTGCGCATGGCGGGGCCGACTTTCGATACATCGCTCGCGCTGGAATTTATGGGCTTTGCCGGACCCGACGTGCACGAAGGCATGCGTTCGCTACGCGAGCGCCGCTCGCCGGACTTTCCCGGCGGCGCGCCGTTCTGACGCGGCCCGGCGTGGCTAGCCGAAGCGATCAACCAATCAAGAGGAGCGACGAATGACGGACACCTCAGGCGGCACCCCGCCGTGTTTGATTACCGGCTTCCCCCGTTTCTCCGGCTTGGGCCAGGCGGACATGATGGGCAAGATGTGGGAGATGATGCGCCTGAATCCGTTCGCGGCCGCCATGTCGGGCGGCGCGCAGGGCGCGAATCCCTCGCTTTCGATGATGTCGGACATGCTCGCGCCGCTCACGAACATCGAGGAACTGGACAAGCGCGTGACGGACATGCGCGCCGTCGAGCAGTGGCTCAAGCTCAACCTGAACATGCTGCAATCGGCGATTCAGGCGCTCGAAGTGCAGCGCGCGACGCTCGCCACGCTGCGCGCGTTCGGCGCGTTCGCGCAGACGTCCGTCGAGAACGCGCACAACGCGGCGGCGGAGACATCGAAGGCGGCGGGCCGCTGGCCGATGGGCGGCGCCGCATCGAGCGACGCGCCCAAGGCTGCGCCGGGCGAGCGCGCGGCGCCCACGGAAAGCGACAACCCGGAAGCGGGCGCGAAGCCGGACGCGCCGCTGCCGCCGGGCTTCGATCCGAGCGGCTGGTGGAACGCGCTGCAATCGCAGTTCAACCAGCTCGCGCAACTGGCGATGATTCAGCCGGGCATGGCGGGCGCGCCGGCGGGCGAGGCTACGACTTCGGCCGAAGAAAGCGGCACCGCGCCAGCCACGGGCAGCCAAACCGGCGACGACACCTCAGCCGCCGCAGCCGCGGAAAAAAAAGCGGCCGCGCGTAAGACGCCGCCGCGAAAAAAACCCGAGTAGGCATCGCGCGGGTGTCGCGCGAGCGGCATCGGCTGGTACACAACGCCTGGCGGCCCGCGGTCGCCAGGCGTTTTCATTTGGATGCGCGCCGACTCATGTGGCGTCGTGACGTCGCTACCCATTGACATAATTTGTCTATCATTCACTATGCAGTAAGAACGGTTTTGTCCACCTGCCGACGCAGGCATGCAACGTGCAACGGACCGTCCGTGTGTTCAATTACCGTTTTGTCCATGACAAACTCATCGGAAGAAAACCTGCAGTCCGAGCCCGACGCGGATGATTCGGGACAGGCTGAATCGCCGTCGGAGGCTCCGCTTCTGCGTTCCATGGGATCGAGCTTGAGCGGCGTCGGCATCGGCGCCATCGCTCAGGAGATTGGTCTGACGAAGGACACGCTGCGCGTCTGGGAACGACGCTACGGGTTTCCGCAGCCCATGCGCTCGCCCGGCGGCGAGCGTCTGTATCCGCAGGAACAAGTGACGAAGCTGCGGCTCGTCAAACGCCTGCTGGACGCGGGGCATCGGCCGAGCAAGGTCCTCGCGCAGCCGATCGAGGCGTTGCAGCAGCTCGCGGAGTCGTCGGGCGTCGGGCAGGACGCGCCGGACGCCGAGCTGGACCACTTCATCGCGCTGTTGCGCAACGGCGCCTACGAGGACTTCCGCTTCGGACTGCTGCGACGCGCGACGCGCGACGGTCTGGAACGCTTCGTGGTCGACGTCGCCGCGCCGCTTGCCGCGCGGGTGGGGAACGCGTGGGCGGCGGGCACGCTCCAGGTCTACCACGAGCACTTGTTCAGCGAGTCGATCCAGTTCACGCTGCGCACGCTGATGCGCCCGCTTTCCGAAGCGCTGCGCGGTCGCGGCGGCCGGCCGCGCGTGCTGTTGACGACGCTCTCCGGCGAAGGCCACGGTCTCGGCATTCTGATGGCCGAGGCCATGTTCAGCCTCTGCGAGTGCGAATGCGTGCAGTTGGGGTTGCAGACGCCGCTGCACGATATCGTCAGCGCGGCGGTGGCGCACGAGGTGGATGTGGTCGGGTTGTCGTTCACGGCGGTGCTTCCGGCTCAGGTCATCGCGAACGGACTGACCGAGTTGCGCAGCATGTTGCCGTCGCACATCCGCATCTGGGTCGGCGGCAGCAGCCCGGCGCTGCGCCGCAAGCTGAACGAGGGCGTGGAGCATCTCGCTGGTTTGACGCCGATCGAGGAGTTCGTGGCGGCTTGGCGCGAAAGCGCCGTGCTATGATCGGGAAGGCTTGCTAGCGCGAGCCCGAGCGGGCCTGCGGACGTCGCGGCATCGACCCAACGTGCGTCCGCGCGCCGGCGCTAAGTCGCATCGCCGCGCTGTCGTGGCGCACGTAGGCGTCATGCTGCAAATCGGCGAGCAGGCGGCACGGCGAAAGCCTCGACGGAACCTGGGCACAGGTTTCGCTTCTCACCCAAGGTAGAACACGACGCACGCAAGGCGGCACGCGCGCAAGAACGCGCATGTCGAAGGCGGCTGGCGCGTTGCCACGGCGCTGCATCGGATGCTTCCTTGTCGTTTTTCGCCTGTGGCCGCCGGAATCCCGCGTAAAATTGAAAGCTTGGTTGCGCGTGCGCAGCGGTTATCGCGCACGTTTGGCCGACCGTCATACAGATATAACGTCGCATAAGTGGCTTCAGGGGTGGACTATGAACACCATGCTTTATCCGGAACTTTATAAATCGCTGGAATCCGTCCGTTGGGATATGGAGAAGGACATCCCTTGGGACACGTTCGATGCGTCCCTGCTCACCGACGAGCAGGCCCGGACCATCAAGATGAACGCGATCACCGAATGGTCCGCTCTTCCCGCAACCGAAATGTTCTTGCGTGACAACCACCATGACAGCGACTTTTCCGCGTTCATGAGCGTGTGGTTTTTCGAAGAGCAGAAGCATTCGCTGGTGTTGATGGAATATCTGCGCCGCTTCAGGCCCGAACTCGTGCCGACGGAAGAAGAACTGCACGCCGTGCGCTTCGAATTCGATCCGGCGCCGCCGCTCGAAACGCTGATGCTGCACTTCTGCGGCGAAATTCGCCTGAATCACTGGTATCGCCGCGCGGCCGAATGGCACACCGAGCCGGTCATCAAGCACATTTACGAAACCATTTCGCGCGACGAGGCGCGTCACGGGGGCGCGTATCTGCGCTACATGAAAAAGGCGCTCGCGAATGCAGGCGATTCGGCGCGGGCCGCGTTCGCGAAGATCGGCGTGCTGATGGCCTCCGCCCGTCGCACGGAAAAGCCGCTGCATCCGACGAACCTGCACGTCAATCAGGCGCTCTTTCCGCGCGATACCGTGCAGTCGCGTTTGCCCGACCCCGAGTGGCTCGAACGCTGGCTCGACGATCAGATCCGCTTCGACGATAGCTGGGAGAAGAAGGTCGTCGAGCGCATTTTGCACAACCTCTCGATTCTCTTCGAGCGGTCGTTCGTCACCGCGCAGGAGTTGAACCGCTATCGCAAGGAAGTGGTGCAGCGTCTGCAAGCCGCGTCCGGCGGTTCGAGCGGACAGCCCGCGTAACAGCGTGTCGCTCGCATGAACACACGGCCTGCCGGCTTACGTCGGCGGGCCGTTTTGCTTTCCAGGCCGCGTGCTTCGCCGGCGAACCGCCGTGGCACAATGCGCGCTTTCCGAACCATCCGTTGAGCATCGCCATGCCCGCCATTTTCGAACGCAAGATCACCACGCGCGACGCGCTCGCCGCGCTCCGCCCGACGCTCGCGGGGCCGGTCGTGTTCACCAACGGCGTGTTCGACATCCTGCATCGCGGACACGTGACCTATCTTGCCGACGCGAAGGCGCTCGGCGCGACGCTGATCGTCGGCGTGAACAGCGATGCCTCCGTGCGCACGCTCGGCAAGGGCGACGATCGCCCGATCAACCGCGAGGACGACCGCATGGCGCTGCTCGCGGCGCTAGAAAGCGTGGATTGGGTCGTGAAGTTCGAGGAATCGACGCCGCTGCAACTGATCGGCACCCTGCGCCCGGACGTGCTCGTCAAAGGCGGCGACTACGACATGGACAAACTCGCGGAATCGGCGCTCGTGCGCGGCTGGGGCGGCAAGGCGCTCGCCATTGCGTTCGAGCATGACCGCTCCACCACGGCGCTTTTGAAGAAAGTCCGCGCGCAGTCCTGAACGCGGCGCGTTACTGGCCGAGCGGCTTCGTCTCTACGTTCGCGGCGGGCGCGGGACCGCCGACCTGCGGCTGATCGGCTGCTTCCTCGGGGCGCAGCGGCCGCGTCGTCAGCGTTTCGGGCCGCACCTGTTGCAAGAGATGATGCGGCTCGCGCGCGCCCGCGGCGGGCAGCGACGATCCGAACATGCCGTGCACGAGCGCGAACACCAGCACGTTGGCCAGAATGAGAAAGGCAATGAGCCAGCGCAGCATGCTAGGGGCTCCGTCAGTCGGTCGGTAATCAGTCAGTTCGATGTGCGGCCGATTCGCGCGCGATGAGCGCGAGGCCGGCGAGCACGAGGGAATCGTGGCGAGTGTGCGGCACCGCGAGCGCGCCCGCAATCTCGTTGGCCGCGCCGCCGCCCAGCACGAGCCGAACGTCCGCTTGCCAGTCCGCGCGCAAATCGCGCCATGCGCGTTCGATCAGGCTCGCTTGCGCGAGCAGGCAGCCGGCCGAAAGCGCGGCGGCCGTATCGGCGGCGAAGAGGCTGCGCGGGGCCGCTTCCGCGTGGCCGAGGGCGCGGCGCGCGGCGGCGGCATCGAGTGTCGGCAGTTGCGCGGTGTGGCTGCCGAGCGATTGCATCATCAGCGACCAGCCCGGCGCGATCAATCCGCCGGTGAAGACGCCGTCGGCACGCAATGCTTCGAGCGTCGTCGCGGTGCCGAAGGTAGCGATCAGCACGTTCTCGCCGGGAAACGCGGCGCGCGCGCCGATCAGGCCCGCCCAGCGGTCGCTGCCGAGCTTCTCCGGTTCGGCGTAGCAGTTCTTCACGCCGCATTGCGCGGCCTTCGCGCGCACGACGGTGCGCGGCAGCGCCGGCCAGTGCGCGTCGATCATGCGTTCGATGCGCGCCTGCGCCGCCGCGCCGGCCACGTTCGAGATCCACGCGCTGTCGGGCCGAGGCAGCGCCGACCATGCGGCGAGCGCCGGATCGGCGGCATCGCGCGGCGCGGATTCACGTTCGTGCTCCAGCGCGCCGCCCGCGATGGCCGCGCCGTCCGCATCCACGAGCGACCACTTGACGCGGCTGTTGCCCGCGTCGATCAGCAGCACCGGCGCGTCGCTCACGGACGCTCCTTCGCGAGCCGCAGCGACAGTTCGCCCGTCGCGACGGCGCGCGGTCCTTCGGGCGCGTCGATCAGCAAGTGCCCGCTGTCGTCGACGCCAGCGGCGATGCCGCGCGTCACTTCCTGTCCTTGGTCGATCAGCACGACTTCGCGGCCCGCGTAGGCGTGCGCGTCGGTCCAGCGCTGGCGGAACGGCCGGAAGCCGTCCGCTTCGAAGCGGGGCAGCGCCGTGTCGAGCGCATTCAGCAGCGCGGCGAGCGTGTCCGTGAGATTCGCGTCCGGCCACGCGCGGGCGAGCGCGGCGGGCGAGGCACCGGGAATGGCGGCGGACGGCGACTGGCGGTTGGCGTCGTCCACTTGCGCGGCGAGTTGCTCCGCGCCGTGCAGATTCACGCCGATGCCGATCACCACGGCCGTCGCGCCCGGCGCATTCCACGCCGTCTCGATCAGGATGCCGGCGAGCTTGCCGTCGTCGAGCAGCACGTCGTTCGGCCACTTCAGCGCGGGGCGCGCGGACGGCGTGAGCGGCAGGCGCGCGAGCGCGTCGAGCACGGCAGTGCCGATGGCGAGACTCAAGCCCGATAGCCCTTCGATGGGCCGCCGCAGCACGTATCCAACCGACATCAGGAGCGCATTGCCCGGCTCGGCGAGCCACGCGCGGCCGCGCCGCCCGCGCCCGGCGGTCTGCGCATACGCGATGCGCGCCACCGGCGCGGGCGGCGTGCGTTGCGCGATGTCGCGGGCGAGCGCGCGCATGCGCTCGACGAGATCGGCGTTGGTGGAGCCGGTCTCGTCGACGATCTCGATGGTCCAGTCGCGCGCAGGACGCTCGGCGAGCGTGGCGAGCCGGTTACGGTCGATGCGCCAGGGCGCGTCGGGGGCGAAGGCGGGAGTCGGGGTCATCGGGATATTGTAGCGGGCGGGGTCGGCGCTTTCGCGTGGCGGATCGCGCCGCCGCGCAACGAACCTTCGTTACAATGTCCCTCTCCCTCAACCCGCGTTCCAACGCCCCTTCGATCCTTGAACTTCGACACGCCGCCCCGCCTGCGAGTGGAAGCCGGTCAGCAAGGCAAGGTGGTCCGTCTTTCGGGCCAGTGGACGGCGCTCGCGCTCGCGCGTGACCGCTCGAAAACCGGCGTCACGCGGCGGCTGCGCGCCATCGGGCGAGAGGCTATCGGGCAGTGGGACTTACTGTCCATCGAACGGCTCGATCACGTCGGCGGGCAGGCGCTCTGGCGCATCTGGGGGCGCAAGATGCCCGCGACCGTCGCGCTGTCGGACACCCAGCGCGAAATCTTCGAGCGCGTCGCGCTGCTCGACGCCGAGCGCGAGGAGCCCGAGGCCATCGATCGCGTCGATCCGGTCACGCGGCTCGGACACCTGATTTTCGCGTTCTTCGATCATCTGCACGGCGGTCTCGCCATGTTCGGCGGCTTCGTGCTCGATCTGCTCGGATTGATTCGTCGCCCACAGCGTACTCCGTGGACGGAGATCTCCGCGAACATCTATAGCGCCGGCGCGCAGGCGCTCGCGATCACGGCGCTTGTCGCGTTTCTGATCGGCATCGTGCTCAGTTATCTGTCGGCGCAGCAGTTGCGCATGTTCGGCGCGAACCAGTACATCGTGAATATTCTCGGGCTGTCGGTGATTCGCGAGCTCGGGCCGGTGCTGTCCGCGATTCTGGTCGCCGGGCGTTCGGGCTCCGCGATCACCGCGCAAATCGGCGTGATGCGCGTCACCGAGGAACTCGACGCGATGCAGGTCATGGGCATTCCGCACGGCCTGCGCCTCGTGCTGCCGCGCGTGCTCGCGCTCGGCGTCGCCATGCCGCTGCTCGTGATGTGGACCAACATCATCGCGCTGACGGGCGGCGCGCTCGCGGCGAAGCTCGTGCTGTCCATCGACATTTCGTTCTTCATCCGCTCGCTGCCGTCCGTCGTGCCGATTGCGAATCTGTGGATCGGGCTCGGCAAGGGCGTCGTGTTCGGCATGTTGATCGCGCTCGCCGCGTGCCACTTCGGCTTTCGCATCAAGCCGAATTCGCAGAGCCTCGGCGAAGGCACGACGACGTCCGTGGTCACGTCGATCACCGTCGTGATTCTCGCGGACGCGGTGTTCGCCATTCTCTTTCAGAACGTGGGGCTCTGACGCCATGTCGACGACGCTCGCCACCGCCGTGCGCCATCAGCCGCCGCCCGTGATCGCGGAGCCGGTCATCGAAGTGCGCGATGTCACCAAGCGCTACGGCAGCACGGTGATTCACGAGCATCTGAATTTCGACGTGCGCCGTGGCGAGATCGTCGCGCTGCTGGGCGGCTCGGGCTCCGGCAAGACCACGCTCGTGCGGCAGATTCTCGGTCTCGAATCGCCGACCTCGGGCGTGATTCGCGTGCTCGGCGAGGAATGGGCGCGCATGGACGCCGAGACCGCGAAGATGCTGCGCACGCGCTCCGGCATGATGTTCCAGCAAGGCGCGCTCTTCTCGTCGCTGTCGGTGTATGACAACATCGCGCAGCCGTTTCGCGAACTCGGCAAGATTCCCGAAGACCTGATCCGCGAATTCGTGATGTTGAAGCTCGAAATGGTCGGCCTCTCGTGCAAGCACGCGACCAAGATGCCGTCCGCGCTCTCGGGCGGCATGGTCAAGCGCGTCGGCATTGCGCGGGCCATCGCGCTCGAACCCGAATTGCTCTTTCTCGACGAGCCCACGGCCGGCCTCGATCCGAAGGCATCAGACGAGTTCGTCGATCTGATCGCGACGCTGCATCGCGCGCTCGGTCTCACCGTCGTCATGGTCACACACGATCTCGATACGATGGTCGCGCTTTCCACGCGCGTCGCCGTGCTCGCGGACCGGCGCGTGCTCGTCGCGGCCCCGGTGGAAGAAGCAGTCGCGGTGGATCATCCGTTCATCCGCGAGTATTTTCTTGGGCGGCGCGGACGGCGCGCGCTTCAGGCGCTGCCGCCCGAACGCCGCGCGAAGCTGCCCGCCGCCGCGCTCGACGACGCCACCATCACCGTGAAGTAGTCCAGCGCAAAAGGGACAAGGAACCTGCCGATGGAAAACAAATCACACGCGTTTTGGACCGGGCTTTTCACCATCGTTCTCGTGCTGGCCATTGCGTTCGCGGCGTTTTTCTTCAACGTGGACCGCACGGTGCGCGTGCCGTATGACCTGATCGCGCGGACCAACGTGACGGGCCTCTTCACCGATGCCGCCGTGCGTTATCGCGGCCTCGGCGTCGGCAAGGTCGAGTCGATCCGCTTCGACCGGGCGCATCCGGGGCAGATCCGCATCCGCATTCTTGTCGATAAAAACGCGCCGATGACGCACTCCACCTTCGCGACGCTCGGCTTTCAGGGCGTGACGGGCATCGCGTTCGTGCAGCTCGACGACAGCGGCAAGGACACGACCGCGCTCGCGTCGTCGCCGCAGCACGTCGCGGAAGTGCCGATGCGTCCGGGGCTTTTCGAGCAGTTGCAGGAACGCGGCGATGTGATCCTGCGCAAGTTCGAACGCCTTTCGGAAGACGCGGACAAGTTCCTCTCCGACGACGTGCGCGATCAGCTGCTCGACACCACGAAAAGCCTGAAGGGCGCGGCGGACGGCATCGCGTCGCTCGCGAGCCAGGTCGCGCCCGCAACCGCGCATCTGCCGCAGACGCTGAATCAGCTCGATCGCACGCTCGCTTCGACGAACGCGCTGATCCAGAACCTGAATCGCGAGAACGGACCGTTCGTGACCAACCTGAACAAAGCGGGCGACGCGGCGCAGCAGGCGGCAGCCGCGCTCGCGGACATGAACGAATCGCTGCGCGACGTGACGGCGCGCGTGAGCTTCGAGGCATTGCCGCGCCTCTATTCGTTCACCGAAGATCTCGGCGCCGCCGCGCGCTCGCTCGACCGCGCCGCCGATACGTTCAGCGCGAGTCCGCGCAGCGTGCTGTTCGGCGCGCCGTCGATGCCGCCGGGGCCGGGCGAGCCGGGCTTCGCGTGGCCCGCGAATCCATCGCGCTGAACGAGGCCATGGAACAGGACAACGAAGGATTCATATGTCACGTGCTGAGTTGAAACGACCGTTGGCGCTTGCGCTCGCCTGCATCGCGATGCTCGCGGGCTGCGCGACAAGCCCGCCCGCGACGCCGGACGCGCGGTACGACCTCGGCGCGCGGCCCGCCGCCAATCCTGCGAGTCCTGCGACTGAAGCGCCGATGCCGCCGGTCAAAGTGCTGGCGGTGCGCGCGTCGCGCGATCTGGAAACCGACGCGTTCGTCTATCGCCTGGGTTACGTCGATGCCCAGCGCACCGGCAGCTATGCGACGAGCCACTGGACGATGCCGCCCGCGCAGCTTCTCACGCAGCGTTTGCGCGATACGCTTTCGCAACGCGGCCCGGTGCTCACGGGCGCGGACACGGTGCGCGCGCCGTTGCTGGAGATCGAGCTGACCGGCTTCGAACAGGTCTTCGATGCGCCGGAAAAGAGCCACGGCGTCGTCTCGGTGCGCGCGACGCTCACGCAGCATGGCCGCGTCATCGCGCAGCGCATGTTCACGGCGAGCGCGCCCGCGCCGAGGGCCGATGCATCGGGCGGCGCGCGGGCGCTGGCGGCGGCATCGGACGATCTGATCGCGCAACTGGGCGCGTGGCTCGGCGCGCAGCCGCTCACTGCATCGCGATGACGGCGCGTTTCATCGCCCTTCCGCTCGGATGGACGCGCTTGGGCGGCTCATGACGATCAAGCAATGGCAGCGCCGACCGTCGGCGTTCTCGCGGCAGGCGCTCGTCGCGTACGCGGTGCTCGTCGTGTACGGCTCGCTGTATCCGTTTTCCGGCTGGCGCTCCCTCGGCCTCGGGCCGTTCGCGTTCTTGACCGATCCGCTGCCGCGTTACCTGACGGCCTTCGATGTCGTCACCAACGTGCTCGGCTATATGCCGCTCGGCGCGCTGATCGTGCTCGCGCTGTATCCGCGCTGGCGCGGCTCGCTGGCGGTGTGCGCGGCGTTCGCGGGCGGCGCGCTCTTGTCGGGCGCGATGGAATCCATCCAGACGTATCTGCCGACGCGCGTCGCGTCCAACCTCGATCTCGCCGCCAATGCGCTCGGCGCTTTGATCGGCGGCGTGCTGGCCGCGCCCGCGACCAGTTCGCTGCTCGACCGCGGCTTGCTGCGGCGGATTCGCTTCACGTGGTTCGAGCGACACGCGGCCTACGTGATCGGGCTGTCGGCGCTGTGGCCGTTCTCGTCGATGTTTCCGGCGCCGTATCTCTTCGGCGGCGGCGACTTGCCGCGCGTCCTGTGGGATCAGCTCGATCCGGCGATGCAGGACGCGATTCTCGCGTGGACGCCCGCCGCGTGGGACGTGGAAACGTGGCCTGACCGGCTCGGCGCGCTGTTGCCCGACGAATCGTGGGAAGCGATGATCACGTCGTCGAATCTGTTCGCGGCGCTCGTGCTCGTCACGCTGCTCACGCGCGAGCGCGCGCCGCGCATCCGGCTGATGCTCGGGCTGATCGTCGCGACGCTGGTGGCGAAGGCGGGCGCGTCGTTCCTGCAGTCGCGCGCCGGGCTCACCTTCGACTGGGCGACGGACGGCGCGCTCGAAGGCATCGGGATCGGCGCGGTGGCGGGCTTGCTGGCCGTGTCGCTGCCGCGTGCGCTGCGGGCGGCGCTGGCGGGCGCGGCGCTCGTCGCGGGGCTCGCGCTCGTGAACCTGCTGCCGGTGAATCCGTACTTCGACATCGTGCTCGCGGATTGGCGGCAGGGGCGGTATCTGCATTTCAACGGGCTGCTGCACTGGCTCGCATGGGTGTGGCCGTATGCGGCGCTCGGGTGGCTCGCGTCGGCGGCGGAAAGGGCGTGGATGGGAAGGCGGGGTTAGAGCGAAGGCGTGCGCGCTCCCCAGCACCGCTCTGATGAACCAATGGCGTTGCGTAAAACGCCGTCGTTAGACGATTGCCGATCCGGGCGGACATCTTGGCGGCGTGGCGTTGCCGTTACCCGCGACGTTCAGCGCTGAGCCTGCTTGCGCATCGTTGATGCGGCGCGGCCTGTGCCGACCTCGGGAATCGACGAGAAGGCCCAAGCGCCTATTGCGGGCGCTAAAAGAACAGAACATGCATCGATAAGCTGCAGACGCGCACGCCAATTTTCTTTAGGAAAAGTCGTATCCCACTATTAGGGCCCGACTGGTAACTTACGGGCATCTTTGCCGCGTGATCGCTTACGCGCTTGCCGTTCGCATTCCTATGCTTCTCTTGACCGCCGTACGACCACGGCGTCGGCCGGCTGCGGAATGTCGCGCATCGGCCGGCGTGAGTCGTATCAATCCGCGCGTTCGCCACGTCTAGCTTGGCGCGTCGCGTCTCACGTAAGCGACGGGGCACGAGTTCGCTCAGCATCATCCATAGACTCGCGCACTCTGAGATGGTCATTGGAAGCATCGGCGATCCGCACCTTATTTGTGCTGCTTCGGAGCATGCCTATT
Source organism: Caballeronia sp. GAFFF1 (assembly GCF_023630705.1). Lineage (GTDB taxonomy): Bacteria > Pseudomonadota > Gammaproteobacteria > Burkholderiales > Burkholderiaceae > Caballeronia. The sequence continues at coordinate 16,205 of NZ_JALQEM010000002.1, forward strand.
AGCAGACGGTGCGTCGAGATGCGTCTCGATGACAAGTCGCGTGGCTTCGTCTCGTCGCTGCGGCAGTTATTTGCATAACCTGACGCCGAGCGTTGGTTGATATGAGGCAAGGAAAATTCAAGTCACTCTTCACACGGCACAAGCGGTGACTCAGTTGAAAGAACCTGGAGAAGTATCCGATGTTCAACCCGCTGCAAAGCCGCACGCTGAGAATCGAGTGCGACGCGCTGCCCGCCTGGGGCTGCAAGGAGATCCTCATCCCTCAGCGGGTGCGGGGCGTCGAGGCGCTCGGCGAGCTGTTTCAATATGAGGTGGACTTAGCATCCGTCGACAGCCCGACGTTTCGCATCTGGGACGCACGCAAGCTCCTCAAGCCTGATGATTTGATTGGTAAAACGATCGCCATCCAGATCGAATTCGAGGGCAAGGGAACGTTCATTCCCGGGCTACCCGGCGATCTCGGCGCGGGCAACGTCGGCGCGGGCGTGCGCACGATCAACGGCATCATCACCGAAGTGCAGCAGACCGGCAGCGATGACCGGCGCGTCTACTACCGTTTCACGGTGAGGCCGTGGCTGTGGCTCGCCACGCAGAATCGAGATAGCCGGGTGTTCCAGGACATGAGCGTCTTGGACGTAACCGAGAGTGTTCTCAAGAGCGGAAACTATAAGTTCCCGTGGAAGACGCGCCTCGCGGCGGTCGCGCTGAACAACAACGTCTTTCCGAAGCGCGACTTCATCCGACAGTTCTGGCAGAGCGACTACGAATTCCTACAGCAGCTCTGGACTGAGTGGGGCCTTTATTACCACTTCGATGGCATGACGCTCGTCTTGTGCGATTCGCCCGGCTCGCACAAGAAGCGCGGCAACGCCTACGACACGGTCCTGTATCACGCGCCCGAAGATAAGCGCATTGACGAGGAGCACATCCATAGCCTCAAGGTGCTGCGTCAGATCACGCCGGGCGACGTGACCGTCAACGACTACGACTATACGTTGTCGAACGGCTCCTTCGATCGCAACCAGCAACGTTACAGCGAGTCGTCGTTCGACAACATCGCGCAGTACCACTGGGGCGATTACACGCAGCCGCTCGCAGGCGCGATGGGACTGGACGGCCAGCCGAACGATCATCGCAATGAGGCCGATTATCTGGCGCGCGTGCGCGTGGAGGCGCTACGCAGCGAAGGCTTTCGTGTGCACGCCACGGCGAACGCGCGCGGCATCATGACGGGCAGAAGGCTCAAGATCGAGGGGCATCCCGAGCAAAAGCTCAATGCGAACTATCTAGTGGTGTCGACTTCGATCGACATCCGCAATCCCGATGAACTCACGGTCACGCCCGGCAGCGATGCCCAGTACCACTGCGTGACGGAGATGGTGCTGCAGCCGGCCACCATCTTCTTCAAGCTCGTGCCGACGCAAAAGCCACGTGCCCATCCGGAGACGGCGGTCGTCGTGGGACCCGAGAAGCAACCGCTGTGGCTGGACGGTTACGCGCGCGTACGCGTGCAGTTCAAGTGGGACCGGCTCGGGCAGATGGACCAGAACTCGAGCTGCTGGGTGCGCGTGTCGTTGCCGTGGCACGGCGGGCCGCATAGCTTCGTGTCGGTGCCGCGCATCGGCGATGAAGTGACCATCGGCTATCACGAGGGCGATCCCGATAAGCCGTTCGTGATGTCGAGCAAGGTCAATCAGTTCAATCCGCCGCCGTTCGAGCTGCCGAAGAACATGGCGCTCACGGGGCTGGTGAGCCATGCGTTGCAGGGGCAGGGGCACAACTATGTCGTGACCGATGACACGCCCGGTCAGCAGCAGGTGCAGGTGGCGAGTGATCAGGCGAACTCGCGGCTCGTGCTGGGTTACAACACGCGAATCGTGTACCAGGCAGGGCGCCAGCAGGCGCGGGGGCTCGGTTGGGAGTTGGCCACGGACGCGTGGGGCGTGTTGCGGGCGAATCGGGGCATGCTCGTGACCACGGAGAGGCGCGACGGCGCAAGTTGCCCTGCGATGGACATAGGCGAGACGATTCAACGTTTACAGCAGGCTCACGAGCAGCAGGATGTGCTTGCCCGTGCGGCCGTCGAGGCTAATGTACGAGAAGCGCCGGATCGGCGCGACGTATCGCAGGCTCTTGAAAAACAGCTATCCGCGTTGCAGAGTTCGATTGCCTCCGGCGCCGCGGATCTTCCGGGGCCCAGCAGTCCACATGTCGTTCTTGCGTCCGCTGCGGACATCGTGCAGACCGCTGCAGATAATGCAGTCATCCATAGCGGCGCACATACCGTCGTAACCACCGGGGGGCATCTGGCGGCGAGCACGGGCGGGAGCCTGTTGGCCTCCGCCCATAAGGCAATTCGCTTTTTTGCCTACAAGCTAGGTATACGCATGGTGTCTTACGCAGAGGACATCGACGTGCAGGCTCTTAAGAAGAGCATCCACCTGTTAGCGAAACTTGACATCACACAGACGGCCAATCGCATAACGATCAAAGCCAGCGAAGAGGTAATGATTCATGGCGGCGACAGCTATATCAGCTTAAAAAACGGGAAGGTCACGGTAGGTGCAGGCGTCTACGAGGTTAACGCAAGAGCCAGGAACATGCCTCCCAAGCCGATCGGTTTGAGTCTGCGGGGGCTGCCGGACGTACAGGCGAACGATCAAGTGTTCCGGGTTCTTTCACCTACCGGCCAGCCGTTGCCGGGAGTGGACTACGTCGTGCAAGCGGCATCCGGCGGACACGTTTCTCGCACAGACGCTGCGGGACGAACGCCGTCACTAAACACCGAACAGTCAGAAAGCGTGAAATTCGCGCTGCATTGGGACGAGTTCGCAGCTGCATCCGGCGCAGCGGCGGATCCGGGCGCGCAACAACGATGAAGAGGAATTCTTGTGGCTGACAACCTTACTGTTACCGGCGAGACAAATCCCGAGCCAGATACCTGCGTGGATGCGAAATGTTGTTGCAACATCATTTGGTCGCTCGCACAACAGTTTGCGATGCGACAGATCGTGACTCACGCGCCGACGCACAATCACATGCCCGACTATCGCGAGGGAGATCGTTGCCTTTCGCGCAGACAACTGGAAACGTCCGCTCCCGAATTCGTTAGCAACTACGAGCTACGTGCACGCCGGATCGCAGCTGCCTACGCACGCGTGTTTCTCGAGGACTTTCACCTTGGAGACAAAAGCAAGATCGGCCGATTTTATTGGCTTGGTTTGGGCGCTTTCGCGTCGAAACAGGTAGCGGCGACATTACATCAATGGCAGGTGAAGTATTTAGCAAGATGGTCCGAGCTCTATGAAGGGCTGGGTCGAGGTAATCTTTGGCTCTTTAATGATGTATTGGCCTGGTTCTATGGGTATGCCGCAGGTTCAGATACCTTCATGGCCTGCGCGCCGTCGCGGAACAGCGAGAAATTTGTCGCACAGGTTTCGGCTAACTTCAAGCGTCAGAAGGGTTATGCTGAATCAATTGACAAAATTCCTTACGTTATAGATGCGGAGACCGGAGAGAAGAAAAAGCAGCTGGGTTACTTGCAATGCACGCCCACAGTAATGCGAGGTTTCAACGCGATCGCTATGTGGGAACTAATCCAGGATCCCATCCTGAAGGCTACATACGCTTTCGCGCACTTGCTAGCGATTGCTCAACACGAGCAGGGCGAGGTGTTGCAAGGTCTGATTTATGACGATCCTTCCTTTTGCGGATGGTTGGGAACCCAGCGAATCGCTTCGAAGGCGCCGCTCGTTGGCGCGTTAGTGCCAAGCCTTCGACTTGTATTGAGCCCCGAGTATCAGACCGATGACGAGGAGTTGAACTCTGATGCACCTGAGGGACTTGTCCTTGAAGATTACAGGCAGCGTATGAGTTGGATAAAAGGTGCAGCCCGAAAATACCATAATCTCATGCAAGGGAAGAGAAGATCGCAGATGTACGTCTTCTTGACGGAAATAAAGAGCTGGGGCGATGCCGAGGTGTCTTCATGAGAGGGGTCTCTGCAGCAGGTATTCTTCTCGCAGTACTGGTGGTCTGCGCAACGATTCTTCATGCGCCGCACTGGGCGCTCGGCTCAACCGCAATTTTAGGGAAAGAGATGTCTCAGACGCACACACTTATCCGCCTTGGCAATCCCCAGCTGTCTGACCTCGATGGTCCCGGCGCGTCTATCGATAAGCATCCAACTGGCACGACGTTTTATCAGCGTGAGTGGCAGAGAGGTAGCTTGGGTACAGTCGAATTTGCTCATGGAAAGCACACCTTTGTACTGGACAATGTGTTGTCCGTGCTTGGGACTGCGGATGAGGACGTGCCCAAAGGAATCTATCAGTGGGACATCAATTTCGGCGTGAGTCCAGAACAGGCTGACACGCACGAAGCTGCGCGCGGTCGTGTCATGTCGTTGCTGGCGCTACTACGTGCTGTGGGATGGAAACGTTACATTCCTGCGAGCCTGCCTCGTTTAAAAGGTAGAGAAGCGTGGATCTACAATGCTTCTTCAGGAGTAGGCGGCGTTTACTCCCTAGATTCCACTTACACTCCCACCATTGAAGAGTGGAAGTCGATGTTGCCGAACCGTCCCCGATGGTTATTCCAAGCCGATGGCGTGTATCTGGAAGTCGTCGTCGATGAGAGCAATATGGCAGGACTTGTCGGTAAGAGTACCTATTTACTAGGCGTGGATGCGCAGAGCGAATTCGGTTTTTACGGGATTGGTTACTTTGCAGGTAATGCTGAGCGAATCGACAATTGGAAAGTACTGATCTCCGCTGAACTTGCAAAATACCACGAGGACCGCATCAAGGCAGAGGCAAGATTGCGTGCTGCGGGTTATACAATCGACACGACTTACCAAGATCCGCCCATCTTGAGCCTTAAAGCCTCAGAAAACCGCACGCAATAGGAGATGCGAATGGAACGCTCAACGGTGGCTGGCAGGGCGCAGATTGTCGTCGGCGATGCCACCGATCATGGAGGTCGAGTTGTTTCCGGTAGCCCGTCATCGACTTGGGGCCCGAGTGATATTCCGATCGCCCGCAAAGGCGACAAAGTCACGTGCCCTCGGTGCACACCGCACGTGTTCGTGATCGCTGAAGGCTATGACGATAGCTTGGACTTCGGCGCTCCGGTTGCACTCGAAGGGCATTCGACGACATGCGGTGCGTTACTCATTGCTCGACTTGTCGATTAGCAACTGGAGGAAGATCACGGCACCGTTTGCGCAAGCTGCTCAAAGTCGCCGGTTGCGAGGGGGCTCGAATCCGCCAACTCCCGCCGAGCGTCTTGCATCGGGCACGAGTAAGGCGCTGAAGCGCCAACTCCCGCCGACCGCTCTGCATGGGGCGGGAGTAAGGCGCTAAAGCGCCAACTCCCGCCGACCGCCTTGCATGGGGCGGGAGTAGGCGCTGAAGCGCCAACTCCCGCCGACACGTCCCCCGACATCGCTCGCTATAATCGACCGACACCCCCATCGCCGGACGCTCATGGACTCCTTCTACAAGTACCACGTGTTCTTCTGCCTGAATCAGCGCGATGCCGACGCCTCGCGTCCCAGTTGCGCGAACTGCAACGCGCAAGCCATGCAGGAGCACGCGAAAAAGCGCGTGAAGAAGCTCGGCCTCGCCGGCGAAGGCAAAGTGCGCATCAACAAGGCCGGCTGTCTGGACCGCTGCGAGCAAGGGCCGGTCGTCGTCGTGTATCCGGAAGGCACGTGGTACACGTATGTCGATGAAACCGACATCGACGAAATCGTCGATTCGCATCTCGCCAACGGCAAGATCGTCGAGCGTCTTCTGATCGATCAACCCGTCTGACGCCCGCCTTCATGAACGCGCAAACAGAAAAGTTTCTCATCGACGGCCCGGCGGGCAAGATCGAAGTCGCGCTCGATCGCACGGAGTCCGCGCCGCGCGGCATCGCGCTCGTCGCGCATCCGCATCCGCTCTTCGGCGGGACGATGGACAACAAGGTCGCGCAAACGCTCGCGCGCACCTTCGTGCAGCTCGGCTATACGACGTATCGCTCCAATTTCCGCGGCGTCGGGCAGACCGAAGGCGAGCACGACAACGGCATCGGGGAGCGCGAAGACCTGCTCGCGGTCATCGAACACATGCGCGCGCAGCCCGGCCAGCGCGACGTGCCCATCGTGCTCGCGGGCTTTTCCTTCGGCACCTTCGTGCTGTCGCATGTCGCGAAGCGCATGCAGGAAAGCGGGCAGGCAATCGAGCGCATGGTGTTCGTCGGCACGGCGGCGAGCCGCTGGGAAGTCGCGCCGGTGCCCGAGAACACGCTCGTGATCCACGGCGAAGTGGACGATACGGTGCCCATCGCCTCCGTCTACGACTGGGCGCGGCCGCAGGAACTGCCGGTCGTCGTCATTCCGGGCGGCGAGCATTTCTTCCATCGCAAGCTGCATATTCTCAAGCGCGTGATCGTCGACGCCTGGCGTTAGCCTTCCGAAGGCTTTCGCCGCGCGCCGGCTCAGGCCGTCATCGCAATTCGACTTTTCGCTTAAGGCATCGCCTGAAAAAGCGCGGATTGGCGCCGGTCTCACGCAGATTCGCCGTAATCACGCTCTTGGCCGCGCGTATAATGGCGCAGAATTTTTTCGCCGCGACTCCGTGTCACAACGCTGCTTTCCAACGCTGCTTTCCAACGTTGTGTCCGCACGCTGTGACCCGACGCTGCGGCGAAAAGCCCGACGCCAGAGCGCCGGCTCATTGCCGGCCTACGCGACGTTCGAAAACAAACGTTTGAGAACCGATGGCGCGGCCGTCTGTCGAATGTGCGCTCCTTCGCCGCGGTACCCCCGCGTGCCCGTTTCCGCCAGCAGGCGAAGAGCGCGACCGGCACGAACGGTCTGCCTGTTCAACCCGCGCTTCGCCGCCTTTCGGATCATCCCGGGCGGAGCGCCGATGCTCTTTCTGCCGACCGATCCTATGCGCTTTTTCCCTTCCGGCTTTTCTGTTTCGCCCGTCTCCGCTTTCGTTTCCACTACCGCCATTCACCGCCGCGCATTCAAGGCCGCCGTCGTGCTGCCGGCCATGCTCGCTGCCGCGAGCGCGTTCGCGCAGGTGCCGCCGCCCGCGGTGACGGCGCATTCGTGGGTGCTCGTCGATGCCACCAGCAATCAGGTGCTCGCATCCGGCAATCCGGATGAACGCGTCGAGCCGGCGTCGCTCACGAAGCTGATGACCGCGTATCTCGTCTTCGACGCGCTGAAGTCCAAGAAGATCAACATGGACCAGACGGTCATGCCGACCGAGGCGGTGCGCCGCGTGAGGACGGACGAGTCGCGCATGTTCATCGAGGCGAACAAGCCGGTCACGGTGCATGACCTCGTGTACGGCATGATCATCCAGTCGGGCAATGACGCGGCCATCGCGCTCGCGGAACTCGTCGGCGGCAGCGAGGCCAACTTCGTCAATCTGATGAACGGCGCGGCGCAGCGCATCGGCATGAAGCACACGCACTATGCCGACGTGAACGGCATGCCTGATCCGCAGCACTACACGACGGCAGGCGACCTCGCCGTGCTGTCGACGCGCCTGATCCGCGACTTTCCCGAGTACTACAGCATCTTCTCGGAGAAGGAATTCACGTACAACAAGATCAAGCAGCCGAACCGCAACCGCCTGCTGTGGCTCGATCCGAGCGTCGACGGTCTCAAGACCGGCCACACGAAAGCGGCGGGCTATTGCCTGATCGCCACGGCCAAGCGTTCGCTGCCGGGCATGCCGGACGCGAGCCGGCGTCTCGTCGCCGTCATGATGGGCGAGCCGAAGGAATCGGCGCGCGTGCAGGACAGCCTCAAGATGCTGAACTACGGCTACACCGCGTATGACGCGCTGCGCCTCTACAAGGCGAACCAGGTGATCGAATCGCCGCGCGTGTACAAGGGCGCGACCGACAACGTGCAGGCGGGCGTCGAGACGGATCAGTACATCACCGTGCCGAAGGGTCTCGGCGACAAGGTCAAGCCGACTATCACGCGCAACGACTTGCTGATCGCGCCGATCAAGAAGGGCCAGCAGATCGGCACCGTGCGCATGATGGCGGACGGCCGTGACGTAGCGCAGTTCCCGCTCGTCGCGTTGCAGGACGTGCCGCAAGCCGGCCTCTTCGGCCGCCTGTGGGATTCCGCGCTGCTGATGTGGCAAAAGAAGAAGTAATCGCGTTTTCTGTTCCAACGGAGCGGTCCGAATGAGTCAAAGCCAAGCCGACGACTTCAACCCGACGGTCTATCTGAACGGCGAGTGGGGACCGCTTTCCGAAGCGCGCATTCCGGTGCTGGATCGGGGCTTCATCTTCGGCGACGGCATCTATGAAGTCGTCCCGCTCTACGCGCAGGGCGGCGGCGCGCGTCTGCCGTTCCGGCTCACGCAGCATCTCGCGCGGCTGAACCGGAGTCTCGGCAAGATCCGCATCGAGAATCCGTTCGACGACGCCGGCTGGCGCGCGCTCATCGCCCGCGCGATCGAGGCGAACGCTGGTCCGGGCGACGCCCTTGTCTACATTCAGGTGACGCGCGGCGTCGCGAAAAAGCGCGGGCACGCGTTCCCGGCCGGCATCACGCCGACCGTTTTCGTGATGCTGAGTCCGCTCGTGCTGCCGAGCGCCGCGAGCCGCGCGCAAGGCGCGGTCGCCGTGACGGCCGAGGACAAGCGCTGGCTGCACTGCGACATCAAATCGGTCTCGCTGCTCGGCAACGTGCTGATGGCGCAGCACGCGGCGGAAAACGACGCGCTCGAAACCATCCAGTTGCGCGACGGCTTGCTTACCGAAGGTTCGTCCTCAAATGTGTGGGTAGTGAAGGACGGCGCGCTGCTGGGCGTGCCGCGCGGCCCGCGCATCCTCGAAGGTATCCGTTACGGGCTCGTCGAGGAACTCGCGGCCGAGGCGGGCATTCGGTTCGAGGAACGCGACATCACCGAGGCCGAGCTGCGCGCCGCCGACGAAATCATGATCAGCTCGGCGACGAAGGAAGTCATGCCGATCACCACGCTCGACGGCCAGGCCGTCGGCGACGGCCGTCCCGGCCCGGTCTATGCTGCGCTGTACGACGCCTACCAGCGGGCGAAGTCGCGCGAGTTCGCGCAGCAGGCGAGCCGCGCCGGTTAAGGAGAAACCCATGTCCGATTCATTCGATTCCAAGCCGCAGTCGGCCGATCCGACGCAGGCCAGCAGCACCGACGAGCTGTTCAACTTCCCCTGCGATTTCCCGATCAAGGTGATGGGCAAGTCGCATCCCGAGTTTCAGGACACCATCGTCACCGTGATCCGCGAGTTCGACAACGAGTTCGACGTGACGCGCGTCGAAGCGCGGCCGTCGTCCGGCGGCAACTACACGGGTCTGACGTGCACGGTTCGCGCGCAGAACCGCGCGCATCTGGACGACATCTATCGCGCGCTCACCGGGCACCCGATGGTCAAGGTAGTGCTCTGAGATTGCCTGCGGCTGCGGGCGCATCGCACACGGCGGGCGTGCGCTCGTAAAGCTGCCTGAACTTCTCCGCTTCGGAGAAAATCCACTCCCTGAAAGCCTGCACGCGCTTGGTCGCCAGCAACTCCGGCGGACACACGAAGAAGTAGGTCCACGGACTCGGACCATCCACGTTGAAAAGCCTCACGAGCCGCCCGTCGATGATTTCCTGCATCGCGAGCGAGCGCCGCACGAGCGCGATCCCCTGGCCGTCGATGGCCGCCTGCAGCGAATTCGACGAATCCTCGAACAAGACGCCGCGCTTGGGCTCCGGCATGTCCGGCAAGCCGGCCGCGTCGAACCACGGACGCCATAGTTCGTCGCCGGAGCGCAGGAGCGGCATGTTCGCGAGATCGGCGGGCGCGCGCGGCAACGCGCCGCCGTTGAAGCGCGGCGAGCACGCCGGAAAAAACACTTCGTCGAGCAACGGCTCGGCGTGCACGCCCGAATACTTGCCATAGCCGAAGCGGATGGCCACGTCCACGTCGTCGCGGCTGAAGTCGGTGAGCGCGTTCGTCGACAGCAGTTCGAGATCGAACTCCGGATGCTTTTCGATGAATCCGCCCACGCGCGACGTGAGCCACCGCGCCGAAAACGACGACAGCATGGACACGACGAGCCGCCGGTCCCGGTCGCCCGAGCGCATGCGCCGCGTCGATTCCGCGAGCGCCACGAGCGCCGCGCGCACGTCGGCTGCGTACTGGCGGCCGCGGTCGGTGAGGCGCACGCGCTTGCCGTCGCGGGCGAAAAGCGCCACGCCGAGTTCGGCCTCCAGCGCGCGTATCTGATGACTGACCGCGCCGTGCGTGACGAAAAGCTCGTCGGCAGCGCGCGAAAAGCTTTCGTGACGGGCGGCGGCTTCGAAGGCCCGCAGCGCGTTCAGCGCGGGAAGCTGGCGCAGGTCCATGTGGATGTTCGCGGATGCGTTTGTCAATGCGGCTCACATAGCGGTGAAAATTGATCGTTTGGTCCCATGCCTTGCTACGCCTAGGATTGTAGTCATCGAAACGTTCCGTTGGCGGAGTCGATCATGCGAGAAATATCAACAAGCGTCACGTTCGAAATCAATCCCGGCGAAACCGTGCCGATGCGCATTGCGCGCGGCACGCGGCTCACCGTGCACGGAAGCCCGGTCTGGGCGACACGCAGCAACGACATCGAAGACTACTGGCTCGCGCCCGGCGACCGGCTAAACCTGCGCGAGCGCGAACGTCTATGGCTTTCGGCGGAAGGCGAGAAGCCCGCGCGCGTCGTGTTCACCATCGTGCCGCGTCGCGACGAGCGCGCGATTCGTTGGCTGTCCGCGCGCATCGAGCGGCTCGCGCTGCGCTTTCGCGCCGGCTGGCGCACCGTCTGAGCGTGCGCATTGGTCTATCTTCGTCTTCACGGCCGGCGGGCATGAAGCGATTTCGGTAAACTACCGGGATCATGTCCGCCACGCCGCTTGCATTTTCTACCGAGCTTATCTCCGAGCCTGCCATCGACCTCGCTGGCGAGCTCAGGCTGCGCTGGCGCGGCCTCGAACCGTACGGCGAGAGTTTCGACGCGATGCGCGCGTTCACCGACGCCCGCACGCCCGACACGCCCGACGAAATCTGGCTCGTCGAGCATCCGCAGGTCTTCACGCTCGGTCTCGCGGGCGATCCCGCGCATCTGCTCTTAGCCGACAGCGGCATTCCGCTCGTCAAGGTGGATCGCGGCGGACAGATCACCTATCACGGGCCGGGGCAGATCGTCGCGTATCTGCTCATCGACTTGCGCCGTCGCAAGCTCATGGTGCGCGAGATGGTGCGGCGTATCGAAGAGGCCGTGATCGAAACGCTTGCAACGTATAATCTGGCGACCGACCGCAAGGCGGGCGCGCCGGGCATTTACGTGGCCGCGCCGACGGCGCTTCAGGCGCAACGCGGCGCGAACGTTCGGTTGCACGAACTGCATGAGGGCGCGAAGATCGCCGCGCTCGGGCTCAAGATCCGCAACGGCTGCAGCTACCACGGCGTCAGCCTGAACGTGAAGATGGACCTTCGGCCGTTCCTCGCGATCAACCCGTGCGGCTACGCGGGACTCGAAACGGTCGACATGGCGACGCTCGGCGTCGTGGCCGGCTGGCGCGATGTCGCACTCACGCTCGCCGAAAAACTGGCGCATCAGATGGACGGCACGCCGAGCGCCGCCGCTCAACCGCAAGACGGCGCGAGCCGTCCCGCTGCATCTACCGGATCAACCGAATGACTGACGCAACCGCAAACCTGGCAGGCGACACCGCTCCCGCTTCCCCGACGATCCCCGCGCCCTACGACGCCACCGCGAAACAAAAGGCGCAGGCGAAGACATCGCGCATTCCGATCAAGGTCGTGCCGATCGAGAAGCTGAAAAAGCCGGAGTGGATTCGCGTGCGCACGGCGACCGGCAATTCGCGGTTCAACGAAATCAAGCAGATTCTGCGCGAGCACAACCTGCACACCGTCTGCGAAGAAGCGAGCTGCCCGAATATCGGCGAATGCTTCGGCAAGGGCACGGCCACGTTCATGATCATGGGCGACAAGTGCACGCGCCGCTGCCCGTTCTGCGATGTCGGCCACGGCCGTCCCGATCCGCTCGATCCCGAGGAGCCGCTGAACCTCGCGCGCACCATCGGCGCGTTGAAGCTAAAGTATGTGGTCATCACCAGCGTGGACCGCGACGATCTGCGCGACGGCGGCGCGGCCCACTTCGTCGAGTGCATCCGGCAGGTGCGCGAACATTCGCCGGAAACGCGCATCGAGATTCTGACGCCGGATTTTCGCGGGCGTCTGGACCGCGCGATCAATATTCTGACCGCCGCGCCGCCCGACGTGATGAACCACAATCTCGAAACGGTGCCGCGTCTTTATAAGGAAGCGCGTCCGGGTTCGGATTATCACCATTCGCTGAGGCTGCTGAAGGACTTCAAGGCGCTGCATCCGGAAGTGGCGACCAAGTCGGGCCTGATGGTCGGATTGGGCGAAACGGAAGAGGAAATTCTTCAGGTGATGCGCGATTTGCGCGCGCACGATGTCGATATGCTGACCATCGGCCAGTATTTGCAGCCGTCGGAGCACCATCTGCCGGTGCGCGCATATGTGCATCCGGATACGTTCAAAATGTACGAGGAAGAAGCGTACAAGATGGGCTTCACGCACGCGGCGGTCGGCGCGATGGTGCGGTCGAGTTATCACGCGGATTTGCAGGCGCACGGGGCGGGGGTGGTTTGATTGGGCTGCGGCGTGCTGCTAACGAAAACCCACGGTGACGTGGGTTTTTTTTCGCGCTCTTGAATCGGCAAGGAAGCGGGCGGCGTCCAGATCATCGGACAGCCGCGCAGCGCTTTTCCGGAAACCCGGAGCCGCATTAGCCCGCGTTCGGCGCGGCGCCTTTGGTTTCAACGGCTTGGAGCTATTCGCACACTGGCATCTCCCTTGCATAAAAAGACCCAAGGCCCGCGAAGCCGCCCATAAAACCCAAGGAGACAAGCCGATGCCCCCCTTCGCACTCAACCGACCCTGATCCGTCGACGTAGCGGCTCTCGCTAACGCGACGCGATCCGGCACGCGCGGTTTCTCACCACGCGTCGCCGCTTTGCCCGCACTTCGCGGCTCGCCGCTGGCGCTTTCATTGCCAACTGCTGATATTGCCTGGAACCATCGTGAAGAAACCTTTCTACAAAGTCCTGTACGTGCAGGTGCTCGTGGCCATCGCCATCGGTATTGCGCTCGGGCATTTCTATCCCTCGCTCGCCACCGACATGAAGCCGCTCGGCGACGGCTTCATCAAGCTCATCAAAATGGTGATCGGGCCGATCATTTTCTGCACCGTCGTGACCGGCATCGCCGGCATGGAGGACATGAAGAAAGTCGGGCGCGTCGGCGGCAAGGCGCTCTTGTACTTCGAAGTCGTCTCGACGTTCGCGCTGATTCTCGGCCTCGTCGCCACGCACCTGCTGCGGCCGGGCGTCGGCTTCAACGTCGATCCGGCGACGCTCGATCACAAGGCCATCGACACGTACGCCGCGAAGGCCGCGCACGGTCAGAGCGCGGTCGATTTCTTCCTGCACATCATTCCGGACACGCTCTCGTCCGCGTTCGCGCAGGGCGAAATCCTTCAGATCCTCTTGATCGCGCTGTTGTTCGGCGCGGTGCTCGCACATCTCGGCGAGCGCGGCAGGCCGGTGACGAGCTTCATCGAAAGCCTGTCGAGCGTGCTCTTCGGCATGGTCGGCATCATCACGAAGCTCGCGCCCATCGGCGCGTTCGGCGCGATGGCGTTCACCATCGGCAAATACGGCATCGGCTCGCTCCTGCCCATGCTCAAGCTCATCGGCACGTTCTATCTGACGTCCGTCGTGTTCGTCGTGGTGGTGCTCGGCATCATCGCGCGAATGGTCGGCTTCTCGGTGCTGCGCTTCGTCGCGTACATCAAGGAAGAGTTGCTGATCGTGCTCGGCACGAGTTCGTCCGAAGCCGCGCTGCCGCAACTGATGCTGAAGCTCGAAAAGCTCGGCTGCTCGCGCTCGGTCGTGGGTCTCGTCGTGCCGACCGGCTATTCGTTTAATCTCGACGGCACCAACATCTACATGACGATGGCGGTGCTTTTCATCGCGCAGGCGACCAACACCGACCTGTCGTGGGGGCAGCAGTTGACGCTGCTCGCGGTGACGATGCTGACCTCGAAGGGCGCGAGCGGCGTGACCGGTGCGGGCTTCATCACGCTGGCCGCGACGCTTGCGGTGGTGCCGACCATTCCGCTCTCGGGCATGGTGCTGATTCTCGGCGTCGACCGCTTCATGAGCGAATGCCGCGCGCTGACCAACATCGTCGGTAACGGCGTGGCGACGGTGGTTGTCTCGGCGTGGGAGCGCGAACTCGATCGCGCCAAGCTGCGCGCGGCCTTGCATCGCAATGTGGACGTGACCGAAGAGGCCGAAACGGTCTGAAGCGACTCGGGACGGACGCGAACATGCGAGCGGCGAAGCTTCCGACTGCGGACGCTTCGCCGCGCGCGTGTAGGCAGGCTTATCCCGAAAACGCCTATGCCACAATGAGGGATTCTCAATCGCGGGAATCTCATCACGTGACGCGCCGTATCCTCGTGTTCTTTGCGCTCGCCGCGTTGCTCACGGCGTGCTGCGCGCTCACGTGGCACGTCGAGCGGCAGCGCGGCATCGACGAGTTACGGCGCAACGCGGCGGCGCGCGTCGATCGCACGACGAGCACGCTGAAAAGCACGCTCGACCGCTACGAATATCTGCCGTATCTGCTGTCGCGCCATCCGTTCGTGCAGGACGTGCTCGTCTCGCCCGATGCGCGCAATGTCGATCGCGCGAACCGCTATCTCGAAGACCTCAACCGCCGCTCGCATGCCACCGCGACTTACCTGATTCGCGCCGACGGCTACTGTGTCGCGGCAAGCAACTGGAGCGGGCCGGACAGCTTCATCGGCGTGGAATATCACTTCCGGCCGTATTTCGTCGATGCCGTGAAAGGCGGCGTCGGACGGTTCTTCGGACTCGGGACGATTTCGCTCGAACCGGGTTACTACATCTCGCAGCCGGTGTATCAGGAAGGCGGGCACGAGCTGATCGGCGTCGCGGTCGTCAAGCTCAATCTCGAATGGCTGCAAGGCGCGGATGCGTCCGAGCCGCTCCTCGTCACCGACGACCACGGCGTGATCTTTCTGTCCTCGGTGCCGTCGTGGAAATATCACACGGTGCGGCCGTTGCCGCAGAGCGTCGAGGCGTCGGTGTATCAGACGCGACAGTACGCGCAGCAGCCGATCACGCCGCTGCCTCTGTCCGTCGTCGAAACGCTCGAAGGCGGCGCGCAGATCGTGCGCGTCGGCGGCGGACACAACGCGCCGAGTTTTCTGGCGACGCGCCGTTCCATCGGCGAGCCGGACTGGCAACTCATCACGATGGCGCCGCTCGATCCGGTCGAAAGCGCGGCGCAGACGGCGGTCGTCGTGACGGCGCTCGTCTTCGTTTCGCTCTGTCTGCTCGCCTTTTACTGGCGCATGCGGCGCGCGCGCGTGCGCGAGATGATCCGCAGCCGCGAGTTGTTGCAGGCGGCGTATGCGGAACTGAACCAGCGCGTGGCGGAGCGCACGGCGGATTTGTCTGAGGCGAACGCGCAACTCACGAAGGAAGTGAACGAGCGCACGCGCGCCGAGCAGGACCTGCGCGCCGCGCATGACGAACTCATTCAGGCGAGCAAACTGGCCGCGCTCGGGCAGATGGCGGCGGGCATCACGCATGAGTTGAATCAGCCGCTAGCCGCGTTGCGCAGTTTTTCGGACAACACGCGCGTCTTGATCGAGCGCGGCGATCAGGCGGCGGCGCGCGAGAATCTCGAAGCCATTGCCGCGCTGACCGAGCGCATGGGCAAGATCACGAATCAGCTGAAGCTCTTCGTTGCCAAGGCGCGGCCGAAGAACGCGCGCACGGACGTCGCGCGAGCGCTGCGTAATGTGCTCGGCATGCTCGGGCCGCGTCTTGCGAACGTCGTGCTCGACATTGCGCCGGAACTGGAAGGCGACGGCCCGCCGATCATGGTGCGCTGCGAAGATTTGCGACTGGAGCAGGTGTTCATCAACCTGATCGGCAATGCGCTGGATGCCGTCGCCTCCTGCGACGCCCCGCGCATCGTGATCGAACTGGACGCGCGGGCGGATGCGGTCGAGATCGTCGTACGCGACAACGGGCCGGGCATTCCCGCCGACGCGCTGCCGCACCTGTTCGAGCCGTTCTTCACGACGAAGGAGACGGGTCATGGGCTCGGCCTGGGGCTGGCGATTTCATCGGCGATCGCGCGGGACTACGGCGGCACGCTCGTCGCGCGCAATCGCGTGGCGCCCATCGTCGCGGACGGCCCGGAAGGCGGCACGCAAGCCGACGCCGATCACTCGCACGGCGCGGAATTCGTTTTGACGCTGCGACGCGCGTAGCAACTTGAATCGAGGCAAGACATGACTGCCGGTTTGCAGGTGATCTTTATCGAAGACGACGAGCTCGTGCGCCGCGCGAGCGTGCAGAGCCTGCAACTCGCGGGCTTCGAGGTGGCGGGCCACGGCAGCGTCGAATCGGCCGCGCGCGTCATCGACGCGAATTTTCCCGGCGTGATCGTGAGCGACATCCGGCTGCCGGGCGCGAGCGGCCTCGATTTGCTCGCGCAGTGCCGCGAACGCGCGCCGGACGTGCCCGTGATTCTCGTCACCGGACACGGCGATATTTCGATGGCCGTGCAGGCGATGCGCGACGGCGCGTACGACTTCATCGAGAAGCCGTTCGCCTCCGAGCGTCTCGTGGAAGCGGTGCGGCGCGCGCTGGAACGTCGCACGCTTGTTCTTGAGAATCAGGCGCTGCGGCGCGAGTTGGCCGATCAGAGCGGCGTCGCGCCGCGCATCATCGGGCGCAGTCCGGCCATCGAACAGGTGCGCCGGCTGATCGCGAACGTCGCGCCGACGGACGCCTCCGTGCTCATCAACGGCGACACGGGCGCCGGCAAGGAACTGATCGCGCGCAGTTTGCACGAGATGTCGCCGCGCCGCGACAAGCCGTTTATCGCGGTGAACTGCGGCGCGCTGCCCGAGCCGATGTTCGAATCCGAAATGTTCGGCTTCGAAGCGGGCGCGTTCACGGGCGCGCAAAAGCGGCGCATCGGCAAGCTGGAGCACGCATCCGGCGGCACGCTTTTTCTCGACGAAATCGAAAGCATGCCGCTCTCGCTGCAAGTGAAGCTGCTGCGCGTGTTGCAGGACGGCGTGCTGGAACGGCTCGGGTCGAACCAGCCGGTGCAGGCGAATCTGCGCGTGGTGGCCGCGGCCAAAGGCGACATGAACGAGCACGTCGCGGACGGCACGTTCCGGCGCGACCTGCTGTACCGGCTGAATGTCGTGACCATCACGCTGCCGCCGCTCAACGAGCGCCGCGAGGACATCGTGCCGCTTTTCGAACACTTTCTGCTCGATGCCGCCGTGCGCTACGGCCGGCCCGCGCCGCTCATCACGGACCGGCAGCGCGCCGAACTCATGCAGCGCGACTGGCCCGGCAACGTGCGCGAACTGCGCAACGCGGCGGATCGCATGGTGCTCGGCGTGATGGACGACGCGAGCGCGTCGCTCGACACGGCGACGCAATCGCTCAAGGAGCGCGCCGAGCAGTTCGAGCGCGCGGTCATCGCGGAAACGCTGGAGCAGTGCGGCGGCGCGGTCGCGATGGCGGCGGACCGCTTGCAGGTCGGCAAGGCGACGCTCTACGAGAAGATCAAGCGTTACGGGCTTGCCGCGAAAGGCGATTCCGACCGCTAGAAAAAGCAACGCCCGCGCGAGCGGGCGTTGTCTCGAGACGGGCTGCGCTCACGCCGCAGAGCCGAGCGCCTTGTCCAGCAAGGCATCCAGTTCCGCGAACGTCGGCTCGCCGACATAGCGTTTCAGGATCTTGCCGTTCTTGTCGATGACGAAGGTAGTCGGCGTCAGTTGCACGTTGCCGAACTGCTTGGCGGCGCTGCCGTCGTCCATCGCGACCTTGAACGGCAGATTGCGCGTTTGCGCGTAATTGCTGACGTACATCGGCGCGTCGTAGTTCATGGCGACGGCGACGAACTCCAGCCCGCGCCCCTTGAACTTGTTGTACGTGTTGATCATCTCGGGCATTTCCTTCATGCAGGTCTCGCAACTCGTCGCCCAGAAGTTGACGAGATAGACCTTGCCCTTCAGATCCGCGGATGTCGAAATCTTCTGTCCCGACAGCAGCGTGAACGTGGCGTCCGGCACGCGCTGCTGGCCGCCGAACGCGAAGTAGCCGGTACAGGCGATCACGCCCGCGACGAGCGCCATGACGACATAGCGCAGCGGGCTTTTGGCGCGGCCGGAAGTATCTTGCGTGGTTTGGGACATGGGAACCTCGGATTGCAGAGTCCAGCGCCCTGAGCGGCGCAACCGCAATAGGAAAGTGCCGGTTATTTTAGCGCCAAACGCCGGGCGGCATCATGACAGAACGGAAAGCCCGGCATCGCGGCGCGATAATGATGCTTTCTCACGCAAAAAATCGGACATGAAGCAGGCTTTTCTCCCCGTGGTAGCCGTAGTGCGCCATTTTGCCGCGCTCGGCGCGTGGCGCGCGTCGATGGCGGCTGTTGCCTGTGGCGCGCTGCTGGCCTGCACGCCCGCCTATGACTGGCGCACCGTCATGAACAACGACGACGGCTACGAAGTGACGCTGCCCGCCAAGCCTCGCGCGGACGAACGCAAGATCGAGATTGCCGGCCAGCCGATGACCATGCGCATGCAGACCGCCGAAGCGAACGACGCGGTCTTCGCCGTCGGCACGGTCGTGCTGCCGAGCGCGGACCCGGCGCTGCAACGCGCGGCGCTCGACTACCTGGAGCAGGGCCTCGCGCACAACGTGAATGCGCATCCGGCAGCGCGCGCGACGCAGATCGACCTGGCGGCGGGCGGGCGCGTGCTCGGCAGCGAGATGCAGGTGGCAGGCCAAAGCGGCGAAAAGCGCGAGCCCCGGACGATTCACGCGCGTTTCGTCGCCCGCGGCATGCATGTGTATCAACTGGCGATCGTCTCTGACAAAGCGCCGCCCGCCGAGCAAGCGGATCAGTTCTTTACGTCCTTCAAACTTTTTTAGAGGGCACGCTCGAATCCATGCAAGTGCTGGCTTAAAACCGCCGCGCGCACGCGAAATGAAATGCAAGTCGATTCGCAAAACTGAGCCGTAATACACGGATTTGTCAGGACTTTTTCGTCTATCCACAAGTTCTGTGGATAACTTTGTGGAGAAGAGCGTGCGCTGGCCCTCAAAAGCCCGAGATAAGCGGCTGGCGTTACTTTGCCTCCGATGACGGCAATTTAATTAGTTCAATAAAATCAATGGGCTGCGGAATCGAGGTCTAGCCAGCGTCAAATCCGATGAAAGAGGGGCGCGGATCGCGTCGGTGTGCATAAGTCAAGACTTGACAAGCATTTTTGCGCTGGCGCGAACTGCCTCAATCCTCATGCGATGCCGAGCGCGCGCCGGTACTGGACCGCCTCCGCGACGTGCGCCGCGTCCGGCGTGTCGACGCCGGCGAGATCCGCGATGGTTCGCACCACTTTCAGCACGCGGTAGTAGGCCCGCGCCGACCAGCCGAACCGCTCTCCCGCCGAGCGCAGTAGCGCTTCGCCGGCGGAATCGGGGCGGCAGACGTCGTCGGCTTCGCGGCCATCCAGCTCGCGATTCGTCTTGCCTTGCCGGCGCCACTGCGCCTCCCGCGCGACGGCCACGCGCGCCGCTACCTGCGCGCTCGATTCACCGCGCTTCGCGCTGCGCGCTGACAATTCCGCCGGCGAGAGCGCGGGCAGTTCGATCTGAATGTCGATGCGGTCCATGAGCGGCCCGGACAGCTTGCGCAGGTAACGCGCGGCGATCTCCGGCGAGCATCGGCAACGGCCCGAGGGGTCGCCGCGCCACCCGCACGGACACGGATTCATCGCGGCGACGAGTTGGCAGGCGGCAGGGAAGTCGGCTTGCTGCGCGGCGCGCGAAATGGTGATACGGCCGGCTTCGAGCGGCTCGCGCAGCGTTTCGAGCACCTTGCGATCGAATTCGGGAAGCTCGTCGAGAAAGAGCACGCCCAGATGCGCGAGCGTGATTTCGCCCGGTTGCGGCGGATTGCGCCCGCCGACGAGCGCCACGGAACTCGACGAATGATGCGGCGCGCGAAACGGCCGCTGCCGCCACTGCGCCGGGTGAAAGCCGAGCGAGCTTGCCGAGAGAATGGCGGCGGACGTGAGCGCTTCGTCGTCGGACATCGGCGGCAGAAGGCCGGGCAGACGCGCGGCGAGCATCGACTTGCCCGCGCCCGGCGGCCCGACCATCAGCAGATGATGCCCGCCCGCCGCCGCCACTTCGAGCGCCCGCCGCGCGCCCGGATGACCGATGACATCGGCGAGGTCGGGCGTGGGCACGGACGACGCGTCTGAAAGCGTTGCGGCTTGCGCGGGTCGCAACCGCGCGTCGGGGACTCCGTTGAGGTGGGCGCACAGCGCAGGCAAGTCGGCTGCGCCGTACACGTCGATGCCCGGGACCAGCGCGGCCTCCGCCGCGCTCGCCAGCGGCACGTAGACCTCGGGCACGCGGGCGCTAGCGGCTTCGGCAACTGCGTACTGGCGCGCCGCGCCGCAGACCATCGCGAACGCGCCGCGCATCGGGCGCAGCGCGCCGGTCAACGATAGCTCGCCCGCGAATTCACGGTCGGCGAGCGATTCCGCGGGAATTTGCCCGCTCGCGGCGAGAATGCCGAGCGCGATCGGCAGATCGAAGCGGCCCGATTCTTTCGGCAGATCGGCGGGCGCGAGATTGACGGTGATACGGCTGACGGGAAAATCGAAGCCGCAGTTCTGCAACGCGGCGCGCACGCGCTCCCGGCTTTCGCGGACTTCGAGATCGGGCAGGCCGACGATGGAGAAAGACGGCAGCCCGTTGGCAAGATGGACTTCGACGACAACTTCCGGCGCGCGCCCAGGAGCGGGCGCGCGGCTGCGTACCACGGCAAGCGACATGATTTCACCTGAAACGGCGCGCGCCGGAAACGGCCGCGCCGACAATAAGACTAGGACTTCACGGCTCGCCGGCCGGGTACCAGAGAAACAGCGGGCTTAGTCTTGCGCCGCGCCGGTGCTTGTCAACCGTTGTTCCAGTTGAGCGACGCGCTTTTCCAGTTCTTCGAGACGCGCGCGCGTGCGCACGAGCACTTGCGTCTGCGTATCGAATTCTTCGCGCGTGACGAGATCGAGCTTCGAGAAGCCTTGAGAAAGCATCGCCTTCATGTTTCTTTCGACGTCCTTCGCGGGCGAGTTCTTGAAAAGCTCGCTCATTTTCTGCTGCAGGTCGTTGAACACGTCGTTGGGCTGCTTCATCGTTTCTCCCTTCTGCACAAATAAAGTGCATTCATTGTTAGGTCAGTGCCCCGAAATATCGAATGTTCGATCTTGGTGCGCGCGCCTATATCGCGAACGCACGCCGGGGACATCTCACAGGCGACGCGATTTTAGCGCCGGCTCGCGGCTGCGATGGCCGTCCATGCCCTTTTTGCGGACCTCGCGACCACTCTAGCAATGAACCTGCCCCCGCGCCAGCACGCGCGGCGCGCGTTAGCCGTTCGGCAGAGGGGCGCCCCGCATTTTGTCGCAGCTTTGCTGGAAGGCTTGCCAGTACTCGATTGGCATACGAGTTGCATAAGTGGCGCGACCTTTTCTGAACGCGTTCTTAAGCGGAACGGCAGGCGGAAGGAAGGCAACCACAGCGAGGGACACATGAAACTCATCACCGCAATCATCAAGCCGTTCAAGCTCGACGAAGCGCGCGAGGCGCTTTCGGCCATCGGCGTTTCGGGCATTACCGTCACGGAAGTGAAGGGCTTCGGCCGCCAGAAAGGGCATACCGAGCTGTATCGCGGCGCGGAATACGTCGTCGACTTCCTGCCGAAGGTGAAGATCGAGGCAGCCGTTTCGGACGACATCGTGGATCAGGCAATCGAAGCCGTCGAACGCGCGGCCCGCACGGGCAAGATCGGCGACGGCAAGATCTTCGTCACCGCAATCGAACAGGTGATTCGCATTCGTACCGGCGAGACCGGCGCGGACGCGCTCTAAGAAAAATCGGCGATAAGAGGAACCAGAAGAATGCGCAACTTTTTGATGTCATTGATGGTGGCGGGCGCGCTGATCGGCGCGAATGTCGGCACCGCACTCGCAGAGGACGCGTCCGCTCCGGTCGCCGCCTCCGCACCCGCGTCCGACGCGGCTTCGACGGCAAGCGCGCCCGCCAGCGCTAACACGGCGATGGCTTCGTCGGCAGAAGCGGCTGCTGCGGCATCGGGCGCGTCTGAAGCGGCGCCCGCCGCGCCGACCGAGCCGTTCTCGGTCGATTCATCCAAGATCAGTTCCGGCGACACCGCGTGGATGCTGACCTCGGTTGCGCTCGTGCTGTTCATGACGATTCCCGGTCTCGCGCTCTTCTACGCCGGCATGGTGCGCAAGAAGAACGTGCTCGCGACCGCCATGCAGAGCTTTGCGATCTGCTGTCTCGTGACGATCCTCTGGACGGTCGTAGGCTACAGCATCGCGTTCACGCCGGGCGGGTCGTTCATCGGCGGCTTCTCGCGCGTGTTCCTGCACGGCATGGCCTACATCAAGGGCGACAAGGCGACGACGCTCACCGTCAGCCATCTCGCCTCGACGATTCCGGAGTCCGTCTACTTCGCGTTCCAGTTGACGTTCGCTATCATCACGCCCGCGCTCATCACCGGCGCGTTCGCGGACCGCATGAAGTTCTCCGCGATGCTCGTGTTCATGGCGCTGTGGTCGCTGATCGTCTATTCGCCGATCGCGCACATGGTCTGGGAACCGACCGGCTGGCTGGCGACGGCAGGCGTGCTCGACTTCGCGGGCGGCACGGTGGTGCACATCAACGCGGGTATCGCGGGTCTGATGTGCTGCCTCGTGCTCGGCAAGCGCGTCGGCTATGGCCGCGAAGTGATGGCGCCGCATAACCTCGTGCTCTCGCTGATCGGCGCGTCGATGCTGTGGGTCGGCTGGTTCGGCTTCAACGCAGGTTCGGCGGTCGCGGCCGACGGCCGTGCCGGCTTCGCGATGCTCACCACGCAAATCGCCACCGCATTTGCCGCCTTCGGCTGGATGTTCGCGGAGTGGATCACGAAGGGCAAGCCGTCGGTGCTCGGCATCATCTCGGGCGCGGTCGCGGGTCTGGTCGCGGTGACGCCGGCTTCAGGCTTCGTCGGCGTGCCGGGCGCGATCGTGATCGGCATCGTCGCGGGCGTGGTCTGCTTCTGGTCGGCGACGTGGCTCAAGCACAAGTTCAACTACGACGACTCGCTCGACGCGTTCGGCGTGCACGGCGTGGGCGGGATCATCGGCGCGCTGCTGACGGGCGTGTTCGCGGTGAAGGACATCGGCGGGTTCGACGGCTCGGTGCTCGTGCAGGCGAAGGGCGTGCTTGTTACGCTGGTCTACTCGGGCGTGGTGAGCTTTGTCCTGCTCAAGATCATCGACATGACCATGGGCCTGCGCGTCACGGAAGAACAGGAACGCGAAGGTCTCGACGTGACGCTGCACGGCGAACACGTCGAGTGACGAATGTGCCGGCAAGCGTGCGCGTATCGATCACGCGCGCGCTACGGCTACAAGAACGAGCGCAGCGACTTGGCCCGCCTTCATGGCGGGTTTTTTTCGTTTGAAGGGGAATAAAGACCGCGCGTCCGGGTTTCGTCCATTGACGTTCGTCTTGCATTGCCGGACGGGGCGCAGGAGACCTTGGTAATTGCCGGCTCATCCCCAATTAGGCAAAACAATTGCTCTACAATCTTTGGTCTTCTATCGGCCGGGCGTCACGCTCCGGTCCCGTGCAAAGCTGTCCGCGAGAAATCAATGGTCCCGCACTTAGTTACGGCGTTGAGTGGCCCTCTGCTCGATCTCGAGCGGAAAATCCTCGAGGCCACGCCAGCCATCGAGCGGTGGTTCCGTCTCGAATGGCAAGAGCACACGCCGCCGTTTTACTGTTCCGTCGATCTGCGTAACGCAGGGTTCAAGCTCGCGCCTGTCGACACCAACCTCTTTCCCGGCGGATTCAACAATCTGCCGCAGGAAGTGCTGCCGCTCGCCGTGCAGGCGGCCATGGCGTCCATCGAGAAGATCTGTCCCGACGCGAAGAATCTGCTCGTGATTCCGGAGCGCCACACGCGCAACGCGTTCTATCTGGAAAACGTCGCGCGGCTCGCGACCATCATGCGGCAGGCGGGACTGAACGTCCGCTTCGGCACGCTCGATGAAAACATCCACGGCCCGGTGACGATTCCGCTCGCCGACGGCCAGAAGATCGTGCTGGAGCCGCTCGAACGCACGCCGCGCAGGCTCGGGCTGAAGAACTTCGATCCCTGCTCGATTCTGCTCAACAACGACCTTTCGGCGGGTATTCCGCCTGTCCTCGAAAACCTGCACGAGCAGTATCTGCTGCCGCCGCTGCATGCGGGGTGGGCCGTGCGCCGCAAATCGACGCACTTCGCCTGCTATGACGACGTGGCGAAGAAGTTCGCGAAGATGGTCGAGATCGATCCGTGGATGGTGAACCCGTACTTCGCGCATGTGGAAGGCGTGGACTACGAAGCGCGCACGGGCGAAGAGGCGCTCGCGGACGCCATCGACGGCGTTATCAAGAAGATCGCGAAGAAGTACCGCGAATACGGCATCAGCGAGAAGCCGTACGTGGTCATCAAGGCCGACGCCGGCACGTACGGCAAGGGCGTGATGACCGTGCACGACGCGAGCGAAGTGGCCGCGCTCACGAAGCGCGAGCGCGCGAAGATGAACGACGCGAAGGACGGCCTGCAAGTCCACGACGTGATCGTGCAGGAAGGCGTGCATACCTTCGAGCGCGTGGAGAACGCGGTGGCGGAGCCGGTCGTGTACATGATCGACCGGTATGTCGTCGGCGGGTTTTATCGCGTACACGATTCTCGCGAGCGCGATCAGAACCTGAACGCGCCGGGCATGCACTTCGTGCCGCTCGGTTTCGAGCATACGGCGCTTCCGGACGCGCACGCGAAGCCAGGCGCCGCGCCGCCGAACCGCTTCTACATGTACGGCGTCGTCGCGCGGCTGGGGCTGCTCGCGGCGTCGGTGGAACTCGAAAAGACCGATCCGGAAGCCATTCAGGTATAAGCGCGCGGCTTGCGGTAAGCTCGCAGGCCGCGTGAACCCAAGCGAAGACCATGGACATTCTTTTTATCGCCGACCCGCTCGATCACTTCAAGATCTACAAGGACACGACCTACGCGATGATGGCCGAAGCCGCGCGCCGCGGTCACGTGCTCTACGCGTGCGAGCCGCAGCACCTCGCGTGGACGGGCAGCGCGGTCGAGGCGAACGTGCGCCGCATCCAGATTGTCGGCGACGAAGCGGACAGCGACCGCTCGCCGTGGTTTTCGGCGGCGGAGCCCGAAAATCTGCCGCTCGCGAAGTTCGGCGCGGTGCTGATGCGCAAGGACCCGCCGTTCGACCTCGAATACGTGAACGCCACCTGGCTGCTCGAAATCGCCGAGCGCGCGGGCGCGCGCGTGTTCAACAAGCCGCAGGCCATTCGCGATCATTCGGAGAAACTCGCCATTGCCGAATGGCCGCAGTTCGTCGCGCCGACGCTCGTCACCCGGGACCCGGCGCGCTTGCGTGCATTTCACGCCGAGCACGGCGATGTCATTCTGAAGCCGCTCGACGGCATGGGCGGCATGGGCGTGTTCCGCGTGAAGGCGGACGGCATGAATCTCGGTTCGATCATCGAGATGCTGAGCGAGAACGGCGCGCGCATGGTGATGGCGCAGAAGTTCATCCCCGAGATATCGGATGGCGACAAGCGCATTCTGGTGATCGGCGGCGAGCCCGTGCCGTATTCGCTCGCGCGTATTCCTCAAGGCAGCGAAGTGCGCGGCAATCTCGCGGCGGGCGGGCTCGGCCGTGCGCAGCCGTTGACGGCGCGCGACCGCGAGATCGCCGAAACGCTCGGTCCGGTGCTGAAGGCGCGCGGACTGCTGCTCGCCGGGCTCGACGCCATCGGCGACTATCTCACCGAAGTCAACGTGACGAGCCCGACATGCTTTCGCGAGATCATGGATCAGACGGGCTTTGACGTGGCGGGCATGTTCATCGACGCGCTGGAGCGCGCAGCCGGCTGACGCCTCTCGCCGCATGCGCCTCCATGCGTTTGGCGCACTGCAAAACGCGCGCTGCCAGCACTGTTACAATTGACTTCCCGATGGCTTGCGATCTGGGGCTGGAACAGCTTCTGCAAGCCGGCAAGACGGGAAGGCCGCTTGCGCCCGCCGGTTGATTTCCCGACCGGCCGGATGCATATATGGCCTGTAACACGCGACGCTCGCGCGTTTCGAGCGATCTCTGACGTATTCGTCGCTACAGAGGTAGCAATCCCGACATGGCTGGCATTCTGATCATCGCGCACGCACCATTCGCCACGGCGCTTCGTGAGTGCGTCGCTCATATCTACGGCGGCTTGCCCGCGCGCATCGGCGTCATCGACGTGACCGCCGACTGCGATCCGGTGGAGGTCCGCGCATTCGCCCGCTCGGAAATCGACCGCCTGAAGGAAGACAACGGCGCGATCGTGCTCACCGACGTCTTCGGCGCGACGCCCGCCAACATCGCGGCGAGCCTCGCTGAAGCCGACGTGCGCGTGCTCGCGGGCGTGAATCTGCCGATGCTCGTGCGCGCCGTCTGCTATCGCGCCACGCCGCTCGACACGCTCACGGAGAAAATCCTGCAAGGCGGGTCGAAGGGAATCCAGGAGCTCGATTCTTCCACGCCGCTCAATCCTTGCGCGCTTGCAACCAAGGTGGCCGGCTCGCCGGATCCCGCCTGTTCCGCGAGCGCCGATCTCGCCGCCGCGAAGGCGGCCAGCCACTGACGCCGCTTCCCTCATCCATTCGCGTTCCGGAGCATCATGCAGCAACAAGAAACAACTATCGTGAACAAGCTCGGGCTGCACGCGCGGGCATCCGCGAAGCTCACGCAACTCGCCGG
Organism: Caballeronia sp. GAFFF1; assembly: GCF_023630705.1. GTDB lineage: Bacteria > Pseudomonadota > Gammaproteobacteria > Burkholderiales > Burkholderiaceae > Caballeronia. Next base: position 43,296 of record NZ_JALQEM010000002.1, read on the forward strand.
CAACTATCAGTCTGAAATCTGGATGAGCCGCAACGGCCGCCGCATCAACGCGAAGAGCATCATGGGCGTGATGATGCTGGCAGCGGGCATTGGCAGCACGGTGACGATCGAAACCGAAGGCCCGGACGAAGCCGAAGCCATGCAGGCGATACTCGGCCTGATCGCCGACAAGTTCGGGGAAGGGCAGTAAGCGCATCATCGAAAGCCGTACGCATGCAACGAAAAGCCGCGCATCGACGCGGCTTTTTTGCGGCCGCTTCATTTGGTCTCGCGGTAACGCGGGGAAATCGCCTCGTTCCCGCCGCGACAGGCCGTGCAGGGACTTTCCATAGGTTCGAACTTATAATTGCCTGTGCGGCCAAGCGCCCGCCGCGGGTCTGAGAGGCCGCGGATACATCACAACTAGAGGAGGTGCGCGTGTCCTTCACGCTGCATGGAATTCCCGTATCACGAGGCATCGCCATCGGGCGAGCGTATCTCATTGCGCCGGCCGCGCTCGACGTCGCCCATTATCTGATCGAGCCGGATCAGATCGACGCGGAAATCGCGCGTTTCCATGCGGCGCAGGCCGCCGTAGCGCAGGAACTCGAAGCACTGCGGGAAGACCTCTCCGCCGACGCGCCGACCGAAATGGGCGCGTTCATCGACGTCCACATGATGATCCTGAACGACGCCATGCTCGTGCAGGAGACCATCGACCTCATTCGCGCGCGCCGCTACAACGTCGAATGGGCGCTTACCGAACAACTCGAAATTCTGGGCAGCTTCTTCGACGACATCGAAGACGAATACCTGCGCGAGCGCAAGGCGGACATTCAGCAAGTCGTGGAGCGCCTGCTGAAGGCGCTGGCGGGTGCGCCGACGGCGGCGTCGCTCGTCGTGCACACGGCCGCGAGCAACGGACACAACGAGATGATCGTCGTCGCGCACGATATCGCGCCGGCCGACATGCTCCAGTTCAAGACGCAGGCGTTCAAGGGCTTCGTGACCGATCTCGGCGGGCGCACGTCGCATACGGCGATCGTCGCGCGCAGCCTCGGAATTCCGGCGTCGGTCGGCGTGCAGCAGGCGAGCGCGCTGATTCGCCAGAACGATCTCATCATCGTGGACGGGGATCATGGCATCGTGATCGTCGATCCGGCGCCCATCGTTCTCGAAGAATATTCGTATCGGCAAAGCGAAAAGCTGCTGGAACAGCGCAAGCTCCAGCGCCTCAAGTTTTCGCCGACGCAGACGCTCTGCGGGACGAAGATCGAGCTATGCGCGAACATCGAACTGCCGGACGACGCGCAAGTCGCAGTCGAAGCCGGCGCGATGGGCGTCGGCCTCTTTCGCACCGAGTTCCTGTTCATGAATCACAAGGACCAGCTGCCGGAAGAGGAGGAGCAGTTCGAGGCGTACAAGCGCGCGGTCGAGCTGATGAACGGCAAGCCGGTGACGATCCGCACCATCGACGTGGGCGCGGACAAGCCGCTCGATTCCATGACCGGCGGCGACGGTTACGAAACCGCGCCGAACCCGGCGCTCGGCTTGCGCGCGATCCGCTGGAGCCTGTCCGAGCCGCAAATGTTCGTGACGCAACTACGCGCGATTCTGCGCGCGTCGGCGTTCGGCCCGACCAAGATTCTGATACCGATGCTGGCGCACGCGCAGGAGATCGATCAGACGCTCGATTTGATCCGCGAAGCGAAGCGCCAGCTCGACGACGCGGGCATCGCGTATGACCGCAAGGTGCAGATCGGCGCGATGATCGAGATTCCGGCGGCGGCTATCGCGGTGCGGCTGTTCCTGAGCCGGCTCGATTTCCTGTCGATCGGCACGAACGATTTGATCCAGTACACGCTCGCCATCGACCGCGCGGACAACTCCGTCGCGCATCTTTACGACCCGCTGCATCCGGCGGTGTTGCATCTGATCGCGCTGACCTTGCGCGAGGCGAAGCGCGCAGGTGTTCCCGTCTCGGTATGCGGCGAAATGGCGGGCGATCCGGCCGTCACGCGCCTGTTGCTCGGACTGGGCCTGACCGAATTCTCGATGCATCCGAGCCAATTGCTCGTGGTGAAGCAGGAGATCTTGCGCTCGAATCTGAAGGCGCTGGAGAAGCCGGTTGCCGACGTGCTCGCGGCGTACGAGCCGGCCGAGCTTCAGGCTGCGCTCGCGCGTTTGCAGAAAGCCTGAGCTTTAGAGATGACGCGCGCCGCAGACCGGGCAATCCGGCTGCCGCGCGATCTTCATCGTGTTCCATTCCATGCGCAGCGAGTCGAGCATCATCAGCCGGCCAGCGAGCGTTTCCCCGAATCCGCCGATCACGCGCAGGGCTTCGGCCGCCTGCATCGCGCCGATGATGCCGACCGTCGGCGAGAACACGCCCATCGTCGAGCACGCGACTTCCTCGAACGCCTGATCCGGCGGAAACACGCATGCGTAGCAGGGCGACGCGGGCGAGCGAAAGTCGAATGTGCTGATCTGTCCGTCGAAGCGCAAGGCCGCGCCCGACACGAGCGGCACGCCATGCGCGACGCACGCGGCGTTGATCGCGTGGCGCGTGGCGAAGTTGTCGCTGCAATCGAGCACGACGCTCGCGTGCGGCACGTTGGCGTCGAGCCAGGCGGCGTCGGCTCGGGCGTTGATCGCCTGAATTTCGATGTCCGGGTTCAGCGCGTGCAGCGTGTGTCGTGCGGATTCCACTTTCGGTTGACCGACCGATTGCGTCGCATGGACGATCTGCCGCTGGAGGTTCGTGAGGTCGACGGTATCGGCATCGACGAGCGTGAGCTTGCCGACGCCCGCCGCGGCCAGATACATCGCGGCCGGCGCGCCCAGTCCGCCCGCGCCGACGATGATCGCGTGCGCATCGAGGAAGCGCTGCTGCGCTTCGATGCCGATTTCATCGACGAGAATGTGGCGGGAATAGCGGAGGAGTTGGTCGTCGTTCATCGGCTCGGGGGTGCTGCGAGGGGCGCGGGGAGACGGTGCGGTTCCGAGAGATTCTAAGCTAGAAGATGCGCCGTCCATTGAATTCGAGGTGCCATGTTCTGCATGCGCTCGTTTCTCGACTCCGGGAACAAAGATGGCGACCGGGCTGGTTTAAGCGGACTCCGATAGCGACCACAATGCCCGTGCGCTGAAATGTTCTAGAGTTTCACTAGCGAGCAATAAGGACAACAAAGGATGAGAGATGCAAGCGGTCGCGAAGCCGCGCGCCTTGGCGACAAGACCGACCACGGCGGCGTAGTCATTCAAGCGGCGCCAGATTTCAGGCATTTAGGGATTCCCATCGCGCTCGATCAACACCTGACCGAGTGCCCGAAGTGCGGCGGAACGTCTCCAATCATCGCTTCCGGCAGCATGACCCATAAAGGACGGCGTGTCGCGTACATCGGCGACAAGACGGCTTGCGGTGCAACGCTAGTTAAGCCGTGAGGACGTAATCCATGTTCAACCCGCTGCAAAGCCGCACGCTGAGAATCGAGTGTCAGGCGCTGCCTACCTGGGGCGGCAACGAGATCCTCATCCCTCAGCGGGTGCGGGGCGTCGAGGCGCTCGGCGAGCTGTTTCAATATGAGGTGGACTTCACGTCCGTCGACAGCCCGACGTTTCGCATCTGGGACGCACGCAAGCTCCTCAAGCCTGATGATTTGATTGGTAAAACGATCGCCATCCAGATCGAATTCGAGGGCAAGGGAACGTTCATTCCCGGGCTACCCGGCGATCTCGGCGCGGGCAACGTCGGCGCAGGGGTGCGCACGATCAACGGCATCATCACCGAAGTGCAGCAGACCGGCAGCGATGACCGGCGCGTCTACTACCGGTTCACGGTAAGGCCGTGGCTGTGGCTCGCCACGCAGAATCGAGATAGCCGGGTGTTTCAGGATATGAGCGTCTTGGACGTAACCGAGAGTGTTCTCAAGAGCGGAAACTATAAGTTCCCGTGGAAGACGCGCCTGGCAGCGGTCGCGCTGAACAACAACGTCTTTCCGAAGCGCGACTTCATCCGACAGTTCTGGCAGAGCGACTACGAATTCTTACAGCAACTCTGGACCGAGTGGGGCATCTACTACCACTTCGATGGCATGACGCTCATGCTGTGCGATTCGCCCGGCTCGCACAAGAAGCACGGCAACGCCTACGACACGGTCCTGTATCACGCGCCCGAAGATAAACGCATCGACGAGGAGCATATCCATAGCCTCAAGGTGCTGCGCCAGATCACCCCGGGCGACGTGACGGTCAACGACTACGACTACACGTTATCGAACGGTTCGTTCGATCGCAACCAGCAACGTTACAGCGCGTCGTCGTTCGACAACATCGCGCAGTACCACTGGGGCGATTACACGCAGCCGCTCGCAGGCGCGATGGGACTGGACGGCCAGCCGAACGATCATCGCAATGAGGCCGATTATCTGGCGCGCGTGCGCGTGGAGGCGCTGCGCAGCGAAGGCTTTCGTGTGCACGCCACGGCGAACGCGCGCGGCATCATGACGGGCAGAAGGCTCAAGATCGAGGGGCATCCCGAGCACAAGCTGAATGCCGACTATCTCGTGGTGTCGACCTCGATCGACATCCGCAATCCCGATGAGCTCACGGCCACGCCCGGCAGCGATGCGCAGTACCACTGCGTGACGGAGATGGTGCTGCAGCCGGCCACCATCTTCTTCAAGCTGGTGCCGACGCAAAAGCCACGTGCCCATCCGGAGACGGCGGTCGTCGTTGGACCCGAGAAACAACCGCTGTGGCTGGACGGTTACGCGCGCGTACGCGTGCAGTTCAAGTGGGACAGGCTCGGGCAGATGGACCAGAACTCGAGCTGCTGGGTGCGCGTATCGCTGCCGTGGCACGGCGGGCCGCATAGCTTCGTGTCGGTGCCGCGCATCGGGGACGAAGTGACCATCGGCTATCACGAGGGCGATCCGGACAAGCCGTTCGTGATGTCGAGCAAGGTCAATCAGTTCAATCCGCCGCCGTTCGAGCTGCCGAAGAACATGGCGCTCACGGGGCTGGTGAGCCATGCGTTGCAGGGGCAGGGGCACAACTATGTCGTGACCGATGACACGCCCGGTCAGCAGCAGGTGCAGGTGGCGAGTGATCAGGCGAACTCGCGGCTCGTGCTGGGTTACAACACGCGAATCGTGTACCAGGCAGGGCGCCAGCAGGCGCGGGGGCTCGGCTGGGAACTAGCCACGGATGCGTGGGGCGTGTTGCGGGCGAATCGGGGCATGCTCATCAGCACCGAGACGCGTGACGCGGCGACCGCCCCGGCGAGGGACATGGGCGAGACCTTGGCGCGGCTCACGCAGGCGCGCGATGTCCACGAGAGTATGGTCCAACTCGCGCGGCAGCACGGGGCGCAGGACGCAAGCGGTAATCAAAGCGAGGTGGCGAAGTCCATCAAGACGGCCAACGACGAGCTACGCGGCACCGGCAAGGCGAACCGGAACGCAGGCGACTTTCCCGAATTCGCTGCGCCGCATCTGACACTGGCGAGTCCGGCCGGTATCCAAACAACGGCGGCGGGCAGCACACACATTGCGAGCGACCGAGACTTTGCGGTGACGACGGGCGGAAACGTCAGTTTCGCGGCGGCGCGGTCGTTCTTTGCAAGCGTCATGACTGGCTTCGCGCTGTTCGTGCGCAAGGCGGGAATCAAGCTCGTGGCAGCGGCAGGAAAAATCCGTATCGAGGCGCAAGCCGATGGTGCGCAGATTGTGGCCAAGCAAAACGCGGACATCATTAGTTCAGACGGCTGGATCAATCTAACTGCCGCCAAGGGCGTCCGCATCAATGGGGGCGGTAGTGCCATTGAGATCAGCGCGCAAGGCTTGATGGGCTATACCAACGGTGCGTTTCTCGTTCATGCGGCGAGTCATTCGACGGACGCACCGAAGGAGAAGCCGGTCAAGATGACACTGACGGATGTTGGGGATGCGAAGGTGGCTGAGGTGTTCACGCTCGTGGACAACCGTTCTGGTCTGCTGATCCCAAATCAGCCATACCGCATTACGCTCGACGACGGACAGGTCGTTCAAGGGCGGACCGACGCCGATGGGCGAACGGCGCTCGTGTTATCCGAGTCGATCCAAGCCGCGACAGTCGAGATACTCCATAACGACGGCACGGGAAATCCGGTTGCCATTCTCCCGGCTATGTTGACGATGCCAGCAGACGAAGTGCAGGCGCCTACTATGGTCAGTCAAAGGAAGGAGGTTAGCCCAATCAACGGTCGGGACCTCCGGCGCAATGAGGCAGACCAACTCAAGTTCGATTGGTATCTCGCTTCGTGCCAGCCCTACAACTGGGGAATGCGGTACAGCACGAGGAAAAGCAAAGACTCGGCGCGTCTTGACTTCCCGGTGATGCGCCATTACGCGGTTGAACTGAGAGATGTATTGATCGAGCAGATCAAATGGGGAGACAACTACTTCGGAAAAGGCACCCCGACGTTGACCATCACGCCGATCTGGAAGGAGGTCACGGCGCTCATGCCGAATGGTAAAACGGACAACATCAAGTGGGTTCAGGTGGACGAGGACGGAACCAAGGAACTATCGAAACGAATAAAGCAGGTTCTGGCTAAAACTCTTACCTCTAGTGAGTCCGGTGCCTTTGCGCTTCCAAGCGATGCTCTGCCTGATGTTATCGTCACAAATCAAAAACTGAGAGACGATGCGCAAGGTGAGTTCTCGGGTTCGACCTGGACTCTCCAAGTTAGTACGGCCACGTTCAAGCAATTATTCGTAAGTTCCGACAGGAAGGAGGCGTCTCTACGCGAATTCGATGCAAGGGTTGCGCTGCGAGACTTTGCGGATACCATTTATCACGAAACGCGTCATTGTCAACAATATTTCTGGATATATGCAATGGCGCAGAAACCCGAGGAAAACTTTCCAAGAACGCCAAGGATTCTGTATTGGCCCGGGCTTGTCGTAGCAGGACAGAATCCCAAGGCTTTCGATGTGGTGCGAATAGCGAGAGAACAAGTGCTGCCTGACGATAACCTCGCATTGGCGGGGCTAAAAAGGATGGCGGCGGGGATGTACGTGTGGAACCTAGGTAGTTGGAAACGCTACAACCAGCAGGCGCCTCAGAAATGGTATCCCGCTCCCATCGCAACTACAGAGGAGGAATTCGAAAGCGAGTATAAGAACGCGTTCGATCAGGCAGCGGAAATCTTGCACACAGTTGGAGCGGGAGGCACACAAATCGATGTCGAAAACATGGTCTACGAACACACGAGCGAGGGTTATAAATCTCGTCCATGGGAAGACGATGCGTTCTACTGTGGCGAGAACGCAGGTAGTTATTGGCTCAAAGATGAGGCACCTGATGGCATGTCTGATAGTCAGTGCAGCCGCGCTTATGCATCCGCATATCACGCGCGCGCAGGCGCTTCAACCGTCAACAGCGCAGGCAGCAACGGAAACAGGCAAGAAGGCTAATATGTCGCCGAGCTATGAAATCAATCAACATGAGATTACTGCGGACAGCCGCACGCGGCTTATAGAACTCGCGAAGATCGGGGTAGCGTGGGTTGCGGGTAGAGCACGGTTGGAAGACGTTGAAAAGCGTTTCGGTGCGTCACGGCTCATTGGACCACTGGACGATGAAAAGACGTACTCCTTCAGCAACAGTGACTATGGCGTATTCTTCAATTGGAATCCGCGCCTCGAGAATGCGAACCAGCGACTTGGGAGTAGGACGGTCGAGATTCGACTACAGTCTGACACCCGAGTCAAGATCAAAGGTGACGAATTGATGGAGGCATTGGGTCTTCGGCCAACCAAGGCCGGGGAACTTATTGATGGAGTGAGAAGGGAATCGCTAGAACATTACGCTTTCGTTCCAATCCCTGATGCAAACGCAAATCGCGTCCATTTGAATTACCGATTACCGCAGGCGGACGATTCGGATTTTGAAGTGTATGCGGGCTTCGAATATGAACGCTTTCCCGGACAGTTAAACACAGCGGTCGACAACATGGACAGTTTTCGACAATTGGAGGTTTCGCGCCAATACCTCACACCCGAGGAACTAAACCAGCGTAATCATGCAAAGCGCCAGAAGTACGGCTATATGGATCTGCGAACGGGCATGCTATGCCCCGAAACTGGATGGTGGGAAGGATGGACGATACACAATCATGTCGATAAAGCGATCATACGCGCGGGCCAGGCTTTTCCCAAAGCCAACCTACCGATAGGCGCCAATGCATCGCAAGGCGCGTGGTTTGTCGACGCTCAATGGCTGTGGCACGGTCCGTATGAGGAGGAGGGCGACACTTGACGGCGTGGGTTAGAAAGCTGCACGGTAACGGCGCTATCGCCTTAACCCCAGTTTCTCGAAGCTCACCAACATACGCCGTCTTCTGCTGCCGCTTCGTCCGCTAATCCTGGATACACAGACGCGATGCGTGCGTAGCCAAGCTTCGCGGCGCGATGCCGCGAAGCCCTCGACCAAAATTACTTCGACTGCTGAGCCGTAGGCGACGAAGCCGGCGCCGCGCCCGATGCCGGCGACGAACCCGGCGTCGCGGGCAATGCCGGCTGAGCCACCACCGGCGCCGATGCCGAACGCGCCGGCTTGTTCTGCGCGAGCTTGCGTTCGCTGAACGACTTCGACTCCACGACCGTCTTGCCTTCCAGCTTGTTCAGCGCCTGCTGAAGCATGAAGTCGTCGTTGCTGCCGAACTCCACCGGCTTGCGGTCGCGGTCCTTGCGGCGCTGCTCCGGCGTCTTCTTGTCGTTCTGCTCTTCCAGCAGACGCAGTTGATCCAGACGATCCTGCTCGCGCTGCTCCTGTTCCTTCTTCTCGTTCGGATCCTGCGTGTTCGCGAGGTGATTCGAATAATCCACTTCGCGGGTCACGAGCGCGTCGTCCGGATCGCCGTCCGCGTATTGATCGACCGGCACGTCCGGGCGCACGCCCTGATTCTGGATCGACTTGCCGCTCGGCGTGTAGTAGTACGCCGTCGTCAAACGCAGCGCGGTGTCGGCGGTCATGGGACGAACCGTCTGCACCGAGCCCTTGCCGAACGTCGTCTTGCCGACGATCAGCGCGCGATGATGATCCTGCAGCGCGCCCGCGACGATCTCCGAAGCGGAAGCCGAATACGCGTTGGTCAGCACGACCATCGGCACCTTCTTGAAGATGTCCGGCACGTTCTTCAGCGGATCGGAATCGAAGGAAGGCAGGCGATAGTTGTCGTAGGTATCGCGGAACGTCTGCTTCGCGTCCGCGATTTGTCCATTCGTCGAAACGACGACCGCGTTATCCGGAAGGAACGCGCCCGCCACACCGACCGCGCTCTGCAGCAAGCCACCGCCGTTATTACGCAGGTCGAGCACGAGACCCTTCAGGTTCGGCTGCTGACGCGCGAGGTCTTGCAGCTTCGCCGCGAGATCCGGCACCGTGCGCTCCTGGAAGCTCGTGATGCGGACGTAGCCATAGCCCGGCTCCGGCACCTTCATCTTGACCGACTGCACGCGGATCAGCGCGCGCGTGACGGTGAGCGGGAACGTGCGGTCGTCGCTCTTGCGGAAGATGGTCAGCGTGACCTTGGTGCCCGGTTCGCCGCGCATCTGCTTGACGGCCTTGTCGAGCGTCATGCCGCGCACCGGCTTGTCGTTGATGCGCGTGATGAGGTCGCCTGGACGGATGCCGGCGCGGAACGCGGGCGTGTCTTCGATCGGCGAGATGACCTTGATGAGCCCGTCTTCCGACGAAATTTCGATGCCCAAGCCCGCGAATCGGCCCTTGGTCTGTTCCTGAAGCTCTTCGTAGTCCGTCTTGTCGAGATACGACGAGTGCGGATCGAGGCTCGACACCATGCCCTTGATCGCGGCGGTGAGCAGCTTCTTGTCGTCGACGGGCTCGACGTATTCGTGCTTGATCTGCCCGAACACTTCGGCGAAGAGCCGCAGTTGATCGAGCGGAAGCGGTGACGATGCGGCTTGCTGAGCGGACGCGGAGATCTGCAGGGTTGCGAGCGCGCCAGCAGCAACGCCTGCGGCGATCAGGCTGAAGTTTTTCAGGTTCTTTCGCATAGAGGAGTGCGTGCGGAATCGAATGGGCTGCATCGTGGGTGACGGGCCAGTATACCCGCTCGCTTTCAAAGGCGACTTAAACGCAACTTAAATGCCTGGCGCCGCGTGCCGCGACAACTATCGCTCGTTGCGGGCGACGCACGCGCCTGTCGACGGCGACGGCGCGCGGTCAGGTGGGAGCCATCCGGGGCATTCGGATGCAAAACGGGCGCCGCCAAGCGACGCCCGCCAACGCCAACTTCGGCGCTCATGCGCGCTTTAGCCCGCCTTGCCCTGCTTCGCGACGGCAGCTTGCGCCGCAGCAATGGCGTCCGCGTCGCCGAGGTAGTAGTGCTTGATCGGCTTCAGGTTTTCGTCGAGTTCATAGACGAGCGGCACGCCGTTCGGAATGTTGAGCCCGACGATGTCCGCGTCGGAGATATTGTCCAGATACTTCACGAGCGCGCGCATGGAGTTGCCGTGAGCGGCGATCAGCACCTGCTTGCCTGCCTTGATGGCTGGCGCGATGGACTCGTTCCACACCGGCAGCACGCGCGCGACCGTGTCTTTCAGGCACTCGGTCAGCGGCAGTTGCTCGCGGGGAACCTTGGCGTAGCGCGGATCGTTGAAGGACGCGCGTTCGTCGTTCGGATCGAGCGCGGGCGGCGGCGTGTCGTAGCTGCGGCGCCAGATGAGAACCTGTTCGTCGCCGTACTTTTTCGCTGTCTCGGCCTTGTTGAGACCGGCGAGCGCGCCGTAGTGGCGCTCGTTCAGACGCCACGAATGGACGACCGGGATATACATGAGGTCCATTTCGTCCTGCACGTGCCACAGCGTGCGAATGGCGCGCTTGAGCACCGACGTGTACGCGATGTCGAACGTGTAGCCGGCCTCGCGCAGCAGCACGCCTGCCTGACGCGCCTCGCGGTTGCCCTGTTCGGTGAGATCGACGTCGACCCAGCCGGTGAACCGGTTTTCCTTGTTCCACGTCGATTCGCCGTGGCGGATGAGCACTAGCTTGTACATGTTTGATAGGTCGGTCAGTTGAGAAATCGGGTGCCCGATCGCACTCCGCCATCCTGCCCTCACGCGTGGAGTGCCGCCATCGGCCGGATGGCCAGGGCCATCGCGGGAAAGGGATATTTTATAATGCCCGGATTGCCCTCATTTCTCTTTCTCCCTTCTCCACTATCTTTCGGCGGCCCTAGACGTGAAGTTCTTCACCGATTACTCGAATATTGCACTCATCGTCATTGCGCTGGTTTCCGGCGCGCTGCTGCTCTGGCCGGCCATCACGCGACGCGGTCGCGGCGGCGTCTCCGCTGCGGAAGCCACCACGCTCATCAACCGTCGCAACGCCGTCGTCGTGGATTTGCGGCCGGCCGCGGAGTTCGCGAAGGGACATCTGCCGTCCGCCCGAAACATCGAGGCGTCGGAGCTTCAAGCAAAAATCGGCCAGATCGCGAAGAATAAGAGCAATCCGGTCGTGCTTGTCTGCCAGACCGGCCAACAGTCGCAGCGTGCCAGCCGCGCCGTGTCGGAAGCCGGCTACGCTGAGGTCCACGTCTTGCAAGGCGGGGTTGATGCCTGGCAGAAGGCAGGAATGCCGGTCGTGAAACAAGGAGCCGTCAAGTGAAAAAAGTCGTCATGTACAGCACGCAAGTGTGCCCGTATTGCCAGATGGCCGAACGTCTTTTAAAGTCCCGCGGGGTCGAAACCATCGAGAAGGTGCTGATCGACCGTGAACCGGGCCGCCGCGAGGAGATGATGCAGCGCACCGGGCGCCGCACCGTGCCGCAGGTTTATATCGGCGACACGCACGTCGGCGGTTACGACGATCTCTCGGCGCTCGACCGCAAAGGTGGTCTCGTGCCGCTGCTCGAGTCGGCCTGACATCACCACACGCTGCCCGGCCACGCGCCGGGCAACCGATTTACCTAGGAAATCACTATGTCCGACGAGAACAACCAGCCGTTTTTCAACATCCAGCGCATTTACCTGAAGGATATGTCGCTCGAGCAGCCGAACTCGCCCGCCATCTTCCTCGAACAGGAAATGCCGTCGGTTGAGGTCGAAGTCGACGTGAAGGCGGACCGTCTCGCGGAAAGCGTGTTCGAAGTGCTGGTCACGGGCACGGTCACGGCGAAGGTCGCCGACAAGGTCGCGTTCCTGATCGAAGCCAAGCAAGCGGGCATCTTCGACATTCGCAACATCCCGGCCGAGCAGATCGACCCGCTCGTCGGCATTGCATGCCCGACCATTCTGTTCCCGTATCTGCGCTCGAATATCGCCGATGCGATCACGCGCGCAGGCTTCCCGCCGATCCACCTGGCGGAAATCAACTTCCAGGCGCTGTACGAACAGCGCATCGCCCAGCTCGCGAGCGCGCAGGAAGGCGCGGCGAACGGCGCGACGCACTGAGCGTCACCCGCACTGACTCTGCCGAACCGGAGCCGAGCATGAAAGTAGCCGTTCTCGGCGCCGGCGCGTGGGGCACCGCACTGGCGGGCCACCTCGCGACGCGGCACGACACCCTGCTTTGGGCGCGCGACGCCGCGCTCATCGAATCCCTCTCTTCCTCGCACGAAAACACGCGCTATCTGGCGGGCGTTGCGTTGCCGCGCGCGCTTTCGTTCGAAGCGGATCTCGACGTCGCGCTCGCGCATGCCGCCGCGTCGGATGCGCTCTGCGTCGTCGCCACGCCCGTGGCCGGCTTGCGCTCGCTATGTCGCGCGATGCGGCAGGCGGGCGTCGTGCCCGCGCATATCGTCTGGCTGTGCAAAGGCTTCGAGGCGGACACGCACTGTCTGCCGAACGAGGTCGTCGCGGCTGAACTGCCCGCGCATCGCAGCAACGGCACGCTTTCCGGACCGAGCTTCGCGCGGGAAGTGGGGCGCGGTCTGCCGGTCGCGCTGACGGTGGCGAGCGCTTCGGCGTCGCTGTGCGCGCAGACGGTCGCCGCGTTTCACCACGGCGCCATGCGCATCTATACGGGCGACGACGTCATCGGCGTCGAAGTGGGCGGCGCGGTGAAGAATGTGCTCGCCATTGCCACCGGCATCTCCGATGGCCTCGGCCTCGGTCTGAACGCCCGCGCGGCGCTCATCACGCGCGGGCTCGCGGAAATGTCGCGGCTCGGCGTCGCGCTGGGCGGGCGCGCGGAGACGTTCACCGGCCTCACGGGTTTGGGTGATCTGATTCTCACCGCCACCGGCGATCTGTCGCGCAACCGCACGGTCGGCGTGCAACTCGCGTCCGGCCGCACGCTCGACGAGATTCTCGCCGCGCTCGGTCATGTGGCCGAAGGCGTGCGCTGCGCCCGCGCGGTGCTGTCGCTCGCGCAGTCGCGCGGAATCGACATGCCGATCACGCACGCGGTATGCCGCGTGCTCTTCGAAAACGTCGCGCCGCGCCACTCGGTGCAGGCGCTGCTCAGCCGCGATTCGAAGGCGGAATAGCGCGACGTTTCTCTCGGAGACGCGCATGGCGAAGCTCGAAGCCGTTCTGGCCGACATCACCACGCTTCCCGTCGATGCTATCGTCAACGCGGCGAACAAATCGCTGCTGGGCGGCGGCGGCGTCGATGGCGCGATTCATCGCAAGGCGGGCAAAGGTCTCTTGCGGGAGTGCGAAACGCTCGGCGGCTGCGAAACCGGCGACGCCAGAATCACCGGCGGCTACGATCTTCCCGCGAAACATGTGATTCACGCCGTCGGTCCGCGCTGGAGCGGCGGCAAACGCAACGAGGCGCAATTGCTCGCGAACTGCTACCGGCGTTCGCTCGAACTCGCTGCCGATGCGCGGTGCGCGTCCATCGCGTTTCCGGCCATTAGCTGCGGGATTTATCGCTTTCCTGTCGAGGACGCCGTGAAGATCGCCGTATCGACGGTCATCGAGAATTTGCCGCTCGCGCCTTCAATCGAGCACGTCGTCTTCGCGTGCTTCAGCAGCGACATGCTGGCGCTTTATCGCGCCGAACTCGACGCTCACGCGCCGCCCTCGAAGCCCGACTGACGCCACGCTTCGAACGTCACGATTGCCACCGTATTCGACAGATTCAGACTGCGATTGCCCGGACGCATCGGCAGCCGCACGCGCTGCTCCGTCGGAAAGCGTTCGAGCAATTCCGCCGCGAGGCCGCGCGTCTCCGCGCCGAATATGAACCAGTCGCCGGGCCTGAACGCATGATCGAAGAACGGCGTCGAGCCGCGCGTCGTGAATGCGAACATGCGCGTGGCGTCGGGCGATTCCTTCGCGATGAACGCATCCCAGTTCGCGTGGACGTTCATTTCGGCGTACTCGTGATAGTCGAGACCGGCGCGGCGCATCTTCGCGTCGTCGAGCGGAAAGCCGAGCGGCTCGATCAGATGCAGCCGTGCGCCGGTGTTCGCGCACAGGCGGATGACATTGCCGGTGTTCGGCGGGATTTCGGGTTCGACCAGTACGACGTTGAACATGGATGGCAGGGTTTCTGGCTGACGGGTTAGTCTTTCGGGGTGCGCAGCGCGACGAAGTTCGTCACGCGCCGCGCACCCGCGAGCTTGAGCGTGCGGGCGAGGGCATCGAGCGTTGCGCCGGATGTCATCACGTCGTCCACGACGCCGATATGTTTGCCGCGAACGTCGCCCTCGACGACGAACGCGGACGCGACATTGCGCCTGCGCGTCTCGGCATCCAGCCGCGACTGCTGGGCCGTGTGGACGGTGCGAGCGACGCGCATCGGATCGGCCGGCACGCATAGGCGCCGGGCGAGCGGACGTGCGATGGCCCACGCCTGGTTATAGCCGCGTTCGACGAGCCGCTTGCGCGAAAGCGGCACCGCAACGATCACATCGGGCGTCGGCAGGCCGCTGTCTTCGAAGCGCGCGTGCAAGTGCCGCGCGAACTCCGCGCCCGCCGCGAGACGCACGCGGAACTTCAATTCGACCGCCAGTGTATCGAGCGGCGCGCGATAGTCGGCGACGGTGAGCGTGTCGTTGAACGCGGGCGGATTGTCGAGGCACTCGGCGCAGTGCGCGCGCGTGTCTACGCGTTCGCGTCGCAGATAGGAAGGCGCGAGCGGCATCGCGCAGGTCGCGCATCGGAAACGCGGCTCGTTCCAGTACTGGTCATCGCAGCCGGCGCACAGCAATTGCTGCGACACATTGCCGCATAACGCGCACTGGTTAGGCAGCGCGAGTTCGAACGCGCGCTTCGCAAAGGCCGCAAAGGCGAAGGCGCGCGCCGACGACGGCAGCAAATCGCGGAGGACGTACATGAATGAAAGCGCGTGAGGCGGGCTCGGGTGATCGATTGCAACGGCACGCGCGAAGGCTGCGCCGGGCCTATTTCAAGACGACCGAGTATACTTCGCACTCTTCGCGAACAGATCGTCATGTCCCCAACGTCTCCCAAAACTGGCCGACCGGCCTATGATCCGCGCCGTTTGCGCGAGATCTTCGACCGTCGCGCCGCCACTTTCGACGACGTCGCGTTTCTGCCGCGTGAGATCGCGGACCGCATGCGCGAGCGTCTCGAATACATCAAGGTGGCGCCGGCGCGCGTCCTCGATGCGGCCTGCGGCGCGGGCGGGGACCTGCCGCGCTTGCGCGAGCGGTTCCCGGAGGCGTCGGTGCTGGGGGTCGATATGTCCTCCGCAATGCTCGCGCGCGCGCGTGCGGCCGAGACCGCGGAAGCGGAAAGCGGCGCGGGCTGGCGGCGCTTGCTGCCGGCGACGCTCGCCAAAGCGTTCGGCGCGCGCGGTCCGCAACTCGCGCAGGCCGACTTCTCGGCGCTGCCCTTCGCGTCCGCTGCATTCGAATTGCTGTGGTCGAACCTCGCGCTGCACTGGCATTCGCGGCCGGATGTCGTGTTTCCGGAATGGCAGCGCGTGCTCAAAGTCAATGGCTTGCTGATGTTCAGCACCTTCGGGCCGGACACGCTTCGCGAACTGGCCGCGGCTTATCGCGAAGCCGAGCGCACGCTCGGCCTCGCGCCGATGCGGCACACCATCGACTTCGTCGACATGCATGATCTGGGCGACATGCTCGTCGAGAGCGGCTTCGAAATTCCGGTGATGGATCAGGAAGTGCTGACGATCACCTACCGTTCGCCCGAATCGCTGCTCGCGGATGTCATGCGCTGGGGCGCGTATCCGTTCGAGCGTGAAGCGTTCGAACGCGAGGCCGCGAGCGCCCGCGCGGACGGCCAGGCCTTGCGCAAAGCGGTGCACGAGGCGCTCGAAGCCCTGCGCCGCGACGACGGCACGATCCCGCTCACGTTCGAAGTGATCTATGGTCACGCGTGGAAGGCGGCGCCGCGAACGACGGCGGAAGGACATGGAATCGTGCGGCTGGAAGACATCGGACGCGGTCCGAAAAGGAATCGCTAGCGCGTCGGAAAGGAGTTCGGGAGGCAGATCGACGAGGCGGTAAAGAGGGCACGTGTTATGTCATAAATTTGCGCGCGAAGGACACGTCAAAAGGTGCGTCAATTCGGCGCAGAGGCTTGTGCCGTCTGGCTTTGCGACGTTTGCGCCCTTGCTTGTGGATGCCACCTAACCCGCCTATAATGCGTCAGTTTGTCGCCTGAAGTGACACAAATTTGGGCAAAATCCGAGCAAAAGTATGTGATTGCATGTGCGGATGGATGGAGGCAGCGATGCAGGTCAGCCAGACGCTGACGGAGTCCGAGCCGGTCATCAAGGACTGGCTGATGAAACGCAACTGCTCGGTGTCGCCGCGTCAGTTCGTGGGCTTTTATGTGTCGCTGGCGCTCTTCTCTCTTGCCGTCGCGACGCCGCTTTTTCTGAACGGCGCCTGGCTGGTGCTGCCGTTCACCGGAGTCGAGTTGACGGTCGTGACCGTCGCGTTCCTGATTCATGCGCGACACGCCGTCGATTACGAACGAATCCGGCTGTTTGAGAACCGGTTGTTGATCGAACAGATGAACGCCGAAGAATTGACGCGCTTCGAGTTCAATCCGCGCTGGGTGCGGGTCGAAACGGGCGCGACGCCGAGGGAACCGCTCACGATCGTATCGCGCGGCCAGTCGGTGAAAGTCGGACAACACCTTGCACAGCATCGTCGCAAACAATTTGCTGCCGAACTGCAGGCGTCACTGAGGCGCCTCGCTTGAGGAGGAACCGGGTGTGGCAGGCGCGATGCGCAACGGGGGTCGAGGGTTTGAATGGAAATTTTGGGTAAGGATGCTATGAAAACAATCAAGCGAGCCCTCTCGGGCGTGCTGGCGGCGGGCGCACTGCTCAATGCCGGCGTAGCCCTGGCGGTCAACGACAGTCCTGGCGGTCCCGCTGTGAATGAGATCAATTTCCAGCAGCCAGTGACGAAGATCGCCGAGGAGCTCTACGGCCTCCATATCTTCATGCTCATCATCTGTACCGTCATCTTCATCGGCGTGTTCGGGGTGATGTTCTATTCGGTCGTCAAGCATCGCAAGTCCAAGGGTTTCAAGCCCGCGCACTTCCATGAAAGCACCACGGTCGAAATCATCTGGACGATCGTGCCGTTCATCATCGTCATTCTGATGGCGCTGCCGGCCACCAAGGCCGTCGTCGCGATGAAGGACACCACCAACGCCGATCTGACCGTGAAGGTCACGGGCTATCAGTGGAAGTGGGGCTACGACTACGTGAAGGGTCCGGGCGAAGGCATCAGCTTCCTCTCGACGCTCTCCACGCCGCGCAGCCAGGTGAACGGCCAGACGCCGATTTCCGATACGTATCTGCAGGAAGTCGACAACCCGCTCGTCGTGCCGGTCGACAAGAAGATCCGCATCATCACCACCGCGAACGACGTCGTTCACTCGTGGTACGTGCCGGCGTTCGGCGTGAAGCAGGACGCGATTCCCGGCTTCGTGCGCGACACGTGGTTCAAGGCGGAGAAGGTGGGCACGTATCGTGGCTTCTGCACGGAACTGTGCGGCAAGGAGCACGCGTACATGCCGGTCGTCGTGGAAGTGCTGTCCACCGACGACTACGCGAAGTGGGTCGACACGCAGAAGAAGAAAATGGCTTCTTCCGCCGACGATCCGAACAAGACTTACACGATGGACGAGCTGAAGACGCGCGGCGCGCAGATCTACGCGTCGAACTGCGCGGTCTGCCACCAGCCGACCGGCAAGGGCGCGGGCCAGTTCCCGGCGCTCGACGGCAGCAAGGTGGCGAACGGTCCGATCGCCGGTCACGTGAATATCGTGCTGCACGGCAAGGGCGCCATGCCGCCGTGGCAGACGACGCTGAACGACGTCGAAATCGCGTCGGTCGTCACGTACGAGCGCAACACCTGGGGCAACCACACCGGCGACATTTTGCAACCGAAGCAGGTCGCGGACGCGCGCAACGGCAAGATGCCCGAGGGCGGCGATCACACGGCGGCGGCGGGCGGCGAAGCGGCAAGCGGCGCGGCGGCAAGCGGCGCGGCAGAAGCCAGCGCGCCGGCTGCAGCGTCCGGCGAACAGTCGGCGCAGGCGGGCGCGCTGCCGGCCAGCATCTACTTCGAGACGGGCAAGAGCGATCTGCCCGCCGATGCAAACAACGCAGTGCAGGCAGCCGCCGCTTACGTGAAGGCGCATCCGGACGCGAAGATCGCGCTCTCCGGCTTCACGGATGCAACCGGCGGCGCCGACCTGAACGCGGACCTGGCCAAGAAGCGCGCGCAAGCCGTTCGCGACGCGCTGAAGGCGGCCGGTGTCTCGGAAGAACGCATCGTGTTGAAGAAGCCCGAGTCGGTGACGGGTGGCACGGATGCGAAAGAAGCACGCCGCGTGGAAATCAGTCCGGCTGCTTGACATGCTCCGCGTGCGCTTCTCCTTCGCCCAAGGCAACGGAGAAGCACGCGGGCAACGCCAAGTGCCTCGAGTATTCGCTTTAGGAGATGATTGTCATGTCTAGCATCGGACACGATGTAGTCGCGGGTCACGACCACGCGCACGACGACCATGCGCACGAAACGCCGCATGGTTGGCGCCGGTGGCTTTTCGCCACCAACCACAAGGACATCGGTACCTTGTATCTGCTGTTCTCGTTCATCATGTTCCTCTCCGGGGGCGTGATGGCGCTCGGCATTCGTGCCGAGCTGTTCGAACCGGGCCTGCAGATCATGCGCCCCGAGTTCTTCAATCAGCTGACCACCATGCACGGCCTCATCATGGTGTTCGGCGCGATCATGCCGGCGTTCGTCGGCTTCGCGAACTGGATGGTGCCGCTGCAGATCGGCGCATCGGACATGGCGTTCGCGCGCATGAACAACTTCAGCTTCTGGCTGCTGCCGGTCGCGGCCGTGCTGCTCGTCGGCTCGTTCTTCGTGCCGGGCGGCGCAACCGCCGCGGGCTGGACGCTGTACGCGCCGCTCTCGACGCAGATGGGCCCCGGCATGGACTTCGCGATTTTCGCGGTTCACATCATGGGCGCGTCGTCGATCATGGGCGGCATCAACATCGTCGTGACGATCCTGAACATGCGCGCGCCGGGCATGACGCTCATGAAGATGCCGATGTTCGCGTGGACGTGGCTCATCACCGCATATCTGCTGATCGCCGTGATGCCGGTTCTGGCAGGCGCCATCACGATGGTGCTGTTCGACCGTCACTTCGGCACGTCGTTCTTCAACGCGGCGGGCGGCGGCGATCCGGTCATGTACCAGCACATCTTCTGGTTCTTCGGCCACCCCGAGGTGTACATCATGATCTTGCCGGCGTTCGGGATCGTGTCGCAGGTGATCCCGGCGTTCTCGCGCAAGCCGCTCTTCGGCTATAGCTCGATGGTGTACGCCACCGCGTCGATCGCGATTCTCTCGTTCATGGTGTGGGCGCACCACATGTTCGCCACCGGCATGCCGGTGACGGGCCAGCTCTTCTTCATGTACGCGACGATGCTGATCGCCGTGCCTACGGGCGTGAAGGTGTTCAACTGGGTCGCGACGATGTGGCGCGGCGCGCTGACCTTCGAAACGCCGATGCTCTTCGCGATCGGCTTCCTGTTCGTGTTCACGATGGGCGGCTTCACGGGCCTGATCCTCTCGATGGCCCCCCTCGACATCCAGATGCACGGGACGTATTACGTGGTCGCGCACTTCCACTACGTGCTGGTGGCGGGTTCCCTCTTCGCGCTGTTCGCGGGCTGGTACTACTGGTCGCCGAAGTGGACCGGCTGGATGTACAACGAAATGCGCGGGAAGATCCACTTCTGGGCGTCGATGATCTTCTTCAACATCACGTTCTTCCCGATGCACTTCCTGGGTCTCGCGGGCATGCCGCGCCGCTATGCGGACTACCCGGCGCAGTTCACGGACTTCAACCAGATCGCGACCATCGGCGCGTTCGGTTTCGGTCTCGCGCAGGTGTATTTCCTGTTCGCGGTCGCGCTGCCGACGTATCGCGGCGGCGGCGAGCATGAAAAGGCCAGCGACAAGCCGTGGGATGGCGCGGAAGGACTCGAATGGACCGTGCCGAGCCCGGCGCCGTTCCATACGTTCGAGAACCCGCCGACCGTCGAATAAGTCGTCTCTCCGTTCTGTGAGGCTTCCGCGCGAAGCCTCACAGACTCCCGAGCAAGAAACGCATGGCCCCGAATCCACAAAAAAGACGCTCCCGCGAGGACATCCGCGCGGGCAACAAGCGGCTCGGTCTCATCATGGTGCTGATCGCCGCCGTCTTCTTTCTGGGTATCGTCGTCAGGCAATACCTGTTGTCGCGAGGCTAACGTGTCCACTCAGCAGGAAGATTCTCATATCGACCGCTCGTTCAACCGGTCGATGCTGCTCAAGCTGTTCGTCGTCGCGGCGATGATGTTCGGCTTCGGCTTCGCGCTCGTGCCGATGTACCGCGCGATCTGCCAGATTACGGGCATCAACAATCTGGTTCAGCGCGATGTCGGCGCGCGCGAAGCGAAGAACACGCAGGTCGACGCGAGCCGCACCGTGTCCATCGAATTCGATGCGAACGCGCGCGGGCCGCTGCAGTTCAAGCCGGAGCAGTCGAACCTCGACATACACCCCGGCGAAGTGATGACGGTGATGTATCAGGTGACGAACGAGCAGCCGCGCACGGTGAAGGCGCAGGCCATTCCGAGCTATGCGCCGAAGCAGGCCACCGAGTTTTTCAAGAAGATCGAATGCTTCTGTTTCACCCAGCAAACGCTCGCGCCGAACGAAACGAAGCGCATGCCGGTGGTGTTCGTCGTCGATCCGAAGCTGCCGAAGGACGTGAAGACCATCACGCTGTCGTACACGTTCTTCGAACTCGACGCGCCGAAGACGGCCGCCAAGGGATCGTGAACATCATGAACGGACAGACGCAGAAGAGCGGCGGGTTCGTGAAGCTGGTGAAGGCCGTATTCTGGTCGTTCTTCGGCGTGCGGCGGCGGGCCGACCTGGAAAACGACGCCGCGCAGCTGAATCCGCTGCATCTGATCGCGGCTGGCGTGATTGGTGCTGCGCTTTTCATCCTCGTGCTGCTGGTGATCGTGCGCGCGGTGGTTCGGTAGGGCAACGCGAAACGCGCTCGCGCCGTTGGGCGCTGCGGCAAAATAATTCAAGCAACTGGATCGAAGTGGAGAATCAACGATGAGCGGTCAAAACGAGAGCCCGTACTATTTCGTGCCGCATCCGTCACGGCATCCGATCATGGCTGCGTGCGGATTACTGGTAATGCTGTCGTCGCTGGCAGCGTGGGTCAACGGGCATTCCTTTGCGCCGTTCGGCACGTTCCTCGGCCTGCTGTTTCTGCTCTTCGTGCTGTGGCACTGGTTCGGCGACGCGATCTCCGAATCCGAAGGCGGCATGTACGGCAAGCGCGTGGATGTGTCGTACCGCTGGAGCATGAGCTGGTTCATCTTCTCCGAAGTCATGTTCTTCGGCGCGTTCTTCGGCGCGCTCTTCTATGCGCGCGCCATCGCGCTGCACGAACTCGGCAGTCTCGACTACAAGCTGATCTGGCCGGATTTCTCCGCCGTGTGGCCGAACAACGGTCCCGCCGCGCTGGTCCCGCATTTCCGCGCGATGGTGCCGTGGCCTCTGCCGACCATCAACACGGCGCTGCTGCTTTCGTCGGGCGCGACGCTGACGGTGGCGCACCACGCGCTGCGCGAAGATCATCGCAAGAAGGCGATCGGCTGGCTCGCCGCGACCGTGCTGCTCGGCGTCATCTTCCTGTTCTGCCAGGGCTACGAATACTTCCACGCGTACAACGAACTGAACCTGACGCTCGCATCCGGCGTGTACGGCTCGACGTTCTTCCTGCTCACGGGCTTCCACGGCTTCCACGTGTTCCTGGGCGGCACGATGCTGGCCGTGGTGATGGTCCGGCTGATTCGCGGACACTTCACGCCGGAGCATCACTTCGCGTTCGAAGGCGCCGCGTGGTACTGGCACTTCGTCGACGTCGTGTGGCTCGGGTTGTACGTCGTCGTCTACTGGCTGTAACTGCGCGTCTCCGGCGGGCTTCAGGCCCGCAGCGCAACCACGCCGCCCCGACGTTCGAGGGCGGCGTTTTGTTTTGTTCCGCGACGTTGCCGCGACAATACGCCTCGTTCTTGCGAACCTTCGCGGCGGGTTATCGTCCGAGGGGAATGCCCGTCGACTGAATCCAGCCCATCCAGTGAGCGAACAGGATGAACAGGAAGAGCGAGATGGACAGCCCGACGCGCATGGCGAGCGACCACACCATCCGCTTGGTCTTGCCGCGGTCGGTCATCATGAAGTACAGCGCCGAGGCGAGGCTGCCGAGAATGAGGATGAAAGCGATGGCGACGATAATGTGCATAAACCAGCCGGCAAAGTTGCT
This sequence comes from Caballeronia sp. GAFFF1, assembly GCF_023630705.1. Lineage (GTDB taxonomy): Bacteria > Pseudomonadota > Gammaproteobacteria > Burkholderiales > Burkholderiaceae > Caballeronia. Next base: position 66,098 of record NZ_JALQEM010000002.1, read on the forward strand.
CAACTTGCCCGGATAACGCATTGAGCAGTATGGAAACGAGTCATCTCATTATCTCACTCGACGGATTGCGCCGCGCGGCGGCGCACCGCGTCGCGCGGCGGCTGCGGTCATGAAGATCCGCTTCTGGCCCACGCTCGTCATCTTGATCGTCGTTGCTGTGACGGTGCGCCTCGGATTCTGGCAGCGCGACCGCGCGCATCAGAAGGAGGCGCTCAACGCGCGCATCACGGCGTTCGCGAATGCGCCGGCAACGCGCGTGGGCGTCGATCCGATTCCGCTGCAATCCGTCGAATTCCACCGCGTGAAGGCGCGCGGCGAGTTCATTCCGGAGCGCGCCGTTTATCTCGATAATCGTCCGTATAACGACCAGCCGGGGTTTTATGTCGTGATGCCGCTTAAACTCGAGGGCGGCGGCTACGTCCTCGTCAATCGCGGGTGGCTGCCGCGCAATCTGGCTGATCGCACGGGCATCGAGCCGTACGAGACGCCGAAGGGCACCGTGGAAGTCGAAGGCATTGCGCGCGCCAATCCGTCGCAGGCGTTCGAACTGGGAACGGGCGGATCGGCCGGGCATCAGCAGATTCGCCAGAATCTCAGCATTCCGGCCTATGCCGCCGAAACCGGACTCGCTTTTCAGCCGTTCGTGATCCAGCAGACGAACCACACGCGCGACCGGCTCGTGCGCGACTGGCCCGCGCCGACGACGGGCGTGGAGCGCAATTACGGCTACATGCTCCAGTGGTGGGGCATGGCCGCCGCCGCCGTGGGCTTCGGGCTATACGCCGCCCGCCGCGCCGCGAAGAAAGACGACACGCGTCTCGTAGACGACCCCGACGACGAAGCCGCCGACCACGCGTGACCCAACTCTCACCGAATTTCTGATGCCATCTCAACGTCCCACGACTGCCGACAAGCCCCGCACGCCTCAAAAAGGATCGTGGATCAGCGGGCGCTGGATGCTCGTGCTGCTCGCGCTCGTCTGCGCGGCGCCGGTCATCGCTTCGTATCTGATGTACTACGTGTTCAAGCCGGCTGGCGGCACATCGAGCTATGGCGCGCTGATCGACCCGCAGCGGCCCATTCCGGCGCAACTCGTCGTGACGGACGAAAAACGGCAGGCCGTGCCGCTCAGGTCACTCGAAGGCAAGTGGCTGATGATCATCGTCAACGGCAGCGCCTGCGACGAGCAATGCGTCACGCGCCTCTACTACATGCGGCAAGTGCGCGTGCTGCAATCGGCGGAACGCGACCGCGTGGTGAACGTCTGGCTGCGCACGGATGACAAGCCCGTGGCCGATGTCATCAAGACGGCGTATCCGCAGCCGGACACGCGCATGCTGATCGCCGATCCGCGCGCGGTCGCCGACTGGCTGCCGGTCGCTGACGGCACGAAGGTGACGGACCACATCTATCTGGTGGATCCGAACGGCAATCTGATGATGCGCTTCCCGAAGAATCCCGATCCCAAGAAGATCAACGCGGATCTGGCGAAGCTGCTGAAGTGGTCGCGGATCGGCTAAAACGCGGGTTGAAGGTGAAACATGAGTTATGTATTGCAATTGGGGATGATCGGCTTGTGCATTGCGCTGCTGCCGCTGTCCTTCGTCTGGGTGAAGGCCGATGACAACAGGTTTCGCAAGCTCGTCTGGCTGACCACGTTTCTGACGCTCGATCTGATCATGTTCGGCGGCTTCACGCGCCTGACCGATTCCGGCCTCGGCTGCCCGGACTGGCCGGGCTGCTACGGCACGTCGTCGCCGTTCATCGCGCACGCGCAAATCGCTGCCGCGTATCAGGCGATGCCCACCGGCCCGGTCAGCATGGTCAAGGCGTGGATCGAGATGCTGCACCGCTATTTCGCGATGGCGATCGGCGTGCTCATCATCGCGCAGGTCATCATTGCGTGGACGGCGCGCATCAAGCGTCGTCCGCTGCATGTGTCGCCGTGGTGGCCCACCGGCATCCTGCTGCTGATCTGCCTGCAAGGCGCATTCGGCGCGTGGACCGTCACGTTGAAGCTGCAACCGGTCATCGTCACGACGCATTTGCTGCTCGGACTCGCGCTGCTCGGCGCGCTCGGCTGGCTCGCGGCACGCCAGACGCCGATTCCGTCGCTCGATCCCGCGGCCGCGCGCTGGATGCCGGCCGCGCTCTTCGGCCTCGCGTTGCTCGTGGTGCAGATCGCGCTGGGCGGCTGGGTGAGCACGAACTATGCTGTGCTGGCCTGCACGGACTTTCCGCTTTGCAACGGCCAATGGATTCCGCCGATGAACTTCGAACACGGCTTTCACCTGTGGCGCGCGCTCGGCATGACGGGCGACGGCGATGTCATCTCGCAGGACGCGCTCGTCGCGATTCACTGGACGCATCGCACGTTCGCGGTCGTCGTCGTGCTGTATCTGCTGTGGCTGGCGGCGAAATTGCGCCGCTTCGAATCGCTCCGCAAGCCGGCGAACGGCGTGCTGGCGGTCATCGTCATTCAGTTTTTGACCGGCATGTCGAACATCGTGCTGCAATGGCCGCTGCCGATTGCCGTCGCCCATAACGGCGGGGCGGCGATCCTGTTGCTCCTGCTCGTCATGCTAAACTTTCGAATCTCTTCCAGCCGTCCCGGCCGCGCCGCGCTCCCCGCACGCGACGTCGTTTCAGCGTGATGGCGCCTTCCCATGGATAGCACGACACTCAATTCCCCTCTCGGCAGCCGCGTCTCGCAATACATTGCGCTGACGAAGCCGCGCGTCACGCAACTCGCCGTGTTCTGCGCCGTTATCGGCATGTTTCTGTCGACGCCCGGCATGGTTCCGTGGACGAGGCTGCTCGGCGGCGCCATCGGCATCTGGCTGCTGGCGGGCGCGGCGTTCGCCATCAACTGCCTCGTCGAACAGAAAGTCGATGCGAAGATGCGCCGCACCGCATGGCGTCCGTCGGCGCGCGGGCAGATCACGAGCGCGCAGATTCTGACCTTCTCGGCAGTGCTCGGCGGCATCGGCATGTGGACGCTGTACCGCTTCACCAATCCGCTGACGATGTGGCTCACGCTCGCGACTTTCGTCGGCTACGCGGTCATTTACACGCTGCTGCTCAAGCCGTACACGCCGCAAAACATCGTGATCGGCGGCGCATCGGGCGCCATGCCGCCCGCGCTCGGCTGGGCCGCGGTCACGGGCGCGGTGCCCGGCGACGCGTGGATTCTCGTGCTTATCATCTTCGTCTGGACGCCGCCGCATTTCTGGGCGCTGGCGCTTTATCGCCGCAAAGACTACGAGAACGCCGGCCTGCCGATGCTGCCCGTCACGCATGGCGAAAAGTACACGCTGCTGAACATTTTTCTGTACACCATCGTGCTTTTCGCCGTCACGTTGATGCCGTTCGTTTCAGGCATGAGCGGCGTCGTTTATCTGGCGAGCGCGGTCGGACTGGGTGCGGTGTTCTTGGGCTATACGTGGAAGCTGTACCGCGAATACTCGGACGCGCTCGCGCGCAAGACTTTCCGCTATTCCATCGTGTATTTGTCGCTGCTTTTCGGCGCGCTGCTCGTCGATCACTACGTTCGCACGGTGATCGGCGCATGAGGCGGATCGTTTTTCGGCTGTTCGCGCTGTTTGTCTGCGCGTTTGCGCTGTGCGCGTGCGATAAGGCGCCCGATTTCAAGAATCTCGACATTACCGGCAACAAGCAATTCGGCAGCGACTTTTCGTTGCCGGATACGACCGGAAAGATGCGCACGCTCGCTGACTTCAAAGGCAAGGCGGTCGTGCTGTTCTTCGGCTACACGCATTGCCCGGACGTCTGCCCGACGACGCTCGCCGAGCTGTCGCAAGCCATGCAGCAGCTCGGCGACAAGGCGAAGGACGTGCAAGTGCTGATGGTCACCGTCGATCCCGCGCGCGATACGCCCAACCTGCTCGGCCAGTACGTGACCGCGTTCAATCCGACGTACATTGGTTTGCGCCCGGCCAATGACGCGGAACTGCAGAAAGTCGCGAAGGACTTCCGCGTGTACTACGCGAGGGCGGCAGGCAAGACGCCCGGCGACTACACGATGGATCACACCGCCGCGAGCTACGTGTTCGACAAAGACGGCAAGCTGCGGCTTTTCGCCCGCGACGGACAAGGCGTCGAACCGTGGGTCCACGATCTGAAGTTGCTGATCGACTGATCGACTGATCGACGGATCGACTGACCGACGGATCTCGACAAGCGGCCTGCGGGCCGCTTTTGCTTTATGGCTTCGTCGGCTGCGGCAGGTTCCATCCCGGCGCAAGACGCGTCGCCTTGAATTCGATGATCTCGTAATGCGCGAGTTGCTGCCGGGCGAACGGATCTTCCGCGATGATCTCGTCCAGCCGCGCGCGGTCGATGCCCGACGCGACGATCACGCCGCCGTCGCGCGGAACCTTCGGCCCCGCCATTACGAATACGCCCGCCGCGAAGTAGCGCTCGAGGAAGAGGCGATGTTCTTCGAGCGCATCGTCGATTTCGGCGAGCGCGCCGGTGTATCGCAGGTTGATCACATACATGTTTATCGCCGTCCGAGAGTGGGTCCCAGGCCCGATTCTAAGCGGACAGTGCGCCGGATATTCACATGAGGAAACTGTATTTCCGCTCGCACCAAGGCTGTGCGAACATGCGGCACGCCGGCCCGAGGCTCGCGCCGGAGCCGGCGTCAAGTTATCCCGCAGTCATTTGCTTTTGAAACAGGAAGACCATGCAGCGCAGAAATATGCTTAAAGCTTTGGCGGCCGTCGCGGCGTCGGCCGCGTTCGCCACGAGTCTCTCGGCACACGCCGACGACAAGGTCATCAAGGTCGGCACGATCAGCGGCCCGGACGCTCAAATCTGGCAAGTCGTGCAGAAGGTCGCCAAGCGCGAGGGCCTCAACGTGAAGGTGGTCGAGTTCAACGACTACATTCAGCCGAACGCCGCGCTCGATGCCGGCGATCTCGATGCGAACAGCTTCCAGCATCAGCCGTATCTGGACAGTCAGATCAAGCAGCGCGGCTACAAGATCGTGAGCGCCGGCCTCACCTACATCTCGCCGCTCGGCGTGTACTCGAAGAAGCTGAAGTCGCTGAAGGACTTGCCGCAAGGCGCGAGGGTCGCGGTGCCGAACGATCCGTCGAACGAGAATCGCGCGCTGTTGCTCCTGCAATCGCAAGGCGTCATCAAGCTGAAGGCGGGCGCGGGCGCAAACGGCAATAATGCGACGGCGCTCGACGTCGCGGAAAATCCGAAGAAGATCAAGCTCGTCGAACTCGACGCCGCGCAATTGCCGCGCACGCTCGCGGATGTCGACGCCGCCGCCATCAACACCAACTTCGCGCTGGCCGCGGGCCTGCAGCCGACGAAAGATGCGATCGCGCTAGAAGACGTGCATAGCCCGTACGCGAACCTGATCGCGGTGCGCGTGAAGGACAAGGATCAGCCGTGGGTGAAGAAGCTGGTCGCCGCATATCAGTCCGACGACGTGCGCCAGTTCCTGAAGAGCGAGTTCAAGGGCTCGGTCGTGCCTTCGTTCTGAGCGACGGCAAACTCATGTGCGAAACGGCGTCTTCTGAGACGCCGTTTTCATTTGCGAGCGCTAGTCTGCGTAGATGCGCCGCAACTCGCGCTCCCAGACAAGGCTTGCGTCCACGCCCTGTTGCGCCTTGAAACCGGTGCGCATGAAAAGCCCGCACAGATCTTCGCGCGCTTGATCGAGCCGGCACACGACGCTCTCGTAGCCCGCGCCCTGAGCGAAGTTCGTACACGCGGCGACGAGTTGTTCGCCGAGCCCCCGACGGCGCGCGCCCGGCTCCACGAACAACAACTCGATGCACGCCCGGCCGTCCGAAGCGGCGGTCAGCAACGCGGCGCCGACGCGCGCGTCGCCTTCCTGTTCCGCGACCCAGCACGCGATACGCGGCGTGTTCGTCTGCATGGCGCCGAGAAAGCGGGACACCACTTTTGCCGCGTGGGCCTCGTAGGCGAGACTCGCGCGGTCGGAAACGTCGAGGTGCGCGTGACGTTCGATCATCCACCCGAAGTCGCCGCAGCGGGGGCTGCGCAAGCGCGTGGCGGCGTTGTGCGATGCCGGCGACAAGAGTCGCTCGATGTCCGCCATCGCCAGCGACAACTGCTCGATCTCGCCCGGCGCGAGGCAATCCAGCAGCGACGCAGTTTCGGCGGACACGTGGAGATCGAGCTCGTCCACCTTGGCTTTCGCTTCGGGTGTCATGGTGAGGAGATGCGCGCGGCCGTCCGATTCGTTCTTTCGGCGCACGACCAGGCCGAGCTTCTGAAAATTGGTGATGAGGCGGCTGAGATAGCCCGTATCCAGCCCGAGGTTGCGCGACAGATCCGCGGCGGTGTGCGCGCGGTCGTGCGCAAGCTCGTGAAGAATGCGCACTTCCGTCAACGAAAAATGGCTCTTGTGCAGGCGTTCGTGAAAAGCGCCTGCGTGACGCGCGTAAAACCGGTTGAAGCGCCGCACGGCCTCGACAGCCCGACTCCGATCAAAACATCCCATTGTGCCTTTGCTCTCTCAAAAATATGTGGTTCTATTTGAATTAGTTGCGATTCCGAACTAATGGACGCATTGTGCCAAAGAAAGCACGCTCGTGCGAATACGAAAATGCCCGAATTTCCGGACCCATCCGGCGGTGAATGGCGACTGGTTCCATTCAGCCCGGTATGCGGGTAAGTCCCGATAGCGGTTGTGTTGCGAAATCACTGTCTAAACAAGTTGTAACTTATTGATTAAAGACGCGATTTGACTTCCGTCACGAGGCGTTTATTGCTCGTTGACTGGTATTATGTTGGTTATATAATGGGCTCCACTCAAGGCCGCGTGAGGCTCTTTCATGAGAGGAAGTTGGAAGAATCTCACTCCGGATGAACGCAGTGATACGCCGCTTTATCTTCAGCTTGCCGCGCGCCTGGCGTCCGCGATACACGCAGGAACGTGGTCGGCGGGAGAGGCGCTGCCTTCGGAGCGCACGTTGTCGGAGGGTGTCGGCGTATCGCGTATCACGGCGCGCAAGGCCATCGCTTTGCTCGTCGAGCAAGGGCTGATCAAGCGGGTGCGCGGCGCGGGCAATTTCATCACGCCGCGCGTGGAAGATCCGTTGTCCCGACTGACTGGCTTCACGCGCAAGATGGAGCAGCGCGGCTTTCTGCCGGATTCGGTGTGGCTCGGCCGCGGACTGAGGCCCGCGAATCGCGACGAGACGGTGCAACTGGGTTTGTCGCCCGGCGCGGTCGTCGCGAGTCTTAGGAGATTGCGGCGCGCGGACGGCATCGTGATGGCGGTGGAGCATTCCACGCTGCCCGCGTGGCTGGTGCCGGACCCGTTTCTCATCGGCGCGTCGCTATACCGGTATCTGGAGGCGCGCGGTCAGGCAGTGGTGCGCGCGTTGCAGCATTTTCGCGCGGTGAACGCGGGCGCCGAAGTTGCCCGGCTGATGGACGTGGCGCCCGGCGCTGCGCTGCTCGTCATCACGCGCATCGGTTATTCGGCGGAACGGCGGGCGATCGAACTAACGGATACGTATTGCCGCGACGACTACTACGACTTCGTCGCGGAGCTGCATCGATGAGCGCGGGTGCAGCACGGCCGGCGTCATCAGGCATCGAAAGAAGAGAGCAAGAAAGAGAACGAGAGGACCAAAAGAAGCCGTTCGCCGGCCGCGCGCCGAAGCATCCGCGCGGACCAGCGTGCTCGCAGCACGGCGCGAACCGCACCTGAACCTCCTACGCATTGCGTACTTCCAGAGAACTTCATGCTGAAAGGAAACATACTGACGAACGACGGCTGGATTCACGGCACCGTGCGTTTCGAGAACGGCCGCGTGACGGCGCTCGAAGGTCACATAGCCGATCCCACGTCGAACGACGCGCCGTACATCCTGCCGGGCTTCATCGACCTGCACGTGCACGGCGGCGGCGGCCGCGACATCATGGAAGGCGGCGACGCGGCCGATACCGTCGCGCGCCAGCATGCGCAGCACGGCACGACGAGCCTGCTCGCCACGACGATGACCGCGCCGCGCGACGAATTGTTGCAGGTCGTCGCTGGCCTCGGCGAACAAGCGAAGCGCCGCGCGCCGAGCGGCGCGCGCGTGCTCGGCGTGCATCTCGAAGGGCCGTACATCAATCCGGGCAAGCTCGGCGCGCAGCCGGACGCCGCCGCGGTCGCCGTGCGCGACGAAGTGCTCAAGTACCTGGACCTTGCGCCGATTCGCGTCGTGACTATCGCGCCGGAGATCTCGGGTCATCTCGACATCATCTCCGAGATGGCGGCGCGCGGCGTGCGCGTGCAGCTGGGCCATTCGCTCGGCACGTACGACGACGCCGTCAACGCGCTGAAGCACGGCGCGCGCGGCTTCACGCATCTCTTCAACGCGATGTCGCCGCTGCATCATCGCGATCCCGGCATGGTCGGCGCGGCGCTCGCGCATGCGGAGTACGCCGAACTGATTCCCGACCTGCTGCACGTTCACCCCGGCGCGATCCGCGCCGCCATGCGGGCCATTCCGCGACTCTACGTCGTGACCGACAGCACGTCGGCCGCCGGCATGCCCGACGGCGAATACCGCCTCGGCAGCCAGCACGTTACCAAGTGCATGGGCGGCGTGCGGCTCGCGGACGGCACGCTCGCAGGCAGCACGCTGACCATGGATCAGGCGCTGCGCAATCTCGTCTCGCTGGGCATTCCGCTCGCGGACGTTTCGAATCGCTTGTCGCGCTATCCCGCCGACTATCTCGGACTCGAAGACCGCGGCCGCATCGCGCGCGGCGCGTGGGCCGACATGGTCGTGCTCGACCGGGACTTCGCGCTGACCGCCACTTATGTCGAAGGAGAATCGATTGTCGAATATGCTCACTGAGGCGCTGGAGTCCGCGGACGTCGTCGCGGCCCAACTCGCCGATACCTCCCACATCGAGGCGCTTGCCGTGAAGCTCGCGGAACAGCCGCGTCACGTCGCGTTGACCGTCGCTCGCGGCAGCTCGGACCACGCCGCAAGTTACTTCGCCAGCCTGACGATGAGCCGCATCGGCGTGCCGGTCGCGTCGCTGCCCATGTCCGTCGCCACGTTGCAGCAAGCGCCGCTGCGCGTGTCCGGCCAGCTTGCCGTCGCGTTCTCGCAGTCGGGCAAGAGCCCGGATCTCGTCGGCACCATGCAGGCGTTGCGTGAAGCCGGCGCGTTCACCGTCGCGGCGGTCAACGTCGCCGGCTCGCCGCTGGAAAACGCCTGCGAATACTATCTGCCGCTGCTCGCCGGACCCGAGCTTTCGGTCGCCGCCACCAAGAGCTATATCGCAATGCTGTCGCTGTCGGCCATCGTGATCGCGCACGTTCAGCGCGACGCCGAACTGCTGAACGCGCTCAAGTCGCTGCCGGACGCGCTGCGCGCGGCGGGCAAGCTCGACTGGACGCGCGCGGTGGACGAACTGAAGGGCGTCGACCGCATGATCGTCGTCGGGCGCGGCCTCGGGCTCGCCATCGCGCAGGAAGCGGCGCTCAAGCTGAAGGAAACGTCCGGCATTCAGGCCGAAGCGTTTTCGAGCGCGGAAGTGCGTCATGGTCCGATGGAGATTATCGACCGCGACTATCCGCTGCTGGTGTTTGCGCCGCGCGGGCCGGAGCAGGCGGGTCTCATCCAGTTGGCCGCGGACATGCGCGCGCGCGGCGCGCGCGTGCTGCTCGCAGCACCTGACGACGTGCCCGGCGCGGAGTTGCCGCTCGTCGCGACCGACCACCCGGCGCTCGATCCGATCGCCGCGATCCTTTCGTTCTACGTGATGGCCGCGGGTCTTGCCGCCGCGCGCGGGCGCAACCCCGACGCGCCGCGCCACCTGAACAAGGTCACCGAAACCCATTGAGTGAGATAACGATGCGCCGTGCCGAGGAGTCCGTGTTGAACCATTCCACCGATAACGCGAGCGATATTGTTCTGCTCGCTCCGTTTACCGGTCCCGTCGTGCCGCTCGCCGACGTGCCCGACCCTGTGTTCGCACAGGGGATGTTCGGCGACGGCATCGGCATCGATCCGCTCGATAACGTGCTTCTCGCGCCGTGCGACGGCACGGTGACGCATCTCGCGCGCACGCATCACGCAGTCACGCTGCGCACGGCGGAGGGCGCGGAGATTCTCGTGCATATCGGCATCGACACGGTCGAACTGGGCGGCGAGGGCTTCGCGCCGATGGTCGAACAGGGCGCGACCGTGCGCGCGGGCCAGCCGCTCATCGAATTCAACACGGATTTCGTCGCGCAGCACGCGCCGAGTCTCGTCTCGGTGATCGCGGTCGCCAATAGCGACGCGTTCGAGGTCGCCCAGCGCGCCGGCCGTGGCGTGCTGAAGGCGGGCGCGCGCATGCTCGTGCTGCGCGCGAAGGACGGCGCGGCGGCGCACGTGGCGCGCTCGTCGTCCAACGTCATGACCGAAGCGCGGCGCACCGTCACGCTGGCCCACGCGGGCGGCTTGCACGCGCGGCCGGCGGCGCGGGCGCGCGAGGCGGCGCGCGGCCTGGACGCCAAGGTCGAAGTTCGTTTCGAAGGCCGCAAGGCGCCGGTCGAAAGCGTGGTCGGCCTGCTCGGGCTGGGCGCGGGCGAGGGCGCGACCATCGAACTCGTCGGCATCGGCGCGCAGGCGCAAGAAGCAGTGGATGCCGTCGCCACCGAACTGCTGCGCGCGGCGCAAGGCGAAGTCGAAGAGACGCCCGCGCGTGAGAAGTCTCCCGCGCCGGTCGCGGCGGTTCGCGCGCCCGCCGAGCCGCTGCCGCCGAACACGCTTGCAGGCGTGTGCGCGGCGCCGGGCATCGCGGTCGGCAAGCTGGTGCGCTGGGACGATCAGGAGATCGTGCCGCCGGAACAGGCGAGCGGTCCGTCGGCGGCGGAGAGCCGCGCGCTGGATAAAGCCATCGCGCAAGTCGATGCCGACCTCGAAGTCACCGTGCGCACTGCGTCGCAGCGCGGCGCGGTCGGCGAAGCGGGCATTTTCGCGGTGCATCGCGTGTTGCTGGAAGACCCGACGCTCGTCGATGCCGCCCGCGATCTGATCAGTCTCGGGAAGAGCGCGGGCTTCGCGTGGCGCGAGGCGATCCGCGCGCAAATCGCGCTGCTGAACAACGTGAACGACGCGCTGCTCGCGGAACGTGCCGCCGACCTGCGCGATATCGAAAAGCGCGTGCTGCGCGCGCTCGGTCTCACGAATACGGCGGCGCGCGCGCTGCCGGAGGAAGCCGTGCTCGCGGCCATCGAATTCACGCCGTCCGATCTGGCGTCGATCGACCGCACGCGCGTCACGGCGCTCGTGATGTCGCGCGGCGGCGCGACCTCGCACGCGGCTATCATCGCGCGGCAGATCGGCATTCCGGCGCTCGTCGCGATCGGCGATGCGCTGCACGGGATCTCCGAAGACGCGCAGGTGGTCGTGGACGCGTCGGCGGGCCGCCTCGAATATGCGCCGAGCGCGCTGGACGTCGAGCGGGCGCGTCACGAGCGCGAGCGTCTCGCGGGCGTGCGCGAGGCGAACCGCAAGATGTCGCAGCAAGCGGCCGCGACGCGCGATGGCCGTCATGTCGAAATCGCGGCGAACATCGCCACGCTCGACGACGCCAAGGCCGCGGTGGAAAACGGCGCGGACGCCGTGGGCCTCTTGCGCACCGAACTGCTGTTCATTCATCGCCAGGCTGCGCCGACGGTCGCGGAACACGCGTCGAGCTATCAGGAAATCGTCGAGGCGCTGGCGGGTCGCAGCGCGATCATCCGCACGCTGGATGTCGGCGCCGACAAGGAAGTGGACTATCTGACGCTGCCGCCCGAAGAGAATCCGGCGCTCGGCTTGCGCGGCATCCGGCTCGCGCAAGTGCGCCCCGATCTGCTCGACGACCAGTTGCGCGGCCTGCTCGCCGTCAAGCCGGCGGGCGCGGTCCGCATTCTCCTGCCGATGGTCACCGATGCCGGCGAATTGCAGCGCCTGCGCACGCGCATCGACGAACTGGCGCGCGAAGCCGGCCGCACCGATCCGGTGGAAGTGGGCGTGATGATCGAGGTGCCGTCGGCGGCAATGCTGGCCGACCAGCTCGCCAAGTACGCGGATTTCTTCTCGATCGGCACGAACGATCTCACGCAATACACGCTCGCGATGGACCGCTGCCAGCCCGATCTCGCGGCGCAGTCCGACGGTTTGCATCCGGCCGTGCTGCGGCTCATCAGGACGACGGTGCAGGGCGCGGAAAAGCACGGCAAGTGGGTCGGCGTGTGCGGCGCGCTCGGCGGCGATCCGCTCGCCGTGCCGCTGCTGGTGGGCCTCGGCGTGACGGAATTGTCGGTCGATCCGTCCGCGGTGCCCGGCATCAAGGCGCGCGTGCGCAATCTCGATTACCAGCTTTGCCGTCAGCGCGCGGAAGACGTGCTCGCGCTCGAATCGGCGCAGGCAGTAAGGGCGGCCAGCCGCGAAATCTGGCCGCAGGACTAAACGCTTGATGCTTCATTCCTAGCCACAACCCGAGCAGCAACGACAAGACCTATATTTTTTGGAGAACCCCCGATGGACGCTAACCCGTTTGCAAAGATGCAGCGCCTAGGCCGCGCCCTGATGCTGCCGATTGCCGTTTTACCGGTGGCCGGCCTGCTGTTGCGTCTAGGCCAGCCCGATGTCTTCAACATCAAGATGATCGCCGACGCGGGCGACGCCATCTTCTCGAATCTGCCGCTCCTGTTTGCAATTGGCGTGGCGGTGGGCTTCGCGAAGGACAACAACGGCACCGCGGGTCTCGCCGGCGCGATCGGTTATCTGATCGAAACGGCCGTGATGAAGGACATCAACGACAAGCTCAACATGGGCGTGCTGTCGGGGATCATCACGGGTATGGTCGCGGGGTACATGTACAACCGCTTCAAGGACATCAAGCTGCCCGAGTATCTGGCGTTCTTTGGCGGCAAGCGGTTCGTGCCGATCGTGACAGGCGTCGCGTGTCTGTTTCTCGGGATCGTGCTCGGTTACGTGTGGCAGCCGGTGCAATCCGGCATCGACACGGCCGGCAACTGGCTCACGACGGCCGGCGCGCTCGGCACCTTCGTGTTCGGCGTGCTGAACCGCATTCTGCTCGCGACGGGTCTGCATCACATCATCAACTCGCTCGCGTGGTTCGTGTTCGGGTCGTTCACGCCGCCGGGCGGCGGCGCGGTGGTGCACGGCGACCTGCATCGCTTCTTCGCAGGCGACCAAACGGCGGGCGGCTTCATGACCGGCTTCTTCCCGATCATGATGTTCGGCTTGCCGGCCGCGTGTCTCGCGATGTTCCATGAAGCACCGAAGGAGCGCCGCGCGGTCGTCGGCGGCCTGCTGTTCTCGATGGCGCTGACCGCGTTTCTCACGGGCGTGACCGAGCCGATCGAATACAGCTTCATGTTCCTCGCGCCGGTGCTCTACGGCATCCACGCGGTGCTGACGGGCCTGTCGCTCGCCATTTGCTCGGCGCTCGGCATTCACCTCGGCTTCACGTTCTCGGCGGGCGCGATCGACTACGTGCTGAACTACGGCCTGTCGCAGCGCGGCTGGCTGGCGATTCCTATCGGCCTCGTGTACGGCATCGTGTATTACGGCCTGTTCCGCTTCTTCATCCGCAAGTTCAACATGGCGACGCCGGGCCGCGAGCCGGCCACGACGGACGCGCAAACCGATGCCACGCCTGTCGGCGGCTATGTGCCGGGCGACGTCGCGCCGGCAGCGGCGAGCACGCGCGCAACGAAGTACATCGCGGCGCTGGGCGGCGCGTCGAACCTGACGCTCGTCGATGCCTGCACGACGCGCCTGCGCCTGTCGGTGGTGGATACGGAAGCGGTGTCGGAACCGCAATTGAAGACCATCGGCGCGCGTGGCGTGTTGAAGCGCGGCAAGACGAACGTGCAGGTCATCATCGGACCGGAAGCAGACCTGATCGCCGATGAAATTCGCGGCGAACTCGAGCACTCGTCGACGCGCGGCGCGACGCCGGCTTCGTCGGCTCCCGCGCAGCCTGCGGTTGCAACGGCAGGCGTGACCGATCAGACGGCGGGCCCGCTCGATCCGGACCCGCTGCGCTGGCTCGCAGTGTTCGGCGGCGCGACCAACGTCGTTTCGCTCGATGCGGTGGCGCAAACGCGCCTGCGCGTGGTCGTGCGCGATCCGTCGTCGGTGGATCGTCAGCGTCTGTCGCAACTGGATGTGGCGTGGGTGTCGGCGGACACGTTCCACATCGTCGTCGGCGCGGCAGCGCAGCGGTACGCCGCGCAGATGGCCACGCGACTCGCGGGCAACGGCGGCGGCGCGGCGCCGATGCCGGCCTGATGCGGTAAGCGGTTAGTCGTGGAAACGGCGCCTTCGGGCGCCGTTTTTGTTTTCAGACGCGCTGCGCGGGCAAAGAAAAACCCCGCTGTCTTTCGACAGCGGGGTTCGAACACGCTTGGCTGGTTCTGCCGCGGCGTTACGCGTAGTCGTGCAGCGCGGTGCGCATCTTCTTCATGGCGCTCGCCTCGATCTGGCGAATGCGCTCCGCCGACACGCCGAACTCGTCGGCCAGTTCATGGAGCGTCTTGCCGCCCGATCCGTCGTCCTGCACGTCGAGCCAGCGCGCCTTGATGATGCGGCGGCTGCGCTCGTCGAGCGATTCCAGCGCCGTCGAAAGACCGTCGCTTTGCAGCTTGTCGAACTGGCGCGCGGCGATCACGTTCGTCGGCTCGTTGTGCGAGTCCGCGAGATAGGCGATCGGCGCGAACGCTTCTTCGCCGTCTTCCACCTGGCCTTCGAGCGCGATGTCGCCGCCCGAAAGGCGCGTTTCCATCTCTGCGACTTCCTCGCGCTTAACGTTCAACTCGCTCGCCAGGCCTTCGATCTCGCCGGGCGTGAACGCCGCGTGGCCGGTCTTGTGGCTGCGCAGGTTAAAGAACAGCTTGCGCTGCGCCTTGGTCGTCGCGACTTTCACCATGCGCCAGTTGCGCAGGATGTACTCGTGGATCTCCGCCTTGATCCAGTGCATGGCGTACGACACGAGGCGCACGTTTTGCTCGGGGTCGAACCGCTTCACGGCCTTCATCAGACCGATGTTGCCTTCCTGAATCAGGTCTGCGTGCGGCAGGCCGTAGCCCAGATAGTTGCGGGCAATCGACACGACGAGACGCAGGTGCGACAGCACAAGCTGCCGCGCGGCGTTCAGGTTGCCGTGCTCGCGGAATTCGGTGGCGTACTGACGTTCCTCTGCCGGCGACAGCATCGGAATACGGTTCACTGCTTGTATGTAGGAATCGATGTTGCCGATCTGACCGGTCAGCATCGACGACTGTGCGTACGTCAGCGCGCCTGCCGAAGATGCCTTGGCAGGTGCCGAGCCTACAACATTCGGAAGGGTCATCGCATTGGTCACGCTCATAAGCTCCTTGTCAATTGCCTGCGGCCGCAACGGCGGCAGCAGGCCAGTCACGATATTAGCACTCCGTCCAACTGAGTGCTAAGTGTTAGAGGGAAACGACGTGTGGCAGTTCCCACAAAACTATCGATTTTGCGGGCTTGATAGGCGGTCCGGCCCTGGAGCGCGAGCCGAAATTACCGAAGGATGAGCGGTTAATCGAACGAATTACCGAAATAACGCCGTAAGGCAGCGGATTATTCAGCCGAAACGGCAACAATCGCTGGTTTGTGCAAATATATGTCTGCCTAAATACAATGCGCCGACAACCGCTCGGCGGGACAACCACACCCTCATATGGGGCGCTCATGCAGAAAAACCAACGTTTCTGGCGCAGTTTTTTGTCTCACGGCGCCATCGCGGTTTCGCTCGGTCTTGCATCGGCGGCAGCGCATGCCGACCGGTTTGGGCTTCAGATAGCGGGCGGCGTCGCCAACCATGACTTCAAGAAAGCCGACGTCGGCATTGTGTGGGACCCGAACCTGACGTGGTGGGAAATCGGCGGGTTCCACTTCACGCTGCTCGGCGAGGGACACGTCGCGTACTGGCACACGAAGGAAAGCAACGCCGTCAATCCGAACGTCTGGGAATTCGGCGTGACGCCGGTTCTGCGTTTCGTCAAAAGCTCGGGCTACATCCGGCCGTTCTTCGAGGCGGGCATCGGCGTCCGGCTGATCTCGCACGCCCGGATCACGGAAGACTACACGCTGTCCAGCGGCTTTCAGTTCGCCGATATGGTCGGCGTGGGCGCGATCTTCGGCGAGAAGCAGAACTATCAGGCCGGTTTTCGCTTCCAGCATCTCTCGAACGCGAGTATCAAAGAGCCGAATCCTGGTATAAATTTCAGCCAGCTATATCTGCAATACAACTTCTGACGGGGCGCCGGCGCATCGGTTCCCCGGCGCAAGGGGAACCGACAGATGCCGGCAAAAACCTTTGAGGCCATCCGCGGCCTGGAGCGCGACCGCTTTCGGGCGATGGTCGAGGGCGACGGCGCCGCGCTCGAAGCGTTGCTGGCCGAGAACGTCAGCTATGTCCACACCAACGGCAAGCGCGAGACGAAGCGTCAGTTCATCGACGCGATCACCGCCGGGCGCCGCCGCTATCGGCAGATCGAGATCCAGACTCAGGACGTAGTCTCCGCCGGGCCGGAGACGTGCCTCGTGTCGGGCCGCGCGCTGATCGAAATGGAATCGAAGAACGGCGCGCTGCTTTTTCCCATCGCCTATACGGCGATTCACGTGCAAACCGGCGGCCAGTGGCAACTGCTCGCGCTCCAGGCGACGCGCGTGGCGCTGGAATAGCGCGCCGCCGGCCGCGCCGTCAGGCTTCCACGGCCTCGTCCTCTCGCACCTTCCGCGCGATTCCCTTCGACCGATTCACCGCGCTCACGACCGCATCGACGACCGCGAGCGCCGCATTCGCGTGCACCGCGACGCCGAAGCGCATCGGTTCATCGGCGACGCGGCAGCCCACGAAGACCGCTGTCTCGCCGTTCGCCGTCACCGTCGATTCGAACCAGCTCACGCTCGCGCCGACGTTCAGGCTCGCTGCGACGGCCTGCGCATAGTGTTCCTCGCTCGCGGCGCCTGAAGCAGGCGGCATCGCGATGTGTCGCCCGAAGACGGAAACCGCCGCCGCATCCACGCGCGATACCGGCCCGCCCGCGTCGAAATACTCGCGCTTGAAGAGCGCGCAGATGGCGTCGCCGCTGATTTCCTCGCCCGATTCGTCCGCCACTGCCTGCACCGCGTGACTGAACTCGATCTGCACGCGGCGCGGCGGCGTGAAGCCCAGACCGCGTTCGAGCAGATAGGTCGCGCCGCCTTTACCCGACTGGCTGTTCACGCGAATCACGGCGTCGTAGCTGCGGCCGAGATCGGCGGGATCGATCGGCAAGTAGGGCACTTCCCACGGCGTGCCGGGCACGCG
This sequence comes from Caballeronia sp. GAFFF1, assembly GCF_023630705.1. Taxonomy (GTDB): domain Bacteria; phylum Pseudomonadota; class Gammaproteobacteria; order Burkholderiales; family Burkholderiaceae; genus Caballeronia. The sequence continues at coordinate 83,462 of NZ_JALQEM010000002.1, forward strand.
CTGCGCGAAGCCTTTGCGGATGGCGTCCTGATGCGACCCGGAAAACGCGGTGAAGACGAGATCGCCCGCGTACGGATGGCGCGGATGCACCGGAAGCTGATTGCAGCGTTCGACCACACGCCGCACCGCGTCGATGTCCGAGAAGTCGAGACCGGGATCGATGCCCTGCGTGTACAGATTGAGCGCGAGCGTGACGAGATCGACGTTGCCCGTGCGCTCGCCGTTGCCGAAGAGACAGCCTTCGACGCGATCCGCGCCCGCGAGCAGCGCAAGTTCCGCCGCTGCGACCGCCGTGCCGCGATCATTGTGCGGATGCACCGAGAGCACGATGCTGTCGCGAAAGCCCATGTTGCGGTCCATCCATTCGACCTGATCGGCGAACACGTTGGGCGTGGCGGATTCGACCGTCGCCGGCAGATTGACGATCATCTTGTGATCGGGCGTCGGACGCCAGATTTGCGCGACGGCATCGCACACTTCGCGCGCGAACGACAACTCCGTCATGCTGAACGTCTCGGGCGAGTACTGGTAGATCCAGTGTGTTTCCGGCCGCGCCGCGGCGCATTCGTTGATGATGCGCGTGCCCTCGACCGCCAGCGCCTTGACTTCTTCCTTCGACTGATTGAACACGATGCGCCGAAACGACGGCGCGATCGCGTTGTAAAGATGCACGATGACCTTGCTCGCGCCCTTCACCGCTTCGAACGTCCGCTCGATCAGTTCGCGGCGCGATTGCACGAGCACTTCGATGGTGACGTCGTCGGGGATGCGCTTCTCGTCGATCAGCTTGCGCACGAAGTCGAAATCGGTCTGCGACGCCGACGGGAATCCCACCTCGATCTCCTTGAAACCCGTTGCCACCAGCATCTCGAAGAATTCGAGCTTCGCTGCGATGCTCATCGGCTCGATCAGCGACTGGTTGCCGTCGCGCAGATCGGTGCTCATCCAGATGGGCGCTTTCTCGATCGTGCGATTCGGCCAGCGTCGGCCATGCAGACGGACTTGCGGGAACGGGCGGTATTTCTCGGCGGGGTTCGGCATCATGATCGTCGATCTCGTTCGGGAGCGTAGCGCCTGCGAGAGCGGCCGACGCCGGCGGCTGGCCGGCTGCGGCGCGATGCACATGAAGCACGCGAAGCAAAACCGCGCGCGCGATCCCATTGCGCACCGGCGACGGTGACGCCTGCGACCAACGTGAACGTGCGCGAAGCAGCGTGCATGTGACCCTCGCGTTTTCGATTCGCGGGATGCGCGAACGAAAAGCTGACGACTACTAGGTGGTAAGGAAGGAACTGCGGGAACGGCTGGCGGGAACGCGCGCCGCTACGTCTGGCGACTTACGCTAGACGTAGCGATAGGGGCCGCGCTAGGCGGCCCGAAATAATTCGGAGGGAGAAGAGTTGGGTGAAACGCATCGGCCTACTTTAAACCAGCGTTGAAGAAGGTGTCAAATGCGAATTTCTGCGCGGTCGGCGCCTATGCGGGCCGGCGCACGACATCCGCGATCAGCTCCACCTGACGCGCGATGGCGGGCGGCACCGGCACGTCGCCGCGCATCACGTCTTCGATCCAGCGCGCGGTGGTGGCGGCATCGAGCGATTCGGGCATCTCGACGGCGGGCGCGTCCGCCTGCGAGCGTTCGGGCGCAACGAGCGTCTCGGCGTGGCCGTCGTGAAACCAGTCGATCTGCACCTGGCGGCGCGTGTCCGCGACCGCCTCGCCTTCGGTGCCGCGCGCGAGCAGCGCGCCGCCTTGCGCAGCATCCGGATGCTCGGTGAAAAGCGCGGTGAGGCTGTCGCGATATTCGGGGTGCGTGTAGTTGACGAGCCGCAGGCCCGGCTCGGCGAACGGCTGCAGAATCTTGACGAGCGTATGGGTGGAATTGCGCACGCCCATCACGCGGCGAAGGTCGAGCAGCCGCGCGAGCTTCGGCGCGAGCGCCGTCACGGGCGCAAACGCGAGGCGGCGGGAGGCGAGGCTGTCCTCGATTTCGTCGGGCGACGCGGCGTGCGGGATTCCCACCTCGGCGAAGATCGCGGCGCTCGTCACGCGGCCGGGATCGTCCACGACGCCATGCACCAGCACCGGCACGCCTTCGCGCGCGAGCAGGAGCGCGAGCAGCGGCGTCAGGTTCGGCTGCTTGCGCGCGCCGTTGTAGCTCGGGATCGACACTGGCCGGGCGTGCTCGCGGCCTTCCTGCACGTGCAGCGGCTCGAAGGAACGATGCGCCGCCGCCAGCATCGCGGCGAGTTCGGCGGCCGTCTCGCCCTTCACGCGATACGCGAGCAGCACGGCGCCCAGTTCGACGTCGGAGACGCGGCCATCGAGCATGGCTTCGTAGAGCGAATAGGTGTCGTCGCGCGACAGCGCACGCGCGCCGTTCGGGCCGCGCCCGATTTCCTTGATATAGCGCGCGCAGGGGAAAGAAGGAGGTGAAGTGTCGGTCATCGGAAGCGTGCGCAAAGCGGGCGTTTCATTTCCGTGGTCCTGAGCGGCGCCGTCGCGAGTGGAAGATGCGGTATGACACTCAGTATCGCATTTAAGCGCCGCTTGCAAGTTCGGGGACAGGCATCCGCTGAGATTGCGCGGCGACCCGAAGGATGACCGCAGGCCGTCCGAAAGCTCGCGCGCCCGCGCCGGACAAGGCTCGCCACGATTCGCGCCGGCACGTTACACTCGCTTTTTGCGACTCCGGCTGCGAGCGTGGATGCGCCGGCTACCGAATAACATCAAACAGGAGAGCGGGATGACTTACGTGTTTCCCCCGGCGCCGGCGACCGCCGTTCCGGTCGCGGGTTCGAACGAGCAGTTTCCCGTGCGCCGCATCTACTGCGTAGGGCGCAACTACGAAGCGCACGCGCGGGAAATGGGCCACGATCCCGACCGCGAGCCGCCGTTCTTCTTCAGCAAGCCCGCGGACGCCGTGTTGTACGTCGCGCCGGGTTCGACCGGCGAGTTGCCGTACCCGTCGCAGACCAGGAACCTGCACTTCGAGATGGAACTCGTCGCGGCGATCGGCAAGCAGGGCAAGGACATTCCCGCCGACAAGGGCCTCGACTACGTGTACGGCTACGCGCTCGGGCTCGACATGACGCGTCGCGACCTGCAAGCCGAAGCGAAGAAGCTCGGCCGTCCGTGGGATACGGCGAAAGGCTTCGACCATTCCGCGCCGCTCGGCCCGATTCATCCGGTGTCGAAGGTCGGGCATCTGGAAAAGAGCGCGATCTGGCTCACGGTCAACGGTGAGGAAAAGCAGCGTTCGGACATCTCGCAGCTGATCTGGTCGGTCGGCGAGACGGTGGCCTATCTGTCGACGCTCTTCGAGCTTTTTCCCGGCGATCTCATCTTCACCGGCACGCCCGAAGGCGTCGGCGCGGTCGTGAAGGGCGATCTGCTGAAGGGCGGCGTGGACGGCATCGGCGACTTTTCCGTGCGCGTGGTCTGAGGCGGCGTGCGGACAATGAAGCTCTACAGCTATTTCCGAAGCTCGGCGGCGTATCGCGTGCGCATCGCGCTGAATCTGAAAGGTCTCGACTACGAGTACGAGGGCGTTCATCTGCTGCGCGATGGCGGCGTGCAACTGAAGCCCGAGTATCGCGCGCTGAATCCGGACGGCATCGTGCCGACGCTCGTCGTCGACGGCGACGTGCTCACGCAGTCGCTCGCCATCATCGAATATCTCGACGAGACGCATCCCGAGCCGCCGCTTTTGCCGCGTGGGGCGTCGGATCGCGCGTTCGTCCGGTCGGTGGCGCTGCAGGTTGCCTGCGAGATTCATCCGCTGGACAACCTGCGCGTGCTGAAGTACCTCAAGCATCAGGTCAAGGTGCCGGACGAGGCGAAGGACGCGTGGTACCGGCATTGGGTGGAAACGGGCTTCGAATCGCTCGAAAAGCGTCTCGCGGCCGATTCGCGCGTCGGCAAGCTGACGTTCGGCGACACGCCGACCATCGCCGATCTTTGCATCGTGCCGCAGGTGTTCAATGCGCGGCGCTTCGGTATCGACCTCGCGCCGTACCCGACCATCGAGCGCATTGCCGATTTCGCGAACCAGATCGACGGCTTCATGCGCGCCGCCCCCGCGCAGCAGCCGGACGCCGAATGACGGCGGCGGTATCTGCGGGAGCCCTGTCGAGTTACTTGTCGGGTGCGGGACTGGGAGCGAGCCTGATCGTGGCGATCGGCGCGCAGAATGCGTTCGTGCTGCGGCAGGGGCTCAAGCGCCGGCACGTGGGCATCGTCGTGTCGATCTGCGCGTTCATCGACGTCACGTTGATCGCGCTAGGCGTCGGCGGCATGGGCGCGCTGATCGCGCGGGCGCCGTTTCTGCTCGACGTGATTCGCTGGGCGGGCGCGGTCTTCCTGTTCCTCTACGGCTTGCGCGCGTTCGTCGCGGCGTGGCGCGGCCCCGGGCATCTCGACGCGTCGGACGGCGATTCGCAGACGGCGGTCGCGGCGGCGTCGACCGTGGTCGCGCTCTCGCTTTTGAATCCGCACGTTTATCTCGATACCGTCGTGCTGCTCGGCGGTATAGGCGCGCGGCATGCGTGGCCGGGCAACGCGTGGTTCGCGGCCGGCGCGATGTGTTCGTCGATCATCTGGTTTACGGCGCTCGGCTATGGTGCGCGTCTTTTGGAGCCGTGGTTTCAGAAGGACGTGTCGTGGCGCGTGCTCGATGTGATCGTCGGCTGCGTCATGTGGTGGATTGCTGCGGCGCTGGTGTTCTCGCGGTAAGGCGTAGCGTCTCGGAGGCAGCCGTCGATTGGCGGGTTTGAGGCGCTGCTTGCCGGTCGGTCGTCGTCAATCGCTGAAACGCAGGCGTACGGACCGGATATCTCTGAGCAGGGTCTGCGGTTGCGGATCAGACGTGAAGAGCGCCCGCAATGAGCGGACCTATTTCGACTCGGGAACCGCCACTTTGCTCCGTCGCCCGGAGTGGCCGTGCGCGGACGCATGTGTTGGCGATGATGGACAAAGACCGGCAAGCACTGTCGTTGCGTGTTGTCGAGCCAGCGTGCTCAAGTCCACCGGCTCAAAACCTAGCGGCGCGAGCACCTGGCGTGACAGGATCGCGGCGAACATCGGCCCCACCAGCGAAAAGACATGGGCCCGCGAATCGCCCTCGCGCACCTCGCCTTTTTTCTGCGAGCGCTCGACGAGCGCTTGCAGCGCTTCGAACATCGGCGCCACCACCTCTTCCACCCAGATTCGTCCAAGGTCTGGGAAGCGTTCGCTTTCCTTCAGAATCAGCGCGGCGATTCGCGGGCTCAGACTGTTGCCGATAGACGTCGCTACCCGCGAAAGGAACAGCGGCACGAATTCGACGAATGCCCCGTCGAACTGCCGGATGGTGTCACTCAGCTGCCGGACGTTGCTTGCGGTCACCTGCTGGACGACCGCGCGAAACAAGTGTTCCTTGGTCTCGAAGTACAAATAGACGGTTCCTTTCGCGACACCCGCGCGCCGCGCCACGTCATCGAGCCTCGTCGCCTCATAGCCGGCTTCAAGAAAGCACATAAGCGCCACATCGATGATTTCGCCTGGCCGCGCATCCTTGCGACGCCGGCGCTTGGCGGGTTCGGCTGCGGCAACGACTGCCGATCCAGCTTCTGTTTCGGGGCGTGCGATACGTTTCATTCTTCCTTCTGCATTCGATGGGCGTCGAGCGAGCGCAATTCGGGCTGGACGTCTGTGTTCACCCTCCGGCCACGCCGTCATCATAGCTGCGCCTGTTGGCCCGGTTGTTCTCTATCTCCAGCAGGCGCCTAGCATCCCGCCCGCGCTGGCCTAGTTCAGGGTGTGTTCCCTTAGCGCGCCGGTCGATGCGACACAGCCAACTTGGCTGGTTTAGCTTCCTCGAAGCGCCACTTGCAGTTTACTGACTTTAAAGTCATTATCCGACCATGACGACGACAGCCCCGTCGGAATGAGTGGCCGGTGAGCAGTCGGGGCTGATACCGGATAACTGTGCACGCCCCACTGCGCAAGTGAACGCCAGAACGCGCGAGGAAGAATTGACACGCAACCATGTACCGCCGGCAGCCGGAAAGCTGGCCAGTCCCATCCTCGCGCAGCTACTCCGGCAGGCGAGCGACGCTGGCGTGCGCCGCCATCGCTGCACGCGCAACGCGGCGCAACTTGTCGAGGCTCGGTCGCTGACGCGTACGGCGCGCGTCGCAGGATGCATGCTCGCTTTTGCCGCGCTCGCGGGCTGTTCGCGCGAGGATGCGCCTTCTTATCAGGGCTATGTCGAAGGGGAATTCGTCTATCTCAGTTCGTCGCAGGCGGGAACGCTGACGCAACTGCCGGTCAGGCGCGGCCAGACGGTGGATTCGGGCGCATCCCTGTTCGCGCTCGAATCGGGCAACGAAACCGCGGCCCTGAATCAGGCTAGGGAGCAACTCGCATCGGTGCGTGCCCAGTTGCACGACATCCAGACTGGCAAGCGCCCGGTAGAAATCGACGTGACGAAGGCGCAACTCGCACAAGCCGCCGCGAACGCGCGCAAGGCCGCGCTGCAACTCACGCGCGATGAAGCGCAATACCGTGCGGGCGGCATTTCGAAAGGGCAATTCGACGATTCGCGTGCGAACGCCGAAGCGAGCGCCGCTCAGGTCCGTGAGTTGTCCTATCAAATCGACGTTGCGCGGCTACCCGGACGCCACCAGCAGATCACCGCACAGTCGGCGCAAGTCGAGGCCGCGCAGGCCGCCGTCGCTCAGGCGCAGTGGAAGCTCGATCAGAAGCGGGTAGCGGCGCCTGCCCAGGGCCGTGTGTACGACACGCTGTTTCGCGTCGGGGAGTGGGTGCCGGCGGGCAGCCCGGTCGTGCAGATGCTGCCGCCGCAGAACGTCAAGGTACGATTCTTCGTGCCCGAAACGGTGGTCGGCGCCTTGCAGCCGGGCCGCGCGCTGACGATTCATTGCGACGGCTGCGCGGCCGACGTAGCGGCGCACATCACTTACGTCTCGAACGAGGCTGAATTTACTCCGCCGGTGATCTACAGCAACGAGCGCCGCTCGAAACTCGTCTATATGGTCGAAGCGCATCCCGCCGTCGGCGATGCCGACAGGCTTCGGCCCGGACAGCCCGTCGCGGTGACGCTGCGATGAACGAACCGGGCCAGCAGTACGCGATCGACGTCCACGGACTCAACAAGCATTTCGGCGACAAGCATGTGGTCAACGATGTCTCTTTGCAGGTCGCGCGCGGCGAGATCTTCGGATTCCTCGGGCCGAACGGGAGCGGCAAGACCACGTCGATCCGGCTGATGTGCGGATTGTTGACGCCGGACTCAGGCAGCGGCACGTGTCTCGGCTACGACATACTGACGCAGAGCGCCCTGATCAAGCGCAACGTCGGCTATATGACGCAGCGCTTCTCGTTCTGGGAAGACATGACCATCCGCGAGAACCTCGACTTCGTCGCGCGGGTGTATCGAATGAAAAACCGCCGCGAGAAAGTCGACGCAACCTTGGAAGCGCTCGGCCTGCAGAGCCGCTCCAACCAGCTGACCGGGGCGCTGTCGGGTGGCTGGAAGCAGCGCCTCGCGCTCGCCGCCTGCATGCTGCATGAGCCGCGTCTGCTGTTGCTCGACGAACCGACCGCCGGGGTCGATCCGACCGCACGGCGCGATTTCTGGGAGGAACTGCATCGTCTTGCCGCGCGTGGAATCTCGGTTCTCGTCAGCACGCACTACATGGACGAGGCGGAACGCTGCCACAAGCTCGCCTATATCGCGTACGGCAAGCTGCTCGCGCATGGGACGTCGAAGGACGTGATCGACTCGCAAAACCTCGCGACATGGTCGATTTCCGGCGAGCATCTCACGGAGCTGTCCGAACTGTTGCGCCAGACGGAGGGCGTCGATCAGACCGTCGTATTCGGCTCGGCACTGCATGCGAGCGGTCACGACCATGCCGCACTGGAAGCCGCGATCCGGCGGGCGACCGACGGCAAGCCGGTACGCATCGAGCAAATCGGTACGGGCCTCGAGGACGTCTTCATCTACATGATGAACCGCTCTGCCGACAACTATGGAATCAGACCGTGAACTTCGATGCTTTCTTCTCGCCCACGCGCTGGTGGAGCATTGTGCTGAAAGAGCTCTTGCAATTGCGACGGGACCGCATCACGTTCGCGATGATCGTCGGCTTGCCGGTCGTGCAACTCGCGCTCTTCGGCTTTGCGATCAACACCGACCCGAAGCACTTGCCCACCGCGGTGATTCTGCCCGACCAGAGCCCGTTCTCGCGCAGCTTCGTCGCGGCCATGGAGAACTCGGCGTACTTTCGGATCGTCGACACGCTGCGTACTGAGGAGGAGGGACGTCGCGCGCTCGCTGAAGGGCGCGTGCAATTCGTGCTGACAGTCCCCGCCGATTTCTCAAGGAGATTGCTGCGCGGCGAACGGCCCGCGTTGCTGGTCGAAGCGGATGCGACCGACCCGACGGCGACGGGCACGGCGCTCGGCGCGTTGCCGAGCCTCGTTCAGCCGGTCGTGGACAAGGACCTCACCGGGCCGCTCGCGCGCCTGAACGGAACACCCGCCGCTTTCAGCGTGCAGGTGCAGCGTCTCTACAATCCGGAAGGCATCACGCAGTACAACGTCGTGCCAGGGCTGATGGGCGTCATCCTGACCATGACGATGGTGATGATGACGGGCCTCGCCATCACGCGCGAACGCGAGCGCGGAACGATGGAAAACCTTCTCGCGACACCGGTGCTGCCGCTCGAGGTGATGACCGGCAAGATCGTGCCCTACGTGGCGATCGGGCTGGTGCAGGTGTCCATCATCCTCGCCGCGTGTCGTTACGTTTTCAACGTGCCCTTCGAAGGCAGTGTGCTGGCGATCTATCTGACGTCGCTGCTATTCATCGCCGCTAACCTGACCGTGGGCATCACGCTGTCGTCGCTCGCGCAGAACCAGTTGCAGGCCGTGCAGCTCACTTTCTTCTACTTCCTGCCGAGTCTGTTGTTATCCGGCTTCATGTTTCCCTTCGCGGGCATGCCACGCTGGGCGCAATGGATCGGCGACGTGCTGCCGCTCACATACTTCAACCGGCTCGTGCGCGGCATCCTGCTCAAGGGCAACGGATGGGCCGAACTGTGGCCGTCGGTCTGGCCTCTGATGGTGTTCACGGTGGTCGTGCTGGGCATCGCGTTGCGCTTTTACCGGCGCACGCTCGACTAGGAGGATCCGTCGATGAAGATCTTCGCAGGCGCCACCGTCCTCGCCGCGGCTTTCGCGGTTTGCGGCTGCGCGGCAGGCCCCGACTTCGAGTCGCCGGCCGCGCCCACCGCAAAGTCATATACGCGCGACGCCCAGCCCGTGACCGCCGAGGCAGAGGGAACGACGCAGACCTTCACCCACGCCGATACCGCGTTGCCCATGTGGTGGACGCAGTTCGGCTCCGACGCGCTGAACCGTCTCGTCGACACAGCGTGGCACAACAGCCCGACGCTGGCGCAACCGCGAGCCAGGTTGACGGAAGCGCGCGAGAACTATGTGGCGGAAGCCGGCGCTACGAGGTATCCCGAGATCGACGCCGGTTTGTCCGCCACGCGCCAGAAAGTCGACCTGAATTCGTTCGGTATTACGTCAGTACCGAGTCCAGGTCCTTTCACCGTCTACAACGCGTCGCTCAGCGTGTCTTATGCGCTCGATGTTTTCGGCGGCAACCGGCGCACGCTGGAAGGGCTGATGGCGCAGGTCGATTACGAAGCCTACGAGCTCGAAGCGGCCAAGCTCTCGCTCGCCGGCAACGTCGTTGCGTATGCGATCCGCCGGGCGTCGCTACAGAACGAGATTGACCTGACGGAAGGCCTCGCTGACACCCAGGCGCGCCAGTTGTCGATCATCGAACGACGATTCGCGGCCGGCGGCGTGTCGCTGCTCGACGTGAGCAGTCAGCGCACGCTGCTCGCGCAAACACGCGCGACACTGCCGCCACTGTCGACGCAACTTGCCCAAGCCGATCATCGACTGGCGATATTGCTCGGTACTGCGCCTTCCGATGCCGATTTTCACGACATCACGCTCGCCTCGTTACAGCTGCCGTCGGTTGTTCCGGTGACGCTGCCTTCAACCCTCGCGCAAGAACGCCCCGATATTCGCGCGTCCGAAGCGCTGCTGCACCAGGCGAGCGCGAATGTAGGCGTGGCAACGGCCAACCTGTATCCGCAGTTTGCGATTTCGGCGGGGATCGGCTCGCAGCGCACGCGAATAGCGGACGTGCTGAATGGAATGAACATCTGGAATATCGGCCTTAATTTGACGCAGCCGCTCTTTCATGGCGGCGAGCTGCGCGCGAAGAAGCGCGCCGCACAGGCACAGTATGAAGCGGCATTGGCCAGCTATAAGCAAACCGTGCTTCAGGCGCTGCAGCAAGTCGCCGATGCATTGCAGGCGCTGAATCACGACGCACAAACGCTGAGCCAACGCAGCGACGCGCAGCGCGAAGCCGAGGCAAGTCTTGCTATCGCGCAAGCGCAGTATGCGGCAGGCGGCGTCAGTCAGTTCGGCCTGCTCGATACGCAACGCTCGGCGCTGCAGACCACATTGGATCGAAGCCGTGCTCATGCCGACCGGTTGTCGGACACGGCGGCGCTGTTTCAGTCGCTTGGACGGGCATGGTGAATTTGCGCTAGGGGCGCAGAAGCCGCGTTTCTGGCCTTTCTATGCCCGAAGCAGACACGCACGCACGATCGTCGATGGATCAATCCTTCGCGCGAGAGAACTGGCTTGGCGTCCTATCGTCGGTGCGTGACCGGCGTCCACACCAACGTGCTCTGGCTTCTTCGCCTTGCTATGGCAACTTCGTCCGATACAACGCACCGCGCTCGCGGTGCGGGACACAGAGTGTGTCTCGGAAGTCGGAATGAGCCTTCGCTCGCGCACGACGAAAAAAAAGGGCGTCTCCCCGACGCCCTTTTTCGCGAACATCAACCCAGCAGCGCGTCGGCGAACTCTTCCGCCTTGAACGGCTGCAAGTCCTCGACTTTCTCGCCGACGCCGATGAAGTACACCGGAATCGGCCGCTGCCGCGCGATGGCGGCGAGAATGCCGCCCTTGGCCGTGCCGTCCAGCTTCGTCACGATGAGGCCGGTCAGACCGAGCGCATCGTCGAACGCCTTCACTTGCGCCAGCGCGTTTTGCCCCGTGTTCGCGTCGATGACGAGCAGCACTTCGTGAGGCGCATCCGGCATGGCCTTCGCGATCACGCGGCGCACCTTGCGCAACTCTTCCATCAGATGCAGCTGAGTCGGCAGACGGCCGGCGGTGTCGGCCATCATCACGTCGATCTTGCGGGCGCGCGCCGCGCCCACGGCGTCGAAAATAACGGCGGCCGCGTCGCCGCTTTCCTGCGCGATCACCGTCACGTTGTTGCGCTCGCCCCAGACAGTGAGCTGTTCGCGGGCGGCGGCGCGGAAGGTGTCGCCGGCGGCAAGCAGCACCGACTGGTTGAAGCTCTGCAAGTGCTTCGCCAGCTTGCCGATGCTCGTTGTCTTGCCGACGCCGTTCACGCCCGCGATCATCATCACGAGCGGCTGCGCGCGGCCGAGCATCAGCGACTTTTCGAGGGGATGCAGCAAATCGACGAGCAGCGCGCGCAACGCCGCCTTCACCTGCGTGGCCTCGGTCAAGCGCTCGGCGCGCACTTTCTCGCGCAGTGATTCGAGCAGGAATTCGGTGGCATCGACGCCCGCGTCGGACATCAGCAGCGCGGTTTCGAGCTCCTCGTACAGGTCTTCGTCGATCTTCGCGCCGACAAAGATTCCCGTCAGGCTCGAACTCGTCTTCGACAGGCCGTTCCGCAGGCGCGACAGCCACGACTTCTTAGCGGCCGCGTCGGGCTCGGGCGGCGGCAGGACTTCTTCGCTCGCCTCGTCGGTTTCCGGCGCGCGCAGCCATTGCGACTGCGTGCGTCCCTGCCAGTGCGGCTTCGAATCGCCGTTCGCGGCAGCTTCGGCGGGCGGTTCAGGCTCGACTTCGGCAGGCGGTGCTTCCGAAGGAATGGCGGCGTCGACGGCCGGCTCGCGTTCCAGCTCCGCCTCGATCACGGGAGCGGACGCTTCTTCGTCCTCTGCGGCGTCGGGCGTATTCTCGGCGGATGGGTCGAGCGGCGCGTCAGCCGGCTTTTTGAATCGTTTGAAAAAGCTGAACATGGTCTCGGACGATGATGCGCGCGTCAATCGACGGCCCGGCGCGCTCGTGGAAGAACGCCGCGCAATGGCCCGCGCAAGAAGAGGTAAGCCGCGTATTTTATCAGGCGTCGTCTATCGCGCTTGTGCGCCAGCCGCCTGTGGTAACGTTGGCTTTCACCATGCGCGCCGTGCATTCGGCGCTCGCGCCCGATTCCAACGCTTTCCCCTATGTCCCGTTCTTCCGTATCACGCCCGACCGCTTCTGCCGCCTCTCACCGCGCGCCTTCGCGCGGCGGCAAGCCGCATACCATCCGCATCATCGGCGGCAACTGGAAGCGCACGCCGTTGCCCGTGCTCGACCTCGACGGCCTGCGTCCGACGCCCGACCGCGTGCGCGAGACGCTCTTCAACTGGCTTGGTCAGGATCTCGACGGCCGCCGCTGCCTCGATCTCTTCGCCGGCAGCGGGGCGCTCGGGTTCGAGGCGGCGTCGCGCGGCGCGTCGCGCGTGCTGATGGTCGAGCGCAACGCGCGCGCCGCCGCGCAGCTTCGCGCGAATCTCGACCGGCTCGCCGCCCGCAACATCGAAGTGGCCGAAGCCGATGCGCTGCGACTCGCCGCCGGCCTCGCGCCCGGTTCGTTCGACGTGATCTTTCTCGATCCCCCTTTCGGCGATCAAGCGTTGCTCACGCGCGCGCTCGAACTCGCCGCGCCGCTCGCCGCGCCCGATGGCGCCATTTACGTCGAATGCGGCGAGCCGCTGGACCCCGCCGCCATCGACGCGCTTTCCGGCTGGACCGTGGCCCGCGAGGGCAAGGCGGGCGCGGTTCGGTATCATTTGCTGCGCCGCCAAAATGAGGAATAATGCGCCTGCCGAATCCGGGCGCCGAGGCGTACCGGAGCGGGCATCGCGGGAATGACGGTCGCCGGAGCGCGGCCCAAGGTCAATAAAAGAGGAGAAGCTCATGGTTGTCGCCGTGTACCCGGGAACATTCGACCCGCTGACGCGCGGGCATGAAGACATCGTGCGGCGCGCATCGAGCATTTTCGATACGCTGGTCGTGGGCGTGGCCGACAGCCGCGCGAAGAAGCCGTTTTTCACGTTGCAGGAGCGGCTCGATATCGCGCATGACGTGCTCGGGCATTATCCGAACGTGCAAGTGAGCAGCTTCACCGGGCTACTGAAGGACTTCGTGCGCAAGAACAATGCGCGCGTGATCGTGCGCGGACTGCGCGCCGTCTCCGACTTCGAGTACGAGTTTCAGATGGCCGGCATGAACCGCTATCTGCTGCCCGACGTCGAAACCATGTTCATGACGCCGTCGGACCAGTATCAATTCATCTCGGGCACCATCGTGCGCGAGATCGCGCAACTCGGCGGCGACGTCAGCAAGTTCGTGTTCCCTTCCGTCGAGAAGCGGCTCATCGACAAGGTCGCGGCTGTTCCTCAAAAAGATCCTGCCGCGCCATAAGCATGCGCACGAGCATGGGCGCCGGGGCGCTCAATCCGGCGCGCCGTGCTTGTCTGCCGCTTTGGAGAATGCTTCCGCGAGCTTGTCGAAATGACGTAGCGCGCCGGGCGTCAACTCGATCTGCTTGCGGCGCGCGTCTTCGGTATCGGTGAGGACGATCCAGCCCTTCTCGCGCATCGACGTGATGCGCGCGTGCAGCGTCGCGGGCGATCCGAACTGGCTTTGCGCCATCACGTCTCGCACGGAAAGACGCGCTTTCTGCTGGCTCATGCGCGCGACGAATTCGAGGATGCGCTCCTCCAGCGGATCGAGCGCGGGCAGGCCGCGCAGCGCTTCGGCGAGCTGAAGGAATCGGAGATAGATATCGGCGGGGCGGGTCATGCCTGTGCTTCATCCAGTGTGACGGCTCGATCCGCATCAACCGCGTGAGCTAAGATGAGCCGATAACAACGGGTGGCGGCCATTCTACTCCCATGTCCAATCTGCGCTTGCACGTCGTCTCCGTGCTCGGCACAGCGGCCGTGTTCGTGCTGTCTCTGTGGCTCAACGAACGCGTCTTCGCGCACACCGAGTTCGTTCGGGGCGTCAACTGGATCTATCTGCCGTCGGGCGTGAGGCTGCTCAGTACGCTTCTTTTGGGCGGCGACGGCGCGCTCGGCCTGTTGATCGCAAGCTGGCTCGTCGACTTCTTTTACTTCTTTCCGCACGACCCGGTGCGAGCTTTCGCCGGGGGCATCATCGCGACGGTTGCGCCGTATGCGGTGTATCGGCTAGCGCGCGAGTGGTACGGCCTCAAGGCGTCATTGGGAAACCTCACCGCGAACCGCCTGTTGATTCTCGCGCTCGCCTATTCCATCGCGAACCCGCTGTTGCATCACATCTGGTTTGCGCTGCGCGGGGATACGCAGAATATCGTCGAGCGGTTCTTCGTGATGGTCGTAGGCGATCTGGCCGGCGCGTTGATCGTGCTGTACGCGGCGAAAGCGTTGCTGGCCATCGTTTTCAGACACGGGCTGCCTCGCGGCGAACGGCTCGAAGACTAGCGCCAACGCGCCGCTATGCGCGTTGTTGCATGAAGGCGTTCGGATAGAGCAGCGAAAGCGTGATGATGACGACGCAAAACGTCCAGAACACGACATAGAGCGTGCTGCCCAGGGCGGTAAGCGTGCGCTTGCGGTTCGACAACGTGATCATGGTGAACAATGCCACTCCGGGCCGGCGGCACGTGGCGCAGACCAGAAGCAGCGACAAGCATCCAGCGAGACCGAGAAGCGCAAGCATAAGTCGCTCTTACAGTGATGAATATCGGTGAAACGAAGCCGGAGATCGATATGAAATCTATAACAATTGGGCCGCGTGACGGGCACTCGTAGTTCACTGCTGGTTTACGGCAGGAGCCCGCCAAACCTGAGGGTCCGCGCGCTGTTCATGGTGGCGCGCACCGGCGGGCAACGCGCCGGCACGTTATAATCGCTTGTTTTTTAACGCAAAGCTGGCTGCGACATGTCTCTGATCATCACCGACGAGTGCATCAACTGCGACGTCTGCGAGCCCGAGTGCCCCAACGACGCCATTTCGATGGGTACGGACATCTACGTGATCGATCCGAACAAATGCACGGAATGCGTCGGCCACTTCGATGAACCGCAGTGCCAGCAAGTCTGCCCCGTTGAGTGCATTCCGCGCGATCCGGCACACGTCGAAACGCCGGAGCAACTGCTGACGAAGTATCACGCGTTGATGGCGGCGAAGGGCCGATAAGACTCAACCGCCGATCAGTTCTTCGAGCGCAGCCGTCAGCGCATCGCATTCGGCGTCCGTGCCGATGGAAATGCGCAAATGCTGGTCGATGCGCGGCAGCTTGAAGTGCCGCACAAAAATCTCGCGCTGCCGGAGCGCGGCGGCGAGGGCGGCGGCATCGTGAGCGGCATGCTTCGCGAACACGAAGTTCGCCGCCGAAGGCACCACGTCGAACCCCAGGCTTTGCAACCGCGCGTTCAACCTTTCGCGGCTTTCCACGACTTTCCTGCAGCTTTCCTCGAACCATGCGCGGTCTTCGTACGACGCGAGCGCGGCCGCTTGCGCGAGCCGATCGAGCGGATACGAATTGAAGCTGTCCTTCACGCGCGTCAGTCCTTCGATCAGCGCCGCATCGCCGAACGCGAAGCCCACGCGCATGCCCGCGAGCGAGCGCGCCTTCGATGTCGTCTGCACGACGAGCAGATTCGGATAGGCGTCGATCAGGCTCACGGCGGATTGCGCGCCGAAATCGACATAGGCTTCGTCGACAATCACCGGCACCTCCGGATTCGCCTTCAACAACGCTTCGATGTCCGCGAGCGGCAGCGCGCGGCCGGTCGGCGCGTTCGGGTTCGGAAGCAGCACGCCGCCGTTCGGCGCACGATACGCGTCGATATCGACGGCGAAAGCCGCATCGAGCGGAATCGTCTCGTACGCCACGCCGTATAGCTGCGCGTAGACCGGGTAGAAGCTGTACGTGATATCGGGGAAGCGGATCGGCAGGTCGCGCTTGAGCAGCGCCTGGAATGCATGCGCGAGCACTTCATCGGAACCGTTGCCCGCGAAAACCTGCTCGACGCGCACGCCGTGGTGCGCGGCCACCGCCTCGCGCAGCGCGCGGGCCGTCGGATCGGGATACTTGCGCAGCGACGCGCCGTCTTCGCCGAGTTCGCGGCGGATCGCCTCGACCACGCGCGGCGACGGCGGATACGGATTTTCGTTCGTGTTCAGCTTGATCGGATGCGTCAGCGCGGGCTGCTCGCCCGGCACATACGGCGTCAGACGATGAACGATATCGTTCCAGAAACGGCTCACGTTGGGCTCCAGATTCGTGGTCAGGAATTGCGGTGCAGATTCATCATCGCGCGTTCGGTCTCGCCCGCGACGACGAAAGGCATGACGGCGAGCGCGCGCTCGATCGACTGGTCGATGACGTCCTGTTCCTCGCGTCGCGGCGGCTTCAGCACGAAATTCGCGACGTCCGGCTTCGCGCCCGCCCGCGCGCCTTCGGGAATCAGATCGCGCGGATGCCCGATGCCGATGCGCAAGCGCCAGTATTGCTGCGACGACAAGTGCGCCGAAATGTCCTTCAGCCCGTTGTGGCCGCCGCTGCCGCCGCCGAGCTTCATCTTGACGGTGCCTGGCGGAAGATCCAGTTCGTCGTGCGCGACGAGAATCTCGTCCGGCAGAATCTTGAAGAACTGCGCGACCGCGACGACCGACTGGCCGGAGCGGTTCATGAACGTCTGCGGTTCCAGCAGGTGAATCTCATGGCCGTGCAGACGCCCTTTGCCGTAGTGCCCGTGGAAGCGCCGCTCGTCGCGCAACGTCGCGCCGGCGTCGCGCGCCAGTTGATCGACGAACCAGAAGCCCGCGTTATGGCGTGTCGCCGTATATTCGGCGCCCGGATTGCCGAGGCCAACGATCAGCTTGATCATGTCGAATCGTCGCGAGCCGCAGCCCGCGTGTTGTCATGCGAAAAAAAAACCCGCCGGGGCTTGCACACCGGCGGGTCACGTCGACCGTTCCGTGAACGGATCGAGAGGATACTACAGCGCCGTTAGGCACCTTGCGAAGCTTAAGCAGCCGGCGTTTCGCCTTCCGCTGCGTCGCCTGCCACATCCGACTGCTTCGCAGCCGGCACGGTCGCCGATGCCACCACCGGGTTTTCCGCCTCGACGTGCGCGGTCAGCACGACGCCCTTCGGCAGCGTGATGTCCTTCGCGTGCATCGTCTGGCCGGCTTCGATCTTCGCCAGATCGATTTCGAGGAATTCCGGCAGGTCGCCCGGCAGGCATTCCACTTCCAGTTCGGTGACGACGTGCGAAATCACGGCGCCCGCCAGCTTCACGGCCGGATTCGATTCCTGATTCATGAAGTGCAGCGGCACCTTGGTGTGCAGCTTCTTCGTCGCATCGACGCGCTGGAAATCCACGTGCAGCACCAGTTGCTTGAACGGGTGATATTGCACGTCGCGCAGCAGCACTTGCTGCGAGTTGCCACCGACTTCCAGGTCGAGAATCGACGAATGGAACACTTCCTTCTTCAGGGCGTGCCACAGGGCGTTGTGGTCGAGTTCGACCAGTTGAACGTCCGCGTTACCGCCATACACGATACCCGGGGTCTTGCCCGAGTTACGCAGGCGGCGGCTCGCACCCGTACCTTGCTTGCTACGCTCGAAAGCGACGACTTTCATCTTTGACTCCTATAACTGCCCGCGACCAGGCAGGGAAACCGGGATCATCGAAAGCGACGATCCCATAACAAACGGCGCGAACCTTCGTACGTTCGCGCCGATCATGCAAGAACGCGAAGCCTGAGCCTCGCGTGTATTGCCAATGCTTTAGCCTTCGGCGAAGAGCGACATCACCGAGTCGCCGCGCCGGATGCGCGAGAACGTCTCCGCAAGCAGTCCTGCGCTCGTCAGCGGACGAATCTTCGGGCATGCCAGCGATTCCGCCGACAGCGGAATGGTGTCCGTGACGACGAGTTCGTCCAGCTGCGAAGCCGTGATGCGCTCCGCGGCGCCACCCGACAGGACCGGATGCGTGGCGTAGGCGAAGACCTGCTTCGCGCCGCGATCCTTCAACACTTGCGCGGCCTTGCACAGCGTGCCGGCGGTGTCGACCATGTCGTCCATGATGACGCACGTGCGGCCCTCGACTTCACCGATGACATTCATCACCTCGGCGACGTTCGCCTTCGGACGGCGTTTGTCGATGATCGCGAGGTCCGTGTTCATCTGCTTCGCGAGCGCGCGGGCGCGCACGACGCCGCCGACGTCCGGCGATACGATCAGCAGATGATCATGGTTCTGCTTGCGCAGATCGCCGAGCAAAACGGGCGTTGCGTAGATATTGTCGACAGGAATGTCGAAGAAACCTTGAATCTGGTCGGCGTGAAGGTCCATGGTGATCACGCGATCGACGCCGGCAATCTCCAGCATGTTCGCGACGACCTTCGCCGAGATAGCCACGCGCGCGGAACGCGGACGGCGGTCCTGGCGCGCATAGCCGAAGTAGGGGATGGCTGCGGTGATCCGGCCTGCGGATGCGCGCTTGAGCGCATCGACCATGATCATGAGTTCCATCAGGTTATCGTTCGTCGGTGCGCACGTGGACTGAAGAACGAAGACGTCTTTGCCTCGAACGTTTTCCTGGATCTCGACCATGATTTCGCCGTCGGAGAAACGGCTGACCATTGCTTTGCCGAGAGGGATTCCTAGGATCTTGACGACTTCCTGAGCAAGCGCGGGATTCGCGTTGCCAGTAAAAACCATCAGGCCGTCACTGCTCATCGTGCACCTGTCTGCGGCTGGAGGCGTGAGGAAAACGCGAGAAAGAATGGCAGGGGAGGAAGGACTCGAACCCTCGCATGCCGGAATCAAAATCCGGTGCCTTGACCAACTTGGCGACTCCCCTACACTTAACCTTGAATCTTGCCGGGAAGTGTAGGACATACCCGACAAAACTAAATCTATGACGCGAAAGCGAAGAGAGGATGAGAATCCAGACTGCTTGTCACCACGCTACTCCAGCTTGCCGGCAGCTTGGCTTGCGCCAACTCCGCTTCGGCCTGGCTGGGGAAAGCGGCGAACACGCTTGCTCCAGATCCGGTCATTCGCGCCGGTGCGAGATTGGAAAACCACTCGAGCACCTTTGCAACTTCCGCGTACTTTTCTGCAACTACAGCCTGCATGTCGTTCCGACCGAAGCTGTCTGGCCAGTTAGTGTCTGACCTTTGCTGTGCAAGAAAGTCCATGATTGTGGCGACTTTCGTATTCCGTGTCAAGCTTTTTTCGGAAAAAATCGCCGCGGTCGGAACGTGCACATCGGGCGTGACTACCAGGAAGAAGCGTTTCGGCAATTCGACCGCCTGTAACGCCTCGCCCACACCCTCTGCAAATGCATTTTGCCCGAAGACAAAAAACGGCACGTCCGCGCCGAGTTGCAGGGCGAGATTCTGCAGAGTTTCACGCGAAAGGTCAACTCCCCATAGACGATTCAACGCCAAAAGAGTCGTCGCTGCGTCGGAACTTCCTCCGCCAAGCCCCGCGCCCATCGGCAGGCGCTTGTCGATCTCGATCTCGACGCCATAGCGGCTGCCCGTGTGCTTCTGAAGCAATCGGGCGGCCCGCACGACGAGGTCGTCGTCCTCGGCCACGCCGGGCACGTCGGTCTTGCGCGTTACTATGCCGTCTTCGCGGCGCCTGAAGTGTAGGACATCGCCCCAGTCGAGTAGCTGAAAGACGGTTTGCAGGTCGTGATAGCCATCCGGACGACGGCCCGTGATGTGCAGGAACAGGTTCAGCTTCGCGGGCGCGAGGCAATCGCGCATCGAATCGTTGAAAGAAGACATGCGGCAGGCGATAGAGCGTTACTGGTCGATGACGAGCTTGATGTCGAGCGGCGGCTCGCTGCGCGTGAGGTTGACGCGCTTGACGCCGGTGGCGGGCGGCTCGGCATAGGCGAGGTAGTCGATCGTCCAGCCGTCCTGCTTGATTTCCTTGGGACGGCCATTGTTCGATTCCGGGTCGAGCGTCGTCTCTGCGCGCGATGTCGGCGCCGCCGACGGTTGCAGCCAGTAGCGCAAGCCTTCGACGGGCAGCGCGAAGCCGAGCGCGTTTCGCATCAGATCGGAGACGTTGTCCGCGTTGAGAGGCTGGCGATTCGGCAGTTCGAGCGTCGCGAGGGAAGGCGACGACGTGACGATCGCCATGGTCTGCCCGAGCGGATTGCGCAACTGAAGCGTGACCGTATCGCCCGTTTCCTGCCAGTCGAAGTTGCCGTAGGCGTTACGCGCGACGCCGTTCTGATCGTCGTATTGCACGGCGAAGCGCCCGTGGTACATGCGGCTCGTCTGCGTCGCGAGCGATCTCGAGCCTTCCGACGTGGTCGGCAGGCGCGGTTGCAGCGCACAGCCGGACAAGACCAGCGCGGCAGCCGCCGCGAATCCGAGCGCGCAGCGCCGCGCCCCGGGACGCTTCGCGCCGGCGAAGAAGTCGAATGCCATCAAAGATCGTTCACCTGAAGTCGTTTCAGCGTTTTGACGAGCGTATCGTTGCCCGGTTCGAGCTTCTGAGCCTGCCGCCACGTAGCGCGCGCCTGGTCCTGCTGGCCGGACTTCCACTGCACTTCGCCGAGATGCGCGCCGATTTCGGCATTCGGCTGAAGGTCATAAGCATTCTTGAGGATCTTCTCGGCTTCGGCTGCGTTTCCTTGACGGAAGCGCGCCCAGCCGAGGCTGTCCATGATGAACGCGTCGTTCGGCGCGAGCGACACCGCCTTTTCGATCAGATGCACCGCTTCGTCGAGCCGCTGATTGCGATCGACGAGCGAATACCCGAGCGCGTTGTACGCCTGCGGGTTGTTCGGCTGCGTGCGCATCAGCGTGCGCAGTTGCGTTTCCATCACGTCGTAGTGGCCGTTCTTTTCGGCGGCCATCGCGTAGTCGTACACGAGGTCGGGATCGTCCGGAAACGCGGCGACCGCCTTCGCCAGGTTGTCCTCGGCTTCCTGATAGCGATGCGCTTCGAAGAGAATCGCCGAATCGGTGCGCGCAAGAAGCGCGAGATCGCGCGGATCCGAGCTTTGCAGACTGTTGATGAGCGCGCGGGCATCATCCACCTTGCCCTGCTTCGCGAGCAATTGCGCGCGGGTGATCTGCGCCGGCAGATACTGCTGGCTCGTGCGCGGAATCTTGTCCAGCCACTGTGCGGCGGCGGCTTCGTCCTTCTGCTCCAGCGCGAGCTGCGCGAGATAGATGTACGCCTGGCCCGGGTCTGCGCCCGGCGTGCTTTCCGCGGCCTTCGCGTATTGGTTCAGATAGTCCTTCGCCTTGTCGAACTGCTTCTTCTGGACGTCGATGAGCGCGAGCGCCATCAGCGGCGTCAGGTCTTTCGAATCGTTCTTGCGCATGATTTCGAACTGCTTCTGCGCGTCGTCGAGCCGGTCGGACGACAGATACAGTTGCGCGAGCGCGAGCCGCGCGTCATGCGACTTCGGGTTCTTCGTCAGATACTTCTCGAACGAAGCGATGCCTTCGGCGCGCTCCTGCGGCCCCATGCGCGCGAGCGTCAACGCAGCCGGCAGGTAGTCGGGCCGCAACTGCAGCGCCTTTTCGAGCGATGCCTTCGCGCCCGGCTGATCGTCCGCGAGCAACTGCTGACGCGCGAGCGCGAGTTGCGCTTCCGGACGATCGCGGTCGTTCGCGGTGAGGTCCTTCAGCACGTTGAGGCCGCCCACCCGATTCGGCCCGCGCGCCAGCAGCGATTGCAGCGAGAGAAGCGCCTCGCCGCGCTGCTCGGGCGGCACCTTCGCGAGTTCGCGCTCGAGCGTGGGCTTCGCGTCGTCGGGCTTGCCGGAGACGATCAGGAGCGATGCGCTCAACTGCGCCGCGCGCTCTGAATGCGGCGCGAACTGCTGCCAGAGTTGGGCGGACGTGAGCGCGTCGTTGGGACTTTGCGCGGCAATGGCGATTTCGGTCGCGCGCTGAGCGAAGCGCGGATCGTGCGTGTCGCGGGCGAGCGAGAGATAAGTCTGGAAAGCGGGCGCGGGCTGTCCGCGCTGCAACGCGACTTCGGCGGCCAAAACCTGAAACACGATCTGGCTCGACACCGCCACATTCGGCAGGTCTTGCTGCTCCGCGCCGCTGACGGGCGCGGTCAGCGCGTCGGCGGCCGTCTGGGCAGCGGAATCGTCGTCGCCAGGAACGGGCGTCGCATTGGGCGACTGCGCATGCGCGGGCGCAAACGCGATTGCGGCGAGTGCCAGCGCTACCGCGCCGGCGGCGCGTGACATTGGCATCGCGAACGATTGCGTCAAGCCGGCCTGACGCTTCGCAAACAGCTTCGTGACGAACGAGTTCATGGAAATCCAGACGATGTTTCGGTCGATTGTAACGCGGTGGCTAAAATACCGGCACAACCGCTGAAGCAAGTCTCTCTCCAGAAAATGCCCGAACTTCCGGAAGTCGAAGTCACCCGCCGGGGAATCGAACCCTACGTGGCGGGAAGGCGCGTCGAGCATGTCGACGTTCGCACGCCGGCGCTGCGCTGGCCCATCCCGAAGCATCTCGCGAAGACGCTCGGGCATCTGAAAATCGAGAAGGTCGAGCGGCGCGGCAAGTATCTCCTGTTCGAGACGGCCGAAGGATGGCTCATCGTTCATCTCGGCATGACCGGCACGCTGCGCGTGCTGCGCAACGTGCCGCGGCCGCCGGACGCCGCGAAGCACGATCACGTCGATCTGGTCTTCGACGAATTCATCCTGCGGTTTCGCGATCCGCGCCGCTTCGGCGCGATTCTCTGGCATCCGCGCAAAGACGGCGACGTTCTCGCGCATCCGCTGCTCGCAAGTCTGGGCGTCGAGCCGTTCTCGCCGGAGTTCTCGGGCGCGCTGCTGTTTCGCGAGACGCGCGGGCGCAAGGTCTCGGTGAAGCAGGCGCTGCTTGCGGGCGGCATCGTCGTCGGCGTGGGCAATATCTATGCGTCGGAGAGCCTATTTCGCGCGGGCATCCGGCCGACGACCGCCGCTGGCCGCATTTCGCTCGTGCGCTACGACCTGCTCGCGGATGCAGTGCGCGTGACGCTCGCCGCGGCGATCGACAAAGGCGGCAGCACGCTGCGCGATTTCGTCGGCAGCAATGGCGAATCGGGCTACTTCCAGCTCGACTACTTCGTCTATGATCGCGCGGGTCTGCCGTGCCACGTCTGCGGCACGCCGATCCGCCAAATCGTCCAGGGACAGCGTTCGACTTACTTTTGTCCGCGCTGCCAACGCTAATTCCGATGCTCGCACTCACCGATTTCTCCGCGCGCCTGATCGCGTGGCAACGCATTCATGGTCGTCACGATCTGCCGTGGCAAAACACGCGCGACGCCTATCGCATCTGGCTCTCGGAGATCATGCTGCAGCAGACGCAGGTAACGACCGTCATTCCGTACTACGCGCGCTTTCTCGAACGCTTCCCGACCGTGACCGCGCTCGCGGATGCGCCTATCGACGACGTGATGGCGCTGTGGGCCGGTCTCGGCTACTACTCGCGCGCGCGCAATCTGCATCGCTGCGCGCAGGTCGTCGCGCACGAACATGGCGGCGAGTTTCCCCGAACTGTCGATGAACTCGCGGAATTGCCGGGCATCGGGCGCTCGACGGCGGCGGCGATCGCGTCGTTCGCGTTCGGCGCGCGAGCGACAATTCTCGATGGCAACGTGAAGCGCGTGCTTGCCCGCGTCTTCGGCGTGGAAGGCTTTCCGGGCGAGAAGCGCGTTGAAAACGCGATGTGGACGCTGGCTGAATCGCTCTTGCCCGACGCCGCAGACAAGAACGAAGTTACCGCCTACACGCAAGGCCTGATGGACCTCGGCGCGACGCTCTGCGTGCGCGGCAGGCCGGACTGCGCGCGGTGTCCGTTCGCCGCGGATTGCGTCGCGAATGTCGAAGGGCGGCAGCGCGAACTGCCGGCGGCGCGCCCGAAAAAGACGGTGCCGACGCGCAAGACGTGGATGCTGGTGCTGAAGGACGGCGATTCGATCCTGCTGGAGAAGCGCCCGCCGACGGGCATCTGGGGCGGCCTGTGGAGTCTGCCCGAAGCGGCCGACGAGGCGGCGCTCGCGGCCGTCGCGCACGACAACGGCTGCGATGCGGACTTGCAGCGCCTCGCGCCTTTCTCGCACACCTTCACGCACTTCAAGCTAGACATCGAGCCGCGTCTCGGCGAAATGCGCGGCGCGCCGCCCGAGGCAGCGGATGCGCGCACCGTATGGGCGCCGCTCTCGCGCATCGACTCGTTCGGCCTGCCCGCGCCGGTGCGCAAGCTGCTCGACGCGCTGACCGGCACGCTGCTCTAAAGCAGTTGATGGTGCTGCATGTAGTGATGCACGACGTCGATACGCGCGCCGGCGTCGAGCAGTTCCATCAGCTTCTGGCGGGAGCGCATGGGAATCGGCAGGATTTCGGAGAGGCGGTTGGAGACCCACGTGGGATCGTCCAGCAGAAACGGCTCGATGAACGGCAGGTTCTCCGGCTCGCGCGTCTTGATGGCCCCGATGATCCTTTCGAGCACTTCCGCGCACGCGCCGAACTTGGCGAGCGTCTCCGCGCCTTGCAGCGGCCGGTCGTCGCCATATAGCTCGGCGGTGCCGACGAGCAGATTGCTCGCTTCCACGCGATGCGAAAGCAGCCGGAAACGCTCCGTGCCGCGCGCCTGCACGAGCAGCAGGCCGAAGGTATCGACATCGCACTCGATGATTTCCGCGAGACAGCCCACGTTCTCGGGCACCGACGGATCGCCCGGCGACGCGATCTCGTGCCCGCTCTTCAGCAGACACACGCCGAACGGCGTCTTTTCGCGCAGGCAGCCGCGCGCCATGTCGAGATAGCGTGCTTCGAAAATCTTGAGCGGCAGAAGCCCGCCGGGGAACAGCACGGTGTGCAGCGGAAACAGCGGCACGTCGAACAGAACGGGATTCGCGGGATTCGAGGACATCGCACCCCTCCAGGGTGGACCGCCGGCGCGGCGATCAGGTTCGCGTGGTGCTCGCGCTCTCATCCACGGAAATGGGCGCGTCACGATGCCGCACGATCACGGTTGCAGCGTCGCGAAAGCGCGCGGCGAGCGCCTCCGCGATATACACCGAGCGATGCTGCCCGCCCGTGCAGCCGATCGCGACAGTGAGATAACTCCGATTGTCGTCGCGAAAACGCGGGAGCCACTTGCCGACGAAGCCGCCGATATCGTCGATCATCTCGCCGACCATCGGCTGGGCCGAGAGATAGTCGATGATCGGCTGATCGCAGCCGGTAAACGGGCGCAACTCGCGGTCGTAGTACGGGTTCGGCAGCGTGCGCACGTCGAAGACGAGATCGGCGTCGAGCGGCACGCCGCGCTTGAATCCGAACGATTCGAACATCAGCGTGAGATCGGCGGCGTCCGTTTCGACGAAGCGCCGGACCCACGCGCGCAGCACGTTCGCGCGCAGGTTGCTCGTGTCGATCTGGTGCCCGTACTCAGCGAGTCCCGCGACGAGTTCACGCTCCCGCTCGATGGCTTCGCCAAGCGAGTTCAGCACGCCCACGCTCGCGTCGTGCCCAGGCGGACCGGACAGCGGATGACGGCGGCGCGTCTCGGAAAAGCGTTGAATGAGCGCCTGCGTGCTGGCGTTGAGGAACAGCACGCGCAGGTCGTAGGCGCTCGTCAAGTTGTCGATGATGGACGGGACTTCGTCGAGCGACAGGCTCGAACGGGCGTCGATCGCGACGGCGAGACGCTGCTGCCCCTCGCTCGCGAGATACGCGGCGAGTTCGGGCAGAAAGCGCGGAGGCAGGTTGTCGACGCAGTAATAACCGCCGTCTTCGAGCGCATTGAGCGCGACGGACTTGCCGGAGCCGGAAATGCCGGTAATCAGGATGATACGCATGGAAGTGTGCTCGTTCGCTTCATCTTAGCACCAGCGTATCGTACGGACTTCGCGCGGATTCCGTGAAGATACGCGTGCTTCAGATGAGTTTGCCGGGAAACTGGCTGTCCGGGTCCTGCATGGCAAGCCGCTGACGGTCCATGAAATCGCGCAATGTGTCGATGCCGCGCAGTTGCAGAATCGTGTTGCGCACTGCCGCTTCCACCAGCACAGCAAGGTTGCGGCCTGCGGCGACCTGAATCGTCACTTTGCTGATGGGCAGGCCGAGCACATCGACGGTCTGGCTTTCGAGCGGCAGGCGCTGAAACTCGCCGTCCGGGCGGCGCACGAGTTGCACGATCAGCTTGAGCTTCATCTTCCGGCGCACGGCGGTCTCGCCGAAGATGGTCTTGATATCGAGCAGGCCGAGGCCGCGTACTTCCAGCAGGTTTTGCAGGAGCGGCGGGCAGCGCCCTTCGACGAAATCGGGCCCGAGACGCACGAAATCGACGGCGTCGTCGGCGACGAGTCCGTGGCCGCGGCTGATGAGTTCGAGGCCGAGTTCGCTTTTGCCGAGGCCGGAATCGCCCGTCAGCAGCACGCCCATGCCGAGAATGTCGATGAACACGCCGTGCAGCGTGGCGCGCGGCGCGAGAATGCGCGACATATACGCGCGCAGACTGTCGATGACGGCCGCCGCCGACATGCGCGTGGTGAAAAGCGGCGTCGACGAGCGCGTGCAGCGAAGCACGAGTTCGGGCGGCGCGCCCACTTCGCCCGCCACGACCAGAAACGGCGGCTCCAGCGCAATCAGCTCGGCCATGTGGCGCGAGCGGTCTTCATCGGATTGGCGCTGGTAATAGTTGATCTCGGCGTCGCCCAGCACCTGAATGCGGTTCGGGTGAATGAGGTTCAGGTGGCCGACGAGGTCGGCGCTCGACGTTGCGTTCGCCACCGTTTCACTCGAAAACCCGCGTTCCCAGCCTTCGTGCCCGGTGAGCCAGCTGAGCTTCAGAGCGGCGGCGTTGTCGTCGAAAATACTTTGGGCGTTGATGCTGGACGTATCCATGAGGCCGGAACTCCGTTGGAAGCCGGGAGCAGCCTTCGCGTGACGAAGCCTGTGCTTCGATTCGCCGCATGGCGCTGCGTGTGACCGATTGTGCCGCAGAAGCACCGCGCATGCGAGACGCGTCAAAAGCGCGCGAGCGGCGCGGCGCTTTGTCGAAAGCGGTGGCCCGCGTCTATGCAGCGTTTATGGTTGCCATTGCGTGAGCACCTGATACAGCGCCTCACGGTTCTCTTCCTTGTGCAGACGCTCGCGCGCTTCGCTGTCGGAGAGCAGCTGGGCGATCTCCGAGAGAATTTCGAGGTGCTGCTGCGTGGCCTGTTCGGGCACGAGCAGGAAGATGAGGAGCGACACCGGCTGGCCGTCGGGCGATTCGAACGCGACAGGCTCGGCCAGGCGCACGAAGGCGGCGAGCGGTTGCTTCAGCCCCTTGATGCGGCCGTGCGGAATGGCGACGCCTTCGCCGAGCCCGGTCGAACCCAGGCGCTCGCGGGCGAAAAGGTTGTCGGTGACGATGCTGCGGGCGATGCCGTTCTGGTTCTCGAAAATCAGGCCCGCTTGCTCGAATACACGCTTCTTGCTGGTGACGGACAGTCCGAGAACCACGTTCTCGATGGGAAGAAATTTGGCTAAACGATTCATGTTGGCAGGCTGATGCGTGGCCTGATAGCTCCTCATCGTGGCTGCTGTCTGAAAGCGCTCACGGCGATGGTAATACGGAAGATGCGCTTGCGGCGTTCCCTGCGGCGTTCCTGTACTGCGGACCCCGATCATAACCGGTTCATTATAGAACAGGGGAAGCACGATGGTGCGGCGCGCCATTGCAGTAGCCGCAATCGAATGTGCAGTACAAAGCCCGAAAAATCAATGCTTTGTGCCACGCCGACATGCACTATGCAACAAAAACGCCGCCAATGGGCGGCGTTTGTCGGAAGCGGGCGTTTCTGTGGCGCTTTTCGATTCGAGGAATGCCTCGAATCGCGCCCGCCGATGGCCGGCGGGCTGCGTCGTATCGCGCGCGCCGCTCAGGGCGAGGGTGCTTCCAGTCCGTGCGCTTCTTCGCGGTACTTCGCGGCTTCGTGCGCGTGACCCTGGATCTTGTCCTTGTGGCGAATGACCTGGCGATCCAGTTTGTCGACCATCAGGTCGATGGCCGCGTACATATCAGCGTCACAACTCTCGATGAAAATGTCCTTGCCCTTCAGGTGCAGATTGATTTCCGCCTTGTTGCGCTTGTCCTTGTCCCTATGAGTGTCGACCGAGAGGACAACGTTGCCATCCATCACCTGATCAAAATGACGGAGCACTCTGTCCAGCTTCGTGATCACAAACTCGCGCAACGCAGGCGTCAATTCGAGGTGGTGTCCACTGATCTTCAGATTCATAGTTGCTCTCCAAGCTAAGGGCCGTTGAACCACGGCGGCTCGTCCGATACCGGTCGGCTACGCGTCCCGCCGTGCACGATGTTTGTACGCGCAAGGAACGGGCCGCTTGGCCGGCTCGTCCGCGCTTTCGCGATGCGGCCGGTAAAAGTCCACCGCGGTATGCGGTGAACCACAGAGACGGGTCAAAGAGACTTGCGCAGATTGACTGCGGGGATTTTCAGCGCCTCGCGGTATTTGGCGACGGTGCGCCGCGCAACCACGAAGCCTTGTTCCGCCAGCAGTTCGGCGATGCGGCTGTCTGAAAGAGGAGTTTTGGGGTCTTCCGCTCCTATCAGTTGCTTGATGAGGGCCCGGATCGCCGTGGACGATGCGGCGCCGCCCGTGTCGGTGGAAACGTGCGATCCAAAGAAGTACTTGAATTCAAGCGTCCCGAATGGGGTGAGCATGTACTTCCCGGTAGTCACACGAGAAACCGTCGATTCGTGTAAACCCAGCGTATCAGCAATCTCCCGCAAAACCAAGGGCCGCATGGCGATTTCACCATGCGCAAAAAAGTTCTTCTGACGCTCGACGATCGCCTGCGCGACGCGCAGAATCGTCTCGAAACGCTGCTGGATATTCTTGATCAGCCAGCGTGCTTCCTGAAGCTGTTGACGCAATGAACCACTGCCCGGATCGCCACGGTTGTTGCGCAGAATGTTCGCGTACAGATGGTTGATCCGCAGCCGCGGCACGATTTCCGGGTTCAGTTCCGCAGTCCATCCGCTCGCGGATTTGCGCACCAGAATGTCCGGCACCACGTAGTCCGCTTCGCTCTTGCCGTACGCGGCGCCGGGAAACGGCTCCAGCGACCGGATCAGCACATGCGCGTCCCGCAGCGCGTCGTCGCTTGCCTTCAGCTGCTTGCGCAAGCGCGTGAAGTCGCGCGCGGCGAGCAGTTCCAGATGGTTCGTGACGATTTCGAGTGCAAGCGTGCGCGTGGCCGACGGACCGAGCCGCAGCAATTGCAGCTTCAGACACTCCGACGCCGACCGGCCGCCGACACCCGGCGGGTCGAAGCTCTGGAGCAAGGCCAATGCCGCGCTGAGTTCGTCGACATCAACTTCGAGTTCGTCCGGTAAATCGGCCTGAATTTCTTCCAGCGACGACGTGAGATACCCGTCCTCGTCCAGCGATTCGATCAGGAACGTGATAAGCGCGCGGTCGCGCTGATTTGCCTGCGTCATGCGCAGTTGCGCGGTGAGATGGTCGCGCAGCGTCGTCGTCGATTCGTGGATTTGCAGCGGCGGCAGGTCGTCGTCGTCGGAGGCGTTGTTCGAGCGGCCGTAGTCTTCGAGATTCCAGTTGCTGGAATCGGTGCCGCCGTCGGACGCCATGCCGTTGTACTCGTCGACGCCCTGCGGCTCGCTGCTTTCCGATCGTTCGGAACTCGACGAGCTGGATGTGGAGCCGTTGCTCATCATCGGCTCCGGCGCGGCACTGCTCGCGCCGGCCGTGGCAATCAGCGAGCCGTCCGCGGCCACGCGAAGCGGGCTCGCGATCCAGTCGTCGTCGTTTTCCAGCAGCGGGTTTTGCGCGACGGCCATCGCCACTTCCTGCTGCAGTTCGAGCGTCGACAACTGCAGCAGCCGGATGGACTGCTGTAGTTGCGGGGTGAGCGCAAGATGCTGCGATAGGCGAAGTTGGAGGCTGGCTTTCATGGCAAGGTTTTATTTCATTGTAGAGAGTTTGCCACGCGCGCGAAACCTCGCGGCCAATCCAAAATTAGCGTAAAAAAGCGCGTGCCGCCTCGAGGGCGGCACGTAAGTTTTGCTGTTCTCGCCCGACGAAGCGCGGTAAATCAACGCATGCGCCGTGCGCCTCGCGTAGCCGCTACATGCGGAAATGCTCGCCGAGATACACGCGTCGCACGTTCTCATTCTCGATGATCTCGCTCGGCGCGCCGGCCGCGAGCACGCTGCCGTCGCTGATGATGTAAGCGTGATCGCAAATGCCGAGCGTCTCGCGCACGTTGTGGTCCGTGATCAGCACGCCGATGTTGCGCTGCTTCAGGAACTTCACGATCTTCTGGATTTCGAGCACGGCGATCGGATCGACGCCCGCGAAGGGTTCGTCGAGCAGAATGAAGCTGGGATTCGTCGCGAGCGCCCGAGCGATTTCCACGCGCCGCCGCTCGCCGCCCGAGAGCGACAGCGCCGGATTTTCACGCAAGTGCGCAATCTGCAGTTCGTCCAGCAGGGCCTCGGCGCGCTGCGTGATGCCGTCCTTCGACAGCCGCTTGCCCGATTCGTCCGTTTGCAGTTCCAGCACGGCGCGAATGTTCTGCTCGACGGTCAGCTTGCGGAACACGGACGCTTCCTGCGGAAGATACGACAGCCCGAGATGCGCCCGCTGGTGGATCGGCAGCAGGCTGATCGACTTGCCGTCGAGATCGATCTCGCCGGCGTCGAGCGGCACGAGGCCGACGATCATGTAGAACGACGTGGTCTTGCCCGCGCCGTTCGGGCCGAGCAGACCGACGACTTCGCCGCTCTTCACGTCGAGCGAGACGTCCTTCACGACGGTGCGCGAACCGTACCGCTTCTTCAGATTGCGGACGACGAGCGAACTCGTCTTGCCGTCCGGCTTGCTGGGGGACATGGCGGGCGAACTCACTGCTGCGGCGTCCCTTGGATGGTGTTCGACGGCGCGAGGGTCGCGGGCGAGCCGTTGAGCGGCGCCGCGCCGCCGGAGCGGGGCGCGAGCATCGCGCGAACGCGGCCGCTCGGGTTGCCGGGGCCCGCCACGTCCTTGCCGGCGCTGGCCGTGTAGAAGTCCTTCTGCCCGTCGTACGTGATGACGCTGCCGCGCACTTCGTCCTGCACCGTGGTCAGACCTTGCAGGCGGCGCACCACGGCGCGCGTCGTGAGCTTGGTGAAGTCGCTCTTGCCGTCATAGTCGATGCGCACGGCATTGCCTTCGATGTATTCGTCGACGCCGTCGCGCTTCTGGCGGAAATACGAGAGGTTGCTGCCGGTGGACGTGCCGGTCGCGTACTGATAGCCCTGCGGATCTTGCGTGACATCCACGCGATCCGCCTTGATGACGATGGTGCCCTTGGTCGCGACGACGTGACCGGTGAAGACGTTCTTCTGGTTCAGGTCGTCGTAGGACATGTTGTCCGCTTCGATGTTGAGCGGCTTGTCGCGGTCGGCTTTTTCGGCGTGCGCGGCGGGCGCGAAGCCCGCGAGCGGCAGCGCGACCAACGCGGCGGCGGCTGCGGCCAGCGCGGCCCGCATCACACGCCTCGCGCGCGCGGTGGTGCGATGCGCGAACGTTGCGCCCGCGGGGCCGCCATCGGGACGAGGGAAGCTGTGGTTCATGCAGTCAAGATCAGGATGGAATCCCGGGTTCACTTGGAGGAGCCGCCATTGATATCCGTGGCCGCGATCGCGCCGCGCACGTTACCGAAGAGCTTCATTTCCCGGGTGACGTTGTTGTAGTTCATGCCGTTGGCGGTCATCACCGACGGACCGCGCTGAAGTTTAACCGGCTTTTCCGTTTCGATGACATCGTCGTTCACCAGCACGCGAAAATGCTGCGAATCCGCCTGCATCTGCGGATCGCCGTAACCGGCTGCGCGCAGGATGCGGGCGTTGTCGTAAAGATCGACGATGGACACGTCGCCATTCACCGTGCCGCGCTGCGCCGTGGCCGTCACGATCGGCTTTTGCGGCTGGAACATGCGCACCGCGGGCAGCGTCAGGTCGCTGTTCTCGTCGTCCTCGTAATGGACCATGGATTTGGCCGTCAGCCGGTATTGCGTCGTGCCGGTGGAATCCAGTTCGGAGACGGAGAAGTTATCGGCGAAGTAGTCGGGCGTGTGGCGCTTGGGTTGCTCGGGCGCTTGCGGCGCGGAAGGCAGCGTAGCCTGCAACAGCCAGTACGTGATGCCCGCGAGCGCCGCCATGGCCAGAAGCGGCAACAGCGAGGCGAGGCGTCGGGTGGGCGGCATGGCGTCAGTCTCCGAGCGCCGCCGCGAGCAGCGCGTCATAGCCATTCTGCGCGCGCAGGATCGCATCGCACACTTCGCGCACGGCGCCGTGTCCGCCGCGTGCTTCGGTTACCCAATGCACGCGCTCTTTCACTTCCGCATGCGCGTTGGCCGGCGCGGCGGCGAATCCGCAGCGGCGCATCACGGCGAGATCGGGCCAGTCGTCGCCCATGTAGCCGCATTCGGCGGCGGAGATGCCCGTCGCGTCGAGCAATTGCGCGAGCGCCACCGTCTTGTCCGCAACGCCCTGATATAGATGCGTGATGCCCAGTTCTTTCGCCCGCGCCGCGACGATTCGCGACTGCCGTCCGGTGATGATCGCCGTCTGCACGCCGATACGTTCGAGCAGCTTCACGCCCTGGCCGTCGAGCGAATTAAACGACTTCATGGTGTCGCCTTCGGCGCTGAAGTACAGGCTGCCGTCGGTGAAAACGCCGTCGACGTCGAACACCATCAGCTTGATGCGGCTCGCGCGCTCGGCGGGGAAAGGCTTCTGCGCCATCAGATTACCTTCTTGGAGAAGAGGTCGTGCATGTTCAGTGCGCCGATCAGCGTCGCATCGGCGTCGACGACCAGCATCTGATTGATGCGATGTCGCTCCATCAGTTCCACGGCTTCGACCGCGAGATGGTCCGGACCGATGGTGCGCGGATTGCGCGTCATCACGTCCGCGAGCTTGAGCGAGCGAAAGTCGCCGTCGCGCTGAAGAATGCGGCGCAGGTCGCCGTCCGTAAAGATCCCTTCGACGTGACGATTGCCGTTGATGACCGCCGTCATGCCCATGCGCTTGGCGGTGATCTGGAAGAGGGCGTCTGAAACGGTCGCGTCGAGCGGCACGACGGGAACCTCGTCGCCCACGCGCATCACGTCGCGCACGTAAGTCAACAAACGCCGGCCGAGCGCGCCGCCGGGATGCGAGCGGGCGAAATCGTCGGGACCGAAGCCGCGTGCGTCGAGGACCGCGACGGCGAGCGCGTCGCCGAGCGCCAACGCGGCGGTCGTGCTGGCGGTCGGCGCGAGGTTCATCGGGCAGGCTTCTTTTTCGACGCGTGCGTTCAGGTGCATGTCCGCGAGTTGCGCGAGGCTCGACTCCGGACGGCCGGTAATGGCGATGAGTTTCGCGCCGAGGCGCTTGATGAGCGGGAGAATGGCGACGAGTTCTTCGGTCTCGCCGGAGTTCGACAGCGCGATAAAAATGTCGTCGGCAGTGACCATGCCGAGATCGCCGTGACTGGCTTCAGCGGGATGCACGAAAAACGCCGGCGTGCCGGTGGAGGCGAGCGTGGCGGCGAACTTGCGCGCGACGTGTCCCGACTTGCCGATACCCGACACGACCACGCGGCCGCGACAGCCGAGCAGGGCTTCGACTGCGTTCGTGAAGTTGTCGTCGAGAAGGTCCGAGAGACCGCGAACCGCGTCCGCTTCGATCTGGATTACGCTGCGAGCCAGCGCCAGTGCCCGGTCGCCATTGATTTTCGCTATCATTCGCGGAAGTATAGCAAAGGCGTTTCTTCGCCGCGCCTTACGGTGCGCGGCGCGCCGCCGCTTGATCCGCCCCCGCGAGCCCTGGCATCAGGGGCTTCCCACGACACCGAAAACGCCGCGCCGGACACGTATCGGCACGCTGACGAACGAGGACGCTGGACGGATGACTTCTCCGCTCGAAATGACGCTGTTGTTGCTGCTGTGTTCGGTGGCGGGCGTCGTCGTATTTCGTTTTTTTAATCTGCCGCCGATGCTCGGATATCTGGCGGTCGGCATCATCGTCGGTCCGCACGCGGCCGGTATCGCACCGGATACCGAGCGCGCGCAGCACCTCGCCGAATTCGGCGTCGTGTTCCTGATGTTCTCCATCGGTCTGGAATTCTCGCTCGCGAAGCTGCGCTCGATGCGGCGCATCGTCTTCGGGCTCGGCGCGAGCCAGGTCGGCGCGACGATCGTGTTCGCGCTCGTCGTCGGGTGGATCGCGCATTTCTGGACGAGCATCTCGTGGCAGGCGAGCTTCGCGCTCGGCGGCGCGCTTTCCATGTCTTCCACAGCCATCGTCAGCAAGCTGCTCGCGGAGCGGCTCGAACTGGAAGCAGAGCACGGCCGCAATATCTTCGGCGTGCTGTTGTTTCAGGATCTCGCGGTCGTGCCGCTTCTCATCATCATCGCGGCGTTCGCGAACGGCAATTCGTCGCAACTGGCGATGTGGCTCGGCATCGCGGCGGTAAAGATCGTCGTCGCGCTGACGGTTTTGCTGTTCGTCGGCCAGAAGTTCATGACGCGCTGGTTCGATCTGGTCGCGCGGCGGCGCTCGCAAGAGCTGTTCATGCTGAACCTGCTGCTGGTGACGCTCGGCGCCGCGTTCATTACGGACAAGTTCGGGCTGTCGCTCGCGCTCGGCGCGTTCATCGCGGGCATGCTGATCGCGGAAACGCCGTACCGGCATCAGGTGGAAGAAGACATCAAGCCGTTTCGCGACGTGCTGCTCGGCGTCTTTTTCGTGACGACGGGCATGCTGCTCAATCCGCGCGTGATCTGGGAGCACCCGTTTCTCGTGCTCGCGTTCTTCGTCGTGCCGATTCTATTGAAAGCCGTGATGATCACCGGCCTCGCGCGCCTGTTCGGCTCGCCGCCCGGCGTCGCCATGCGCACCGGGCTCGGGCTTGCGCAGGCGGGCGAATTCGGCTTCGTGCTCCTGAACCTCATTCTGGATTCGCATCTGGTCGATGCCACCATTCTCCAGGCGCTCCTTTCTGCGATGCTGCTCTCGATGCTCGCCGCGCCGTTCATCATCCAGAACGCGGACCGGATCGTGCTGCGCCTTTCTTCGACGGAGTGGATGCTGCAATCGCTGCAAATGACGAAGATCGCGACGCAAAGCCTCAAGCAAAGCGGCCACGTCATTATTTGTGGATACGGCCGCGCCGGGCAGAACCTCGCGCGCATGCTGGAGCAGGAAGGCATTTCGTATGTGGCGCTCGATCTCGACCCGGATCGCGTGGCGGCGGCCGCGGCGGCGGGCGAATCGGTCGTGTTCGGCGATGCCGGGCGGCGCGAATCGCTCGTGGCTGCCGGGCTGAATCGCGCGGCGACGGTCGCGATCACGTACGCGAACACGCCGTCCGCCATGCGCGTGCTGCACAACATCCACGAACTCGCGCCGACGCTGCCGGTGATCGTGCGCACGGTGGACGACGCCGATCTCGAAAAGCTGACCGCCGCCGGCGCGACGGAAGTGATTCCGGAGATCGTCGAAGGCAGTCTGATGCTCGCGTCACATACGCTCGTCCTGATGGGCGTGCCGATGCGCCGCGTCGTGCGGCGCGTAGAGGAAATGCGCGATGCGCGCTACAGCCTGTTGCGCGGCTATTTTCACGGCGCGGACGATCTCGACGACGACGATGGCCACGAGCAGGTGCGGCTACAATCCGTACCGATCGACGAACATTCGGAGGCGGTCGGGCATTCGCTCGACGATCTCGGGCTCGTCGGCAACGGTGTCGAAGTGACCGCTATTCGCCGTCACGGCATCCGGGGCGTCCAGCCGGACCCCGAAACCAGGCTCCGCGCGAACGACATCGTCGTATTGCGCGGCCTGCCCGAAGTGCTCGCGCAGGCCGAGGAACGGCTTTCGCGCAATCGCCGGGCAGCCTAACGTTCTCTTCATCAGGTGAGCGCGGCCTCACAGCGCGGATTTCCGGAGAAGTCATGTCCACCATTTCATCGAGCGCTTCGTCTGCATCGTCAGATGCGGCGCGGTTCATCAAGGAGCGCGTGCGCACGGTCGAAGACTGGCCGCAAGCCGGCGTCCAGTTTCGCGACATCACGCCCGTTCTGCAGGACCGCCGCGCGTTGCGCACGCTCATCGACCTGTTCGTGCAGCGTTATATCGACGCGAACCTGAACGTCATCGCGGGCATGGATGCGCGCGGGTTCATCATCGGGCCGATTCTCGCGTACGAGCTGAGTCTGGGTTTCGTGCCCATTCGCAAGAAGGGCAAGCTGCCGTACAAGACGCTCTCGCAGTCATACGAACTGGAGTACGGCAGCGCGACGGTCGAAATTCACGAGGACGCGTGCCAGCCGGGCGACCGCGTCGTGATCGTCGACGATCTGGTGGCGACCGGCGGCACGATGATGGCCGGCAAGATCCTGCTGGAGCGGCTCGGCGCGCAGGTCGTCGAAGCGGCGGCGATCATCGACTTGCCCGATCTCGGCGGCTCCAGGCTGCTGCGCGACGGCGGCTTGCCGCTCTACACGGTCTGCGAGTTCGGAGGCCATTGATGCCGAACATACTTTTGTTTCTGGCGACATCGGTCGCAATCACCATCGCGCCGGGGCCCGACAATCTTCAGGTGCTCGCCCGCGGCATTTCGCAAGGCAGGCTCGCGGGCGTGGTCGCGGCGCTGGGCTTCGCGTGCGGCGTGATCTTTCATACGACGCTCGCCGCCTTAGGCGTCGCGGCGCTCTTGCGCTCGTCGCCGCTCGCGTTTCAGGCGGTGAAGCTCGCGGGCGCGGCGTATCTCGTGTGGATCGGCATCAAGGCGCTGCGCAGCCACGGCCTCGCGACGGCGCATGCGCGCCCGAGCCAGCCGCTGTCGAGCGTGTTTCGGCAGAGCGTGCTCGGCAACATGCTGAATCCGAAAGTGACGCTGTTCTTCATCGTGTTCCTGCCGCAGTTCGTCGATCCGCACGGCACGCAAAGCGTGATGCTGCAAATGTTCGAGCTGGGCGGCGTGTTCATGCTGCAAACGGTCGCCGTGTTCTCGCTCTTCGGCATCGGAGCAGGAATGATCGGCGCGTGGCTCAAGCGCCGTCCGCGCGTGGGCGTCTGGCTCGACCGGCTTGCGGGCTTGACATTTATCGCGCTCGGCATTCGCGTGGCGCTGCGCGACTGACTTCGCTTTTGCCGCACCGCGCCTGCGCGCGTCGTTCGTTCATCACGGTCTCGCCGGAGCCTTCATGACTTTGCCTTGCCTCGTCGCCGCTCGCCGTTTCGACGCCGCCGCGCACGCGCCGTTCTTTATCGGCGATGAACGCGTCGGCTGGATTCGCAAGACCGATGTCGCCTTGCTCGCGCGCTGGCCAGAAACGTTCGTGGTCGACGACGACGCCGTGCGTCTGAATCCGTCGCTCGACGAGACTGACGCGCGCAGCGCGGCGCTCGCCGCCGTCATCGCTGTGCTGCACGCGGACGGCAGCATCCCCGGCTGGCGCGACGAGACGTATGCGATCCGCAATCACTTCGACGCCGCGCCGCTCGCGTTCATCGAGCGAGCGGCCTCGCGCTTCTTCGGCACCATCACTTACGCGGTGCACGTGAACGGCATCGTAAAATATCGGGATAGCGCGCCGCGGCTCTGGATCGCGCGGCGCAGCCACACCAAGTCGACCGATCCCGGCATGCTGGACAACATGGTGGCGGGCGGCATCGGCTGGGGCTACGGGCTCATGCCGACGCTCGCCAAAGAATGCTGGGAAGAAGCGGGCATGCCTGAAGTACTGGCCATGACCGCGACGCCCGGCGGCACGTTTCACGTTCTGCAGTCGGCGCCGGAAGGCACGCAGGCCGAGCAGATCTTCGTGTATGACATCGCGCTGCCGCCGGACTTCACGCCGCGCAATCAGGACGGCGAAGTCGCCGAGCATCGCGAGGCGAGCATCGACGAAGTCGCGCGCTGGATCGAAGAAGGCGAGATGACCGTCGATGCGAGCCTCGCCACGCTCGACTGCCTGCTGCGCCATCGCTGGATCGACGAAGACGCCTGCCAGGGCATCGAGGCGCTTTACGCGCCGCCGCCCGTTTGAACATCGAGCATCAACGCATTGAGGAAGGAGTAACCGGTTCATGTCGACCGAACATAGTTTCATCCTGAAGTTGTCGTGCCCGGACCGGCCGGGAATCGTGCATGCGGTCTCCGGTTTTCTGTTCGATCTCGGCGCGAACATCCTGGATTCGGCGCAATTCGGCGACAGCCGCACCGGCGAATTCTTCATGCGGGTGCATTTTCAGGAAGTGGGCGGCGATCCCGGTCTCGACGCGCTGCGCAAGTCGTTCGCCACGCTCGCCGATGAGTTCGGCATGCGCTGGGAATTGCACGATGCGCTCGCGAAACCGCGCGTCGTCATCATGGTGTCGAAGATCGGCCATTGCCTGAACGACCTGCTGTTCCGCTATCGCACGGGACAATTGCAAATCGAGATTCCGGCAATCGTCTCGAACCACAAGGATTTTTATCAGCTCGCCGCGAGCTACGACATTCCGTTCCATCACTTGCCGCTCAACGGCGGCACCGCGCAGGCGAAGGCCGCGCAGGAAGCGCGCATGATGGAAATCATCGACCAGCACGACACCGATCTCGTCGTGCTCGCGCGCTACATGCAGATTCTGTCGCCCGACATGTGCGACAAGCTCGCGGGCCGCGCGATCAACATTCACCACTCGTTCCTGCCGAGCTTCAAGGGCGCGAAGCCGTACTATCAGGCGTTCGACCGCGGCGTGAAGCTGATCGGCGCAACTGCGCACTATGTGACGACGGATCTGGACGAAGGCCCGATCATCGAGCAGGAAGTGGAGCGCGTGGACCACAGCATGACGCCGGATCAACTGACGGCGATCGGCCGCGATGTCGAGTGCGTGACACTCGCGCGTGCGGTGAAATGGCATGTGGAGCATCGCATCGTGCTGAACGGAAGCAAGACGGTCGTGTTCCGCTAGACGCTGCCAGACGCCAAGAGCAAGAATGCCCGCTGATCTTCGGATCGAGCGGGCTTTTTGCTTCTGGGCGGCTGTGGTCAGACGAGCCGCAGATAGATCAGCTCGCGCTTGATGTACGCGTAGAAAATCGGCGCGGCGATGACGCCCGGCAAGCCGAACGCGGCTTCCATCGCCAGCATGGCAAGCAGCAGTTCCCACGCGCGCGCCTCGATCTGCCCGCCGATGATCCGCGCGTTCAGGAAGTATTCGAGCTTGTGAATGACGATCAGGAACCCGAGCGACGCGACCGCCGTGCCGAAGGACACCGAAAACGAGATCGCGACAATGATGGTGTTCGAGATCAGATTGCCGATGACGGGCAAGAGGCCGAGGATGAACGTGATCAACACGAGCGTCTTGGAGAGCGGCAGGCGCTCGTGAAAGAGCGGCAGCGCGACGAGAAGATAGAGCGCGGTGAACGCGGCGTTGATCCCCGAAATCTTGATCTGCGCGAACACGATGCGGCGGAAGGCGTCGGCAAAACGCGAAACGCGCGTGACGAGCGCCGTCGAAAGCGGCAGCCGATGCGTCTGCTTCGGCGCGCCCACCGCGACGATCGCGCCGATGATCATGCCGATCAGAATGTGCCCGAAGCCGCGCGCCATGTCGCGGCCGCCTTCCTGCAATTGCTCCGAGTGCTTGCGCATGAGCTCGGCGGCGCGCTCCTTCATCTGGCCGGCGTCGACCGGCAGATAATTGGCGATCCAGTCCGGCACGCGCAGCCGCGCGTGCGACGTGACGCTCACCAATTGGTCCAGCAGCCGCTGGAGGCTCGGGACGTCGTGCTCGAAATGCTCGATCGTCGCGATGGTGAGGCCGGTCAGCCCGCCGATGATGATCGCCGAGATCAGCACGACCGCGATCAGCCGCGCGCCCTTGCTCATCACGTGTCGCTCGATGACGGGCGCGATCATGTGCACCAGCTGGAACACAAGCATGCCGGCCAGCAGCGCGCCCAGCAGCTTGAGATGCAGCACGAGGAACATGGCGAGGAACGCCGCGATGTAACTGCCAATCTCCACGGCCGGGAGCTTTGGCAGGCTCATGTCGCTCGTCAGCCTGACGGGGCGCGCCGGCAAG
Source organism: Caballeronia sp. GAFFF1 (assembly GCF_023630705.1). Classification (GTDB taxonomy): domain Bacteria; phylum Pseudomonadota; class Gammaproteobacteria; order Burkholderiales; family Burkholderiaceae; genus Caballeronia. The sequence continues at coordinate 123,806 of NZ_JALQEM010000002.1, forward strand.
TCCCGTACGCGTCGCTCCTCGTTGGCCGCTTCGTTGCGCTTCGCCATGACTGCGTATCCTTTTTGCTGCTGCCTACCACGGTTGTTCTTGCCGCCGGGCTGCGGCGGTTGTCAGGCGGCCGACTTCGGACGCTGGAGCAGCGGCGCAAGGTAGCGGCCCGTGAAGCTCGACTTCGACTTCGCAACCTGCTCCGGCGTCCCCTGCGCGATGATCTGCCCGCCGCCCGCGCCGCCTTCCGGACCGAGGTCGATCACCCAGTCGGCGGTTTTGATCACGTCCAGATTATGCTCGATGATGACGACCGTGTTGCCCTGATCTCGCAACCGGTGGATCACTTCGAGCAAGAGCGCGATGTCGTGAAAATGCAGGCCGGTCGTCGGTTCGTCAAGGATATATAGCGTCCGACCGGTATCGCGCTTGCTCAGTTCCAGCGAAAGCTTCACCCGCTGCGCTTCGCCGCCCGAAAGCGTGGTCGCCGACTGGCCGAGGCGGATGTAGCCGAGGCCCACCTCGAGCAGCGTCTTCAGCTTGCGCGCGACGACCGGCACCGCCTTGAAGAACTCGTGCGCGGCTTCCACCGTGAGGTCGAGCACTTCGCTGATGTTCTTGCCTTTGTACTGGATGTCGAGCGTCTCGCGGTTGTAACGCTTGCCGTGGCATACGTCGCAAGGCACATAAACGTCCGGCAGAAAGTGCATCTCCACCTTCAGCACGCCGTCGCCCTGACAGGCTTCGCAGCGTCCGCCCTTGACGTTGAACGAGAAGCGGCCCGCTTCGTAGCCGCGCTCCTTAGCGGCCGGCACGCCCGCGAACAGTTCGCGGATAGGCGTGAACAAGCCGGTATAAGTCGCCGGATTCGAGCGCGGCGTGCGGCCGATCGGCGATTGATCGACGGCGATCACCTTGTCGAAGTGCTCCAGACCTTCGATGGATTCGTACGGCGCAGGCTCCGTCGACGAGCCATACAAATGCTGGGCGACCGCGTGCTGAAGCGTGTCGTTGATGAGCGTCGACTTGCCCGAACCCGAGACGCCTGTCACGCATGTCAACAGGCCGACCGGAAGATCGAGCGTCACGTGCTTGAGGTTATTGCCGTGCGCCTCGACGATGCGCAGTCGCCGCTCGTCCGGCGCGTTGCGCTTGTCCGGATAGCTGATCGTGCGCTTGCCGGACAAATATTGTCCCGTGATGGAGTTCGGGTCTTTCTGCACCTGAAGCGGCGTGCCCTCCGCGACGATCACGCCGCCATGTTCGCCCGCGCCCGGTCCCATGTCGACCACGTAATCGGCCATGCGGATCATGTCTTCGTCGTGCTCGACGACGATCACCGAATTGCCGATATCGCGCAGATGCTTGAGCGTGTCGATCAGGCGGTCGTTGTCGCGCTGATGCAGGCCGATGGACGGCTCGTCCAGCACGTACATCACGCCTGTCAGCCCCGAGCCGATCTGCGACGCGAGCCGGATGCGTTGCGCCTCGCCGCCGGAGAGCGTCTCCGCGCTGCGTTCCAGCGACAGGTAATCCAGTCCGACGTTATTCAGGAACGACAGCCGCGCGACGATTTCCTTGATGACCTTGTCGGCGATTTCGCCCTTCGCGCCGTCCAGACGCAGCGTCTGAAAGTAGCCGAGCGTGTCGCGCAGCGGCCAGCCGCTCACTTCGTAGATGCCGCGCGCCTGATCGCCCGAACCGACCTTGACGAAGCGTGCCTCGCGCCGCAGACGCGTGCCTTCGCACGCCGGGCACGGCTGATTGTTCTGGTATTTCGCCAGTTCTTCGCGCACGGCGGTGGAATCCGTCTCGCGGTAGCGCCGCTCGAGGTTCGGGATGATGCCTTCGAATGCATGCTCGCGCACCGAAGCGCGACCGCGCTCGTTAATGTACGAAAACGGAATGGCCTGCTTGCCCGAGCCGAAGAGCAGCGTCTTGCGCACCTTCTCCGCCAGTTCCTCGAACGGCGCGTCGATATCGAATTCGTAGAACGCGGCGAGGCTTTGCAGCATCTGGAAATAGAACTGATTGCGCCGGTCCCAGCCCTTCACCGCGCCCGCCGCCAGCGACAGCGACGGATGCGCGACCACGCGCTTCGGATCGAAAAACGTGATCTGGCCGAGGCCGTCGCATTCGGGACACGCGCCCATCGGGTTGTTGAACGAGAAAAGACGCGGCTCGAGTTCCTGCAGCGAGTAGGAGCAGATCGGGCACGCGAACTTCGAGCTGAAGAGCTTCTCGTGGTCCGTGTCCATTTCGAGCGCGATGGCGCGGCCGTCGGCGAGGCGCAGCGCGGTCTCGAACGATTCCGCGAGACGCTGCTTCATGTCGGGGCGCACTTTCAGCCGGTCGATCACCACGTCGATCGTGTGCTTGTCATTCTTCTTGAGCTTCGGCAGCGAATCGACTTCATAGATTTTCGCGACGCCTTCGTTCGCCGTGCCGCCGCCCGAGCGAATCCGAAAGCGGATGAAGCCCTGCGCCTGCATTTCCTCGAATAACTCGACGTGCTCGCCTTTGCGGTCCGCGACCACGGGCGCGAGAATCATCAGCTTGGTTTCTTCGGGCAGCGCGAGTGCCGCGTCCACCATTTGCGAGACGCTTTGCGCTTCCAGCGGAATCAGATGGTCGGGACAATATGGCGTGCCGACGCGCGCATATAGAAGACGCAGATAATCGTGAATTTCCGTGACCGTGCCGACCGTCGAGCGCGGATTATGCGACGTGGCTTTCTGCTCGATCGAAATGGCCGGCGACAAACCTTCGATCAGATCGACGTCCGGCTTTTCCATGAGCTGTAGAAATTGCCGCGCGTAGGCCGAGAGACTTTCCACGTAACGGCGCTGGCCTTCGGCGTAAAGCGTATCGAACGCGAGCGACGACTTGCCCGACCCGGACAACCCCGTAATCACGATCAGCTTGTGACGCGGCAAGTCGAGACTGACGTTCTTCAGATTGTGGGTGCGCGCCCCACGAATACGAATTTCTTCCACGAGTTTGTTCCGGCGACGAGCGGGGAATGAGGGGGGCCAAACCTGCTACTATAACGACTTTTGCAGGGCGCGGCGCCCGCGCACCCCGTGCCGCGGACGGGCCCAGGCCGCTTGCCGCGGGCCTTGCGGCGGTCTTGCCGGCGCAGCGAGCAGCGGCCATGCGCGCCGAGTCGTCCGCTGCATATGGTGCCGTTTCGAGCAAGAACAAGGCGGCCGCGCCTGACGTCGCAACAGGCCGGGCCAGACGCGACCCTCATTCATTTCCCGTCTCTGATGTCCAATCCGTCTGCCACGTCCGCACGTCTCTCCGCGCCGGAATTGCGCGCGACCGTGTCGCTTGCCGCCATCTTCGCGCTGCGCATGCTCGGTCTCTTCATGATCATGCCGGTGTTCTCCATCTACGCGAGAACGATTCCCGGCGGCGACAACGTGCTGCTCGTCGGCATTGCGCTTGGCGCTTACGGCGTCACGCAGTCGATGCTCTATATCTTCTACGGCTGGATCTCCGACAAGCTCGGTCGCAAGCCGGTCATCGCGTTCGGGCTGCTGGTCTTCGCAATCGGCAGCTTCGTGGCGGCCGTCGGGCATTCCATGGCGTGGATCATCGCCGGACGCGTGATCCAGGGCATGGGCGCGGTGTCGTCGGCGGTGATCGCGTTCATCGCGGATCTGACGCACGAGGAAAACCGCACCAAGGCCATGGCGATGGTGGGCGGCAGCATCGGCGTGTCGTTCGCGGTGGCGATCGTCGGCGCGCCGATCCTCTTCCACTGGATCGGCATGAGCGGGCTTTTCACGGTGATCGGCGCGCTGTCCATCGTGGCGGTCGGCGTCGTGCTCTGGATCGTCCCCGATCCGCCGGCGCGCCCGGTGCACGTCAAGGCGCCCTTCAGCGAAGTGCTGCATAACGTCGAACTGTTGCGCCTCAATTTCGGCGTGCTCGTCCTGCACGCGACGCAGACGGCGCTCTTTCTCGTCGTCCCGCGCATTCTGGAGGCCGGCGGACTGCCCGTGGCGTCGCACTGGAAAATCTACCTGCCGGTCATGGGGCTCGCTTTCGTCATGATGGTGCCGGCGATCATCGCGGCCGAGAAGCGCGGCAAGATGAAGGCCGTCATGCTCGGCGCAATCGGGCTTATCCTGTTCGGACAGTTGTTATTGGGCGCGGCTCCCCATACGCTATGGTCCGTGGCCGCGATTCTGTTCGTGTATTTCCTGGGCTTCAACGTGCTGGAGGCGTCGCAGCCGTCGCTCGTGTCCAAGCTCGCGCCGGGCACGCGAAAGGGCGCGGCAGCGGGCGTCTACAACACGACGCAGTCCATCGGCCTTGCCCTGGGCGGAGTGGTCGGCGGCTGGCTCCTGAAGCTGGACGGACCGAGCGCGGTGTTCTACTCGTGCTCGGCGCTCGTGCTCGCGTGGCTTGTCGTTGCAATGTGGATGAAGCCGCCGCCGCGCAAAGCCGGGCGCGCGGCTTGAAGAGACGTTTAATCATTTGAATCCAGTCAGTCGTGCTGTCCGGCTTCGCACGGGAGCGACGCCTGCGCGAACAGCGCCGCACGTCTGACAGTAGGCAAAGAATCAACCGGAGAAATCATGGCATCTGTCAACAAGGTCATTCTCGTAGGCAATCTGGGCGCGGACCCGGAAACGCGCTACCTTCCGAGCGGCGACGCCGTGGCCAACATTCGTCTCGCGACGACCGACCGCTACAAGGACAAGGCGTCCGGCGAGATGAAAGAGCTCACCGAGTGGCACCGTGTCGCGTTCTTCGGGCGGCTCGCCGAAATCGTCAACGAATATCTGAAGAAGGGCTCGTCGGTGTACATCGAGGGCCGCATCCGCACGCGCAAATGGACCGATCAATCAGGACAGGAACGCTATTCGACCGAAATCGTCGCTGACCAGATGCAAATGCTGGGCGGACGCGGCGGCGCGGGCGGCGGCGACGATGGCGGCTACAGCCGCAGCGCGCCGATGGAGCGCTCCGGCGGCGGTGGAGGCCGGGCGCCTTCGGGCTCGGGCGGCGGACGCGCGGGCGGTCCCGGTGGCGGCGCGAGCCGTCCGAGCGCGCCCGCCGGCGGCGGCTTCGACGACATGGACGACGACATTCCGTTCTGATAACGCTCCGGCACGCGACGCATCGACGAAACGGGCCTCCTGCTTCTGGCAGGAGGCCCGTTTTTTATTTCTCTCAGTGTATTTTGGCAAGTTCCTACGTGCATTCGCTATTTATCGGCGGCGATTGGAAGGCTGCCGGTTTAATCGCTGTCATTCGGCATGAATTCAAATCAGGCGTAATCGGACTAGTCCGATGGTTTCGACTTAGCGCACAAATTATTTTGATGGAAAATATTTTGAAATGCTGAGAGAGCTATGTCTGCGGTCTGTCATCAAATGGCGGGAACGCAATGCAGCGAGTACCTAAAACTGAATAACGCTGCTTGAATGCGTGTTCGGATTTTACGTGCGCGTCAGCGCGTTAATCCGCGCTTCGCGGCGTTGCGACGTCGCGAGCGTCGAAAAGCGCCACTAAACATAGAAATAGCCGAGGGCCTATTGATGCTTCGTGTAGTGTTGGCCGACGACCATCCTTTCGTAGTCCTTGGAATGAGGGCGCTTATCAATGCGGACGACGGATTGTTCGTCACGGGCGAAGCCAAAAATACCAGTACTTTGCTTGCTGAACTCCAAAAGGCACCATGCGATGTGCTCGTCACCGATTTCGCCATGCCCGAGCCGGGGCGCGACGCACAGGACGGGCTTTTCCTGATCCGCAAGGTCAGGCAGGATTGGCCAGGCATCAGCATTGTCGTGCTGACCAGCGTCAGCAATGTTGCCATTCTTCGCTCCATTCTTAATGCCGGCGCAATGGGCCTCGTCGACAAGGCCGAACCCATTGAACTTGTCCCGACCGCCGTGAAGCAAGCGAGCGTCGGCCGCCGCTACGTGAGTGCATCGTTTCGCGCGGCGCTCGCCGAGGCTGGCGCCGAAACGCATTCCTCGCCCGATGCGCCGCGCCTCTCCCCGAGGGAAATCGAAGTGGTGAAGCTATTCGCGAAAGGCCGTTCCATCACCGAGATCGCGAGAGAGTTGCAGCGGGACGTGCGCACCATCAGCCGACAAAAACGCGATGCAATGAACAAGCTCGGAGTGAAGAACGATCCCGGTCTCTTCGCGTTCGTGCGGGCACGCGGACTATGCTGATCTGCGCAGGACCGCATTTCCAATTCAGATGCATCTTATGTCTTTTAGGGGGTTGGTGCCCGATGCTTATATTCGGGATCAGGTCCGCGTGTCGGACTTCATAACTAAGGGTTTGTGTCGATGGAATTCGGGAATGGTAGCGAGGTCTTCTCGCGTGCGCGGCGTATAAGGTTGGCAATTGCGGACGACCATCCGCTCGTCATTCTGGCAATTGAGCGGCTAGCGGCGAACTTTCCCAACGTGGAAGTCGTCAGCCGAAGCGCCAATTCCACGCAATTGGATGATTCGCTGACACGCGGCGATTGCGATGTCGCTCTTGTTGATTTTTATATGCCGGGCGGCCGATATGGCGACGGCATACAGCTCATTCAGCACATTGCGCATTGTTATCCGGACGTTCGCATTATCGTTCTGTCGCGCAACGACAATGCGGCACTCGTCAGGCAAGCATTGGACGCCGGCGCGCACGCGTTCCTGAGCAAGGAAGACCGGCTCGATCTGGTGTACGTCGCCATCGTATCGGCCATCGCCAACGAAACGTATCTGGGCCCGGCGGTCCGTCGAACCATGTCGGTAGCCAATGTCGAAAGCCGCGCGCGCTTCATCCGGCAGCGCCTGACAACGCGGGAACTCGAAGTCATCGAGCGTTATGCGCGAGGCGCGAACGTAACGGAAATCGCAAAAGAACTGGACCGCAGCGTGAAGACCATTAGCGCTCAGAAGTGTGCAGCCATGCGCAAACTGGAGCTATCGACTGACGCCGATCTTTACCGGTTCATTGCCGACAGCGATCTGCTCTGAGAGCAAGCAGTAACCGCCCCGAAATAAAAGCGAGTGCGGGGAGCGCAACGCGCCGTCCAACGGACGGTTACTCGCTATTAGACCAATAAGATGCAAATGAGAGAACATTCGCCGCTGAGGGCCATCGTTGCAGACGATCATCCCGCAGTCGTCAAGGGGATTACGACGTACCTGGAGCGGGACGGCGTCATTCGAGTGGTCGCCACTGCGCAAAACTCGTCGCAATTGGCCGAAGCGGTCGCATCCGTGCCGTGCGATTACATCTTCGCCGATATCGGCATGCAAGGCATCGAAGGGGAAAGCAATTCGATCGCGTTTCTCAAACGTTTCTTGTGGCAGAAAACCCGGCCCCGCGTGATCGTCGTCACCATGATGTCGCATAACCGCATGTTGGCCGGTCTGATTCAAATGGGAATCGACGGCATCGTCGACAAGCGCGATTCCCTCGAGTGTCTTCTGGAAGCCATATCCGCCACGCGGGAAGGTCGCTGCTTCCTCTCCCCTTCAGTGGACCAAGCGGTCGCCCGGCTACCCGGCACGGCGCCGGCGCTGGCCGGGGTACTGAGCAAGCGCGAGTGGGAAGTCTTCCGGTTGTACGCAAGCGGTCTGCTAGTGCATGAAATCGCCAGGCGCTTCGGCAGAAGCAGCAAGACCATCGCCACGCAGAAGCGCAGCGGAATGCGCAAGCTCGGGCTCGAGTCGGAAGGCGAACTCGTCGAATACTTGCGTCAAGTCGGGCTCGTCTGAGCGACATCCCGCATTTTTCGGAGCGTCATAAGAAGTATTTCGGACGCCTCTGATTTTACTCTGTTACACGCACGATCAGACTCTGAAGTTGGTCATCGCGATTGCTCGATGCAGTCCGCGCCATAAGGCAGCGCATCGGAACGCGCATCTTCTGAGAGAGTCGAATTGAGATCGTTGCTCGCACGCTGTTGGTTCGTTGTCAGCCTCCTTGTCTCACCGCTATGCTTCGCGTCCGGCGCGGCGCAGTCGCGGCCTGCAAGCGCGCCGCTTGCGGCGGTCTGGGACATCAGCGCGCTTCGTTTGCTGCCGGTGTTGATCGGCGTCGCGGCCGTGCTGGCGGTCACGCTGCGGGCGTTGATTCTCCTCCAGCGGGAAATGAACCGTCGCATCGAGACGGAGCAGCGTCTCGCGACCCAGTTGAGCTTTCAGCAGACGATGATGGAAGTGGTTCCGTTTCCGCTCGTCGCGAAGGACATGGAGAACCGATACATCGCGGTGAACCACGCGTTCGAAGCGGCGCTCGGCGTGCGGCGCGAGGACGTCATCGGGCGCACGAGCATCGAAGCGGGCGCGTGGGGCGAGAAACACAGCCGGCTCGTGAACGAGATATCCGCCGCCACGCTGCAGTCAGGGCAGGGACAGGAGGTCGAGGCGGAATTCGTCGATAAGCGCGGCCGCTCGCGTTACGGACTCTTCTGGACGGGCGCGTTCTCGGCGTCCAACGGTGAGCGCATGGGCGTCGTCGGGACGATGATCGACATCACCGACATTCGCGACGCCGAAATGCACGCCCGTCAGACCGAGCAGCGCCTTCACGACGTGACCCGATCCCTGCCGGCGGTCGTTTTCCAGTTGCGCCGCACGAGCAGCGGCAAATACAGCCTCCCGTACATCGACGGTGACACGCGGCAACTGCTCGGCCTCGATCTCGCGGCCCTCGCCGCCGATCCAACCACAATTCTCCAGCACGTCGACGCCGAAGACAGCGGGCGGCTCTTCCTCGAGATCGAAGCGTCGTCGCGCACGCTGGACCCCGTGCACACCGAATTCCGTTCCACCGTGAAGGGCGTCACGCGCTGGATACGCGCCGATCTGGTCGCGCATCGCGAAGACGACGACTCGGTCGTCTGGAGCGGCTATTGGGCCGATGCCAGCGTCGAGCACGCGCGTGCCGAGGAGCTTGCCCGTGCGCGAGATGCGGCCGAAGCCGCCTCGCGCGCGAAGGACGATTTCCTCGCGATGATGAGCCACGAGATCCGCACGCCGATGAACGGCGTGCTGGGACTCGTCGAGGTCATCGAGAACACGCCGCTCAATCCTGACCAGTCGCAAATGCTCGGCATGATTCAGGATTCGGCGAGCGCGCTGCTGCAGATCCTCGACGACCTGCTCGACTACACGAAGATCGAGGCCGGGCGCCTGGTCATCGAATCCACGCCGATCGACTTGCGCGAACTCGTCGACAGTGCAGTCGGCTTGCTCGCCGGGCGCGCGCACGAGAAGGGCTTGAGGGTGCGCGTGGACGTCGCGCCGGATGTGGCGGCGTCCGTTCGCAGCGACAGCGTGCGCCTGCGTCAGATTCTCTTCAATCTGATGAGCAACGCGATCAAGTTCACGATCCAGGGCGAAGTCTCGCTCCACGTAAGAGCGGTCGAGCAGCGTCCGACAGAACAGGTCATCGAACTGAGCGTGAGCGATACAGGCATCGGCATTCATCCCACAGCGCAGGCACGGCTCTTCGAACCTTTCGTGCAGGCCGAAACTTCTACCACGCGCCGCTTCGGCGGCACAGGGCTCGGACTGACCATCTGCCACCGGCTCGTCGACCTCATGGGCGGCACGCTCACGCTGCAAAGCGAAGTGGGCGCCGGCACGTCGATGACCGTTCGCCTCAAGATGCCGGTCGAGACTCGGCAATATCAAATGGAAGGCCTGCGCGGGAGGCGTGGCATCGTCGCGATCGACGACTCGCGCGTCGCGGCGGCGCTGCTCGGGCACGGTCAGGCGCTCGGACTCGAGCTCGAACGCATGGAACCTGACGATCCTCGCTTGCGCCGGCTTCAAACGTTCGATGGCGTCGATCTCGTCTTTTTCAGCGATACGCGCAAGGACACGCTGCCGCTCGGCTCGCGCGTGATCCATGTGACCGAGAAGCCGAAGCCCACGGGCTATCGCATTCTGGAAGACGACATTCGCGTCAGCGTGAATCCGCTATCGTGGCGCGGCCTCGGCGCGGCGTGCGTGGCGGCGCTCACCGGCATGCCGCAAGTCGCGGCGCACGGCACGCTCGGCCAGGAGGCGCGCATGGAAGCGCCCGGCCGCGAAGACGCGCTGCACAACGGCAAGCTCGTGCTCGTCGCGGAAGACCATCCCGTGAATCAGGAATTGATCCGGCATCAGCTTTCGCTGCTCGGATTTGCGTGCGATGTCGTGCAGGACGGCGCTGAAGCGCTGGCCGCCCTCGAGACGACGCGTTACGGCTTCCTGATTACCGATTGCCACATGCCGAACATGACCGGCTACGAGTTGGCGCGGCGCGTGCGGGCGAAAGAACGGGGCACGTCGCATCACTTGCCGATTCTCGCCATCACCGCGAGCACATGTTCGAGCGAGGCGACGCGATGCCGCGAAGCCGGCATGGACGATTTCCTCATCAAACCGACGCGGCTCGCCACATTGCGCGAGCATCTGAACCGCTGGAAGGCGTCGGGGCGTCGGGAGCGCAGACACGAAACGCGAAAGCAACGCGCGGTGGACGCAACGCCCGACCGCGACGCCGAAATAGACCTGAGCGGCATGGCGCAACTCTGGGGCAGCGAGGCCACCGTGAAGGCATTGCTCGATGCCTTCGTCACCTCGTTCCGCGACGACCTCAAGGCGCTGGAGCCGCTGCTGGAGCGCGGCACCGTCGAGCATCTGCGCGAATGGCATCACCGGGTGCTGGGCGCGGCGAGCGTGCTGCAATACAGGCCGTTGCTGGATGCGCTCGAAGCATTCCGGCGCGATTTGCCGAACAAGAGCCGTGAAGTCAGGCGGCGCGAAGGGCTCGAGCTGATCGCGCGATGCACCGAACTGCTCGGGCGCATCGAGGTGCAGAGCGCCGCAATCCAATAAGTACGCTCACTCCGATGACGGGACGAGGCCCGCGTCGACAGGCGCGCGGTCCCGGAAGTACGACAACGCGAAGTCCACGAATGACCGCGTCTTCGCCGAGACGTGCCTGCGGCCCGGATAGACGATGGATACTTCCTTGTCGGCATCCTTGAGCCGGTAGCCGGCGAGAAGCCGCACAAGCGCGCCGGCCTGGATATCGCGTTCCACGTAGCTTTCGGGGAGCACGGCGATGCCGATGCCGGACATCGCCGCCTGACGCAACATCGGCGAGCTGTTCACGGTGTATGCCGGATCCAGTGAGACCTCTTCCGACACGCCCGAAGGACCGGTGAAGGTCCACGTCGAGCCGTGTATGTCCGCTGACGGCGCAAGGAAATCGTGCTTGGCGAGCGATGCCGGCCGCGCGGGCGTGCCGTGGCGCTCCAGATATTCCGGCGAGGCGACGACCGCCGCCGCGACCTTGAAGAGCGGTCGGCTGATGAGCGTGCCGCTGTTGACGAGATGCGGCACGACAATGCCGGCGTCGAAGCCTTCATCGACGAGATCGACCGGACGGTGCAGCAGCGTCAGACGCAGCTTCACGCTCGGATAGCGGTCTCTAAAGGCGCGCAGCATTGGCGTGAGCTCCAGCAACGAGAACGATGCCGAAGCCACAAGCTTCAATGTCCCCGAAGGATCGACGGAACTGTTCGCAACCGATGCCTCGATTGTTTCCACCTGTTCGATGACAGCGCGACAACCGTCGGCGTAGCTCTTTCCGGCTTCAGTCAGCGACACGCTGCGCGTCGTGCGGTTGAGCAGGCGCGTATTGAGATGCGCTTCGAGCAGCGAAACATAGCGCGTGACGACCGCATTGGAAAGATCGAGCGCCGCCGCCGCGCGCCCGAACGACTCGGTTTCGGCGACTTTGAGGAAGACGCGCATCGCTTGCAGTTGATTCATGGTGAGACGAAGTGCCGAGCGATGCGGGACGCTCTTTCCCTGATGGACACGAGCGGAGAATGCGCCGCCCTCGCGTGCGCGATATTAGTGGGACGGGAAATAGAAAGTAATCAGAGGAGTCCGACTGTTTGCGTGTGTGGTGTTCGGGCCACTGTCGCATGTCCGCAACTGAACACACTGACCGGCGCGCGCGGCAAGATTTCAGTGCATTGGTAAGTGCAAGAAGCCTAAGCGTTAACTCATATTGAAATTCCATTTTTTGAATTGTTCGAAAAGATTTTTGTGTGTCCTTGGGCTGGTCGCCGCAAAGGCGAGCCATACACTTTGGGCTGCCGAATATCGGTGAAAGGCATAAGGCGGGACACCCTCCCGAGATGTCGAGACGCCGCGAGCAACCCTATCGAGTCATACGACTCTTTCTAAGGAACACACAATGAAGAAGACTCTGATTGTTGCGGCCGTCGCCGCATCGTTCGCAACTGCCGCGAGCGCGCAGAGCAGCGTTACGCTGTATGGTCTGGTCGATGCTGGTTTCACGTTCGTGAACAACGTGCAAGCACCGCGAAGCGCCGACAACTACAAGACCAACTCGTGGAGCATGCAAAGCGGCAACGTCCAGATGAGCCGTTGGGGCCTGCGCGGCGCCGAGGATCTGGGCGGCGGCATGAAGGCGATCTTCACGCTGGAGAATGGTTTCAACGTTGCTAACGGTAACGGCGTGGATAGCCGCATGTTCAGCCGCCAGGCATATGTTGGTTTGTCGACGCAAGCCGGCACCGTGACGCTCGGCCGTCAGACCGACGCAGTCGCCGACTACCTCGGCCCGCTGAGCGCAACGGGCTCGTGGGGCGGCACGTACTTCGCTCACCCGGATGATCTGGACAACCTCGACGGCAACGCGTTCCGTGTCAACAACTCCGTCAAGTTCGTGAGCGCGAACTACGCTGGCTTGTCGTTCGCAGGCGCCTATGCGTTCTCGAACGGCGCGGGCAGCTTCGCGGACAACCGCGCATACAGCCTGGGTGCTGGCTATGCAAATGGCCCGTTCAAGGTCGGCGCAGCGTACACGCAAGCGAATGGCTTCAATGCGAACAACAACGGCGCCATCACCGAAAACGTTGTCGCAGCCAATGCATTCTCGCCGGTGCAAGATACCGCTCGTCTGCGCACGTTCGGCGCGGGCGGCAGCTTCTCGGCCGGCGCGATGACGTTCGGCCTGCTGTGGACGCAAACGCGTGAAGACAACAACTCGATCGAGAGCTACTCCAGCATCGTCAATAACTACGAGGTCAACGGTCGCTATGCGCTGACGCCGGCGCTCTCGCTCGGTGCTGCGTACACGTTCACGAACGCGAAGACCAACTTCGCGGGCGACACGGGCCGTGCGCGCTTCCACCAGTTCGGTCTGCAGACGGACTACGCTCTGTCGAAGCGCACCGACATCTACGCTGAAGGCGTGGTGCAAATCGCTAGCAGCCAGGACAAGGAAGTCTATCCGTTCGCAGGCATCAACGGCGCGCCGGGTGGCCCGTCTTCGAGCAGCCGTCAGGTTCTCGTGACGACGGGTATCCGTCACCGCTTCTAAGCAGTCTCGGCAGTATCGAACTGTAGCTAGCTAGCAGAGAAGGGCGCCGCGAGGCGCCCTTTTCGCGTTTGCGGGTGGTTCGTCCGCTGCCAACTGCGTCCCGACTCCGAATGCACTACCATGAAGACGCGGCCGACGCGCCGCCATGAAAACGGAGAACCGGGAAATGATCTCGACACGCACGCCGCATGTGCTCTACTGCGCAGCCATCGCCGCCGCGATGCTCGCATCGACGATCGCCCATGCCGACACGGTCGCGCTGAAAGCGAATCTTCAGCCGTCGAGCGAAGTGCCGCCGCGCGTGAGCAAAGGCCACGGCGCACTCGACGCCACTTTCGACACGAATACCAGGCAACTCACCTGGACCGCGACGTACGCCGACCTCTCCGGCCCCGTCACGATGGCGCACTTCCACGGGCCCGCGCCCGTCGGGCAGAACGCGAAAGTGCAGGTTCCCGTCGATAAGCGCGCACTCGCCAGTCCGATGACGGGGCAGGCGACGCTCACGGAACAGCAGGTTTCCGATCTGATGGCCGGGCAGTGGTACTTCAACGTTCACACACAAGAGAACCCGACCGGGGAGATTCGCGGTCAGGTCATGCCGTCGAACTGACGTGAGCGACATGACCGGCCGTCCGGAGCGCGCGCGATGAGTTGGCAAAGCGCATTCGCGTGCTGGGTCTTGCGGCGCCGGATGCGTCCGGAGACCGCGAAGCCCGTGCTCGATGTCGGACGCGCCCGCGCGTACACGTCGCGCCGGCTATGGTCGCCGCCGGTGCCGAAGGGCTGGCAACTCGAAGTCGGCGCGAACGGAGAATGGCTGCGCTCGGCGGCGTCGCGCAGAACGATTCTGTATCTGCACGGCGGCGGCTATTACTTCTGCTCACCGCGCAGTCATCGCGCGATCAGTTTCGGGCTCGCCGTGCGCGCGCAGGCCAATGTGTTTTCGCTGGATTACCGGCTCGCGCCCGAGCACCGCTTTCCCGCCGCAGTGAATGACGCCGTCGCGGCGTATCGCGCGTTGCTCGCCGATGCCGCGCCGCAAACAATTGTGATCGCTGGCGACTCCGCCGGCGGCGGTCTCGCGCTCGCGACGCTGCTCGCCTTGCGCGATGCCGGCGACGCGCTTCCGGCGGGCGCCGTCCTGTTTTCGCCGTGGGCGGACTTGACGGGCAGCGGCGCGTCGATGACGAGCAACGAGGGCCGCGATCCGATGTTCCACGCCGCCGTCTTCCCGAAGGTCGCCGCGCAATATCTGGGCGACGCCGACGCCGCGCATCCTTATGCGTCTCCGCTTTTCGGCGATTACGACGGCTTGCCGCCGTTGCTGATTCAGGCCGCCGACACGGAACTCCTGCTCGACGATTCCACGCGCGTCGCGAAGAAAGCGCGAGCGGCGGGCGTTCGCGTCGATCTGGAGATCTGGCGCAACGTGCCGCATATCTTCCCGATCTGGGCGCCGTTCATGCCCGAAGCGCGGCAGGCGCTCGCGCACGGCGCCCGGTTCATCGACGACGTGACCGGCGCGCCCGCGCCGCATCATCGGCTGCCCATGACCTCGATCGTCTGATACGCGCGTTCGACCGCCGCGGTGCCGTATTGCCGCTCCAGCCGCCGCACGGTGAAGTGGCCGTGCGCCATCTGCTGAAAGTGATCGATGAAGACGGTGTTGACCATCGCGCCGAGCACCGCGCCGATAGCCGGGATCGACTTCGCCGCCACCTGCTCGCTGACCTGCACGGAGAACCGCGAGGCGATCGTCTGTAGAAATTTGAGCAGCGCCGTCGATCCGTGGCCGCTGAGTCCCTTCGCGGTGATCTCGCTCGTCGCCCGCGAGACGGACTGCGCCAGCGCGCCGCGCACGATGAAATAACCGAGATCGGCGTTGTCGTCGTCCTTACGCGTGCCGCCCATGCCGAGCACCATCAGGCATTGCAACTGCGTTTCCACGCGATGCACGTCCTCGCCCTCGCTGCGGGCAATATCGCAGATGGAGCGGAACATGAGCGTGGTCGTGACCGGCAACTCGACCGGCAGCGCGAAGAGGCCGAATGCGCCGCCCGCCGCGCCGGTCGTCGCCACTGCGAGCTTGTGGAGCAGGTTGTTCGGCTTGTCGGGCGGCGGCGCGAGCAGCGAGCCGGCGGGCGCGCTCTTGCCGAGCGTTCGCAGCGCGAGTTGCAGGCATTTCTTCAGCGCGAGTTGCGTCGCTTCGTCGACTTTTTCCTGCGCGGCGCCGGGCAGGCGGCCCATCAGCTTCTCGATGGGCGCGCCGATCACGCTGGCCAGTTTCATCGTGAGCGACGGACTTTCGAGCGCTTCCTTGGCGCGGGAGAGGGCGGCGAAGTCCTCCGGCGTGAGCGGGGAGGTGATGATGGGCGTCGGTTCCATGCGTCGTTTCTTTGATCCGAAAAGGGTGATTGACCACGCAGCTTAGAGCGCGGCACCGTGCTATGATTCCATTTAAGTTGACTAGTCAATCATTGCTCTTACAAAAAATGGCCGTTCATACAGCCGCGCATCATTCGACCGGGCAGGTCCTCCCGTTTCGCGAATCCCTCATGGCGATGCTGGGCATCTCCTTCGTGACGATGCTCGTCGCGCTCGACCAGACGGTCGTCGGCACCGCGCTGCCGACCATCGTCGCGGAGCTTAGGGGCTTCGAGCTCTACGCGTGGGTCGCGACTTCCTATCTCCTGACATCCGTCATCACCGTGCCGATTTTCGGACGGCTCGGCGACTACTACGGCCGAAAGCCGTTCGTGATCGCGTCGATCGTCGTGTTCACGGTGGCGTCCGTGCTGTGCGGGCTCGCCAACAGCATGATGTTCCTCGTGCTCGCTCGCGGCTTGCAGGGCATCGGCGGCGGCATGCTCGTCGGGACGGCGTTCGCGTGCATCGCGGATCTCTTTCCCGACAACGTCGTGCGCCTGCGCTGGCAAGTGCTGATGAGCTCGGCGTTCGGCATCGCGAACGCGGTCGGGCCGTCGCTCGGCGGGTTCCTCACGCAGTACTACGGCTGGCGCTCCGTTTTCTATGTGAATCTTCCGGTCGGCGTGCTCTCGCTGTTCTTCGTGTGGCGCTTCCTGCCGCATCTTCGGCATGTCGCGCATAAGGGCAAGATGCGGCTCGACTGGCCCGGCGCGGTGCTCATCGCCGTTGCGCTCGGCGCGTTGCAATTGTTCGTCGAACTGTTGCCCAAGCATGGCGTGAGCCTGGAGACGGCGACGCTGCTCGTGGCGAGCGCCGCGGCGGGCTTCGTGCTCTGGAAATGGGAGATGCGCTGCGATTACGCGATTCTTCCCATCGACATGTTTCGGAACCAGAGTCTCGCGGCGCTCTTCACGCTGGCGATTCTCGGCGGTTTCACGATGTTTTCGCTGCTCTTTTACGCGCCGCTCCTGTTTCAGGGCGGGTTCGGCATGTCGCCGCAGGGCGCGGGCATGATGATCACGCCGCTCGTGGTGTTCATCACCATCGGCAGCATTTTGAACGGGCGTATCGTCACGCGGCTGTCGAATCCGAACCGCATGCTGTATATCGGCTTCGGATGCCTCGCGGTGTCGTGCCTCGGCGTGGTCGTCGCGACGCACACCATGCCGCGCGCGCTGCTGCTCGTCTTCATGCTGCTCGGCGGTCTCGGCCTCGGGTTCGTGATGCCGAACCTGACCGTGTTCGCGCAACAGACGGCGGGCCGCCAGCATCTCGGCATCGCCACCGCGCTCTTGCAATCGCTGCGCATGATCGGCGGGATGATCGGCACGGCGCTGACCGGCACGCTCGTGAGCCATTTGTACGCGAGCGGCGTGAGCCTCGCGCTGGAGCGGGATCACGCGATGCGTTGGTTCGCCGACCTCTCGGACCCGCAGATTCTCATCAACCACGAAGGACAGCAGACGCTGCTCGCGCAACTCTCGGCGGCGGGCCACAACGGCGCGATGCTGCTCGAAGCGGCGCGCGAGGCGCTGGTCGCGGCGATTCACATCGGTCTCGCGGTCGCGGCGGTGGTGGCGGTGGTGTCGGTGTGGCAATCGCGCCGCGTGCCGCTCGTGCGCTTGAAACGCCAGTCTGAACCGGTCATCCTCGCCGAATGACGATTGAGGGAAGCACAAGCATGAACGAACAGGATCGGATCGCCGTGGTGCAACAGTTCGGGCGCACTTATCGCGCATTCATGTCGGCGTTCGAGCTGGCGGTCGGCCAGCCGATGCCGCGCTGGCGCATTCTGCTCGCGCTGCACGAGCATGCCGGCGTCCTGTCGCAGAAGGCGCTGGTTGAGCGGTTGCGCGTCGATCCCGGCGCGCTCACGCGACAGTTGAAGACGCTGGAATCGCTCGGCTGGATCGTGCGCAGCGTCGATGCGCGCGACAATCGGGTATCGAATGTCGCTTTGACGGCGCAGGGCCGCGCCGCCACGGAAGAAGGCCTGCCGCGCCGCAACGCGTTTCTGCACGACACCATGGCCGCGATGCCCGACGACGCGATTGAGGCATTGTCGGGCGCCCTTCAGATGCTCGAATCGCGCATACAGGAAGTGGCCGCGGCGAGCGCGGCAGCCACCGCCGACGACAAGGCTTAGAAGAACGTTTCGATCACTTCGGTCACGCGATACTTCCGGTCGACGACGAGCACTTGCCGCCATTTGTCGAACGTCAGGCACGGGTGCGAGATGTCGAACGCGATCATGTCGCCGACCTTCACATCGTCGCCGGGCTTGATCCGCATGTACGCGTGCTGATCCATCAGGCCGAAAACCTCCCAGCCTTCCTCCGCTGACACATCGCGCGGCGCGTCCGCGCCCGGACGATAGTGCTTCGCGGGCTCCGGCATGCCGGCATCGAACGCCGAGTCGCGCTTGCCGAGCCCGATGATCGCGCGGTCCGGCTCCGGAATCGACTGTACGTAGGCCCACAACTGCAGCGCGGGTTTTAGCCCCTGTCCCATGCTCTTGGCGATGGGATTGCGCGCGAAAATCTCGTTCTGCGCTTTCTTGTAGATGCCCACGTCGTGCGTCAGATAGCAGCCGGGGCGCAACACCACTTCGATAGCGTCGCTGTTCGCTTTCGCGAATTCGTCTGCGACCACGTCATACCACGCCGATCCCGCGCCGGACAGAATCGCCGGCTTGCGCGCGATCTTTCCCTCGTCGATCAGCTTGCGCGTGACATCGACGGCGCTCTTCAGGAACTCGCGCACTTTCGACTCGTCCTGCAACACGCCTTCGTAAAGTTCGACGCCCGCCAGTTCGATCACGCCCGGCCAGCGCGCAATCGCGGCGAGCACGGCTTCGCGCTGCGCGTCGTCGCGCACGCCGGTGCGGCCGCCCGGCACGCCCATTTCGATCAGCACGTTCAGCTTCTTGCGCACGTCTGTGAAGAATGCGCCGAGTTGATCCACGCCATCGGCTGAATCCACGAGGCAGAAGAATTCGAAGCTCGGATCGGTGAGCAACTCCGCGATCATGCCCATGTTGCGCTTGCCGACCAGTTGATTGGCCATCAACACGCGATGCACGCCGCCGCGATACGCCGCGCGCACCTGATGCGCGGTCGCCAGCGTGATGCCCCACGCGCCGGTATCGAGCTGACGGCGAAAGAGTTGCGGCGCCATCGTGGTCTTGCCGTGCGGCGCGAGCTTGACGCCGTATTGCTCGACGAACGCCTGCATCCACTTCAGGTTGTGCTCGATGCGCTCGGCATACAGCACGGCGGCGGGCAGGCTCACGTCTTCTTCGAGCAGATTCCATTGCAGACGCCCGGCTTCGCCCAACTGGATGCTCGTGCCGGGCACCATGCCGAGACCCTTGCCGAACGGGTCGATCGTCGCGCTCTGATAGTTTGTAACTTTCATGTGCTGCTGCTCCATCGGTCCGAATAGATGCGTTTGTGTACGCGCTTAAAATCCTTCACGGTTGACGGCACTATGGTACCCAAAGTAGGATCGGCGTTGAATTGTTATTTAGTAACACGCGCTCCGAGTAAACCCGACACCATGAACGGCCCAGCCGACCCGCAGAGCTTCGACATCGTCGCGCGCATCGCCGAGCGCGCGCCCCTGCTTCGCAGCGCGGAGCGCAAGGTCGCCGCGCTGATTCTCGACGATCTCACGGGCGCGTCGCGGGCGAGCATCGGCGCGCTCGCCGAGCAGGCGAATGTGAGCATTGCCACGGTCACGCGCTTCGCGAAAGCGGTCGGCTGCGAGGACGTGCGCGAACTGAAGCTGCGGCTCGCTCAAGCGGCGGCGGTCGGCCAGCGGTTCTTGAAGCGCGAGCCGGACGCGTTGCCGGATTCGCTCGCCGCGCGCATCTTCGAGGAGGTGCAGACGACGCTCGCGCAGAATCAGGGCGCGCTGCGCGCCGCGCCGGTCGCCGAAGCAGCCGATGCCCTCGCCGCCGCGTCGATGATCTACGTGTTCGGCATGGGCGGCGGATCGACCGCGCTCGCCGACGAAATGCGCTTTCGGCTCGTCCGCCTCGGGCGGCCCGTCGCGTCTTATCAGGACGGGCTCTTGCAGCGCATGGTGGCGTCGACGTTGTCGAGAGAGCATGTCGTCGTCGCGCTTTCGGTGACGGGGCAGACGCCCGAGATGGTGGAGAGCTGCCGGCTCGCTCGCGAATACGGCGCGCGCGTCATCGCGCTGACCGCGCCCGCTTCGCCGCTCGGCACGCTCGCGGACTGGCTCATTCCCGTCATCGCGATCGAGACGGATTTCATCTACAAGCCGTCGTCGTCGCGCTACGCGATGATGATGGCGCTCGACCTGCTCGTCACCGAACTCGCGGTGAAGCAGGCCGACCGCAGCCGCGAACTGCTGCGCCGCATGAAACACGCGCTCGACGCGCATCGCGGCGGCGGCGAGCGCCAACCTTTGGGAGATTGATCATGGAAAAGTGCGACACGCTGATCGTCGGCGCGCGCGTGATCGACGGCACCGGCGCGCCCGCCGTCGAACGCGACGTCGCGGTGCGCGACGGCCGCATCGTCGCCATGGAGGCGCCGGGCGGCTTGTCGCACTGGAGCGCCGACGACGTGTTCGACGCGCACGGCAAAGCGCTCGCGCCCGGTTTCATCGACGTTCACACGCATGACGACACGCACGTGATCCGCTCGCCGCAGATGATGCCGAAGATCACGCAGGGCGTGACGACGGTGATCGTCGGCAATTGCGGGATCAGCGCGTCGCCGGTCACGCTGAAGGGCGATCCGCCCGATCCGATGAACCTGCTCGGCGATGCCGCCGCGTTCCGCTATCCGACCTTCGCGGCGTATGTCGATGCCGTGAACGACGCGCGTCCGGCTGTGAACGTCGGCGCGCTGATCGGCCATACGGCGCTGCGCAACAACCACATGGACCGGCTCGACCGCGCCGCGACCGCCGATGAAATCGCCGGCATGCGCGCGCAGCTCGAAGAGGCGCTGGACAACGGCGCGCTCGGTTTGTCGAGCGGGCTCGCGTATGGATCGGCGTTCAACGCGCCGCCCGAGGAAGTGCAGGCGCTGGCCGAGCCGCTCGCGAAAGCGGGCGCGCTCTACACGACGCACATGCGCACCGAGTTCGATGCCATTCTCGACGCGATGGACGAGGCGTATCGCGTCGGCCGTCATGCGCGCGTGCCGGTGGTGATTTCGCATCTGAAATGCGCGGGGCCGTCGAACTGGGGGCGCAGCGTGGAAGTGCTGAAGTCGATCGAAACCGTGCGCGAAGGACAGCCGGTCGGTTGCGACTGCTATCCGTATAACCGCAGTTCGTCGACGCTGGACCTGAAACAGGTGACGGGCGATATCGACATCACGATCACGTGGTCGACGCCGCATCCGGAGATGGCGGGCAAGCTGATCCGCGACATCGCAGCGGTTTGGAACGTGAGCCAGCAGGAAGCCGCGAAGCGCCTGCAACCGGCGGGCGCGGTGTATCACAACATGTCGGAGGACGACGTGCGGCGCATTCTGTCGCATCCCGCGACGATGGTCGGCTCCGATGGCCTGCCGAACGATCCGCTGCCGCATCCGCGCTTGTGGGGCGCGTTTCCGCGCGTGCTCGGGCACTATGCGCGCGACACGGCGCTGATCTCGCTCGAAGAGGCCGTGCGCAAGATGACGGGTCTCTCGGCGCGGCGCTTTGGTCTTGAGCAGCGCGGCGAGGTGAAGGTGGGCTATCACGCCGATCTTGTCGTGTTCGATCCGGAGCGCGTGCGCGACGCCGCGACGTTCGCGCGGCCGGAGCAGGCGGCCGATGGCATCGACGCGGTCTGGGTGAATGGCGTTTTGACGTATCGCGAGGCGGCGCTTACGGGCGAGCGCGCGGGACGTTTCGTGGCGCGCGGCGCGGCATCGAAGCTGGATGCGGCGGGCGCGTTTTAAGACTTATTGCGTACCAAAAGGAGTGAAAAGATGAAGCGTTATGGCGTGGAAGGCGGCAAGGGACAAGGCGGCGCGCATATGCCGTTCGCACGCGCGGTCGAGGCCGATGGCTGGCTCTACGTGTCGGGCCAGACGCCGATGCAGGACGGTGAAGTGATCAACGGCGGGATCGTCGAGCAGTCGCACAAGGCGATTCAGAACGTGATCGCCATTCTGGAAGAAGCGGGCTACGGCACCGAGCACGTGGTGCGCTGCGGCGTGTGGCTGGACGATCCGCGCGACTTCGCTTCGTTCAACAAGGTGTTCAAGGAGTACTTCGGCGCGAACCCGCCGGCGCGGGCGTGCGTGGTGTCGTCGATGGTGATCGACTGCAAGGTCGAGGTGGATTGCGTGGCTTATAAGAAGCCGGGGGGGTGATGTTCCCTTCGCGCTGAAGCTGACAGAAACCTTGCGCGAATAACCGCGCGCTGCCTAAGATCCCGCCAGCCGTTAGCTTGCGGGATTCTTTGCTTTTAGCGCGACGCGTAGTATGGTCCTCGCTTGCGATTAAGACTAGTCCCATGGCCACGGGCAGTTACGCACGGTCCAATTGTCGAGTCTATTGACTAAAAAAAGGACTACGAATAATGATAAAGATGGCTGTCCGTGATGTCGCTCGTCTCGAAGGCTCGAATGATTGCCGGGAAGGACTGAACGAGTTAGTAATCGACCTCATGCCCACCGGCTTCCACATACCGCACAGCAGCCACCTCACCGAACGCACGCAGATGAGCGGAGCCTGTTCCATCATTGCGGCCGGCTTCATAACGCGCCAACGTGTCAGCGTGACCCCAACGAGTGGTGGGTCCGTAGGCGGTGCGATGAATGTCGGAGTGTGATGTGCATATGCCGTGGACGGTTCAATCACACACTGTTACCTTCAGAAGTCGCGCACTGCCTGAGATCGTAAGCCAAGAGGCCGACGGGACGGAGTCTCGACGGCAAATGCTGACGGTGCGCAGCGTTCGCGGTCGCGAGGCAGTGGGGCAGTTGTACGAGTACGTCGTAATTGCGGAAGTAGAGGACTTGGATCTGTTGCTCGACCCGCTCGACGCAGCACAGGTCGATCTTGAAAAGATAGTTGGCACGTCCGGAACGGTCGCCATTGAGGTGACCGGCATCGGCACCTTCCGTCCTGGCCAACGAGGATATTCGGGATACGCGAATCGTGGGGCAGACACGCGCTATATCAGCGGTCAGATAACGTCCGCGAGAATCATCTGCGCAGAGAATCGTTGCGCGATCTATGAGTTCGTGCTTCGTCCTGCCGTGTGGCGGGCCACGCAAAACAAGAACTCGCGCATCTTTCGAGGTTCGGTCGACGAGGTTCTCCGAAAGATTCTAATGCCGTACGGCACGACCGAGTGGAGAATCGCCGGTCCCTCGGGAGGAAAGGGATATTATCCGCCACGGGATTTCCTTCGTCAGGCTTGGGAGTCGGACTGGTCGATAGCCATGAGACTCATGGAGGAGTGGGGACTATTCTTCTGGTTCGAACATGACAAGGATGGCCACACGCTCGTCGTCTCGGACGCGCTCAGCGGCTTTCATCGCCACGGTGTTGCCTACGAAACACTGCGCTATCACACTGGCGGACGCATCGATGAAGAGCATATCGACGAATTGTCGGTGACTTACTCTCTCACGGCCGGCAAAGCCACTGTGAACGACCACGACTATATGCAGCCTCGCTTGAGACGGGCAAATGCCGCATTGCGAGAGGAATTCGTGGACGCGCATGGCACTGCAAGCGCGGGAATCGAAATCTACGCGCCAGCGGAATTCGCACAGCCTGAAACCGATCCGCCGCTGACTGATCGGAACGATCTGCGTCAGGAGGGTTTGCACCTTGCGCGCGTCAAGTTGCAGGCTGTGCGCTGCGCGAGCCTGCGCGTACATGGAAAAGGACGTTTGCGCGGTCTTCAGCCCGGCCGCACGTTCAGGCTGGTGAATTATCCGCAGAGGAGCGCCAACCAAGAATACATCGTGCTTTCTAGCGAACTCGAGCTCACTGAGGTAGGGACATCGTCCGGATCGTGGCGCCAGTATTCCGTTGATACCCAGTTCGAATTGCAACCAAGCACCGAGATTTATCGGATGCCGCAATCGACACCGAGACCTCATGTCGATGACGAGTACGCCGTCATCGTCACGCCAGAGCACCACAAGAACGAGCACTATGAGGTGTGGGTCGACGACAAGAACCGCGTGCTCATTCAATACGATTGGGATCGGCAGGCGCAGTTCGACGGCGCGACTTCCGTGTGGCTTCGCCTCGCTACGCAGTGGCAAGGTAGCCAGATGGGCGTCGTGACGCCCGCACGCGCCGGCCAAATGGTCATCGTCTCTCATGTTCACGGCGATCCAGACAGACCTTATGTGTCCGCATTCGTGGTGGACCGCTGGAACATGCCGCCGTGGGAAATGCCGCGCAACAGTGCGTTGAGCGGCTTGCGCAGTCAGAGCTTGGGTGAAAGTAGCGATTCGAATCACATTGCACTCGACGATACGCACGGAAGACTACAAGCGCAGCTCGCGAGCGACCATGCGAAGTCAAGTCTGACGCTGGGTTTCAACACCCGCATTGACGGTAACAAGGGACGACAGGAGGCGCGCGGTCAAGGCTTCGAACTGCGTACTGATGGGCATGGCGTGGCGCGTGCGGCAAAAGGGTTACTGCTGACTACGGAAGCTCGCGAGAACGCCCGCGGCCATGCGCTCGACATGGGTGAGACTATCGCCAAGCTCACCCAAGCACATGGAATTCATGAGAGCCTGTTTGATGTTGCCCAACAACATTGTGCGCAGAACGCGGTTGATGACCAGCGCGCCGTTGCGAGAGCGATCGAAACGGCCAACGAGGCCATACGCGGCAGGAGCGATCTGGATGCCGGCCAAGGCCAATTTCCCGAGTTTGAAGCGCCCCACCTGACGCTTTCGAGTCCGGTTGGCATTCAGTCGACGACGGGCGGCAGCACGCACATTTCAAGCGGCGAAGACCTCGCCGTTACCAGCGGGCGCCACGTCAGCTTTGCGGTGGCTCGGTCGGTATTTGCGAGTGTCGTTGAATCGGTCGCCGTCTTCGTGCAGAAGGCGGGAATAGCGCTCACGGCGGCGGCGGGAAAGATTCGGCTGGAAGCGCAGAGAGACGGTGTCCAGCTTATTGCAAAGAAGGACGTCCAGATCATCAGTACGGGCGACGGCATTGACATTACTGCGGCCAAGCGAATCCGCCTGAACGCCGGCGGGACGATGCTCGAAATCAGTCCGGACGGCCTGCTCGGATTCACGAATGGGCAGTTTCTCGTTCATGCGGCGACTCATGGGACAGAAGGGCCTCACGAAAAGCCGGTCAAAACGCCGCTGACTAATATCGATGACGCCAAAGTGGCTGAGCCGTTCATATTGATCGATCCAATCGCGGGCTTTGGAATCCCCAACCAGCCATATCGCATCGTGCTGGACGATGGAACTCTTCTAGAAGGGAGAACGAACGACGCGGGCGAGACAGCCTTGGTGCTTTCGGATTCGGTCCAGCGTGCAACGATCGAGATTCTGCACAACGACGGTACGAACAATCCGTCCTCGGTTCTTTCCGCCATGCTTGTTCAATCGGCGGACGCGCATGTGCCGGAAGTCTCTTCGCAGAAGAAGCGCGAGACGACCAAAGTCAATGATCGCGAGTTGCAGGCACGAGACGAGACAACGTCAAGCGCAGGCAAATCACCGTACTTTGCACTATGCGAGCCGTATAACTGGGGGATGCGTTATAGCGAGAAGGATCGGAAGGACGCGAGAAGACTGGCATACCCGGTTGCCGAGCGGTTCGCGAAGGAGATGGCGCAGGCCCTGATTGAACAGGTGCAGTGGGGAAGCAATTACTTCGGAAAGGAAAAGCCGACTCTCTATGCGAAGTTGATCGACGGCTCGAATTGTCTATCAGACCAAACGTGTCAGAAACTGGCCAAAGTCATCTCGCTTTCAGTCAGGAATGCGTTGACGGCGATGCAGTCGGGCAATTTCGCATTGCCGGAGCAAGCCTTTCCGACGATTACCGTGACTAACGATACCCTCGTTGGAAACGCCAAAGGCACATTTGACCCGGCCCATTGGACCTTGTCCATCAATACCGATCCATTTAGTCCGCTCTTCGCACCTTGCGCTGTCACAGATCAGAGTCAGCGGGAAACACAAGCGCGGGTAGTGCTTAAAAACTTAGTCGATACGGTATTCCACGAGACCCGGCATTGCCAGCAGGACTTCTGGATTTATGCGCTGGTCCAGCAGCGCGCTGCGGATTTTCCGGATACGCCTAACATCCGTCAATGGCCGGCACAAGCCTCGCAGTTCAGTGAGTTGGCAAACGCGGTTGTGAGAGCGTCCGCTAGCCAGGTTTTGCCTGACGACAATGCCAATCTGCTCGGGATTAAGCAGATGGCGGTTGCGAAATATGTGTGGAATCTCCACGCTTTCACGGTTGCTAAGTGGTATCCCACGTACGCAAGCGATCCCGTTTCATTACGCGAGGAATACGATCGTGCAAGAAAGCAAGCAGAAACGTTGCTCGGTAGCGCTGGCGCCGACCGATCGGCCATTGACGTTGACGATATGGTTGTTGACAGCGGATATCAGTCGCGTCCGTGGGAAGATGACGCGTTCGTATGCGGTGAAATTGAGAGCTCTTATTGGAGTTCCGATCGTGCGCCGGATGATATGGTTGTCAATCAGTGCAGCCGTAAGTATGCCCTCTCTTATAACAGCCGCCGAGCCACGAAAGCCGCTACAAGCGCCGGCGTTTCAGGTAACGCCTCAAGAAACGGAGGTTGAACGAATGTCAACTGAGCGATTGCAACGCCCCAGGCAGACTCCGCTTACAGACGAGCAAATCTCAACGGTCTTTCGCGTCTCGGAGCTAGGTCTACAGTGGGTGGCGGGAAAGACAGACATCGAGACAATCGAATCAACTATAGGCAACCTTGAAAGTTCGCGTATCAATGGCGAAATGAGCTATTACTACGACAAAGGCGATTTCGGAGCAAACTTCGACTTGCTTGAGAAAAACGAGGAGCGGCGGATTGGCGTAGGACGGTCGTTCGGGATGCGAAGTAATGTCTTTAAGTCGGCCCTCATCCCTCGAGAAACGTTGGAGCAACGGCTCGGCCTCCGTCGAGACGCGCCGGGTGAATTAATGGACGGCGTTCGCCGCGAACACTTGACGTATATGGCGAAGCCCATCCTGGAAATGCAAACACCGGACGAAATCATCTTCAACTTGCGCTTGCCTATGCCGCCCGATTCGCCATTTGATGTCCGCGTGCGGCTCGTGTATAGAACCATCTCCGACCGGCCGAGCGAGTCAGACTTCGAGGCTGCCGAAAACCTCCGTTCGCTGATTATCGAGCGCTGGTATCTCACGCCTGCTGAACTGCAAGAGCGCGAAGACGCAAAGCGCAGGAAATACGGCCAAATGGATCTGCGAACGGGCAAGTTATGTCCCGAAACAGGTTGGTGGGAAGGATGGACCACGCACAACGTCGTCGACAAACAAGTTATACGAATGGGCGATACTTTTCCGCAAGCTCGAATACCGCCGGGCAGCGCACTCAATGGCGCGTGGTTCGCGGACGCACATTGGATGTGGCATTGTCCTTACGAAGTAACGGGCTGAGCGGTCGGGCGGCGCTACATTGCCTCACTAGGTTGCGGACCAACGCCGGCGTCGGCTGGGCGTCGGTTCGCAGGTTTGGCAGTAATGCGTGTTTTCCTTCGATGAGGACTCGGGAGGAGGTGAATGCTCCGACTTCTCCATCGTCCGTTCACTGCCTCCCCAACCGCGCATTATCCGGCATCGGCAAATTGAAATTCGTCCGAAACGGATTGATATCCAGCCCGCCGCGCCGCGTATACCGCGCATACACCGCGAGCCGTTCCGGTTTGCATTCCCGCATGATGTCCATGAAGATGCGCTCGACGCATTGCTCGTGAAACCCGGTATGTTCGCGATACGACACGATATACCGCAGCAAACCCGCGTGATCGATCTGTCCGCCGTAATAGCGGATCTGCACGCTGCCCCAATCCGGCTGTCCGGTGACAGGACAATTCGACTTCAGCAGATTGGAAAACAGCGTCTCGTCGACAGGCGCTTCGTCGTGCGATGCCGACAGCAGCGACGGGTCCGGCGCATAAATCTCGCAATCGAGGTCCAGCCGGTCCAGCGACAAGCCGTCGAATTCTTCCATTGTGAGCTTGCCGAAATCGGCGGGCGGCACGAGCTGCACCGATACCGTCGCGCCGCACGTCGCCGTCACATCGCGCTTGATGGCGGCGCGCACGTCGTCGATCGAATCGAACTGCGTCTGCGCGAACGATCCGAGATACAGCTTGAACGACTTCGATTCGACGATGTTCGGCGACTCCGCCGGCACGAAGAACGTCGCGACTGCGATCTGCGGCTTGCCGCGCCTGTTCAGCCACGAAAGCTCGTACGCATTCCAGACGTCGGTGCCGAAGAACGGCAGGCGCGCAGGCACGCCGATTTCGTCGCGGGCGCGCTTGCGGTCGATCGGAAAGAGCAGCGCGGGATCGTACTGTTCGGTGTAGTTGACGGCTTTGCCGAGCGGAGATTGGTCGGGTGTCATGATGCGTTCGCTATGCCGCTGAGAACGTGCCCCGTCGCTGTCACGACGCGGGCCGACTCGCAGTGGCGGATTTGGTCGTCGAAGAAGAAGTCGGGTTCGAATTCGCGCAGGAATTCGCCCTTGTCGAGGCCGCCCAGGAACATCGCTTCGTCGATTTCGATGTTCCACGCCATCAGCGTCCGGATCGCGCGTTCGTGCGCGGGAGCGGAGCGCGCCGTGACGAGCGCAGTGCGTATGTGCATCGGCGACTGGCTTTCGTTGTCGTCGGCAATGCGTTGCAGCTTGTTCAACGCCGCCAGAAGCGGCTTGAGCGGTCCGCCGGGAAGCGGCGAATCCTTCTTCTCTGTCTCGTGGCCGACGAACGCGCCCAAACCCTCGGTCTGAAACACGCGTTCGGCTTCATCGGAGAACAGAACGGCGTCGCCGTCGAACGCGATGCGGATTTCATCAGCATACCGGCTCGCGGCGCGCGGCGTTTCGGGCAGCACGCGGGCGGCGGGAAAGCCCGCGGCCAGCGCAGCGCGCACGTCGTCCGGATTCGCCGACAGAAATAGCGACGCGCGCAGCGGTTTCAAGTACGCGAACGGCGAGCGGCCGCGCGTGAACACGCCGCGCTCGATCGCGAGTCCGTGCTCGCGGCACGAATGGAACGCGCGCAGGCCGCTGATCGGATCGCTGCGCGACAGAATCACGACTTCGACGCGCTGCTCGTGCGCGTTCAACGCCAGCAGCTTGCGAATCAGTCCGAACGCGACGCCGGGCTTCGCGGGCGTGTCGAGCCGCGAGCGTTGCAGCGCCTCGTAGCGAGCGAGATCGCCGGTCTCGTAGACGCGGTTTTCCTCTTCGAAATCGAAAAGCGCGCGCGACGAAATCGCGACCACGAGCTTGTCTTCGAGCGTGAAGGCCATCGGCTGCTCGGCCTTACGCGAGGAACAGCTTGTAGACCGGGTTCGCTTGCTCGTCCCACCACGGATAGCCGAGCGTCGCGAGGAAACGCTCGAATTCGGCGTTATCCGACTGCGGCACCTGAATGCCGACCAGAATCGAGCTGTAATCCGCGCCCTGATTCCGATAGTGAAAGAGGCTGATGTTCCAGTTCGGCGCCATCGACGACAGGAACTTCATCAGCGCGCCCGGCCGCTCGGGAAATTCGAAGCGCAACAGGCGCTCGTCCTGCGCGAGCGGCGAATGGCCGCCCACCATGTAGCGAATGTGCTGCTTGGAAAGCTCGTCGTGCGACAGATCGACGGTCGCAAAGCCGTGCTCGATGAACGACGACATCATTTGCGCCGTCTCCTTGCGCGACTTGATCTGCACGCCGACGAAGATATGCGCGGCGCGCGCATCCGCGATGCGGTAGTTGAATTCAGTGACGCTGCGGGTGCCGACGAGTTCGCAGAAGCGCCGGAAGCTGCCGCGCTCTTCGGGAATCGTCACCGCGAACACCGCCTCGCGCGCCTCGCCCACTTCGGCGCGTTCCGCGACGAAGCGCATGCGGTCGAAGTTCATGTTCGCGCCGGAAGTCACGGCGATGAGCGTCTTGCCTTCGATGCCTTCGCGTTCCGCATACAGCTTCGCGCCCGCGACGGCGAGCGAGCCCGCCGGTTCGAGCACGCTGCGCGTGTCCTGAAACACGTCCTTGATGGCGGCGCAGAGCGCGTCGGTATCGACGGTGAGCACTTCGTCGAGCAGTTCGCGGCACAGCCGGAAGGTTTCCTCGCCGACGAGCTTCACCGCCGTGCCGTCCGAAAACAGGCCGACTTCGCCGAGCGTCACGCGTTCGCCCGCCGTAATCGACCGCGCCATCGCGCACGAATCCTCGGTCTGCACGCCGATCACCTTGATCTCCGGACGCACCGCTTTCACGTACGCGGCGACGCCCGCCGCCAGTCCGCCGCCGCCTATCGGCACGAAGATCGCGTGAATCGGGCCCTGATGCTGGCGCAGAATCTCCATCGCAACCGTGCCTTGCCCGGCGATGACGTCCGGATCGTCGAACGGATGCACGAAGGTGAGGCCGCGCTCTTCCTGAAGTTCGACGGCGCGCGCGTAGGCGTCGCTGTACGATTCGCCCGCCAGCACGACTTCGACGGTCGGCCCGCCGTGCGTGCGGATGGCGTCGATCTTGACTTGCGGCGTGGTGGTCGGCACCGCGATCACCGCGCGGCAGCCGAGCCGCGCCGCCGAGAGCGCCACGCCCTGCGCGTGATTGCCCGCCGATGCCGTGATAACGCCGCGCGAGAGCACATCCGCCGGCAAGTTGGCCATCTTGTTGTACGCGCCGCGAATCTTGAACGAGAAGACCGGCTGATTGTCTTCGCGCTTCAGATACACGGAGTTGCGCAGGCGCGCCGACAGATTGCGCGCCGGTTCCAGCTCGCTTTCGCGTGCGACGTCGTAGACGCGCGCCGTCAGCACTTTCTTCAGGTAATCGGGATGGTTCATGCGGAGGACTCGTCACGCAGGCCGGCTGCGCTTTTTCAGGGCGAAAAGATCAATGATAGCCGCAAAGGATCGGGTTTCCGGCTCTCCGCGGCTTTGACCGACCGGCCGGACGCCTAAAGGCGCGCAAAAACGCCAAACCGCGGCGAAAATGGGCGCGCAAAAGCCCCTTCGTCGTGCTAGCGGCCGCCAACGGCGAATTTCGCGATGGGTTAGAATTTCTTTTTGCAAATCAGCAATCAGGACCGGCAGATGCACTTGCAGCTTCGGATCGAATTTCTGGCGCATGTTCCCCGCGCGCATTACGCGGCGGCCGAGCGGCATGCGCGCCATGCGCGATCGTGGCGTTGATCTCGGGCACATCGAAGGCGGCGCCGTGAGGCGCGCGGCATCCGCGCAAGCCGGCGCTTTCGGGCGAATCGCCCGCCTTCGCAAACAAAAGTCTCATTCGAAAATCTGCGCCCCACGCGCACCGTCGGCGTCTCTCGCTTTCCGAGGCGCACACGCCGAACCACCGAACCGTCGAACATGAACGCACCTCAAGCCTTCGATCCGAACGGCGCCCATGCCGCCTTGGCGCTCGATATCGAGCCCCGTCTGCGCGAAATTCCCTATAACTACACGTCGTTTTCGGACCGCGAGATCGTCATGCGGCTCCTGGGCGACGAAGCCTGGGCCGCGCTCGACGAACTGCGCGCCGAGCGCCGCACCGGCCGCTCCGCGCGCATGCTGTACGAAGTGCTGGGCGACATCTGGGCCGTGCGCCGCAATCCGTATCTGCAAGATGACCTGCTCGACAACCCGAAGCGTCGCGCGATGCTGGTCGAGGCGCTGAACCATCGCCTGACCGAAATCGAGAAGCGCCGCAGCGCGGACTTATCCGAGCACAGCGAAGAAGCGGGCAGCCGCGAGCGCGCTGAACGCGTGCAACTGCTCATCGCTGCCGCGCGCCGCGCCGTGGACGACTTCGCCTCCGAATTCGGCCGCATGGCCGATCTGCGCCGCCGCGCGTCGCGCGTGCTCGGCAAACAGACGCAAAAGGACAACATCCGCTTCGACGGCCTCGCGCGTGTTTCGCACGTCACGGACGCGACCGACTGGCGCGTCGAGTATCCGTTCGTCGTGCTGACGCCGGATACGGAAGCCGAGATCGCGGGTCTCATCAAGGCGTGCTTCGAACTGGGCCTGACCGTGATTCCGCGCGGCGGCGGCACCGGCTACACCGGCGGCGCCATTCCGCTCACGCCGTTCTCGGCGGTCATCAACACGGAAAAGCTGGAACAGCTCGGGCCGGTCGAGATGACGGACCTGCCGGGCGTCGATCACAAGGTCGCAACGATTTTCTCCGGCGCGGGCGTCGTCACGCGCCGCGTTACGGAAGCGGCCGAGCAGGCGGGCTTCGTGTTCGCGGTCGATCCGACTTCGCTCGATGCATCGTGCGTCGGCGGCAATGTCGCGATGAACGCGGGCGGCAAGAAAGCGGTGCTGTGGGGCACGGCGCTGGACAATCTCGCCTGGTGGCGCATGGTCGATCCCGAAGGCAACTGGCTCGAAGTCACGCGTCTGGACCACAACTGCGGGAAGATTCACGACGTCGAAGTGGCGCGCTTCCGGCTCGACTGGTTCGACGGAAACCGCGCGCCCGGCGAGAAGCTGATCCGCAGCGAAAACCTCGACATTGCCGGCCGCACGTTCCGTAAGGAAGGGCTCGGCAAGGACGTGACCGACAAGTTCCTGTCCGGCCTGCCGGGCGTGCAGAAGGAAGGCTGCGACGGCCTCATCACGTCCGCGCGCTGGATTCTGCACAAGATGCCGGCGCATACGCGCACGGTCTGCCTCGAATTCTTCGGGCAGGCGCGCGACGCCATTCCGAGCATCGTCGAGATCAAGGACTACCTGTTTGAAACGTCAAAGCAGGGCGGCGCGATTCTCGCGGGCCTCGAACACCTCGACGAGCGTTATCTGCGCGCGGTCGGCTATGCGACCAAGAGCAAGCGCAACGCGTTTCCGAAGATGGTGCTGATCGGCGATATCGTCGGCAATGACGCCGATGCTGTCGCGCAGGCCACCTCCGAAGTCGTGCGCATGGCGAACGGCAAGAGCGGCGAAGGCTTCGTCGCGGTGAACGCGGAGGCGCGCAAGCGTTTCTGGCTCGACCGCTCGCGCACGGCCGCGATCGCCAAGCACACGAACGCGTTCAAGATCAACGAAGACGTCGTGATTCCGCTCAACCGCATGGGCGAGTACACGGACGGCATCGAGCGCATCAACATCGAGCTGTCGATCAAGAACAAGCTGCAATTGCTGGATGCGCTCGAAGCGTTCTTCCGCAATGGCAAGCTGCCGCTCGGCAAGAGCGACGACGCGAATGAAATACCGAGCGCCGAGCTGCTCGAAGACCGCGTGCAGCAGGCGCTCGATCTGCTCAAGCGCGTGCGCGAGCGGTGGACATTCGTCGGCGAGAAGCTGGATTTGCCGCTGCGCGAGGCGCAGCACTATCTGGTGACGCTCGGCTACGAAGCGCTCGCCGAGAAGTTCGCGGATCGCGTGGACGTGCAGCCCGACGCCACGGTGTTCCATCTCGCGCAGGATCGCACGCTGCGCATTTCGTGGAAGCAGGAGATTCGCGCGGAGTTGCGCCAGATTTTCAACGGCGGCGAATTCAAGCCGATCCTCGACGAAGCTCAGGCCATCCACAAGCACGTGCTGCGCGGGCGTGTGTTCGTCGCGCTGCACATGCATGCGGGCGACGGCAACGTCCACACGAACATTCCGGTCAACTCCGACAATTACGAGATGCTGCAGGACGCGCATCACGCGGTGGCGCGCATCATGAAGCTCGCGCGTTCGCTGGATGGCGTGATCTCCGGCGAGCACGGCATCGGCATCACGAAGCTCGAATTCCTGACGGACGAGGAAATCGGCGATTTCCGCGCGTACAAGAAGCGCGTGGACCCGCAAGGGCGCTTCAACGCGGGCAAGCTGCTGGAAGGCGCGGACTTGCGCAATGCGTACACGCCGTCGTTCGGGCTCATGGGCTATGAATCGCTCATCATGCAGCAGTCGGATATCGGCGCCATTTCCGATTCCATCAAGGACTGCCTGCGCTGCGGCAAGTGCAAGCCGGTCTGCGCCACGCACGTGCCGCGCGCGAACCTGCTGTACAGCCCGCGCAACAAGATTCTCGCGACTTCGCTGCTTGTCGAAGCGTTTCTGTACGAAGAGCAGACGCGTCGCGGCGTGTCCATCAAGCATTGGGACGAGTTCAACGACGTCGCGGATCACTGCACCGTCTGCCACAAGTGCGCGACGCCGTGCCCGGTGAAGATCGACTTCGGCGACGTGTCGATGAACATGCGCAATCTGCTGCGCAAGATGGGCAAGAAGAAGTTCAACGCGGGCAACGCGGCGGGCATGTTCTTCCTCAACGCGACCAATCCGCAGACCATCAACGTCGCGCGCACCGCGATGATGGGCGTCGGCTACAAGGCGCAGCGTCTCGGCACCGAAGTGCTCAAGAAGATCGTCAAGAAGCAGACCGCGCATCCGCCGGCCACGACCGGCAAGCCGCCTGTCGTGCAGCAGGTGATCCACTTCGTCAACAAGAAGATGCCGGGCAATCTGCCGAAGAAGACGGCGCGCGCGCTGCTCGATATCGAGGACAACAAGATTGTCCCGATCATCCGCAATCCGAAAACGACGACTGTCGATTCGGAGGCCGTGTTCTATTTCCCCGGCTGCGGCTCGGAGCGCCTGTTCTCGCAGGTCGGCCTCGCCACGCAGGCCATGTTGTGGGAAGCGGGCGTCCAGACCGTGCTGCCGCCGGGCTATCTGTGCTGCGGCTATCCGCAGCGCGGCGCGGGCCAGTTCGACAAGGCGGAGAAGATCGTCACGGACAACCGCGTGCTGTTTCATCGCGTGGCGAATACGCTGAACTATCTCGATATCAAGACCGTCGTGGTGTCGTGCGGCACGTGCTACGACCAGCTCGCGGGCTATGAATTCGAGAAGATCTTTCCCGGCTGCCGGATCATCGACATTCACGAATTCCTGCTGGAGAAAAACATTCGGCTGGAGGGCGTGAAGGGCACGCGCTACATGTATCACGATCCTTGCCACTCGCCGATCAAGACGGTCGATCCGGTGAAGCTCGTCAACGATCTGATGGGCTCGCAGAACGACGGCTACAAGATTCAGAAGAACGATCGCTGCTGCGGCGAGTCGGGCACGTTCGCGGTCACGCGCCCGGACATCGCGACGCAGGTGCGCTTTCGCAAGGAAGAGGAAGTGCGCAAGGGCGCGGCGAATTTGCGCGGCATTCCGCTGACGTCGGTTGCCGGTTCGAACGCGATCAATCCGATGAACGCGTCGGCAGGCACGGCGGGCGCCGCGCCCGGCTCCGTGCTCTCGGCGGGCGACGGCGCGCAAACCGAGGGCACGGACGTGAAGATCCTCACGAGCTGCCCGTCGTGCCTGCAAGGGCTCTCGCGCTACAACGAGGACGCCAACGTCGAGGCGGACTATATCGTCGTCGAAATGGCGCGCAAGGTGCTCGGCGAAAACTGGATGGAGCAGTACGTCGAACGCGCGAACAATGGCGGTATCGAGCGCGTGCTGGTGTAATAGCGAAATCGAGGTTTGATTCGCTAGAGGTTTGAGATGGACTGTGTGTTTTGCCGCGAAGACGGCGGCGAAGTGCTGTGGTCGGACGACGCGTTGCGCGTCGTCCTCGCCGACGAGCCTGACTGGCCCGGCTTTTGTCGCGTGATCTGGGGCGCGCATGTCGCCGAAATGTCGGACTTGGCCGACGCCGACCGCGCGCGCGTGATGACCGCCGTGAACGGCGTCGAACGCGCGATGCGTCGCGTGCTCGTGCCCGAGAAAATCAATCTGGCGAGCCTCGGCAATCAGGTGCCGCATTTGCATTGGCACGTCATCCCGCGTTTTTCCAACGATTCCCGTTTTCCGTTGCCCGTCTGGGCGCCGCGCCAGCGCACGGTGTCCGAGGCGCAGCTCGCCAAGCGCCGCGCACAGGCGACGCTTCTGCGCGAAGCCATTCGCCGCGAGCTGAATCAGGCGTTCGGCCAACACTAACTTAAGAGATAAGGCTCACCATGAGCGGACTGACATCGACGACGCCGATTCCCACCGGCGTCGTTCTGCATTCGAAATCCCGCGTGCTGGAGTTGCAATACGGCGAGAAGGAGTCGTATCGCGTGCCGTTCGAACTGTTGCGCGTCTATTCGCCGTCCGCCGAAGTACAAGGCCACGGGCCGGGGCAGGAAACCCTGCAGACCGGCAAGCGCGAAGTCGCCATTACGGGCATCGAGCCGGTCGGACATTACGCGCTCCAGTTGAATTTTTCGGACGGGCACAATACCGGCATCTATTCGTGGGACATCCTTTACGATCTCGCGACGCGTCAGGACGAACACTGGCGCGACTATCTGACGAAGCTGCAGGCCGCCGGCATCGACCGCGATGCGCCGATGGCCGCAAAGCCCGCGGGCGGGCACTGTCACTGAACGAAATATGCGCGGCATAACGCCGCGGGCCGGCGCGACGATTGCGCAGGCAGATACGAACAACATGCGAGGAAAGAGCGCAATGAGCAAGACCCACTTCGGATACGAAACGGTCGACGAGCAGGAGAAGGCGAGCAAGGTGGCGGGCGTGTTCCACTCCGTCGCGAGCAATTACGACCTGATGAACGACCTGATGTCCGGCGGGCTGCATCGCATCTGGAAACATTTCACGATCGGGCAGGCGAAGGTGCGCGCGGGTTACAAGGTGCTGGACATCGCCGGCGGCACCGGCGATCTCGCCATGGCGTTCGCCAGGCAGGCCGGCACGACGGGCGAAGTCTGGCACACGGACATCAACGAATCGATGCTGCGCGTGGGCCGCGACCGTCTGCTGGACAAGGGCGTCATCACGCCGACGCTGCTGTGCGACGCAGAGAAGATTCCGTTTCCCGATAACTACTTCGACGTGGTGACGGTGGCCTTCGGCTTGCGCAACATGACGCACAAGGAGCGCGCGCTGGCCGAAATGTACCGCGTGCTCAAGCCGGGCGGCCGTCTGCTCGTGCTGGAATTCTCGAAAGTGTGGGAACCGCTTAAGAAGCCGTACGACATCTACAGCTTCAAGATTCTGCCCTGGCTCGGCGAAAAGGTGGCAAAGGACGCGGAGAGCTATCGCTATCTGGCCGAGTCCATCCGGATGCACCCGGACCAGGAAACGTTAAAGACGATGATGGAACAAGCAGGACTGGATCGAGTCGAATATTACAATTTGTCAGGTGGCGTGGTAGCGTTACACGTCGGGACAAAATTTTGATGTTCCACTCTCTTAAGGATTCGATATGTCCGATTCGCGCACACCCCAATCCCGGGGTTTTCTGAGCTCCATGTTCAGAAAGGCCGGTATCTTGGCGCTCGCTGGCGTTATCACGGCTGGCGCAATCTTCGCGGACGACGCCGAGGCGCGCCGCATGGGCGGCGGCCGCAGCATGGGCCGCCAGTCGGCCACGGCCACGCAGCAGCATCAGGCGACGCCGCCGTCGCAGTCCATGCAGCCGAGCCAGTCCATGCAGCCTCAGCGCGCGCAGCCCGCGCCCGCCGCACCGCCCGCCGCTCAACCGGCGCGTAACCGCTGGCTCGGGCCGATCGCCGGCCTTGCCGCTGGTCTGGGCATCGCGGCGCTGCTGTCGCACTTCGGGCTCGGCGGCGCGTTCGCCGGCGCGATGGCCAACATGATCATGATCGCGTTGATCGTGCTCGCGGCCGTCATGCTGTTCCGCTTCTTCATGCGCAAGCGGCAGGGCGGTGCCACGCCGGCGTATGCAGGCGCGGGCGCGTCGCCTTACGGCGCGTCGGCGCGCAGCGGCCTGAATCAGGAACCGCCGCGCGCGTCGCAGCCTGCGGGCTTCGGCGCGGACTATATCGATTCGCCCGCGACGCAAGCCGCGCCGGTCAACGTTCCGGCGGGCTTCGACACCGAAGCGTTCGTGCGTAACGCGAAGGTGTACTTCGTGCGCCTTCAGGACGCGTGGGACCGCGGCAACGTCAACGACATTCGCGAATTCACCACGCCGGAAATGTTCGCTGAAGTGAAGCTCGACATCGACGCGCGCGGCGGCGCGCCGAATCGCACAGACGTGGTTCAGCTCAACGCCGACGTGCTCGGCGTGGAAGATCGCGGTTCCGAGTATCTCGCGAGCGTGCGCTTCCACGGCCTGATCCGCGAATCGGAAGGGGCGGCGGCCGAGCCGTTCGTGGAAATCTGGAACCTGTCGAAGCAGAAGTCCGGCAACGAAGGCTGGCTGTTGGCCGGCATTCAGCAGGTCAGTTGAGCGTGCCCCCGCACGCCGGCGCGGCGGCATGGCGCCGCACGTCGGCAGCGGGGCGCGCGTCGAGAAGCGGCTTCGCGTTCGCGGAGTTTGCCTAGACCGTAGAATAGAACCCGCGCGAGCGACCGCTTGCGCGGGTTTTTTCATCTCAGAGCCGATGACGAACGCACACGAACCTTCCCGCTCAGTTGTAGATCCTGCCGTCAAGACCGCGTCCGGTGCGTTCGCGGCTGTCGTGAATCATCTTCTCGCCCGCGAGCCGTGGGCGCGCGAGCGCCTTCAGCCGTACGCCGGCAAGTCTGTCCGGCTCTCGTGCGCGCCGTTCGTGATCGCGCTCGTCGCGCAGGCGGACGGCCTTTTCGCCGCGACGAACGAGGCGCAAGCCGGCCATTTCGACGTCAGCATCGCCGTTCCGTTCGATGCGCTTCCCGCGTTCCTGCAAGGCGGTCAGGCGGCGGTGATGAAGCACGTGCGCATTGAAGGCGATGCCGAGTTCGCGCAGACGCTCGCCAAGCTCGCCGAGCATCTGCGCTGGGATCCGGAGGAAGACTTGTCGCGCGTGATCGGCGATGCGCCTGCGCATCGCATCGGCATGATCGCGCGGACGATGCAGGCGCAGGCTCAGCGCACAAGCCGCAATCTTCTCGACTCCGTGGCCGAGTATTTGCTGGACGAGCGCCCGCAACTCGTGCGCAAGAGCGCGCTCGACGCGTTCAACGCCGAGTTGTCGCAGGCGCGCGATGCGCTCGCGCGCGTCGAAAAGCGCATCGAGCGGATTGAACAACGAGAGTCGGCCCGCGGCGCTTCAGCGCGGACCGGCGGCGAGTCCGAGCGCGACTCGCGCAAATAACGAGCTGAAGCGAACTCCGACCATGCGTTTTCTGCGTTTCCTCAAGATTTTCTTCACGATTGTCCGCTTCGGCCTGGACGAACTGGTCATGAGCGGCATCAACGACCGCCGCGTGCGCTACCTCATGCGCGTGACGACGTTCGGCCGCCGCTTCGACGTCGAGCGCGGCATCCGGCTGCGCCTCGCGCTGGAAAGCCTCGGACCGATCTTCGTCAAATTCGGTCAGGTGTTGTCGACGCGGCGCGATCTGTTGCCGGTCGATATCGCCAACGAACTGGCCAAGTTGCAGGATCGCGTCCCGCCGTTTGATTCGAACGTCGCCGTTTCGATCATTGAGAAAGCGCTCGGCGCGCCGATCGACGCACTCTTCGACGACTTCGAGCGCGTGCCGGTGGCGAGCGCGTCGATCGCGCAGGTGCATTTCGCGAAGATCCGGCATGGCGAGCACGCGGGCAAACCCGTCGCCGTGAAGGTGCTGCGGCCCGGCATGTTGCCCGTGATCGATTCGGACCTTGCGCTCCTGCGCGATATCGCCATCTGGGCCGAGCGTCTCTGGCCGGACGGCAGGCGGCTGAAGCCGCGTGAAGTCGTCGCTGAATTCGACAAATATCTGCACGACGAACTCGACCTCATGCGCGAGGCCGCCAACGGCAGCCAGTTGCGCCGCAATTTCCTGGGCCTCGATCTGCTGCTCGTGCCGGAGATGTACTGGGATTTGTCCGCGCCCACGGTGCTCGTGATGGAGCGCATGGTCGGCGTGCCGATCTCGCAGGTCGAAACGCTGCGCGCGGCCGGCGTCGATATTCCGAAGCTCGCGCGCGAAGGCGTCGAAATTTTCTTCACGCAGGTGTTTCGCGACGGCTTCTTTCACGCGGACATGCACCCCGGCAACATTCAGGTGAGCCTCGATCCGGCGACGTTCGGCCGCTATATCGCGCTCGACTTCGGGATCGTCGGGGCGCTCTCGGACTTCGATAAGAACTATCTTGCGCAGAACTTCCTCGCGTTCTTCAAGCGCGACTACCACCGTGTGGCGACGCTGCATCTCGAATCCGGCTGGGTGCCGCCGAGCACGCGCGTCGAGGAACTGGAGAGCGCGATTCGCGCCGTCTGCGAGCCGTATTTCGACCGCGCGCTCAAGGACATTTCGCTCGGACAGGTGCTGATGCGGCTCTTTTCCACTTCGCGCCGCTTCAACGTCGAGATTCAGCCGCAACTCGTGCTGCTGCAAAAGACGATGCTGAACGTGGAAGGGCTGGGCCGCTCGCTCGATCCGGAACTCGACTTGTGGAAGACCGCGAAGCCCTACCTCGAACGCTGGATGAACGAGCAGATCGGCTGGCGCGGCTGGTACGAGCGGCTGCAAATGGAAGCGCCGCAGTGGAGCAAGACGATTCCGCAACTGCCGCGGCTGATTCATCACTTGCTCGCGGAGCGCCACGACGCGCCGCGCGGCAACAACGACGAAACCATGCGCCAACTGCTCGCGGAGCAAAAGCGCACGAACCGGCTGCTGACGACGCTGCTCGTCGTCGGGCTCGGCGTCATTGCCGGCGCGGGCGTCGTCATTGCGCAATTCTGGATGGGCCACCCCTGATCACGGCGAGCCGGCGCAGAGCCGGCGCATCTTGCAGCCGGCGTGAGGAGATTCGATGAGCAATTCCGGCAGTGCCGACGTTCCGTCCTTCGAGAACCGCGACCCGAATTCGCCCGGTTTCTGGGACGAACGGTTCAACCGACGCTTCATGCCGTGGGATCAGGCCGGCGTGCCCGATGCGTTTCGCGCGTTCGTGTCCGCGTTGGCCGCGCCCGAAGCCACGCGCGTGCTGATTCCCGGCTGCGGCAACGCGTACGAGGCCGCGTATCTGGCCGAGCGAGGCATGACTGTCCGCGCCATTGATTTTTCGCCGAGCGCGGTCGCAGCGGCGCGCGCTCAGTTGGGCGCGCACGCGGGCGTCGTCGAGGAGGCCGACTTCTTCACCTATCAGCCGCCGTTCGCGGCCGGCTGGATCTACGAGCGCGCCTTTCTGTGCGCGCTGCCGAAAGACCGCTGGACCGATTACGCAAAGCGCATGGCGGCGCTCGCGCGCCCCGGCGCCCTGCTCGCGGGCTTCTTTTTCATCGGCGCGACGCCGAAAGGACCGCCGTTCGGCATCGAGCGCAATGAACTCGACGCGCTTCTCGCTCCCCACTTCGAATTGATCGACGATCACGAAGTCAGCGGCTCGATACCGGTGTTTGCCGGCCGTGAACGCTGGCTGACATGGCGGCGCGCTTGAATAATTCGTCTTCGCCCCCATCTGGCGAAGAAGCCGCACGGCGCGGCGCCGGCCGAAAATGGCGGGCCGAAGCGGGTTTGCGGCTATAATTCAAGGCTTTGCAAGCGTCGACAGATCATTGTAGGAAGAGTGCCATGCCGATTTACGCATACCGCTGCGCATCCTGCGGCCACGAAAAAGACGTGCTTCAGAAGTTGAGCGACGCACCGCTCACGCAATGTCCCGCCTGCGGAAAGGACGCGTTCTCCAAGCAAGTGACCGCAGCAGGGTTCCAGTTGAAGGGCTCCGGCTGGTATGTCACCGATTTCCGCGGCGGCAGTAACGGTGCTGCGGCGCCGAAGTCGGGCGACAATGCGGGCAATTCGAATTCCGGCGATAGCGCGAAAGCGGGCAGTGCGTCATCGTCCGATGCATCGCCGCCAGCGAGCGCAGCGCCCGCCGCCGGCGCCTCGACGCCCGCGACACCGGCGACGCCCGCGGCGTCTTCTGGCGCAGCCTAAAAGCGCACACGTCACGCACGGCGCGAGTTTCGCGCCGGCTGCGCAATCCGTCCCGTACCGCCTGTCAGAGCGCGCGCCCTGAGCGCGCGCGGATCGCGGCCAACCCGACGCCCGTCACCCTAGCGACAACAACGTGACCACGAAAAAGACTACGCTGAAAACCGTGTTCCTCACCGGCCTCCTGGTGCTGGTGCCGCTCGCCATCACGCTGTGGGTGCTCGGCCTCGTGATCGGAACCATGGATCAGACGCTGCTCCTTTTGCCGTCCGCGTGGCAGCCGGAGCGTGTGTTCGGATTCCATCTGCCGGGACTGGGCGCGCTGCTCACGCTCGCATTCATCTTCGTCGTCGGCCTCTTTACGCAGAACTTCGTCGGGCAGAAACTCGTCGGCTGGTGGGACGCGATTCTTCGCCACATTCCGGTCGTCGGCCCGCTCTACACGAGCGTGAAACAGGTTTCGGACACGCTGCTCTCGTCGAGCGGCAATGCATTTCGCAAGGCGCTGCTGGTCGAATATCCGCGCAAGGGCTCGTACACCATCGGGTTCTTGACCGGCATTCCCGGCGGCGACGTGTTGAATCATCTGAAGGAAGATCACGTCAGCGTCTACGTGCCGACCACGCCGAACCCCACGTCCGGCTTCTTCCTGATGATGCCGAAAAGCGAGGTCGTCGAACTGGATATGACGGTCGACGCCGCACTGAAGTACATCGTCTCGATGGGCGTGGTCGCCCCCGCGCCGAGCGCGCCGCTGTCGGTCGCGCCCGCCCGCCGCCCCACCGAGCCGCCGATGTAATGCCGGCGCGCGTGCCGCGAATCGAGCCGACGAAGAGCGCGATCCGCACGCGAGCCGTTCATCAACGAACAACGAAAGACACAACATCATGTCGATGCGATCTGAATACTGCGGTCTGGTGACCGAAGCCCTGCTGGGCCAAACCGTCTCGCTGTGCGGCTGGGTGCACCGCCGCCGCGACCACGGGGGCGTTATCTTCATCGACTTGCGCGATCGCGAAGGGCTCGTCCAGGTCGTCTGCGATCCGGATCGCGCCGAGATGTTCAAGGTGGCCGAAGGCGTGCGCAACGAGTTCTGCGTGCAGGTGAAGGGCGTCGTGCGCAACCGTCCGGAAGGCACGGTCAACGCCAATCTCACGAGCGGCAAAATCGAAGTGCTGTGTCATGAACTCAACGTGCTGAACGCGTCGGTGACGCCGCCGTTCCAGCTCGACGACGACAACCTGTCGGAGACCACGCGCCTCACGCATCGCGTGCTGGACCTGCGCCGTCCGCAGATGCAGAAGAACCTGCGCCTGCGCTATCGCGTGGCGATCGAAGTGCGCAAGTATCTGGACGCGCAAGGCTTCATCGACATCGAAACGCCGATGCTGACCAAGAGCACGCCGGAAGGCGCTCGCGACTATTTGGTTCCGTCGCGCGTGAACGCGGGACAGTTTTTCGCGCTGCCGCAATCGCCGCAATTGTTCAAGCAATTGCTGATGGTCGCGAACTTCGACCGTTACTACCAGATCACCAAGTGCTTCCGCGACGAAGACTTGCGTGCGGACCGGCAGCCGGAATTCACGCAGATCGACTGCGAAACGTCGTTCCTGAACGAGCAGGAAATTCGCGATCTGTTCGAGAACATGATCCGCCACGTCTTCAAGGAGACGATGGACGTCGCGCTGCCGGAGAAATTCCCGGTCATGCTGTACTCGGAAGCGATGCGCCGTTTCGGCTCGGACAAGCCCGACCTGCGCGTGAAGCTGGAATTCGCCGATCTGACCGACGCGGTGAGGGACGTCGACTTCAAGGTGTTCAGCATGCCGGCCAATTCGAAGGACGGCCGCGTGGCCGCGTTGCGCGTGCCGAAGGGCGGCGAGCTGTCGCGCGGCGATATCGACGGTTACACGGAATTCGTGCGCATTTACGGCGCGAAGGGCCTGGCGTGGATCAAGGTCAACGACAAGACCCGGGGCCGCGACGGTCTGCAAAGCCCGATCGTCAAGAATCTGCATGACGCGGCGCTCGCCGCCATCATGGAACGCACGGGCGCGGAAGACGGCGACATCATCTTCTTCGCGGCGGATCGCACGAAGGTCGTGAACGACAGCCTGGGCGCGCTGCGCCTGAAAATCGGCCATTCGGAATTCGGCAAGGCGAACGGCCTGCTCGAATCCGGCTGGAAGCCGCTGTGGGTGATCGACTTCCCGATGTTCGAGTACGACGAGGAAGAGAACCGCTACGTGGCGGCGCACCATCCGTTCACGAGCCCGAAGGACGAGCACCTCGAATACCTCGAAACCGATCCGGGCCGCTGCCTCGCGAAGGCGTACGACATGGTGCTGAACGGCTGGGAAATCGGCGGCGGTTCGGTGCGTATCTTCCAGGAAGACGTGCAAAGCAAGGTGTTCCGCGCGCTGAAGATCAGCGCGGAAGAAGCGCGCCTGAAGTTCGGCTTCCTGCTCGACGCGCTGCAATACGGCGCGCCGCCGCACGGCGGTATCGCGTTTG
Source organism: Caballeronia sp. GAFFF1 (assembly GCF_023630705.1). Lineage (GTDB taxonomy): Bacteria > Pseudomonadota > Gammaproteobacteria > Burkholderiales > Burkholderiaceae > Caballeronia. The sequence goes on from NZ_JALQEM010000002.1 coordinate 168,153, forward strand.
GTCTGGACCGCATCGTGACGCTGATGTCCGGCGCCGATTCGATCCGCGACGTGATCGCTTTCCCGAAGACGCAGCGCGCGCAGGACCTGCTCACGCAAGCGCCGAGCGAAGTCGACGAGCGCCAGTTGCGCGAGTTGCACATCCGTCTGCGGCAACCCGAACAAAAGACGCAATAAGCGTTGTTAATGTTGTGACGAAAAAGGCGCCGAGTGCGCCTTTTTCGTTTTTTGCGCTACAGTCTTTGCCGGATACGAGACAACGCGCACGTTCACATGGTCATGCAGAAGCCACCGAAAATCCCCGAATCCGTGCTGGTCGTGATTCATACGCCCGACCTCGACGTGCTCATCATCGAGCGGGCGGATCACCCCGGTTTCTGGCAATCGGTGACGGGCTCGAAAGACCGCATCGACGAGCCGCTCGAAGAAACCGCCGCGCGCGAAGTGCAGGAGGAAACGGGCATTATCGTCGGCAGTCCGCTGGTGCCGCAGAATGCGCTGCTGAACTGGCATCACAGCATTCAGTACGACATCTATCCGCAATGGCGGCACCGTTACGCCGAAGGCATCACGCGCAATACCGAACATCAGTTCAGTCTCTGCGTGCCGCATTGTCTGGAAGTGACGCTTGCGCCGCGCGAACACACGTCGCATCTGTGGCTGCCCTTGCGCGAAGCCGCCGACCGCTGCTTCTCGTGGTCCAACCGCGAAGCCATTCTTCAATTGCCCGAGCGCCTCGCGGCGCATAGCCGATGATCGGTGTGCGGCCGCGGCGCAGCTTCAAGCGACTGCGCCAGGCGCTTTTCTCCGGGCGACGTCCGCCGCGTTTCTGCTTCACCGCGGGCAACCAGGTCCGCATCTTCAAGAGCGGCGCGCAGTTCTTTCCCGCGCTGATCGAGCGGATCGACGGCGCGCAGAACACGGTCTCGCTCGAAACCTACATCTTCGCGAACGATGACGCCGGCCGCGCCGTCTCCGACGCGCTCTTGCGGGCCGCCGCGCGCGGCGTCACGGTGCGCGTGATCACGGACGGCGTCGGCACCGACGGCAAGCTGCCGATGTTCGAGCAGTGGAAAGCGGGCGGCGTCGAGCATCGAATCTACAATCCGCATTTGCTGTTCGGGCCGCTCGGATTTTCGCGGACGCACCGCAAGCTCGCGCTCATCGACAACACGTACGCGTTCTGCGGCGGCATCAATATCGTCGACGATTACGACCAGAACGGCACGCGCTTGCCGGAGCCGCGCTGGGACTTCGCGATGGAAGCGCAAGGGCCGGTGGTCACGGACGTGCGCAATGCGTTCGACCTTCAATGGGAGCGCATCCGCCTCGGCGTCAAGCCGCGCGAGCCGCGTTCGTCGTCCTGCGAGCCTCCGCCGGACCCTAACCGCCGGAGTTCCCGACGCGCGATGCGCGCCCGGCGCCGCGCGCAGCTCGGCGAAATCCATGCGGTCGACCAACCGTGCGTCGCTTTCGTGGCGCGCGACAATCTGCTGAACCGCCGGGCCATCGAAAAGGCATATTTGCGCGCCATCGCCCATGCGGAGCGCGAAGTCCTGCTCGCCAATCCGTACTTCATGCCGGGCCGCAAGCTGCGGCGCGCGCTCGTGCTCGCGGCGCGGCGCGGGGTGCGCGTGTCGCTCGTGATCGGGCGCAAGGAGTTCGTCGCGCTCGACTACGCCACGCCATTCCTCTACGGCAATCTGCTGAAGAATGGCGTGCGCATCGCGGAATACGAAAAGACGATCCTGCACGGCAAGGTCGCGGTCGTGGACGCGGACTGGGCGACCATCGGCTCGTCCAATCTCGACGCGCTCTCGCTCGTGCTGAACAACGAAGCCAACATGGTGCTCGTGAACCACGCGGAGATTGCCGGGTTGCATGACGCCATCCTGCAGGCGTTCGACGAAGGCGGTCGAATCGACGAAAAACATTACGCGTCGCGGCCGTTAAGCGAGCGAATTCTGAGTTGGCTCGCGTACAACACCTACCGGATGACGATGAAACTCATCACCATCGGGCAGTACGATTGACGGCCCGAATACTGCTGATCCGACGATGTAGCTGCCAGACGGCAATATGCTCCCAGCAAATGGGAAGTCGGGCAGTCACTTAGAGGCAGTCCGCACACAAAAAAGGACAATAGGGCGGGCAAAAATAGGACTTATCCTATTGATTGCTGCGGCAGTTAGAAACCGCTTTCTAAAATTTTGCTTGTTTCAGCCGCGAGCGGCCACAATAATAGAACGGCCGTTCGTTTTCAATGGGGTCACGAGAGGACGGTGGGATCATGCGAAAAGGCGAACAGACGCGGGCCGCGATTCTCGACGCAGCGTTGGATCTGGCGAGCAGGGACGGACTGGAAGGACTCACGATCGGTCTTCTGGCCGAGCGGATGCAGATGAGCAAGAGCGGAGTGTTCGCGCACTTCGGATCGCGCGAAGATCTGCAGGTGGAAGTGGTGCGCGAGTACCACCGCCGGTTCGAAGACGAAGTGTTTTTCCCGAGCTTGCGCGAGCCGCGCGGCTTGCCGCGACTGCGCGCGATGATGAGCCGCTGGATGGAAAAGCGCATCGAGGAAGTCACCACCGGCTGCATCTATATCAGCGGCGCGGTGGAATACGACGATCGCGCGGCGAGCGCGGTGCGCGAGCAGCTCGTCCACAGTGTGACGACGTGGCGCGAGGCGCTGTTGCGGGCCATTCGCCAATCGAAGGAAGAAGGGCATCTGAAGCCGGAGACGGACCCGAAGCTGATGCTCTTCGAGTTGTACAGCTTCACGCTCGGCCTGCATCACGACGCGCGTTTCCTGCATTTGCCGGAAGCGGTGCAACTGACGCGGGACGCGCTGGAAAAGACGATCGTTTCATATCAGACGTCGCATACGTCTGCCGATGGCGGCGGCCGCGAAACCAGCGAGCCGGCCGCCCACGCAGCCACGAGTGCGGCGACGAATCTAACTTCGCATCAAACGGACAGCCGTTAGCGGCGCCGATCGAATCGTCCCAAGGGTTCGGCGGCGCACGACGCAAGCTTCTAGAAACTGGAGAGACTCATGGGACAGTACGCCGCCCCCTTACGCGACATGCAGTTCGTGCTGCACGAATTGCTGAACGTGGAAGCCGAACTGAAGCGCATGCCGAAGCATGCCGACCTGGATGCGGACACCATCAACCAGGTGCTCGAAGAAGCCGGCAAGTTCTGCTCCGAAGTCGTGTTTCCGCTGAACCAGAGCGGCGACCGCGAAGGTTGCACCTACGAGGGCGACGGCGTCGTGAAGACGCCGTCGGGGTTCAAAGAGGCGTATCGCCGGTACGTCGAAGCGGGCTGGCCCGCGCTCGGCTGCGACCCCGAATATGGCGGCCAGGGGCTGCCCGCGTTCGTCAATAACGCGCTCTACGAAATGCTCAACTCGGCGAATCAGGCGTGGACCATGTATCCGGGCCTCTCGCACGGCGCCTACGAATGCCTGCACGCGCACGGCACGCCGGAGCAGAAAGCAACGTATCTCTCGAAACTCGTCTCCGGCGAGTGGACCGGCACGATGTGCCTGACCGAACCGCATTGCGGCACCGACCTCGGCATCCTGCGCACGAAAGCCGAACCGAATTCCGACGGTTCCTACGCGCTGACCGGCACGAAGATCTTCATTTCGAGCGGCGAACACGACATGGCCGAGAACATCGTCCATCTGGTGCTCGCGCGGCTGCCCGGCGCGCCGGCCGGCACGAAGGGCATTTCCCTGTTTATCGTGCCGAAGTTCATTCCGGACGCGAGCGGCGCGCCGGGCGAACGCAACGGCATCAAGTGCGGCTCCATCGAGCACAAGATGGGCATTCACGGCAATGCCACTTGCGTGATGAATCTGGACGGCGCGAAGGGCTGGCTCGTCGGCGAAGCGAACAAGGGCTTGAACGCCATGTTCGTGATGATGAACGCGGCGCGTCTCGGCGTCGGCATGCAGGGCTTGGGCCTGACGGAAGTCGCGTATCAGAACTCGCTCGTCTATGCGAAAGAGCGTCTGCAAATGCGCTCGCTCACCGGCTCGAAAGCGCCCGAGAAGCCCGCTGATCCGATCATCGTGCATCCGGATGTGCGCCGCATGCTGCTCACGCAGAAGGCTTACGCCGAAGCGGGCCGCGCGTTCACGTACTGGGCCGCGCTCAACATCGACAAGGAACTCTCGCACGAAGACGAAGCCGCGCGCCGCGAAGCCGCCGATTTCGTCGCGCTGCTCACGCCGGTCATCAAGGCGTTTCTGACCGACAACGCGTTCGAAGGCACGAACCTCGGCATGCAGATCTACGGCGGCCACGGCTTCATCTCCGAGTGGGGCATGGAGCAGTACGTGCGCGACGCGCGCATCAACATGATCTACGAAGGCACGAACTCCATTCAGGCGCTCGACCTGCTCGGCCGCAAGATTCTCGGCGACATGGGCGCGAAGCTGAAGCGTTTCGGCAAGCTCGTGACGGATTTCGTCGAAGAAGAAGGCGTGAAGCCGGAGATGCAGGAGTTCATCAACCCGCTCGCGGATATCGGCGAGAAGGTGCAGAAGCTCACGATGGAAATCGGCATGAAGGCGATGCAGAACCCGGACGAAGTGGGCGCCGCAGCCGTGCCGTACCTGCGCACGGTGGGCCATCTGGTGTTCTCGTACTTCTGGGCGCGCATGGCGCGCGTCGCGCTCGACAACGCCGCATCAGGCGATGCGTTCTACAAGGCGAAGCTCGCCACCGCGCGCTTCTACTTCGCGAAGCTCCTGCCCGAAACGGCTTCGACCATCCGCGCCGCGCGCGCGGGCGCGAAGCCGATGATGGACTACGACGAAGCCTTGTTCTGACCAGGCGCGCAACGCGACGGTTCGGCTCTTCGAACCGCGACTTCCCAATCAAACAGCTCGCGGCGCAATCGACTTCGACTGCGCCGCGGGCAGAAAAGCAAACCCCATACGGAGGCTTTCCCGTGAGCACCCTGAACATCCGCAAAGTCGCTGTGCTCGGCGCAGGCGTGATGGGCGCGCAGATCGCCGCGCATCTCATCAACGCGCGCGTGCCCGTGCTGCTCTTCGATCTTCCCGCGAAGGAAGGCCCGAAGAACGGCATTGCGCTCAAGGCCATCGAGAATCTGAAGAAGCTCTCGCCCGCGCCGCTCGGCATGAAGGACGACGCGCAGTACATCGAGCCCGCGAACTACGAAGACGACATCGCGCGCCTTGCAGAGTGCGATCTCGTGATCGAAGCGATCGCCGAGCGCATGGACTGGAAGCACGACCTGTACAAGAAGGTCTCGCCGCACATCGCCCCGCACGCCATCTTCGCGAGCAATACGTCGGGCTTGTCGATCACCGAGCTGTCGCACGGTTTCTCCGATGAACTCAAGGCGCGTTTCTGCGGCGTGCACTTCTTCAATCCGCCGCGTTACATGCATCTGGTCGAACTCATTCCGACCGAATCGACCAAGCCCGAGATTCTCGACCAGCTCGAAACTTTCCTGACGAGCGCCATCGGCAAAGGCGTCGTGCGCGCGAAGGACACGCCGAACTTCATCGCGAATCGCGTGGGCGTGTTCTCGATTCTCGCGGTGATCGCCGAGAGCCAGAAGTTCGGCCTGCGTTTCGACGAAGTGGACGACCTGACCGGCGCGCGCCTCGGCCGCGCGAAGTCCGCGACGTTCCGCACGGCGGATGTCGTCGGTCTCGACACGATGGCGCACGTCATCAAGACGATGCAGGACAACTTGCCGGACGACCCGTTCTTCTCCGTCTACGCAACGCCGCCCGTGCTCGCCGAACTGGTGAAGAACGGCGCGCTCGGGCAGAAGACGGGCGCGGGCTTCTATCGCAAGGAAGGAAAGGCGATCAAGGTGCTCGACCCGCAGACGGCGCACTATGTCGAGGCCGGCGCGAAGGCGGACGAACTCGTCGGCCGCATTCTGAAGCGCCCGCCCGCCGAGCGCCTCAAGCTCCTGCGCGAAACCGACAACAAGCAGGCGCAGTTCCTCTGGGCCATTTTCCGCGACGTGTTCCACTACATCGCGGTGCATCTCGACTCGATCGCGGACAACGCACGCGATGTCGACCTCGCGATCCGCTGGGGCTTCGGCTGGAACCAGGGCCCGTTCGAAAGCTGGCAGGCGGCGGGCTGGCAGCAAGTCGCGCAATGGGTGCAGGAAGACATCGACGCGGGCAAGGCGCTTTCGGAAGCACCGTTGCCCGCCTGGGTGCTCGACGGCCCCGTCGCGGAGAAGGGCGGCGTGCACACGAACGAAGGCTCGTGGTCGCCGCAGGCCCGCCGTTTCGTCGCGCGTTCGACGCTGCCGGTCTACCAGAAGCAGGTGTTCCGCGCGCCGCTCGTCGGTGAAAGCGGCGCCGATCCGAAGACCTTCGGCAAGACGCTCTTCGAAACCGACAGCGTGCGCGCCTGGCTCGACCGCGACGACGGCGATGTCGTGATCGTCTCGTTTAAAACGAAGATGAACACCATCGGTCCGGGCGTGCTCGACGGCCTCACGCAAGCCATCGAACTCGCGGAGAAGGAATACCGCGGCGTGGTGATCTGGCAGCCGGCGTCGCTCACGCTGGGCGCGCCGGGCGGTCCGTTCTCGGCAGGCGCGAACCTCGAAGAGGCGATGCCCGCGTTCATGATCGGCGGCGCGAAAGGCATCGAGCCGTTCGTCAAGAAGTTCCAGGACAGCATGATGCGCGTGAAGTACGCGAACGTGCCGGTGGTGTGCGCGGTGTCGGGCATTGCGCTCGGCGGCGGCTGCGAACTGATGCTGCATTCGGCGAAACGCGTCGCGCATATCGAAAGCTATGTCGGACTCGTGGAAGTGGGCGTGGGTCTCGTGCCGGCGGGCGGCGGACTGAAGGAAGCCGCGTTGCGCGCGGCCGAAGCCGCGAGCGCCGTCAACGCGACGAGCGATCTGCTCAAGTTCCTGCAAAAGCCGTTCGAAAACGCGGCGATGGCGAAAGTCTCCGGCTCCGCGCTCGAAGCACGCGCGATGGGCTATCTGAAGCCGTCGGACACGATCGTCTTCAACGTGCACGAGCTGCTCGACATCGCGAAGAAGGAAGCGCGCGCGCTTGCGGATTCCGGCTACCGCGCGCCGCTGCGCACGAAGCAGATTCCGGTCGCGGGCCGCTCGGTGCTGTCGACGATCAAGGCGTCGCTCGTCAACATGCGCGACGGCCGCTTCATCAGCGATCACGACTTCCTGATTGCGAGCCGTATCGCGGAAGCGGTGTGCGGCGGCGACGTGGAAGGCGGCAGTCTCGTCGACGAGGAATGGCTGCTTGGGCTGGAACGCCGCGCGTTCATCGAACTGCTCGGCACGCAAAAGACGCAGGAACGGATCATGGGCATGTTGCAGACCGGCAAGCCGGTTCGCAACTGAGCGCGCGGACTATCGGAGCTGGTTATGAGCAAACAATTGCAGGAAGCATATATCGTTGCCGCGAGCCGCACGCCGATCGGCAAGGCGCCGCGCGGCGTCTTCAAGAACACGCGCCCGGATGAGCTGCTCGTCCACGCCATCAAATCTGCCGTCGCGCAGGTGCCGGGGCTGGATACCGGCGTGATCGAGGACGCGATCGTCGGCTGCGCGATTCCGGAAGCCGAGCAGGGCCTGAACGTCGCGCGCATGGGCGCGCTGCTCGCCGGGCTGCCGCAGACGGTCGGCGGCGTCACGGTGAACCGCTTCTGCGCGTCGGGCCTCACCGCGCTCGCGATGGCGGCGGACCGCATTCGCGTCGGCGAGGCCGATGCCATTCTCGCGGGCGGCTGCGAGTCGATGAGCATGGTGCCGATGATGGGCAACAAGCCGTCGCTGTCGCCGCATATCTTCGAGCGCAGCGAGGACATCGGCATTGCGTACGGCATGGGTCTGACGGCCGAGCGCGTCGCGGAACGCTGGAAGGTGAGCCGCGAGGCCCAGGACGCGTTCGCGGCGGAGTCGCATCGCAAGGCGCTGGCCGCGCAGCAGTCGGGCGAATTCGCCGATGAGATCGCAGCCTACACGCTCGACGAACGCTTCCCGGACCTCGCATCCGGCGAAGTGCGCGTGAATGCGCGCGAGATCGCGTTCGACGAAGGCCCGCGCGCGGACACGTCGCTCGAAACGCTCGCGAAACTGCGCCCGGTGTTCGCCAACAAGGGATCGGTGACGGCGGGCAACAGCTCGCAGACGTCGGACGGCGCAGGCGCGCTGATCGTGGTGTCCGAGAAGATCCTGAAGCAGTTCAATCTGACGCCGCTCGCGCGCTTCGTGAGCTTCGCGGTGCGCGGCGTGCCGCCGGAAATCATGGGCATCGGGCCGAAAGAAGCGATTCCAGCCGCGCTCAAGAATGCGGGTCTGACGCAGGACGATCTCGACTGGATTGAACTGAACGAAGCGTTCGCGGCGCAATCGCTCGCGGTGATCAACGACCTCGGTCTTGATACGTCGAAGCTGAACCCGCTCGGCGGCGCGATCGCGCTCGGGCATCCGCTCGGCGCGACCGGCGCGATCCGTTCCGCGACGGTGATCCACGGCCTGCGCCGCCGCAATCTGAAGTACGGCATGGTGACGATGTGCGTCGGCACCGGCATGGGCGCAGCGGGCATTTTCGAGCGGATGTAATCGGGCGGCCCGCGGGCGGCTTCGCTCGCGGGCCAACAACAAGAGGAGACGCCGCATGGATATCGTCATCGAACGAGCGCAAGGCGTGTTGATCATCGTCTTGAATCGCGCCGAGAAGAAGAACGCCATCACGGCGGCCATGTATCAGGAAATGGCCGACGGTCTGTACGAAGCGGAAAACGACCCGACGGTGCGCGCGGTTCTGCTGCGCGGCAACGGCGGCGCGTTCAGCGCGGGCAACGATCTGGAAGACTTCCTGAACGATCCGCCGAAGGGTCTCGACGCGCCCGTGTTCCAGTTCCTGCGACGCCTGAGCGGCATGCCGAAGCCGGTGGTCGCGGCGGTGGCGGGCGTGGCCGTGGGCATCGGCACGACGATGCTTCTGCATTGCGATCTCGTCTACGCCGCGAAGAACGCGAAGTTCTCGCTGCCGTTCGTGCAGCTCGGGCTGTGCCCGGAAGCGGCGTCGAGTCTGCTGCTGCCGCGCATCGCGGGTTATCAGCGGGCGGCGGAAAAGCTGCTGCTCGGCGAGGCGTTTGACGTAAACGAAGCGATCAGCATGGGCTTCGTCAACGGCGCGATCGATGCCGCCGAACTCGACGCCTATGCGTTCGAGCGAGCGAGACGGCTGGCGGCGCTGCCGGCGTCATCGCTCAGAACGACGAAGGCGCTGATGAAAAGCGAGCAACGCAACGAAGTGGCGGCGCGCATGGAAGAAGAGGCGGCGCATTTTTCGCGGATGCTTGCAGGGCCGGAGGCGCGCGAGGCGTTTGCCGCGTTTCTGGAGAAGCGGAAGGCGGATTTTAGTCGGTTTCAGTAATCGAAAGGCGGACAATTCAGTTTCCCGGCCCGAGGCAGTTCCGGGGGACCCGCGCAGCGGGCTGTTAGAGCACTCCGCCACGGCGAATCGCTCCCTTCGGTGGCGCAACGGCGGACGAGCGAAATGCGCGACGGTCGAAGTGCCAAGTCAGTTCGATTCGGGAGCAGCGAAGCGATCCTTCGCCGCCCGTCGAAATTGCCGTCCGTACAGTTCTGGTTCGAAACGCATGCCAATGATAGGTCCGTTTTCCGAACAGTTCCCGAGCCAGCTTGACCAGCCGAGTTGCTCAGAACCTCCCAACTTCGCCGTCATAGCGCTTCGCGCCTCGATGTGCACTTGCGCTTCCCAACTATGTTCTTTTCCAACGAAAGCCCGAACGAAGTCGATCAGCTTCGGTAAGTCGGGGCCCTGGGGCGTAAAGCGATGATATGTTTGAATGTCGAGGGGTCCGATCACGATACGAAAACGGTGGCGTCGGTCCGGCACTTGCTCTCCGAGCGTGGCGCCCCAACCTAAGCAGAGCGACATACGCTCTTGGCCGAGCACGCAGCGTTGCTTTGATCCGATCGGCATCCAGTACAGATCGTACTCGACGATCTTTATCGGTACGCTGAAGTAGCGTGCAAGGGCGCTGCGCAGGCCATCCGGATTAAGGGCTCGACGCACGAGGTGGGGCGATGCGGATAGCCGGGCATGTTCGGGTAGCGGTCGCGCTACACGATGCCGTTCCGGAATATTTGCAAGCGCCGAAGCATAGAAGGAGAAAGGTTCATCGCCCGGCCGGTCTAGGCTAACCGTTGATTGCGACTGCGCCCAAGCTCGATACAACAGCGAGAGCGCGCGGTGATGATAGATGTCGAGGAAATTGCACAATGTCGGGTCGTGACGTTGTTCTTCCCTCTGACGCGCGATTTCAGTGATATGAACCGGCAATGGGCCGTTCGGCCCGAGCATCCCGAGGCCGAAGAGCCGAATATGCAGCCTGCCGGACCTAACCTCTGCCTCGGCGATTTCTCGCGGGGCGAATGACAAGCTGGGCTTCTGGCCAATGCGAAACTTTTCGGTGCTCGGCAACCGGGCAGTGCCGATAGGTGCAACCGTTGAGTCGGCACCTAACCTTCTCAAGAGGGGAAGGAGACCATATCGCCACACGCTCGACTGCAAACGGTCAATCGTGACCTGCGAGATTCCCTTTCCGATTGGTGTAGCTTCGAATGACGCTCGGTACATGCCGTTACTTTGTGGATAAGGTAATGACAGCCTTCGGCGCAGCGATATGTATGTGATTTCTTATCGCCGCGCCTGGTGCAAAAGAACGTGTCCTTTCGGTCGCCTGCAGCAAGCCTGCCGCCCTTGGGTGCCCAGAGCGCTTGACGCGGAGAAGCAATTGGCGGATGTATTGAGGACTGTTCGTGCTCTCAGTCGTCCGTGATTATTCCGGTCTTCGGGGCGATCACCATCTACGTTCTGTCTCGGTCCGCTTCTCCTACTGAATGGTGTCGGAACTCCGATTCGATATCGCCTTCAGATCCATATTAACGACCGTTGAGCACATATCGCCCTCCAGGTGCTGTGTATTGGTCAAATCTTTGCAGACCAAAGAGTTCTCTTTGGTAATGCTGTCTTGCACATATCGATATGTGACGTGCAAATCGACGACGTCTGGCGGAGTTACCGTGCGGTCATTATAGTGCCAGTCCACTCTGTACCCGTTGTTGATCGTCGTGACGATCGGATCCGGCGGGACAAATGCGAGCGGTACTTTTCTGACTTGGTCCCCCGAGTACCAAATGTTGATCATGGTTGCTGTTTTCATGTCGTACAGGTAATAGCTACTCGTGGAGTGTGCCTTTCCCGGCGGGGCATCAGGATATGTGCACATTTGCAAGACTACGGCGTGCTTCGGGGACGCACTGATTACTCGGATACTGTAGTCCGGACAGGCTTTGATTCCCCGGGACTTTCCCGGAATATCGAATGTTTGCAGCAGTCCGGGCTTTTCAAAGTACAACAGATCATGCTTAGGATCTAGACGCATGAAGAAGTTCGCGCTTCTAACAAGTGGCATGCGCAATGACTTTGGATTGTCGCCGTCGCTGAAAAGATACAGGGAACTCCAGCGCTGCCTGTCGGTTCCGCTTCGCCTAATCTCATCTAGCATATTCTCGCCCGCTTTCTCTGCGAGTGCACCAGGCGTTTGTGAGTCGTCGTCAAGCACATTTGCCGATGCCGCAGTGACGGTTACAAAACAAGCGCAGGAAAGCACAATTGTTAGAAGATGTTTGAAACTGGCCATTGGAACTCTCATGGGTTTGTGCAATTGACGATGTAAGGAAGAGGGTTCACTCGATTAGTGAGACCCTTACAGTGAAGCAAGGCAATCTGCCTAACTTCGAAATGGAGGTGAGCCCCCAATGGGATAGATGTCATTCCCTTGGCATTTCCCGTGCATCCAGTCTTTGCGATCACGTCGCCGGCGTTGACCTTGATCGAGATAGGTTCGCCGTTACTTGCAAATTGAACTTCGTGCTCGTATTCGCTTAGATGCGCATAGAAGAAGCCAATCGTTTGTTGGTCCGGATTGTCGCGACGAAACAACTCAGCGTGGTCAGGGGGTAGATCGTTTATTCCGACTACCAGCACGAGCGTATTGCCGTAGTCGGCGCCGGATTTGGGCATCGGTCCGAAATGCACTATGCCGTTGGCAACTGCACGCACCGGTGTCCCAGGCTCGGCGGCCAGGTCCAGGCCTTTGTGGGCTCGTTTTTCATTGTCACGAGTCCACCCGAACTCGGCCGACCGCTTACTTGCAAGGTGCGCGGTACGGATGGTGCAGATTTCCAGCGGGTCGAACCACAATGAAGCGTCTGCATCAGTCGATGATGGTCCAGGGTTCCTCGTAGTTGGTGGGACCGAAGTCTGCAACGAGGGATCTTTTTTGCGCGGTTGAGGCGGCGGTGACGCAGCCTGACCGCTCAGACTCGCCACGATGTCCGCCGTATTGCGCGCCGCTTTGGTCAGATTCTCAGCGCCCTGCACTGTGAAGTGTTGGACGTTTATCTTCTTGTCGATGTAATCAAACAACCATCCTTTATACGCTTCTACAGAATTCCCCCGATATTGCTCCACATATCTGCTGGCATCGCCTGAGGCACCCATTTGCAGTTCTAGACGGGCAAGAGCTTTCTCATTGGTATAAGGTTCCGGAAAGCCTTGCACCAGCCTCCGCGCACCCGTCAGCCCCTCATGATGTACGAGGTAGGCGATTTTCGCCTTGTCTTCCGGTGCCAGGCCCTCTACGTCAAAGCCAGTAGCGCTCGCAAAGTTTCGCAGATTAAGGCAGGCATATGCCGCCGCGCCATCGATGGCGTATTTTGCTTCTAGCCGCTTTTTCATCCACTGTTCTTTGCCCATCGTCTTGCAGTCTTGGCAAAGTAACGAAATCTGCATGTTGAAGACATCTGTCCATGCGGCGCGGAAGAATTGCGCAAGCCCTTGCGCTTTGTCCGGACTGCTTTCGTTTGAATCCTCTCTCCAGCCTCCGTCCTTGCTGCGTGCAGCCTCCGCGTCAATCAGCGCCGCGATAGATTGCGGAGTCAGACTGTACTTTTGCCCAGCAGCGATGATAAGCGCGCGATATTTCTCATTCGCGGGAAGCAGACGGAGATTGCTCTCCGTATAAATCGTTGCCACAACATGCACAGGCTGGCCACCGTCTATGCGCGTTTGTTGCTGCGAAGTGTTCCCGTCTGCCTGCTGAGCTTTGCTGACAGTCTCCTTTGCCGCGCTCTTGCTGGTGTGTTTAGCCTCGCCGTTCTTTGGCATGAGGTTCCCTGCAACCTTAACCCTCCTTGAATCGATTGAAAGGTTCCACCTCCCGGTCGGTAAAAGGTCACACTCCCATGCCTTGATCATCTTCTTCTCTAGGTCTTCAATCCAGATCTTCAACCCTAGGGAGTGGTCGTGTACAACCAACGGTAAAACGTGGCCCTTCTTTAGTTCGTGCGTAAATGACTTGCCGTCGTGTTCGACCCTAAGTTTCTTAGGCGTGAATAGTGAGAAGTCCAAGCCTCGGAATAGCAGCGTCAGCAGGCTATCGGGCGCGCCGCCACGCGAGTCTGGAAATTCAACTGCTGACCGACATGAAGCGAATGGATCTGACGGCCTCGAAGGCCGTTCAGGTGCGCTAGAACATCCACGGTCGTCGATTCTCTTTTGGCGATCTTCCATAGACTGTCGCCTGGCTTTACTTCGTACTTTCGCATTGCTCTGCCTGGTTATAGGAGTTCCAAATCACGATCTTCATCTAGTTCACCTGGATCAAATGCGAATCCTTCATCTTGCTCGCGAACCTCTTCGAAGTGCCCCGTCCACCCTTCGTAGCCGACTAGGGCGTCGTAGCGGTGATTCCCGTCCTTCTGCAATGCGGGTGTAACGCCGTCCTGATTGACGTCCGTGGCGAGCAAAGGCTTTCCGTCGCTACGGGAGAACATCGAGACAGTGGATCCATCAAGTGCATTACCCTCGGCAGACAGCGCGATAACCGATATCTCGAAGTCGCCTTCTTGCCAGACATCAGTTATAGGAATCGAAGCTGGCATGCTCTGTGGTCCGAAGAAAGCTTCGCTCGCGGCGTGGACGACCCAAGCTTCCGATGTGCCGGTTTCCACTCCGCTGGCACTCCATCTCGTGTAGCTGCCACCGCCATTGATCAAGATTTCGTCGTTGGCTGTAAGAGTTATTCGATTTCCCGATTGCGTGATGTTGAGCTTTGCCAGGATGTTTATGCTGTCACTTAGAGCGTTGAGATCGATGTCTCCCGCGGCGGCAACTAGCTTCATTCCTGCTCTCTGGCAAAAGAGCCTGACACCGCGCAAGGCGCTTGCAAAAAATCGCCCCGTAGCGGCCATGCTCAGATGCAGCCCGCTGGTGAGCGCGATATGCTCGCCGCTAGCGATATGAGTAGACTGTGAGGTGGTAGCTTCAATGCCGGACGGGCTGGCGAGGATAAGATGCGGCTCCGCGAGCTCCGGGAACTCATCGCTTTTCGTAAAGTTGAGGGATCCTCGGACCGCTTCCGTCTGGACAGCTATGGTACCGGCCACATCGACTTGGTTGCCCTCGTTTTCTTGAGCCCGGCTTTGGCGGGCCAAACCGGCAAGGTACTCGTGCTGCTGCCCAGCCATTGCTAGCCTCTGGACCGTTTCTCCCATGTCCTTCATCGGAGCGCGAGATCCAGTGCGTGCCTCAGTCGTGATGAGAATTCCCTTATTGGCGCGAACGACGCCATGCGCGTCGGTCGCCAACTCAAAGCCTTCGCCGCGCGCCTCCGTTCGGCCTCTGTTGCCGTTGATGCGCGTGTTGCTGCCAAGCACCAGGCGCGAGTTCGCTTGATCGCTCGTGACCTGGACCTGGAGCTTGCCCGGCGTATCGTCGGTTACCACGCTATTCGACGCGACGCTGTTGCCTCCCATGTCCTGACTTCTCCAGCCGGAAAGCGCCTCGTTGCCAGGAAGATCCCACGGTGTGGTGTTGTCGTTGCTCGTGTGACTCGACAAAACGAAAGGCCGGTCCGGATCCGAGTTCACATAGCCGATATGGACGTGATCGTCGACACGCGGGATCCAGATCGCACCATAGCGATTCCCTTGCCACACCTGCGCGAGCGGTACCCAGCAACTCGCCTGACCGTCGCGCGCGCCTATGCGATCCCATGTGAACCACAGCCGAAGGCGGGCTAGGGCATCGGTAGTAATGACGGCATTGTCGTACCCCGTTACGATCGCCGTTTCGGCGAAGGCGCGCGGCTTTTTCGCAGTCAGTGGCGTGCGGAACACCTGACTGGCCTTCTGCGCGGTGAACTTCGTCTTGCACGAATACCGAGCTTCATGCTTACCGCTTTGGGTAACGGTGTCATTGTTCACGACTTCGATCTTCGTGCCGGTCACGACGTACTGGTCGTTGACTGGCCTGTACGGTAGCCTTCCAATTGGAAGGTAAAGCCTGTCGTGAGCCCACGCAGGTTTCCCGCTCCTTTGATGCGGCTGGACTTGCAGCGATGCGCCTCTGCCCGCATGCGCGCGAGATGGTCGGCCTCGAACTCCCAGTCGTTGCGCTCGCCATGTAAGCCCATGGCGCCCTGGAGTGGCTGTGCATAATCGGCTTGGATGTATTCTTCCGCGTTGTCGCTGGACGCATCTCGATGGATGTCGATGGTGCGTCTCAGATTCGCCTCGCCCCAGGTGTAGTCGTAGTCGGTGACTGTGACCTTGCCGGTGGTCAACTCTCGCGCGAGTTCAAGCTTGTGAATATGTTCTTCGTCGATGCGCTGGCCGCCGCGCTCGATGTACCGGATCGTCCGATAGGCGGGACCGTGGCTTTTCCAAGTTGCACCGTCGAACAGCACAAGTTCCATGCCATCGAAGTGGAACGTGATACCCCACTCCTGCCACAGCCGATCTAGATATTGCCAGTCGCTCTCATACCACTGTCGTTGATAGTCACGCTTCGGATATGCCTTGCGGCCATAGCCGGGACCGTTCAGGCGATAGCGGACCGGAAACGCATACTTTGCCAGTACCTCTCGTGTCACATCCTCCACGGTTTTATCCAAGAACACCCGGTTCTCGCGGTTGAGCGATGCAAGCCAGAGCCACGGCCGCACACGAAAGCGATAGAACATGCGTCGATCATCGGCACCGAGGCACTTCACGGCAGCTATCACGCCAGAGATCTCTCTTATGCGTATTCCACGCCAAACCGAACGCTGATTCCACGGCAAACCGAGCACGGATTCCACAGCAAAGCGAGCGCCGATT
>NZ_JALQEM010000003.1 GCF_023630705.1 Caballeronia sp. GAFFF1
GAATCTTCGCTCGGCTTCACGTGGAAAGTCTGCTCGCTTTGCCGTGGAACGGCTGCTCGGTTTGCGTGGAATACGCACTCTCTTACGCCCGCGCCTGTATTAATCCCGCCGCCGTCTAACGACCACGCCCCGTTTCCCTCGAATGCGATTCGAGCGGCAATACGCTTTCCAACGAGTTGATTCAAGTCGACATACTCGTGAATTCGGCTGAGTTCGAAGCCTGGCGCTTCAATGGTTGAGACATCCACCTCGTAGTCGTAGAGTCGCCCGAGTTTCTCCGTGCCGCGCAGACGTGCGGCAACGAAGATCGGCATATCCATGTAGTTCGGAAACGCATCGCTGGCTACTTCCAGTGTGCGCGGCTGTGCCTGCCATTTGATCATCAGATCTGCGCTCAAAAGACCGTGCCCGTACCGTCGCGCGCGGGCCACGTAAAGACCGCGCCGCGCTGCACGGTGTGTAGAGCGGTGCGGGTGAAGGAATGCTGGCTTACGTGCCGCGTCAGATAGTGCTCGAGCGCCAACGCAAAGGTGAACGGGCTGTAACCGTCGAATGCGGCTTCGTCGAAGGTCAGCGTAAGCTCGATCCCGCGCGTGAATTCCAGATCGCCGGCCGCTCCATGGAAGTCGTTCACAGCCGAAGCACTGGCGCCGATCAGGGCGTCAAGCCGACGTTGCATCGACGGATCGCCTGCGAACACGTAAGGTTCTAGCAGCTGCCGCAGTCCTTGGCCGGGGCGCTCCGCGCCGTACTCGTCGTCGAATACGTCATGTTCTAAGGTCAATTGGCGTATTAATTTCCATGCGACGTCTCGGCCGCGCGCCAGCGGCGGCTTGGGCAATGTAGGCGCGCGTACGAAGCCTACGGTGGACACCGACTTCGCCCCATTAGCGATGAGATCGTCGACACCATTGCATTGCAGCAAGCACGGCAGATTGCCGTTCGTGAGGCTCACGTCGAGGGTCAAGTGATGTATGCCACTGTCATCCGGCATTCGGCCTGCACCGAACAACGTCAGCCAGGTGGTTGTGCGCACGAGCGACTGACGTGTGGCATACCTGCGCACATTGCTGGCGGGCTCGTCGAGTTCGCGTCGCAGCGCGAAGTAACGCTCGTGGCCGCGTTCATCGTTCGGGATCGCAGCATGAAGGGGTTCAAAGATGATCTCCTCCGAATGTTCGTTCACCTGGCCGACGGCCGAATGAAGCGAGTGCACCTCGAAGTCGTCGGGTGCCTCTGGATACGGCACCAGTCGATGTTCTCGGGCGTTTCGCTCGACATCGAGCTTCTCTGTGCGCACCTGAAACAGATTTGTTACCGGCGAGCAGAAGAGCGCGAACTGTGAGGCATCCACATCGTGCTGCAGTGCTTCGACCTCGCGAGAAAGCAATAAGACGATTTCGGCTTCGGGGCCTTCGATCTGTGCTAAGCGGCCTGCGAGGCCGGTGAGCGCGAAAAACCAGAACCGAGGCTCGAAGGCGAAAAATTCATGGGCGAGGTTGTGTCCGTGCAAGTGCTGCATGGCCGGCGGTAACAGGCTTTGCTCTGGCGCAAGCCCCTCGTAATCGACAGCCGTCTGCAGCTGGCCCTTGAAGAAGCCGTTCTGAAAGACGCCCCGGGGAGTTCCTTCGGCGAATCGGCCCGGAGCAGCTGTCACGCTGGCTAAGGTCGACGTGTGAATCAGTTCGAACAGGTAGGAGGCGATGCGCGGGTCGCCGGACAGATAGATAGGCAGCCTATCGAGACCGTTGAGGTTGCTGATCGGCAGTCCGTTGGTGGTGCGGATTCGCAGTCGCAACGCGCTGCGCACTGGAACATTGCCGAATACATACCGGTAGATATTGGGTATGTCCGGTGGAACGCCGGTTAAGCGAGCGAACGAGATGCTCAATGGATAAACCGTCACATCCTGGCTAGTGCGGAATTCACAATTCCTACTGTTTTCTCCCGAGGGGCGCGATGTCAGTGGCGTGCCACGCGGGAGCAGTTGACCCTGTATGCCCTGACCGGTCTTGTAGCCGGGCCGGAATTGCACTATGGCCATGGAGGGCAGCGGTGTGACGTAGTTCGGGTGAACGCACTCGAGCAGCCGGTGCGGCACGGCTCCTGGCATGCGGTCAATGTGTATCTGGGAACGCGCAGCGCTTGCGCTGAAGGCTTGCAGCAAGCGCTCGATGCCAGGGTCGGCGACTTCGCCTGACGTTTGGGCGCCGAGCCTGCGCCCGATCTTGGGATGCCCCTCGACGAACTCTCCGAACAACGGCCTGATGTAGTGTAGTTCGCGCTGATAGTAATTGGCGAAGTCAGGATCCATGTCCCGGCTCCTTACGATGCAATGAAAGGTGCGTCGTTTGGTGCTGATACAAACGGGAAGCGGAGACGCGAAGCAAGCGCAGAAACATGACCAGAGTAGCCCTGACGCGATAGACGCCGCCGGAAGTGGGGCGCAATCGTTCGGGCAGTTTGATGTCGTGTGCGGCGCTCGCCTATCGGAAACGACTTAAATCTCGCGGGGTAGAGGCGCGAAGCGACGACAAGTTGCGAGAAAACGTTGCGTCGCTCAGTTAGAGCTTGAGAATTGGCAGGGGATGATGGTGTTGGGCTTTGCGATCCCCTGCGGGCAAAGCGTCATTTGCTTACGTACAGTCGACTCCCTTTCGAGTTGCTCACTCCACCTCATACTCCACAAACCCCGCCTCACGCGCAAAACTCACGAGCCGCAACCCCGCCTGCTTCGCGATGGCGATGGCGAGCGACGTCGGCGCGGAAATGGTCGCGACCATCGGCACGCCGACGCGCGCCGACTTGCGCACGAGTTCATAGCTCGCGCGACTCGACAGAAACACGAAGCCTTGCGTCGTGTTCTCGCGTCGGAGCACGAGTTCTCCGATGAGCTTGTCGAGCGCGTTATGACGGCCGACGTCTTCGAACGCGTACCGCACCGCGCCGGTCTCGTCGCACCAGGCGGCGGCATGCAGGCCGCCGGTGAGCATCGTCAACCGCTGATGCGCCGGCAATTCGCGCGCCGCCCGCTCGATGGCGTCCGGCGCGACGCGCGCCAGAAAGCCGGTATCCGGCACGCGCTCCGGCTGAAGATCGAGCAAGTCGATACTCTCGATGCCGCACACGCCGCAACCGGTGCGCCCCGCGAGCGCGCGACGCTTGTCCTTCAGTGACGCGAATGCCTGCTGCACGACTTGCAGATGCACTTCGGCATGCGGCAGCGCGTCACCGTCGTCGCGGTAATACACTTCGATGTCGTGAATATCGCTGCCACGCTCGACAATGCCTTCGGTCAGCGAGAAGCCCACGGCGAACGCTTCGAGATCGCGCGGCGTGCACATCATCACCGCGTGCGAGATGCCGTTGTAGACGAGCGCGACGGGCCATTCCTGGCCGACGTTATCGTTTGCGACGGCGCTTTCTCCGCCGCGATGTCTCCGCACGCGCCGTTCGACATAGCCCGGTTGCTCTTCAGTTTCCAGTGGGTCCACCTTGTTCTCCCTACACTGCATGGTCCGGGTATGAGCATTGCTAATTGAACCTGCTGCTTGCACGGTTTCAGCCCAGTACCAAGCCCTACAATAACTTAAGCGGGCGATGGGCGCCGGCGCCCGCCCCTCACTCCAATGAGGCTACGCCATGGGACTTTACGATACCGCACGTCTCTTCGGGTTCGAGGTCGAATCCTCGGACAATCTGCGCTTCATTCCGCTCTCGGTACGCTTCAATCTCGACCGCTTCGGCATGCGCATCACGCTCGATCAGTGGCAGATGCTTCCGTATGACGATCGCGTGCTGCTCGCGCGCTTTCCGGTTGAAGACGATATCGAACTAGAGAAGAACTTCGATCTCGCGCTCGAAGAAATGCTGAAGACGCATGCGAATGCCGCGCCGGAAAAAATCGAGCGCGACGCCGATCCGGTCTGGGCACATGCCGACGCCGTGCCCGAAGCCGTCATCCGCCAGAGCAGCCTCGCGGGCCTGAGCGCGCCGAGCCTTTCGCGATGGGCCGCGCTCGACCGCTTTCAGCGTTACGCGCTCGCCAAGCTTTCGCGCAACACCGACAAACTCAATCACGACTTCCTGCCCGCCATGCGCGAATTCGGTCTCGCCGAATAGTGCGCGCGGCATGATCGACTAAACGATCGCGAATTTTCGCGGGTAGCCCTCAAGCCCGCCCGAAAGCTGCCGTTATCCGCGTTATCCATCAATCGCGGTGCGAGCCTGCCGGTTCGCGCCGCGCTTTTGCGTGGGCGCGCGCCGGGGCATGACGCTCGCGGCGCGGCCACCGCAACAAAGGAACCGCTTGCCGCTCATGACTCGTTTCCTCTCCGGGCGATTCCTCGTGAACGTCGCCGTCGTGCTGGCCGCGCTCGGCGCGAACGCATTCGTCGCGTGTCAGCGAATCGTCGATCTGCGCGCGACCAACGCGAGCACGCTCCGCTCGATGAGTCTTCTGCGCGACCTCGCCGCGTATCGCGGGGCGCTTGGCGAGGCGCTCACGCAACTGAGCCGGTTCGAGGCGACGGGCATCGCCGAGCCGGCCGCGCAGCATGAAGCGCGCGAGAAGCATCTCGACGCGCTGGAAAGCGGGCTGCGCGCGCAGTTTGCGATGCAACCCGGCGCAGGCGACGCCTTCGATGCGCTCGCCGCGCGCGCGGCCGCCATGCGCTCGGACGCGATTCTGGCCGACGAGCGCACGCGCCGCGCAAGCGCCGATGAATCGCGCGCCTGGGCCGACACCGCG
Organism: Caballeronia sp. GAFFF1; assembly: GCF_023630705.1. Taxonomy (GTDB): domain Bacteria; phylum Pseudomonadota; class Gammaproteobacteria; order Burkholderiales; family Burkholderiaceae; genus Caballeronia. Next base: position 4,751 of record NZ_JALQEM010000003.1, read on the forward strand.
TTCGTGCTGCTCTCCGAAGACCAGCAGGCGCTCGACGATGCACTTGCCGCGCTGCGAGACCGCATCGACACGGCGACCACGGCGGCGCTCGACCGCTCCGCGCAGGCATCGGGCGGCGCGATGCTGCTGCTCGCATTCACGATGCTGCTCGGCAGCGGCGCGCTCATCATGCTCTTCGTGACTCACGAGCGTTCGGCGCGCGAGAAGATCGGCGTCGCGCGGGCGAAGCATCGCAGCAACGAACGCTTTCGCAGCCTGTTCGAGGCGCATCCGGTCCCGATGTGGATCGTCGATCGCGACACCATGCGCTTCGTCGCCGTGAATCCGGCGGCGCGCGAGCATTACGGCTACTCCGAAGCCGAGTTCATGGAGATGACGCTGCGCGAGCTGCACGTCGCCGACGACTTCGACCGTTTCGCCGCGCGGCTCGCGCGCAGCGAAGGCGAGACGGGCGAAGCCGGCGAGCGCGCGACGCGCGGCCAGCGGTCGGGCGGCGTGTGGCGTTACCGGCGTCGCGATGGCGCGACGATCAGCGCGGACGTCTCGCATCACGCGCTCACGTATTCGAACCGGCCGGGCCTCTTCATGCTGGCGAACGACGTGACCGACCGCATCAACGCGGAAGCCGAGGCGCGCCGCTCGAACGAGATGCTCGAAACGATCATCGACAACATTCCGCAGCGCGTGTTCTGGAAGGACCGCGATCTGCGCTATCTCGGCTGCAACAACGCGTTCGCGCGAGACGCGGGGCTCGCGTATAACGAACAGATCATCGGCAAGACGGATTACGAACTGCCGTGGAGCGCCGCCGCCGACATGATCCGCGCCGACGATCAGGAAGTGGTTCTGACCACCGTGCCGAAGATGCACCATGAGCACGACGTGCTCGTCGGCGACACGCTGCATACGGTCGTCATCAGCAAGCTGCCGCTGATGGACGGCGAAGGCGAGACGATCGGCGTGCTCGGCTCCTATCACGACGTGACCGACCGCAAGCGCGCCGAACTCGCGCTGCGTCTGCAAAGCCGCGCGCTGGATGCGAGCGTGAACGCCATTCTGATCACCGGCGTCGTGAACGGCGCGCACGTGATCGAATATGCGAATCCGGCGTTCAAGCGCATCACGGGCTACGAGCCGAGCGAAGTCATCGGCCGCGATTGCAGCTTCCTGTATGGCCCGGACGGCGAGCAGGAAGGGCTCACGTCGATTCGCCGCGCGCTCGCCGTCAACGCGGAAGCGAGCGTCGTGCTGCGCAACTATCGCAAGGACGGCGGGCTTTTCTGGAATCAGTTGTTCGTCGCGCCCGTGCCCAACGCGCAAGGGCACACGACGCATCACATCGGCATCATCAACGACGTGACCGACCTGATGAACTATCAGGAACAGCTGGAATACCAGGCAAATTTCGACACGCTCACGCGCCTGCCCAATCGCAACCTGCTGCGCGACCGCCTGCAACATGCGATCGATGAGGCGCGGCGGCGCAACTCACAGATTGCGGTCGTGTTCATGGACCTCGACGGCTTCAAGAACGTGAACGACAGCCTGGGACACAGCGTCGGCGACAGGCTGCTCGCGGTAATCGGCGAGCGGCTCGCGCGCTCGGCGCGTTCCGGCGATACGGTGGCGCGTCATGGCGGCGACGAGTTCGTGATCGTGCTGCCGGATCTGGCCGACGAAGCCGCGCTCACTGCGTGGATGGAGCGCACGCGCGCGACGATCTCCGAGCCCATATGGCTCGACGAAACCGAGCTCTACGTCGGTTGCAGCATGGGCGCGAGCGTCTTCCCGCAAGACGGCGACGACGCAGAAACCGTGCTGAAGAAAGCCGATCTCGCGATGTATCGCGCGAAGGACATGGGCCGCAACACGTACCAGTTCTATCAGCCGGAGATGAACGCCAGCGTCGGCGCGCGGCTGGATATGGAGCGGCGTCTGCGGCGCGGGCTGCGCGACGGCGAATTCCTGCTGCACTATCAGCCGCAAGTCGATATGGCGACGGGCGCGATCGTCGGCATCGAGGCGCTGGTGCGCTGGCGCGATCCGGAGCAAGGGCTCGTGTCGCCGGCAGCGTTTATTCCCGTCGCGGAAGAGTGCGGGCTGATCGGGCCGCTGTCGGAATGGGTCTTGCGCGAGGCGTGCCGTCAGAACAAGGCGTGGCAGGACGCGGGGCTGCCGCCTGCGCGGGTTTCGGTGAATCTGTCCGCGCGGCATTTCCAGCAGCGCGATATCGCGACGCTCGTCACGTCCGTGCTCGCGGAAACCGGGCTCGCGCCGCGTTATCTGGAACTCGAACTGACCGAAAGCGCGATCATGCGCAACGCCGAAGACGCCGTGATGATGCTCTCCGAGCTATCGGCGCTCGGCATCGGCATTGCCATCGACGACTTCGGCACCGGTTATTCGAGCCTGTCGTATCTCAAGCGGTTTCCGGTGCATCGGCTCAAGATCGACCGGTCTTTCGTCGCGGATATCGGCTCGTCGGGCGACGACGAAACGATTACGTCCGCGATCATCGCGCTCGCGCATTCGCTGGAACTTCAGGTGATCGCGGAAGGCGTCGAAACGCCGGCGCAGCACGAATTCCTGCGCGAGCGTGATTGCGACGAAATGCAGGGCTTTCTGTTCTCGCGTCCGATGCCGCAGGAAGCCATTCCCGGCTTGCTGCGGCACGGCGTGCTGGCGAACTGAGCCCGTTCAGTCGAGCGGGGGCAGGGCGCGCGGGCGGCGGTCGTGGTCGGTGGCGACATAGGTGAGCGTCGCTTCCGTCACCTTGACGACTTCTTCCGCGAGACTCATGCGCTGCGCGAAGACTTCGACGGAAACGGTGATCGACGTATTGCCGGTCTTCACGATATCCGCGTAAAAGCTCAGCAGATCCCCGACGAATACCGGCTGCTTGAAGAGAAACGAATTCACCGCGATGGTCGCGACGCGGCCGTTCGCGCGCCGGCTCGCCGGGATGGAGCCCGCGATGTCGACTTGCGCCATGATCCAGCCGCCGAAGACGTCGCCGTGCACGTTCGCGTCGGCAGGTTGCGGCACCACGCGCAGCGCGACGGGTTTCTGAGGTAGCTTGGAATCTTGCGGCATGAGAGGGTCCCGGTTGACGTCGTCGTTCCGTGCAGAAGGTGGCCGCGAGCGTGGCCGTGATCCTTCTGCGACAATGCATGAGTTATAAGGATAGGCCGCGCCTTGGGCGCTCCGGCCTTCGGCAAATTGTACGGGATGCACGCGCCCGCGTGCGCCCGCTCAAAGACTAGCAAAAGGCGTCCCCGCGCCGCGCGCGACGCGCCTTATCCACTCCAATACATGCGCCGCTATTCCAACACCGAGCCCGGTCCGGCCGCACAAGGTCCGCGCAACGACTGGCAGACGATCCGCTCGCTGCTGCCTTATCTCACCACTTACAAATGGCGCGTCGCGTTCGCGCTGACGTGCCTGATCGGCGCGAAGGTCGCGAATCTCGGCGTGCCGATCGTGATGAAGCGCATCGTCGATGGTCTCGCCTCGGTGCAGCATCTCACCGCGCTCGGCCGCGCGCACGACGCGCCGGGCATCGTGCTCATCGGCGGAATCGGGCTGCTCGTGATCGCGTATGCGGGCGTGCGGCTGTCGACTTCGCTCTTCACGGAACTGCGCGAACTGCTCTTCGCCAAAGTGACCGAAAGCGCCGTGCGGCAACTCGCGCTGAAGGTGTTTCGCCATCTGCATTCGCTGTCGCTGCGGTTTCATCTGGAGCGGCAGACGGGCGGCATGTCGCGCGACATCGAGCGCGGCACGCGCGGCATTCAGCAACTCGTCTCGTATTCGCTGTACAGCATCTTGCCGACGCTCGTGGAAGTCGGGCTCGTGCTCGCGTTCTTCGTGACGAAGTACGAGGCGTATTACGCGATCGTCACGTTCATCGCGCTCTGCACGTATATCGCGTTCACCGTGAAGGTGACGGAGTGGCGCACGCACTATCGACGCACGATGAACGAGCTGGATTCGAAGGCCAATTCGCGCGCTATCGATTCGCTGCTCAACTACGAGACGGTGAAGTACTTCGGCAACGAAGAATGGGAAACGCGCCGCTACGACGAGAATTTGCAGCGTTACCGCGCGGCTGCGATCAAATCGCAACGGTCGCTCTCCATGCTCAACTTCGGGCAGCAGACGATTATCGGCCTCGGGCTCGTGTTCATTCTCTGGCGCGCGACGCAGGGCGTGATGGCGGGGCGCCTCACGCTCGGCGATCTCGTGCTGATCAACACGTTCATGTTGCAGCTTTATATTCCGCTGAATTTCCTCGGCGTGGTGTATCGCGAGTTGAAGCAGGCGCTGACCGACATGGACCGCATGTTCACGCTGCTCGGCGCGGGGCGCGAAGTGCCGGATGCGCCGAATGCGCCGCCGCTCAAAGTGACAGGCGGCGAGGTGCGCTTCGAGAACGTGAGCTTCGCGTATGAGGCCGCGCGGCAGATTCTGCATAACGTCGATTTCACCATCGCGGCGGGCACGACGACCGCTGTCGTCGGCCACAGCGGCTCGGGCAAATCCACGCTCGGGCGGCTGCTCTTTCGCTTCTACGACCTGGACCGCGCGACCGGCGGGCGCATTGTCATCGACGGGCAGGACATTCGCGATGTGACGCAGGATTCGCTGCGCGCGTCCATCGGCATCGTGCCGCAGGACACCGTGCTCTTCAACGATTCGATCTACTACAACATCGCGTATGGACAGCCTTCCGCGAGCCGCGAAGAAGTGATGGCGGCCGCGCGCGCCGCGCATATCCACGACTTCATCGAGGCGTTGCCGGCGGGTTACGACACGACGGTCGGCGAGCGCGGTCTGAAGCTGTCGGGCGGCGAGAAGCAGCGCGTGGCAATTGCCCGCACGCTTTTGAAGAACCCGCCGATCCTTATTTTCGACGAAGCGACGTCCGCGCTGGATTCGAAGTCCGAACGCGCCATTCAGCGAGAACTCGATTCCATCGCCCGCGAGCGGACGACGCTCATCATCGCGCACCGGCTCTCGACGGTCGTGCATGCGGAGCAGATCATCGTGATGGATCATGGACGCGTGGTCGAGCGCGGCACGCACGCGGAGTTGCTTCGAGCGGGCGGACTCTTTGCGCAGATGTGGGCGTTGCAGCAGCAGCGGACGGTCGAGCCTGTGGTCGAGCGGGACGACGCGGCGAAGGTTTGAGCAAAAATTGTGAAAGTCGCGGTCGCCTAGGCCGCGACTAGCCGAAGCTGATATATATTCTCGCGGAATTGATTAGTCGTGCGTACCGTAACGTCGGGGCCACGAGAACTGCGAGGAAAGCATGGAAAGTTTAACCATCTGGCACTGGCTGATCGTCTTCTTTTGTTTCCTGACGATCTACCCGTACGTCCGTATCGTGAAGCGCACCGGACATTCCGGCTGGTGGGTGCTCACCGGACTGCTGCCTATCGTGAATTTCGTCATGCTGTGGGTCTTCGCGTTCGCACGCTGGCCGGCAATCGAGAGCGATCGCCGGCCTTGATCTGCGAATGCGGCATCACTCCATCGCGTGCGCGCCGTTGATCGCGAGGGCGTCGTGCCCTTGCGACGACGTGGCCGACCACCGCAGCCATTGCGAACGCAGCACGAAGAGCGCGCCGAAAGCGCACGTCGCGAGCACGCCGAACGTCGCGAAGCCCATCTGATAACTGCCGGTGCTTTCCTTCGCAATGCCCATGATCACCGGCAGATAGAAGCCGCCGATGCCGCCCGCCGCGCCGACGATACCCGACAGCAGCCCTGTCTTTCCCTTCCAGCGATGCGGCACGAGCTGGAACGTCGAGCCGTTGCCGAGCCCGAACGCGAGATACAGGCAGACGAGCAGGCCGAGCCCGCCCGCGACCGGCGGCATCCAGATCGCGAACGCGAAATCGGCTGCGGCGATTACTGCGAGCAGGACGAGCAGCGCGCGCACACCAGTCACGCGATCTGCGACATAGCCGCCGAACGGCCGCACGATTGCACCGAGAAACGCGAGCAGCGACATGACGAGCCCGGCTTCGAGCTTCGGCATCTGATAGAGCGATGTCAGCAGCAGCGTCACATACGACGACATGCCGACGAAGCCGCCGAACGTGATGCTGTAGATGAGCATGATGACCCACGTATCGCGTTCGCCCAGCACCGAACGATAGCGGCGCGGCAGCACGGCAATCGCGATAAGCGCGCCGAGCACCGGCAGCAGCAGGACGCCCGTGCGTCCCGCGCCGAATACGCCGCCGTGTACCGCGAGCACGAGCACGACGAGGCTCACGAGCGTCACCGCGAAGCTGGCGAGCGCGCGCATCGTGCTGCCGGTTTTTTCGCCCGCATCCGACGCCCATGCGAACAGCGCGGCAGCCGTGATCGCGAGCAGCGGCAGCGCGGCGGCGGTCGATACCTTCCAGCCGAAAGCATCGGCCAGATGCGGGAACAGGAAGCCGTCGAGCACCGCGCCGATGTTGCCAGCGGCGGCGAGACCTAGCACGAGCCCCTGCACCTTCGGCGGATAGTTGCTGCCGGCCATCGGCAACGCGACGGCGAAGCTCGCGCCGCCCATGCCGAGGAACACGCCGAGCACGAGCAAGAGCGCATACGACGGCACGCCGGGAACGAGCGGCAGCACGATCGACGGAATCGACGAGAGCAGCACGCCCATGAGCGCGACGCGGCGGCCATCGGTCGATTGATACAGATTGCCGAGCGTCACGCGCAGGATCGCGGCGGCCAGCACCGGCACCGCGACGAGAAAGCCCTGTTGCGCCGCCGACATCGTGATGTCGCGCCCGATGAACGGCGCAAGCGGCCCGTACAACACCCAGACGGTGAAGCCCGTATCGAAGTAGAGGAAGCAGGCGAGAAGCGAGCGCCAGTTGCCGCTCTTGAGCGATGCAATAAGATTGGACATGAGTGTTCCGGGTGTGGCGCTGTCGCGCTTTTGGCGTGGTGTTCACGGCGGCCCGGATTTTCGCAAGCATCATGCCAATTTGCGTCGATGCGACGCGCCTCAATGCAGGCGCGGCTCGGCACGGGCAGAACAAGCGAGCGCGCCAAGACAGAAGCCGCACCTCGCCCGTGCGGCATGCGTGCGCGTGGTGCGGCAGGCCTCGGCTTGAATCATCGGACGCGGCCGCGCCCGCTAAAATGCCTGCTTCCCGCATCCGGCGCGGCACGGCGCGACTCCAGCATGGAACTCAAATGGCTCGAAGACTTCGTTTCGCTCGCGGAGACGCGCAGCTTCAGCCGCTCGGCCGAGCTTCGCCATATCACGCAGCCTGCGTTCTCGCGGCGCATCCAGGCGCTCGAAGCATGGCTCGGCACTGAACTGATCGACCGTTCCGTCTATCCGACGCGGCTCACGCAAGCCGGACAGGTGTTCTACGAGCAGGCGCTCGCGATGCTCTCGCAGTTCCACGAAGCGCGCACGCTGTTGCGCGGGCAGGGCGGTGCGCCCGCGGCGACCATCGAATTCGCGGTGCCGCACACGCTCTCGCTCACCTACTTTCCGCGCTGGCTCCAGCATATCGAGGCGCGGCTCGGACGCATCCGCACGAGGCTGCGCGCGCTCAACGTGCATGACGCGGTGCTCTCGCTCGTCGAAGGCGGCTGCGATCTCGTGATGGGCTATCACCATCCAAGCCATCCGGTCGCGCTCGATCCCGCCCGCTATGACATGCTGACGCTCGGCCTCGAACCGATCAGCCCGTTCTCCGCGCCGAACAAGGCCGGACGCGCGCGCTACACGCTGCCTGCCAGCGCCGATGCGCCCGTGCCTTATCTCTCGTACACGCCCAACGCTTACCTCGGCCGCATGACCGAAGTCATCATCGCGACGGCGCCCGCGCGCCTGCATCTGGACAAAGTGTATGAAACGGATATGGCGGAAGGCCTCAAGGCGATGGCGCTCGCAGGCCACGGCGTCGCGTTCCTGCCGCATAGCGCAGTGGAGGATGCGGTCGAGGAAGGGCGGCTCATTCGGCTGGACCGCGGAACGCGCGGGACGCCCGCCGGTCAGTTCACGTTGACGATGGAAATTCGCCTCTATCGCGACAAGATGGCTTCGCAAGGCGACGATCCGCGCCAGGCGCTCGTCCGTGCGCTATGGGACGCAGTCGGTGAAGAACTGCTGAAGGCATCGACGGAAACGCCCGCCGCGTAAGGCTTTAGGAGGTTATGCAAGAAACGCATGATCGGATAAGGAAACGGCATTGGATTTGGAAACGCCGTTTTTCGACAATTGACGTATTCCACAAACCGCTGGAGCATCAATGTCCTCTCCGAAGCTTGACCATGCCATTCCCTCGTATTTGCACGCCGACGATCTCGGCCCGTGGGGGAACTATCTGCGGCAGGTCGATCGCGTGGCGCCGTATCTCGGCTCCCTTTCACGCTGGGTCGAAACCCTCAAGCGGCCGAAGCGCATTCTGATCGTCGATTGCCCGATCGAGCTGGATAACGGCACGGTCGCGCACTTCGAAGGCTATCGCGTGCAGCACAACACGTCGCGTGGTCCCGGCAAGGGCGGCGTGCGGTATCACCAGGACGTGACGCTTTCCGAAGTCATGGCGCTGTCCGCGTGGATGTCGGTGAAGAACGCGGCGGTGAACGTGCCGTACGGCGGCGCGAAGGGCGGCATCCGCGTCGATCCGCGCACGCTGTCGCGCGGGGAACTGGAGCGCGTGACGCGCCGCTATACGAGCGAAATCGGCATCATCATCGGGCCGAACACGGACATCCCCGCGCCGGACGTGAACACGAACGAACAGATCATGGCGTGGATGATGGACACCTACTCCATGAACCAGGGCCAGACGGCAACCGGCGTCGTGACCGGCAAGCCCATTTCGCTCGGCGGCTCGCTCGGCCGCAAGGAAGCGACGGGACGCGGCGTGTTCGTCGTCGGCACGGAAGCGGCGCGGCGAGTCGGGCTGGAGATCGAAGGCGCGCGCATCGCGGTGCAGGGCTTCGGCAACGTCGGCGGAATCGCGGCGCGTCTCTTCGAAGAAGCGGGCGCGCGCGTGATCGCGGTGCAGGATCACACCGGCACGCTCTATAACTCGAAAGGCATCGATACGGTGGCGCTCGCCGAGCACGTCGCGCAGAACGGCGGCGTGGGCGGTTTCTCGGGCGCGGACCCGGTGTCGAAGGACGAGTTCTGGACCATCGAAAGCGACATCCTGATCCCGGCCGCGCTCGAAGGGCAGATTACCGAGCAGAACGCGCCGAAGATCAAGACGAAGATCATCGTCGAAGGCGCGAACGGCCCGACCACGACCGCGGCCGACGACATCCTCCACGACAAGGGCGTGCTCGTGATTCCGGACGTGGTGGCGAACGCGGGCGGCGTGACCGTTTCCTACTTCGAGTGGGTGCAGGACTTCTCCAGCTTCTTCTGGACCGAAGACGAGATCAATCAGCGCCTCGAGCGCGTGATGCGCGAAGCGTTCGCGGCGGTCTGGCAAGTGGCGAGCGAGCAGCAGGTTTCGGTGCGCACGGCGGCGTTCATCGTCGCGTGTACGCGCATTTTGATGGCGCGCGAAATGCGCGGCCTGTACCCCTGATCGCATGCAAAAGCGCGTTCATCGTAAGCGCGGCGAGGGGGGGGGGGGGGGGGGGCCCCCCCCCCCCCCCCCCACGCGGGGGGGGGGGGGGGGGCGCGCCCCCCGAGATTTATTATTTTTTAATTTTTATTTGTGCCGCCGGCGCGGGGTGGTGGGG
>NZ_JALQEM010000004.1 GCF_023630705.1 Caballeronia sp. GAFFF1
AGCCCGCTAAGCCAAAAAAACGGCGGGGGCGCGGGGGGGGGGGGGGGGGGGGGGGCCCCCCCCCCCCCCCCCCCCCAGCCCGGGGGGGGGGCCCCCCCGCCCCCCCGCCACTTTTTTTATCAGATTCGCGTAATATGCGCGCCTACGCGGAGTTGCACTCGGTTGCGCCGGCCCGTCTCTAAAATGCGACGAACACCGGTTAACGATCATTCTTTCAGAATTATTACCCTGCTAAACTTGGCCCGGTTTTTCGCCACAGGAGATCGAACACATGAAGGTTAAAAAGGCTGCGCTGCTCGTCGCCGCGCTGGGAATTTTCGCCACGGGCGCCTACGCCCAGGACGCGGGCACGCTCAAGAAGATCAAGGATACGGGTGTCATCTCGCTGGGGCATCGCGAATCGTCCATTCCGTTCTCGTACTATGACGACAAGCAGAATGTCGTCGGCTATTCGAACGAGTTCGCGCTGAAGGTCGTCGAGGCGGTCAAGCAGAAGCTCAACATGCCGAACCTGAAGGTGAAGCTGACGCCGGTGACGTCGCAAAACCGCATTCCGCTCGTGCAGAACGGCACCGTCGATATCGAATGCGGCTCGACCACGAACAACGCCGAGCGCCAGCAGCAAGCGGCTTTCTCGAACACGATCTTCGTGATCGGCACGCGTCTCATGACCAAGAAGGATTCCGGCGTGAAGGACTGGGCCGACCTGAAGGGCAAGACCGTCGTGACGACTGCCGGCACCACGTCCGAGCGCCTGCTTCGCAAGATGAATCAGGAAAAGAACATGGGCATGAACATCATCAGCGCGAAGGATCACGGCGAGTCGTTCCTGACGCTGTCGACGGGCCGCGCGGTCGCGTTCATGATGGACGACGCGCTGCTCGCCGGCGAGCGCGCCAAGTCGAACAACCCGGGCGATTTCGTGATCGTCGGCGCGCCGCAATCGCATGAAGCGTACGGCTGCATGATGCGCAAGAACGACCCCGAGTTCAAGAAGGTGGTCGACGACGCAATCGCGAAGGTCGAAACGTCGGGCGAAGCCGACAAGATCTACAAGAAGTGGTTCGAAAGCCCGATTCCTCCGAAGGGGCTCAACCTGAACTTCCCGGAAAGCGAAGACATGAAGGCTCTGTTCAAGAGCCCGAATGACAAGGCAATCGACTAACCGGTTCGGGTAAAGAACGAACGAGACGGAAGGAGCCTTGCTTCTTCCGTTTCTTTTTGGAGTGAGTCCATGTCTTATCACTGGAACTGGGGCGTTTTGCTGAGTCCGGTTTCCACCGGCGAGCCCACCACGTATCTCGGCTGGCTGATTTCAGGCTTCTGGGTGACGATTACCGTGTCGCTCGCGGCCTGGGTCATCGCGCTCGTGGTCGGCTCGTTGTTCGGCATCTTGCGCACGGTCCCGAATCGCACGCTGGCCGGCATCGGCACCGTGTATGTCGCGATCTTCCGCAACATTCCGCTGATCGTGCAGTTCTTCATCTGGTATCTCGTGATACCGGAACTGCTGCCGGCTTCCATCGGCAACTGGTTCAAGCAACTGCCGCCTTCCGCGCAGTTCTTTTCGTCGTCGATCATCTGTCTCGGGCTGTTCACCGGCGCGCGCGTGTGCGAACAGGTGCGCTCGGGCATCAACGCGTTGCCGCGCGGACAGCGCAACGCCGGCCTCGCGATGGGCTTCACGCAATGGCAGACGTATCGCTACGTGCTGATGCCGGTGGCGTATCGCATCATCGTGCCGCCGCTCACGTCGGAATTTCTGAACGTGTTCAAGAATTCGGCGGTGGCCTCGACCATCGGTCTGCTCGATCTCTCGGCGCAGGCGCGTCAGCTCGTGGACTACACGGCGCAGACCTATGAATCGTTTATCGCGGTGACGCTCGCGTACATGCTCATCAACCTCATCGTGATGCTGCTGATGCGCTGGATCGAAGCGAAAACGCGGCTGCCTGGCTACATCGGAGGCAAGTAATGCATCAGTTCAACTGGAGTGGCGTCATCGGCTCGCTGCCTACGCTGTGGACGGGCGCCATCATCACGTTGCAGATCACGCTGCTCGCCATCGTGATCGGCATCGTGTGGGGAACGGTCATCGCGCTGTTCCGCCTCTCGGGCATCAAGCCGCTGCAATGGTTCGCGGGCGCGTACGTCACGCTGTTTCGCTCCATCCCGCTCGTCATGGTGCTGCTGTGGTTCTTCCTGATCGTGCCGCAGGTGCTGCAGAACGTGCTCGGGCTGTCGGCGGATATCGACATTCGCCTCGCATCGGCGATGGTCGCGTTTTCGCTGTTCGAAGCCGCGTACTATTCGGAAATCATCCGCGCCGGCATTCAGGCGGTGCCGCGCGGGCAGGTCAACGCAGCCTTCGCGCTCGGCATGACCTACGGTCAGGCGATGAAGCTCGTCGTTCTGCCACAGGCGTTCCGGGCGATGGTGCCGCTTCTGCTCACGCAAGCGATCGTGCTCTTCCAGGACACGTCGCTCGTCTACGTGATCAGTCTCGCGGACTTCTTCCGCACGGCGACGAACATCGGCGACCGCGACGGCACGACCGTCGAAATGGTGCTGTTTGCCGGGGCATGTTATTTCGTGGTGTGCGTGGTGGCGTCGGCGCTCGTCAAAAGTCTTCAGAAAAAGGTCGCAAGATGATCTCTATCAAGAATGTTTCGAAGTGGTACGGGCAGTTCCAGGTGCTCACCGACTGCACGACCGAAGTGAAGAAGGGCGAAGTCGTCGTCGTGTGCGGCCCGTCGGGCTCGGGCAAGTCGACGCTCATCAAGACCGTCAACGGCCTGGAGCCGTTCCAGAAGGGCGAGATCACCATCAACGGCCAGTCGCTGACGGACAAGAAGACGAATCTGTCGAAGCTGCGCTCGAAGGTCGGCATGGTGTTCCAGCACTTCGAGCTCTTTCCGCATCTGTCGATCGTGCAGAACCTGACGCTCGCGCAGATCAAGGTGCTTGGCCGTTCGAACGACGAAGCGACGCAGAAGGGCCTGAAGCTTCTGGATCGCGTCGGCTTGCGCGCGCATGCGGACAAGTATCCCGGCCAGTTGTCGGGCGGTCAGCAGCAGCGCGTGGCGATTGCGCGCGCGCTTTCGATGGACCCGATCGCGATGCTCTTCGACGAGCCGACTTCCGCGCTCGATCCTGAGATGATCAACGAAGTGCTCGACGTGATGGTGGAGCTCGCGCAGGAAGGCATGACCATGATGTGCGTGACGCACGAAATGGGCTTCGCGAAGAAGGTCGCGCATCGCGTGATCTTCATGGATAAGGGCTTGATCGTGGAGGACGACCAGAAAGACGCGTTCTTTGCGAACCCGAAGTCCGACCGCGCGAAGGACTTCCTCGCGAAGATCCTGCACTGAGCTTTTGCACGCTTGAAAGAATCGCGGCGCTTCCGAAAAGAAGCGCCGCGTTTTTTATTCGATGCCCAGTTCAGATTCGACTGCCGCCGTCGTGCGGATCTCGTCGATTTTCAGCGCGGAGCCGACGCACGCCTTCGCGAGCGGTTCGGCCGCCTTTCTCGCGACTGCCTCGGGGACCGGAATGTTCAGCGTCCGCGCGAGCGCGCCTTTCTGAAACATCGCGAGATCGCCGGGAGCGAAGCGCGTCCAGACTTCGTTATCGGTGAGCGGCGAGGTCGCGATCACGGCGACGCGGTCTTCCGGCGTCGTGTACTTCGCGAAGTCGATGGACATGTCCGCGTCGATCAAGTGCGCTGTCGAAAACGGCCAGCTGCGCACGAGATAGTAGAGATGCGTGGAGCAGTGCGAAAAGAGCGCCTGCCCGTTCGACATCAGGAAGTTGAACACGCCGTACTGCGTGATCTCGCGCGTGAGCGTGGCGAGCGCCTCGAAAAGTTCGTCGAGCGGCGGCTGCGAGCACGGAAAGGCGCCGCGCAAGCCTTGCAGCAGCGCGCAAAACGCGAGTTCGCTGTCCGTGGTGCCGACCGGCTGATAGACGCCCGTGAGTTGCGGCGCGTGGCCGTTCAGATCGCCGTTATGCGCGAAGATCCAGTGCCGGCCCCACAACTCGCGCATGAACGGGTGGCAGTTCTCCAGAAGGATATGCCCTTGCGTCGCCTTGCGAATATGCGCGATGGTGTTCTTCGACTTGATCGGATACCGCTTGACCATCTCGGCGAGCGGCGAACTCGCCGACGACTGATGATCGATGAACAGCCGGCACGCCTTGTCCTCGAAGAACGCGATGCCCCAGCCATCCGCGTGGTGATCCGTCATTCCGCCGCGCGCCGCGAAGCCGGTGAACGAGAACGTCACGTCGGTCGGTTCGGCGCAATTCATTCCGAGAAGTTGGCACATGTTGCTCGATGCGGCGGGCCGAAGCCCTGAAGTCGGGTTGTTACAATATGTCCGACAAGCATATCACCGGGGCATTCCCGAAAAAATCGAACGCCGCGGCTCGCCGGCCGCCGTTGTGGATTTTCCACGGCGGTTTTTTCCGGTTGTATGCCGCTCGGCTGCGCAGTTCTTTGCTTGCGGTTCGCTTTCTCTTAACGTCCTCGCCGTCATCACGCCATGTCCGCTACTTCCGCATCGCCCGATTCGCCCGATTCGCCCTCTACGCTCACCCTGGCGCGCCCCGACGACTGGCACTTGCACGTGCGCGATGGCGCGACGCTCGCCGCCGTGCTTCCGCATACGGCGCGCCAGTTCGGCCGCGCGATCATCATGCCGAACCTGAAGCCGCCGGTCACGACCACCGAAATGGCCGCGGCGTACCGCGAGCGGATTCTCGCGGCATTGCCGAAGGAGGGCGCGGGCGCGGGCTTCGAGCCGCTGATGACGCTCTATCTCACCGACAACACGCCGCCCGACGAGATCCGCCGCGCGAAAGACAGCGGCTTCGTACACGGCGTGAAGCTGTACCCGGCCGGCGCGACGACGAATTCCGATGCGGGCGTGACGGATCTGCTCGGCAAGTGCGCGAAAACGCTCGAAGCGATGCAGGAAGTGGGCATGCCGCTGCTGACGCATGGCGAAGTGACGGACAGCGACATCGACGTGTTCGACCGCGAAAAAGTATTTATCGACCGCGTGATGACGCCGCTGCGCCGCGATTTTCCCGCGCTCAAGGTGGTCTTCGAGCACATCACGACGAAAGACGCTGCCGACTACGTGCGCGACGCGCAAGGCACCATCGGCGCGACGATCACCGCGCATCACCTGCTGTACAACCGCAACGCCATGCTCGTCGGCGGCATCCGTCCGCACTATTACTGCTTGCCGGTGCTCAAGCGGGAGACGCATCGCGTGGCGCTCGTCGAGGCGGCGACGTCCGGTAATCCGCGCTTTTTCCTCGGCACGGATAGCGCGCCGCATCCGAAGGGCCTGAAGGAGCACGCGTGCGGCTGCGCGGGCTGCTACACGGCGCTGCACGCGCTGGAACTCTATGCCGAAGCCTTCGACAAGGCCGGCGCGCTCGACAAGCTGGAAGGCTTCGCAAGTTTCCACGGCGCGGATTTTTACGGCCTGCCGCGCAGCGCGGAGACGGTGACGCTCGAGCGCGCGTCGTGGACGCTGCCCGCCGAATTCGCCGCCGGGGATTCGCAGATCGTCCCGCTGCGCGGCGGCGAGTCGATCGGCTGGCGGTTCGTGGAATCGGCCTGACGGTCGCAGCGGTGTCCGCGCGTTTCGACGAGATCGACTGGACGCGTCCGTGGCTCGCGCCGCTCGCGTCGCGCGGCGAACGCTGGCAGGCGGCGGCGCTGGATGGTCCGGCGCGCTATCTCGAAGCACTGAACGACGACGCCGC
This sequence comes from Caballeronia sp. GAFFF1, assembly GCF_023630705.1. GTDB lineage: Bacteria > Pseudomonadota > Gammaproteobacteria > Burkholderiales > Burkholderiaceae > Caballeronia. The sequence goes on from NZ_JALQEM010000004.1 coordinate 5,785, forward strand.
GCAAGCCGCGCTCGTGACCGGACGCGGCCTGACGCTCGCGTTCGTCGCGCAGGAATCGCTGGCGGAGGGCGCGTCGTACGAGGCGCATATCGCCACGACCGGCTGCGTGCCGACGCGCCACAATCTGCACGATTTCTTCAACGGCCTGATGTGGCTTCAGTATCCGCGCATCAAGGTGGCGCTCAACGCGTGTCAGGCAGAGCAGATCGACGCGCTCGGCATCGGCCCGACGCGCGGCGGCGTGCGCGATGCGCTCACGCTCTTCGACGAAAACGCGGTGCTGTTCGCGTGCGCCGACGCATCGCTCGCGGATGCGCTGCGCCGCTTCGACTGGCGTGAGTTGTTCATCGCGAAACGCGCGTCGTGGGGCAGCCGGTGCGAGGCGCGCGTTTTCGGCCACGCGTTGCTCGAAAAGCTCGTCGCGCCATACAAGGCGTGCACGGGGCACGCGTGGATCGTGAACGTGCCGGCCGCGTATTTCTCATCGGACGATGCCGCCCGCCGCTCCATGCTCGACGATCTCGTTTCGCGCAGCCTGATGGCCGAGCCGCCCGCGAGCCGCGCGTTCGCACCGCTGCCGGTGCTGGGCGTGCCCGGCTGGTGCGACGCGAACGCGGACGCCGCGTTCTATGACGACCCGTCCGTCTTCCGTCCCGGCCGGCGCATCGCGGCAGGCGCAGCAAAGCACGCGAAAGCCGCATGTTAGAATCGACGCCGCAAAGCAGGCCAGGCAGTCGCGGCTTCGGCGCTCACCAGCGTCGAGGGCGAGGAAAGTCCGGACTCCACAGGGCAGGGTGATGGCTAACGGCCATCCGTGGCAACACGCGGAACAGGGCAACAGAAAGCAAACCGCCGATGGCTTCGGACGCAAGTCCGGAGATCAGGTAAGGGTGAAACGGTGCGGTAAGAGCGCACCGCGGCCGTCGCGAGACGTGCCGGCACGGTAACCTCCACCCGGAGCAATTCCAAATAGGCAGGCGCGCATCTTCGCGATGCAGGACGGTGCCCCCGTTCGTCTGCGGGTAGGAAGCTCGAGCGCGTCAGCAATGGCGCGCCTAGAGGAATGGCTGCCACGCGCGTTCGCCTTCGGGCGGCGCGCGCACAGAATCCGGCTTATCGGCCCGCTTTGTCGTCATTCAAAAGAAAGAGCCGGCGTCTTGCCTGACGCCGGCTCTTTTTTCTGCGACGCGCTTATCGTTCGACGATATCGAACGAATGCGTCAGTTCCGCCGTCTTGGCGAGCATGATCGACGCGGAACAATACTTGTCGTGCGACAGATTGATGGCGCGCTCGACCGTCGCGGGATTCAGGTTCTTCCCCGTCACCGTGAAGTGGAAGTGGATCTTCGTGAACACCTTCGGGTCTTCGCTTGCGCGCTCGGCCTTGAGCGTCACCGAGCAGCCTTCGATTTCCTGGCGGCTTTTCTTCAGGATCATCACGACGTCGTACGCGGTGCAGCCGCCGGTACCGAGCAGAACCATTTCCATCGGACGCGGCGCGAGATTGCGGCCGCCGCCTTCCGGCGCGCCGTCCATGTTGACGAGATGACCGCTACCGGTTTCGGCGGCGAACGCCATGCCGTCCTGTCCCATCCAGCTCACTTTGCATTCCATGCTAAGGCTCCGCCCGCTTGACGCGTTGTAAACAGCTTTCATTGTAGCGGTTCATCGAACGGTCATCGCAGACCGAGTCCGCGCATTCTCCGATTGACGCGGGTGGGAAGCCGGAATCCGCTTAGCCGCGCGCGCCACGCTGACGGTCGGAGATCTCGCCTCCGCAGGAAGAAACGCCGCGGCGACGGCGCACGGTGAAACCACATTATGAAATGAACTCTCATAATGCGAATCTTCTTGCTTTGCAGCATGACCGTGCCTATACTCAGGCCATTGGTTGTTGTCGACGAGGCAGTCGACGAACCTACAGCGTCTCCTCCACCTCCTCCTAGGTGGATTGAGCCCGAGCTTCAAATGCTCGGGCTTTTTTTCGTTCGGAGAGCCGCGCGCCGTCCGCAATTGGCCACCGAGCGCCGCAACCCTTTGACGCAACGAGCGTTTTCCCGCTATACTTCAAAGTTCTCTTCGTCACACGCCCGCGGAGAGAAGTCAGGGAGAGCCTGCACGCGCAAGGAAAGTCATTTAGCGCACTCATATAAGCAGGACCGAACAAGGTAAAGAGTAAAGGGCAGATTAATTTTTGGATCGATCATGAAGACGTTTTCCGCAAAAGCCGAAGAGGTGACGCGCGAATGGTACGTGATTGACGCGACGGATAAGGTTCTCGGCCGTGTCGCCAGCGAAGTGGCACGCCGTCTTCGCGGCAAGCATAAGCCTGAATTTACTCCGCACGTCGACACCGGCGATTACATCATCGTCGTCAATGCCGGCAAGCTGAAGGTCACCGGCAACAAGACCACGGACAAGAAGTACTACCGTCACTCGGGCTACCCGGGCGGCATCTATGAAACGACGTTCGGCAAGATGCAAGAGCGTTTCCCGGGCCGCGCGCTCGAGAAGGCTGTGAAGGGCATGCTGCCGAAGGGCCCGCTCGGCTACGCGATGATCAAGAAGCTGAAGGTCTACGCTGAAGCCACGCATCCGCACACGGCTCAACAGCCCAAGTCGCTCGAGATCTAAGGGAGCCCACATGATCGGTAACTGGAACTACGGTACGGGCCGCCGCAAGAGCGCCGTCGCTCGTGTCTTCATCAAGTCGGGCAAGGGCGAGATCATCGTCAATGGCAAGCCCATCGCCGACTATTTCTCGCGCGAAACGTCGCTGATGATCGTGCGTCAACCGCTGGAACTCACGAACCACGCCACCACGTTCGACATCAAGGTCAACGTGAACGGCGGCGGCGAAACGGGTCAGGCAGGCGCGGTCCGCCACGGCATCACCCGTGCGCTGATGGACTACGACGCAACGCTCAAGTCGCAACTGTCGAACGCTGGCTTCGTCACGCGTGACGCGCGTGAAGTGGAACGTAAGAAGGTCGGTTTCCACAAGGCACGCCGCAGGAAGCAATTCTCGAAGCGTTAATCGCTTCGGGTTTCGCCGGTTCTGCCGGCGAAGCTGCTGCGAAAGCCGCCCGCACTGCAAGGTGCCGGCGGCTTTTTCTTTTTGCCGCAATTTGCCCGAATCAGTCGAATTTGCATATAGCCTCTTGATTCCATGGGCTTTCGGCACGATTTTGAGATCAGCCCTACAATAGCGGCTAGAAGCTAAATTGGAGAGTTCAATGAGCGCAGTCAGCGACACCCCCACGACCGAAATGCCGATGCCGTTCGTCTTCACCGACGCTGCTGCCGACAAGGTCAAGCAATTGATCGACGAAGAAGGCAATCCGGATCTGAAGCTGCGCGTGTTCGTGCAAGGCGGCGGATGCTCGGGCTTCCAGTACGGTTTCACGTTCGACGAAGAAATCAACGAAGACGACACCGTGATGGACAAAAGCGGCGTGCAATTGCTGGTCGATTCGATGAGCTATCAATACCTCGTCGGCGCGGAAATCGACTATAAGGACGATCTCAACGGCGCGCAGTTCGTGATCAAGAATCCGAACGCGACCACGACTTGCGGATGCGGTTCGTCGTTCTCGGTCTGAGCGCCGAGCGCAGTCTGATGTTTGATGACAAACGGAGCCTTCGGGCTCCGTTTTTCGTTTCCGCTCGCCAAAGCGTTCAGCGCGGGTAGATCGCGCCCAGCACGCGCTCGCCCGCCGCGCCCGTCACCGACGCGAGATTGCCGGGCTCGCGCGCCACGCAGCGCATCGCTAGCCAGGCGAACGCGAACGCTTCGACTTGCTGCGGCGGCACGCCGAGCGCCTCGGTGGTCATGACGGGCACGCCCGAGACGCCGGTTTCATCGAGCGCCTGTTGCAGCATTTGCATGAGCACCGGATTGCGCGCGCCGCCGCCGCACACGTAGACAGCGCGGGCGTCGGACGCGTGGCGCTCTATCTCGCGCGCGACCGTCACGGCCGTGAGCGCGGTGAGCGTTGCTTGCACGTCGGCGGGGGCGAGCGCCGCGAAGGGCGCGAGCTTGGCATCGAGCCACGCCGGATTGAAGAGATCGCGGCCGGTGCTTTTCGGCGGCGCTTCCTCGAAAAACGGCTCGTCGAGCAGCGCGTTGAGCAGCGGCCGATTCACCTCGCCGCGCGCCGCGAACTTTCCGCCGTCGTCGTACGGCTTGTTCAGATGCCGGTGCGCCCATTCATCCAGCAACGCGTTCGCCGGGCCGCAGTCGAAGCCGCGTACCGCGCCGCTCGCCGCCAGAACCGTGATATTGCTGATGCCGCCGAGATTGCAGACGACGCGCGTCTCGTTCTTCGCGCCGAAAATCGTCGCATGAAAAGCCGGCACGAGCGGCGCGCCCTGACCGCCGGCGGCTACGTCGCGGCTGCGAAAATCGGCGATCACGTCGATGTTCGTCATCTCGGCGAGCAACGCGGGATTGTTGATCTGCCGCGTGTACCCCTTTTCCGGCCGATGCCGCACCGTTTGACCGTGCACGCCGATCGCGCGCACCTTCGTCGACGAATAGCCGCTCACGCTCTGCAACTCGTGGCAGCAGACGGCGTAGCGCGTGGCGAGCGCATTGCCGGCGAGCGCCTCGCGTTCCAGTTCGTTGTCGCCCGGCGCCTGCAACGCGAAGAGCGCGTCGCGCAGGCCCTCGGAGAAGGACACGTGCGCCTCGCCGAGCACGACCGGCGGCTTGCCCGCGGCGAACTGCACCGCGACGCCGTCGACGCCGTCCATGCTCGTGCCGGACATCAGGCCGAAGTACACGCCGTCTGCCTTGCCGGGTTCGATTACTTCGGCTTTTTTCCCCACGTTCCCCTCCTCGTCGATGCTCGTCGGTGCTTGTCCATCAACGCGGGATTATCCGCGCATCCGTGCCGATCGTTAAGACGCGGCCGCCGCCCGCCGCCCGCCGCCCGCCGCCGGACATCCGCGCGCCGCCGAACGGACCGAATGCGTGCCTCATCGCGTAAAATCGTGAGCCTGAACAAGCCATTACGCCCATCACGCCATTAAGCACCGCGCGAGGCCGTCCAGGACGGCGCCATCGCAATCTTTCACATCACAAGCCGCAAGCATGACCACTGACTCCAACGCTTCTTCCGCGCCGCCGCGCGAGGCCTTTCCGATCACCGACGACGTGCGCGCCGCCCTCGCGATCGCCAAGCGCGGCTGCGACGAACTGCTGATCGAAGACGAGTTCGCGCAGAAGCTCGCACGGAGCGCCGCCACGGGCAAACCGTTGCGCATCAAGCTCGGGCTGGACCCGACCGCGCCGGACATTCACATCGGCCATACGGTGGTGCTCAACAAGATGCGCCAGTTGCAGGACCTCGGGCATCAGGTGATTTTCCTGATCGGTGACTTCACGTCGCTGATCGGCGATCCGTCCGGCCGCAACGCCACGCGCCCGCCGCTCACGCGCGAGCAGATCGAAATGAACGCCAAGACGTATTTCGAGCAGGCGTCGCTGGTGCTCGACCGCGAGAAAACCGAGATTCGCTACAACAGCGAATGGTCCATGCCGCTCGGCGCGGACGGCATGATCAAGCTGGCCTCGCGCTACACGGTGGCGCGCATTCTCGAACGCGAAGATTTCACCAAGCGTTTCCAGACCGGCGTGCCCATCTCGATTCACGAATTCCTTTATCCGCTGATGCAGGGCTACGACTCGGTGGCGCTCAACGCGGATCTCGAACTCGGCGGCACGGATCAGAAGTTCAACCTGCTGGTCGGCCGCGAATTGCAGAAGCAATATGGCCAGGAGCAGCAATGCATTCTGACGATGCCGCTGCTCGAAGGGCTCGACGGCGTCGAAAAGATGTCGAAGTCGAAGCATAACTATGTCGGCATCAGCGAGAAGCCGACCGAGATGTTCGGCAAGCTGATGAGCATCTCCGACGCGCTCATGTGGCGTTACTTCGAGCTGCTGTCGTTCCGCAGCATGGAAGAGATCGCGCGCTTCAGGCAGGAAGCCGAAGGCGGCCGCAATCCGCGCGACTTCAAGGTAATGCTCGCGCAGGAAATCGTCGCGCGGTTCCATTCGCCGGCGGACGCCGAGCGCGCGCTCGAAGACTTCAACCATCGCGCGAAGGGCGGCGTGCCGGACGATATTCCGACCGTCACGCTCGCGGGCGCGCCGCTTGCCATCGGCCAGTTGCTCAAGCAGGCGGGGCTCGTGCCGTCTACGAGCGAGGCGCTGCGCAACATCGAGCAGGGCGGCGTGAAGATCGACGGCGCGACGGTGTCCGACAAGGGTTTGAAGGTCGAGCCGGGCGAGTTCGTCGTGCAGGTAGGCAAGCGCCGCTTCGCGCGCATCACGCTTACGGCGTAAGCGGATGATCGCCCTTATCCAACGAGTGCGGCGCGCGGACGTGCGCGTCGGCGAGCGCGTGACCGGCGCGATCGACGCGGGCCTGCTCGCGCTCGTCTGCGCCGAACGGGGCGACAACGAAGCCGCAGCCGACAAGCTGCTCGCGAAGATGCTGGCGTATCGCGTGTTCAGCGACGCGGCGGGCAAGATGAACCTGTCCGTGCAGAACATCGACGGCGCAGGGCGGGCGGGCGGCGTGCTGCTCGTGTCGCAATTCACGCTCGCCGCCGATACGTCGAGCGGACTGCGCCCGAGCTTCACGCCGGCCGCGCCGCCCGACGAGGGGAAACGGCTCTTCGATTACTTCGTGCGCGAGGCGCGGGCGAAGCATCCGATCGTCGAGACCGGCGAATTCGGCGCCGAGATGCAGGTGTCGCTCGTCAACGACGGGCCGGTCACGTTCTGGCTGCAGGTGCGGCCATGACGACTCAGGTCTTGTTCATCCGCCACGGCGAGACCGACTGGAATCGCGTGAAGCGCATTCAGGGGCATATCGACATTCCGCTGTCCGTGCATGGCGTGCTGCAAGCCGAGCAACTGGGCGCGCGTCTCGCGCGGGAGGGGCGGCTCGACGCCGTCTACAGCAGCGATCTTCTACGCGCGCAACAGACCGCCCGCCCGTTTTCCGATGCGCTCAAACTCGACCTCCGCTTGTCCGAAGCCTTGCGCGAACGAAACTACGGCGCGTTTCAGGGCCACGACAGCGACGAAATCAGCGAGAAGTTTCCGGCCGAGTACGTCGAATGGCAAACGCGCGATCCCGGCTTCACGCCGCCCGGCGGCGAATCGCTGCGCGTCTTCTATCACCGCGTGATTCACGCAATGGAGCCGATCGTCGCCGCGCATCCGGGCGGGCGCATCGCGTGTGTGGCGCACGGCGGCGTGCTCGACTGCATCTACCGGTTCGCGATGAAACTGCCGCTCGACGCGCCGCGCAACTGGCCGCTGCTCAATTGCAGCCTCAACGTGGTCGATTACGACGGCGGCCACGCGACGGTGGTGTCATGGGGTGATGTAACCCATCTCGCCACCGATACCGCCGACGACAGCCTGCGCAAGACAGCCTAGTCGCTCTTCTTTGCGGCAACTCGCAAGCGCGCACGCTTCGAGATGCCGTTGACGAGCGCCCAGCGGACGACCGGCGCCATTGCCCGCACGCCGGGACGCGCAATGACCCGCCGCATCGGCGCGAGCGACGACAGGCCGAGCATGGCCTGCGCCCAGTCGGGCAGCAGATCGACGCCTGCATTGAACACCAGCACGCGCGCCGGTTTCATGACGACGCTTGGCGTCGGCGCATTCTTGAGCACGCGAATGACTTCCTGGGTGCGCTCGCTTGCGTGCAGATGCGGACGCATGGCGGCGAGATACGCGTCGACCTGCGCGCGCGTGGTCGGCACGTCGCGCGCGCCGAGCAGGCGGGCGACGAGCGCCGTTTCTTCGAAGTAGCGGTCCTGATCCGCCTCTGACAGAGCAGGGTTCACGTAGCGCAGATAGCCTTCGAGAAAGCTCGTGACTTCGGCGACGTGCACCCATGTCAGAAGATCGGCATCGCTCGCGCGATACGGCCGGCCGTCGGGCGCGGTGCCCGTCACGCCCATATGGATGCCCTTGACGCGCTCGATCAGCGCGAGCGCGTCGTGCCGGTTGCCGAACGTGGTTCCCGCGATGAAGGTGGCCGTGCGCCGCAGACGCCCGAGAATATCCGTGCGAAACGTGGAGTGATCCCACACGCCCGCGAGCGCCAGCGGATGCAGCGTCTGGAGCAACAGCGCGCTGATGCCGCTCGTCATCATCGACGTGAAATCGGCGTGGACTTTCCAGCAGATGGTGTCCGGTCCGAAGAGGCCCGGATCGCCCGGCGGCGAGGAGTAATCGAGCGTCGGCCCGCTGCCGGTCGTGAGGTTCGTGATGCCGCGTGCAATCGAAGACCGCACGCGCGTGACCAACGTTGCCTGATCCGACATGCGCTAGCCGTTGTTCGCGTCCCAGAGGTCGCGGATCGGGCCGCCGTCCGGCGCGGCGATGCCGAAGTGCCGGTACGTCAGCAAGGTCGCGACGCGCCCGCGCGGCGTGCGCTGCAAATAGCCTTGCTGGATCAAATAAGGCTCCAGCACGTCTTCGATGGTGTCGCGTTCTTCGCCAATGGCCGCCGCGAGGTTATCGACGCCTACCGGCCCGCCGTCGAACTTGTGCAGGATCGCTTCGAGCAGCTTGCGGTCCATCAGGTCGAAGCCGACGGGATCGACGTCCAGCATCTTCAGCGCGGCATCCGCCACTTCCGCCGTGATGCTGCCGTTAGCCTTCACTTCCGCGTAATCGCGCACGCGGCGCAGCAGCCGGTTCGCGATACGCGGCGTCCCACGTGAGCGCCGCGCGATTTCCAGCGCGCCTTCTGGCACGATGTCCGCCTTCAGAAGCGACGCCGAGCGCGACACGATACGCGCGAGCTCGTTCGCGTTGTAGAACTCCAGCCGCGACACGATGCCGAAGCGGTCGCGCAACGGATTCGTCAGCATGCCCGCGCGCGTGGTCGCGCCGACGAGCGTGAACGGCTGAAGATCCAGCTTGACGCTGCGCGCGGCCGGACCTTCGCCGATCATGATGTCGATCTGATAATCCTCAAGCGCCGGATAAAGAATTTCCTCGACGACCGGCGAGAGCCGATGAATCTCGTCGATGAAGAGCACGTCGTTCGCTTCGAGATTGGTGAGCAACGCGGCGAGGTCGCCTGCGCGTTCCAGCACCGGTCCCGACGTCTGCCGCAGATTCACGCCCATTTCCCGCGCGATGATATGCGCGAGCGTGGTCTTGCCCAGACCCGGCGGACCGAAGAGCAGCACATGATCCAGCGCTTCGGAACGCCGCTTGGCCGCTTCGATGAAGATTTCGAGCTGCCCGCGCACCTTCTCTTGCCCCACGTATTCGTCGAGCTGGCGCGGTCGCAGCGCGCGCTCGAAGGCTTCTTCGTTCGGCGAGACGGGCGTGGCCGAGATGATGCGTTCGGCGGCGAGTTTGTCGGTTTCGATCATGAGTCGATTGTACAGCGAGCCTTCTCGCCGCGAACCTGGCCGAACGGCCTAGTGGCGCACAGCGCCAGGCGACCGGAGAATCAGGCTTTCGAGAGCGCCTTCAAGGCGAGCTTGATGCCTTCCGAGACGCCCGTTCCCGCCGGCACGTTCTTGATGGCGGCGAGGGCTTCCTTCTCGGAATAGCCGAGCGCGAGCAGCGCATTGAGAATGTCGGACGCATGGTCGGACTGCGAAGCGGCACTCGCCATTGCGCCGAGATCGGCGCCGAGCTTGCCCTTCAGTTCGAGCAGCAGGCGTTCGGCCGTCTTCTTGCCGATGCCCGGCACGCGCGTGAGGCGCGCGGTGTCTTGAGTCGTCACGGTCTGCGCGAGCTCTTGCACGCTCATGCCCGAAAGCACCGCGAGCGCCATGCGCGCGCCGATGCCGCTGATCTTTAACAATTCGCGAAACGTTGAGCGTTCCTGCGACGTGAGAAAGCCGTAGAGCAAGTGCGCGTCCTCGCGCACGATCATCTGCGTGAGCAGCACGACCTTGTCGCCCGCGTTCGGCAGGTTGTAGAACGTGCTCATCGGCACGTCGATTTCATAGCCGACGCCGTTGCAGTCGACGAGCAGGTGCGGCGGATTTTTTTCCAGCAGAACGCCGGCGATGCGACCAATCATGTTTGCGTTATCGAATGAAGAGATTTAGCCGATGAGCCTGCCGCGCCGCACGCGCAAGCCTTTCTTCGCGAGCGACGGCGCAATGCCGCCGAGCGTGGCGAGCCCCGTGCCCCCGTGCGCGTGACAGATGGCCATGCCGAGCGCGTCGGCCGCGTCGGTGCTCGGCACGCCCGAGAGATTGAGCAGGCGCACGACCATCTGCTGCATCTGCTCCTTGGTCGCGCGGCCGTAGCCGACAACAGCCTGCTTCAGTTGCAGCGCCGTGTATTCGGCGACCGGCACGCCGCTCGCGACAAGCCCGCAGATGGCCGCGCCGCGCGCCTGCCCGAGCAGTAGCGTCGATTGCGGATTGACGTTGACGAAGACTTTCTCGATGGCCGCCTGATCCGGATTGTGCTGCCGGATAAGCGTCGAAATGCCGTCGAAGATGGTGTTCAGGCGCGAAGGCAAATCGGCGTCGGCCGTCTTGATGACGCCGCTCGTCACATAGTTGAGCGAGTGCCCCGCCATGTCGATGATGCCGAAGCCCGTCACGCGCAGGCCGGGGTCGATGCCTAAGATTCTCATTCGTTCGCGATGCGGCTCGTCCAAAGTGAAATGGCCTGCTTGCGCCGTTCCGAAGCGCAAACAGGCCAATACTAAATGAACTTGCCGCGATTAATGGCGGAAATGGCGCGTGCCCGTAAGAATCATCGCGACGTTGTGCTCATCGGCGGCGGCGACCACTTCGTCGTCGCGCATGGAGCCGCCCGGCTGGATCACGCAGGTCGCGCCCGCGTTCACCACAACGTCGAGGCCGTCGCGGAACGGGAAGAACGCATCCGATGCCACCGCCGAGCCGTTGAGCGAGAGTCCTGCATTCTGCGCCTTGATGCCCGCAATGCGCGCCGAATCCACGCGGCTCATCTGGCCCGCGCCGACGCCGAGCGTCATGCCGCCGCCGCAGAACACGATCGCGTTCGACTTCACGAACTTCGCCACGCGCCAGGCGAACATCAGATCGTCCATTTCCTTCGGCGTCGGATGGCGCTTGGTCACGACGCGCAGTTCATGCGGCTGCACGTTCTTCGAATCGAGCGATTGAACCAGCAGACCGCCGCCCACGCGCTTCAGGTCGAATGCGTTGTGGCCGTCGCCCAGCGCGATTTGCAGCAAGCGCACGTTCTGCTTCGCGACGAACACGGCGCGCGCGGCTTCGCTGAACGAAGGCGCGATCAGCACTTCGACGAACTGCTTCGCCACGGCCTGCGCCGCCGCTTCGTCCACTTCGCGATTGAACGCGATGATGCCGCCGAACGCCGAGGTCGGATCGGTCTGGAAGGCCTTCGAGTAAGCCTCGTGCGCGTTCGCGCCGATGGCGACGCCGCACGGATTCGCGTGCTTGATGATGACGCATGCGGGCGCGTCGAAGGTCTTCACGCATTCCCACGCAGCGTCGGAATCGGCGATGTTGTTGTACGAGAGTTCCTTGCCCTGCAACTGCTCGTAGTTGGCGAGCGCGCCGGCGGGCACCGAAAGATCGCGGTAGAACGCCGCGCTTTGATGCGGGTTTTCGCCGTAGCGCAAGTCCTGCACTTTCTCGAACGCGAGATTGAACGTGGCGGGGTAGGTGTTGCGCTCGCTATGCTGAAGCGTTTCGGTAAGGCTCGTCAGATAGTTGGTAATCGCGCCGTCGTACTGCGCGGTGTGCGCGAAGACCTTGGTCGCGAGCCGGAAGTTCGTCGCGTAGCCGATGCTGTTGTCGTTCGCGCGCATTTCGTCGAGCACGGCGGCATAGTCGGCCGGATCGACGATGACGGTTACATCGCGATGATTCTTCGCCGCCGAGCGCAGCATGGTCGGACCGCCGATGTCGATGTTCTCGATCGCGTCTTCCAGCGAGCATTGTTCCTTCGCCACCGTCTGCACGAACGGATACAGATTGACGACGAGCAGGTCGATCGTCGGAATGTCGTGTTTTTCGAGTGCGGCCATGTGCTCCGGCAGATCACGGCGGGCGAGAATGCCGCCGTGCACCTTGGGATGCAGCGTCTTCACGCGCCCATCCAGCATTTCCGGGAAGCCGGTGTAGTCGGCGACTTCGGTCACGGGCAGTCCCGCGTCCGCGAGCAGTTTCGCCGTGCCGCCGGTCGAAAGAAGCCTGACGCCGAGCTGCGAGAGCGATTGGGCGAATTCGACGATGCCGGACTTGTCGGAAACCGAGATGAGCGCTTGCTTGATCATGATGAACACTGAAGCCAGAAAGGATAACCAGGCCGGACTCGAGGCGCGCGCCTTGTCCGAAGAATCAAATCAATCCGTGCTGCTGAAGTTTCTTGCGTAGCGTGTTGCGGTTGATGCCGAGATACTCTGCGGCGAGCGACTGATTGCCGCCCGCCTGCGCGAGCACCACTTCGAGCATCGGTTTCTCCACGCACGAGATCACCATGTCGTACACGTCGTGCGGGTTCGAGCCGTCCAGGTCCTGAAAGTAGCTGTCGAGGCTCTGGCGGACGCATTGTTCGATGTTATGTCTGCTCATGCGGCGATTCGTCGGTCTGTGTTGTTCTGTCCGCCGCACGATTCCTCATCGGCCGCTTCGTCGGCGTCCGCGGCCTCGTCCACATAGACGAGACGGTCTGACAGCGCCTTTTGCGCGTCGAAGAATTCGTTCACAGCGAACAATTGTTCTTTGGTCGTGTCGAGCGTATTCATCCGGTGCCGGAAGGTGTTGGCGCCGGAAAGGCCGCGAGTGTACCAGCCGATGTGCTTGCGCGCAGTCCGAACGCCCGTGAATTCCCCGTAGAACGCGTAGTGATCTTCGAGGTGCTCGTTCATGACCTGCTGAATCTCGTCGATGCGCGGCGGCGGCATGCGCTCGCCCGTCGCAAGGAAGTGCTCGATCTCGCGGAAAAGCCACGGCCGGCCCTGCGCCGCGCGGCCGATCATGATGGCGTCCGCGCCGGTTGCCGCGAGCACGTCACGCGCTTTCTCGGGCGTCGTGATGTCACCGTTCGCGACGACCGGGATCTTCACCGACGCCTTCACGGCAGCGATGGTCTCGTACTCCGCGTCGCCCTTATACAAGTCGGCGCGCGTGCGTCCGTGCACGGTCAGCATGGAGATGCCGGCATTCTCGGCAATGCGCGCGATGGTCAGCGCATTCTTGTTCTCGCGATTCCAGCCCGTGCGAATCTTGAGCGTGACGGGCACCGCGTCCGGGCCGACGCCAACCGCTTGCACGACGGCCTCGACGATGCGCGCGACCAGCGGTTCGTTTTGCAAGAGCGCCGATCCCGCCGCGACGTTGCACACCTTCTTCGCCGGGCAGCCCATATTGATATCGATGATCTGCGCGCCGTTCGCCACGTTGTGACGCGCGGCTTCGGCGAGCATCTGCGGGTCCGCGCCCGCAATTTGCACGGCAATCGGCTCGACCTCGCCCGCGTGGTTCGCGCGCCGCATGGTCTTTTCGCTCTTCCACAACTGCGCATTCGACGCGACCATTTCCGACACCGCGTAGCCCGCGCCCATGCGCTTGCACAGCTGGCGGAACGGCCGGTCGGTGACGCCTGCCATCGGAGCGACGAACAGGTTATTGCGCAGAACGTGTGAACCGATGATGGGCATGAAGTCGGGGCACCGAGCGGGCGAACGTTCGGCAATGAGCGCCGTGTCGCGTCAGACGGATGCGGGAATGCGGAAGGGAAACGCGTATTTTAACGCTAAGCGCGTGCTGAAATTAAGAGCAATCGCGTGCAAGTGTTTAAATCTTCTATGAAAGCGGACGCGCCCATAGAGGATAAGTCGCGCGTCTGCCACACAAGTTTAGCGTCGCTGGCCGAACATCATCTGTCGCGCAAGCGCCGTTTTGAGCGGCGGCAGGAATTCGAGCGCGGTCAGCGCCAGCCCGCGCGCGGCGGCGAGCGGCGCGAAATCCACCGTAAAGATACGGGCGAGCGTATCTGTCGCGCCGATGGTGAAGCGCCGGTCGAGCGCGCGCCGCTGCGCAAAGTGCGCGAGCGCGAGCGGGCGCGGTCCGTCGGTCGAGAGGGCATCGCAGAGCGCCTGCGCGTCGCGCAGCCCGAGGTTCAGGCCCTGGCCCGCCACCGGATGCAGCGTCTGCGCCGCATTGCCGATAGCAACCGTGCGCCGGTCGACCAGCGCGTTGAGCGCCGTCAGCCCGAGCGGGTACGCCGCCCGCCCGACGATTCGCGTGAAGCGCCCCATGCGCGAGCCGAACGCGACGCCGAGTTCGGCGAGGAAGGCGTCGTCGTCTAGCTGCATGCGTCGCGCGGCTTCGTCGGGCGAGCAGCACCAGACGAGCGAATAGTCCGCGTGACGCTGGCCGCCGCAGGGCAAGAGCGCAATCGGGCCTTGGTTCGTGAAGCGTTCCCACGCGACGTTGGCTTGCGGGTCCGACACGCTCACCGTGCCGACGATGGCCGTCTGCCCGTAATCGCGTGCCCGGCGCTCCGTGGAGACTGCGACATCGCGCGGACCTTGCTGATAGAGCCCGCCTTCAGCGTTGACCAGCACGCGCACCCGGATCGTGCGCTCGACACCGCCCGATTGCAGCGGCAAGGTCACGCTTTCGTTGTCCTGCAAGGGCGGCAGGGCGGACGTATCGGTGAGCCAATCGACTTTCGTCGCGCGCACGGCCTTGGCAAGCGCGCCGACGAGCGAGCCGTAGCGCGCCACGTAACCCAGCTCCGGCAAGTCGTGTTCGTCGTGTTCGATCAGCGTGCGCCCGAAATGTCCACGCTGCGAGACGTGAATGCGGCGGATCGGCGTGACGTCGGCGGGAAAACCGAGCGGCTGGAGCATGACGCGGCTGCCGTGCGAAAGCGCCAGCGAGCGGGGATCGTTCGCCGCGGCTTCGGGCGTGCGCGCGTCGATCAGCGCGATGGACAGCCGCGAGGTCGCGCTGCGCCGCGCGAGCCAGCCGGCGAGCGCAAGCCCGACCGGACCCGCGCCGACGATGGCAATGTCGTAATCGAAATGCGGTTGCGTGGTGGCGTCGCTCATGTCGTCAGATTCAATGGCTGATGGATTCGCGCATGAGCGCCTCGATCTCGTCGGCGGCGACGGGGACTTCGCGCGTCAGCAACTCGCAGCCGCCGGGCGTGACGAGGGCGTCGTCTTCGATTCGGATGCCTGTGTTCCAGTAGCGCTCGGGCACGTCTTCGGCGGCGCGCACGTACAGGCCCGGCTCGATGGTCAGCACGTTCCCGGCAACGAGCGTACGCCAGGGACGCGCGCCTTGCTCGTCGCGCGGGCCGTCGGCTTCCCTATACTCGCCCGCGTCGTGCACATCCATGCCGAGCCAATGGCCGGTGCGGTGCATATAGAAGCGCGCATAGGCGCGTTCCGCGATGACATTCTCCACGCCGCCGAACTTCGCTTTGTCGAGAATGCCGGTGTCGAGCAGACCTTGCGACAGCACTTCGAGCGCGGCCTGATGGAGCGCGTCGAAGCTCACGCCGGCGCGCGTCGCGTCGATGGCGGCGGACTGCGCGGCGAGCACGATGTCATAGAGCTCGCGCTGCGCTGGCGTGAAACGGCCGCTTGCCGGGAACGTACGCGTGATGTCGGAGGCGTAGCCGTCGAGCTCGCATGCGGCGTCGATCAGGACGAGATCGCCGTCGCGCATGGTCGCATTGCCCGCCGGGTAATGCAGCACGCACGCATTCGCGCCTGTGGCCACGATGGAGCCGTACGCGGGCGCTTGCGCGCCGTGCCGCCGGAACGTATAGAGCAGTTCCGCTTCGAGTTCGTATTCGCGCATGCCGGGGCGGCAAGCATGCATCGCGCCGCGGTGCGCCTCGGCGGAGATGGATGCCGCGCGGCGCATGATCGCGATCTCGTGCGCGTCCTTCACCATCCGCATTTCGTCGATGATCGGCAACAGATGCTGCGCCCGCGTGGGTGCGCGCACGCCGCTGCGGCTTTGGGCGCGCACGGCGTCGATCCAGCCGCGAACCTTGGCGTCGAGTTCAGCCGATGTTCCGAGCGCGTAGAACAGCGCGGGCTGGTCGGCGAGAAGGCGCGGCATGTGGTCGTCGAGCGCGCCGATGGCAAAGGCGGCATCGAAACCGAACGCCTCGGCGGCAGCTTCGGGACCGTAGCGAAAGCCTTCCCATGTTTCGCGCTCGACATTTTTCTCGCGGCAGAACAGGATGGACGCAGGCTCGCCATCCCGCGCGCTCGCGTTCAGCACGAGCGTCGCCTCGGGCTCGCTGAAGCCCGTCAGGTAATAGAAGTAGCTGTCGTGGCGGAACGGGTAGTCCGTGTCGCGATTGCGCATGACTTCCGGCGCGGTCGAGAGGACGGCGAGGCCGCCGCCCTGCGCACGCAACTGCGCGAGCACGCGCTCGCGGCGGCTGCGGTAAACATCGACGGCGATCGGGCTGACATCTTCGATAAGTGAGTTCATGCGCCGATTGTAGCGCCGGCCTACAAGCTGCGCGAATAGGCCATTCGGCCTAGTGGTCACATGTCACACGGCGAGGCATACTCGCCCGGAAGCGGTCGAGCCTGCTGCCGCGCGCCTACTCTTCCGCCCGGTTGCGCACGCTGCCCGCCACGAGGTCGAAGCGGAACAGCCGGCATTCGAGCGCGCCGTTGAAAAGCGGCGTCTTGGTCGATTCCCGCAGCCGCAACATGCCGGGCAACTTGCGGTCGGACGTCAGCACATAGGCGCGCCAGCCGGGAAAGCGTTGCTTGAGCGCGTTGCCGAACGAGACGAAGAACTCGGTATCGGCGGGATCGGGCTGGGCGCGGGCGAATGCGTCGTCGTCCTCGCGGCGCGAGCGCGCCGTGTCGCGAATTTCGCCGCGCGGGCCGCGTCCGCGCACTTCGATGCGTTCGCCATACGGCGGATTCGCGACGAGGATGCCGGGCGCGTCGGTGGGCGGCGTCATGTTGCGGGCGTCCACCTGCTTGAGCGACAGTTCCGGCACGCCCGCGCGGCTCAGGTTCGCGCGCGCCTTGTCGAGCATGTCGCCGGAAATGTCGCTGCCGAAGATGTTGATGTCCTTCGCGTTGGCGCGCGCCGCGCGCTTGGCTTCCATCGCGGCGTTCTTGAGCTTTTGCCACATGCCCGGATGGAACGGCTTGAGTTTCTCGAAGCCGAACCGCCGCTCGCTGCCCGGCGCGATGTTGAGCGCGGTCTGCGCAGCTTCCGCGAGGAACGTGCCGCTGCCGCACATCGGATCGAAAAGCGGCGTGCCGGGCGTCCATCCGGTCAGGCGCAAAATGCCGGCGGCGAGATTTTCGCGAAGGGGCGCCGCGCCTTTATCGAGCCGCCAGCCGCGCTTGAAGAGCGGTTCGCCCGAGGTGTCGAGATAGAGCGTGCACTCGTTCATGGTGAGGAACGCGAACACGCGGACGTCGGGCTGCGCCGTATCGATGCTCGGGCGCGCGCCGCTCAGATCGCGCAGGCGGTCGCACACGGCGTCTTTCACGCGCAGCGTCGTGAATTCGAGGCTCTTGAGCGGCGACTTGATTGCCGTCAGGTCGACGCGCATGGTCTGGCTCGGCGTGAACCACTGTTCCCATCGCTGCCGATGCGTCAGTTCGTAGATATCGTGCTCGTTGCGATACGGACCGTGCGCGATCTTCAGCAACACGCGGCTCGCGATGCGCGAGTGCAGGTTCGCCGCCATTCCCGCGACCCAGCCGCCCCGGAAGTGCACGCCGCCCGGCACTTGCGCGCCGACCGTGAGCGGACCGCTTCCCGAGAGCGGCGCGGTGCTGACGTGTCGCTCCCCGATCTCGGCAAGCTCGGCGGCGAGCGGCGCTTCGAGACCGCGCGGGCAGGGGACAAACCAGTCGAAGAGAGGGGAGGACATGTGGGGCGCTTGCGGGGGTTCAAAGGCGGTATTGTACGCGGGCGAACTTCTAAAGGCTGCGCGCTAGAATCTGCCGCGGCGTCGTTTCCGCGCCGTGCCGGCCAGGCAGAGGGCAACGTTTCGTTTTGCTTCGGCACAGACGTTCAGTGAGTGCGGTGCGCTTTCATTCGCAACGTGTTAGTCCGAGCAAGCAGCCTAATGCACGCATTCGCCACCACATTCGAAAAATGGTCAACTGGGCTTATTTCCTGAGATCCGACAAAGCGACGCGTCTTGCCGTCGGCGTTGTCCAGGCGTTCGAAGAAGTTCATTCGTCGATTGCTTCGGGTACACATACCCTTCCGAGCAACGGCGTTCTGGCCTACGTTGCTGCGCCTTTTGCAGAACTCGGCTTCGCCGTCGAGGCAGGGAAAAAGCACGCGGACAAGATTCGCGTCCCCGTCTTATAGGGAAACAACGGACGAATCGCCAAGGCATTCGAAGCCGATGCTTATCACGCGGCCGAACGGTTCGTTGTCGAAGTCGAGGCCGGACGTGGAGTGGCCAACAACCAGTTCCTCAAAGGCCTCTTTCAAGCTTGCATGATGGACGACGTCGACTATCTGGCGATTGCAGTCCGAAACGTCTACATTGCCGCGGGCGTGACGAATCCGGACTTCGACCGCGTCGTCACGTTCTTCGATACCCTCTTTGCGAGCAACCGGATGCGGCTTCCTCTAAAGGGCATCTTGATCGTGGGCGATTGAACGTTGAGTGGCGTGACTTCACGCGCTCGTCCACGATTGGCGAACGAGCGCGGTTTTTCTCAATCGCCAACCCTCACTCCACCGCCTTCATCATCTCCTCGACGACCTTCTTCGCATCCCCGAACACCATCATCGTCTTGTCCATATAGAACAGTTCGTTATCGAGCCCGGCATAACCCGCCGCCATCGACCGCTTGTTCACGATGATCGTCCGTGCCTTGTACGCTTCCAGAATCGGCATGCCGGCAATCGGCGATTTCGGGTCCGTCTTCGCAGCCGGGTTCACTACGTCGTTGGCTCCGAGCACGAGCACCACGTCCGTCTGCCCGAATTCGCTGTTGATGTCCTCCATCTCCTGAACCATCTCGTACGGCACCTCGGCTTCCGCGAGCAGCACGTTCATGTGCCCCGGCATGCGCCCCGCGACCGGGTGAATCGCGTAACGCACGTCGATGCCTTTCTCGACCAGCTTGTCCGTCAGTTCCTTCAGCGCATGCTGCGCGCGCGCGACGGCGAGTCCATAACCCGGCACGATCACCACGCTTTCCGCGTTGCCGAGCATGAAGGCGGCGTCATCGGCGGAACCGGATTTCACCGGCCGCTGCTCCTGCGCGCCGCCCGCCGCCGCGCCGCCCGCTTCGCCGCCGAAGCCGCCCAGAATCACGTTGAAGAACGAGCGGTTCATGGCCTTGCACATGATGTACGAGAGAATCGCGCCGGACGATCCGACGAGCGAGCCCGCGATAATCAGCATCGGATTGTTGAGCGAGAAGCCGATGCCCGCCGCCGCCCAGCCGGAGTACGAATTGAGCATGGAGACGACGACCGGCATGTCCGCGCCGCCAATCGGAATGATGATGAGCACGCCGAGCGCGAACGCGATCAGCGTCATGATGACGAAGGGCAGCCACGACTGCGTCACCATGAAGATGATGCCGAAGCCGATCATCGCCACGGCGAGCAGCAAGTTAATCAGATGCTGTCCCGAGTACACCACCGGCGCGCCCTGAAAAAGCCTGAACTTGTACTTGCCCGAGAGCTTGCCGAACGCGATGACCGATCCCGAAAACGTAATCGCGCCGACGAACGTGCCGATGAATAACTCAACACGATTGCCATACGGAATCAGATAGCCCGGCGGCGCAAGCCCGAATGCGGACGGCTCCGACACCACCGCATACGCGATGCACACCGCCGCGAGACCGATCAGCGAGTGCATCGCCGCGACGAGCTCGGGCATCTTCGTCATCTCGACTTTGGCCGCGATATACGCGCCCGCCGCGCCGCCGATAATCAACGCCGCGAACAAGAGCGACAGCCCGAGCGAGAGATTGGACCCGAGATCAGCGGCCTGTTTCGCGATGAGCGCGAGCGTCGTAAAGATGGCGATAGCCATGCCCGCCATGCCGAACGTGTTGCCGATGCGCGCGGTCTTCGGATTCGACAGGCCCTTGAGCGCCTGAATGAAGCACACCGACGCGATCAGATACAGAAGAGTGACGACGTTCATGCTCATTTACGCGCCCTCCTTGCTGGTCAGCTTTCTCGGTTCCTTCTTCTTGAACATTTCGAGCATGCGCCGCGTGACGAGAAAGCCGCCGAACACGTTCACCGCGGCGAGCAGCACCGCGAGCGCGCCGAAGAACTTGCCCGTGCCGCCGACCGTGAGACCGACCGCGAGCATCGCGCCGACGATCACGATCGCCGAAATGGCGTTCGTCACGGCCATCAGCGGCGTGTGCAGCGCGGGCGTGACGTTCCAGACGACGTGATAGCCGACGTAGATCGCCAGCACGAAGATGATGAGGTTGATCACCGTATGGTTGATGACGTCCATGTTCTTCTCCGTGTCAGGCGGTCGCGCGGGCGAGCTGTCCGTCGCGGCACTGGAGCGTGGCCGCGACGATGTCGTCCGCGAGGTCGATGTTGAGCGTGCCTTCCTTCGTGAGGATCAGCTTCAGGAAGTCGAGCAGATTACGCGCGTAGAGCGCGGAGGCGTCGGCGGCGACCATCGAGGCCAGATTCGTGTGGCCGACGATATGGACGCCGTGCTTCATCACCACTTGGTCGACTTCGGTGAGCGGGCAATTGCCGCCTTTTCTGCCTTCGAACTCGGGTCCGCGTCCGGCGGCCAGATCAACGATCACCGAGCCGGGTTTCATGTGCTTCACCGTTTCCACGGAGATGAGCGTCGGCGCGGGACGGCCGGGAATCAGCGCCGTCGAAATGACGATATCGGCCGCCTTGGCACGTTCGTGCACGAGTGCCGACTGCCGCGCGAGCCAGCTCGGCGGCATGGGACGCGCGTAACCGCCGACGCCTTGCGCCGCGTCGCGTTCCTCGTCGGTCTCGAAGGGCACGTCGACGAATTTCGCGCCGAGCGACTCGATCTGCTCCTTCACCGCCGGCCGCACATCCGACGCTTCGACCACGGCGCCGAGGCGCTTCGCCGTCGCAATCGCCTGCAGGCCCGCGACGCCCGCGCCCAGCACGAGCACGCGCGCCGCCTTCACCGTGCCGGCGGCGGTCATGAGCATCGGCATGAATCGCTGGTAGTACTGGCAGGCCATCAGCACGGCCTTGTATCCGGCGATGTTCGCCTGCGACGAGAGCACGTCGAGGCTCTGCGCGCGCGTCGTGCGCGGCGCGGCTTCGAGCGCGAACGCGGTGATGTTCGCTGCTGCGAGCCGCGCGGTGTTCTCGGTGTTGAACGGATCGAGCATGCCGATGAGCACGGCGCCCGGCTTGATCGTCGCGAGTTCTTCGGCGGACGGTGACTGCACCTTGAGCACGATCTCGGCTGACAACGCGGTGGCGGCATCGACGATATCCGCGCCCGCTTGCGCGAACGCGTCGTCGATATAGCTTGCCGGCACGCCTGCGCCGCTTTGCACCGAAAGGCGGTGCCCTTGCGCGACGAGCTTTTTCACCGTCTCTGGCGTGGCGGCGACGCGCGCCTCGTTCGCCCGCGCCTCGGCAGGCACTCCGATATGCATGTTGAATCCTCCTGTCTTTTCTTTTCCTGCCCTCGCGCGCGGCCACGCACGAGGGAGAGACCAAGCCTGTTTTCGAGTTTCAGATGCTGACGGACGACTTTCCCAACTCTAACTGAAGAATATGCGCCCAAAATGCGATCCGGGGCGCGATCGCACTCCGCGCTAACCCTTAGGCCGCGCGCACGTGATCGGACGGGTGACGGTAAAATGTCGGCCATGAAATCAGATACTTGGGCTCCTCACGTTACGGTCGCGGCAGTCGTCGAGCAGGACGGGCGCTTCCTCGTCATCGAGGAACACACGTCCGCAGGGCTGCGAATCAACCAACCGGCCGGTCACCTCGAAGCGGGCGAAACGCTCGTCGAGGCGGTCGTTCGCGAGACGCTGGAAGAAACGGCGCATCGCTTCGAGCCCGAGGCGCTCGTCGGCGCGTACATGACGCACTTTCAGCGTCCCGGGCGCGATGTCACGTATCTGCGCTTCACGTTCTGCGGCAAGTCCGCGGGCGAAGTAGCGGGGCGCGCGCTGGACAAAGGCATCGTTCGCGCGATGTGGCTCACGCCCGACGAACTGCGCGCGACGGCCGCGCAGCATCGCACGCCGCTCGTCATGCAGTGCGTCGACGACTATCTGGCCGGGCGGCGCGTGCCACTCGATTTCATCCATACGCATTCGGTCGCGCCGGTGGTGCGCTCCTGACGCGCTCGCGCGCCAACAACGCGGTAATCCTATGAGCAAGCGAAGAGTAGTGGTGGGCATGTCGGGCGGCGTCGATTCGTCGGTGACGGCGTGGCTGCTGGAAGAGCAGGGCTACGACGTAGTCGGCCTGTTTATGAAGAACTGGGAAGACGACGACGACGGCGAGTACTGCTCGACGCGGCAGGACTGGATCGACGTCGTGTCGGTGGCCGACCTGATCGGCATCGACGTCGAGGCGGTCAACTTCGCCGCCGAATACAAGGACCGCGTGTTCGCCGAATTCTTGCGCGAGTACTCGGCCGGCCGCACGCCGAATCCGGACGTGCTGTGCAACGCGGAAATCAAGTTCAAGGCGTTCCTCGATCACGCGATGTCGCTCGGCGCGGAAACCATCGCGACCGGCCACTACGCCCGCGTGCGCGAACAGAATGGCCTTTTCCAATTGCTTAAGGCCACCGATTCGACGAAGGACCAGTCGTACTTCCTGCATCGGCTGAATCAGCAGCAGCTTTCGAAGACGCTCTTCCCGCTCGGCGAAATTCCGAAGACGAAGGTGCGGGAAATCGCCGCGCAGATCGGCCTGCCGAACGCGAAGAAGAAAGATTCGACCGGCATCTGTTTCATCGGCGAACGGCCGTTTCGCGACTTCCTGAACCGCTATCTGCCGACGCAACCCGGCCCGATGAAGACGGCCGAAGGGAAAATCGTCGGCGAGCACATCGGGCTCGCGTTCTATACGTTTGGGCAGCGCAAAGGCATTGGCATCGGCGGCGCGAAGGACGGCAGCGGCGAGCCGTGGTTCGTCGCGGGCAAGGACATGGCGAGCAACACGCTCTATGTCGTGCAGGGCCACGACCATCCGTGGCTTCTGTCGCAGACGCTCGTCGCGGGGAACACGAGCTGGGTCGCGGGTTTCGCGCCCGAGGACGGCACGGCGTGCGCGGCGAAGACACGGTATCGGCAGCAGGACGCCGCGTGCCGCTTCGCCGCGGCGGACGACGGTCGTTTCCAGTTGAACTTCGATGAAGCGCAGTGGGCGGTGACGCCGGGACAGTCGGCGGTGCTGTATCAGGGCGACGTGTGTCTCGGCGGCGGGATCATCGAGCGCGCGGCGGTGGACGTGGGATCGCACGCGCCGCGCGCGGTGGCGGCTGCCGCAAGCTGACGATGCGCGCCCCGGACGCGAGTGTTCCGGGGCGCGCATCGGTAGCCGCCTGCTATCGTTCCGATAAAAAGTCATTTGATACAATCGCTTGACTCTCTACCTATCGATAGATAAAGTGAGCGCACTGGATCAACGGTGAATCACGCGATGGATAAGAACACGGTACGCGAGGCGCTGCTCGATCACGCGCAGACGGTCATGATGAAGCGCGGCTACAACGGCTTCAGCTATCGGGACTTGTCGGAACTCGTCGGCGTGAAGACGTCGAGCATCCACTACTACTTCCCGACGAAGGAAGATCTCGCGCTCGAAGCGGTGAATGCCTACAGCGCGGACGTCATGTCCTCGGTCTATGCCATCGACAGTTCGGCCTCTGCCGACAAGAAGCTCGACCGCTACACGAAGCTCTTTGGACGCATCATCGGCGACGGAACCCAAGTCTGCCTCTGCGGCATGCTGGCGGCGGACATCGAATCGTTGCCAGAGAAAGTGCGGCATGCCATTCAGGCGTTCTTTCGCGCCAACGAAAACTGGCTGGCGAAGGTTCTCGCAGAAGGCGAGGCGCAGGATACGCTCGATGCCGGAGGCAAGCCCGAAGCGGCGGCGCGCGCGCTCTATGCCGCGTTTCAGGGCAGTCTGCTCGCGTGCCGGTTGTTTCAGACGCGGGCACGTCTGGACGAAGTCGCTGCAACGGTGCGGCGGTAGATAACCCTGTGGATAAGTCTGTGAAAAACCCGTTTTCCCTCATGCGTTTGTCTATCGTCCGATAGGTAGATTTTGGCGGGACTCATCTCGGTCTAAAGAAGGGGCACCTTCGCGACCCTTAAGTGGCGCACTCCCTCTAGGGTGGAGTTAGCCGCGCTGTGGGCGCGCACCACATAAACCGAGCGATTCCGTTGATTTATCTATCTAGTAGTAGATAACCATCAAACTTACGTTTCCTTTTTACCGACCCGGAGCACACCATGAAAAAGCTGAAAGCCACGTTCATCGCAACCGTCGTTGCAACCGCCGTCCTGTCGCATGCCGCAGCCGACGCCGCGCCGGTGCTCGAACCGACGACGCAGCAGTTCATCGACACGCTCACCGCGAAGAACGGCCCGCCGATCTACACGCTTTCTCCCGCAGACGCGCGCAACGTGCTCGCAGGCGCGCAAGCGCAGCCGGTGAATAAGGAAGCCGCGAAGATCGAGGACCGCGTGATCGAAGCCGGTCCGACGGGAAAGACCGCGCTGCGCATCGTCCGGCCGGCGCATGCGAAGGGCCCGTTGCCGGTCGTCATGTATTTCCACGGCGGCGGCTGGGTGCTCGGCGACATGAACACGCACGACCGGCTGGTGCGCGAAATCGCGAACGGCGCAGAGGCGGAAGTCGTGTTCGTCGACTACGACCGCTCGCCCGAGACGAAGTACCCGGTGCCGATCGAGGAAGCGTACGCGGCGACGCGCTACGTCGCGGAACACGCCCGCGACTTCAATGTCGATGCGTCGCGCATGGCGGTGGCCGGCGACAGCGTCGGCGGCAACATGGCCGCGGCCCTGACGCTGCTCGCGAAGGAGCGGGGCGGCCCGGCACTGCGCGCGCAAGTGCTGTTCTATCCGGTGACGGACGCCAATTTCGACGACGGCTCGTACAACACGTTCGCCAACGGCCCGTGGCTCACGCGCGACGCGATGAAGTGGTTCTGGGACGCCTACGCGCCGAACGCGTCGGATCGCGCCAAGATCACGGCGTCGCCGCTGCGCGCAAGCATCGATGAATTGAAGGGATTGCCGCCGGCGCTCGTCATCACCGACGAGAACGACGTGTTGCGCGATGAAGGCGAAGCCTACGCGCGCAAGCTGACCGAAGCCGGTGTACCGGTGACGTCGGTCCGCTACAACGGCACGATCCACGATTTCGTGATGCTGAACGCGCTGGCCGGGACGCCCGCCACGCGCGCCGCAATCGCGCAGGCCAACGCAACGCTCAAGGCCGCGCTGAAGAAGTAATGCGCGGATGCCGGCCCGCTCCCGCCGTGCGCGGGAGCGCGGCGCTCAGCGCGGCTCGGTATCGATGAACGATTGCCGTTGCGCGAGCCGCGCGTAGAACTTGTCGAGCGCCGGGTGCGCCTCGCGCCAGTCGAGGTCCGGCATGCGGAAGTCGAGATAGCCGAGCGCGCAGCCGCACGCGATATCGGCGAGCGTGAAGCGGTTCGCGGAGCACCATTGTTTCGTGTCGAGACCACGCGCCATCGCGCGCAGACCGTCCTCGATCTTGTGCCGCTGCCGCGCGATCCACATCTCGCTGCGCTGAGGTTCGTCGCGCAGCACGCCTTCGAGGCGAATCAGGACGGCGGCGTCGAGCATGCCGTCCGCGAGCGCTTCCCAGCAGCGCACTTCGGTTCGCTCGCGCCGTTCCTGCGGCAGCAGCTTGCCAACCGGCGTCAGCGTGTCCACGTATTCGCAGATCACGCGCGAATCGAACACCGCTTCGCCGCCGTCCAGAATCAGGCACGGTACTTTGCCGAGCGGGTTGAAATCGTGGATCTTGGAATCGGATGCCCAGACATCTTCGAGCACCAGTTCGCAGTCGATCTTCTTTTCCGCCATCACGATCCGCACCTTGCGGACGAATGGACTCGTGTGCGAACCGATCAGTTTCATCATCTATTCTTCGCGTTCGTTTCGGATAAAGCGGAGGTCGATCTTAACCGGGCGCGCACGAGCCAACCGCAT
Source organism: Caballeronia sp. GAFFF1 (assembly GCF_023630705.1). Taxonomy (GTDB): domain Bacteria; phylum Pseudomonadota; class Gammaproteobacteria; order Burkholderiales; family Burkholderiaceae; genus Caballeronia. The sequence continues at coordinate 32,025 of NZ_JALQEM010000004.1, forward strand.
TTTCGAGATGCGGCGCGGAGCGGTGTCGTCTGGCGACAACATGCCGTTGCGGCCAGACGCTCAGTGCTGCTCATCAGCAGACAAAACCGGGCGTGAAGCAGACGGAAACATCGGGTTCCTATGCGTTCGGCGCATGCAACGCGTCAGAGTTACTGCGCGCTGGCAGTCGTCGCGCCATTCGACGCGGGGCACGGCAATACCGGCGCGGGCCGCGCGTTGGCTGCCGCCTTGGCCCTGGCGGACGATGGCGCCGCGACGGCGGGCGGCAGCGCAGCAAGACTTCGCACGCCTGCCGAAATCGCCGTGGCGAGCGCATTTACCGCTTTGCGATGCCCGTCGACCAGCGCGCCATAGCCTTCGCCGACAGTCTGGTCCGCGACCGTGCGACAGGTCATGACCGTCTGCGAACCGGCGGCGCGCACGCTCCAGACCGCATCGAGCACGGCCTGTGAGCCCGGCCACGACTCGAACCGCTGCACCTTCACCGTCACGCGATACACCGGCGCTGATTCCGGATACGGCGTGCCGTAGACATCGATCGCATTCAACTGCTGTGAGAGATCGCTCGACAGCGCGCGCCGCACTTCGTCGCCCGGAAGCGAGGCCCAGCGTTCCTGTTCCAGCACGCTCACCTGCGCGGGACTTGTCTGCACGACCAGCTGGTTGCGCGAGACCTGCTCGGGCATGTCCACCGGCGCGAGCTGGAAATAGAACGCCGCCGCCGACGACGACACCGCAGCCGGCGACTGCGCCGCGCCGCCCAGGGTATAGAACCGGCTCGACGGCGAGGACGCGCACGCGCACAGCGCGCCCGCCGCGCCTACAGTCAACAACAACGCGCCGAACCTCATGGTTTGTCCTCCGGTTTGCCGCGCAACAGCGATTCCGGATGACGTTCCAGATAATCAGCCAGCGCATTGAGCGATTGAAGCGTCCGCGTGAGTTCCTGCATCGCCTGATGCACGTCGGACTGAAGCGGCGAGTCTTGCTGAAGCGTCGATTGCGCCGCGCCGAAGGTTTTCTTCGCCTGCGTGAGCGTGTCGCGCATTTCCGGCATGATTTCCTTGTTGAGCTGGTCGAAGAGCGTATTGGCGTTCTTCAGCGAGCCGTTGAGATTCGTGCCGATCTGGTCGAACGGAATCTTGTCCAGCTTGCGCGCGATGTCGGCAATCTGCAGTTGCAGCTCGTCGAGCGTGTTCGGCACCGTCGGCAGTTCGATCGGATCGCCCGCCACGTTCACCTTCGCGGGCGCGGCCTTCGGGAAGAAGTCGAGCGCGACGTAAAGCTGGCTCGTCAGCAGATTGCCGGTGCGCAACTGTCCGCGCAGGCCGCGCTTGACGAGCAGCTCCAGCATGTCGTGGCTCTGCTCCGTTCCCTGCTCGGGCAGCGCGGCTTTCGCGCGGCGGCCGAGCCGGTCCGGATACAGGTCGATGGTCACAGGCATCATGAACGAATGCGTCTGCTGGTCGTAGCGCACGCCGATGCCCGTCACCTGCCCGAGCACGATGCCGCGGAAATCGACCGGCGCGCCCACCGACAAGCCGCGCAACGACTGATTGAAGTTCATCACCACATGCACCGGATCGCCGTCGGGGTCGCGCATCGCGTCGGCCTGATCGGAGGCGAGGCGGAAGGTTGCGTTCTCCTTCGCTTGCGCGCCGGCTTGCTGATTCGGCGGCGTCTGAAACGCGATGCCGCCCAGCACCACCGTGGCGAGCGACTGCGTGTTGAGCGTGAAACCGCTCGAATCCAGCCGCAGATCGACGCCGCTCGCGTGCCACCAGCGCGAGTTCGTGCCGACGTACTGGTCATACGGCGCGTTCACGAAAACCTGCATGGTGACGCCGGTGCCGTCCTTGTCGAGCGAGAACGCCGTGACCTGACCGACCTGAACGCGGCGGTAATACACCGGCGAGCCGATATCCAGCGAGCCGAGCGATTCGCCGTGCAGCGTGAAGGTGTGTCCTTTCTGGTCGCCGGTGACGGCAGGCGGCGTCTCCAGACCGACGAAGTAGCTCTGATCCTCGGTTGATTTTCCGGCGTCCGCGCCGATGTACGCGCCTGAGAGCAGCGTGGAAAGGCCGGTGACGCCGCTTGCCGCCACGCGCGGCCGCACGACCCAGAAGCGCGTGTCCTTCACGGCGAAATCGGTGGCTTCCTTCGTGAGCTGGACATCGACGAGCACGCGCGAATGGTCCTTCGAAAGCGTGATGGTCTTGACCGTGCCGATGTCCACGTCCTTGAACTTGACCTTCGTCTTGCCGGGCTCGAGGCCCTCGGCGCTCACGAAACTGATGGTCACGGTCGGACCGCGGCTCGACACCGTCTTCACGACCAGAAACACGCCGATTAGCGCCGCGACGATCGGAATGACCCACACGAGCGACGGCAGCCAGCGGCTGCGCGGCTCGATCACCGGCTCGGGCAGTCTCGGCGGCAGTCCGCCGCCGCTCGTTTCCTCGGGAGTCTCAGCAACATCCGGCCCATTCGGACCTTGGGCACTAGTCATATTTCTTTCCTGACGGTTCTATGTTGTCCCATATCAGACGTGGGTCGAACTGCATCGAGGCGAGCATCGTCAGGACGACGACGGACGCGAACGCGAGCGCGGCCGGCCCCGCCGTGATGACCGCGACTGACTTGAAGCGCACGAGCGCGACGGTGAGCGTGACGACGAAGATATCGAGCATCGACCATCGGCCGATGCCTTCGACGATGCGATAGAGCGTCGTTCGCTGACGCGGCCGCCACGTCGAGCGCCGCTGCACGCTCACGAGCAGAAATGCGAGCGAAAGCAGCTTCAGCATCGGCACGAGAATGCTCGCCACGAAAATAACCACGGCGAGCGGATAGTCGCCATCGTTCCAGAACAACGCGACGCCGCTCATGATGGTGTCGTCTTCCGCGCCGAGAATCGACGACGTGTGCAGCATCGGATAGACGTTCGCGGGAATATAGAGGATCGCCGCGCTGATGAGGAGCGCCCACGTCCGCGCGATGCTGTCCGGATTGCGCCGGTGCACGGCCGCGCCGCAGCGCGTGCAGCGCTGCTTTTCGACCGTGCGCGCGAGCGGCTGCACGAGGCCGCAGGCGTGGCACCCGACAACGCGCTCGCGCGAGGCCGTCGTGAAGAGCGTGGGCGGTTCGGCGCCGGGCCCGGGCGAGTCGGTGTTGCGCGGAGCGTCGGTCACGATTTCTGCCTCGCGGGCGGCGCGACGGCCGCACGTCCGCGCCGCGGAAGCTCGCCCGCGATATCCCAGAGCGAGCGAGGATCGAAACTGACGACGACCGCCACCATCAGCGTGAGCGCGCCGAACGCGAAGAGCGCGGCCTCGGGAATCACGCGCGCGACGCTCAGCATCTTCACGAGCGTGACGAGCACGCCGAGCATGAACACTTCGATCATGCCCCACGGCCGCACGAACTGAATCGCGCGCAGCGTGACGTCAAAACCCGGCGGCACATAACCGGCGCGCACGGGCATCAGCACGTAGAGCAGCGCGGTCAGTTCGCAAAGCGGAAACAGGATGGTCGCGCAAAACACGAGCACCGCGACGAACTCCATGTGCTCGCCCCACAGCGCGATGATCGCGCCGATGAGCGTCGTCTGCGAGGTGATGCCGTTCGCGTCGAGTTCGACGATGGGAAACGCCTGCGCGATGACGAAGGTGATGAGCGCGGCAAGCGTCGTCGCGCAGATGCGGTCGAGGTTGGATGTCATGCCGCGGTAGAGTCGCGTGCCGCAGCGCGGACAGTTCGCGCTGCTATGTTCTGGCAGCGCGCGCTTCCTGAAGAGCGCGTCGCATTCGTGACATGCGATCAGTTCTTCTGAATCGTTCACATTCATAGTCGATGCCGGGCCTTCTCATGCGTGGTCGTGGGGCGCCGCAAGATCGGCCCGGGCAGTAAGAGCAAGTCCCGGGCCAGCGCGCACGGTAGCAGCATGGTATCAAACACCGATGACGCGCGACGATACGGCAGGCGCGAGGCAAGTCAGACCCCGGCGCGGAATAAACCGGCCGGCGGTTCCGTTCACTTCTGGCCGCGCCCGGAGGCATCGACCGTTGCATGCGCGGAATAGTTCGTTGCATGGATGCAGCACATCGCTCGGAAACGGCCGCAAAGCCGCGCCAGTGCTGGCCCGGAGCGTAGGCCGCAGGTCCCGGCGCACGGGATGGCATTTCGCCATTGTTCGGGTAGCATGGCGGCGCGTGCATCGGTCAGACGCACCCAGACGCACATTACGCATATTCAGGACATCAGCATCATGGAAAGCAGTGTTGGCATCTCGCAAGCCACTTCGGTCGAGCGATACGGCGCGACGGCGATCGCGTTCCACTGGCTCATCGCGCTCTTGATCGTGGGCGGGTTCTATCTCGGCTGGATCATGACCGATATTCCCGGCTTCACTCCGACCAAGCTCAAGTACTTCTCGTGGCACAAGTGGATCGGCGTGACCGTGTTCCTGCTCGCGGCGCTGCGGCTCGCGTGGCGCATGACGCATCGCGCGCCCGCCATGCCGGCCGGCATGCCGCGCTGGCAGCAGGGCGCGGCGCACGTCACGCATATTCTGCTCTACGTGCTGATGATCGTGATTCCCGCATCCGGCTATCTGTACAGCTCGGCGGCGGGCTTGCAGGTGGTGTACCTCGGCGTGCTGCCGCTGCCGACGATCATCGGGCCCGACAAGGCGCTCAAAGCCACGCTGCGCATCGTCCATGTGGCGCTGAACTACGGCCTGCTGGTGCTGGTCGCCATGCACGTTCTCGCGGCGCTCAAGCATCATTTCGTCGATCGCGACGGCTTGCTCGGCCGCATGCTGCCGTTTATCAAGTAACTTGGTTCAGCGCGCGCGGGCGTCGATTGTTTCCTCGCCGTTGGCAGGGCGTTTCCGGTCCGCTCTTGGTTCCCGCATGCTTTTGATTTTCAATACCGGTTGCTCGTCGATACGTCTAAAAAGGCACACATGAAACTGAAACTCAATGGTTGGATGCTGGCGGCGGTGGCCGCGGCATCGCTCGCCACGGCGGCGGGCGCACAGGCGCAGGTGGATATGGCGAAGAGCTCGGTCATCGCCACGTCGAAGCAGATGAACGTCCCGACCGATGGCAAGTTCAACAAGTTCAACGCGCAACTTTCGTTCGATCCGGCGAAGCCTGCGGCGGGCAGCGCGAACATCACCATCGACACCGGCAGCTACGATCTCGGCGACGACGATTACAACAAGCAAGTACGCGGCAAGGAATGGTTCGACAGCGCGACGTACCCGACCGCCACGTTCGTTTCGAGCGCCATTGCGCCGGCGGGCGGCAATCAGTACAAGGTCACCGGCAAGATCACGATCAAGGGCAAGTCGCAGACGGTCACGGTGCCCGTCACCATCACGCAGCAGGGCAGCACCGAAACCTTCGACGGCTCGCTGCCGATCAAGCGCACGCAGTTCGACGTGGGCACGGGCGAATGGAAGGACACGTCGGTGGTCGCGGACGATGTCGTCATCAAGTTTCATATCGTCGCCGCGAAGAAGTAAGCGGCGGCGGTTCGGTTCAACAACGTAAATGCAACGCTCAATCAGTCAGGAGAAGCACTTGAACAAGTTTTCGATGATCGCCGCCGGCGCGCTCGCAGCCGGCCTTTCTTTCAGCGCGATGGCCGCTGACACGTATCAGCTCGACCCGAATCACACGTATCCGAGCTTCGAGGCGGACCACTTCGGCGGCGTGTCGACGTGGCGCGGCAAGTTCAACAAGAGCAGCGGCACCGTGGTGCTCGACCGCGCGGCGAAGACCGGCACGTTGGACGTGACGATCGACGTATCATCGATCAACACGGGCAACGCCAAGCTCGACGAGCATCTGCAAAAGCCCGAATTCTTCGATGCCGCCAAGTACCCGACGGCCGTGTACAAGGGCACGTCGATCAAGTTCGACGGCGACAAGCCGGCTGAAGTGGTCGGCACGCTGACGATGCACGGCGTGACGAAGCCGCTGAACCTGAAGATCGAGAGCTTCAAGTGCTTCGTGAACCCGATGATGAAGAAGGAAGTCTGCGGCACGGAAGCCACGGCGACGTTCGATCGCGGCGACTTCGGCATGGACTACGGCAAGTCGTACGGCTTCAGCCTGAAGACGGTGCTGCATATCCAGGCCGAAGGCGTGAAGCAGTAAGTCTCGGCGCATCGCGCGAGAGAAAATGAAAAGGGCCGGTCGTCGAGACCGGCCCTTTGCTTTGATGCGTCAGAAAGGAGCGTTAAACCTGAGCGCCCGCGTTCGGGTCGTTCGGATCGAACTTGTCCTTCTTGTCCCTGATCAGATCTTCGCGCTTGACGCCGAACCACATGGCGAGCGCGGCGGCAACGAACACCGACGAATAGATACCGAACAGAATACCCACGGTCAGCGCGAGCGCGAAGTAGTGCAGCGTCGGACCGCCGAAGAAGAACATCGAGAGCACCATCATTTCGGTACAGCCGTGGGTGATGATGGTCCGCGACATGGTGCTCGTGATCGCGTGGTTGATGACTTCGATCACCGTCATCTTGCGCTGCTTGCGGAACGTCTCGCGAATCCGGTCGAAGATAACGACCGACTCGTTCACCGAATAGCCGAGCACCGCGAGAATCGCCGCCAGCACCGAGAGCGAGAACTCCCACTGGAAGTAGGCGAAGAAGCCGAGAATGATCACCACGTCGTGCAGGTTCGCGATAATGCCCGCCACCGCGTACTTCCACTCGAAGCGGAACGACAGGTAGATCACGATGCCGATCACCACGCACGCCAGCGCGGCGAGCCCGTTGGTCACGAGTTCCTTGCCGACCTGCGGCCCGACGAACTCCACGCGCTGCAAGGTCACTTGCGCGTCATTCGACTTGAGCGCGCTCATCACCTGGTCGCTCTGCTGCGCCGAGGTGAGGCCCTGCTTGAGCGGCAGGCGGATCAGCACGTCGCGCGAGGTGCCGAAGTTCTGCACTTGCGCGTCGCCGTAACCGAGCTTCGCCATGGTGGCGCGCACCGGTTCGAGCGGCACGGCCTGCGGATACTGCACTTCGATGACCGTGCCGCCGGTGAACTCGACCGACAGATGCAGCCCGCGATGCACGAGGAAAAAGACGGCCGCGAGGAACGTGATGAGCGAGATCGCGTTGAAGATCAACGCGCGCTGCATCAGCGGCAAGTCACGGCGAATGCGGAAGAATTCCATGTTTCGTTTCTCCGGGGCTCAGGGCTTAACGGACTGGCCCGGTTTCTGTTGATCGATGCCGGGGCCCGAGCGGCGGCGCACGGTTGGCTTGCCGGTGCGCGGGGCCGTCTGAGCGCTCGCGCGCGGCGCGGCGGCGCGCGCCTTGGTCTTGCTGCGGGCGGCCGGAACGACTTCCTCGGCGACCGCTTCATCGCCCTGCTGCGCCGCGAGATACGCCGCAGCGGCCGATTCGGCGCTCGCGCCTTCCGGACGCCACACCTGACCGATAGCCAGCGACTTCAGCTTCTTCTTGCCGCCGTACCACAGGTTCACGAGACCGCGCGAGAAGAACACGGCTGAGAACATGGACGTCAGAATGCCGATACAGTGAACCACCGCGAAGCCGCGCACCGGGCCCGAGCCGAACGCGAGCAGCGCGAGACCGGCGATCAGCGTAGTGACGTTCGAGTCCAGAATGGTCGCCCAGGCGTGCTTGAAGCCTTCCTGAATCGCGGTCTGCGGCGGCGCGCCGTTGCGCAGTTCTTCGCGGATACGCTCGTTGATCAGCACGTTCGCGTCGATCGCCATACCGAGCGCGAGCGCGATAGCGGCAATGCCCGGCAGCGTCAGCGTGGCCTGCAGCATCGAGAGAATCGCGACGAGCAAGAGCAGGTTCACCGACAGCGAGAGCATGGAGATCAGGCCGAACAGCAGGTAGTACACGATCATGAAGACGGCAATCGCGGCGAAACCGTACGTGACCGAATCGAAGCCCTTCTTGATGTTGTCCGCGCCGAGGCTCGGGCCGACCGTGCGTTCCTCGATGATGTCCATCGGCGCGGCCAGCGAGCCGGCGCGCAGGAGCAGCGCGAGATCGGTGGCGGCCTGCGGCGTCGGCTGGCCGGTAATCTGGAAGCGGTCGCCGAGTTCGGACTGGATGGTCGCGACCGTCAGCACTTCGCCCTTGCCCTTTTCGAAGAGCACCATCGCCATCGGCTTGCCGATGTTGTCGCGCGAGACGGCGCCGACCGCGCGCCCGCCCGCCGAATCGAGACGGATGTTCACGGACGGACGCTGATGATCGTCGAAGCCCGCCGAGGCGTCGATGATGCGGTCGCCCGTGAAGATCACCTGCTTGCGCAGAAAGACGGTGCGGTCGCCTTGCTTGAACGCTTCGTCGCCGGGAGGAACGGGATCGTTCGGACCCGAGGCGTACGTGTTCACCGGGTCGGCGAGGCGGGCTTCGAGCGTCGCCGTGCGGCCGATGATGTCCTTCGCCTTCGCCGTGTCCTGCACGCCCGGCAGCTCGACCACGATGCGGTCCGCGCCCTGTTGCTGGATCACCGGCTCGGCGACGCCGAGCTCGTTCACGCGGTTATGCAGCGTCGTGATGTTCTGCTTGAGCGCGCCGTCTTCGACGGTCTTCTGCGTGCCCGCCGAGAACGTGCCGACCACCTGAACGCCGTCGCCGCCCTGGCGCGTCGTCCATTGAAGCTCGGAAACGCCCGTGGAAAGCAGATTGCGCGCGTTATCCGCGACCGACTGATCCGAGAAATTCACGACGACCGATTGCCCCACGCGATTCACGCCGCCGTCGCGAATGTTGCGATCGCGCAGAAAAGTGCGGGCGTCGGCTGCGTCGGAATCGAGCTTCTTGTTCAGCGCGCCGGCCATGTCTACCTGAAGCAGGAAGTGCACGCCGCCGCGCAGATCGAGACCGAGATACATCGGCAGCGCGTGCAGGGCCGTCAGCCAGCGCGGCGAGGCGCTTTGCAGATTCAGCGCGACGATGTATTGCGGATCGGTCGGGTCGCTGTTCAACGTTTTCGTCAGCAGGTCCTTCACGCGCAACTGCGTGTCGGTGTCCTTCAGGCGCACGCGAATGTTCGCGTTGGTCTGCGAATTGTCGAACGTGACTTCGTCCACCGTAATGTGGCTCGCGGCGAGCGCGCCTTCCACATTCGCAAGCGTGGACGAATCCAGCTTGACGGTCGCCTTGCCGCTCGACACCTGCACGGCGGGCGCTTCGCCGAAGAAATTGGGGAGCGTGTACACGAGACCGATGACGAGCGCCACCAGCATCACGACATACTTCCAAAGGGGATAACGATTCATGGGGATGGCCGAACAGAAAGTTGGCTTCGGAGGAGAGGGCGTCCGGCATTACGCGCGACGAGCCGGCTGAGTGACTCGTGTGACTCGTGTGACTCGTGTGACTCGGAGGGCTCGGAGCGAGGCCGCGCCGGACGCGAAAGAATCTGGCCTTACAGCGACTTGATGGTGCCCTTGGGGAGAATAGTCGTGACGGAGGCCTTCTGCACGGTGATTTCCGTGCCTTCGGCGATTTCGACGCCGACATACGCTTCCGACACCTTCGTCACCTTGCCGACGATACCGCCGTTGGTCACCACTTCGTCGCCCTTGGCCATGGCGGCCAGCATGTTGCGATGCTCTTTCTGACGCTTCATCTGCGGACGGATCATGATGAAGTACAGCACCGCGAACATCAGGATCAGGGGCAGGAAGCTCATCAGGCTCGATTCCGCGCTGCCCGCGGTGGCGCCTTGTGCAAAGGCATTCGAAATGAACGACACGTTGGTCTCTCCGTTATACGTCGACAATACGTCGAAATTGCGATTTGAAAACCGGCTCAGAAATTAGCCCGACATTCTACCACTCGCCCATGCCGGCAAGACGCCGGAATGCGCTTTGGCATCAAGCCGTTAGGCCCGCGCGCAAGGCGTTTCGGCGAGCGACAGAAAGCTTATTGTAATGCTGCGCGAGTCACGACAGGCGTTGGCTCAGTCGACTCCGCGCGCCCGGTTTTCCGCGAAGGTCTTGCCGAACGCCTCGAAGCTGTGATTTTCGATCGACTCGCGCACTTCGCCGATCAATTGCAGGTAGTAGTGCAGATTGTGAATCGTGTTCAACTGCGCGCCGAGAATTTCGCCCACGCGATGCAGGTGATGCAGATACGCCCGCGTGAAATGGCGGCAGGTATAGCAGCCGCAGCTTTCGTCGAGCGGTTTCATGGAATTCTTGTGCGTTGCGTTCTTGATCTTCAGATCGCCGAAGCGCGTGAAAAGCCAGCCGTTGCGCGCATTGCGCGTGGGCATCACGCAATCGAACATGTCGACGCCCGCCGCCACGCCCGCCACCAGATCTTCCGGCGTGCCGACGCCCATCAGGTAATGCGGCTTGTCGGCAGGCAGTTTCGGGCCGATGTGGTTCAAGACGCGCATCATGTCTTCCTTCGGCTCCCCGACCGATAGCCCGCCGATGGCGAAGCCGTGAAAGCCGATGTCCGAGAGCCCGGCGAGCGATTCGTCGCGCAGGTCCTCGAACATGCCGCCCTGCACGATGCCGAAGAGCGCATTCGGGTTGCCGAGCCGCGTGAATTCGTCGATGGAACGCTTCGCCCAACGCATCGACATGCGCATGGAGTCGGCGGCATCTTTGTGCGAGGTCGGCACGCCGTTGGTCGCGTACGGCGTGCATTCGTCGAACTGCATGACGATGTCCGAGTTCAGCACCTTCTGAATCTGCATCGACACTTCGGGCGACAGGAACAGCCGGTCGCCGTTGATCGGCGACGCGAAGGTGACGCCATCTTCGGTGATCTTGCGCAGATCGCCGAGCGAAAACACCTGAAAGCCGCCGGAATCGGTGAGGATCGGCCGGTTCCAGCCCATGAAGCGATGCAGGCCGCCGTGCGCGCCGATCGTCTCCAGTCCCGGGCGCAGCCAAAGGTGAAACGTATTCCCGAGAATAATCTGCGCGCGAATTTCTTCGAGCTCGCGCGGCTGGATCGCCTTCACGGTGCCGTACGTGCCAACCGGCATGAAGATCGGCGTTTCGATGACGCCGTGATTGAGCGTGAGGCGGCCGCGGCGCGCCTGGCCGTCGGTCGTCAGCAGTTCGAACTTGAGGCCGTTGTCCGGCGGGGTGTGATTCTCGGTCATGTAGATTCCTGTGCTACCGGAGAACAGTCCGGCGCGTCGGGTTGAAAGATCAGGCGCGCGTGAGCAGCATCGCGTCGCCGTAGCTGAAAAAGCGATACCGCGCCTCGATGGCGTGACGATACGCCTTGCGGATCGTCTCCATGCCGGCGAACGCGGAGACGAGCATCATCAGCGTCGATTTCGGCAAATGGAAGTTGGTGATCAGACGGTCGACGATGCGGAATTCGTAGCCCGGCGTGATGAAGATATCGGTTTCCGCGCTGGTCGCGGCGAGCGGGCGGCCGGCCTCGGCGGCGTCGCGGGCGGCGGCTTCGAGCGCGCGCATCGAGGTCGTGCCGACCGCGATCACGCGATTGCCGCGCGCCTTGGCCGCCGCGATGCGATCCACGAGCGACTGCGGCAGCGCGTACCACTCGCTATGCATCTTGTGCTCGGCGATATTGTCGACGCGCACCGGCTGGAACGTGCCCGCGCCGACGTGCAGCGTGAGCGTCGCGCGTTCGACGCCGCGCGCATCGAGCCGGGCGAAGAGCGCGTCGTCGAAATGGAGGCCCGCCGTGGGCGCGGCCACCGCGCCGGGATTGGCCGCATAAACGGTCTGGTAGCGCGATTCGTCGTAGGCGTCGGCGTCGTGCTCGATGTACGGCGGCAGCGGCAAGCGCCCGTATTGCTCGATGAGCGTCAGGCAATCGGCCGGAAAGTGCAGCGTATAGAACGGCTCGACGCGCTCGCCGACGGTCACGTCGAACGCGTCCGCGAGCTTGATCGTGCTGCCCGCCACCGGACTCTTGCTCGCGCGAATCTGGGCGAGCGCGGTCGTCGGACCGGTGAGGCGCTCCACGAGCACTTCCACGCGCCCGCCACTGGCCTTCTGGCCGAAGAACCGCGCCTTCAGGACTTTGGTATCGTTGAAGACGAGCAGATCGCCCGGCTGAATCAGGTCCGGCAGTTCGGCAAAGCGCCGGTCGATGAGCGTGGCCGGCGAGGTGCGGTTGTCCACTTCGAGCAGGCGGCTCGCGCTGCGCTCGGCGAGCGCGCTCTGCGCGATCAGCTCGGGCGGCAGATTAAAATCGAAATCGGAAAGCGTGAACATGGCTTGAAGTCGTGCGAACGAAGCTGAAAACAAGGCACCAGCGCCGAACAAACCTCACATTGTACTTGCGAAGAGATTAGATGCCCCTGTCCGACCGTCGCCTGTCATCCCCGGCCGATGCGCTTTCCAGCGCCGAACCCGGCGCCGCGCTCGCAGCCGCGCCGGCGGCCAAGCGCGCGAAGGCCGGCGACGACGCGGCCAAGAAGGCGAAGCCCGTCGTCAAGACGGCGGACAAGCTCGCGAAGCTCGGCCTCAAGTCGGACATCGACCTCGTGTTGCATCTGCCGATGCGCTATGAGGACGAAACCTCGCTCACGCCGATCGCCGAACTGATCCCCGGCGACATCGCGCAGACGGAAGGCATCGTGTTCGACAACGAGATTGCGTATCGGCCGCGAAGGCAGTTGCTCGTGAAGATTCACGACGACGCCGGCGACGAACTCACGCTGCGTTTTCTCAACTTCTACGGCTCGCAAGTCAAGCAAATGGCCATCGGCACGCGCTTGCGTGTGCGCGGCGACGTGCGAGGCGGCTTCTTCGGGCTGGAGATGGTGCATCCGGCGGTGCGCCCCGTCGATGGCGACACGCCGCTGCCGCAGGCGCTCACGCCCGTCTATCCGTCGACGGCGGGCATCTCGCAGGCGTATCTGCGCAAGGCCATCGACAACGCGCTCACCCGCGTCTCGTTGCCTGAGCTGTTGCCGGAGCCGGTGGCGCGCGCGCATCTCGCGCCGCTGAACTTGCCGGATCTGCTCGACGCGGTGAAAACGCTGCATCATCCGCGCGCGGATTCGGACGAAACCGCGCTCATCGACGGCACGCATCCGGCGTGGACGCGCATCAAGTTCGAGGAACTGCTCGCGCAGCAGCTATCGCTCAAGCGCGCGCACGCCGAGCGCCGCACGCGCGCGGCGCCCGCCATGCCGCGCCGGACCGCGAGCGATGCCGATTCGCTGCTCGCGCGGCTGTTGCATGCGCTGCCGTTCAGGCTGACCGGCGCGCAGGAGCGCGTCGTCGCGGAGATCGCGGGCGAACTGACGCTCGCGCATCCGATGCAGCGTCTGCTCCAGGGCGATGTCGGCAGCGGCAAGACCATCGTGGCGGCGCTTGCGGCGGCGCAGGCCATCGACGCCGGTTATCAGGCCGCGCTGATGGCGCCGACCGAAATCCTCGCGGAGCAGCACGCGCGCAAGCTGCGCGGCTGGCTGGAACCGCTCGGCGTGACGGTGGCGTGGCTTGCGGGCAGTCTGAAGGCGAAGGAAAAGCGCGCCGCGAGCGACGCGGCGGCGCTCGGCACGGCGCAACTCGTCATCGGCACGCACGCGATCATTCAGGATACGGTGGAATTCGCGCGTCTCGGTCTCGTGATCGTGGACGAGCAGCATCGCTTCGGCGTGGCGCAGCGTCTAGCGTTGCGGGCAAAGGCGCAGAACGCGTCCGATGGCGCGCGCGACTTCCAGCCGCATCAACTGATGATGTCCGCGACGCCCATTCCCCGCACGCTCGCGATGACGTACTACGCGGACCTCGACGTCTCCACCATCGACGAACTGCCGCCGGGCCGCACGCCGATTCTCACCAAGGTCGTCTCGGACGGGCGGCGCGACGAGATCATCGGCCGCGTGCGCGAGGCGGCGCTGACCGGGCGGCAGGTCTACTGGGTGTGTCCGCTGATCGAGGAAAGCGAGACCTTGCAGTTGCAGACGGCCGTCGAGACGTACGAGACGCTCGTTGCCGCGCTGCCCGAACTGCGCGTCGGGCTCGTTCACGGGCGGCTCGCGCCCGCCGAGAAAGCTGCCGTCATGGACGCCTTCTCGCGCAACGAGGTGCAGTTGCTCGTCGCGACGACCGTGATCGAAGTGGGCGTCGACGTCCCGAACGCGTCGCTGATGGTGATCGAGCACGCGGAGCGCTTCGGCCTCGCGCAGTTGCATCAGTTGCGCGGACGCGTGGGGCGGGGCAGCGCGGCGTCCGTGTGCGTGCTGATGTATTCGAATCCGCTCTCGCAGACGGCGCGCGCCCGTCTCCAGACGATGCGCGAAACCACCGACGGCTTCGAAATCGCGCGCCGCGATCTGGAAATACGTGGTCCCGGCGAGTTCCTGGGCGCGCGTCAGTCGGGCGAAGCCATGCTGCGCTTCGCGAGCCTGGAACAGGACGGCTGGCTGATCGAGCCTGCGCGCGAGGCGGCGCAACACATGCTCGATGCCTTCCCGGAGGCCGTCGAGCGGCATCTCGCCCGCTGGCTCGGCGCACGCGAGCAGTATTTGAAGGCGTAGGCCGCGAACTTGCCGGCGTTTCGTCGGTCCCTATTTGATTCGCGGGTCATCCGCGCGCGCCGGATATCGACGAGTTGTCGAACCGGCATTCGCGGGTGTATAACTCAAACCTATTGAATCCATGTCTTCCATTGGTCCCCAATGACGCTCACTGAATTGAAGTACATCGTCGCGGTGGCGCGCGAGCGGCACTTCGGCCGCGCCGCCGAGGCGTGCTTCGTCAGCCAGCCGACGCTGTCGGTGGCAATCAAGAAGCTCGAGGACGAGCTGAATGTGCAGATCTTCGAGCGCGGCACGAGCGAGGTCAGCGTCACGCCAATTGGCGAGCAGATCGTCACGCAGGCGCAACGCGTGCTCGAACAGACGCTCGCCATCAAGGAAATCGCCAAGCAGGGCAAGGATCCGCTCGTCGGGCCGCTGCGTCTGGGCGTCATCTACACCATCGGGCCGTATCTGCTGCCGACGCTCGTCAAGCAGATGATCAAGTCGGTCCCGCAGATGCCGCTCATGCTGCAGGAAAATTACACGCTCAAGCTGATCGAGCTTCTGAAGCAAGGCGAGATCGACGTCGCGATCATGGCGCTGCCGTTTCCCGAAACCGGGCTGATGGTGCGCGCGCTCTACGACGAGCCGTTCGTCGTCGCGATGCCGTCGGGCCACGCGTGGGAGAACCGCAGCAAGATCGACCCGGACGATCTGAAGCAGGAAACCATGCTGCTGCTCGGCAGCGGCCATTGCTTCCGCGATCACGTGCTCGGCGTCTGCCCGGAACTGATGCGCTTCTCGCAAAACGCCGACGGCATTCAGAAGACGTTCGAAGGCTCGTCGCTGGAAACCATTCGGCATATGGTCGCGAGCGGTGTCGGCATCACGGTGCTGCCGCGCATGTCGGTGATGGAAGTGAAGCCGCACGCGCCGGGCATCGACTCCGGCTTGCTCAGCTACGTTCCGTTCGACGAACCGGTGCCGGACCGGCGCGTGGTGCTCGCGTGGCGAAAGAGTTTCACGCGGATGCCGGCAATCGACGCCATTTCCGATGCAATCGCCGCTTGCGACTTACCGGGCGTTAAGAAGCTGGATATGCCGGTGGCGGTGAATTAAACCCTTCGCCTATGCCATCCAATGAACCGCGCTCTCGAAAGAGGCGCGGTTTTTTATTTGCGGCCGAGCTATAGGCGGTTCTGTGTTTTTTGGTCAATTGCCGCAATCGCGATAAGAATGCTTTGCCTCGCGCCATGAACTTTTCGTCCGGGCGCGGCATGTCTGTCGCGCCTCATACACAGGAACGAGAATAAAAATGGGCTTTTCTGAAACAGTTCGCGTCGCGTTAATCCGAAAATTCGCTACGTTCAACGGCCGTGCTCGCCGTTCGGAATATTGGTACTTCCAGCTTTTCGCGGGCATCGTCGCGGGTGTTGCAATGGTGCTGATGGGCATCAATGAAGATTCGCTAGCCGTTATTTCGCTCGTCACGATCGTTGTCCTGGCGCTGTTCCTGCCGAGTCTCGCAGTGACGGTTCGACGGCTGCACGACACCGGCCGGTCCGGGTGGTTTTATCTCGTCGCGTTCGTGCCGCTCGTCGGCGGCATTCTGGTCTTCATCTGGACGTGTTCGCGCGGCACGGAGGGCGTGAACCGCTACGGTTCGGATCCGCTTAACGCCGCGTGACGCCTGGACGGCGCGAAGCGCCATGCCAGCAGCCGAATCCGCCTATCGCATAAATAAAATTAATCGAATAGCGATATCCGATAGTTTTGATAAGCTCTGGTCCCAGAGAGCCGCCCGGCTCTGACAAGACAAGAGGAACACAGCGATGACATCCCGCCAACCCGCCGCATCCCGCACCGCTTCGGCAGCAACGCCGTGGTCGGAACTGCGCGCCGTCGCGCTCGACGTCCTTGCCGCCTTCGCCCGCACTGCGTGACGCCTTCTTCATCCCAAGCCAACACAAACCACGGAGTATCACGATGACGACCCAACGACTCACCACCGCCAGCGGCGCGCCCGTAGGAGACAACCAGAATTCGCAGACCGCCGGCCCGCGCGGCCCGGTGACGCTGCAGGATTTCTGGCTCATCGAGAAGCTCGCGCACTTCGACCGCGAAGTGATTCCCGAGCGCCGCGTGCATGCGAAGGGCTCGGGCGCGTTCGGCACGTTGCGCGTGACGCATGACATTTCCCGCTACACGAAGGCGAAGCTCTTCAACGAGATCGGCAAGGAAACGCCTATTTTCATGCGCTTTTCGACGGTAGCCGGCGAGCGCGGCGCGGCCGACGCCGAGCGCGACGTGCGCGGCTTCTCCATCAAGTTCTATACGGAAGAGGGCAACTGGGACGTGGTCGGCAATAACACGCCGGTGTTTTTCATCCGCGATCCGCTCAAGTTTCCCGACTTCATCCATACGCAAAAGCGCGATCCGTACACCAACCTGCGCAGCAACGTGGCGGCGTGGGACTTTTGGTCGCGTCATCCGGAATCCCTGCATCAGGTGACCATTTTGATGAGCGATCGCGGCATCCCGAAGAATTATCGGCAGATGCACGGCTTCGGTTCGCACACCTTCTCGTTCATCAATGCGGACAACGAGCGCTTCTACGTGAAGTTCCATTTCAAGTCGCAGCAGCCGCTCGAAAACTTCACGGATGCTGAAGCCGCCGCCGTGATCGCCGCCGACCGCGAAAGCGCGCAGCGCGATTTGGTCGAAAACATCGACCGGAGCAACTTCCCGCGCTGGAATTTCCGCGTGCAGATCATGCCGGAAGCCGACGCGGCGACGTACCGCTTCAATCCGTTCGACATCACGAAGGTGTGGCCGCACAAGGACTATCCGCTCATCGATGTGGGCGTGATCGAGCTCAACCGCAACGCGCAGAACTATTTCGCGGAGGTCGAGCAGTCGGCCTTCACGCCGGCGAACGTGGTGCCGGGCATCGGCTTTTCGCCGGACCGGCTATTGCAGGGGCGGCTCTTCTCGTACGGCGACACGCAACGCTATCGCCTTGGCATCAATCACCATCAGATTCCGGTGAACGCGCCGCGCACGCCGGTGGCGAATCCGTTTCATCGCGATGGCGCGATGCGCGTCGACGGCAATCTCGGCGGCCGCGTGAACTACGAGCCGAACCGCTTCGGCGACTTCGCGCAGGACGCGAGTGTGAACGAGCCGCCGCTCGCGGCGGGCGCGGTCGATCGCTACGACCATCGCGAGGACGGCGACTACTACAGCCAGCCGGGCGCGCTCTTCCGCCTGTTCGATGACGGGCAGCGCGAGCGCCTCTTCGGCAACATCGCGCGGCACATTCACGGCGTGCCGAACGAGATCGTCGCGCGGCAGATCGAGCATTTCCGCCGCGCCGATCCGGCTTATGCGCAAGGCGTCGTCGATGCGCTCGCCCGCATCGGGCAGCGGATCGACGTGAACAAGGACATCGACGAGGAAGATACGGCCGCTGTGTGACTCGCGTGAAAGGCGCGGCGGCAACGGTCGAACGGGAAAGCAGGAGAAAGATCATGACCCAGACACTGAACATCATCGGCCAGGCGGTGGATCGCCTGGAAGCGACGAGCCGCCGGGCAACGCGCGGTGCGCGCGTCGCAGCTGCTTTCGGAATCGTGGCGGCGGCGTACGGACTCGTCGTCGCGAGCGCGCTGCATGGCGCAGGCGGGTTCGCCTGACCGTAATCCGCCTCGCGCGGCGTGCGGCATGAGCGCGGCGAAGCCTTGCTGCGCAAGGAAAGCGCCGCGTTTCTAAGATACACTGTCGATCGCTCGAAACGCCGCGCGGCGAAACAATGCATCACGCGCGGCGCACTACGTTCGAATCACTCTTTCACGGAGTCATCATGGCGAAAAAAGGCATTGCACCTGCCGTCAACATCGGCATCAACGACAAAGACCGCAAGCGGATCGCCGACGGGCTGTCCCGGCTGCTCGCAGACACCTACACGCTCTACCTGAAGACGCACAATTTTCACTGGAACGTCACGGGGCCGATGTTCAACACGCTGCACCTGATGTTCGAGACGCAATACACGGAACTGGCTACAGCCGTCGATTCGATCGCGGAACGCATTCGCGCGCTCGGCGTGCACGCGCCGGGCAGCTATCGCGACTTCGCAAGGCTCTCGTCGATTCCTGAGGCCGAAGGCGTGCCCGACGCCGAAGACATGATCCGCCAACTGGTCGAAGGTCAGGAAGCGGTGGTGCGCACGGCGCGCGAGATTTTCCCGGCGACCGAAGCCGCCAACGACGAGCCGACCGCCGACCTGCTCACGCAGCGCATGCAGACGCACGAAAAGACCGCGTGGATGCTGCGCTCGATGCTCGCGTAAAGCAAAGCGGTCATCTTCCCGCTACCGGGACCCGTGCGATGGACTGCACGGGTCTTTTGCTTTGGAGGGCGGCGCGCGGAGCTGAACTAAAATAGCTCATCCCCTGCTTCGATCACCTTCCATGCTCGCCCGTCTCCCGCTCTATATGCGCCTCGTGCGCCTGGACAAGCCCATCGGCAGCCTGCTGCTCCTGTGGCCGACGCTCAACGCGTTATGGATCGCGTCGGATGGTCGGCCATCGCTGATGCTGATCGTGATCTTCGCGATTGGCACGCTCCTGATGCGCTCGGCGGGCTGCGCGATCAACGACTATGCGGACCGCGACTTCGACCGCTACGTAAAGCGCACCGCCGAGCGCCCGATCACGTCGGGCAAGATTCGCGCGTGGGAAGCGGTCGCGCTCGCGGCGGCGCTGTCGCTCGTCGCGTTCCTGCTGATTCTGCCGCTCAACGCGCTTACGAAGGAACTGTCGGTCTTCGCGCTGTTCGTCGCGGGCACCTATCCGTTCACCAAGCGATTCTTCGCGATCCCGCAGGCGTATCTGGGCATCGCGTTCGGCTTCGGCATTCCGATGGCGTTTGCCGCCGTGCAGGATCATGTGCCGATGCTCGCGTGGATCATGCTCGCGGCCAACGTGTTCTGGTCGGTGGCGTACGACACCGAATACGCGATGGTCGATCGCGACGACGACATCGAGATCGGCATTCGCACGTCCGCGCTCACATTCGGCCGATATGACGTGCTCGCCGTGATGCTGTGCTACGCCGCGACGCTTGCGGTGTATGCGGGCATCGGCATCACGCTGCACTTCGGCTGGCCGTACTGGCTCGGCTGGCTGGGCGCGGCCGGCTGCGCGGCGTATCACTACCTGCTTATTCGTGACCGCGAGCGCATGGCGTGCTTCGCAGCGTTCAAGCACAACAATTGGCTGGGCGGCGTGCTGTTCGCAGGCATCGCGCTTCAATACGCGCTTGGCGGTTGAGGCTGCGCGGCGCGTCGACGGCTCGGCGATTTATGACAGTTCGGATGCCGTGTTTCATTGCTTAATCGTTGACGAGGGGCCACACTGCGCACCCGCCAACTTCCAGGCATCCTTGTAATGCAGCTTCCGCATCGCCCGATTGCCTTCGTGCTTGCCGCATCGAATCACGGCACGATGATCGTCAATCGAAACGACCACCACACGCGCAACGGCTTTTCATTCGGTGTCGGTCAGCAGATTCTCAGCCGGTCGTGCTTCGACGCCGACGAAGTCGCATTTGTTCTCCATGTCCTTTCGATGCGTCGACGCTATTTCGGAGAAGGTGTCTTTGCGATCGACGGAGGCGCGAATGTCGGCGTGCACTCAGTGGAATGGGCGCGCCATATGCACGGCTGGGGACGCGTGTTGAGCTTCGAGGCTCAGGAAGTGGTTTATTACGCGCTGGCGGGCAATCTCGCGCTCAACAATTGCCTGAACGCTCGCGCGCGGCTTGCGGCGCTCGGCGAATCGACGGGCGAGATCAGCATTCCTCAACCCGATTACTTCTCGGCCGCGAGCTTCGGCAGTCTGGAACTGCGCCAGCGCGCAACGCCCGAAGCCATCGGCCAGGCCATTTCATACGATCCGGAAGAGTGCGTCTCCGTGCCGATGGTGAGCATCGATTCGTTGATGCTCGATCGTGTCGATTTCATCAAGCTCGACGTGGAAGGCATGGAACTGGACGTGCTTCGGGGCGCGAAGGAAACCATCGAGCGCTGCGCGCCGGTCATGCTGGTCGAAGTGCTCAAGAGCGACGAGAAACGCATCCGGACGTTTCTCGGCGACATCGGCTATACCGCGTTCTATTCGATCGGGCCGAACGTACTTGCGTTGAACGCACATGATCCCGTATTGGGGCACGTCGCGCAGCGCGGCGACAGGCTTTTCATCGAATAACCCGCGCGCGCCACGTCACATCTGCGCTTTCAAGACGTTCAAGCCGCGCCGAATTCATCGCCCATTTCTTTGGCCCGCGCTTCTGCTGCCAACGCGCCGCGCACGATCGCTTCCTTCACGCCCTGCGCATCGAAGGAGGCGAGCGCGGCCGCCGTCGTGCCGCCCTTCGATGTCACGCGCTCGCGCAGCACGCTCGCGGGCTCGTTCGACTGCGCCGCGAGCTGCGCTGCGCCCGTGAACGTCGCGACCGCGAGCGCGCGGCCTTGCTCATCGTCCATGCCGAGCGCGCGCGCCGCTTCCTGCATCGCTTCGATGAAATAGAACACGTACGCGGGGCCGCTGCCGGAAATGGCGGTGACGGCGTCGATCTTCGCTTCGTCATCGAACCAGACGGTCGTGCCGACGGCTTCCAGTACCTGCGATGCAAGCGCCTTCGCCTCGTCGCTCACGCCCGGCAATGCGGCGAGCCCCGTCACGCCCATGCCGATGAGCGCGGGCGTGTTCGGCATGGTGCGCACCACGTTCGCGTAACCGCCGAGCCACCGCGAGAGGTCCGCCGCGCGGATGCCCGCCGCGATGCTGATGACCGTTTGCCGCCCGAGATGCGGCGCGAGCGCCTCGGCGACGCCTCTGAGCACCTGCGGCTTCACCGCGAGCAGGATAGCGTCGTAGCCGGCGAGTTTCGCGTCGATGGCCGCGCCCGTCTCGATGCCGAATTGCTTCGCGGTGCGCGCGCGCGCTTCGTCGTTGATGTCGATGGCGTAGATATCCGCAGGCGCGACGCCGCGCTTGATAAGACCGCCGATGAGCGCCGCGGCCATGTTGCCGCCGCCGATGAATGCGATTTTCATGGTGAGTGATGAGTCAGTGGGTGTAAGTGCGCTTGCCGAAGATCGCGGTGCCGATGCGCACGATGCTCGCGCCTTCGAGCACGGCGGCTTCGAGATCGGCGGACATGCCCATCGAGAGCGTGTCGAGATGGAGGCCGTCGGCGCGCAACGCATCCATCAATTCGCGCAGGCGCGCGTGCGGGGCGCGCTGGGCGTCGAGCGTGTCGGCGGGCTCGGGAATCGACATCAGCCCGCGCAGACGCAGGCCGGGGAGCTTGGCTACCGCATGCGCGAGCGCCGCGGCGTCGTGCGGCTCGACGCCGCTTTTGGATGCCTCGCCGCTCAGGTTCACCTGCACGCACACGTTGAGCGGCGTCGCGCCTTCGGGACGCTGCGCCGAAAGGCGTTCCGCGATTTTCAGGCGGTCGATGGAGTGCACCCAGTCGAACTGCTCCGCGACGAGCTTCGTCTTGTTCGATTGCAGCGGCCCGATGAAATGCCATTCGATCTGGCTGCGCAAGTCGGCGAGCGCGGCGATCTTCGCGATGCCTTCCTGCACGTAGTTCTCTCCGAACGCGCGCTGGCCGGCATCGAAGGCGGCGCGCACGTCGTCGGCGGGGAAGGTCTTGGAAACGGCGAGCAGCTTGACCGACGCAGGATCGCGCGACGCGCGTCCGGCGGCCTGCGCGATCCGTTGACGGACTTCTTCTAGATGTTGAGCGATGGACATGCGCGAGCGACATTCATGGCGGATCGGGCCATTATACGAATCCGCCTAGCCGTACAGCAGATGCTCCAGAAGCTGAATCCAGTGCGTCACCGGCGTGGATGTGCCGCTTTGCAGATGCGCGATGCAGCCGACGTTCGCCGACACGATCATCTGCGGCTCGGTCTTTTCCAGCCGGTCGAGCTTCTGGTTGCGCAGCGCGTAAGCCATCTTCGGTTGCAGCACCGAATACGTTCCGGCCGACCCGCAGCACATGTGCGCGTCCGCAGGCAGGCGCACTTCGAGACCGAGCGCCGTCAGAAGATGCTCGACGCGCCCGCGAATCTGCTGCCCGTGCTGCAACGTGCACGGCGGATGAAACGCGACCGTATGCACCGCGCGACGCCGCGCCAGCCCGACGAGTTCTTCCTCGAACGCAGGCAGAATCTCGGCCAGATCGCGCGTCAATTCGACGATGCGCCGCGCCTTGTCCGCGTATATCGGATCGTTGCGCAGCAGGTGGGCGTACTCCTTGACCGTCGCGCCGCAGCCCGACGCGTTCATCACGATCGCCTCGACGCCGCTTTCGACGTACGGCCACCACGCGTCGATGTTGTTGCGCACGTCGTCGAGCGCGTCGTCGTTGTAGCCGAGATGCAGACGAATCGCGCCGCAGCAGCCGGCACCCGGCGCGGTCACGATCTCGATGCCGAGCGCATCGAACACGCGCGCCGTGGCCGTGTTGACGTTCGGCATCATCGCGGGCTGCACGCACCCGGCGAGCATCAGCATCTTGCGCGCATGCTTGCGCGTGGGCGGCGCGAGCGGCTTTTCGGGCACCGGAATCTTCGCACGCAGCGTGCGCGGAAGCATGCCGCGCACTTGCTGCCCGAGCTTCATCGCGGGCGTGAAGAGCGTGCTGTTCGGCAGGAAGCTCGCGAGAAAACGGCGCTGGATGCGCTGGCGCATCGGCCGCTCGACCTTCTGCTCGACCACCTTGCGCCCGATCTCGACGAGCTTGCCGTACTGCACGCCGGACGGACATGTGGTCTCGCAGTTGCGGCACGTGAGACACCGGTCCAGATGCGTCTGCGTGCTGCGCGTGGCGGGCGCGCCCTCGAACATCTGCTTCATCAGATAGATGCGCCCGCGCGGTCCGTCGAGTTCGTCGCCGAGCAGTTGATACGTCGGGCAAGTCGCCGTGCAGAAGCCGCAGTGGACGCACTTGCGGAGAATCGCGTCGGCTTCGTCGCCATCGGCGGTGCCGCGGATGAAATCGGCGAGATTGGTTTGCATTGCGTGTTGCTCGGTTCGGCTAAAAATCGGGATAAAGCCGGGCGCGGTTGAAGATGCGCGCCGGATCGAACGCGGCCTTCAACCCGCGGTGAATCTTCATGAGCGGCGCGGGCAGCGGCGTGAACACGCCCGCGTTGCGGTCGTAGGCGGAGCCCGCGCGAAAGATCGTCGCGTGGCCGCCGGCCTGCTTCGCGCTGATGCGCACGGTCTGCGGATCGGTGTCGGTGATCCACCAGCGTTGCGCGCCGCCCCATTCCATGAGTTGCGCGCCCGGCAGATGCAGCGGCTCCGCAATCGACGGCAGCGCGAGCCGCCAGAGCGCCGAGCGCGGCTCGATCACGGCGAAGAACGGGTCCGTCTGTTCGCGCAGGCCGACCCAGAAGCGGTCCGCTTCGACCGCATCCACCACTTCGCCGCCGAGCGAATTGCGCGCGGTCTTCACGGCCGCTTCCGCGCCCGCGAGACGCAGCGCGAGCGTGCCGTCGCGCCACGCGCTGCCGCTGATCGGCAGCGGATGGCCGCCCCATTCGTTGAGCTTGCGCACGCCGTCGGTGGCGTGCATGTCGAATTTGAGCGTGGCTTCGGCGACGGGACGCGGCAGCACCTTGACCGACAATTCGAGAATGAGCCCGAGCGTGCCGAGCGATCCTGCGAGCAGCCGCGCGACGTCGTAGCCCGCGACGTTTTTCACCACTTGCCCGCCGAAGCGCAGCACTTGCCCGCGTCCGTTCAGCACGGCCGCGCCGAGCACGAAATCGCGCGCCGCGCCGGTCCACGCGCGGCGCGGTCCGGCAAGACCCGCCGCGATGCAGCCGCCGAGCGTCGCATTGCGGCCGAAGTGAGGAGGCTCGAAGGGCAGCATCTGGCCATGTTCTCGTAACGCAGCCTCTATTTCAGCAAGGGGTGTTCCGCTTTTCGCAGTAATGACGAGTTCGGCCGGATCGTACGAAATGATCCCGCGATAGGCGCGCGTGTCGAGAATCTCTCCCTGGAGCGTCTGGCCGTACCAGTCTTTCGTGCCGCCGCCGCGAATGCGCAGCGGCGCGCCGGTCTCGCTGGCCCGGGCGATCCGCTCCGACCAGGCGGCGACGATGTCGTCCTGTTCCATGGTGTCCCGCTCTTGTAATCCGCTTTTCGTATGGCTTGCGCTACGCCTGTCCGGTCGATTGTACCGGCCGCTTAACGCAGCCGTACCCGGACAAACGTGGATAGCGAAACGCGCGGCGAGCGCGGCGGCCGGTCAGAAGCGCGGCAGTTCGGGATGCGGCAGGAGGCCGCCGCGAATATGCATCTTCCCGTACTCGGCGCAGCGGGCGCGCGTGGGAATGGCCTTGTCGGGATTGAGCAGGCGCAACGGATCGAACGCGCGCTTGACCGCGTGAAACGCGTCGCGCTCTTCCGGCGAAAACTGCACGCACATCGAATTGATCTTCTCGATGCCCACGCCATGTTCGCCCGTCACCGTGCCGCCCAGTTCCACGCAGGTTTCGAGAATGTCGGAACCGAACGCTTCCGCGCGATGCCATTCGTCGAGATCGTTGCCGTTGAAGAGAATGAGCGGATGCATGTTGCCGTCGCCCGCATGGAACACGTTGATGCAGCGAAGCGCGTACTTCTTCTCCATTTCTTCGATGCGCGCGAGCAGCGGCCCGATGGCGCGGCGCGGCACCGTGCCGTCCATGCAGTAATAGTCGGGCGAAATGCGGCCTGCGGCGGGAAACGCGTTCTTGCGGCCGGACCAGAACTTGAGCCGCTCGGATTCGGAGCGCGAAATCTGGATGCGCGTCGCGCCGTGCTCGCGCAGCACGGCGGTCATGCGGACGATTTCCTCGGCGACTTCGTCGTAGGTGCCGTCGGATTCGCACAGCAGAATGGCGGCCGCGTCGAGGTCGTAGCCCGCGTTGACGAACTCTTCGACGGCGCGCGTCGCGGGCTTGTCCATCATTTCGAGACCGGCCGGGATGATGCCCGCCGCGATGATCGCCGCGACGGCGTTACCGCCTTTGACCACGTCGTCGAAGCTCGCCATGATGACCTGCGCAGTCTGCGGCTTCGGAATCAGCTTGACGGTGACTTCCGTGACGACGGCGAACATGCCCTCGCTGCCGATCAGCACCGCGAGCAGATCGAGCCCCGGCGCATCCGGCGCGAGCGAGCCGAATTCCACGATGTCGCCTTCCATCGTCACGGCGCGCACGCGCAGCACGTTATGCACGGTGAGGCCGTACTTCAGGCAATGCACGCCGCCCGAATTCTCGGAGACGTTTCCGCCGATGGTGCAGGCGATCTGCGACGACGGGTCCGGCGCGTAGTACAGCCCGTAAGGCGCGGCGGCTTCCGAGATCGCGAGATTGCGCACGCCGGGCTGCACGGTGGCCGTGCGCGCGTACGAATCCACTTCGATGATGCGCCGGAAGCGCGCCAGCGACAGCACGATGCCGTGGCGAATCGGCATGGCGCCGCCGGAGAGCCCGGTGCCCGCGCCGCGCGGCACGATCGGCACGCCTAGCCGCGCGCAGATCTGCACGACGCGCTGCACCTGCGCTTCCGTTTCAGGCAGTACGACCGCGAGCGGCAGACGCCGGTAGGCGGCGAGACCGTCGCATTCGTAGACGGACGTGTCCTCGTCGCGAAACAGCAGGCAATGCGTGGGCAGCACGGCCATGAGCGCCTGCACGACTTCGCGCTGACGCTCGGCGAGTTGTTCTTCCGTGAGCGCGGGCGCGTCCTCGTGCGGCAAATTCGGCGAGAATTCCGGCGCGGCGGCGTCGGAGAACTCGGGCTTGAGTTCGTCGGGTGCGTTCATGTCTCCTCCCGGCGCCTGAACATGACGGCGCGTATTCGATAAAAGTCTCTGACGCGGCGACACCCCATGTTGCGCGCTCGTGGCTTCTTCGTCCACCGGGCGCGCGGGATGCAGCGGCGCGCTTACCGCGTGAACGCGAAGATCTTGCCCGGATTCATCAAGTTTTTCGGATCGAGCGCGTGCTTGATGGACCGCATCACGTCGATGCCGTCTTCGCCGTGCTCGTCGATCATGAAATCCATTTTGTGCAGCCCGACGCCGTGCTCGCCCGTGCACGTTCCGCCGACTGCCAGCGCGCGCTCGACAATGCGGCGGTTCAGGCGCTCGGCTTCGTCGCGTTCCTCGGGCTTCGTGGGATCGAGCAGCATCGCGACGTGGAAATTGCCGTCGCCGACGTGTCCGACGATCGGGCACGGCAGCGACGAGCCGAGCAAGTCCTTCTCCGTCTCTTCGACGCATTCCGCCAGACGCGAAATCGGCACGCAGACATCGGTCGTCACGGCGCGGCAGCCGGGCTTCAGTTGCAGCATCGCGAAATAGGCGTTGTGACGCGCGGTCCACAGGCGGCTGCGGTCTTCGGGACGCGTCGCCCATTCGAAGCCGGTGCCATGGTTCTGCGCGGTGATCTCCTGCACGGTCTGCGCCTGTTCCTTGACGCCCGCTTCCGTGCCGTGGAATTCGAAGAACAGCATCGGCGATTCGCGCAGCGTCAGGTTCGAATGGCGATTGATGGCGCGCACCGCGAGCTTATCGACGAACTCGACGCGGGCGATCGGCACGCCCATCTGGATCGTTTCGATGACGGCGCGCACCGCGTCGCCCATCGACGGAAACGCGCAGACGGCCGCCGAGATGGCTTCGGGCTGCGGATAAAGCCGCACCGTGATCTCCGTGATGACGCCGAGCGTGCCTTCGGAGCCGACGAAAAGCCGCGTCAGGTCGTAACCCGCCGACGATTTGCGCGCGCGTGTGCCGGTATGGATGACGCGACCGTCGGCCAGCACGACGGTCAGCGCGAGGACGTTCTCGCGCATCGAGCCGTAGCGCACGGCGTTGGTGCCCGAGGCGCGCGTCGCCGACATGCCGCCGATGCTCGCGTCCGCGCCGGGGTCGATCGGGAAGAAGAGGCCGGTGTCCTTCAGCGCTTCGTTCAACTGCTTGCGCGAAATGCCGGGCTGCACGGTGGCGGTGAGGTCTTCCGCGTTGATCGAGACGACGCGGTTCATCGCGGACAAGTCGATCGAGACGCCGCCTTGCACTGCGAGCAGATGCCCTTCGAGCGACGATCCGTTGCCGTACGGAATGATCGGCACGTCGTACTCGGCGCACAGCCGGACGATGGCCTGTACCTCTTCCGTGCTGCGCGCAAACACGACAGCGTCGGGCAATTGCGGATCGAATGGGGATTCGTCGCGGCCGTGATGTTCGCGCACGGCCTGGCTCGTGCTGACCCGCTCGGTGAATTGTTGCTTGAGCGCGTCGAGCAGGGCGGCGGGAAACGGCCGGCGGATGGCATGCGGCAAGGCGGGGTGGTTCACGAGCGTCTCCGGCGGATTTTTGTCGATTTCGTGCTTCGGGCCGCATGCGTGCTGTTTGTCGGTTGCACGGCAGGGCGCCGAAATGCTGTCTTATTCTACGCGCGGGACGCTCGCGGCGCGCGGCGTCCCGGGCCAGGAGAGGACGCTGCCTATAATGCTTCGGCAGATTTTCGGCGCGATTCTGGATTCTCTATAACAAAGGAGCAGTGATGGGTAACCGCCTCAGCAAGATCGCGACGCGCACCGGCGACGATGGCACCACCGGACTCGGCGATGGCCGCCGCGTTTCGAAAGACGATGCGCGCATTGCGGCGATCGGCGATGTCGATGAACTGAATTCTTCGTTGGGCGTGTTGTTATGCGAGGCATTACCGCCAGATGTGCGCAACGCGCTCACGCAGGTTCAGAACGATTTATTCGATCTCGGCGGCGAATTGTCGATTCCGGGACATTCAATGATTTCGGATGCACATTTGGCAAGGTTGGATGCGTGGCTCGCGGATTACAACTCGACTTTGCCGCCGCTTAAGGAGTTCATTTTGCCGGGCGGGTCGAGAGCGGCGGCGTTGGCGCATGTTTGCCGCACGGTGTGTCGTAGGGCGGAGCGGGCGATTGTTGCTTTAGGACGTATCGAAGCCGATGCGATTAATGACGCGCCTGGAAGGTATGTTAATCGGTTGTCGGATTTGCTGTTCGTGTTGGCGCGGGTTTTGAATCGGGCGGATGGGGGGCAAGACATTCTTTGGAATCACGCACGAGATTGAGATCGCACGAGCCAAGCCGGCTTGAAACTTCGGCAGAGTCGCACCGATTGCGAAGCGGTGTCGACTCTGTTGGTCAAGATGCAATCAATTGCCGCCAACTCTCTTGAGTCGCCGCTGCTTCACCGCTTCCGCCAATCCTTCGAGCACGCCGACGCTTTCTTCCCACCCGATACAGGCATCAGTGACGCTTTGGCCGTAGGTCAGTTCACACCCTTCCTTCAAATCCTGCCGCCCGGCGACAAGATGCGATTCCACCATGACGCCGACAATCCGCTCATCGCCAGCCGCCAACTGCCGCCCGATATCCGCGCAAACCGGAATCTGATTCTCATGCTTCTTCGAGCTGTTCGCATGGCTGGCGTCGATCATCAATCGCGCCGCTAATCCGGCTTTTCCAATATCGCTGCAAGCGGCATCGACCGAAGCTGCATCGAAGTTCGGCGTTTTACCGCCTCGCAAAATAATATGGCAATCTTCATTGCCAGCGGTCGACACGATCGCCGAATGCCCGCCTTTGGTCACCGAAAGAAAATGATGCGGCTGCGAAGCGGCCTTGATCGCATCCACCGCGATTTTCACGTTGCCATCCGTGCCATTCTTGAAACCGACCGGACACGAAAGCCCCGAAGCCAATTCGCGATGCACTTGCGATTCGGTCGTCCGCGCGCCGATCGCGCCCCACGAAATCAGATCCGCGATGTATTGCGGGCTGATCATGTCGAGATATTCCGTCCCCGCCGGCAGCCCAAGCTCGTTGATATGCATGAGCAGTTCCCGCGCGGCCCGCAAACCGTCGTTGATCTTGAAGCTGTTATCCATATACGGATCATTAATCAGCCCTTTCCAGCCCACCGTCGTGCGCGGTTTTTCGAAATACACGCGCATCACGACTTCCAGTTCGCCCGCAAACCGCTTGCGCTGCTCGATCAAGCGCCGCGCATATTCCATCGCCGCCTTCGGGTCGTGAATTGAACACGGCCCGATGATGACGATCAGCCGGTCATCCATGCCATGCAGAATGCGATGCATCGACTGCCGCGCGTTGAAGATGAGATCGGACACCGGCTCCGTGCACGGAAATTCGCGGATCAAATGCGCGGGCGGGACGAGCTCCTTCAACTCACGGATACGAACGTCATCGGTATTGTGCGGGGGCATGGCGATTCACCAACGGCAATGTTCTGAGCAAAAAATGGAAGGCGAAAAAAAACCGCCAGACTCGCTGGCGGTTTTTCGGGAATTCGGTTTTGCGTATCTGCAACCTACGACTCACCCCTCTCGATCCGCCAGCGGCTTGAGATGCCAAAAGAAATAAAAATAAAACTTGGCGGACAGGGTGAGCACAGGACGCATGGCAAAAAGGTTGACCGTCTTTATAACCTCAAACGGGCGGCGCTGACAAGCGGCCGCGCGTCGAACGCGGGAAATCCGCATCGGCGGGTGCGAACCATTCCGGACGCGCCGGCGCCGATGCGGCAAAACTGCATCAAATCGTGCCGCCCACCGTCATTTTCTCGATGCGCAAAGTCGGCTGACCGACGCCCACCGGCACGCTCTGGCCTTCCTTGCCGCACACGCCCACGCCGCTGTCGAGCGACATGTCGTTGCCGATCATCGTCACGTATTTCAGCGATTCCGGACCGCTGCCGATCAGCGTCGCGCCCTTCACCGGGTACGTGATCTTGCCGTCCTCGATCATGTACGCCTCGGACGCCGAGAACACGAACTTGCCGTTGGTGATATCCACCTGACCGCCGCCGAAATTGACCGCGTACAGGCCGTTCTTGACCGACGCGAGAATCTCCTGCGGGTCCTTGTCGCCGTTGAGCATGTACGTATTCGTCATGCGCGGCATCGGCAGCGCGGCGTACGACTCGCGGCGCGCGTTGCCCGTCACCGGCATCTTCATCAGGCGCGCGTTGAGCGAGTCCTGAATGTAGCCCTTCAGAATGCCGTCTTCGATCAGCGTCGTGCACTGCGTCGGGTTGCCTTCGTCGTCGATATTGAGCGATCCGCGGCGATTCGGCAGCGTGCCGTCATCCACCACCGTCACGCCCTTCGCCGCCACCTGCTCGCCGATGCGGCCCGCGAACGCCGACGATCCCTTGCGGTTGAAATCGCCCTCCAGGCCGTGCCCGACGGCTTCGTGCAGCAGCACGCCGGGCCAGCCCGGCCCGAGCACGACCGTCATCGCGCCGGCCGGGGCAGGGCGGGCTTCCAGATTGACGAGCGCCGCATGCACGGCGTCATCGACGTACTTCGAGAGGATATCGTCCGTGAAATAGCCGTAATCGAAGCGACCGCCGCCGCCGCCCGTGCCGATCTCGCGCCGGCCGTTCTGCTCGGCGATCACCGTGACCGAGACGCGCACGAGCGGCCGCACGTCCGCCGCGAGCGCGCCGTCGCTGCGCGCGACAAGCACGACGTCGTATTCGCCCGCGAGCCCGGCCATCACCTGCGTGATGCGCGGATCGCGGCCGCGCGCCATCTGTTCGACGCGCTCCAGCAATTTGACCTTCGCGTTGGCATCGAGCGAATGCAGCGGATCGGCGGGGACGTACAGGTCGCGGCCCGAGACGCCCGTGAGCGTGCTCGCCGGCTTGATCTTGTGCTTGCCGCCGCCCGCCTTCGCGATGGCCCGCGTGGCGAACGCGGCCTGGCGGATGGAATCGGGCGAAAGATCGTCGGAATAGGCGAAAGCCGTGCGCTCGCCCGAGACGGCGCGCACGCCGACGCCCTGATCGATGCTGAAGCTGCCCGATTTGACGATGCCTTCCTCAAGACTCCACGCTTCGCTGCGCGTGGACTGGAAGTACAGATCCGCGTAATCGACGCGATGCGTGAAAATCTCCGCGAGCGTGCGCGTGATGAGACCCTCGTCGAGGCCGTACGGCGTCAGGAGAACGTCCTTCGCCGTGACCAGATTGCGGATGCCGGGTTCGATGATGTTCATGCGGTGCCTATTGCGTTGATGCAGCGTGTTCGGTGAATTTCGGACAATTCTACTGTCCGCGTCGTTCAGACCATGTGCGGGACCACTTCCGCGCGTTCAAGGCCGTCAAGAAGCCTATTTTCGAGATGCAGGGCGTTCGCGACGCGGGGCCATCGCGCACGAACGCCTAGGCGATCACCCGATGCCGGTACGCCGGCAGGCTCTGCCGCACGCTCGCGATGCGCTCGGGATCGATCGCGCCCGCGACGACGCCCGCGCCTTCCTCGCGCACGGCGACGATTTCGCCCCACGGGTCGATCAGCATGCTATGCCCCCACGTGCGGCGGCCGTTTTCGTGCTTGCCGCCTTGCGCGGCGGCGAGCACGTAGCACTGGTTCTCGATCGCCCGCGCCTTGAGCAGCGTCTCCCAGTGCGCACGGCCGGTGGTGTACGTGAACGCGGAAGGCACCACGATCAGCGCGCAGTCGCCCATCTTTCTGTACAGCTCGGGAAAGCGCAGGTCGTAGCAGACGGAGAGGCCCACGCGCCCGAACGGCGCTTGGAAGGTTCGCACGTCCGCGCCGGGCACGATGCTGCGCGCTTCGTCGAACGATTCCTCGCCCTTTTCGAAATTGAACAGATGAATCTTGTCGTAGCGCGCCACCTGCTCGCCGTCCGGGCCGAAGACGAGCGACGTATTCAGCACGCGCGACGCTTCCGGCGACTTCAGCGGCAGCGTCCCGCCGATCACCCACACGCCATGTTTGCGCGCGGCGTCCGACAAAAACTGCTGAATGGGGCCGTCGCCGGGCGTCTCGCGGATCGCGAGCTTGTCCGTGTCCTTGAAACCCATGAAGCAGAAGTACTCGGGCAGCAGCACCAGTTGCGCGCCGCCTTGCGCCGCCTCGGCGACGAGCCGTCCGGCCTCGGCCAGATTGCGGTCGCGATCCGGCGTGCTCACCATTTGCAGCGCGGCGACCTGGAACGGCCGCACGGTGCTTTCGCTCGATTGTTCGGTCATGTTCGTGGCGCTGGGTTGTCGCTGGTTTGTCGAGAGAGCCCTCCGCACGCTCCGACGAGCGCCTCGCTTTTATTGAGCGACTGACGGACGCGCGACGGCAGCGGGTGATTCGATCTTACCCTGATCGCCATGCAGGCGCTGAACGACCGGCTTGGTCCACGATCCGGTGATCGAATAGTCGACCGCGAAGGCTTTCTTGATCGACTGCGACAGCGCGAGATCGGCGGCGAGCGCGCCGAGACCGAGCAGCGGATTGATGACCGCCGCGCCCAACGCCACCGCGCCCGCGCCGACGGTCGGAATCACCTTGACGCGAAGGTCCTGCGTCTTCTTCGGCAGATCGACCGAGCCGTGCACCTGCACGCGGGCGGGCGGCGTGATCATCGAAAGATCGTCGGTGCGGCCGATGCCGTCCGCGATGCGCGCATTGCCTGTGAGTTTCTCGAACGGCAGCCCCTTGCCGACCACATCCTCGAAATGCAGCGTGAGCAGATTGGCGAGGCTGCGCAGGCTCAGAATGCCGAGCCACTTCGCGGCGGCCGGCGCGCGCAGAATCTGCCCGTGCCGCAGATCGACGGCCACCGTGCCGTCGAGCGTGGGCAGATCGACCGCGGTCGGACCGCCGTTCCAGCCCGCGTGACCGGATACCGAGCCGGTCGCGCCACTGACGGAGTGCGGCACACCGAAGCGGTCCAGGAACTGCCCGCCGTTCTTCACGTCCAGCCTGAAATCGACCGACGTGCGGCGGGGCGTGGCATCGCCGTCGCGTGGCGGCTCAGCGCCCGGCAGCGCGCGCCAGATGGCGTTCGCGGTGAAGGTCGCGTCCGGATTGGCGAGCTGCAACTTGTCGAGCGTCCAAATCGGCTCATCGGCGACTTCTTCGTTGTGCGCATCCACTTCGAGCCGGCCGAGATCGCGGCCCCGAAGAAGGAGCTGATTCACGATCACATCGATGGAGGGCAGGTTGCGCGGCGGCTTGCTCATCGTTTTCTCGCCGGGCGCGTTGTCCACTTTGTCGGGAATCGCCACTTTGTCGAGCCGGGCCTGCACCGCGCCGGGGCCGCCTTTGACCGCGCCGGGCGTAAACGCGACGCTGCCCGCCACCTGATCCGATGCGATGTTCGCGAGCCATTTCCGATCGCTCCATTCCTCGCGCGCGTCGATGGCGATGTGCTCCCAGCGCCGGTCGAGGAGCTTGAGCGCGCCGATGTGCAGCGCGGCGCGGGTCGGGACGAATTGGCGAACGGTGTCGCTCGCGGTCGCGGAGGGCGGGGGAGGCGTCGTTTGAGCCGGCGTCGCGTCCGCGAGCACCTTGCGCCACGCATCGGCGTCGAGCGTCTTCAGGTCCACGTCGGCGGTCACGCCTTCTGCCGGCAAGTCGGCGGGCTTGTTCACGGCGATCGCGCCGCGCACGGCTTGCAAGGTCGCGCGCATGTTCATCGGCGCGGCCGGATTTTCCGGATCGATCTTCACTTCCGCCCGGCCGATGCGCCGCAACTCGTAATGCGCCGCGAGCGGCCCGAGCGTGAGCCGCGCGTCGTGCAGATCCGACGCGGCCCCGGGCGCGGGCGCGAAGCTGAACGTGAACGGCATCGGCGCACCCTTCGCCTTGCCGAACGGCGCGGGCAAGTCGATGCCGACGCCCGTGAGATCCGCTTTCGCCTGCACGTCGGGCAGCGCGTTCTTCGCGCCGCGCACGTGCAGTTCATACGGCGCGGCGCCGTCGATGCGCGTCAGAAGCTGCGTCACCTGCGGCGTCATGCGTCCGTTGAAGCGCGCGGCGGCGTCGGTGCCGATGCGCCCGTTCACATCGAACGCGTAGCTGCCGTCGGGCCGCACGCCGCCTGTCGCGCGCACGTCGCCGCCGAGCAGTTGCGCCGTGAGCGAATCGAGCGTGACGGTCTTCGCCGCGAAGTCCGCGCGGCCGCGCAAATGCGTGAGCGGCGGCAGACTGGCATACGCGACTTCATTGTCGGCAAACGTCAGCGAGCCTTTGTACTCCGTGCGCAGCGGCGGGAGCGGCGGCGGCGGGCGGTAGCGCGGAATGCCGAGCGTGAGCGCGAGCGACGCGTTGCCCTTCGCGTCGAGCTTGCGCGTGGCGTGCTTCGCCATCAGGCCGAGCGAGCTGTTATCGACGTATTGCAGCATGTCGGCGAGCGGGCCGCGCGCCTGGCCGTCGATCCACAGCTTCGTCTCGCGGTTGCCCGTATCGTCGATACGGCCGATCACGCGCGACACCGCGACGCCCTTGTAATGCCCGCGATGAATGTCAAAGCCGAGCTTGTTTTGCGCGAGCGTGAAGGTGCCGTCGATGCCCTCGAACGCGGGCCAGAAATTCGGCAAGCCGTTAGCCATCTTGCGCGGCGGGAAGGGCGTCGGATCGAACTTGCCGCCGGTAAACGGCGCTTCGATGCGAAACACGCCGGCATCCGGAAATTTGGCGTACGGAAAGCGCGTGAGATCGCCGTGCACTTCAAGCGTGGCGTTGCGCGCGACGCCCGCCTGCAACGCGTGGCCGAGGTAGACGCGCACGCGCTCGTTGAGACTCGTCGGGAGGTAGCGCACGAGGTGCGTCGCATTCAGATGCGCGACCTTCGCTTTCAGATCGAGATTGCCGCGCCCGTGTCCCTGATTCCAGTATGCGGCGGTGACTTCGCCTTCGGCGTCGGCGTTCTTCACGCGCAGCGTGTCCAGATGAATGGCGAACGCGCGGCGCAGTTCGCCCGGCGCGATGGCGTCCGCAACGGTCCACGTCGCGTGGCCCTGCAGCGAATCGAAGATGAGGCGCGGGTCGTCGAACGCGCCCGGAATCGTCACGGCCGCGTTCTTCGTATCGATGCTGATGGTGCCTTGCGACTCGTTCGCGTCGACCGCGCCCCACAGGTTTTCGATGCCCGGAATGCCGGCGCGCGGGTGATTGTTGGCGGTCAGTCCCGGCGGCGGCTCCTGCGCCTGCACGCTGATGCCCTGCAACTCGCCCTTGAACGCATAGTGCAGCAGCTTCGCGTCGCCTTTTTCGCGCTGGCGCTTCACTTCTTCTTCGCTGCGCGGCGGCACGCGTTCAGTGTAGATCGTGAAATTGGCGATCTGCCCGCGCGGATTGAAGCGCACGAGCTCGTTCAGCACGCGCGCCGGAACCGGCAGCGCGCGCGTGAATTCAGCGAGGATGCCGAGATCGGCTTCATCGCCCGTCACGCGAAAGAGCAGGCCGACGTTGACCGCCGCCGGGCGATACGTTGCACTGAGCGTCCGCGAGGTCAAAAGGCGCGCGACCGGCGTGCCGTCTTCGAGCGCGGGCTGGCCGAGTTCGGCGCGCAGGTCGGAGAGATTGAGCGTGTACGCGCCGTCCTTCTTGTCGACGGTCCAGCCAAAGCGCGCCACCGGAAGATCGAGTCGCGGCTGCGTCGCCCGCACGCGCAGCGCGATGTTGCCGCCCGCGAGGTCGCCGTTCGCGCTCTGCAACCCCCCGCGCGCGAAGTTGACCCAGATGCGGTTCTCCACGCGGCCGTCGTAGATGGCGAACGGCATCTTCACGTAGCGCCCGAGCGTCGGCAGATCCAGCGGACCGGTCGACACGTACAGGCGGCCGGTCCAGTTCGCGGGCGCGCCCATCGCGCTGAAGGGTTCGTGGCGGAAGTCCGCGCGCAGGTCGAGCGGGCCGTGCAGCACGTCGCCGTCGGGCGGCGCGGCGAGCGCCACGCGATGACGCAGGCCGTCGTTCAGCACGGTGAGCCGCAGCCGCTTGAACGCGATCTCGGGCGCGCCGCGTTGGGCGTCGCGCCAACGCAGCGTGCCGTCGCGCAGCAGAATGTGCTCTTGTCCGAGCAGCCATGTGGTGAAAGCGTTGGAACCCGTGCGATGCGTCGGAACCGGAACGCCCGCGACCGTGACTTCGCCTTTGGCGTTGCGCGCGGCGATTACGTCGGGGCCATCGACGGTCAAATCAGCCAGTTTCGGCTTGAGCGCGACGAGCGAGCGCCACGCGATACTCGCGCTCGCGTGCGGCACCGCGAGCCCCGGCGAGCCGTCGGCGGCGTCGATGCGAAGATTGTCGATGTCGATGGTCGGCTGCATGCCCGACCATCGCGCGGACAGCCGGCCGATGCGCAACTGCGCGTGCATGCGCGTGGAGACGGCTTCTTCGATGCGCGGCCTGAACGAATCGATCTGCGGCAGCACGACATAGCGCAGGCCGAGATAAATGCACGCCACCGCGAAATACAGCACGGCCGCGATGACGAGAACGACTTTGAGAACGCGCGACAGAACGCGCTCGGCGTTGCCGCTGGGCTCGGCTTGTCCAACTTCGGTCGGGTCGACGGATCGTCTGCTGTCGGACATGCTGCGGCTGTTCGGCGATATGGTAGTTTTGCGTGTTCGACGCTGAAATGTAACACAGGGCAAGGCGCGGACATCTGCGGCGTGCGCGCGCCGAACCGCCCGCAAAGGCCCGCTGCGCAAGCCTTCCGGGCGCGCCGCGTGCGCCCGCCCGCGTGCCGAAACACTCGACGCAAAGCAACCTGCGAGCCTAACCATTCATGACCGATGTGACTCTGCGCAGTTCCGGCTACTCCACTTATGCAGCCCGCGCGTATGCCGCGCGCGTCGAACTGGCATCGAACGTGGCGGAGTGGGTGCAGTCGCCCGTCACGCGCGAGTGGATCGAAGCGCGTCTCGACGCGCACTGCGCGCGCTCCTCGTCGAACGGCTCGCTCGACGAAGCCGCGCTCAAGACGGCGCTGCGGCGTCTCCGAGTGGACGTGTTCTGCACCGTGATGGAGCGCGATCTGCGCGGCGCGGCCGATGTCGCCGAAGTCACCGGCGCGATGACCGATCTCGCCGAAGTCACCATTCAGCGCGCGCTCGCCGTGCTGACGGCGGACCTCGAAACGCTGTTCGGCGAACCGCGCGGGCCGAACGGCGAGCGGCTCACGCTCGGCGTCGTCGGCATGGGCAAGCTCGGCGGGCGCGAGTTGAACGCGTCGTCGGATATCGATCTGATCTTTGTCTACGAAGACGACGGCGAAACCGCCGGCGGCACGCGCGCGCCGCTCGCGACGCAGGAATTCTTCACGCGGCTCGGACGGCGGCTGATCGGCGCGCTCGCGGAAATCACGCAGGACGGCTACGTGTTTCGCGTCGACATGCGGCTGCGTCCGAACGGCGATTCGGGGCCGCTCGTGTGCAGTCTCGGCATGCTCGAAGAGTACTTTTACGTGCAAGGCCGCGAGTGGGAGCGCTACGCGTGGATCAAGGCGCGGCTCGTGTCCGAGCGCGAAAGCGAGTCCGCGCAGCGGCTCGCGAAGCAACTCGACGCGATCGCCACGCCGTTCGTCTACCGCCGCTATCTCGATTACGGCGTGATTGCGGCGATTCGCTCGCTGCATCAGCAGATTCGCCAGGAAGCGCGGCGGCGCGCGTCCATGCGACCGGACAAGGCCGACGATATCAAGCTCGGGCGCGGCGGCATCCGCGAAATCGAGTTCAGCGCGCAAGTGTTTCAGTTGATTCGCGGCGGTCAGGCAGCGGATTTTCGTATCCGGCCGACGCTCGCCGTGCTCGAACGCGCGGCGGCCAACGGGCTCATCGCGCCTGCGGTACGCGAAGCGCTCACCGACGCGTATCTCTTCCTGCGCACGGTCGAGCATCGTCTGCAATATCGCAACGACGCGCAGACGCACGCCATGCCCGTGGCCGACGAGGAGCGCGCGCTGCTGGCGTCGTCGCTCGGCTTTGCGGATTACGCCGCGCTCATGACCCGGCTCGACGCGCACCGCGAATTCGTCGAGCAGCAGTTCGACGCCATCTTCGCCGACAAGGTGAGCGGCGAGCGCGGCTGCGGCGTGGCGGACGATTCGGCGGCGTCGTGGATCTGGAGCAGCGCGCTCGCCGACGAATCCGCGCAGGACGAACTCACCGCGCGGCTCATGGAACTGGGTTTCGCGGACCCGGCGCCGGTGCTCGCGCGGCTGACGGGCGTGTGGAACTCGTCGCGGTATGCCGGGCTGCCGGAGCAAAGCCGTGGCCGGTTCGACATCGTCGCGCAGCGCGCGCTCGAAGCCGTGCAGTCCGTCGACGCGGCGCGCCGCGTGGACACCATCGCGCGTCTCTTCGATCTGCTCGAAGCGACGGCGAAGCGCGGCGCGTACCTCGCGTTGCTCACCGAATATCCGGCGGCGCTCGACCGCGTGCTCTCGGTGCTGTCGGGGTCGCGCTGGGCAGCGGGCTATCTCATCCGCCATCCGCAATTGCTCGACGAATTGCTCGACGACGAAGCGATTTCCAGCCCGTTCGACTGGCCCGAATTCCGGCGCGCGCTGAATGCGCGTCTCGCCGCCGCCGAGGACGCCGAGCATCAGATGGACTTGCTGCGCCACGCGCATCAGGCCGAAGTGTTCCGCATTTTGCTGCTGGATCTGGCCGGGCGGCTGACGGTCGAGCACGTGAGCGACCGCTTGTCCGAACTCGCGGACGCGGTGCTCGACGTGACCGTCGAAACCGTCTGGAAGCAGTTCCCGAAGCGGCATCGCGAGACGCCGCGGTTTTCGGTCATCGCGTATGGAAAGCTGGGCGGGAAGGAACTGGGCTACGCGTCGGATCTCGATCTGATCTTTCTCTACGACGACCCCGACGACGCCGCGTCCGACATCTACGCGATGTTCGCGCGCCGCCTGATTACATGGCTCACGGCGGCGACGGGCGCGGGCACGCTGTTCGACGTCGACTTGCGGCTGCGGCCGAACGGCGAGTCCGGCCTGTTGGTCACGAGCCTCGATTCGTTTCGCCGCTATCAGCTACGCGAGGGCGACGCGGCCAATACCGCGTGGGTCTGGGAGCATCAGGCGCTGTCGCGGGCGCGGTTCAGCGCGGGCGATGCCGACATCGGCGCGCAATTCGAAGCGATTCGCGCCGACGTGCTGGTGATGGAGCGCGATGCGGCCGCGCTCGCGCTCGAAATCGTCGCCATGCGCGAGCGCGTGGCGGCGGGGCATCCGAATCGCAGCGATCTGTTCGACCTGAAGCACGATCGCGGCGGCATGGTCGATATCGAGTTCATCGTGCAGTACTGGGTGTTGCTGCATGCGCGCACTCACCGTGAATTTCTGCGCAACGCGGGGAACATCACGCTGCTGAAGATCGCGGCGCGGAGCGGCCTCATTTCGGAGCCCGATGCTGAGACGATCGGCGCGGCGTACCGGTATTACCGCAAGCTCCAGCACACGCTGCGGCTCGACGGCATGGAGAAGGCGCGCGTCGATCCGGCTGTCGTGCGGGCGGAGCGTGAAGCGGTGACGGGGCTCTGGCGGCGCGTTTTTGGTGATGGGATGTGAGCGGCGGGTGTTTGGCGCGTGACAGGCGACGGGATATAAACCGCGCATGCGTGGCGGAATGTGGGCGGCGCGTGCGAGGCCGGTGTCCGGCGTGTCCGGAAGCAGGAGCGCACGCCGCGGCTCGACCGCACCGAGAAATCGCGCGTCGACCCGGCTGGCGTGGGCGTCCTGCGTGAAGCGGTGACGGCGCCTAGCGGCGCGTGTTCGGCGACGCGATGTGAGGGGCGCCTCGTTGGCGCGCGTTCGGACTCGTTCAGCGGTGAGTGCCGGCGATGTCCGCCGCGCGTGTTCGGTGACGGAATGTTGGCGGCCCGTGCTTGGCACGAGAGAGGCGCGCGAGGAGCCTCTGCTTGACACTAAGATGCGTGCGTGGCGGGCGAGTGGCGGCGCAATGTGCGCCGCGCGTGCCTGGCGCGCGGGCGGCGCGTGAGCGGCAGGCGAAAAGCGCGCTTCCGCTCGCTAGATTCACGCCGCCAGCATTTCCTTCGCGTGCTTGCGCGTCGTCGCGGTGATTTCGATACCGCCGAGCATCCGCGCCACTTCCTCGATGCGCTTCGCCTTGTCGAGCGGCGTCACGGTGCTGACGGTGCCGCCGGCATCGTCGGACGACTTCGCCACCTGGAAGTGCTGGTCGCCGCGCGCGGCCACTTGCGGCAAGTGCGTGACGCACAGCACCTGACGGTCGCGCCCGAGCTGATGCAGCAGCCGTCCGACGACTTCCGCGACGCCGCCGCCGATGCCCGTGTCCACTTCGTCGAAAATGAGCGTGGGCGTCGGGCTCGCGGTACTCGCGATCACCGCGAGCGCGAGGCTGATACGCGCCAGTTCGCCGCCCGAGGCAACCTTCGCAAGCGGCCGCAACGCGACGCCCGCGTGACCGGCAACGCGAAACTCGATCTGCTCAAGCCCGTTCGCGCCGCCTTCCGCAAGCGGCACGAGCGCGACTTCGAAGCTGCCGCCCGCCATCGACAATTCCTGCATGCCTTCGGTGACCGCTTTCGAGAGCGACTTCGCCGCCTTCGCGCGCGCCTTCGAGAGCACGTTCGCTTCGGCGAGATACGCGTCTTTCGCTTTCGCGGCGGCGGCGTTCAGCGCGTCGAGATCCGCGGCGGCGTCGAGTTCGGCGAGCTGACGGCGGCGCGTTTCGTGTTCTTCCGGCAGGGCTTCGGGCTGAAGGCGGAACTTGCGCGCCGTCGAATGAAGCTGATCCATGCGCTTTTCGACTTGCGCGAGCCGGTCCGGGTCGAGCTCCAGCCGCTGCGCATAGTGCGACAGCGAGTACGACGCCTCCTGCAACTGGATCTCGGCCGGTTCGAGCGAGGCGAGCACGTCGTTCAGCGCCGGGTCGATGTCGGCGAGAGACCGCAGCTTCGAGATGATTGCGCCGAGTTGCGAGATCATCGCGTCATCGGATTCGGACAGTTCGCCGAGCGCGTTCTGCACGCCGTCGATCAGACTTGCCGAATGCGACAGCCGACGGTGCTCCGCGCTCACTTCCTCCCATTCGCCCGGCTGCGGCGCGAGCTTGTCGAATTCGCTGAGTTGCCAGGCAAGGCGTTCGCGTTCCAGTTGCAGTTCGCGGTCGCGGCTTTGCGCGGCATCGACGGCTTGCTGCGCTTCGCGCCAAGCTCGCCACGCGCGATTCACGGCGGCCGCCGTATCCACGAGACCGGCGTGTGTGTCGAACAATTCGCGCTGAGCGTCGGGCCGCATCAATAACTGATGCGCGTGCTGGCCGTGGATATCCACGAGCATTTCGCCCACTTCGCGCAACTGCGTGAGCGTCGCCGGCGTGCCGTTGATGAATGCGCGCGAGCGGCCGCTCGAATCGATCACGCGGCGCAGCATCACCGTGTCGCCGTCTTGCGAAAGCGCGTGCTCGTCGAGCCAGCGAACCACTTGGGCGTGCGTGCCGAACTCGGCGGTGATGTCCGCGCGCTGCTCGCCGGTGCGCACGACGCTCGCATCGGCGCGCGCGCCGAGCGTGAGGGCGAGGGCGTCGATCAGAATCGATTTGCCCGCGCCGGTTTCACCCGAAAAGACCGTGAAGCCCGAATCGAATTCGATGTCGAGCGCGGCGACGATGACGAAGTCTCGAATGGAGAGATGACGGAGCATGGACGCTTCGGGAAGGGTTCGGCAAAGTTGTGCGGTCAGACAGACGAGTCCTGCGAGGGATGCTCGTTCCAGTGCAGTTTCTTGCGCAGCGTGGCGTACGTGCTGTAGCCGACCGGATGCAGCACCGGCACGGTATGCCGGGAGCGCCGCACCTCGATGGCGTCGTTCAGTTCGACGGCGGTGAACGACTGCATGTCGAAATTCACGTTGACGTCGCGCCCGCCGATGATCTGGATGGTGACCTTGGAGTCGTCCGGCAGCACGATCGGACGATTCGAAAGCGAATGCGGCGCGATCGGCACGAGCACGAAGCCTTGAAGTTGCGGATGCAGAATCGGCCCGGCGGAAGAAAGCGCGTACGCCGTGGAGCCGGTCGGCGTGGCGACGATCAGCCCGTCGGAGCGCTGGTTGTACATGAAGTGGCCGTCCACCGAGACGCGCAACTCCGCCATGCCCGAGAAGCCGCTGCGATTCACGACCACGTCGTTGAACGCGAGCGCGTGATAGATCGGCTTGTCGTTGCGCACGATGCGCGCTTCGAGCAGGCTGCGCTCCTCGCGTTCGAACTGCCCCGCGAGCATTTGCGGCACGCGTTCGCGCATTTCCTTGAGCGGAATGTCCGTGATGAAGCCGAGCCGTCCGTGATTCACCCCGATGAGCGGCGTTCTATACGGCGCGAGTTGACGGCCCACGCCGAGCATGGTGCCGTCGCCGCCGAGAACGACGGCCACATCCGCCCGCGCGCCGATCTCCGCGATGGACAGCGCGGGATAGTCGGTCACGCCGACATCCTTCGCGGTGCCGGCTTCGAACACCACGTCGAAGCCCTGGTTCGCAATGTGCTCCGCGAGCGATCGCAGCGGGGCCTCGATGCCGGGCGTGTTGGTTCGCCCGACCAGGGCGACGGTCTTGAATTGGCCAATTTCCATGCCGGCATTACACCATAGGTAGGAGGCGAAAAGAACCGGGGCCGCTCGGTCTCAGGCAGCCCCGGTTTGTCGCTAGAATGGAGCGGACATTGAACGATCGGCGCGCCGCCGAACGCGGCCCGGAACGGCGCGAGCCCGCGGCGGCAGCCGTCGCCGCGCTTTGACACGTTGCGTTAAACTTTGCCCATGCTAGACCCACGTGCACAAACCCTCCTGAAAACGTTGATCGAGCGTTACATCGCCGAAGGTCAGCCGGTCGGTTCGCGCACGTTATCACGTCACTCCGGCCTCGAACTGAGTCCTGCCACCATCCGCAACGTGATGTCGGACCTCGAGGACCTCGGCCTCGTCGCGAGCCCGCATACGTCGGCGGGGCGCATTCCGACGCCGCGGGGCTATCGCCTGTTCGTCGATACCATGCTGACGGTCGAAGCCCCGCAGGACGAGGCGATGACCACGGCCGTCAAGACGCGCCTGCAAGGCGAGGAGCCGCAGAAGATCGTCGCGGCGGCGGCGAGCGTGTTGTCCAGTCTGTCCTCGTTCGCAGGCGTGATCCTCACGCCGCGCCGCAGTCACATGTTCAAGCAGATCGAGTTCATGCGGCTGTCGGACAAGCGCATTCTGCTCATCATCGTGACGCCGGAAGGCGACGTGCAAAACCGCATGATGGCCACGCAGCGCGACTACTCGCCCTCGCAACTCACCGAAGCCTCCAATTACATCAACGCGCATTTCGCGGGCCTGTCCTTCGACGAAGTGCGCCGCCGGCTGCGCGAGGAAATCGACCAGTTGCGCGGCGACATGACCACGCTGATGCAAGCGGCGGTCGTCGCGAGCACGGCCGAGACCGATCCCGGCGAGACCGTGCT
This sequence comes from Caballeronia sp. GAFFF1, assembly GCF_023630705.1. Lineage (GTDB taxonomy): Bacteria > Pseudomonadota > Gammaproteobacteria > Burkholderiales > Burkholderiaceae > Caballeronia. The sequence continues at coordinate 75,929 of NZ_JALQEM010000004.1, forward strand.
GATTTCCGGCGAGCGCAACCTGCTCGAAGTCGCGGACCTTTCGTCCGACATGGCGCGGCTGCGCAAACTCTTCGACCTCTTCGACCAAAAGACGAGCCTCCTGCAATTGCTGGATGTATCGAGTCACGCGCAAGGCGTGCAGATTTTCATCGGCGGGGAATCGAATCTTGTGCCGATCGAGGAGATGAGCGTCGTCACCGCGCCGTACGAAGTGAACGGCAAGATAGTCGGCACGCTCGGCGTGATCGGCCCGACGCGCATGGCCTACAACCGCGTGATTCCCATCGTCGATATCACGGCGCGCCTGCTGTCGATGTCGCTCAGCCAGCAATAGCACGCCTTTGCAGGCATCTTGCCGCGCCGCCGGACGCGCCGCCACTAGGCCGTTCGGCCGATGCAGCGTGCTGGAACGCGCCGCTATAATGGCCGTCACCTTTCGATGACTTCTGGCCGCCTTGCCCTATGCGTTTCGACCTCGAGTTGCCCTCGCAGCCCAGCGCCTCGCATCGCGTCGCGGTGTTGCTGATCAATCTCGGCACGCCGGACGCGCCCACGCCGCGAGCGGTGCGCAAATATCTCGCGCAGTTCTTGAGCGATCCGCGCGTCGTCGAAATTCCCTCGTTCGTCTGGCAAATCATTCTGCGCGGCATCATCCTGCCGTTTCGCGGGCGGGCATCCGCCAAGAAATACGCGCAGGTGTGGATGCCCGAAGGCTCGCCGTTGCGCGTCTATACGGAACGGCAGGTCGAAGGCTTGCGGCGGCTTTTTGCGGCGAACGACTATCACGTCATCGTCGATTACGCGATGCGCTACGGTACGCCGGGCATCGGCGCCATGCTGAATCAGCTGAAGCTCGAAGGCGCCGATCGCATCCTGCTCGTGCCGATGTATCCGCAGTATTCGTCGTCGACCACGGCAACCGCTTTCGACGACGCCTTCACCGCGCTCAAGCGCGTGCGCAATCAGCCGGAGATCCGCACCATCCGTCATTACGCGGACCATCCCGCGTATATCGCGGCGCTCGCCGAGCAGGTGCGTGACTACTGGCGGCTGCACGGCCAGCCGGACTTCGCCTCGGGCGACAAGCTCGTGCTGAGTTTTCACGGCGTGCCCAAGCGGACCATGGACCTCGGCGACCCGTACCACGACCAATGCCAGTTGACCGGCTCGCTGCTCGCCTCCGCGCTGGGGCTCACGCCGGTGGAATGCCGCGTGACGTTCCAGTCGCGCTTCGGCCGCGCGGAGTGGCTTCAGCCGTACACCGCGCCGACGCTCGCGGAACTGGGCGCGGGCGGTGTCGCGCGCGTGGACGTGTTCTGCCCCGGCTTCACGGCGGATTGCCTGGAGACCATCGAGGAAATTGGCATGGAAGTGCGAGACGAATTCCTGAAGGCGGGCGGCAAGGAGTTCCACCGCATTGCCTGCCTGAACGCGTCGCCGGCGTGGATCAAGGCGTTAGGCGAGATCGCGGCACAACATCTGCAAGGATGGCCTGTACAGGCCACGCAACCGGTGACGGTGGCGGCCTGAAACCGCTCATCGCACGAGAATCACCATGAATTACAAGATCACGACGGAACCGGGCGCGCGCCTGCGCATCGACAAATGGCTGTGGGCCGCGCGTTTCTTCAAGACGCGCTCGCTCGCGAGCGACGCAGTGGAGAAAGGCCACGTGAGGATCGGCGGCGCGAACGTGAAGCCGTCGAAGGACGTGCGCGTGGGCGATATTGTGGAAATCGATATCGAGCGGCTCGTCTGGCAGGTGCAGGTGCTCGGCCTGTGCGACGTGCGCGGGCCCGCTCCGGTAGCGCAGACGCTCTACGCGGAGACGGACGAAGGCCGCACCAGGCGGCTTGCGGAAGCGGAACGGCGCAAGACGTTTCGCGAGCCGGCCGCCGGCATGCAGGGCAGGCCGACGAAGCGCGACCGCCGCATCATCGACAGATTTTCAGGTTCGGATTGAAGAATTCTTCGACCGTCGCGTGAACGCCGCCGTACTCGGTGGTGCGGGCGGTCAGGGCGCCGGACATGCAGATGGTCGTAGTCCCCGCGACGAGCACCAGGGCGACCACCGCGATGGCAAAGGTCAGTTTCATGGTACCCCCGGGAAACGGGAACGGCGGCTGGACGACCGCGCGAGGATCAGGAAATTGGCGACGCGTAAGCGGTTTGAAGCAATCGTAGGATTAGGGTAAACGTGCGTCCTGCGGTGCTTGATCGAAGTGTAGGTGAGCCGCTGCATTCCCTCAATCTCAATTTACGCGATGCGGCGAAACGTCCGTTACCGCTTATTTCGCGCGCGCCGTGACTGGCACACTGACGTTCAATTTTGATCTGACAAACCCTTGAAAACTTTTCCGCTGCCCCAATTTCGGCAGCTAGCGCGAGGAAGCGCGTCGGCCGCTCGATGGCCGGCGGCATTCCCGATCCATCCAATTACGGTAATGACACTCAGCGACATGGAAAACACGCAAGAGAATTCAGCGAGCCAGAACCCCACGCCCGCCGACGAAAACGCGCGCCAGGCCGCCGACTCCAATCAGGCAGGCACACAGGCCGCTGCTTCCGACGGCAACGCCGCGCCGGAAGCTGCCACGAACAGCACGAACGCCACCGAAGCCGCACTTGCCGAGGCGCAAGCCCGCGTGGCCGCGCTGCAGGAAGAATTCCTGCGCGCGAAGGCGGAAACGGAAAACGTACGCCGCCGCGGCCAGGAAGACGTCGCCAAGGCGCACAAGTTCGCCATCGAAAACTTCGCGGAAAATCTGCTGCCGGTGCTCGACAGCCTCGAAGCCGCGCTCGCGGATCAGTCCACAGATGTCGCCAAGGTGCGCGAAGGCGTCGAACTGACGCTGCGCCAGTTGACCGGCGCGCTCGAAAAGGGCCGCGTCGTCGCGCTGAATCCGGTCGGCGAGAAGTTCGACCCGCATCGTCATCAGGCCATCTCGATGGTGCCGGCGGATCAGGAGCCGAACACCATCGTTGCAGTGCTGCAGAAGGGCTACATCATCGCCGATCGCGTGCTGCGTCCGGCGCTCGTCACCGTCGCTGCGCCGAAGTAAGCCCGCGAGGTTCGCGATCATGGCCAACGTGCCCGTCGATTCGACCGCTTTTTCCGTCTTCGACATGCAGGAACTGGACGCCGCCGGCTTCGACGCCGGGCTGGCGTCGGCGGGCGACGAACTGGCCGTCGTGTTCTTCTGGGGCCTCGACTGCTTCAACTGCGAGATCGCGAAGAAAGCGATGCTCGCGCAGCCCGACGCCATTCGCGCGCTCGGGCTGAAGTGGTTTCACAGCAATGTGTACGAGCATCGCGAGCTGGGCCGCCGGTTCATGTTGCATGGCGTGCCCACTTGGTTCTTCTTTCATCGCGGCAAGCGGCTCGGCCGCGCGACCGGCTGGCATGGTCTTGCGCAATTCGAGGCAGCGGTCGCGGCGGCGCGCGAGAAAATCCGCGCGGCGGCAGCAAAGGAATGACGCGAGCCGGAGCGCAAAAAAGTTATAGACCGCATTGCATTCAGGGTCTTGAAAACGAAACCGGCGCTCTTATCTTGCGTACAGGTATGAATTTTGGGCGTTCGGCCCGTTGAATCGGCCGCAAAAGCCGGCGTTCCCCGGCCGCAGCGCCAAAGCGATCAAAGCTAGGAGAGTATAAAAATGGGCAAAATCATCGGCATCGACCTCGGCACCACGAACTCGTGCGTGGCGCTGATGGAAGGCAATCAGGTCAAGGTCATCGAGAACTCGGAAGGCGCGCGCACCACGCCGTCGATCATCGCGTACATGGATGACAACGAGATTCTCGTCGGCGCGCCTGCCAAGCGCCAATCGGTCACGAATCCGCGCAACACGCTGTACGCAGTCAAGCGCCTGATCGGCCGCCGCTTCGAAGAGAAGGAAGTGCAGAAGGACATCGGCCTGATGCCCTACAAGATCGTCAAGGCCGACAACGGCGACGCATGGGTCGAAGCGCACGGCCAGAAGCTCGCGCCGCCGCAAATCTCTGCCGAAGTGCTGCGCAAGATGAAGAAGACCGCTGAAGACTATCTCGGCGAGCCGGTGACGGAAGCCGTCATCACGGTTCCGGCGTACTTCAACGACAGCCAGCGTCAGGCAACCAAGGACGCGGGCCGCATCGCCGGTCTGGAAGTCAAGCGCATCATCAATGAGCCGACGGCAGCCGCGCTCGCGTTCGGCCTCGACAAGGCTGAAAAGGGCGACCGCAAGATCGCCGTGTTCGACCTGGGCGGCGGCACGTTCGACATCTCGATCATCGAAATCGCGGATGTGGACGGCGAAATGCAGTTCGAAGTGCTCTCGACGAACGGCGACACGTTCCTGGGCGGCGAAGACTTCGACCAGCGCATCATCGATTACATCATCGGCGAGTTCAAGAAGGAGCAGGGCGTCGATCTGTCGAAGGACGTGCTCGCGCTGCAACGCCTGAAGGAAGCGGCTGAAAAGGCGAAGATCGAACTGTCGTCCACGGCGCAGACCGAAATCAACCTGCCGTACATCACGGCGGACGCTTCCGGTCCGAAGCACCTGAACCTGAAGATCACCCGCGCGAAGCTCGAAGCACTCGTGGAAGACCTGATCGAGCGCACGATGGAACCGTGCCGCATCGCGATCAAGGACGCGGGCGTGAAGGTCGGCGAAATCGACGACGTGATTCTCGTCGGCGGCATGACGCGCATGCCGAAGGTGCAGGAAAAGGTGAAGGAGTTCTTCGGCAAGGAACCGCGCCGTGACGTGAACCCGGACGAAGCCGTGGCCGTGGGCGCCGCGATTCAGGGTCAGGTTCTGTCGGGCGACCGCAAGGACGTGCTGCTGCTCGACGTGACTCCGCTCTCGCTCGGCATCGAGACGCTCGGCGGCGTGATGACGAAGATGATCAACAAGAACACGACCATCCCGACGAAGCACTCGCAAGTGTATTCGACGGCGGACGACAACCAGGGCGCCGTGACGATCAAGGTGTTCCAGGGCGAGCGCGAGATGGCCGCGGGCAACAAGCTGCTCGGCGAGTTCAACCTCGAAGGCATTCCGCCCGCACCGCGCGGCGTGCCGCAGATCGAAGTGACCTTCGACATCGACGCGAACGGCATTCTGCACGTCGGCGCGAAGGACAAGGCGACCGGCAAGGAAAACAAGATCACCATCAAGGCGAACTCGGGTCTGACGGACGCTGAAATCGACAAGATGGTGAAGGACGCCGAAGCCAACGCCGAGGAAGATCACAAGCTGCGCGAACTGGCCGATGCCCGCAATCAGGGCGACGCGCTGGTCCACAGCACGAAGAAGGCGGTTGCCGAGTACGGCGACAAGGTCGACGCTTCGGAGAAGGAAAAGATCGAAGCCGCGCTGAAGGACCTCGAAGAGGCGCTGAAGAACACGTCGAGCGACAAGGCGACGATCGAAGCGAAGATCGAGGCGCTCGCTACCGCGTCGCAGAAGCTCGGCGAAAAGATGTACGCCGACATGCAGGCGCAGCAAGGCGCGGCGGGTGCGGCCGCCGGTGCGGCCGGCGCGGAAGCGGTATCGGCTGGCACGAGCCAGCAGCATGACGATGTCGTCGACGCCGACTTCAAGGAAGTGAAGAAGGACTAAGCCGCAGAGCGCGTGGATGGCAACGTTCACGCGCTCGCGGTCTTTTCGCGGGCAGTTTCGCGCGAGAAGACCGCGGCAGGACGCGTTGAGCGTCTGACGTGAAACGCGCCTGGCGAGCCGAACGGCTCGACCGGGCACTATGTTTTTTTGGGGCGTCTTGCTGAGAGCCGGTTTTCGGCGAGGCGTCAGAGGTTACGCGCGGGCCGTTTGGTCCGGAGCATTCGAGAGGAACCGTCGCGGTCACTCCGCGGCGGCATGGAACCGACATGGCGAAACGGGATTACTACGACGTTCTGGGCGTTGCGAAGAACGCGAGCGACGACGAGATCAAGAAGGCGTATCGCAAGCTCGCGATGAAGTATCACCCTGACCGCAACCCGGACAACAAGAAGGCGGAAGAGAACTTCAAGGAGGCGAAGGAAGCCTACGAGATGCTCTCCGACCAGCAAAAGCGCGCCGCGTACGATCAATACGGTCACGCGGGCGTCGATCCGAACATGGCGGGCGCGGGCGCGCAAGGTTTCGGCGGCTTTGCCGATGCGTTCGGCGATATCTTCGGCGACATCTTCGGGCAGGCCGCGGGCGGCGCGGCGCGCGGCGGTCGCGGCGGTCCGCAGGTGTATCGCGGCGCGGACTTGCGCTACAGCATGGAGATCACGCTGGAGCAGGCCGCGCACGGTTACGACACGCAAATCCGCGTGCCGAGCTGGGTCAACTGCAATGTCTGCCACGGCTCGGGCGCGAAGCCCGGCACGAAGCCGGAAACCTGCCCGACGTGTCACGGCCAGGGCCAGGTTCGGATGTCGCAAGGCTTCTTCAGCATCCAGCAGACGTGTCCGAAGTGTCACGGCAGCGGCACCTACGTTCCCGACCCGTGCGGCAACTGCCACGGCGCGGGCAAGGTGAAGGAAACGAAGACGCTGGAAGTGAAGATCCCGGCGGGCATCGACGACGGCATGCGCATCCGTTCGGCGGGCAACGGCGAGCCGGGCATCAACGGCGGGCCGAGCGGCGACTTGTACGTGGAAATCCACATCAAGCAGCACTCGGTGTTCGAGCGCGACGGCGACGACCTGCACTGCCAGATGCCGATTCCGTTCACCACGGCGGCGCTCGGCGGCGAGATCGAAGTGCCGACGCTGGCGGGACGCGCGAGCTTCACCGTGCCCGAAGGCACGCAGTCGGGCAAGACGTTCCGACTGCGCGGCAAGGGCATCAAGGGCTTGCGTTCGAGCATTGCGGGCGATCTCTACGTGCACGTGCAGGTGGAAACGCCGGTCAAGCTCACCGAGCAGCAGCGCGATCTGCTGAAGCAGTTCGAGAAGTCACTGACGGAAGGCGGGGCGCGGCATAGCCCGCAGAGCAAAAGCTGGTTCGACCGCGTGAAGAGCTTCTTCGACTGATGCAGTCGATGGTGCAGGCAGGGCAGTGGCGCACGATACGAGCATTGCCATGAAGATCAAAGCACGCAGCGCGGTGTTCGCGCTGCTCGACGATTGCGACGCGACCGCCGAAAGGCGGTCGAGTCGTTTGTACGCGGACTTTTCGCACGAGCATGTGTGCGAGGATGGGCGCGAACTCGATGCTGCTTGCGCCGCCATCGAACGCGATCTGACAAGCGGACTGCACGCAGTCGTCGTCGCGGATTACGAGTTCGGGCGCAACCTTCAGTTCGGCAGCATCGGACGCGGCGGCGACCACGCGCTGCGTGTGCTCATGTTCCGCTCGTGCGCGCCGCTTTCACGCGACGAGGCGAGCGAATGGCTCGCGTCGCAGGATGCCGGAAGCGCCGAGCCGTCGGTGGCGGGCGTCGGCGGCATCGAGCCGAGCATCACGCGCGACGCATTCGATCGTGCGATTGCTGCCATCAAGCACGCGCTGGAAGAAGGAGAGTCGTATCAGGTCAACTACACGTTCCGGCTGAACTTCGATGTGTTCGGCTCGCCGCTCGCGCTGTATCGACGGCTGCGAGAGCGGCAGCCAGTCAGGTACGGCGCTTTGATCGCGATGCCGGACGGGCGCGCGGTCGTGTCATGTTCGCCGGAACTGTTTGTCGAGAAGCATGGCGACGTGCTGCGCGCGAAGCCGATGAAAGGCACCGCGCCGCGCGACTCGGACCCCGCCGCCTTGCGCTGCGATCCGAAGAATCGCGCGGAGAACGTGATGATCGTCGACTTGCTGCGCAACGACATCTCGCGTGTCGCGGCGACGGGTTCCGTGCATGTGCCGGCGCTTTTCACCGTGGAGCCGTATGCGTCCGTGTGGCAGATGACCTCGACGGTCGAGGCGCGCGTGTCGCCCGGCACGTCGTTCGCGGCAATCGTGCGGGCGCTCTTTCCGTGCGGATCGATTACCGGCGCGCCGAAGTACCGCACGATGCAACTCATCGATCAGATCGAAAGCACGCCGCGCGGGCTTTATACCGGCGCGATCGGCTGGCTCGACAGCACCGGCGACTTCTGCCTCTCCGTCGCCATTCGCACGCTGGTGATCGATGCGGCGCAGAACGGCGGCGTGCTCGGCATCGGCGCGGGCATCGTGCTGGACAGCAGCGCCGAGAACGAGTACGAGGAGTGTCTTCTCAAAGCGCGGTTTCTGACCGGCGCGGACCCCGGTTTCGAGCTCTTCGAGACGACGTACGCCATGCGGGACGAAGGCGTGCGTCACTACTCGCGTCACGTTGCGCGACTCGAAGCGAGCGCAGCCTATTTGGGCTTCCCCTTCGACAAGCGCACTCTGGATGCCCAAGTCGCGCAGCAATGCGCGAGCTTCGAAGCGGGCAAGCCTTATCGATTGCGAGTTGCGCTCGACAAGGGCGGACGCCTTACGCTGACGAGTGCGCCGCTCGCGCCGTTGTCGTCGAATACGGTGGATGTGCTTCTCGCCGCGGACCGAGGCTTCGCGCCTCAATCATCCGGCGATGTATTGCTTCGCCACAAAACGACGCGCCGCGCCGACTACGACCACGCATGGAAAGCCGCCGAAGCCGAAGGCGCGTTCGACATGCTGTTCACGAACGAGCGCGGCGAGTTGAACGAAGGCGGCCGTTCGACCGTGTTCCTGAAGCTGGACGGAAAGTGGTGGACGCCGCCCTTAAGCGCAGGCGTGCTGCCGGGCGTCATGCGGGCGGTGCTGATGGAAGAGCTCGGCGCGTCGGAACGCACGCTGACCGTGCGAGACGTCGACCGCGCCGAAGGCTTGCTTCTCAGCAATGCGCTCCGCGGCGCGGTCAAGGCGCAGCTCAAACGCTAAAGCGGATCACCACTCGGCGACGCTGCCATCCGCGTGACGCCACACCGGATTGCGCCAGCGGTGCCCGACCTTCGCCATCTCGCGCACCTTCTCCTCGTTGACTTCGATGCCGAGTCCCGGCCCTTGCGGAATCGACACCATGCCGTCGTCGTACTTGAAGACCTCGGGATTCCTGATGTAGTCGAGCAGATCGTTGCCCGTGTTGTAGTGAATGCCGAGACTCTGTTCCTGGATGAACGCGTTGTAGCTCACGGCATCGATTTGCAGGCAGGTCGCGAGCGCAATCGGTCCGAGCGGGCAATGCAGCGCGAGCGCGACATCGTAGGCTTCCGCCATCGACGCGATCTTGCGGCATTCCGTCAGCCCGCCCGCGTGCGACGCGTCGGGCTGGATGATATCGACATAGCCGCCCGCGAGAATGTGCTTGAAGTCCCAGCGCGAATACAGCCGCTCGCCGAGCGCAATGGGCGTGCTCGTCTGATTGACGATATCGCGCAGCGCCTCGACGTTCTCGGAGAGCACCGGCTCCTCGATGAACATCAGCTTGAACGGATCGAGTTCTCTCGCCAGCACCTTGGCCATCGGCTTGTGCACGCGGCCATGAAAGTCCACGCCGATGCCCACGTTCGGGCCGACCGCCTCGCGCACCGCGCGCACGTTGTCGATCACGCCTTGCACCTTGTCGAACGTGTCGATCATCTGCAATTCTTCGGAGCCGTTCATCTTCACGGCCTTGAAGCCACGCTCGACGACGGCGCGCGCGTTGTTCGCGACATCGCTCGGACGATCGCCGCCGATCCACGAATACACCTTGATCTTGTCGCGCACCTGGCCGCCGAGCAGCGCGTGGATCGGCACGCCGTGATGCTTGCCGAGAATGTCCCACAGCGCCTGATCGACGCCCGCAATCGCGCTCATGCCGATCGGGCCGCCGCGATAGAAGCCCGCGCGATACATCACTTGCCACAAGTCTTCGATATGGCGCGGGTCTTTGCCGATCAGATAGTCCGCGAGTTCGTCCACGGCGGCGGCCACCGTGTGCGCGCGGCCTTCAACGACGGGCTCGCCCCAGCCGGTAATGCCTTCGTCGGTTTCGATCTTGAGGAAGCACCAGCGCGGCGGAACGATAAAGGTTTCGAGTTTCGTGATTTTCATGTGAGCGTCTCCTGCAAGGGTCTCCATAGTAGCAAAAAGCAGCGTGTCTGGTCGTATTAATAGTACTATTGGCGGCAGACGCGCTTGGGGCGTCGAAGGCGTTCGAGCATAATCACGCCCGAATCAACGAGACGAAGAGGAGTGGATCATTCACCGCGATTTGCATGGCCGCGTGGCGCACGAACTGGGCATGGCCATTCTGCGAGGCGACTTCCCGCCCGGCTCGCCGTTGCCGCGCGAAGCGGATCTCATCGAACGCTTCGGCGTGAGCCGCACCGTGCTGCGCGAGGCGCTGCGCACGCTGACATCGAAAGGACTCGTCGAATCGCGGCCGAAGGTGGGCACGCGGGTGCGCCCGAAGGACGCGTGGAATCTGCTCGACGCCGACATGCTGGACTGGTATTCGCGCGTCGCGCCGCCCATGCTATTTGCGTTGAAGCTCCAGGAAATGCGCGAAATGATCGAGCCGTATGCGGCCGCGCTCGCCGCCGGCAACCACGAGCCGAGCACGCTGGAACGGTTGGAACGCGCGCATCGCGCGATGACGGAGGCGCGTAACGTCGACGAATGGGTGCGCGCCGACCTCGACTTTCACTTATGCGTGCTGGCCGCGTGCAGCAACGAGTTGCTGGTGCCGCTGGGCGCGTTGATCGCGCGCACGCTCGAAGGCCAGTTGCGCCTGAATGCGAAGCGCGCCGACGTGTTCAACGCGTCGCTGGCCGAACATACGGCCGTGTTCGATGCCATCGCCGCTCGCGACGCCGCTGCCGCGCGGCGGGCGATGGCCGATCTGCTCGGCGTGACACGCGACCGTATCGAAGGCTGACGGCAGGCGAAAAAAAACGCGCGGCGACGAGAATCGCAGCGCGCTTGCTTTGCCGGTTGAATCAGCGATCAGGAATGCTTTTCGATCAGCTCGACCTTGTAGCCATCCGGATCTTCCACGAAGGCGATCACCGTCTTGCCGCCCTTCACGGGACCGGCTTCGCGCGTGACCTTGCCGCCCGCTTCGCGAATGCGGTCGCACGCCTCGGCAGCGTTATCCACTTCGAGCGCGATATGGCCGTAAGCCGTGCCCATCTCGTACTTCTCGACGCCCCAGTTGTACGTCAGTTCCAGCACGCTGTTCTCGCTCTCGTCGCCGTAACCGACGAATGCGAGCGTGTACTTGTATTCCGGGTTCTCGCTCTGACGCAGCACTTTCATGCCGAGAATACGCGTATAGAAATCGATGGAACGCTGCAGGTCGCCGACGCGCAGCATCGTGTGGAGGAGTCGCATGGTGGGGGTCCTGTTGTGATGAACGGCGGCGCAAAGCCGCGATTGCGGGTATGCGAAATTGTACCGTTCGCTCAGACCGCGTGCTTACAGCGTCGGCAGCAGGTCCGGCGGATGGTGCTTCAACGTATGCCGCGCCTCGCGGAACTCCGGAAAGATGGATTCGACGGTGCGCCAGAAACGCGGGCTGTGGTTCATCTCGCGCAAATGCGCAAGCTCATGCGCGACCACGTAATCGATGATCGACATCGGAAAGTGAATGAGCCGCCAGTTGAGGCGAATCTTGCCGTCGCTCGAACAACTGCCCCAGCGCGTCGCCGCCGACGACAACGCATACGCGCGAAATTCGACGCCCAGCTTCTGCGCATACACCGCGAGCCGCTCGCCGAAGATGCGCTTCGCTTCGCTTTGCAGCCAGCTTTGCACGCGGTCCTTGATCTGCTGCGCGTCGGCGAGCGCGGGCAGGGCGAGCGCGAGCACGTTGGTCTCGGCATCGAAGGAAAGCGCGCTCGCGGCCGCGTTCAGCGACACGCGAATCGTCTTGCCGAGAAACGGGAACTCCGCGCCGTCTTTCCATTCGATGCGCGGCAGCGCGCGTTCCTCGACGCGCGTTTGCCACTCGGCCAGCTTGCGCAAAATCCAGCTTTGCTTGTCGACGATGGCGCTTTCGATATCCGCGATCGTCACCCAGCGCGGCGCGGTGATGGTGAGTCCGGTCGCGTCGATGCAAAAGCCGATGGTGCGACGCGCCGACCGCTTGAAGCGGTAATCCAGCGCGCGCGCGCCGAGCACGATGCGCCGCAGCCGCACGCCTTCGGGCAGCGGCGCGGGCTTGGTCGAATCGGGAGACGGAAGCTCGCCGCGCAGCGGCGCGGGCGCGCCGGCGGGCGCATGCTCGAACGGAAGATCGAGTTGCAGTGTATCGAGCGCGACGGCGGGGCGCTGTCGCGAGGGAGTCTTCTGCATCGGCTCGGCTTTGCGCTCGCGGCGCAGGAATGACGACAGGAACGAATAAGGCACGCCGCGGCTCTGACTTTCGAGTGCGAGGCCGCGTCAGCGGCCCGCGCCCGCAGCGCCGGCTCGATGCGGCTCGTCGCCCGGCGCGGCATAAGCGAGCGGATCGATACGGCGCATCTCCGTTTCGATCCAGCTCTCGACGCGCGCATTCACTTCTTCGGGCGTGAGTCCGGCGGTATCGATGGGCTTGCCGATCGACACCGTGACTATACCCGGATATTTCATGAACGAATTGCGCGGCCAGACGTGCCCCGCGTTATGCGCGATGGGCACGACAGGCGCGCCCGTGGCCACCGCGAAGCGCGCGCCGCCCGTCTTGTACTTGCCTTGCGCGCCGACGCGCGTGCGCGTGCCTTCCGGGAACATGATGACCCACGCGCCTTCGTCCATGCGCGCGCGGCCTTGCCGCGTCACCGAAGCGAATGCGTCGCGGCCCTGCGAACGGTCGATGTGCACCATCTTCAAGAGACCGAGCGCCCAGCCGAAAAACGGCACGTACAGCAGCTCGCGCTTGAACACATAGCAGAGCGGGCGCGGCATCAACGCGGGAAACGCGAGCGTTTCCCAAGCGGATTGATGCTTCGACAGCAGCACGGCGGGACCATTCGGCAGATTCTCCATGCCTTCCAGGGTGTAGCGAATGCCGACGAGATACCGCAGCACGACGATTGTCGACTTGCACCAGCCCGCCGCCATCCAGTAGCGGTTGTGCGCGCGCATGAACGGAAACGCGATGAAGCAGGCGGTCGCATACGGCACCGTGTACACGACGAAGTACAGCATCAGCAGCAGAGAACGGATGAAGCGCATGAAGTCCCGAGAGTGCGTGACAAAGAGCGGTCAGTCGTGGTGCCGCGCGAGAAAGTCGAGCGCGAACGCGCGCAAGTCCTTGTGAACTCGCGTGCCTTCGGGCAGGTTGCCTTGCGCGAGCGTTTTCTCGCCCTTGCCGGTCAGCACGAGATGCACCGGAAAGCCGAGCGCCGCGCCCGCCTGAAGATCGCGCAGGGCATCGCCGACGACGGGCGTGTCTTCCGGATCGATCTCGAAACGGTCGATGATCTGCTGCAGCATGCCGGGCTTCGGCTTTCTGCAATCGCACTCGTCTTCGGCCGTATGCGGACAGAAGAAAATCGCGTCGATGCGCCCGCCGACCGCCGCCGCCGCGCGGTTCATCTTCTGGTGCATGGCGTTGAGCGCGGCCATGTCGAAGAGACCGCGTCCGATGCCCGACTGGTTCGACGCGATCGCCACGCGGTAGCCCGCCTGATTCAGCCGCGCGATGGCTTCCAGACTGCCGGGAATGGCGACCCATTCGTCCGGCGACTTGATGAACGCGTCCGAATCGACGTTGATGACGCCGTCGCGGTCCAGAATCACGAGTCGTCTATTCATGACTTACGCCGCGAGCTTGGAGATGTCGGCCACGCAGTTCATCTGCTGATGCAGCGCGCCGAGCAGGGCGAGGCGGTTGTTTCTGAGCGCCGCGTCTTCTGCGTTCACCATCACGTCGTTGAAGAACATATCGACGCTCTCGCGCAGCGCGGCAAGCGCGCTCAACGCTTCCGTGTAGTTGCGCGCGGCGAGCTGGCTTTGCACGCGCGGCGTCACGCTTTGAATCTGCGCGTACAGATTCTTCTCGGCCGGCTCGACGAGCAACTCCGGATTCACCGACGAAGGCGCGCCTTGCTCCGACTTCTTCAGAATGTTCGTGATGCGCTTGTTGGCCGCCGCGAGCGATGCCGCTTCCGGCAGCGCCGTGAATTCACGCACGGCGTCGAGACGCGCGACGATATCGTCGAGTCGCGTTGGATTCAGGCTGAGAACGGCCTCGATGTCATTGGCTTCGAAGCCGCGTTCGCGCAACAGGCCACGCAGGCGATCCAGGAAGAACGCATACACGGCTTCCGTCGAATCCGCGACTTGCGGCATGCCAGCGAACTGGCGCTGCGCAGCGGCGACGAGATCGCGCAGGTCGACCGGCAGCTTCCTTTCGAGCAGAATGCGCAGCACGCCGAGCGCATGACGGCGCAGCGCGAACGGGTCCTTTTCGCCCGTCGGCGCGAGGCCGATGCCCCAGATGCCGACGATGGTTTCGAGCTTGTCCGCGAGCGCGACCGCCGAGCCCACGCCCGTGGACGGCGTGTCGTCGCCGGAGAAGCGCGGCTGATAATGCTCCGAGCACGCGAGCGCGACTTCTTCCGGCTCGCCGTCGTGACGCGCGTAGTACGTGCCCATCGTGCCTTGCAGTTCGGGGAACTCGCCGACCATGTCGGTCAGCAGGTCCGCCTTCGCGAGACGCGCGGCGCGGCGCGTGAGCGCGGCATCGACGCCGATCATCGGCGCGATTTCGCCCGCAAGCGCTTCGAGACGCTGCACGCGTTCGAGCGTCGAGCCGAGCTTGTTGTGATAGACCACGTTTGCAAGCAGCGGCACGCGCTCTTCGAGGCGCTTCTTCTTGTCCTGCGTGAAGAAGAACTTCGCATCCGCGAGACGCGGACGCACCACGCGCTCGTTGCCTTCGATAATCTCGGCGGGCGTTTGCGTATCGATATTCGACACGATCAGAAAACGCGAGCGCAGCTTGCCGTTCTGGTCCGTGAGTGCGAAATACTTCTGGTTCGTCTGCATCGTGAGGATCAGACATTCCTGCGGCACTTGCAGGAATTCCTCGTCGAAGCGGCACTGATACACGACCGGCCATTCGACCAGCGCGTTCACTTCGTCGAGCAGCGATTCGGGCATCACCACGCGATCTTCGCCCGCAAACGCCTGCAATTGCGTGCGGATGGATTCGCGGCGGTCATCGAAATTCGCGACCACATGCGCCTTCGTGCGCAGCGTTTCGGCGTAGTCGTCGGCGCTCGGAATGGCGATGAAACCCTGCGACAGGAAGCGATGGCCGATAGTCGTATCGCCCGCATCGACGCCGAGCGCGCTCACCGGCACGACGTCGCGGCCGTGCATGGCGACAAGGCGCTGCACCGGACGCACGAATTGCACGTTGGTGCCGTCCGGGCGCTGGTACGTCATGACCTTCGGAATCGGCAGCTTGGTCAGCGTTTCGTCGAGCGCGGCTTGCAGACCGTCGGCGAGCGTCGCGCCGGGCGCGGCGTAGCGCAAGAAGAAGGCTTCCGCTTTGCCGTCCTGCGCGCGTTCGAGTTCAGCGAGCGGGAAGTCGGGGAAACCGAGCGCGGCGAGTTTCTTCGCGAGCGGCGGCGTGGGATTGCCTTCCTTGTCGAGCGCGACCGAGACCGGCAGCACTTTTTCGCGGACCTGCTTCTCGGGCGCGACATCGCGCACGTTTCGGATCAACACGGCGAGGCGGCGGGGCGTTGCGTACTGCTCGAACGATACGGCGCCTTCGATCAGGTCGCGGGCGGCAAGCCGTTCGACGATGCCTTCAGCGAACGCGGTGCCGAGACGCGCGAGGGCTTTCGGCGGAAGTTCTTCGGTGAGCAGCTCGACGAGCAGGGAAGCGTGATTGGATTGCGTCATTGTTCTGTCTTGCCTCGTCAGACCTGATCGTTGTTGCGCGTATCGCCCGGCGGCGCGCTTTCCACCTTCAGCGGCGGCGCCCAGGCCGGGCGCGCGGCTTCCTGCTGATCGGTGACGAGTTCGGCGGCGGCGTGCACCGGATTGCCGAGCATCGGGAAACCGAGACTTTCGCGGGAATCGTAATAAGCCTGCGCGACGAGACGCGAGAGCGCCCGAATGCGGCCGATATACGCCGCGCGCTCGGTCACGGAGATCGCGCCGCGCGCATCGAGCAGATTGAACGTATGGCCGGCCTTCAGCACGAGTTCATACGCCGGCAGCGCGAGCTTCGCCTCGATCATCTTCTTGGCTTCGGCTTCGTAGCTGTTGAAGAAGGTGAAGAGCAGATCGACGTTCGCGTGCTCGAAGTTGTAGGTGGACTGCTCGACTTCGTTCTGGTGATAGACGTCGCCGTAGGTCAGGCGGCGCAGCACCTTGCCGTTCGGGCCGTCTTCTTCCCACTCGGTCCAGACGAGGTCGTACACGTTCTCCACTTTCTGCAAATACATGGCGAGGCGTTCGAGACCATACGTAATCTCGCCGAGCACGGGCTTGCAGTCGAGGCCGCCTACCTGCTGGAAGTACGTGAACTGCGTCACTTCCATGCCGTTGAGCCACACTTCCCAGCCGAGTCCCCATGCGCCGAGCGTCGGGTTCTCCCAGTCGTCCTCGACGAAGCGCACGTCGTTCTGTTTCAGATCGAAGCCGAGGGCTTCCAGCGAGCCGAGATACAGATCGAGGATGTTCTCAGGCGCGGGCTTGAGCACGACCTGATACTGATAGTAGTGCTGCAGGCGGTTGGGGTTCTCGCCGTAGCGGCCGTCTTTCGGGCGGCGCGACGGCTGCACGTAGGCCGCGCGCCACGGCTCGGGACCGATCGCGCGCAGAAAGGTGTGCACGTGCGAGGTGCCCGCGCCGACTTCCATGTCGATGGGCTGGAGAAGCGCGCAGCCCTTGTCGTTCCAATAGGACTGCAGCGTCAGGATGATTTGCTGAAAGGTGAGCATGGTTGCCTTTGATACGGACCGGGCGCGCGCCGATAAAACGCGCGGCTCCGAGGCTCGGCCGAAGTGCTAAAACCTTGAATTTTAGCTGGAACGGGGGGCCGGCGGGACTTTTTGGGAAGCAGGGCGCTTGACCGGGCTGCGCGCCTGTGCGTCATTGCAGCCCGTGTTGCGCGCATGAGCAGCGTTGCGATCCACGCGTCAGACCCGGCGTTTCTTCCCCGGCGCAAACGCGAACCCGACCGCCAGCAACAGCAGCGACACCACGATCACCGTCGCATTACCGCTCGTCACATACGGCGTGCGCCCTGACGTGCCCTGCACGCGCGCTTCGAGCACGCCGGTGGTAAACGTCGGCAGTCGCGACACGACATCGCCATTGGCCGCGATCACGGCGGTCATGCCCGTGTTCGTCGCGCGCAGCGTCGGCCGGCCGGTTTCGATCGAACGCATGCGCGCGATCTGCAAATGCTGATCGAGCGCGATGGTGTTGCCGAACCACGCGAGATTCGTCGAGTTGACGAGAATGCCCGCGGGCGTTTCCTGTTCGCGCAGCGTGCGCGCAATCTCTTCGCCGAAGATGTCCTCGTAGCAAACATCGACGGCGACCGGCTGGTTATGCACGAAGAACGGCTTCTGCGTGACAGGACCGCGCGCGAGGTCGCCGAGCGGAATGCCCATCAGATTCACGAACCAGTGAAAGCCGAGCGGCACGAATTCACCGAACGGCACGAGATGATGCTTGTCGTAACGGTAGACGTCGTTGATGCCCGGCGTGATGCCGAAGAGGCTGTTCGTGAAATCGGTCGGGCGTCCGTCCGGCTGAATCGTGACGCCGATCGCGCCGAACAGAATCGACGAGTTCGTGCTGTCCGCGAAACTGCGGATCGCGCTCGCGAATGCCGGCGGCACCTGAACGGCCAGCACCGGCAGCGCGGTCTCCGGCGTGACGATCAGGTCGGCCGGCTTCTCGGTGATGAGCCGCTTATACAGCGCGAGCGATTCGTCGACGCCCGCCTGCTCGAACTTCATCTCCTGTTTCACATTGCCTTGAAGCAGACGCACGTTGAGCGGCGCGTTCGCAGGCGTGGTCCATTGCACGAGCGACAGCAGCATGCCCGCGACGATCAGCGCGAGCGCCGTCAATGCGGGCGCCAGCGCGCGCCGCCGCATCCCGGGAAAGGCGTACACCGCCTGCACGATGCACGCGGCCACGAACGCGAGCACCCACGCGACGCCATACACGCCGGCGAGCGGGCCGAAGCCGGCGAGCGGGCCGTCCACCTGTGCATAGCCGCTCGCGAGCCACGGAAAGCCGGTGAATACCAATCCGCGCAGCCATTCGCCGAGCGCCCAGGCGCTTGCGAACGCGAATGCGCCGTGCCAGGTGGGCGCGTAGCGAGGCGATGCGTCGATCTCGCGGACGGTGGCGGCGTCTTCATCGCCGAAGCGGGCGCGTCCCGCGACGAGCGACCAGACGAGGCTCGACAACGCCGGATACACCGCGAGATAAAGCGAAAACAGCGCGACCGCCGCGGCGGCGAGCGGCGCGGCCATGCCGCCGTAGTCGTGCATGCTCACATACAGCCACCAGACGCCCGTGACGAAGTTGCCGAAGCCGAAGGCCCAGCCCGTTGCCGCCGCGCTTTTCCAGCCGTTCGTGCGCGAAAGCCACGCAAAAAAGCACGCGAAGATGACGAGTTCGATCCAGCCGCCGTGCGGCGTCGGCGCGAAAGACAGCGTGTTCGCCGCGCCGAGCACGGCCGCGACAAGGTAATGCCAGAACGGAAGCGCACGCGTTGCAGCCGAAGCGGACACGTCGCGTTGACGAGAGAAGGAGCGAAACGGCGAATCGGCCATGGATTGCTAGGTCGGCGAAAGCGAAAGGGTGATTTTTGAAGCGGCGGGCAGCGCGCGGGCCGCAGATCAGTCGCGCAGCTCGCTCTCGTCGTCGCCGGGCTGACGCGGCTGCTGCGTGAGATTGGGCACGCGCCGCACGAGCAGCACGTGAACCTGGCGGGCGTCGCCGCGAAGAATCTCGAACACGAAGTCGTCGATACGCACCTTCTCGCCACGATGCGGCACGCGCCCGAACCGGTGCGTGACGAGCCCGCCGATGGTGTCCACTTCCTCGTCGGAGAAGTCGGTGCCGAATTCTTCGTTGAACTGTTGAATGCCCGTCAGCGCGCGCACGCGGAACTTGCCGTCCGGCGACGCGATGATATTGCCGGTTTCCTCGTCGAAGTCGTATTCGTCCTCGATGTCGCCGACGATCTGCTCAAGCACGTCCTCGATGGTGATGAGGCCCGCGACGCCGCCGTATTCATCGACGACGATCGCAATGTGATTGCGGTTCACGCGGAAGTCGTGCAGCAGCACGTTCAGGCGTTTCGACTCGGGGATGAACACGGCGGGGCGCAGCATGCCGCGCACGTCGAACTCTTCTTCGGCGTAGTAGCGCAGCAGGTCTTTCGCGAGCAGCACGCCGATGATGTTGTCGCGGTTGCCCTCATACACCGGATAGCGCGAGTGCGCTTTTTCCAGCACGAAGGGAATGAATTCGACGGGGGTTTCCGCGATGTTGATGGCGTCCATCTGGGCGCGCGGAATCATGATGTCGCGGGCGCAGAGGTCGGACACCTGAAAGACGCCTTCGATCATCGAAAGCGAATCGGCGTCGAGCAGGTTGCGCTCGTGGGCGTCCTGCAGCACTTCGAGAAGCTCGTCGCGCGACTCGGGTTCGTGCGAGATGAAATCGGTCAGACGCTCGAGCAGCGAGCGCTTTTCCTGCGGTTTGTCGGCGTGGCGTCGACTGGGATAGGGTTCGTTCATAGCGGAGCGCCCGGGAAGACCCGGGCGCGAATTAACAGAAACTTAAGCATACACCAAGGTAAAACGCAGCCTGCGTGGTGCGGCGCGCTTAGCGAAACGCTCCACGATGCTAGCCGATCGATATGCAAAAAAGGTGTCAGGCGGGCATCGTTAGCCATTCGGCCGACCCCTTCGTGGAACGCCGCGATGGTCATTGCGTTGCCTGACAACGTCGGAGCAGCGCCTCGAGCGCGCGGTCCGGCATGCCGCATTCGCGCAGGGCTTCGACCGTGCGGCTCACGTAATCGAGCGTGGTGCCGTATCGGCCGCTCGCGCAGCCGAACACCGTGCGGATGACCGGATCGGCCAGCTTGCCCGTGTACGACGTGGCGTCGCGGCGCATGACGAACGCGAGCGCCTGCACGCGTCGTCCGTCGATGAGCGTGCACGGCAGCCATGCCGGACGATACGAGGCCATCGACATCTCGCGTCGCCACAGCACGTCGAGATGTGCTTCCGTGTCCGGCCCGCCGAGGCGGAACGCCATGCCGGTGCAGGAGCCGCCGCGATCGAGCGCGAGCACGAGGCCCGGCTGCTCCGGCGTGCCGCGATTCACGCGCGACCACAGATACAGCCCGCGATGATAGCCATGCACTTTGCCGCGCACTGCTTCGAGCGTCGGCAGACCGGGATTCCAGATGAGCGAGCCATAGCCGAAGAGCCACAGGTCCGACGCGCGGTCCCAATGCGAAAGCGCCGCTTCGCGCGATGCGGCGAGTTCCTCATCGGTGAGAAGCGGCGTGTCGAGTAGCGCGGGCGGATAGTCCGGGCAAGGCTGCGGCGGATCGACCGGCGGGCTCTCAATAGTGGGCGTGGACTCGGGTGTCTTGTCGTTCACGGTGCGGACGGGGCAGCGGATCGGCGGAAGTCAGACCAATGGCGCGTAGGGATCGGGGAAGCCGAGAGACTGCATGATATCCGTCTCGATGGATTCCATCTCTTGCGCTTCGCTTTCGACCTCGTGGTCGTAACCCTGCGCATGCAGCGTGCCGTGCACGATCAGATGCGCGTAGTGCGCGGCGAGCGGCTTGCCTTGGTCGCTCGCCTCGCGTTCGACCACCGGACAGCACAAAATCAGATCCCCCGAGACGGGATCGTCTTCGGATTCCGCATACGCGAAGGTCAGCACGTTCGTCGCGTAATCCTTCTGCCGATACGTGCGATTCAACATGCGGCCTTCTTCTTCGTCGACGAAGCGGACCGTCAACTCGGCGTCGGCAAAGAGCGACGCCTTGATCCAGCGGGCGACCGTCGCGCGGGGCAGCAGCGCCTTGTGCGACGGAAACGCCTTTGCAGCCGGGAACTGCAGGTTCAGCGTGAGGCTCGGCTTCATGCAGGTTTTTGCGACTGCTGCGCCGCGCGCGCTGCCTCGGCGAGCGCGGCGTCTTTTTGCGACTGCGCGTCGTAAGCCTCGACGATGCGCGCGACGAGCGGATGCCGCACCACGTCTGCCGACGTGAAATGCGTGATGGCGATGCCGCGCACTTCCGACAGCACGTGCTGCGCTTCGATCAACCCGCTCTTGTGGCCGCGCGGCAGGTCCACCTGCGTCGTGTCGCCGGTCACGACCGCCTTCGAGCCAAAGCCGATACGCGTGAGGAACATCTTCATCTGCTCGGGCGTGGTGTTCTGCGCCTCGTCCAGAATGATGAACGCGTGGTTCAGCGTGCGGCCGCGCATGTAGGCGAGCGGCGCGATCTCGATCATCTGGCGCTCGAACATCTTCGCGGTCTTGTCGAAGCCCAGCAGATCGTAGAGCGCGTCGTAGAGCGGGCGCAGGTACGGATCGACCTTTTGCGCGAGATCGCCGGGCAGAAAGCCGAGCCGCTCGCCTGCCTCGACGGCCGGACGCGTCAGCACGATGCGCTTGACCTGATCGCGCTCCAGCGCATCCACGGCGCAGGCGACGGCGAGATACGTCTTGCCCGTACCCGCCGGCCCGATGCCGAACGTCACGTCGTGCGCGACGATCTGCTTCAGATATTGGCGCTGCATGGGCGTTCGGCCACGCAGGTCGGCACGGCGTGTGTACAGCGTCGGGCCGTGGTCTTCGTCCTCGCCGAGATCCATCGTGGCGCTGGGCTCGTCGAACGGGTGATCGGGGTCGCCGCGGAAACGCGGGTCATTTTGACCGTCTTCGTCGCCGTTCCGGCCGGCTTCTTTCGCTAGCCGCGCCGCATGGCTTGCCTCGACGAGCGCGAGTTGAATATCGTCGACGGAAATCGGATCGCGCGCGCGGTTGTAGAAGTTTTCGAGCGCTGCGAGCGCCACTTTGGCGCCCCGGCCACGAATCGAAATCTTGTGCCCGCGTCGCGACAGCGTCACGTCGAGCGCCTGTTCGATCTGTCGGAGATTTTCGTCGAGCGGGCCACAGAGGTTCGCGAGCCGCGCGTTGTCCTCGCGTGGAGCGGTGAATTCGAGATGCTGCTGGGGAGCGTTCTTCAAGGCGGGGTGGGTGTCCTGTCCGGTCTCGTAGGATTAATTGGCAAGCTCGGGGGCGGCCGTCTCGGGTGCGAGCACGAGCGCGCCGCGCAGCGAATGCGGATACGCGTGATTGATCTCGACGTCGATCATCTGACCGATGAGTCGCGCATGCGAAGCGAGCGGCGCCGGGAAATTCACGACGCGGTTGTTCGCCGAACGTCCGGCGAGTTCACCGGGGTCTTTGCGCGACGGGCCCTCGACCAGGATGCGCTGCACCGTGCCGACCATCGAATTGCTGATTCTCACGACGTTTTCCTCGATCGTCGCCTGCAAATGCTGCAAGCGCCTGAGCTTGACCTCGCGGGGCGTGTCGTCATGCAGGTTTGCAGCCGGCGTGCCTGGTCGCGGGCTGTAAATGAACGAGAAGCTCGTGTCGTAACTCATTTCCTCGACGAGCGCCATCATCTTCGCAAAATCGTCCTCGGTTTCGCCGGGGAAGCCAACGATAAAGTCCGTCGACAGCGACAAATCCGGGCGAATCGCCCGCAGTCGCCGGATGACCGACTTGTATTCGAGCACGGTGTAGCCGCGTTTCATCGCCATCAGAATGCGGTCGGAGCCGTGCTGCACCGGCAAATGAAGGTGCGAAACCAGCTTCGGCACCTTCGCGTAGGTGTCGATGAGGCGCTGCGTGAATTCCTTCGGGTGCGAAGTCGTGTACCGAATGCGTTCAATGCCCGGTACGTCCGCGACGTACTCGATGAGCGTCGCAAAGTCGGCGATTTCGTGCGCCCCGGCCGTCAATGCGCCCCGGTAGGCGTTCACGTTCTGGCCGAGAAGCGTCACTTCGCGCACGCCTTGATCGGCGAGGCCGGCGATTTCGGTCAGCACGTCGTCGAGCGGGCGCGACACTTCCTCGCCTCGCGTGTAAGGCACGACGCAATAGCTGCAGTATTTGCTGCACCCTTCCATGATCGAGACGAACGCGCTCGGGCCCTCGACGCGCGCCGGCGGCAGATGATCGAACTTTTCGATTTCCGGAAAGCTGATGTCGACCTGCGCGCGTCCTGTGGCGCGCCGCTTGTCGATCATGGCCGGCAAGCGATGCAGCGTTTGCGGTCCGAAGACGATGTCGACGTAAGGCGCGCGCGCCACGATCGACGCGCCTTCCTGACTCGCGACGCAACCGCCGACGCCGATCAGCAGGTTCGGATTCGCTTCCTTCAGTTCGCGCACGCGGCCGAGGTCAGAGAACACTTTTTCCTGCGCCTTCTCGCGCACAGAGCATGTATTGAAGAGAATGACGTCCGCGTCTTCGGGCGTGTCGGTCTTGACGAGTCCTTCCGCGGCACCGAGCACGTCGACCATTTTGTCGGAGTCGTACTCGTTCATCTGGCAGCCGAAGGTCTTTACGTAAACTTTCTTGGTCATGAATGGTCGCCGGTCGCAGTGGTTAACCTGGGGGCGTTTTGAGAACGGATGGAATTGAGCGGTTTTGCGCGAAACTGCGCGCCTTTCGCTTGACGTTAGCCGCATATTATAGCCCGCAGCGCCCTCGGACGCTCGCCCGCCGGTAGAGCGGTGCCGCGCTGCGGTCAGGCGGTCGGCTTGCATCAGGCATCCGCCCAGGCCTTCGCCGCAGCGACCGCTCGCCGCCATCCAGCGAGACGAGGCTCGACATGGGACGCCGGCATCGACGGTGTGAACCGCCGGTCCAGCTGCCATTGCGCTTTCAGTTCTCCGACGTCCTTCCAGTAGCCCACCGCGAGCCCGGCCAGATAGGCTGCGCCGAGCGCGGTGGTTTCCGCGACGCGCGGGCGCACCGTATCGACGCCCAGCGTGTCGGCCTGGAACTGCATCAGCAAGTCGTTGGCGCACGCGCCCCCGTCCACACGCAATTGCGCGATGGGCAGGCCCGAGTCTGCTTCCATAGCTCGCAACACGTCGAGCGATTGATAGGCGATGGATTCGAGCGCCGCCCGCGCGATGTGGCTCGACGTTGTGCCGCGCGTGACGCCGAACAACGTTCCGCGCGCACGCGCGTTCCAGTGCGGCGCGCCGAGCCCGGCGAAAGCAGGGACGAGATACACGCCGTCGCTGTCAGGCACGGCGCGCGCCAGCGCTTCGACCTCGCTCGCGCGCCGGATGAGCCCGAGTCCGTCCCGCAGCCATTGCACGACTGCGCCAGCGATGAAGATGCTGCCTTCGAGCGCATAGTCGACGCGATCCCCGATTTGCCACGCAATCGTCGTCACGAGGTTGTTGCGAGACTCGATCGGTTTGTCGCCCGTATTCATGACAAGGAAGCAGCCCGTGCCGTACGTGTTTTTCACCATGCCGCTTTCCGTGCACATCTGGCCGAAGAGCGCGGCGTGCTGATCGCCCGCGATGGACGCGATCGGGATTTCGGCGGCGAGCAGACTGCCGTGCGTTGATCCGTACACCTCCGATGACGCGCGCACTTCCGGAAGCATGCTGCGCGGAATGTCGAAGGCGTCGAGTAGTTCGTCGTCCCAGCGGCGCGCGTGTATGTCGAAGAGCATGGTGCGCGACGCGTTCGTGATATCGGTGATGTGCATGCCCCGGCGCGTGAAGTTCCAGACGAGCCAGCTGTCCACGGTTCCGAACGCAAGCCGTCCCTGCCTGGCTTTGTCCCGCGCGCCTTCGACGTTATCCAGAATCCAGCGGATTTTCGTTGCGGAGAAATAGGCGTCGATAGGCAGGCCGGTTTTCGCGCGGACCATCGGCTCGAGGCCGCGCGCCTTCAGTTCATCGCAGAGCGCGGCGGTGCGGCGGTCCTGCCAGACGATCGCGTTGTACACCGGCTTGCCGCTCTCGCGATCCCAGACGATGGTGGTCTCGCGCTGGTTGGTGATACCCAGCGCCGCGATGGACGATGCGCTCAGTCCCGCGCGCGTCACGGCTTCGGCCGCGACGCCCGCCTGCGTCGACCAGATTTCCTGCGGATCGTGCTCGACCCAGCCGGCACGAGGATAGATCTGCTGAAATTCCTTCTGAGCGACGGACACGATATTCCCGCTCCTGTCGAACAGCATGGCGCGCGAGCTCGTCGTGCCCTGGTCGAGCGCGAGGACGATTTGATCCTGCATGGTCATCTCCGAGGTTGAGCGGGCATCGGCCATGCGAAGTCCGCATGCGCAATCTATCGGAGGCGCGGCATGCGGACAACCTGGCCGAATGGCATAAGCAAAATGGACGGTCCATGCTCGCCGTGATTCGGCCTATGCCATTCGGCCGAGTGGCAAGGACGCGGCGATCGTCCGATACTGGCGGCTCAATCGAGCGATGGGTGACTGCAATGCGAAAGTGGATCGCGACGGGCACGGTTGCGGCAGCCGTACTGGCCGGCTGCGTAACGACGCCTGGTCTGGAGGGATCGTTCGGCGCGCCGTCTTTCGGCGCGCTTCAGGACATGTGCGGGATGGCGTCGACGGATTGGGGCGCCGACGCGCAGTCCGTGTACTCGGCCTTCTTCGACGCGTACGTCGCCGAGCGGCGCGGCGCGTTATCGAAAGATCGCTTCTGTGCGTTTCAGGCCGGGATCGCGGAACGGCACCGCGCGTATGTCGCGAATCCGGGTCCGGCAGCGCAGAGCGCATGGGCCAACTTCCTGCTGGATCAGCGCGCTCAGGCGCTGAGTTGGCGAGCGGCCGTCGATCCGACGTTGCGAGGGGGATGAGGTTTGGGAAGGGACGCGGCCGGCGGCACGCGTCCCGTGCGCTGCTACGAGAACCGCTTGAAGGCCTTGATGGTGGAATCGCCGGTTGCGGTGAGCCGCCATTGCTGTCGGCCGGAGGCGAGTTGTTCGAGCTGGACGAGCTGGCGTTCGAGCAGGGCGTCGAGTTCCTCGCGTTCCATGTCGACTTGATGGGGCGCTTCCTGAACCAAAAGCAGCGTGGCAAATTCGTGCGGACTCAGCATCGTGTTCTCCATGACGACCGAAACGCAAGACCGCCCACGGCGGCGGACTTCTCGCTTCGAAACGTTGCGCGGGAAAACTGCAACTGCCGGGCAGCCCGTTGTGCTTCTTACATGCGCTGCCGGGAATTCGGATTGTAGGCAAGCGTCTGAGGAGTGCCAATCATACCGGTGAAAATTTCGGCTTTGACTTTTGGCCGCTGCGAAAGCGGTTGGTCGGAGCGGCCGATTTGCAGAATCAACGTGAAGACCGTGCTGCACTGCACACTGTAAGGACACGGCACAAACTCATGCGGTCGTTTCATTAATCTATACGATAAATGAATTTGTTCCGGCTTACAGTGGCAATGCAATATGCTTCTTTTGTCGCATCAACGATTCACTGTCAGTGTGCCCTGCACGCGTGTAGCCGCCCGTAACCCGGATTTCATTCATGAACCGCTTCAATTGGCAGAACCCGTATCCCACCCCGCGCCTTCCGGTATTCGCACGAAACATTGTTTCGACCTCGCATCCGCTCGCCGCGCAAGCCGGTCTGCGCATGCTGTGGAAAGGCGGCAACGCCGTCGACGCGGCCATCGCGGCAGCGGCGGCCATCACTATCGTGGAACCGGTATCGAACGGTCTGGGCGGCGACGCGTTCGCGCTGGTGTGGGACGGCAGCAAGCTGCACGGGCTTAACGCGTCGGGCGTGGCGCCGGCGGCATGGAACGTCGACTATTTCCGCGACAAGTATGGCGAAGAAAACGGCATGGCACGCCAGCCGAAGCGTGGGTGGGACACCGTGACGGTCCCCGGCGTCATCGCCGGATGGGAAGCGTTGCATGCGAAATTCGGGTCGCTGCCGTTCGCCGATCTGATGGAGCCGGCAATCGAAATCGCGGAGCGCGGTCATGCGGTGGCGAGCATCGTCGCGTACAAATGGGCGGCTGCCGTGCCCGAAATGAAAGATCAACCCGGCTTTGCGAATGTGTTCATGCCGCACGGCCGCGCCCCCGAAGTGAGCGAGCTCGTGCGCATGCCGGGTCACGCCAATACGTTACGCGCGCTCGCAGAACACGGCCCGCGCGCATTCTACGAGGGCGAAGTCGCCGAACGCATCGCGGCGTTCGCTCGCGAGGGCGGCGGCGCAATGACGCTGGACGACCTGCGTAACTATCGCGCGGAGTGGGTCGAGCCGATCAGCAAGGACTATCGCGGCTACACGGTCCATGAGATTCCGCCGAACGGGCAGGGAATCGCGGCGCTCATCGCGCTCGGTATCCTCGACAAGTTCGATGTCAGCGCGCTGACGGTCGATCGAATCGAGTCGCAGCATCTGCAAATCGAAGCCATGAAGCTTGCGTTCGCCGACGTCTATCGCTATGTCGCCGATCCGCGCTCGATGGAAGTCACGCCGGAGCAGATGCTCGACGACGCCTACCTCACCGAGCGCGCGAAGCTTATCGACCCGGCGCGAGCCACGCAGTTCGACTTCGGCATGCCGAAGGCGGGCGGCACCATCTATATGTCGGTGGCCGACGAGCGCGGCATGATGGTGAGCTTCATCCAGTCGAATTACATGGGCTTCGGCTCGGGTGTGGTCGTGCCGAATACCGGCATCTCGTTGCAGAACCGTGGCTGCGGCTTCTCGATGGACCCGAAATCGGCGAACGTCGTCGAGGGCGGCAAGCGCCCGTTCCATACCATCATTCCGGCATTTCTCACGCAGGACATCGGCGGCCGCCGCGACGCGGTGATGAGCTTCGGCGTCATGGGCGGGGACATGCAGCCGCAAGGGCATCTGCAATCCATCGTGCGCATGCTCGACTACGGTCAACAGCCGCAGGCGGCTTGCGACGCGCCGCGCTGGAAAGTGAACCGCGATTTCACCATCGACATCGAGGCTACGCTCGATCTCGAGACGGCTCGCGCGCTCGAGGGCATGGGCCATACGATCAAGTCCATCGACGATCCGTACATGGACTTCGGTTCCGGGCAGTACATCTGGAAGCTGGACCGCGACGATCCCGACCGCGGTTACGTCGCAGCGAGCGACAGCCGCCGCGACGGCCTCGCTGCCGGCTTCTAGCCGCGCTACGGCTGCCTGCGCTCGCGCGCGGACAGCCGACCCTCACCTGAATGTTCGCCTTCGCACTGCCCGCGCGCCGTGCGAACGGTGGCGCACGTCCGCGCATTGCTTAAACGAGCCGAGAGCACGAGATGACGCAACGAGGAAAGATGATGAACGAAGAGGCTCACGAAACGCCGCTTGCAGGCCGCGCTGCCGTTGCCGTTGCCGATGGCGGCGACGTTTCGCGCCCGCCGTCCGCCGCGCTGTCGAAGGCGATGGTCCGCCGCATCGTGTTTTCGTCGTCGGTCGGCAATGCGCTCGAATGGTTCGATTTCCTCGTCTACGGCTATTTCGCGGCGATCATCGCGAAGGCGTTCTTCCCATCGCATGACGAATGGCTTTCCACGATGCTCGCCATCGGCACCTTCGGCATCTCGTTTCTGATGCGTCCGCTGGGCGCGATCGTGCTCGGCATCTACGCCGATCGCAACGGCCGCAAGGCCGCGCTGACGCTCGCCATTCTGCTGATGATGATCGGCACGCTGACCATGGCGGCGATGCCGTCGTATCAGCACATCGGCATTGCCGCGCCGCTCTTGATTCTGCTCGCGCGGCTGATTCAGGGCTTCGCGGTGGGCGGTGAGTTCGGCAGCGCGACGGCGTTCATGGTGGAGCATAGCGAAGCGCGGCGCGGCTATTACGCGAGCTGGCAGTTCGCGAGTCAGGGGCTCGCCGCGATCATGGCCGCCGCGTTCGGCTCGCTGTTGACCGCGTGGCTGCCGCAACCGCAACTCGAGTCGTGGGGCTGGCGCATTCCGTTCGTGTTCGGCCTGCTGATCGGGCCGGTCGGCTATTACATCCGCTCGCACCTCGACGAAACGCCGGAGTTCCTCGCGTCCCGGCCGGCGCGCACCGACGCGCGGGCGCCGGGCGTCTCGTTCTCGAATCAGTGGATCAATTTGCTGCTCGCGGTCGGTATCGTCGCGCAATCGACGGTCGGCGTGTATGTGCTGCAACTCTACATGCCGATGTACGCGGTGAAGCAACTGCATCTGCCCGCCACGGCGTCGTTCGCCGTGGTCGTGCTCAACGGCGGGCTGCAGTTCATCTTCTCGCCGGTCATGGGCGCGCTGTCCGACCGGCTCGGGCGCATTCGCATCATGCTCGGCACCTCGATCATCATGGGCGTCGCCATCTATCCGATGTTCGCGTGGCTCCAGGCTTCGCCGACCGTCCTTTCGCTCGTCGTGCTTCAGTCGGCAGCAGGCATCCTGAAAGCCGCGTATTCCGGTCCCATGCCCGCGCTGATGTCCGAGATATTCCCAACGCGCGTGCGCTCGACAGGCTTGTCCATCGGCTATGCGCTCGGCGTGACGCTCTTCGGTGGATTCGCGCCGACCATCGTCGAGGCGTTCATTCACGTCACCGGCGACAAGCTCGCGCCGAGCTACTACGTGCTGCTCGCGGCCATTCTGTCGGGTATCTCGCTCGCAATCGTCGCGTGGCGCATGCGCGGCGGCGCGCGACACGCTGCATAGCGTCTGCTTCCTGTGAACTAGCTTACGACGGCGGCTTCGGCCGCCGTTGCGCTTTTCGACGCGCCTCGCGCATCCATCGCGGGCGGCATGCTTCCTGCTCTATGCTGCGCCACCCAAGCCGCGCATCGAGACGTAGAAAATTGACGCACGGCAAGGCGCGCATGGAACCGCGCAGCGCGGCGCAAGTCTGTCCCCATGTCTGCAAACTCGTTGCAGGACGGCTAAGATGAAAAAGCACAAGCCGCTAACACTTTGATTTGAAGACGCTGGGACGACGTTCGCAGCGTCGTATGAACCTCGACCGTCTTTTTTGGCCGGTGGCGCGTTCAGTTCAGCCAGGGAGCGCGATACATGCATACAGATAGCACCCACGTGATGCCGTGGCGCATCGAAGATATCGATCTGAATCGGATCGACCGACAGAAGGCGGCGTCCAACGAACATCTTCTCTTGTTGCTTTGTGCCTGCTCG
Source organism: Caballeronia sp. GAFFF1 (assembly GCF_023630705.1). Classification (GTDB taxonomy): domain Bacteria; phylum Pseudomonadota; class Gammaproteobacteria; order Burkholderiales; family Burkholderiaceae; genus Caballeronia. The sequence continues at coordinate 106,075 of NZ_JALQEM010000004.1, forward strand.
TTCATCGAGAGCGGCACCGACCTTTATACGAGCAACCTTAGCACCTACTTTCGCGACGATCCGGAAATCGCGGCGTGGCTCAACAACGAGTGGGAGCCCGAGGAGATGCAGCACGGCCGCGCGCTGAAAACGTACATCAACCACGTCTGGCCGGAGTTCGACTGGGACACGGCCTTCAAGAACTTCTTCGCCGAATATTCGCTGACGTGTTCCTACGAGCAGTTCGAAAAAAAGCGCGCGCTCGAGATGGTGGCGCGCTGTGTCATCGAGACGGGAACGGCCACGCTGTATCGAGCCATCAACGAATGTTCAGACGAGCCGGTGCTCAAGGAGATCACGGACAACATCCGCGTCGACGAAGTGCGCCACTACAAGCATTTCTTCCGCTTCTTCAAGAAGTGGAACAAGATCGAAGGCAATGGCCGCCTGGCCGTGCTCGGCGCGCTGGTGCGTCGCGTGGCCGAACTGAAGAGCGAGGACTCGGAGATCGCGCTGCGGCACGTCTTCGCCATTCGATACCCGGAGCGCGTCAAGGATTCGACCTACAATCGCGAACTCTTTGCGCAGGTCAATGCGTTGGTTCGGAGAAACCTGTCGGCCGATCAGTGCATCAAGATGCTTCTGAAGCCGCTGGATCTGCCCGCGCGCATCCAGCCGGGCGTTCATTATCCGCTCGCGAAAATCACGCAACTCTTCTTCCGCTAACGCTCGACGCGTGCGGCGGCGTCATGCCGTTTCACGCAACGAGCCTACGTCAATGACCGACTCCACCGCAGCGAAGACGCTCTCCTTGCAGACCGTCTTCGACGAATGGCCCTCCGATCTGCGCGCGTTGTTCGACGGTACGCTGACAGGCGCGCCAAGCGGGTTCACGGCGTCGCTGTCCGCCGTGGACGACGGAGGGCGCATTCGCACCGCCCTGTTGAGCGCGGGGGAACTGCTCGCCCCGGACGCGCGCACGCTGTGTTTCTCATTGTGGCCGTCGTCGCGTACGGCGCGGGCAATCGCGTCGGGCGCAAGCGCAACGCTCGCTTTCGTTTTCGACGAGGCGTTCCATCAGGTGCAGATCGACGCGCGGCGCGTCGCGCTCGACGACGTGCCGCTCGCGTGCTTCGTCGGGACGATTGAAAGCGGGGAGATTCAGCGCGTGCCGTACGCGCGGCTGACAGGCGGCATCACGTTCGAACTGACGGACACCGAGCAGGTCATCGCGCGCTGGCGCGAGCAACTGGACTGGCTGAAGCAGGCGGCGAGCGCCGCTGCATGATTGCTTGTTGATTCTTTCGCGAGCCGCACGCGCTGGCGGCTCGCTTTCCAGATGATGTCGCCGACGCTCAGCGCCCGCGTCCGCCGGTGCGCATGCCGTCGCGGCGCGCGCCGCCGTTGTCGTTGCGCGACTTGCCGCCGAGCAGCGCGCCGGGGTTGCCTGCTTTGGCGCGCGGGGCCGGAGCGTGGCCGGCTGCGTGCGCGGCTTCGGGACGGCGGGGCGCCGCCTTGACGCCTGCGTTGGCGTGCCCGGCGGGTTTAGCGCCGGCCGGCTTCGAGCTGCGGCCGTCGCGCTGACCCTGACCGGCGCTGTTGCCCGCTTTCGGCGCACGCGCCTGATCCTGCGATCCGCCATGCGCGCGGCCACCTTCGCGCGGACCGCCGCGCCCCTGGCTGCGGCGTTGAATCGGCTCGGGTTTCGCGTTCGGGTCCGGCTCGAACCCGGCAATCACTTCTTGCGGAATCGGCCGCTTGATAAGGCGCTCGATGTCCTTCAGCAATTGCAGTTCGTCGACGCACACGAGCGACACCGCTTCGCCTTCCGCGCCCGCGCGTCCCGTGCGGCCGATGCGGTGCACGTAGTCTTCCGGCACGTTCGGCAGATCGAAGTTGACCACGTGCGGCAACTGGTCGATGTCGATGCCACGCGCCGCGATATCGGTCGCGACGAGCACCTGCAACGTCTGATCCTTGAATTCGGCGAGCGCCCGCGTGCGCGCGGACTGGCTCTTGTTGCCGTGAATGGCGAGCGCGCTGATGCCGTCCTTCGTCAGTTGCTCGGCGAGACGGTTCGCGCCGTGCTTCGTGCGCGTGAAGACGAGCACCTGAAACCAGTCGTGCTGGCGGATCAGATGCGTGAGCAGCTCGCGCTTGCGATCACGGTCCACCGGATGGATCTTCTGTTCGATGCGCTCGGCCGTCGTGTTGCGGCGCGCGACTTCGATCAGCGCGGGCGAATCGAGCAGGCTGTCGGCGAGCGCCTTGATTTCATCCGAGAACGTGGCCGAGAACAGCAGGTTCTGGCGCTTCTGCGGCAGACGCGCGAGCACGCGCTTGATGTCGTGAATGAAGCCCATGTCGAGCATGCGGTCGGCTTCGTCGAGCACGAGAATTTCGAGCTGCGAAACGTCGATCGTCTTCTGCTGCATGTGATCGAGCAGACGGCCCGGCGTCGCGACGACGATATCCACGCCACGGCGCAGCGCGTCGATTTGCGGATTGATGCCCACGCCGCCGAACATCACGGTGGAGCGCAGCTTCAGATACTTGCCGTAAGCGCGCACGCTTTCTTCGACCTGCGCCGCGAGTTCGCGCGTCGGCGTGAGGATCAGCGCGCGCACCGGGCGCTTGCTGCCGGCCGCGGCCGGCGCCATTTGCGAGAGACGTTGCAGGATGGGCAGCGTGAAGCCCGCCGTCTTGCCGGTGCCCGTTTGCGCGCCGGCGAGCAGGTCGCCGCCTTTCAGGACCGCCGGAATGGCCTGAAGCTGGATAGGAGTGGGATTCGTGTAGCCGAGTTCGTTGACTGCGCGAAGGAGAGGTTCTGACAGACCGAGTGAATCAAAAGACATAAATAGATGTTCGAATCGTTGTGGCGAACGGCGTGCAGGCGGCTGGCAACAGCGGCGATGATGTACGACGCTCGCAATGAATCGGGCGGCGGCCTTGGTGCGCGGTCCTGGACCGCCTGGCTGTGCCGCAAGGTTCGACGCGCTATCAAGACACGCCGGCTGGCTGTAAGTTGCATCGCGTTGCTTCGCGATGCGGGCGCTTTGCCCCGTTCAAGGCTCACGCGACATAGCGCGCGACGCTCACGAACTGACACAGACTGCCCGCCAGCACGAACAGATGCCAGATACCGTGGCCGTGCCGGATGCGCTCGTCGTTGATGAAAAACCAGATGCCGGCGGTGTAGATCAGACCGCCTGCCACCAGCCACGCAGTGCCTGCGGGCGGCAGCGCCGTCAAGAGCGGATGAACGGCTACGAGCGCGAGCCAGCCCATCAACACGTACAGCACCATCGAAACGCTGCGGGTTCTTCGCCCGAGCGTGAGTTCCTGCGTGATGCCGAGCACAGCAAGCCCCCAGCTCACGCCAAACAGCGACCAGCCCCACGGGCCGCGCAAGGTCACCAGTGTATAGGGTGTGTAGCTGCCGGCTATCAACAAGTAGATGGCCGAGTGGTCGCACTTTTGCAAGACCGCTTTCATGCGCGGCGTGCGCGCACAGTGGTACAGCGTCGAGATCAGGTACAGCGCGCACAGCATGGCGCCGTAGATGGCGAAGCTCACGACCTTGTAGGCGTCGCCATCGAGCGCGCCCATCGTCACGAGCGTCGCGAGTCCCGCGACGGACAAAATGACGCCGATCAAATGGCTGATGCTGTTAAAACGCTCGCCTGCGTGCATGACCGATTTACCAAAGACAAGGGGCGCAGCCCCAACATGAAGGCTGCGCCCCGTGCGTATTGTACGCTGTCTTGCGCGAATGTCAGTCGAGCGGCGCCGAACGCAGGTTGCTCACCTGTTGCGGCGACACCGGCGTGCCGTGGTTGCCCCACGACATACGGATGTACGTCACGACCGCGGCCACTTCCGTATCCGACAGCGACTGCGCGAACGGCGGCATGCCGTGCGGCATCGGATTGCCGTCGGTGCTCGGCGGGTAGCCGCCGTTGAGCGTCATGCGGATAGGGTTGACGGCCGACGGCATCTGGATCGACTGATTGTTCGCGAGCGGCGGGTACGCGGGCGGCTTGCCGAGACCGTTTTCCGCGTGACACTTCGCGCAGTTCTCGGTGTAGACCTTCTTGCCCATGGTGAGCAGCTCGCCGCCGAACTTCTCGGACGTTTCCAGTTGCAGCGGTTCCGGCGCTTCCTTCTTCTGCGGGATCGACTTGAGATACGTCGAGATCGCGTTGATGTCCGCGTCGGTCATGTACTGCAAGCTGTTGTGGACCACTTCGGCCATCGGGCCGAACACCGCGCCGCGCTGCGACACGCCGCTCTTCAGCAGGTCGTTGATGTCCTTGATGTCCCAGTCGCCGAGACCGGCTTCCTTGTTCGACGTGAGCGACGGCGCGTACCAGTTTTGCAGCGGAATCAGGCCGCCCGCGAACGCGGCGGAGTTGACCGGGCCGCCCATCGCGTTGATCGACGTATGGCACATGCCGCAGTGCCCGAGGCCTTCCACGAGATACGCGCCGCGATTCCATTCGACCGATTTGGTCGGGTCCGGCTTGTACTCGCCTTCGCTGAAGAACAGCGTGCGCCAGCCGATCAGCAGATTCCGGTTGTTGAACGGAAAGCGCAGTTCATGCGGACGGCTCGGCTCGGAAACCGGCGGGACCGAACGCAGGTAGGCGTAGATCGCGTCGGAGTCGGCGCGCGTCACCTTCGTGTAGCTCGTGAACGGGAAGCCGGGGTACAGCAGGCTGCCGTCCTTCGAGCGGCCGGTGTGCATCGCGCGATAGAAGTCGTCGGAGGTCCACTTGCCGATGCCGTACTTGTCGTCCGGCGTGATGTTCGGCGTGAACATGGTGCCGAAGGGCGTCGCCATGGGCAGGCCGCCCGCGAACTGCTTGCCGCCGCGCACCGTGTGGCACGCGATACAGTCGCCGGCGCGGGCGAGATATTCGCCGTGCTTGACGAGCTCGGCCTGGTTCGCCGGGGTCGCCGCGACCGCGCCGCCCGAATGGAGGTTGTCGCCGCCCGACCAGAGGACGGCGCCGGCTGCGACGGCTGCCACCACGACAGCCGAGGAAAGTGCGAACAGGGACTTGCGTTTCATTGTGTTGTCGCTCCAGACGCCTTATTGCGGTTCGCTGCCGCAGACGAGCGGCATCTTCAACGAGCCAGCGGGCGCGGGCACCGGGTTGGCGGGTGCGGTTTGCGTGGAGAGCCATGCGGCGACGGCGGTCACGTCGTCATCCGACAGGCGCGAAGCGATCTGCTGCATGCAGTCGGGCGCCTTCGCGTGGCGCGTGCCCGACTTCCATGCGCCGACCTGCGCGCTGATGTAGTCCGAATGCAGGCCGACGAGACCCGGGATGGCCGGCTGCATGCCGGTCAGCGCCTTGCCGTGACATGCCGCGCAGGCGGGAATGTTCTTCGACGGATCGCCGTTCAGCACGATCTGCGAGCCGCGCGCGAGCGTCGTGCCCGACACGTTCGTCTTCGCGGGCGGCGGATACGGCGGACGCTGCTGCGAGAAGTAATTCGCGATCTGATGAAGGTAGTCGTCCGAGAGATACGTGACGAGGTAGTTCATCGGCGGGTACTTGCGCCGCCCTTCGCGGAAGTTCTGGAGCTGGTTGTACAGATAGTCGGCGGGCTTGCCGGCAAGACGCGGGAAGTAGTCATTGTCCGTGCCTTCGCCGTGCACGCCGTGACATGCGGTGCAGCCTTGCACGCGGGCTGCCATGGTATCCGGCGCGATAGGCTGGTTTTGCGCCTGGGCAAGCGCCTGGCCCGCGCTGAGAACGCCGGCGCTGCCGATCAGTGCCAGGGCGAGCAGCGGACGGAAAATGCGTCTTGAAAACACGCGACACTCCATGAAATTCGGGGACCTGCCGAGCTTCGTGCGGCTCGGTGCGAAGGTGGCGAACCACGGCCACGCGTACGGTGGCGGAGGGTGGCGGACCACAGCCACAGCGGCTCGTTGAGCCTCTGATGCGACGCGGAATTCTATCATCGATGCCTGATGGTGACTATTTGACACAACTTTTCGGGCGCTCTGAGGCGGAATCGCGACAAAATGCCGCGCGACGGACAAGAACTTTGACATTGCATTGAATTCGTTGCTTATCAACAAAGAGTCGACACAAGCGTCATCGCGTGGCGCCGAAGTCCGTAGCGTCCGATGCAATGCGCGCTCGGGTTTGCGTGCGTTCGTTTAGACTTCGCGAGCCGCTTTTCTTGCCGACGCACCGATGACCCGCCCGGATCTCCTCACAGCAATTCCCGTTCACGCCTCGACGGCCGCCGCATCATGACCGGCGGTTCGTTGTCGTTTCTGCAGATGATGTTCGCCGCGCTGTCGGATGTGGCGTTCGCGTGCGCGCTCGGCGGGGTGCTGCTGGGCGCGTGGCTGCATCGCGAACGGGCAGCTGCTGCGGTGTCGCCGGCGCAGCGCGGCGGGCGGCGCGCTGCGCGTGTGGGCATCGCGGCGGCGCTCGCGTTCGTGCTGTGCGGCTTCGTTTCGCTGTGGCTGGAGTCGGCCGCGATGAGCGGCACGTCGATCGCCGATGCGGGTTCGTCGCTCTGGCTCGTCGCGAGCGCGACGCACGCGGGCATCGGCTGGGCGGTATCGGTCGCGGGCGGCGTGCTGCTCGCGCTCGCCACGGCGACGAGCCGTCCGTTGGGCGCTGCGCGCGTGGCCGTCGCCGTGCTCGGCGCGTTGATCGCGGCATCGGGGAAAGCGGCGATCGGCCATGCCGCCGATGCGGGGGCGTTCTCCATCGCGGAAGGCGTGCAGTGGCTGCATCTGCTCGCGACAGGCGTGTGGGGCGGCGTCGTCATCGCGGGCGCGGTCGTCTTGCCCGCGCTCGACGCATCGACCGCCCGCGCTGCGCTGCTGCGCGTCGTCGCGCGCATGTCGAGCATCGCAACAGTCGCGGTGGCAGTCGTCATCGCGACGGGTCTCTTCAATGCATGGCGCGGCACCGGCGGATCGGCTGAGGCGCTGACGCAAAGCGGCTGGGGTCACGCGCTGATCGTGAAACTCGTGTTCGTCGCGGCGGCGCTCGCGCTCGGCGCGCTCAACCGCTGGTCGGCGCTACCGCGCCTGCAACGCACGGCATCGACGACGGACGCGCACACGGTCATCAACCTGATGCGCGTCGAAGCGGTGTTGATGGTGGGCGTATTCGTGGCGGCGTCGGTGCTGTCGCACAGCTTGCCGGGCTTCGCGATGGGCGGTTGAGCGGGTTGAGCGCCGGCTCACTCGTAACCGAGCTTATGGCTCACGATAGGGGCGCAGAACAGCGCGAGCGCGCATCCGGCCGCTTTGCCCTGAAGCTCGACAAAAGCGGTATGCGAATCCGCGACGAAGAGCACATCGAGGATCTGCGGCAAGCAGAACGCCACCGCGAGCACGATGAACCCGCGCGTCACCATCGAGATGCGCCAGCCGTGCTGCGCGCCGAGCACCGCCGCGATCACGCGCGCCACGCCGAGCGGCACGAATGCGCCGACGGCAAGCTGCGCGCGGACGGTTTCATCGGGAAGGACGTGCCACATGGTCGTTCTCGCTTCGGGCTGATGGCTTCAGCTTAGTGTGCAAGAACCTCGCCCGTCCAGTCTGTTCGTGACAGCGCAAACGGGTGGCCGGTATCGCGTAAAACGAAAACAATCAGAACGTGTGCTCGGGACCGGGAAAGCTGCCGTCCTTCACTGCGCTCACGTAGGCTTCGACCGCCGCGAAAATGCTCGGCTGGCCCTGCATGAAATCCTTCACAAAGCGCGGACGCTTGCCGGGAAAAATGCCGAGCATGTCGTGCAGAACCAGCACTTGCCCCGAACAGTCGATGCCCGCGCCGATGCCGATGGTCGGAATCGCGAGTTGTTGCGTGACCTCGCGCGCGACGAGCGTCGGCACCGCTTCGATCACGAGCAGTTGCGCACCCGCTTGCTGAAGCGCGAGCGCGTCGCGGCGCATCTGTTCCGCCGCCGCTTCGGACTTGCCCTGCACCTTGAAGCCGCCGAACGCATGCACCGACTGCGGCGTGAGCCCGACGTGGCCGCATACCGGAATCGAACGCTCGACGAGAAAGCGCACGGTATCCGCGAGCCACTCTCCGCCTTCTAGCTTCACCATGTGCGCGCCCGCGCGCATCAGCTTCACGGCATTCGCATACGCTTCTTCGCGCGATCCGATGGTGCCGAACGGCATGTCCGCGACGATCAGCGCGCTCTTGTTGCCGCGCGCAACGGACGCCGTGTGATACGCGATATCGTCCAGCGTCACCGGCAGCGTCGTGCTGTGGCCTTGCAGGACGTTGCCGAGCGAATCGCCGATCAGCATGACATCGACGCCCGCGCGGTCGAGCAGCGCCGCGAAGCTCGCGTCGTAGCACGTGAGCATCGCGATGCGCTGGCCCGCCTCGCGCATGGCTTGCAGCTTCGGAACGGTGATTGTCGAGCGGCTGGTTTCCTGCAGATACGTCATGATGATTTCACTTGAAATGGCGCGCGGGCGCGAAGCCCGAACATGAAGTTCGAACTCACACCGAGACGCCTTTGACAAAGAATTCCTTGCGCCCGCGCATGGTCTCGATCCGCTCGACGAGCAGTTCGAGATCGTCGTCCGATGCGACGGGATTCAAATGTTCCGCGTTCACCGTGAGCAGCGGCGTCGCGTCGTAGTGATAGAAGAAGTCGTTATAGGCGTCGGCGAGCGCGCGCAAGTACGAGTCGGAGATTTGCAGTTCCATTGGCAGCGCGCGTTTCTGAATGCGCGAGAACAGCACTTCCGGGCTCGCCTGCAGATACACCACGAGGTCCGGCGCAGGCGCGCTCGCTCCGATGCGCGAGGCGATATCGCGATATAGGTTGAACTCGTCGTCGGGCAGCGTGAGGCGCGCGAAGAGATCGCTCTTCTGCGTGAGAAAGTCGGCGATGAGCGGCGTGTTCTGCGTGAGCATGTCCGCCACTTCCCGCGTTTGCGCGACGCGTTGCAACGCGAAACTCAGTTGCGTGGAGAGCGCGTGCCGCGTCGTGTCGCGATAGAAGCGTTCGAGAAACGGATTGTCCTGCGGACGCTCGAACAGCGTGCGCATGGACCAGCGTTCGGCGAGCCGCGTGGCGAGCGTCGTCTTGCCGACGCCGATCGGCCCTTCGATCGCGATATAACGATGCGGCGGCCGCAACTGCGGCGCCGTGACGGTGAGAGGCGGATTGCTCATCGGCAATTGGCTTTGGTGGAGGCGGTGGAGGCGCTGGAGGCGCTGGAGGCTTGTGCCGCTGCCGGCTGCGCGGCGGGCGCCGCGCACTGGCACAGGGCGACTTTCTCGATGCGCTGGTCAGCGACGCCCGCGACGAACGCATCGGCGCGGCCGCGTTGCGGGATGATGAGATCGGGTTCGAGTTCAATGAGCGGCACGAGCACGAACGCGCGCTCCGTCATGCGCGGATGCGGCACGACGAGATCCATGTCGTCGATGCTGAACGCGCCGTACAGCAGGATATCGAGGTCGAGCGTGCGCGGCGCATTGCGATACGGCCGCTCGCGCCCGAACTGTTCCTCGATGACATGGCACAGGCGCAGCAGCGCACGCGCGGGCAGCGTCGTTTCGAGCTTCACGACGCAATTGAAGTAATCGTCGCCGGATGCGTCAATGGGCGCGGTGCGATACAGGCTCGACTTGGCGAGCACGGTGATCGTGTGCTGCTGCGCGAGACACACGACTGCGTCTTTCAGCGTTTGGCGCGCATCGCCGAGATTCGCTCCGAGGCCGAGATAAGCAATCGTCATGGCAGAAGTCCTACGCGTAGGTCCTGGGCGAAGCGCGTCGAGGCATCGAGGCATCGAAGCATGGAAAGGCATCGAAACGCCGGCACATTGCCCGGGTGCTAACCGTTATCCGCTACTTTAGCGAAAACCGGCTTTATTCGTTGTCCGCGCCCTGGATTTTCCGGGGCGCGCCGGCTTCGTTCGCAATGCGGTCGGATTCTGGCTCGCGCTCGTCATCGGACGCACTGCGTTCGGTGCCTTCGCCGCTTCCGCCGCGCTCGCCGCCCTCGGCAGCCTTGCGCTTCGCATTGCTGCGCCGGCGACGCTTCTTCGGCGCTGCACGCTCCTTGCCGCCTTGCGAGAGCAGGGCTTCCCGCGTGGCGCCGTCGCCCTCGATGAAATCGGTCCACCATTGGCCGATGGCCGCATCCAGCTCGCCCGACTCGCAACGCAGCAGCAGGAAATCATAACCCGCACGGAACCGCTGGTGTTCCAGCAGCTTCATCGCGCTGCGGCCGCGCTTTTCCAGCCGATGCTGCAAGCCCCAGATCTCGCGCATGTCGGCGGAATAACGCTTGTGAATGGCGAGTTTTTCCGTCTGCATGTCGAGGACATCGTCCATCGCGCGGTTCAGCGCCGGCACGGGATAATCGCCCGCGGCGGTGTACTTCTGCCAGCGCGTCTGCACGTCGTGCCACAAGAGCGTGGCGAACAGGAAGCTCGGCGAAACCGGCTTGCCCGCGCGCACGCGCTCGTCGGTGCTCGTGAGCGCGAGCGTCACGAACTTCTCGCCGTGCGGCTGTTCCAGCACGACATCGAGCAGCGGCAGCACGCCGTGATGCAGCCCTTCCTGACGCAAGCGCGTGAGACAGGCGAGCGCGTGGCCGGACAGCAGCAGCTTCAGCATCTCGTCGAAGAGACGCGCGGCCGGCACGTTGTCCATCAGATCAGCGAGTTCCTTGATCGGCGCGCGCGTCGCTTCGTCGATCTCGAAGCCGAGCTTGGCCGCGAAGCGCACGACGCGCAGCATGCGCACCGGGTCTTCGCGATAACGCGTGGCCGGATCGCCGATCATGCGCAGGAGGCGCGCGCGAATGTCGGCCATGCCGTCGTGATAATCCAGCACGGTTTGCGTCGCCGGATCGTAGTACATCGCGTTGATGGTGAAGTCGCGCCGCGTGGCGTCCTCGTGCTGCTCGCCCCACACGTTGTCGCGCAGCACGCGGCCGCTTGCGTCCACCGCGTGCGTGCGCATGTCGAGCTCGCCGCGCCGGTAGCGTCGCGGCGCTTCGGCGACGGGCTCGGGCGGCGCGTCGACGAGCGCGCGGAACGTGGACGTTTCGATGATCTCCTGCCCGAACTGCACGTGCACGATCTGAAACCGCCGCCCGATGATGCGCGCCCGGCGAAAGAGCCGCTGCACCTGATCGGGCGTGGCGTCGGTGGCGACGTCGAAATCTTTCGGCGCGACGCCGAGCAGCAGATCGCGCACCGCGCCGCCGACGATGAACGCGCGGTGCCCGGCCTGCTGCAAGCCTTCGGTCACGCGCACGGCGTTCTTGGAGATGAGCGACGGATCGATGCCGTGTATGTCCGATGACAGAATCACCGGCACATTCGGATCGCGCTTGACCGGGGCGGCGGCTTTCTTGCGCGGGGCACGCGTGCTCTTGCGGACGGCTTTCGCTTCGGTGGCTTGAGTGTCGTCAGCGGATGCGCCCGGCGTGTCGTTCGAGGCGCCTTCGCTGGATGCGGCGCTCTCTTGTCCGAACAGCTTGCGGATGAGTTTTTTAATCACGTGTATCGAAGAGGTTCAGGGTGCGCCAGCCTTTGGCTTGCGCATGCGCGCGCAGGGTCTCGTCCGGATTCGTGGCGATGGGGTCCGTGACGCGCTCGAGCAGCGGGATGTCGTTATGCGAGTCGCTATAGAAGTAACTGCGCTTGAAGTCGCCGAGCGTCTTGCCGAGCGACGCGAGCCATTCCTCCACGCGCACGATCTTGCCCTCGCGATAACTCGGCGTGCCGCGCGGCCTGCCGGTGAACGCGCCTTGCGGATGATCGCCGACGGTTTCGACTTCGCATGCAATCAGCGTGTCGATGCCGAACGCATCCGCGATGGGCGCGGTGATGAACGCGTTCGTCGCCGTCACGAGGCAGCACAGATCGCCGTTGTCCTGATGCTCGCGCACGAGCGTGACCGCGGCCGGCACGATGCGCGGATTGATGACCTCGTGCATGAACTGCGCGTGCCAGTCGGCGAGCTGCTCACGCGAGTACTTCGCGAGTGGCGCGAGCATCGCGTGCAGATAAGCGTTGATGTCGAGCACGCCCGCCTTGTAGTCGGCGTAAAAGGCGTCGTTCTGACGCGTGAATTCGGTCGCGTCGACGATGCCGAGCTTCACCATGAAGCGGCCCCATTCGTGGTCGCTGTCGGTGGGAATGAGCGTGTGGTCGAGATCGAAGAGGGCAAGGTTCATGGGAGCGCATTCTACTTGAAGCGGGTAGGAACGTTGTCCGGTGCGGCATCGGCGTCGGGCGCGTCGGCAACCGGGGCGGCGCGGTTCTCGCCGTCCGCGTCCTGCGGCGTATCCGGGGGCACGGCCACGAGCGGCGTCACGCGCCCGGTTTGGGAGAGCATCGAGCGCAAGAGCGCGCGCGTGACTCTGCGCTTCTGTTCGAGCGAGAAGCGGTCGAGATCGTCGAAAAGCGCCATCAGGCTCGGCATGTCGCGGCGGAAATGCGTGAGCAGATAAGCGGGGACGTCCTCCGCGAGCACGATGCCGCGCTCGTGCGCCGCGTGCTTGAGAACCGACGCCTTCGCTTCGTCCGAAAGCGGCAGCAGGTGGAAGACGAGGCCCCAGCCGAGACGCGTGCGCAAGTCCTCGCGCACGGCGAGCGTCATCGGCGCGGCGTTGCCGGTGGCGACGAGCGCGCTCGCCGGATACGCGCGCACTTCGTTGAACAGATTGAAGAGCGCGATCTGCTGCGCGGGCGAGAGGCGGTCGCAGTCGTCGACGGCATACAGCGCGACTTGCGGATCGAAGCCGAACGCGTGCAACGCGCTCTGCGGGCTGAGATAACGCGCCCGGCTGCCCGCTTCATGAACGAGCGCGTGCAGCAGATGACTGCGCCCGCTGCCGGGCTCGCCCCAGACATAGAACGTGCGATCCGCGACGGGGCCGGACGCGAGCGCGCCTTCGAGCTCGCGCAACCGCGTGACCAGTTCGTGGTTGCCGGCGGCGAAGAAATTGTCGAAGGTGGCGGGCGGCGGGGTGCCGAGGTCGAGCGTCAGTTGGCGTTGCACGGGGAATGGATGTCGTCGGCTGGATGCTGCGTTCTCTCGAAAACAGGCGGCGTGGGCTCTCCGATGCGCGCGAGGCCGCCTGTGGCAGCCGGCTAGACGCTCGGGCGCGTTTCGTCGGCTGGGCCGTTCTGTCTCGAAAAGGCGCTGCCGCGCGGCGAGGGAAAGCTGCCGGGCGACCGTCCTCGTATCATCATCGGGTAAAATCGCATTTTACCGACCTTCTCGCTCTCCCCCATGAATCAACCGAAATCCGCCCCGGACACCCAAGGTTTGTCGTATCGCGATGCAGGTGTCGACATCGACGCGGGCGATGCGCTCGTCGACCGGATCAAGCCGTTCGCCAAGAAGACCTTGCGCGACGGCGTGCTGGGCGGGATCGGCGGGTTCGGCGCGCTCTTCGAAGTGCCGAAGAAGTACAAGGAGCCGGTGCTCGTGTCGGGAACGGACGGCGTCGGCACCAAGCTGCGCCTCGCGTTCCAGTTGAACCGGCACGACACGGTCGGGCAGGATCTCGTCGCCATGAGCGTGAACGACATTCTGGTGCAGGGCGCCGAGCCGCTCTTCTTCCTCGATTATTTCGCGTGCGGCAAGCTGGACGTGGACACCGCGGCCGATGTGGTCAAGGGCATCGCGCAGGGCTGCGAGTTCGCGGGCTGCGCGCTGATCGGCGGCGAGACGGCGGAAATGCCGGGCATGTATCCGGACGGCGAGTACGACCTCGCGGGCTTCGCGGTCGGCGCGGTGGAAAAGAGCAAGATCATCGACGGCAGCACCATCGCCCCGGGCGATGTCGTGCTCGGGCTGGCGTCGAGCGGCATTCACTCGAACGGGTATTCGCTCGTGCGCAAGATCATCGAGCGCGCGAATCCGGACCTGAACGCCGATTTCGACGGCCGCTCGCTTGCCGACGCGCTGATGGCGCCGACGCGCATCTACGTGAAGCCGCTGCTTTCCGCGATGCAGAGCATCACGGTGAAGGGCATGGCGCACATCACGGGCGGCGGGCTCGTCGAGAACATTCCGCGCGTGCTGCGCGAGGGTTTGACGGCAGAGCTGGATCATCGCGCGTGGCCGCTGCCGCCGCTTTTCGCGTGGCTGCAAAAGCACGGCGGCGTCGCGGATTCGGAGATGCATCGCGTGTTCAATTGCGGGATCGGCATGGCGGTGATCGTCGCGGCCGGGGACGCCGATGCGGCAACGGGTCTCCTCTCGGCGGCGGGCGAGCAGGTGTGGAAGATCGGCGTCGTGCGCGAGAGCCGTGAGGGCGAGGCCCAGACGGTGGTGGTTTAAGCGTCGCCAGTCGTTTCCCATTTAAGAAACCCTCGCGCTGCGCGAGGGTTTTTTTCTTCTCAAGCCGCGCCGGTCGCGCATGCGTTTCGACTCACAAAGGCAGTCGACTCGTTGTCTGCATTGGTGAGCGCAGCGTCCAAAGAATGGCAACGGCGGACTGGTACATGACGTCGTGAGCCTGTATCGGGCAAATCGCGTGCTCAACATCGAGCGACCGCGTGCGGTGATAGGCGTTCGCAAAGCCGGCCCGCAAGATTTCAGCCTCTCTATTTGAGGCTTTCGCAGTTCCGCTTTATGGCTTCGACTGCCTGCTGCGTCGCATCGGGCGCGCAGCAATCCACCACAAGGCGTTCGGGCATCGCGCGCAGCCATGTCAACTGGCGCTTGCACAACTGCCGCGTCGCGAAGATACCTTTGTCGCGCATCTCGTCGTAGCCGGTCAGGCCGTCGAGATATTCCCACGCCTGCCGATAGCCGACGCAGCGCATCGACGGCATCGACACATCGAGATCGCCGCGCGCGCGCAGGCGCTTCACTTCGTCGATGAAACCGTGCGCGAGCATCGCGTCGAAGCGCGCCGCGATGCGCGCATGCAGCACCGCGCGGTCCGACGGTTCCAGCGCGATCGGCACGAAGTGGTACGGCGCTTCCTGCTCCAGCACGCGCGGCGCGGCGAGCAGCGCGGACATTGGCTGGCCGGTCAGCAGATAGATTTCGAGCGCGCGCTGGATGCGCTGCGAATCGTTCGGCGCGAGGCGCGCCGCGGTTTGCGGATCGACCGCCGCGAGCCGCGCGTGCAGCGCGGGCCAGCCGTCGCGCGCGGCGTCGGCGTCGAGCGAGGCGCGCACGGACGGATCGGCGGGCGGCAGGTCGTTGAGGCCCTGCGTCAGCGCCTTGTAGTACAGCATCGTGCCGCCGACCAGCAGCGGTACGTTTCCCCGCGCGACGATCTCGCCGACCAGCCGCAGCGCATCGGCGCGAAACTGCGCGGCCGAGTAAGCGTCGGCCGGATCGATGATATCGATCAGATGATGCGGCGCGGCCGCGCGTTCCGCCGCGTTGGGCTTGGCCGTGCCGATATCCATCTCGCGATAGACGAGCGCCGAGTCCACGCTCACGATTTCCACTGGCCGCGCCGACGCCGCCGCGAACGCGAGCGCCGCCGCCGTCTTGCCCGACGCCGTCGGCCCGAGCAGACAGGCTACGTGCGAGGCCACGTGCAAAGCGGGATGGCTCATTGTCCGCGCATGAAAAGGCGGTCGAGGTCCGCGAGCGTCAGCTGGTACCACGTCGGGCGGCCGTGATTGCACTGATCGGCGCGTTCGGTGGCTTCCATCTGACGCAAGAGGGCGTTCATTTCGTCGAGCGTGAGGCGGCGATTGGCGCGCACCGCATGGTGACAGGCGAGCGTGCCGAGCAGTTCGTGCTGCCGCTCGGTGAGCACGCGCGATCCGCCGTACGCGTGCAGATCGGCGAGGACGGCGCGGGCGAGCGCAACGAGGTCCGCGTCCTTCAGCAGCGCCGGCACCGCGCGAATCGCGATGGAAGTCGGCGACAGCACCGCGAGATCGAAGCCGAGCGCGTCGAGCGTCTCGCGTTCTTCATCGACGATGCCGATTTCCACCGGGTCCGCCGTCATCGAGACCGGAATCAGCAGCGGCTGCACGGCGATGGAGCGGTCCGCGAGCGCGTGCTTGAACTGCTCGTAGAGGATGCGTTCGTGCGCGGCGTGCATATCCACGATGACGAGTCCGCGCGCGTTCTGCGCTAGCACGTAGATGCCGTGAATCTGCCCGACGGCGAAGCCGAGCGGCTGCTCGTCGGCGTGTGCGCGGCTCGCGGCGGCGTAGGCGGGCGCGCTGTCGTCGTTGGCCCACGCGACGGCGGGCGATGCCGCTGCCGCAGACGCGACCGGCCCATCGGCGTCCTTGCGCCCGAACAACGCGTCGTAGAGCGCGAGCGGCTGCGCGACGGGCAGCGACCCTTGCGTCATGCGCGATTGACGCATCCACGTGGTGCCGTTTTCGTTCCTGGCTACCGATCCCGCGCTCGCGACAGGCCGCGCGCTGAACGACGCCGGCCCGGTCGGTTCGAGCTGCGCCGCGTGCCCGCCCGCTGTTGTTTCCGGCGACGCGCCCGCATGCCGCGCAAGCGCCCGCTGCACCGCGTGGAACACGTACTGGTGAATCGAGCGCGAGTCGCGAAACCGCACTTCGATCTTCGACGGATGCACGTTCACGTCCACCGATTCGGGCGGCAGGTCGAGAAACAGGACGTACGCCGGATAGCGGTTGCCGTGCAGCACGTCCTCGTAGGCGGCGCGAACCGCGTGCGTGAGCAGCTTGTCGCGCACGAAGCGGCCGTTCACGAAGAAATATTGCTGGTCCGCGCGTCCGCGGCTGGCGGTCGGCAGGCCCGCGCAGCCGTAGACGGCGAGCGGCCCGGCGCGTTCGTCGAGCGGCAGATGCGATGTCTCGAACACTTCGCCCAGAATTCGGGCGACGCGCGTGGCCGGATCGCTTGCGTTCCAGTGCTCGACGGCCTTGCCGTTATGCATCACGGAAATGGCGACGTCGGGCCGCGCGAGCGCCACGCGGCGAATGACTTCGAGGCAATGCCCGAGCTCGGTTTGTTCGCTTTTCAGGAACTTTCGGCGCGCCGGCGTGTTGAAGTAAAGCTCGCGCACGTCGATGGTCGTGCCGACCGTGCCCGCCGCGGGCGAAATGACGCCCGTTTGCGCGTCGATGCGCGTGGCGTGCGCGCAGTCCTCGGTGCGGCTCGTGATGAACAGTTCCGCCACCGATGCGATCGAGGCGATCGCTTCGCCGCGAAAACCGAGCGTGGCGACGGCTTCGAGATCGGCGAGCGAGCGGATTTTGCTGGTCGCGTGCCGCATGAGCGCGAGCGGGAGCTCGTCGGGCGGCATGCCGCAGCCGTCGTCGGCGATCACGATGCGCTTCACGCCGCCTTCGTCCAGCGTCACGCGCAAGCTGCGCGCGCCGGCATCGAGCGCGTTTTCCAGCAGTTCCTTGACCACGGACGCCGGCCGCTCGACCACTTCGCCCGCGGCAATCTGGCTGATGAGCTGGTCGGGGAGCGGGGCGATGGCGCGCGCACCGCGCGCCACCGCGGCGGGCGGCGCGCCGGCCTTCCCGAACCGGCCCCACACCACCCCCTACTCCAGCCCAAACGAAGTTTGTAACGTCTCGAACTT
>NZ_JALQEM010000005.1 GCF_023630705.1 Caballeronia sp. GAFFF1
TAGTTGTTCTTTTTTTTTTTTTAATTTTTTTTTTTTTTTTTTTTGCGGACGGTTTTTTTTTTTTTTTTTTGGGGGGGGGGGGGGGGGGGGGGGGGGGGGGGGGGGGGGGGCGCCCCCCCCCCCCCCCCCCCCCCACGGCGGCGGTCGGAGCGCCGGCGGAGAGTTCGTTGAGATCGGCCATGCCGAAATTATAGCCATTCGCATCGGCCGCTCGCGGGGCGCATCGTTCCGACAATGCGTCGCAAGATGGCGGCTCGATCCGTGCTTTTTAACCGACGCGCCAGGTCACTTCGGTATCATGGCGCGACCCTTTGCTTCTTGCCGGCTCACTTCTTCGAGGAAAGTTTTTTGGACACGCTGCTGCATTTCCTGGGACTCATCCTGCACATCGACAAATCGCTCGGTGACTTCATCCATACGTACGGCGCGTGGGTGTACGCCGTGCTGTTCCTGATCGTGTTCTGCGAAACGGGGCTCGTGGTCTTCCCGTTTCTGCCGGGCGATTCGCTGCTTTTTATTGGCGGCGCGTTCGCGGCCACGCACGAAATGGATCTCGGCGCGCTCATCGCGCTGCTGCTGATCGCCGCTGTCGCGGGCAATACGGTCAATTACTGGATCGGACGCGCCATCGGCCCGAAGGTGTTCGATACGAACATACCGGTGCTCGAGCGCTTTCTGGATCGCGCGGCACTGCAAAAGACGCATAACTTCTACGACCGCCACGGCGGCAAGACGATCGTGATCGCGCGCTTCGTGCCTGTCGTGCGCACCTTCGCGCCGTTCGTGGCGGGAGCATCCGCGATGAATGCCACGCGCTTTCAGCTGTTCAACATTCTGGGCGCGGCCATCTGGGTGTTGCTTCTCGTGCTGCTCGGCTACTTCTTCGGGAATATCCCGTTTATCCGGCAGTATCTGAATGTGATCGTGTTGGTCGGCATTGGCGCCGCCATCGTGCCGATTGCGTTGGGCGCGCTGTGGAAGATGAGCCGTCGCGGCTCGAAGGTGTGAGCGCAGCGTGAGGAGAAGTCGGACGGGCCGGCGCTTCGCGTAGCGCGAAGTAGCACGGCCCGACATGCCGATGCGCCGTTACGCGCGCCGGAACAGGCGGATGATGAAGAGCAGCACCACCGCGCCGATCACCGCCGTCAGCAGCGAACCCAACAAGCCGCCGCCGAGCGAAATGCCGAGCACGCCGAAGAGCCAGTTGCCGACGACGCCGCCCACGATGCCGACGAGAATGTCCACGAACACGCCAAAGCCCGTGCCGTTCATGATGAGACCGGCGAGCCAGCCGGCGATGCCGCCAATGATCAAACTGGTGAAGATTCCGAGATGCGTGATGTGCATGCGCTAGTACTCCGCGAAAATAAGGAAATTGCAGGACTGCAGGAGGCTCCCGCTTTCGAGCGCAGTGAATGTAGCCCAAAGCGCGGTGCCAAAAGCGCGCAAAGTGTCAAGGATTGTGGATTGTCTGTTTGGCTTAAAGCGTGCGAATCCGGGCGTGCCGCGACGCCAACGCGCGGGCGGGCAGAATCGTGAAAAATTTAGAATCCCAAAGGATCAGGCGAAGTTTCGCCTAAAGTGTCTCGTCGACTGACTGAGGAAGTGGATTCTGTAATGTTTTATGCTGTCGGAGTTTCGTCCGAACCGAAGGCGAAGCGCGCGGGCTGCCGCGGATCGCGGCTGGCGGTCATATCGTTTTGTGCGCTGGCGCTTTCGCTGCTGCCGGGCTGCGGCATCGTCGGATGTGTCGGTACTTCGGTGTATGGCGTCGGCCTGACCGTGTGTTAGCGCGGCGGCCAGCGGCGGGAAAATCAAGAGCGCAAAGAGCGTTGCACTAGATCAAGACAAAAGCATGGGAAAGTTGGAGTCGATGCACACAGTTGTCATGGGACCGCGCACTCGGGCGGTCATCGCGAGCTTCGGGCTCGCCGCATCCGTCGCGGCGGGTCTTGCCGGATGCACGTCGACGCCGCGCACGCCTGCGCCCATCGTCGACAATTCGATGTCCCCGCCGCCGCCTGTCGTCGTGAGCGCGCCGGTCAGCACGGCGCCCGTTCCCGCGGCGCCGGCAGCGTCGGCATTGGCGCCGGTGGAAGCGGGTTTCTATCGCGTGAAGCCGGGCGACACGCTCTACGGCATCTCGCGTCAGTACAAACAGAAGCCCGCCGATCTGGCTGCGTGGAACAACCTGCCCGAGAGCAAGCAGGTCAACGTCGGGCAGGTGTTGCGGGTCGTGCCGCCGGGTGCATCCATGTCGACGGCGGCTTCGGCTCCGGCTTCGTCGTCCAGGAACCTGCCGCCGCTACTGCCGACGCCGGGCAAGCAGACGGCTGACAAATCGAGCGAGAAGGCGACCGAGAAATCGACAGAAAAGCTAGCCGCGAAGAGCGCCGAAGCGCCCGCCGCGACGGCGTCCGCGGGCAAGGGCACCTTCGTCTGGCCGGTGAAGGGCGAGATCGTGCGCGGCTTCGGGGCGAGCGGCAGCAAGGGCATCGATATCGCGGGCAAGGTCGGCGAGCCCGTGAAGGCCGCGGCGCCCGGCAAGGTCGTGTATGCGGGAAGCGGCTTGCGGTCGTACGGGCGCATGATCATCGTCCGGCATAGCAACGACTATCTGACCGCTTACGCGTACAACGACAAGCTCCTCGTGCGCGAAGGCGATACGGTCAAACAGGGCGCGACGATCGCCGATATGGGAACCGGCCCGAGCGGGTCGCCGGTGCTGCATTTCGAGATCAGAAAGGCGGGCGCCGCCGTCGATCCCGTGCCGCTGCTCGGCGCGGGCAGTTGAGTGGAAGGAGCCGTATGAAAAGAATCATGTGCGCGGCGCTCGTCGCGGCCTCGTTGCTTGCGGGCTGCGATCAGCAACAGAGCGGGGAAGCGATGAGCAAACTCAGTTCGTTCTTCAACGCGGTGAAGCCGGACGTGCTGCTGCTGAAGGACCTGAAGCCCGGGGTCACGAACGAAGCGCAGATCCGCAAACAGATGGGCGAGCCGGAAACCGAACGCACCTACACGGACGGCTCCAAGCGCCTCGAATATCCGCGCGGCCCGGCCGGCACGAACACCTACATGGTGGACCTTGATCCGGATGGCCTGCTTGTCGCGGTCACTCAGGTTCTGACGGCCGAGAACATCGCGAAAGTGCGGCCGGGCATGACGCAGGACGAAGTGCGGCGGCTCCTCGGCAAGCCGACGACGGTCGCCGAATACCGGCTGAAGCAGGAGCGCGTGTGGAGCTGGCATTGGCTCGAAGACGGCGTGAACCGCGACGCGATGTTCAACGCGCATTTCGGTCCGGACGGCACGGTGGTCACGACATCGCGTTCGGAGGCGGAGGGCGGCGGACGGCATTGACGACAGGGCGTCAGAAGGGGCGAAGGCGTTGAGGCAATGAGCGAAAAATATATCGGCAAGAGACAACGCGCATTGATGGACGAAGCGTTGCGATACCGCGAGCGCGCATCCGCGGAAGCGAACGACGACGCGTTCGTGCGCTGGGCATGCACGCGCGGGCATGACTGGGATGATGCGCTGGATGCGTCGCAGAACGTGCGCTGCATGAACTGCGCAACGCAGCGGCGCGAGGCCGAAATGACTCGGGCCCGCGCAATCGCGGAAGTTCGCGGCGGCGCGCTCGTGCCGTCGCGCCACGCGGGTGCGGCGTCGTCGCTCACCTGGCGATGCGCGTTCGGACACGTCTGGCAAGCCGATGCCGATGCGGCCCAGCGTCGCTGGTGCGACGAGTGCGCCCGCACCGTCTTCGCCCGTTACCGGTGAGCGGAAGGCCCCCGAAAAAGAAAAAGCCGGCGATTGCCGGCTTTTAACTTCGTTGTCGGGGCGATGGCTGGTTCACTTCTTCGCCTGCTACCCGCCGGGACGTTGGCAAAGACCTGCGCGAGACATCGCGCCCATTCTTTACCCACGGCTCGGTCGAGTGCCGCCCGTCTTCTTGGTCTCTCCTTGCGCGCTGAAACATCCCCCGTGCGCACAAATAGTATCGCGCCGGGCGAATTGTCTGAATGTACGGTCACCAACATTTCGTGCCAGATCAGGTTGGCGATGGCGCGAGTTCGTGGCGAGTTGTGCGCTCCGTCATCAGCGATTGGGTGACCGCGCTCGCTTGCGCCCGGGCGATATGTTCGAGGGACGCTGCGTCGAGCTGTGCCGCGAAGAGTGCGAGGGCATCGCACAGATGACGATGCGCGGCGGGGTCGAGGCTCCACTGCGAGCTTGCGGCGTAGGAGGCGTCGAGCGCCGTCAGCGTTTCTTGCGCGCGTTCGAGCTCGTCCACGCGTTCGCTCGCATAACCGATGCGAGCAAGTTCGCGCGCAATCAGCACATGACCGCGCAGGGCCGTCGAAAGCGCGTGTGATCCGTGCCCGCGGCGAAATGCGTCGAGCGCGGCGTAGCACTTCAGCAGCATCAGATCGATGACGGGCTCACGGGCATCGCGGCTCTGGCTGAGCGCCCGGAAAAGCGGTGACAGGGCAGGGCGCGCGGCGTGGGTGATCGGCGATGTCTTTCTCACGGAAAAGCTCCCGATGAAGTTTCCTGCGGACCGATGCAAATGGCTGCGCGGGCCGCTGGCTGCTTGACCTTCGACACCATGATGGCATCGAAGACTTAGCGGCGTATTAAGACGCTTCGGCTGATTCTGCGGGGAAAGGGCGGCGTTGAACCGGACGCGGACGACAAAAAAGCCGCTGTCCTTGTGGGAACAGCGGCTTTTTCTTGAAGCTGGTGGCGAATCAGGGACTCGAACCCCGGACCTGCGGATTATGATTCCGTCGCTCTAACCGACTGAGCTAATTCGCCGAAAGAAGCCGAGATTATGGCGGCGGTTAAAACGCCTGTCAACCCCTGCCGCGCGTTTTTCCTAAAACGGCGGCAGGCCCGGCAAAACGCAACGCATCAATCCTCGTGGTACACGTTCGACTTGCGGGTGTCCTTCACGAACAACATGCCGATCACGAACGTCGCGAGCGCAATCACCACCGGGTACCACAGCCCCGAATAAATGTCGCCGCGCGCCGCCACGATCGCGAAGGCCGTCGCGGGCAGGAAGCCGCCGAACCAGCCATTGCCGATGTGATACGGCAGCGACATCGACGTATAGCGAATCCGCGCCGGGAACATTTCGACGAGCATCGCCGCGATCGGGCCGTACACCATCGTCACGAAGATCACGAGGATGGTCAGAATCACGATCGCCATCGGCCAGTTGATGAGCGCCGGATCGGCCTTCGCCGGGTAGCCCGCGCTCTTGAGCGTGCCGGCGAGCGTCTTGTCGAACGCCGCGCCTTGCGCCTTCGCGTCGGCGGCCTTGCCGTCGTACGTGTTCACGACCGTCTCGCCGACCTTGATCTGCGCCAGCGTGCCGGCGGGCGCGGCCACGTTCTGATAGTTGAGGCCGGCCTTCGATAGCGCGCTCTTCGCGATGTCGCACGACGACGTGAACTTCGACGTGCCCACCGGATTGAACTGGAACGAGCACTCGTCCGGATTGGCGATCACCGAGATCGGCGACTTCTGCGTCGCGGCTTCGAGCGTCGGGTTCGTGTAGTGCGCGAGCGCCTTGAAAAGCGGGAAGAAGCTCAACGCCGCGATCAGGCAGCCCGCCATGATGATCGGCTTGCGCCCGATGCGATCCGACAGCGAACCGAAGAACACGAAAAACGGCGTGCCGATGAGCAACGCGACCGCCACCATGATGTTCGCGCTCGTGCCGTCCACCTTCAACGTCTGCGTGAGGAAGAAGAGCGAGTAGAACTGGCCCGTGTACCACACGACCGCCTGGCCCGCCGTCAGGCCGAAGAGCGCGAGCAGCACGATCTTCAGGTTTTTCCATTCGCCGAACGCTTCCGTGAGCGGCGCCTTCGAGGTCTTGCCCTCGGACTTGATGCGCTCGAACACCGGCGATTCGTGCAGTTTCATGCGAATCCAGACCGACACGGCGAGCAGCAGGATCGACACGAGGAAGGGCACGCGCCACGCCCACGCGCCGAACTGCTCTTCGCCGGTCGCCGTGCGCACGGCCAGAATCACGATCAGCGAGATGAAGAGGCCGAGCGTCGCGGTCGTCTGGATCCACGCGGTCCACGCGCCGCGCTTGTTGGCGGGCGCGTGTTCGGCCACGTACGTCGCGGCACCGCCATACTCGCCGCCGAGCGCGAGCCCTTGCAACAGGCGCATTGCGATGAAGATGATCGGCGCGGCAATACCGATGGTCGCATAGCCAGGCAAAAAGCCGATCAGGAACGTCGAGAGACCCATGATGACGATGGTCACCAGGAACGTGTACTTGCGCCCGACCATGTCGCCCAGCCGCCCGAACACGATCGCGCCGAACGGACGCACCGCGAAGCCCGCCGCAAACCCGAGCAACGTAAAGATGAAGCCGGCCGTCGGGTTGACGCCCGAGAAGAACGTCTTGCTGATGTAAATCGCAAGCGAGCCCGCGAGATAAAAGTCGTACCACTCGAACACCGTGCCGAGGGACGAGGCGAAGATGACCTTTCGCTCCTCGTTCGTCATCGGCGCGTGCGAAATGCGCCCTTCGACCGTTGCCATGAATCGTCTCCTTAGGTTTTCCGTCTATTCCGATTCCGTCGGGCCGCGAGCGCGGCGCCGGTGCAAGGATTATTGGAACGAAAACTTACGGCGTTCTGACTCGGACTATTCGGGGTTTCGGTGTGAGTGGACCCACGAAGTTCTGCTAACTCGTCGATAAAGCGATGAGATCGGCGAACAAGCTGCGCTTATCGCGCTGAATCATCGACGCGCTGGCGAATAAGCGCTCAGGGTTTGTCCCGGGCAGGATAAACCCGCTGCAAGCTGACGCGGACCAGCGTTCCGGCGAGTCTCGGCGCTTCCTGGTAGACGTGATCCTCGATGGCGAGCGTGCCGCCGTGTATCGTCGCGATCTCCTTGACGATGGCGAGGCCGAGGCCGCTTCCATCGCCTTCGCGGCCGAGAATGCGATAGAACCGCTCCACCACGCGCTCGCGCTCGGCCGGCGGAATGCCGAGGCCGGTGTCTTCCACTTCGAGATGCACGAGATCGAGATTCGTGTCGTCGGCCCGCACGCGCACCGTGATACGACCGCCGGCCGGCGTGTAGCGGATTGCGTTGTCGATCAGATTGGAGAGCATCTCGCGCAACATCACCGCGTTGCCTTCCACTTCGACCGGATACGGCGGCTCCTCGTACCCGATGTCCATGCGCTTGGCGAGCGCAGCCTGCACCCAGTCGCGCACGGCGAGGCGCGCGAGGTCCGTCAACTCGACGTGCGAGAAAATCTGCCCGTTCGCGCGATTCTCCGCGCGGGCCAGCGCGAGCAGTTGCGTGACGAGCCGCGCGGCGTGTTCCGAGCTGGTCGCGATCTGTTCGAGCGAACGCTGCACTTCGTTCGACACGTCCTGCCGCAGCGCCAGCTCCGCCTGCATGCGCAGGCCGGCGAGCGGCGTTTTCATCTGATGCGCGGCATCGGCGATGAAGCGCTTCTGGAACTCCATGTTCTGCTCGAGCCGCGTGAGCAGATCGTTGAACGACGCGACGAGCGGCGCGATCTCGGGCGGCGCGCGGCCGGCTTCGAGCGGCGAAAGATCGTCGGGGCGGCGAGCGCGGATATTCGATTGCAGCGCATGCAGCGGCGCGAGCCCGCGCGACAGCCCGAACCAGACAAGCACGATGGCGAGCGGCAAAATCACGAACTGCGGCAGGATCACGCCCTTGATGATGTCGTTGGCGAGCTGGCTTCGCTTGTCGAGCGTTTCGGCCACTTGCACGAGCACCGGCTGCGCGTTCTGGGCGTCGAGTCCGGGAAGGTCCACGGTCGTATAGGCGACGCGAATGTCGTTGCCGCGCAGCACGTCGTCCCGAAACTCCACGATGCCCGGCTGCGGCCGGTCGTCTTCGTGCGGCAAGGGCATGTCGCGGTCGCCTCCGACCAGTTCGCCACGCGTGCCGAGCACCTGAAAGAACACGCTGTCGACGTTGTCCGCGCGCAGGAAATCGCGCGTCGCGTCGGGCAGGCGCAGTTCCGCGACGCCGTTGACCGGCTGAATCTGACGCGCGATGACGTAGGCATCCGCTTCGAGCGCGCGGTCGAACGGTCCGTTCGCGATGGACTTCGCGACCAGATAGGTCACCGCAATGCTCATCGGCCAAAGCAGCAGAAGCGGCGCGAGCATCCAGTCGAGAATCTCGCCGAAGAGCGAGCGCGGATGCGTCTCGCTGTCCGGTTCCAGCTCGTCCGGCGGCGCGAAGGGATTGGCGTAGCGCGCGTCGCGCAGCGCGTCGGAATCGGCGGTGGCTGCGTTGGCCGCGGCGGCGGACGCAGGCGGCGTGCGCGGCGGCTCGTCTGCGCGTTCGCTGGAAACAGGCGAGGCCATGCGTGGCCCGGCTTAGTGATGGCTCGGCGGCATCGGCGCGCTTGCCGACGCGGCGTGAGACGCTTTTTCGAGCGTGTACCCGAGCCCGCGCACGGTAATGATGCGCGCGCCGCTCGGCTCGATCTTCTTGCGCAGCCGGTGAACGTAAACCTCGATCGCGTTGTTGCTGACTTCTTCGCCCCATTCGCACAAGTGATTGACGAGCTGTTCCTTCGACACGAGCCGCCCGGTCCGCTGAAGCAGCACTTCGAGTACGCCCAGTTCGCGCGCCGACAAGTCGATCACCTGATCGCCGATATGCGCGATGCGTCCCACCTGATCGAACGACAGCGAACCGTGCTTGACGACCGTCGGCCCGCCGCCCGCGCCGCGCCGCGTGAGCGCGCGCACCCGCGCCTCCAGTTCGTTGAGCGCGAATGGCTTGGCCATATAGTCGTCCGCGCCGAGATCGAGGCCCTTCACGCGCTCGTCGACGCTATCGGCGGCGGTCAGGATCAGCACGGGCATCTGCGAATTGCGCGCGCGCAGACGGCGCAACACTTCGAGACCGGGCATGAGCGGCAGCCCGAGATCGAGAATCAGCAGGTCGAAAGGCTGGAGCGTCAGCGCGGTATCGGCCTCGACGCCATGCTTCACATGGTCGACGGCGTATCCCGATTGGCGGAGTGATCGGACGAGGCCGTCCGCGAGTATGCTGTCGTCTTCGGCAATGAGGATTCGCATCGTCTGTGCGCCTGATGCGCGGTAGCGCAGCATTGCCGGCACCGCATTTCGCCCGGCGCGGCGGTCTCCAGGGTGTTATGCGGTTTTTGCGCGGTTCGGGCGACGTGGAAGAACGCCACGACGCCGCAATCGGGCTTGCAAAAACTACTGTTTTTTTATACAGTGTCTGAATCTGTGCGAAAAGCGGGTGAGAGCCAGCAAACCGCGGGCAAAACCCGCGGGCAGAAGCCAGCTTTCGAGCCCGCGCGCACAAGCCTCAGACGCCGTTCATCATAGCAAAGGACGATTCATGGAAGAAAGCAAGAAAGGCCCGGCTGGCATGACTGCGGAAAAGAGCAAGGCCCTCGCTGCCGCGCTCTCGCAGATCGAAAAGCAATTCGGCAAAGGGTCGATCATGCGGCTCGGCGCGGGTGAGGCGGTCGAAGACATTCAGGTGGTGTCCACCGGCTCGCTTGGACTGGATATCGCGCTCGGCGTGGGCGGACTGCCGCGCGGCCGCGTCGTCGAGATCTACGGTCCGGAATCGTCGGGCAAGACCACGCTCACGCTGCAGGTGATCGCCGAAATGCAGAAGATCGGCGGCACGGCAGCATTCATCGACGCGGAACACGCGCTCGACGTGCAATACGCGCAGAAGCTCGGCGTGAACGTGCAGGAACTGCTGATCTCGCAGCCGGACACGGGCGAGCAGGCGCTGGAAATCGCGGACGCGCTGGTGCGCTCGGGTTCCATCGACATGATCGTGATCGACTCCGTCGCGGCGCTCGTGCCGAAGGCGGAAATCGAAGGCGAAATGGGCGACTCGCTGCCGGGTCTGCAAGCTCGCCTGATGTCGCAGGCGCTGCGCAAGCTCACCGGCACCATCAAGCGCACGAACTGCCTCGTGATCTTCATCAACCAGATCCGCATGAAGATCGGCGTGATGTTCGGCAACCCGGAAACCACCACGGGCGGTAACGCGCTGAAGTTCTATTCGTCGGTGCGTCTGGACATTCGCCGTATCGGGTCCATCAAGAAGAACGACGAAGTAATCGGCAACGAAACGCGCGTGAAGGTGGTGAAGAACAAGGTGTCGCCGCCGTTCCGCGAAGCCATCTTCGACATTCTCTATGGCGAAGGCATTTCGCGTCAGGGCGAAATCATCGACTTGGGCGTGCAGGCCAAGCTCGTCGACAAGGCAGGCGCGTGGTACAGCTATAACGGCGATCGCATCGGTCAGGGCAAGGACAACGCGCGGGAATTCCTGCGCGAGAACCCGGACATTGCACGCGAGATCGAGAACAAGATCCGCGAATCGCTGGGTGTCGCGGCGCTGGCGGACGGTGTCGCCGCGGGCGCAGCAGTCGCGGACGACGAATAAGCGTCGCGCCGCACGGTCGATGTTCAAGCGCCGGTTCGGATCGAAGGCTGGCAGCGCCGAGTTTCGGCGGGGCCGTGCGGGTCGGTCTGACGGCGGGGGTGAGCCGGGCGACGATGCTGCGTCCGAATCGTCGGCGCGCAGCGTCGGTGAGTTGGGCAATCACGCCGATGGCGCCGATGGCATAGACCGCTACGAGCGCAGCAGCGAGCGGCGCGCGGCATCGACGAAATCACGCTGGTCCACCCGAAGCACTACATCACGCGCCGACGCGAAGCCATTCGCGCCGGCGCGCAGTGTTTCTGGAGCGGCGCAAGGGCTCGTGAACGAATCTGAGCGGCCACCCGCAACGGAAACATTCGCGGTAGCCGAGGCGCCGCGCTCGGTTGCTAAGTCATCAAGGACCGCCGCTCCGAAGCGCGATGCGAATCTGGACGCGCCAGCAGGCGCCGCGCATGAGCCATCGCCGGCGCAAGAGCCCGACCGCGCCGCGCGTCTCGCGCAGGCGCGCTCGCTTCTCGCTCAGGCCACAACGCAATCCGTCCAGAAGTTCGACGCGCCGCCAAGGCTGCCAACGCCGCCGAAAGAAGCCCGCTTACCGGACGAGAGCCCCGATCCCTTCTCGAATCCCTTCGAAGACGCCGATCCTTTCGAGCCGTTCGAGCAATGTGCTCCTGCCGCCGCGCCGGAACCACAAGAAGACCCGACCTACAGCCGCTCGACGGAGCGCCAGCGCAAGGCACCGGACGCGAACAACCCAAGACGGCCTCAACGCTCGCTGAAAGGCCGCGCATTGGCCTACCTTTCGCGCCGCGAATACAGTCGCGCGGAGCTGTCGCGCAAGCTGCGGCCGTACGTGCAGGAGGCCGACTCGCTCGAAAACACGCTCGACAGCCTGGAACGCGACGGCTGGTTGTCCAATGAACGTTTCGTGGAGAGCGTCGTTCATCGGCGTGCGCCGCGCATGGGCGGCAGCCGGATCATCAACGAACTGAAGCGGCACGCGGTGGGCGAGGCGTTGATTGGCGAGACGGCGGACAAGCTCGCGCAAACGGAAACCGCGCGCGCTCAGGCCGTGTGGGAAAAGAAGTACGGCGTCGTGCCGGAGACGCCCGCCGAGCGTGCGAAACAGGCTCGCTTTCTTGCGGCGCGCGGTTTTTCGGCCAGCACCGTCGGAAAAATACTGAAAGGCGGCGACGAAGACTGGATCGACGAGCCAAGCGACGAGTGAAGCACCTTGCACGCCTTGCGACACGCCGTGCGCCGGCATCCGCCAATCATCAGGCGCATGCACGGCCCGAAATACTCGCTATGCTAAAATTCAACGGTTTCCCCGTTCCGGCTTTGGTCCCATGCCTCTTTCTCCGCCCGTTTCCCGACAGTTGCGCCATCGTCGCGCGATTCGGCTGGAAGCGTTCGAGCGGGACGACGGCCTGTGGGACATCGAAGCCTGTCTAACCGATGACAAGCCCCGCGACTTTCCGCTCGCGGCGGGCGTCCGGCCGCAAGGCCTGCCGATCCATGAACTCTGGCTGCGCATCACCATCGACCGCAAGCTCACCATTGTCGACGCCGAAGCGTCTTCCGAGTGGGCGCCTTATGCGGCGTTGTGCGCCGAGTCGAATTCCGGGTATCGCGCGCTCATCGGACTCAATCTGCTCCAGAATTTTCGTCGCAAAGCCGGCGCGCGCCTGCGCGGAACGGCAGGCTGCACGCATCTCACCGAGCTGTGCGCCGTGTTGCCGACCGCGGCCATCCAGGCGTTCTCCGGCGAAGTGTGGTCCATCGAGAGCGGCAGTCCTTTCGCGCAAGGCGGCCCCGAGTCGACGTCGGCTCAGCCGCCGTTCCAGCTCGGCCGCTGCCATGCGCTGCGCTTCGACGGCCCGGCCGTGCGCGAATACTACCCGCGCTGGTTCGGCCATGAGCCATCGCAGGCGGAACATCGTGACCAGGCGGAACGCGAAAAGCCCGACACCTGACACGCTCGCGTTCCCGACGCGGAACGCATCGGGCAACCGGACAAGAATCAAACAATCAGCGGTTCAAGCAATTCGAAATCGAAGAAGTTCACTCCAACTCTCAGACTGAAGGAATCACGCATGAAGATTCACGAGTACCAGGGTAAGGAAATCCTGCGGAAATTCGGCGTCGCGGTCCCGCGCGGCAAACCCGTGTTCTCGGTGGATGATGCGGTCAAGGCCGCGGAAGAGCTGGGCGGCCCGGTCTGGGTCGTCAAGGCGCAGATTCACGCGGGCGGCCGTGGCAAGGGCGGCGGCGTGAAGGTCGCGAAGTCGATCGAGCAGGTTCGCGAGTATGCGAACCAGATCCTCGGCATGCAGCTCGTCACGCACCAGACCGGTCCGGAAGGCCAGAAGGTGAACCGCCTCCTGATCGAAGAAGGCGCGGACATCAAGAAGGAACTGTACGTCGGCCTCGTGCTGGACCGCGTTTCGCAGAAGATCGTCGTGATGGCGTCGAGCGAAGGCGGCATGGACATCGAGGAAGTCGCGGAAAAGACGCCCGAACTGCTGCACAAGTTCGCCGTCGAGCCGTCGACCGGCCTGCAAGACAAGGATGCGGACGACCTCGCGCGCAAGATCGGCATTCCGGACGCATCGATTCCGCAAGCACGCGCGATTCTGCAAGGCCTGTACAAGGCGTTCTACGAAACCGACGCATCGCTCGCCGAAATCAACCCGCTGATCCTGACCGGCGACGGCAAGGTGATCGCGCTCGACGCCAAGTTCAACTTCGATTCGAACGCGCTCTTCCGTCACCCGGAGATCGTCGCGTACCGCGATCTGGACGAAGAAGATCCGGCTGAAGTCGAAGCGTCGAAGTTCGACCTCGCGTACATCTCGCTCGACGGCAACATCGGCTGTCTCGTGAACGGCGCGGGCCTCGCCATGGCGACGATGGACACCATCAAGCTGTTCGGCGGCGAGCCGGCGAACTTCCTCGACGTCGGCGGCGGCGCGACGACCGAAAAGGTCACGGAAGCCTTCAAGCTCATGCTGAAGAACCCGAACCTTAAGGCAATTCTCGTCAACATCTTCGGCGGCATCATGCGCTGCGACGTGATCGCGGAAGGCGTGATCGCGGCGTCGAAGGCCGTGGACCTGAAGGTGCCGCTCGTCGTGCGCATGAAGGGCACCAACGAAGACCTCGGCAAGAAGATGCTGGCGGAGTCGGGACTGCCGATCATTTCGGCCGACAGCATGGAAGAAGCCGCGCAGAAGGTCGTCGCGGCTGCCGAAGGCAAGTAAGCGCGCTTCGCTTACCGAGCCTAAGAGAGCGTTCCACCAGATACGAATGGCGGCGCAAGCAACTGCTTTGGCGACGCCAAACGAACAGAGGTCACTACATGTCGATTCTGATCAACAAAGACACGAAGGTCATCACGCAGGGCATCACCGGCAAGACCGGCCAGTTCCACACGCGCGCGTGCCGCGAATACGCGAACGGCCGTGAAGCGTACGTTGCGGGCGTGAACCCGAAGAAGGCCGGCGAAGACTTCGAAGGCATTCCTATCTACGCGTCCGTCAAGGAAGCGAAGGCGGAAACCGGCGCGACCGTTTCGGTCATTTACGTGCCGCCCGCGGGCGCAGCCGCCGCGATCTGGGAAGCCGTCGAGGCCGATCTCGATCTCGCGATCTGCATCACGGAAGGCATTCCGGTTCGCGACATGCTCGAAATCAAGGACCGCATGCGCCGCGAGAACCGCAAAACGCTGCTGCTGGGACCGAACTGCCCCGGCACGATCACGCCGGACGAGCTGAAGATCGGCATCATGCCGGGTCACATTCACCGCAAGGGCCGCATCGGCGTGGTGTCGCGCTCGGGCACGCTGACGTACGAAGCGGTCGGCCAACTGACGGCGCTCGGCCTCGGACAGTCGTCGGCGGTCGGCATCGGCGGCGATCCGATCAACGGTCTGAAGCACATCGACGTGATGAAGATGTTCAACGACGATCCGGAAACGGACGCCGTCATCATGATTGGCGAGATCGGCGGTCCGGATGAAGCGAACGCCGCTTACTGGATCAAGGACAACATGAAGAAGCCGGTCGTCGGTTTCATCGCGGGCGTGACGGCGCCTCCGGGCAAGCGCATGGGCCATGCTGGCGCGCTGATCTCGGGCGGCGCGGACACGGCGGACGCCAAGCTCGAAATCATGGACGCGTGCGGCATCAAGGTCACGAAGAACCCGTCGGAGATGGGCCGCCTGCTGAAGTCGGTGATCTGAGGCAGTCGGGCGCGCAACGCGAGGGTTTGGTACTCTTACTGAATCCTTTCGTTAAGGCCGAAGAAAAAGCGAGGGAGCGTTGGCTTCCTCGCTTTTTTGTTTCCGGTCACAGCTCGTTCTGCCCATGCTCGAATTCTTCTCGACGCTCCACTGGGGCGCGGTTCTGCAAATCATCGTCATCGACATTCTGCTCGGGGGCGACAACGCCGTCGTGATCGCGCTCGCCTGCCGCGATCTCCCCGCCACGCAGCGCACGCGCGGGATCGTGCTCGGCACGCTCGGCGCCATTGTCCTGCGCGTCGTGCTGATCGCGTTCGCGGTCTTCCTGCTCGATATACCGTTCCTCAAGTTCCTCGGCGGCTTGCTGCTTCTGTGGATCGGCATGAAGCTCTTGCAACCCGGCCACGACGAGCCCGACATTAGTTCGTCGGACAAGCTCTGGGCGGCCGTCAAGACGATCATCGTCGCCGACGCGGTGATGAGTCTCGACAACGTGATCGCGATTGCGGGCGCGGCCGAGACCGCGGACCCGCAGCACCGCTTCGTGCTCGTCATTTTCGGGCTCGTCGTGAGCATTCCGCTGATCGTGTGGGGCAGCACGCTGGTGCTGAAGCTGCTCGACCGCTTCCCGATCGTCGTGCTGCTCGGCGCGGGCTTGCTCGGATGGATCGCGGGCGGACTCATCATCGACGACCCGTTCATCGACCGCTGGCCCGCGCTCAACACCGAAGCGGCGGGGTATGCCGCGCGCCTCGCGGGCGCGGCGCTCGTGATCGCGGCGGGCTGGCTGATGAAGCGCCGCGCGAAGCGCCGCGCGCTCGCGAGCACGGGCTGACTCTCCACCGACGCGGGCGTTAGCCGAATGGCCGACTGTCGCGGCCCGCGCACCCTCCCTACCATCGAAGCGTTCGGTTCGCATATCGCGGCCGACGCTTCGTGTCTTTCAGGGAGTGGCAATGACGAGCATGGTTTCGGATGTTAAGGCGCCGCGCGAGGGCGACGGCTTCAGTGCATGGCTGAAACGCGCGCAGGCAGGCGCGCGCGGTTTCACGCTGATCGAGTTGATGATCGTGCTGGCGATCGTCGGCGTGGTCGCGGCTTACGCGATTCCCGCGTATCAGGACTATCTGTCGCGCAGCCGCGTGGGCGAGGGCATGTCGCTCGCGTCCTCGGCGCGGCTCGCGGTGGCCGAGAATGCCGCGAGCGGCGCGGATCTGGCGAGCGCGTATGCGTCGCCGCCGGCCACGCGCAACATCGAGTCCATCCACGTCGACAGCGACACCGGACAGATCACGATCGCCTACACGACGCGCGTCGCGCCGGCCGGATCGAATGCGCTCGTCCTCGTGCCTTCCGCGCCCGATAACGCCGATACGCCGACGGCCCGCGTCGCGCTGACGCGCGGCTCGGTGCAGGCGGGCACGATCACGTGGGAATGCTTCGCGGCGGGCAAGGCCGCTTCGTCGCTGCCTGCGCCGGGCGCGGGACCTGCGCCCACGCAAGCCGCGACGCTCCCGGCCAACCTCGCGCCGCCGGAGTGCCGCGCCTAAGCGACTTGCACGCGGTGGACGAGAGGCATGAGCGCCGCGCGGGAACCTGTGGATTTCGTCGCATTTACGGGTGCGCGGCGCACAGCGGACGCAAAGTTTTGTATAGTGCGCCGGTTCCCGACGTTCCCAGCCCCTCATGCCTTCCCAATTCGCGCGCTACCTTTGCTTCGCCGTTCTGTGTCTTGCGTTGACGATTCCGTTCGGCGTCGTCAACCACACGTATCCGATCCCGACGTTCTACGCGGAATACAGCGCGCTGGCCTTGTATCTTGCGCTCGGAGCCACGGTCGCCATACTCGTGCGCGTTTCCGAGCCGCGCGTGCCGTTCGCGTCGCCGGTGGTCGCGCTGATGCCACTGGCGTTCGGCATCGTGCTCGTTGCGCAGACGGTGCTGCTGCCGGTCGCCCAGCCTTCGATGAACTGGCTCGGCGGCGCCTATCTGCTCGCATCGTTCGTGGCCGTGCATACGGGGTTCGGACTGGTGCGCGCGGGGCTGTCGGAGAAGGCGTTGCGCATCGGCGCCGCCGCGTTGCTCGCGGGCGGGCTCTTCGCGGTGTTTTGCCAGACCGTGCAGTTGTTCCACATGGAAGCGAAATTCGCGCCGCTCGTCGTGGCATACAACGTCGCGATCAAGCGGCGGCCTTTCGGGAATATGGCGCAGGCGAATCACCTCGCGACCGTCATCGCTTTTGCCGTGGCGGGCGCGATGTATTTCGTGCAGACGCGCCGCATGCCCGTCGTGGTGTGGCTCGTCGTGTCGGCGGTGCTGTCGTTCGGCCTCGCGCTGACGGTGTCGCGCGGGCCGTGGCTGCAAACGGCGGTGATCGTCGTCGCCGGATTCTGGATGGCGTTGATCCGCCGACGCCCCGGCGCGGCCGACGACTTCGACAGCCCGACAGCGACCAGCGGACGGGACATCCGCGCCTGGATCATGCCGTTTGCGCTCGCGGCGGTGTTCCTGCTGGTCAACGCCGCGGTCCGTTGGGCCAACGTGCGGTATCAGCTCGGTCTCGCGCAATCGGCGGCGGAGCGCATGCAGGACGCCAATCAGATCGCGCCGCGTCTTGCGCTGTGGAAGTACGGCTGGACCATGTTCAGGACGCATCCGCTCTTGGGCGTCGGGTGGGGCGAGTTTCCGCGTTACCAGTTCGACATGGTGCGCGAACTCGGCGGCGTGGAGATCGCGAACAACGCGCACGATATCTTCATCGACCTGCTTGCGAAGACCGGGCTGCTCGGGGTTGCGGTGCTGGTGGTGGGCATCGCGTTGTGGCTGATTCGCGTGCTGCGCGCGCCGCATACGCCCGCGCGCGTCTTTGCGCTCTCGCTGCTGGGCGTGCTGATGATGCACGCGCTCGTCGAGTATCCACAGCAGTACATGTTCTTTCTGATGCCCGCGATGCTCGTGATCGGTCTTCTGGAGACGCGGCCGCTGCGGCTTGTGGCGCGGCCCGTGTCGTATGGTGGCTACGTCTTTCTCGTCGTGGCGGGCCTCATTGCGCTGTATCCGACGATGCGCGACTACAACCGCGCCGAAGTGCTGTACTACGGCTCGCGGCCGGCGGAGCAGTATCGCGACGATCCGTCGTTTCTTTTCGGCGCGTGGGGCCAGTATGGCGCCGCCACGCTGTTGCCGATGAACGCGCAGGATATCGAAGCGAAGCTGGCGGCGCATCGGCAGGCCATCGCGCTGCTGCCGGGAGAGACTGTGCTGCGCCGTTACGCGGTGTTGCAGGCGATCGCGGGTCAGCGCAAAGAGGCGCTCGATACCGTCGCGCGCCTGCAGATTTTCGCGACGGAACTGAACGACTGGCCGACGCAGCTCGCGTCGCTGTATCAGTCGGTCGATGAAATCGGCGCGCCGCTGGCGGACTTCAGGGCCGATCTCGTTAAGCGTTACGGGCCGCCCGCCGGGGCGAATGCTCACGCGGACGATGACGCCGACGAGTAAGCAGTAAGCACGCGGCTCAGGCGCGGTTCAGGCGGGCGGCTGAGAGGCCGCCACCCAGTCGCCCGACTTCCCGCCGTGCTTTTCCATCACGCGTACGTTCGTGATGGTCATGCCGCGATCGACGGCCTTGCACATGTCGTAGATGGTCAGCAGGCCGACTTGCACGGCGGTGAGCGCCTCCATCTCGACGCCCGTGCGTCCCACGGTCTCGACGCGCACTTCGCAATGCACGCCGGGCAGCGCGTCATCGACGGAAAAGTCGACGGCGACGCGCGTCAGGGCAAGCGGATGACACAGCGGGATCAGATCGGCGGTGCGCTTTGCGCCCTGAATGGCCGCGATGCGCGCGACGCCGAGCACATCGCCCTTTTTCGCGCGTCCTTCGCGGATCAACGCAAGCGTGTCGTCGCGCATGACGATGGAGCCGCGCGCCACCGCGATGCGCCGCGTCTCGTTCTTGCCGCCGACATCGACCATGTGCGCCTCGCCGGCGGCATCGAAATGTGTGAGTCCGGACATAGCCTCTCCTTGCAGTGGGCGCTTATCTTACCAGCGGGGCCTTCGGCGAAAACGGCGCGAAGCCGTGTCCACAGGTGCCGCCGGGCGCGCAACACTTGATACGATAAGCGCGTTCCCGTCCTCACGCTGACCGCCGGCGACGCTCCGGCTTCGCGCTATGTTCTTGAATCGTCCGAGCCGCGGGCTCGTGTTCGCGTTGTGTCTCAGTCTCGCCATGCCGCCGTTCGCCGCGGCGCAGGCGGGCGCGGCCGTGGGTCGTGGGGGCAATGAGGCGAAGGCGGTAAATGCGGACAATGCGGCCAATGCGGCCAATGCGGCACACGCGACCAACGCGACCAACGCGACCAACGCGACCAACGCGACCAACGCGGCCAAGGCGACGAACGCAGCCAACGCGGGCAACGCAGCAAACGCAGCCAACGCAGCCAACGCAGCCAACGCAGCCAACGCAGCCAACGCAGCCAACGCAGCCAACGCAGCAAACGCAGCCAACGCAGCCAACGCAGCCAACGCAGCCAACGCAGCAAACGCAGCAAACGCAGCAAACGCAGCAAACGCAGTAGCGACGGCAAACGCCACAAGTGGTTCAAACGGGCAAAACCGCGCGCACACAACCTATGCGACAACCGCGACAGCCGCGATCGCCCCACCCGCAACCTCCACCGCCAGCACACCACCCAACACCGTCGCCGACGGCATATTCGGCGTCTACGGCGGCGCGGAAAGCCGCTTCGCCAATCGTCCGGGCGCGATGGCCGGCCTTCGCGCGCCGCTTTCGTCCGTGCAACTGCCGGATTTGGGCGACGGCTCCGGCGGCACGCTCTCGCCTCAGGCGGAGCGCAAGCTCGGCGAGCGGATGATGCGCGAAGTCCGCGCCGATCCCGACTACCTCGACGACTGGCTGATTCGCGATTACCTCGACTCCATCGCGTCGAAGCTCTCCGCCGCCGCCGCGACGCAGTACCTCGGCGGCTATCGTCCGGACTTCGAACTCTTCGCCGTGCGCGATCCGCAGATCAACGCGTTCTCGATGCCGGGCGGCTTCGTCGGCGTCAACACAGGGCTGATCTCGGCGACGCAGACGGAATCGGAACTCGCGTCCGTCGTCGGCCACGAGATGGGGCACGTGCTCCAGCGCCACATCGCGCGCATGATCGGCGCGCAGGAAAAGAGCGGGTACGCGGCGCTCGCGGCCATGCTCGCCGGGCTGCTGGCGGGCGTCATGACGCACAGCGGCGATCTCGGCATGGGCATCGCGA
This sequence comes from Caballeronia sp. GAFFF1, assembly GCF_023630705.1. GTDB lineage: Bacteria > Pseudomonadota > Gammaproteobacteria > Burkholderiales > Burkholderiaceae > Caballeronia. The sequence continues at coordinate 20,005 of NZ_JALQEM010000005.1, forward strand.
TGGGCGGACAGGCTTTTGCCGTCGATAACCAGCTGCGCTTCTCGCGCGCGGCCGAGCACGAGGCCGACCGCGTCGGATTTCAGATGCTCGCGGCCGCCGGCTACGATCCCTACGCGATGACCGCGTTCTTCGAGCGGCTCGACCGGGCGTCGATGGCCGATAACGGCGTGCCGGCTTACGCGCGCACGCATCCGCTGACGACCGAGCGCATCGCGGACATGGAGGACCGCGCGCGACGCGTGCCGTACCGGCAGCCGCGGCAGTCGCCGGAATATGCGTTCGTGCGTGCGCGCTCGCGCGTGCTTCAGGTGAACTACGCGAGCGACTATCGTGAGGTCGCGAGCCGTCTCAAGGCCGAAATCGACGATCAGACCGCGCTCAATCCCGCCGCGAACTGGTACGGCATCGCGCTCGCGCGTTCGCTGACGGGCGATTACGACGCCGCCAACGATGCGCTCGCCCGAGCGCGGCGGCTCTTTGAAGGCGAGGAAGCGAGCGCTGCGGCGGCTTCAGTTGAGGCGCGGCGCGAACTGGCGCAGACGGTCGAGGGCGGTCAGAGCCGCGATGCGGGTTCGGATGACAAGCGCCACGCGCAGCAGCAAAAGCCTGCGTCGAAAGCGCAAGGCGAAAGCCTTGGCGCATCGCTGCGCGGCGTGTCGGGTTCGGCGGCGAACGCTCGCGCGGGCGTTGGATCTGCGCCTGCGCGTGGCGACGGAGCACCATCTTCACAACCAGCCAATATTCAAGGCACGTTGGCCTCGGCGACAAAAGCACGCGCCGGAATTGAGGTTCCGCCTGCTCGTGGCGACGGACCGCTCTCCGCTCAAGCGTCCACCATGCAAGGCGCGTCCACAACCAACGTCGGCCCGCACTCGACGCCACAAACCGCCGCGCTCGCGAATCCTTCCGCCCCGGCCGTCTCGATGTCTTCGCTCCTAAGCAGCAGCGCACACGGCGCGCTGAACGCCGCGCCCGCCGCGGCAAGCGGGCCCATCGCGCTCCTGCCCGTGCGCGTGACCGCCCAGCAAGCCGCCCGCAGCACGCCGAGCCTCGACGTGCTCGCCGCCGAGATCGCGCGTCGCGCGGGCCGTTACGACGACGCCGTGCGCCTCGCCGACATCGCCCAGACGCGCTGGCCCAACTCGCACGCGGCGATCGACGCGCATCTGCAATCGCTGATGGCCGCGCATCGCTATGAGGAAGCGCAGACGCTCGCGCGCCGCGAAACGCGCGCGGAACCGCTGCGCGCGGACTGGTGGCTGTATCTGGCGCAGGCGAGCGCAGGCATGAACGATCCGCTGCGCCAGCATCAGGCGATGGCCGAGAAACTGGCGCTCGACGGCGCATGGCCGTCCGCCATTCGCCAGTTGAAGGAAGCACGCGATGTCAAAACCGCGAGCTTCTACGATCTCTCGACGATTTCCGCGCGCCTGCGCGACTTCGAAGCACGCTACAAGGAAGAGCGCGACGAGGAGAAAAAGAGCTGACGCTTCAGGCTTTCGACGCCGCGCGCGCAGCCGGACTGGCGACGAAACCGAAGCGCGTCTCGACGTCGGCGCGCGAGATAGGCTGTAACGGAAGATCGACTCCATCGCGCCAATGGAAGACGCCGCCGCGCGACGCGTCATCGAACGTCGCGTGGGTCGAGAACAGATCGAGATCGTGATCGTGCAGGGCGGCTGAGCGCGGCGGCGTGGCAGCGTCGGAAAAGAGCAGGGCGCCTTCGTCGTCGAGAAATGCCTGCGCCGGCTCGAACGGCGCGCCGGTGTGGTCGGTCAGCCGCAATGCGCCGTTCATCGCGGAAAGACGCACGATCCACGGCGTATAAGCCAGTTCCACGTACACGCGCTGCGGCCCGTTCTGAAAGAACCACTGGCCGTCGGCATCGCGCTCGTAGTTGCGGTTGATGAAGCCGATCAGCGCTTCGTGGCGAATGGCATCGCCGAGCGCGCCCGCGGCCTGCGCCGCCTCGTCGCGCATGCGCCACTGACCGCGCCGGTCCAGCAACAGCCAGCCCGTGCAATGCGGAACGTTCGGCCACTTGGCCAGCGCCTGCTTGACGATCTCATCCATGATTCATTCGCCCGGAAGAAAATGTTCGAGGTAGCCGAACACGCGCGACGATAGCCAGTCCATGCGTCCCGGAAACGGCCCCGTCATGAAGCCGACATGGCCGCCGTGGTCCGGCTGATCGAGCGTGACGGACGCCGATACTTCGGCCTGCGATGGCAGCGCGCGCTCGGGCAGGAACGGATCGTTGCGGGCGTTCAGCACGAGCGCCGGCACTTCGATGCGGTTCAGATGCGCGCGGATGGTCGCGGTCGTCCAGTAATGGTCGGTATCGCGAAAACCGTGCAGCGGCGCGGTCACGACGTTATCGAATTCATACAGCGTGCGCGCGGCGAGCACGGCGTGGCGGTCGTACAGACCCGGAAACTGGTCGAGTTTCGCGAGAGCCTTTTTCTTGAGCGACTTCAGGAAGCTGCGCGTATAGACCATGCCGAAGCCTTGCGAGATCGCGTGACCGCCCGCGTGGACATCGAGCGGCGCCGAAATGGCGGCGGCCGCGCTGACGATCGAGGCGTCCGTGCCGCGCTCGCATAGCCAATGCAAGAGCACGTTGCCGCCGAGCGACACGCCCGCCGCGACGATCGGGCCTGCATGCCTTTCGCGCAGTCGCCGCAAGATCCAGTCGACTTCGGCGCTATCCGCGAGGTGATAAAAGCGCGGCAGCCGGTTCATCGGCCCGCTGCAACTGCGAAAGTGCGGCACCACGCCGTGCCAGCCGCGCGCATGGGCGGCGACCATCATCGTGCGGGCGTAGTGGGAGTCGGAGTTGCCTTCGAGGCCATGAAACAGCACGAATAGCGGCGCGGTCGATGCCGGGCGCGCTGCGTCATCGTGCGCGAGCCAGTCGACGTCGATGAAATCGCCGTCCGGCGTATCCCAGCGTTCGCGCCGATAACGCACCGCCGGCTTGCGCCCGAAGAGCGCGGGCACGATGGTCTGCGCGTGACTCGTCGGCAGCCAGCGCGGCGCGCTGTAGAGCCATTGCGAGACGGGTTCGGCAAGCACGCGGCCCGCGGCCTGCGCCGTTTCCTTCAGCGCGACGGCGGGCGCCTTGTCCACGAACGACGAATCGTGTTTCAACAACGGATCGCGCTTCATGGCCTTCTCCCCGGCAAACGTCTTTCTATGCTTCGTGACTGCGGTATTTCAGTGCAACGGTCCCTGCCCGTGACGCAGCTTCGCGGCGAACTGGCCGGCCGCTTCCATCGGCATCTCGCTCGCGTGAATATGCGCGATGCGCCATTCGCCGCGTTCGTGAACCATCACGTAAGTTGAGAAAATCATGCGCGGCGCGGCGGTCCCGGCCGGCTGATGCGCCTCCGCAATCGCATACACGACGGTGCCGAGACTGTCGTACACGCGAATATCGAGCGGCTCGATGCTGACGGCCTGCGCGCCGAACTGCTTGCCGAGGCCCGCGCGAATGCTTTCGAGGCCGTGCAGATGCGTGCCGTCCGCGCAGATGCAGGTGGCGAACTCCTCGTCGATCCAAAGCGACATCACAGCGTCGATGCTGTTGTCCGCGACAGCCTGATAGTAAGCGTTGAGAGTGTCGGCGGCGGCTTCGAACAGGCGGGCGAAACGTGGCATGGGCTCGTGGGTCTCTGGCATTCGCGCGCAACGCCGTGTCACGATGGCGTGCCGCATCGGTCATGGTTCAAAGCATGCCTCCGTTCGGAGACACTCGCGTGTCCGCGCCCGCACACGAAAATGCCGATGCCGCCGCAAAGCCGCCGCGGCAAGGCAGGCGTGACGCCTCAACGATGCGCGAGCAACATGCCGCGCAGATCGGCGAAAACCTGTTCGGCAGAGAGTTCGCGCAGGCAGTTGAGATGGCCGAGCGGACACTCGCGGGAAAAGCACGGACTGCACTCAAGGTGAAGCCATTGTACCTTTGCGACGTCGGACAAGGGCGGCGTATGGCGCGGATCGGTGGAGCCGTACACCGCGACGAGCGGACGTTTGAGCGCCGCCGCGACGTGCATGAGCCCCGAGTCGTTGGTGACGACGGCACTCGCCCGGGCGATCAGCGCGCATGCTTCGCCGAGCGATGTCTGGCCGCACAGATTGCGCACGTTCGGCGCGCGCTCCGCGATGGCCTGCGCGACGGCCGAATCTTTCTTCGATCCGAGCGCGACGATGCGCGCATAGGGAAACGACTGCGCGACGAACTGCGCGAGCGACGCGAAGTGCTCGGGCGGCCAGCGCTTGGCCGGACCGAACTCCGCGCCGGGGCAAAACACGACGAGCGGCGCGCGCGTATCCAGATTGAAGCGCGCCGACACGCGCGCCGCTTCATTCGGATCGGCTTCGAGGCGCGGCACGGGCAAGAGCGGCGCGTCGCCTGCCGCTGCGTCGTGAGCTTGCGCGTATCGGTCGATGAACGGCAGCTTCGCGCCCGGCGCATAGGCGAGGGCGGCATACTGCGCGGTCATCGGCGGGCGTTCGGTCTTCGGCGGATTGGGGTGGCGCACGTTCAAGAGCCCGTAACGCGCCTCGCCCTTGTAGCCGATGCGCAGCCGGATGCCCGCCATCCACGGAATCAGCGCGGACTTGGCGGAATTGGGCAGCACGTACGCGGCGTCGTAGCCGACATCGCGCAGGTCGCTCGCAAGCTGCCAGCGGCGCAGCAGTTGCAGCTTGCCGTGAGCGAGATCCGTCGCGTAGACGTCGCGGATTTCCGGCATGCGTTCGAGCACGGGCGCGACCCAGGTCGGCGCGACGGCATCGATCGCGATACGCGGGTGAAGCTTTCGCAAAAGCGTGAACAGCGGCTGCGCCATCAACGCGTCACCGATCCAGTTCGGTGCTATAACCAGCGCACGGCGCATCAGTCGTTTTCCGGTCTCAAAATAGTGGCGGCTCGCCGCATCGGGCGGCGGGGCGTCGGTCGTGTGGTGTCATGGCGCGGCGGCCATGCGGCAAAAACAAGCGAGAGCGAACGAAAGCGCGCGCCCGGATAAACCGGAACGCGCGCATCGACGACGCTCGCACAGTGCTTCGGCGAGCTTAGTGGCCCTTGATGGCTTCGCCGTCCTTCAGCTTGTAGCGCGTGCCGCAATACGGGCAGCGCGCTTCGCCGTGCGTCACGTCGAGGAACACGCGGGGATGCGCGCTCCAGCGTTGCATCTTCGGATTCGGGCAGAACGCGGGGATATCTTTCGCCGACAATTCCACCAGCGGCATTTCCTTCAGGTCGCTCATTGCTATCTCTTTCAATGTCGTTCGTTGCTGTCGTCTGTCGCGCGAGGGCAGCGCGGCCCTCCCGGCGTCAGACTTTCGCGATCCAGCTCGCGTACTTTTCGTTCTTGCCGCCGACCACGTCGAAGAACGCGCTTTGCAGCTTCTCCGTGATCGGGCCGCGCTTGCCCGCGCCGATCGTGCGATTGTCGAGTTCGCGGATCGGCGTGACTTCGGCGGCCGTGCCGGTGAAGAAGGCTTCGTCGCACGTATAGACTTCGTCGCGCGTAATGCGTTTCTCGATGACCGGGATGCCGAAGTCGCGCGCCAGCGTGATGACCGTGTCGCGCGTGATGCCGTCGAGGCACGACGACAAGTCCGGCGTGTACAGCTTGCCGTTGTTCACGAGGAAGAAGTTTTCGCCGGAGCCTTCGGACACGTAGCCGTCCACGTCGAGCAACAAGGCTTCGTCGTAACCGTCGGTGACGGCTTCCTGATTGGCGAGAATCGAGTTCACGTACCAGCCGGACGCCTTCGCGCGCACCATCGACACGTTGACGTGATGGCGCGTGAACGACGACGTCTTCACGCGGATGCCCTTCGCGAGCCCGTCTTCGCCGAGATACGCGCCCCACGGCCACGCGGCGATGGCCACGTGAATGGTGTTGCCCTTGGCCGAGACGCCGAGCTTCTCGGAGCCGACCCAGATAATCGGGCGGATATAGCACGATTCGAGCTTGTTCTCGCGCACGACTTCCAGTTGCGCGGCTTCGAGCGTCGCGTGGTCGAACGGGACTTCCATCTGGAAGATTTTCGCCGAGTTCAGAAGGCGCTTGGTGTGCTCTTTCAGGCGGAAAATGGCCGTTCCCTGCGCGGTCTTGTACGCGCGCACGCCCTCGAATACGCCCATACCGTAGTGCAGCGTGTGCGTCAGAACGTGGATGTTGGCGTCTCGCCAGTCGATCAGCTTGCCATCCATCCAGATCTTGCCGTCGCGGTCGGCCATTGACATACGGTTCTCCTAGCTGTCTCGTTCAGAAATTCGATGAATCCGGGTGAATCTCCGGGTGAATCTTCCTATTCCGCGCGTTGCCGGCGCTGCCGGCTGCAAGAGCGGTCAAAGTTCGTCATTTTAGCGTCTTTTCGCGATCAAACTGGATGGTAAGCGCCTTTCACGCCGCTATACTTTGCCTTTCGCCGCGAACCGGCAAAGCCGCCCGAAAGCGTCGTGCCGACCGGGCAAGCGGCAAGCTGTGCCGAGTCGTCCGTTTTTCGCGTTGCCGGCGCGCGGCGTTTCCCCATTTCGTCATCGCGGCAACTCGGCCGCGCACCCTTGCATGCTCCACCGGCTATCCGACACGAATCGCCGCGCATTTCTCGACGGTGCCCGCGCTTTCTCTCCCGCCGTCATGGCGACGTTCTCGTGGGGCCTCGTCACCGGCGTCGCCATGACGAAATCGGTGCTCACGGTGCCGCAGGCGCTCGGCATGTCGCTCGCGGTGTACGCGGGGTCGTCGCAACTCGCCGTGCTGCCGCTCTTGGCCGCGAAGCTGCCGCTCTGGACCGTGCTTCTCACCGCCGCGATGGTGAATCTGCGCTTCGTCATTTTCAGCGCCGGGCTCGCGCCGCACTTCTCCTATCTGCCGATGTGGCGGCGCCTCGCGATCGGCTACTTCAACGGCGACATCATCTATCTGATGTTCTCCGCGCGGAATTTTCCCGTCGGCCGGCAGCCCGGCAAGGAAGCGTTCTTCTGGGGACTCGCGTTCACGTGCTGGCTTGCGTGGCAGGCGTCGTCGATCGCGGGGATTCTGCTCGCAAGCCTCATCCCCGACGACTGGGGGCTGGAACTGGCGGGGACGCTGGCGCTGATTCCGCTGATCGTCTCCGCGATCGCCACGCGCTCGACGCTCGCCGCGGTCGTCGTCGCGAGCGTGGTCGCGCTGCTCGCGTTCCATCTGCCGTATCGCTTCGGCTTGCCGCTCGCGGTGCTCGCCGCGCTGCTGGCCGGCACGCTCGCCGATCTGATCGCGGAACGGGCGCGCCCGGCGGCGGCGCGTCCCAGCGACACCGAGACGCCCGGCACACCCGATGCAGCGCCCGCCGCCGAGCCCGAACCGGCGAGGCCCGCGCGATGACCACGCTCCAGATCTGGCTCGCGATTCTCGGCATGGGCGTAGTGACCGCCGCGACGCGCGCGTTCTTCCTGATCGGCGGCGAGCGCACCGTGCTGCCGCCGCGCATGCAACGCGTGCTGCGCTACGCGCCGGCCGCCGCGCTGGCGGGCGTCGTCGTGCCCGATCTGCTCGAAACATCCGCCGGCTTCTCGATCGCGTTCTCGAACCATGCGGCGTGGGCGTCGCTCGCGGGCCTCGCGTACTACCTGTGGCGGCGCGGCATGATGGGCACCATCGCGGTCGGCATGATCGTTTTCACGCTGCTGCGCCTTGCCGCGTGAGGCGCGCCGAGCCACAAATACGCATCATCAAGAATCACCGGCTAAAAGCGGGCGGGGTGATCGGTTAAAATGTCGGTCTTTCCTGTCGCATGGAGCGAGGTCGAAAGTGAGTCCGGCAGTCACCGCAACGGTTCCGAAGCTCGCCGCCTCCGGCTTGTCCGCTGCGTCCGTGTCTGCGCGCTTTGCGCGGCTCTTTCTCCGCGTCTCGCTCCATTCGACCCTCGGCACGTTTGCGCGGCACGCGCCGGCCGCTCGTTCCGCTCGCGTCTTTCTGTTTCCCGTTTCCGTTTTCAGTCCCCGCACCGAATTTGCAACGAACCGGCCGGCGTTCGTCCGGCCATCTTCGCCCGAACCGCTTCTCTGACTAACGTTGACTCCCATGACGAAAGTACTGCGTTTCACCGATCTGATCGCCGAAGGCAAAGTCTCCGGCAAGCGCGTGTTCATCCGCGCGGACCTCAACGTGCCGCAGGACGACGCCGGCAACATCACCGAGGACACGCGCGTGCGCGCCTCGGTCCCGGCGATCAAGGCAGCGCTCGATGCCGGCGCGGCCGTGATGGTCACGTCCCACCTGGGCCGCCCGACCGAAGGTCAGTTCAAGCCGGAAGACTCGCTCGCGCCGGTCGCGGCGCGTCTGTCGGAACTGCTCGGGCGCGATGTACCGCTCGTCGCCGACTGGGTGGACGGCGTCGACGTGCAGCCGGGTAACGTCGTGCTGCTCGAAAACTGCCGCTGCAACAAGGGCGAGAAGAAGAACGACGACGGCCTTGCGCAGAAGCTCGCGAAGCTGTGCGACATCTACGTCAACGACGCCTTCGGCACCGCGCACCGCGCCGAAGCGACCACGCACGGCATCGCCAAATACGCGCCCATCGCGTGCGCCGGCCCGCTGCTCGCCGCCGAGCTCGACGCGCTCGGCAAGGCGCTCGGCAACCCGAAGCGCCCGCTCGTGGCCATCGTCGCGGGCTCGAAAGTGTCGACCAAGCTCACCATTCTGAAGTCGCTCGCCGAGAAGGTCGATCAGCTGATCGTCGGCGGCGGCATCGCGAACACGTTCATGCTGGCGTCGGGCCTCAAGATCGGCAAGTCGCTCGCCGAAGCCGATCTCGTCGGCGAGGCGAAGGAAATCATCGGAGAGGCGCGCGCGCGCGGAGCGTCGGTGCCCATTCCGAGCGATGTCGTGACCGCGAAGGAATTCGCCGCGACCGCGAAGGCCGAAACGAAACCCGTCGCCGATATCGCCGACGACGACATGATTCTCGACATCGGCCCGGACACCGCGAACGCGCTCGCCGCGCAGCTCGCGACGGCAGGCACCATCGTGTGGAACGGCCCGGTCGGCGTGTTCGAATTCGACCAGTTCGGCAACGGCACGAAGACGCTGGCGCAGGCCATCGCGAATTCGTCGGCGTTCTCGATCGCGGGCGGCGGCGACACGCTCGCCGCCATCGCGAAGTACGGCATCCACGACAAGGTCAGCTACATCTCGACCGGCGGCGGCGCGTTTCTCGAGTTCCTCGAAGGCAAGACACTGCCGGCGGTAGAAGTGCTCGAGTCGCGGGCGTAACGCCCGGTGACGGCCCGAGACAATCCGGCGAAAGCAGCAAGGAAGGGCGCGCAAGCAGCCGGCGGCGCGCAAGCGGATGTGACCGAAAGCGGCAGTCAACGCGATGCCGCCGCCGTTGCTGCTTCGATCATCGCGGAGGCGGCTCTGAGCGAAGAGCCGCATGTGGAAGAACAGACGGCTCCGGTCGTCACCATCGGCGGCATGCCCGTTCATGCCGCGCAGCCCATCGATAAAGCGACGCCGGCACGAACCGGCGCGCGCGCGCAGCCAGTGAGCAACACGTCACTGCAAGCGCAACGTGCTCGCAGCCTGGTTACGGCCGTTCCCAAAGAGACGAGGAAAGACATGCATCGCGCCACCAAGATTGTCGCCACCATCGGTCCGGCGTCGAGTAATCCGGACATCCTGCTGCAAATGATGCAAGCCGGGCTCGACGTCGTTCGCTTCAACTTCTCGCACGGCACCGCCGACGATCATCGCCAGCGCGCCGAGTGGGTGCGCGAGGCGGCGCGTCACGTCGGCCGCGAAGTCGCGATCATGGCGGACCTGCAAGGCCCGAAGATTCGCGTCGGCAAGTTCGAGAACGGCAAGACCATGCTGGTCGCGGGCAACACGTTCATCCTCGATGCGAACTGCGAGATGGGCAACAACGACCGCGTCGGCCTCGACTACAAGGACTTGCCGCGCGATCTGCGCGCGGGCGACGTGCTCCTCCTGAACGACGGCCTGATCGTACTCGACGTGACGCGCGTGATCGGCGAGGAGATTCACACGACGGTGAAGGTCGGCGGCGAGTTGTCGAACAACAAGGGCATCAACCGGCAGGGCGGCGGGCTGACCGCGCCCGCGCTCACCGAGAAGGACATGGAGGACATCAAGACGGCGATGTCGCTCGGCGCGGATTTCGTCGCGGTGTCCTTTCCGAAGAACGCGACCGACATGGAAATGGCGCGGCAACTGGCGAACATCGCGGGCGCGCCGTACGGCATCAAGCCGAAAATGATCGCGAAGATCGAGCGCGCCGAGGCCATTCCCGCGCTGCAAGGCATTCTGGATGCATCCGACGGCATCATGGTGGCGCGCGGCGATCTCGCGGTGGAAGTCGGCAACGCGGCGGTGCCCGCGCTGCAAAAGCGCATGATCCGCATGGCGCGCGAGTCGAACAAGCTCGTGATCACGGCCACGCAGATGATGGAATCGATGATCCACGCGCCCGTGCCGACCCGCGCCGAAGTCTCCGACGTGGCGAACGCCGTGCTCGACGGCACCGACGCCGTCATGCTTTCCGCCGAAACGGCGGCGGGCAAATACCCGGTCACGACCATCGAAACGATGGCCGCCGTGTGCATCGAAGCGGAGAAGTCCGAGGAATCGCAACTGGACCGCGATTTTCTGGACCGCACGTTCACGCGCATCGACCAGTCGATCGCGATGGGCGCCTTGTTCACCGCCTTCCATCTGGGCGCGAAGGCCGTGGTCGCGCTGACGGAATCCGGCTCCACGGCGCTGTGGATGTCGCGTCACTGGACGCATGTGCCGATCTTCGCGCTGACGCCGCGCGTGGGCAGCGAGCGCACGATGTCGCTGTATCGCAACGTCACGCCGCTGCATCTCGACACCAACATGGACCGCGACACGGCGCTCAATCAGGCGCTGGAAGTGGTTGTATCGAAAGGCTATGCGGCGCGCGGCGACATGGTCGTGCTCACCGTCGGCGAGCCGATGGGGCAGGCGGGCGGCACGAACACGCTGAAGATCGTGCGCGTCGGCGACCATTTCTGATCGGCGCGTTCCAACGCATGGCAAGGCGTTCGCGGTTCGGTCCGCGAACGCCGAAGAGCGCGCGGACGACTCAGACGCAAGTCGTCGCCACGAAGAAGGCCGGAAGCTGCCGAAGATGCTGCCGAAAAGCGGCAAAGAAGCAAAGAGCAGAACCGCGCGCGCGAAGGATTTCGTTTCACATCCTGGAGTTTCTCAATGCCTCTCGTATCAATGCGTCAATTGCTGGATCACGCAGCCGAACACGGCTACGGTCTCCCGGCATTCAACGTGAACAATCTGGAGCAGGTGCAGGCCATCATGTCGGCGGCGAACGAAGTCAACGCGCCCGTCATCATGCAGGCGTCGGCCGGCGCGCGCAAGTACGCGGGCGAAGCGTTCCTGCGCCATCTGATCGAAGCGGCGGTGGAGTCGTATCCGCACATTCCGGTCGTGATGCATCAGGATCACGGACAGTCGCCGGCCGTGTGCATGGCGGCGATCCGCTCCGGTTTCACGAGCGTGATGATGGACGGCTCGCTCGAAGCGGACGGTAAGACCGTGGCGTCGTACGAGTACAACGTCGATGTGTCGCGCAAGGTGGTCGAGTTCTCGCATTCGATCGGCGTCACGGTCGAAGCCGAACTCGGCGTGCTCGGCTCGCTGGAAACCATGAAGGGCGACAAGGAAGACGGACACGGCGCGGAAGGCACGATGACGCGCGAGCAGCTGCTCACCGACGTCGAGCAGGCCGCCGACTTCGTGAGAGAGACGCAGTGCGATGCGCTCGCCATTGCCATCGGCACGTCGCACGGCGCGTACAAGTTTTCGAAGAAGCCGACCGGCGATATCCTCGCGATCGACCGCATCAAGGCAATTCACCAGCGCATTCCGAACACGCATCTGGTGATGCACGGCTCGTCGTCGGTGCCGCAGGAGTTGCTCGCCGAAATCCGCGAGTTCGGCGGCGACATGAAGGAAACCTACGGCGTGCCGGTCGAGGAGATTCAGGAAGGCATCAAGCACGGCGTGCGCAAGGTGAACATCGACACGGATCTGCGTCTCGCAATTACCGGCGCGATCCGTCGTTATCTGTTCGAAAACCCGTCGAAGTTCGATCCGCGCGACTATCTGAAGCCGGCGCGCGAGGCAGCGAAAGAAATCTGCCGTCAGCGGTACATGCAGTTCGGCTGCGAGGGCATGGCAGGCAAGATCAAGCCCGTCACGCTCGACAAGATGGCCGGGAAGTACACATCCGGCGAACTCGCGCAGATTGTCCGGTGAGCGGCGCAGGTCTCACGAAGGTCTCACGCAGGTCGCAATTAAGCTCGCTTCATTTGTAAAGTAAAATCAACGGGTTCCGGCGACGGGACCCGTTCGCTTTTTTCCATCGCCGCCGCGCAAGGCTCGCGGCGGCGATTCACTTTTTCCGGCACCTTCTCGGTACATGACGATGTCCACGCTCTACGAATCCACGATCAAATCGCTGCCGCTGCTCGGCCGTGGCAAGGTCCGCGACAACTACGCCGTCGGCAACGACAAGCTGCTGATCGTGACGACCGACCGCCTTTCCGCCTTCGACGTGGTGATGGGCGAGCCGATTCCGAACAAGGGCCGCGTGCTCAATCAGATGGCCGATTTCTGGTTCGAAAAGCTCGGCCATATCGTGCCGAACCACAATACAGGCATCGATCCGGCTTCGGTGGTCGCGCCGGACGAAGTCGAGCAGGTGAAGGGCCGCGCGGTCGTGGTGAAGCGGCTGGAACCGATTCTGGTCGAGGCAGTGGTGCGCGGCTATCTCGCGGGCAGCGGCTGGAAGGATTATCAGGCGACGGGCGCCGTGTGCGGCGTGCAACTGCCGCCGGGCCTGCAAAACGCCGAGAAGCTGCCCGAGCCGATCTTCACGCCGGCGGCCAAGGCCGAGATGGGCCATCACGACGAAAACATCACCTACGACGAGATGGAGCGCCGCATCGGCACGGAGCTGTCGGCGACCATCAAGCGCATCTCCATTCAGCTCTACAAGGAAGCGGCCGAGTACGCGGCCACGCGCGGCATCATCATCGCGGATACGAAGTTCGAGTTCGGCCTCGACAACAAGGGCGAACTGTTCCTGATGGACGAAGTGCTCACCGCCGATTCGTCGCGGTTCTGGCCGGCGGACGGCTACACGGTCGGCACGAATCCGCCGTCGTTCGACAAGCAGTTCGTGCGCGACTGGCTGGAAACGCAGCCGTGGAAGAAGGAGCCGCCCGCGCCGAAGCTGCCGGACGACGTGATTGCCAAGACGTCGGAGAAGTATCAGGAAGCGCTGCAACGCATCACGGGCAAGACGCTGTCGTAATGTCGGCACGCGCGCCGTGGCACCGACACCGACACGGCGCGCTCGGATCGAGGGAAAAGCAATGAGCGAAGTACAGAACGGAGCGCATGCGCACGATGCGCCGCTCGTCGGCGTGTTGATGGGCTCCAGTTCCGACTGGGACGTGATGAAGAACGCGGTCGCGATCCTCCAGGATTTCGGCGTGCCGTACGAGGCGAAGGTCGTCTCCGCGCACCGCATGCCGGACGAGATGTTCGCCTACGCGGAAAGCGCGCGCGAGCGTGGACTGCGCGCGATCATCGCGGGCGCGGGCGGCGCGGCGCATTTGCCGGGCATGCTCGCTGCGAAGACGACGGTGCCGGTGCTCGGCGTGCCGGCGGCGAGCAAGTACCTGAAGGGCGTCGATTCGCTGCATTCCATCGTGCAGATGCCCAAGGGCGTGCCGGTCGCGACATTTGCCATCGGCGAAGCGGGCGCGGCGAATGCGGCGCTCTTCGCGGTGTCCATTCTGAGCGTGACGGATGCGCGTTATGCCGAGGCGCTCGCCGCGTTTCGCGTGAAGCAGAATCAGGCCGCGCACGCCATGACGCTGCCGCCGCTCTGAGCGTTCCGTCGGCCGGGCCGCGTGTCTCGTGCGCGGCGTCGGCGAAACTCCCCAACCAGGTTATCGGCCAGTCCCACGATGAACCCACAAAACTCCCCGAATTCCCCCATTCTGCCGGGCGCGTGGCTCGGCATGGTCGGCGGCGGCCAGCTCGGCCGCATGTTCTGCTTCGCGGCGCAATCCATGGGCTATCGCGTGGCCGTGCTCGATCCGGACGAAACGAGTCCGGCAGGCGCGGTGTCGGATCGCCATATTCGCGCAGCCTACGACGATCAAACCGCGCTCACCGAACTCGGTCGCCTGTGCGCGGCGGTATCGACGGAATTCGAGAACGTACCGTCCACGAGCCTCGATTTTCTGGCGTCGCTCACGTTCGTGAGTCCGGCGGCGAGTTGCGTTGCGATCGCGCAGGATCGCGTCGCCGAAAAGCGGTTTATCGCGGGAGCTGGCGTGCCGGTCGCGCCGCATGTGGTGATCGAATCGCCGGAAGCACTCGTCGCGTTGTCCGACGATGAAATCGCCGCCGTGCTGCCGGGCATTCTCAAGACCGCGCGCCTGGGCTACGACGGCAAAGGCCAAATCAGCGTGCGCAACGTGGAAGAAGTGCGCACGGCGTACGGCTCGTTGTCAGGCGTGCCGTGCGTGCTGGAAAAGCGCATGCCGTTGAAATACGAAGTGTCCGTGCTGATCGCCCGTGGCGGCGACGGCAAGTCCGCCGTGTTTCCGCTCGCGCAGAACTCGCACGTCAACGGCATTCTCGCGAAGACCGTGGTGCCCGCGCCGGACGCGTCGGACGCGCTCGTCGCGCAGGCGCAGGACGCCGCGCTGACCATCGCCGCGAAGCTCGGCTACGTGGGCGTGCTGTGCGTCGAGTTCTTCGTGCTGGAAGACGGCTCGCTGATCGCGAACGAAATGGCGCCGCGTCCGCACAATTCCGGCCACTACACGGTCGATGCCTGCGCCACGAGCCAGTTCGAGCAGCAAGTGCGCGCGATGACCGGCATGCCGCTCGGCGACACGCGCCAGCATTCGCCGGCCGCCATGCTGAACCTGCTCGGCGATATCTGGTTCGACGGTGGCCAGGACGACAAGCCGCGTCCGCCCGCGTGGACCGAGGTCGTGGCGATGCCGGCGGCGCGGCTGCATCTATACGGCAAGGAGGAAGCGCGTCCCGGCCGCAAGATGGGGCACATCAACTTCACGGCGGCGACGCTCGAAGAAGCGCGCACGGCGGCGCGCGATTGCGCGCGCATGCTGCACATCGCGATCGACTGAACTCTCAGGCAGTAGTCTGGCAATGACCATCATTTACCCGAGCGCCGCGCAGATCGACGAAGCCGCGGCCCTGCTCGACGCGGGCGAACTCGTCGCGTTCCCGACCGAAACGGTGTACGGCCTCGGCGCCGACGCCGAGAACCCGGAGGCGATCGCGCGAATTTATGCGGCGAAGGGCCGGCCGGCGAATCATCCGGTGATCGTGCATCTCGCGCCGCAGGCGGATCCCGGCTACTGGGTGCGCGAGTTGCCGCACGATGCGCAGAAGCTCATCGACGCATTCTGGCCCGGTCCGTTGACCCTGATTCTGAAGCGCGCCGCGCATATCCCGGCGGCCGTGAGCGGCGGGCAGGATTCGGTCGGGATTCGCTGCCCCTCGCATCCGGTCGCGCAGCAGCTTTTGTCGGCGTTCCATGCGCGACGTCAGGAAGAGGGCAAAAAAGCGGGCAAACGAGCGGGCAAACAAGCGGGCGTGGCCGGGCCTTCGGCGAACCGCTTCGGGCACGTCAGCCCGACCACCGCGCAACACGTCCGCGACGAGTTCGGCAACGCGGTGCATGTGCTCGATGGCGGCGCGGCGGATGTCGGCATCGAATCAACCATCCTGGATTTGTCGCGCGGCTTTCCGGCGCTGCTGCGGCCGGGGCATGTGAGCCCGCAGGCCATTGCCGACGTGATCGGCACCGCGCCGCGACTGCCCGATGGCGGCGATGCGACCGCGCCGCGCGCGTCGGGCACGCTCAAAGCGCATTACGCGCCGCGCACGCCGCTGGCGCTGTTGCCGTTCGCGGCGATCGAGCCGTTGCTCGCGGCGTTCGATCGCGCGGGTGGCGGGAAGCTCGCGCTGGTCGCGCGGCCGTCGAGCGCCGGCGAGTGGGCGCATGCGCCGCACGTGCATTTCGTCGCCGCGCCGGAGGATCCCCAAGGCTATGCGCGCGAGCTATACGGCTTGCTCCGGGCACTGGACCGGGCGAATGTCGAACGCATCCTGATCGAAAAGCTGCCGGAGACGGCGGAGTGGGTCGCGGTGAATGATCGGCTCGGAAGGGCGGCTGCGGCGTTCGAGGCGCAAGAGTAAGTCGGCGCTCTGATTATTTCTCGGAGCAGTGAAACAACGGCCGGCCGCGCGCAACGCGCGGCCGCGTGCTGACATCCATTATGTCGGCGAGTTAGTTCAGCGCTGCTTATCGGACCTTTCTGATAATCGGTTGTCTTAGCGCAAAGTAATCGGCCGTTGACTTGATTGATAGCGGCAATATGTCCGAATGAAGCGCATCGGCCGAAAAAATCGCCAGTCTGCGTGAATGGGGGCGTCCGGTCACGCGGTAAAATTACGCACTACGAAAGGCTTTGGAATTTGCCTTCGTTTTCTCGCGTGCGTGAGAAGCATTTCGGCGGTTTTGCCGAATCAACAACCTTACCCGCTGCCGGTATTTCGATGAACCCTGCCGACTCATTCCTGGACTCCCCCGATTTCATCAAGATGAGCGCCGAAGTCGTAGAAGCGCGACGCATGTATAACGGACGCCGGCTTTGGCGAGCGACAAACGGTGTCGTTCAACATGGACTTCTCAAAGGATATTCTCTTGGTGAACGCGCCACCTGGCGCTACGAAGACACCGGAACGAAACTGCTCGGACTTTATGAGCTCGAGGTGTGTGAACTCATCGGCAGGATTCACGGCGGGCGCAGCACCTTCATCGACCTCGGCGCAGCCGACGGCTTCTACGGCATAGGACTCGTCGCCACCGGCCTTTTTGAACGCTCAATTTGCTATGAGATCGACGAAGCCAGTCGCGACAACTTGAAACTTCTCGCGAACGAGCGCGGCGTCGGGAACCGGGTGGATATTCGAGGCGCCGTGACGTTCGCTTTCGCCGATGAACTGGCCGCACAAGGCGTCGATTTCGAGGACGCGGTCGTGCTTTGCGATATCGAAGGCCATGAATTCGAGACGCTCACGCAAGAATGCCTTCGCACGCTGAGGCATGCGCACGTCATCGTCGAAATTCACGACTTCATGATTGTGGGCCCGGAACGGCACGAATGGCTCCCGAATCTTATCGCCCGCGCGAGTGAATTCTTTCGAGTCGCTGAGATAAAAGTCGGCGCACGCGACTTATCGCGCATTCCGTTAATTGCCGACCACTGGACCGACTCGGACCGTTGGCTTTTATGTTCGGAAGGCCGCGCAAGGCCGATGACCTGGCTTCATTTCGAGCCGAAGCCGGATTCCGAATCGAACTGACCGATTAATCTTCGCCACAAGACACTTCTCACCGCATTCGGGCGCCCTGGCCGGAAGCCGAAGCGTAATGAAAAGAGGAGGTACGCAACACATCTATTGTAAGGAATCCTTGATATGAATAAAACCAATTTCGCGCTCCGGCCGATTCTCGCCGCTATCGCCACATGTTTCGCTGGCCTGGCGATGAACTCCGCATCCGCACAAGCCATCATCGAAGGTAACGGAACGACGACGGCGAACACAGGCGTTCTTATCGGAAATAACGGGACGCATAACAACATCGACGAAAGCGTGGTCGTCGGCGATGGCGCGGTCGTGACCGGCGGAAACCAGACAGCTGCCCAGGCCGCCGTGGCGATCGGTTTCGGCGCGCAATCGCAAGAAAACGGTGTGGTGATCGGCCGCAATGCGATCGCCACGAACAACCAGGCTACGGCAATCGGCGATAACTCCAACGCAGGCTTTCGCGCGCTTGCATTGGGAATCGATTCGTCAGCGGCGGACGCCGCGGTCGCAGCCGGGGCCGGAAGCACCGCAACGAACGGAGCCGTTGCACTGGGCCGCAACGCCGCAGGAAGCGGAAGCAGCGCGGTTGCGATAGGCAGTAATGCGTCGGGGCAGGGCGCCACTTCCGTTGCGCTGGGCAACGGTGCGACATCGGCCGGTCAGGATTCGGTGACGATCGGCAATTATGCGTTCGCGAAAGGCCAAAACTCAGTCGTGCTCGGCGCCTATAGCTACGATGGCGGCCAGAGCAATGTCGTGAGCGTCGGAAGCGTTGGATCAGAGCGACGCATCATCAACGTTTCGGCAGGCACGAATGGCACGGACGCCGTGAATCTCAACCAGTTGCGCGTCCTGGCGAACGGCACGGCCTCGGCGTTGGGCGGCGGCGCGCTGGCCTTGCCCAACGGAAGCATGATGGCGCCGTCGTATGTCGTCAACGGCGTCACGTATCACGATGTCGGCAGCGCGCTGGACGGCGTGGACAGTTCCCTCACGAACATCAACACGGCCATTGCGAACATCGCGGGTACGACGAACGGCGCGACCGGCGCGACCGACACGGGCGCGGTGCGGTACGACACGAAGGGCGGTTCGTCGCCGGACCTCGACAACGTGACGCTCGGCGGGGCGAATGGCACCACGATCCACAACCTCGCGGCTGGTTCAGCCGACATGGACGCCGTGAATGTCAGCCAGCTCAACTCGGCGATGTCTGCCATCAGCAGCAGGATCGCAAACGTATCGGCGGCAGGCGGCGCGAACCCGCTGTTCGCGGCTGACGGCAACGCATCGACGGAAGCAGCCGTCGCAAGCGGCATCCATTCGAGTGCAATGGGCGCGAACGCGACCGCAACCGCCGATAACTCGGTCGCAATCGGCGCGAATTCGCGTGCCGATCGCGTGAATACTGTTTCGGTCGGCTCGTCGGGCAACGAACGGCAGATTGTCAACGTTGCAGCGGGCACGCAAGGCACGGATGCCGTCAACGTGAATCAACTGAACGGCGCGGTGCAGCAGGCGAATACGTACACGGACAGAGCGGTGTCGAGTGCCAACGCGTACACGGACAAGGCGGTTTCCGCTGGCGTCCAGCAGTCGAAGAACTACACCGACAAAGCCGTGGCTGCGGTTCTCGCCATGCCGAGCATTCCGATGCTTCAGGCGGGCGAAAAATGGGTGGGAACCAGCGTGGGCGCTTACGGTAGCCGTGTCGGAATCGGCGTGGCGGCGGCGTATCAGGCGTCGGCGAATCTGAACGTCGGAATGGGCGTTTCGACGACCGATAGCGGATCGACGGGCATCAAGGCGCAAGTCGGGTACCGCTGGTAAGCGGCATGAGTGTACTGGCGGCGCGCGTTCGCCAGTATTACTCAGGATCACTGACGAAAAACAGCAATTGCGGCGGGATTGAGATCGCGTTGCCCGTCGTGCGGATGCGCGTTCGCTCATCGCCGATTCAGGATGGCCGCCGCCGGAGAACACGGCAGCCAGCGCCTGAGCGTGCCCGGCGAAGTATCGTGAACACATGAAGAAAAGGCCGCCCAAGCCGAAACTTGGGCGGCCTTGTACCGCGGATCGGAACGAGAAACTTACTTACCCAGTCCCGACTTCGCCACCGCCTGTTCCGCGGTCTGCGCGTAAAGCGCATGCAGATGCGTCGTCGGATGCACGGTATCGGCGTACATGTAGGTCTGGTCCGCGCCGGCGACAGTCAGCGTCTGCGGCGAGCAGAACAGCGACGTGGCGAACGCCTGCGGATTCGGCTCGCCGAACTTCTGCGCCGCTGCGGCCATCGCCTGAAGGTTGCAGGCCGTGCCGGTGTTCGACACCGCGAACCCGTACTGCTGATAGTTCGCCGTGATATTCGCGAGCGCCGGCACGATGTCGAGATAGATCACCTTCGACATGAGTCCGGCTTGCGTCAGCGCGCCCGCGAGCACCTGATTGAAACCGAGCGATGCCTGCGTGAGCAGCGCGCGCGTCGACGCATTGCTCGCCACGCCCTGCGGCGTCGCGCCGATATCCGGCACATTCGACACCAGCACGTGCGTCGCGCCGCTCTGCACGACCTTGCCGATCACGCCCGCCAGATCGATCGCCGCCTGACCGATCGCCGCCTGCGCCTGCGCCGGGGTCATCTGGCCGGCCTGAACGGCGGTCAGGTTGTACAGAATGTCGTTCGCGCCTCCATTGACGATTACGAGCTGATTCGAGTTGAAGCTGCCATGCGCGCTGAGGTAGTTCGTCACCTGCTGCACGACCGGCACCGTCAGCGCGCCCGCGTAGTTCGCCGGGTCCGTGCTCTGGTGGCCGACGCCGATGGGGTTCGTCACGCGCGATCCGCCCTGCGCGTAGCCGAAGCCCGTGAGCGTGGTCGGCGGCGCGCCGAAGCCGCCGCTCACCGCGGGCGTGAGCGCGTCGCCGTAATACTTCGCGACGTCCTGCACCCAGATTTCGCCGGGGTTCGTCGTGAAGCGCCCGCCGCCGAAGTTCGCTGCCGCGACGGGCGAATAGGTGCCGACATCGGAGAGGCTGTCGCCGAACGACACCACCTGTAGCTTGATGCCGCCCGCCGGCGTCGAATTGTTGTTGTCGCCGCCGCCGCCGCACGCTGCGATGAAGGCGAATGCCGCGCTCGCGGCGGCGATGCGCGTCTTGCGCACCACAGCGGCGCGCATCGAGAGTTGCTTCTTCATGGACCTCGTCTCCGTTCTTCGGTGTTTTCTATTTGTTTCGCGCGGCGCTCGCGGCCGCGTCACTGCCGCACCTCATTGTGCCGCAAAGCAGGCGCGTGTCGGGCGATGCGGACGGCGGCCGGAACCGCCGCGCGACCGGCGACACCCGCCGTTCCGACAGCGTACACGGCGCGCGAGCCTTGGCGGGCGTGACTTCCTAGAAGAAATCTTCGGCTCTCGCGCACGACCGTTCGCAAGAAACGCGGGTTTTGCAGGATTGCCGCTCCTACGACGTCGTGCAAGTCCGCCTACTCTTCGATGCCGGGCTTGCGCGCGCCTTCGTAGACCCATTCGAGCAGCGCGTCGTGGGCGGCGCGCGCCGCTTCCGCGCGCGGATCGTTGATGAAGCTCACCACGACATAGCTTTCGCCGTTGGCCGCGCCGACGTAGCCCGCGATGGCGCGCACGTCGCGCAGCGTGCCGGTCTTGATGTGCGCGTTCCCGCCCGCGCCCGCGTTCGTGAGGCGGTTGCGCATGGTGCCGTCCACGCCCGCGATCGGCAGCGATTCGACGAAGACCTGCGCGACCGGGCTGGCGTTCGCGGCCTGAAGCACATCGGCGAGCGAGGTCGCGGAGATCGCTTCGTCGCGCGAGAGTCCGGAGCCGTTGTCGAGCGAGAGACCGTCCATCGGCAGCGCGTTGCGGCGCAGGAAGGTCTGGATGGCCTGCGCGGACTTCGCGGTCGTCGCGGGCGGCTTCGACTGCACCGCGCCGATGGTCAGGAAGAGGTTGCGCGCCATCACGTTGTTGCTGAACTTGTTGATGTCGCGCACGATGTCCGACAGCACCGGGCTGCGATGCGTGCCGACGAGCCGCGCGCCCGAAGGCGTCGGGCCCTCGCGCGTCGCGCCCTGGAACGTGCCGCCCGTTTGCTTCCACAACGCGAGAAATCCGCCCGCGAAGAACGTCGAGTGGTCGAGCGCGGCGACGTTGATGGTGCGCGAGCCGCAGCGCAGCGGATAGTCGCCGATGAACGACGCCTGCACGAACCCGCCCTGCGTCTGCGCGACGCTCGGCGAGGCCGCCGGCAGCGTGCCCGCGCACGCGCCGCGCGTGACGCGCAGTTCGTTGTCGATCTGAAGCTGCGCGAGCTGCGGCAGCACGTCGATGGACACTTGCCCGTCCGGATTCGGCGTCAGCGTGAACGAGAGCGACTTGAACGCATACAGCAGCGGATCGGGGCCGACGTTGTACGGCGCGGCTTCGTCGCTGTCGAAGGCGGGCAGATCGCGCGTGGACGCGTCGAAGTAACGCTTGTCGAGCACCAGCGCGCCGTCGATGCCGGTGATGCCGTTCTTGCGAATCTGCTCGACGAGATCGATCAATTCTTCCGGCACGAGCTTCGGGTCGCCGGTGCCCTGAATGTACAGGTTGCCGTGCAAGACGCCCTGCGCGTCCACGTTGCCGTCGGCGTAGGCGGTCGTCTTCCAGCGGTAGTCCGGCCCGAGCAGCGAAAGGCCCGCGTAGGTGGTGACGAGCTTCATCGTCGAGGCGGGGAGCATCGGTCGGTCGGCGTTGATCGCGACGAGCGGCTCCGGCGCGCCGATTCGTTGCACGACGACGCTCATCGACGAAAGCGGCACGTGCGCGCGGGCGAGCGCGGTCATCACGGAGGCGGGCAGTGGACCGGCCGGCGCGACGCGTGCAACCTTCTCCGCCCTGGCGCTTTTCTTCGCGCCAAAAGCGCCGCGCGCCGCGCGCTCGGGCGCGTGCTTCTGCGAGTCGGACCGCGTGCCGCCGCGGGCGTGCGCGTCCGGTGCGTGGGGCAGTCCGGCGCAGGCGAGCGCCGCCGCGAAAGCGAGCGTCGACAGACGCACAGGAAGTGAACGGGGAATCGGAGAAAAGAGCGGCATACGGACGTGCGTTCTTGGTGTGAGTTCTGAGACTGCCCCGCGCGGCTGGGCCGGGCCGGCGCGGGCGAAGCGGCTATTGTAGACAAGCCGGCTTGCGGAAATCGTACGCGGCAAACCGAGCGGGCTTCCGGTTAAGTCCGGCTTAAGCCTGCCGCCGAGCCGCGCGGCTAAAATGAGCCGCACACAAATCTTCCCGAATCACCATGCGAATCCTGCTAGTCGAAGATGACCGGATGATCGCCGAGGGCGTGCGCAAGGCGCTGCGCGCGGACGGCTTCGCGGTCGATTGGGTGCAGGACGGCGAGGCCGCGCTCACGGCCGTCAGCGGCGAGGCGTACGACCTGATGCTGCTCGACCTCGGCCTGCCCAAGCGCGACGGCCTCGACGTGCTGAAGACGCTGCGCGCCCGCGCGAATGCCCTGCCGGTGCTGATCGTCACGGCGCGCGATGCCATCGCGGATCGTGTGAAAGGTCTCGACGCCGGCGCGGACGATTATCTCGTCAAGCCCTTCGATCTCGACGAACTCGGCGCCCGCATGCGCGCGCTGATCCGCCGTCACGCGGGGCGCGGCGAGTCACTCGTGCGGCACGGGAACCTGACGCTCGATCCGGTCGGTCATCAGGTGACGCTCTCGGGCGCGCCCGTCGCGCTCTCGGCGCGCGAGTTCGCGCTCCTCGAAGCGTTGATGGCGCGGCCCGGCGCGGTGCTTTCCAAAAGCCAGTTGGAGGAAAAAATCTACGGCTGGGGCGAGGAAATCGGCAGCAACACGGTCGAGGTGTACATCCATTCGCTGCGCAAGAAGCTCGGCGCCGATCTCATCCGCAACGTGCGCGGCCTCGGCTATATGGTCGCGAAGGACGCCTGATGCGGTCGATTCGCCGCCAGCTTCTCGTCTGGCTCCTCGCGCTCGTGATCGTGGGCGTGGGATTCGCCGGATGGCTCATCTATCGGCAGGCGCTCGCCGAAGCCAACGAACTCTTCGATTACCAGCTTCAGCAGATCGCGGCGGCGCTGCCGTCCGAGCCGTTCTCGTCGGTGCTCAGCTCCCGCAGCGAAACCGACGAAGGCGTCGTCATCCAGATATGGAACCGCAACGGCGTGCTGATGTACTACTCGCATCCGCGCGTGCCGCTCGCGCCGCATGCGGAACTGGGCTTTTCCACCGAAACGACGCCGCGCGGCGAGTGGCGCGTCTACAGCGCGATCGTCGGCGATAACGTCGTGCAGCTCGCGCAGCCGTTGTCGATCCGAAACCGTGTCGCGGCGGGCGTCGCGTGGCGCACGTTGTGGCCGCTCGTGCTGCTGTTGCCGCTGCTCGGGCTCGCCATCTGGGTCATCGTCGGGCGGGGGCTCGCGCCGCTGCAACGCGTGACGCGCGCGCTCGATTCGCGGCATCCCGAGGCGCTCGATCCGCTGTCGGACCAGCGTCTGCCGCAGGAAGTGCGGCCGCTCGTGCGCGCGCTCAATGCGCTGCTCGCGCGGCTTTCCACGGCGCTGGACACGCAAAAAGCCTTCGTCGCCGATGCCGCGCACGAACTGCGCACGCCGCTCGCCGCCGTGAAGATTCAGGCGCAACTCGTCGCGCGCGCCGGGGACGACGCCGCGCGCCGCGAGGCGCTCACCGATCTGAACGAAGGCATCGCGCGGGCGACGCGGCTTGCCGAGCAACTGCTCGCGCTCGCGCGGTCGGAGCCGGACGGCAAGGCGGTCGCGGCTGCCGTCGATCTGCGCGCGCTGCTCGACGACTGCGTGCGCGCGTACGTGCTGGTCGCGCAGGAGCGGGGCGTCGATCTCGGCGTGGAGGCGAGCGAACCGGCGACGGTCATCGGCGACGCCGATTCGCTGCGCGTCATGTTCAACAATCTCATCGATAACGCGATCAAGTACACGCCGAAGGGCGGGCGCGTCGACGTGTGCCTGAAGGTCGATGCGGGACGGCCGGTCGTCGAGATCGCGGATACCGGGCCGGGCATTCCCGAAGAAGAACGGGAGAGGGTGTTCGACCGGTTCTATCGCGTGGGCGAGGGCGCCAATCGCGCGCGTGCCGACGTGGCGGGCAGCGGGCTCGGGCTTGCGATCGTGCGGCGAATCGCGGATCAGCATGGCGCAGTGGTTTCACTGGGCGAATCAGTCGCCGGTGGCTTGAAAGTCGCTGTCGAATTCGCGCTGGCAGGGCGTGGCCATGCCTGACGAAAGCGTTCGCATCGAGCGCAAGGAAAACGTCATAACGCGTCGCTGAGCGATTCATCGATTCCGTCAGCGACGCGAATGGACTGCCTGGCCGAAAAAAGAAAAATCAACATCCGTTGATAGCGTTCTTTGACGCAATCGGCATATTCGGACTGCACCGATGTCTTGTGGCACGGCTTTGCATAAATTTCATCCCGTTGCTGCCGATGAGCTTTCTGTCAAGTCATCGGATTGCCAATTGGCAAGCATTGCGTTCGGCAAATGCTTACGGTTGCGCTACCTGTCTTCGACGCCGACGCACCTCCGAACAGGGCGCTGATCGTCATGTGACGCACGTCGCCTGATTCGCAGTTCGCCCAAGAAAGTTCAATTTGTGAACGAACCAAATCTCGAAGTCTCCCGTTTTTTATTTCGGATACCGAATGAATCCGTACGTTAGATTCAACGCGAATATCGTTTGCAAAGTCGTACCCGGCATCATGGCCGTGGCGGGGATTGCCAGCGTGGCCTCGCCGTTGACCGCATCGGCCGCAGCGCCGCTCATCGTCAACGACATGAGCTTTGGCACCGTTGATCCACGTCAGTGCCAGTACTTGTCCGGCCAGAATTTCACGAGCGTTGGCGCGGAGAATTGCGGCGGCACCTTCACGGCAGGCTACAACAACGTGAGACAGACGACGAGCGTCGTGATCGGAAACAGCGACATGTCCGTCGGCGGCTACCGGTTCATCAACGGCGCCGATTCCAACAACAACGCGCTGACGATCACGCAACCGGGCGCGAATCTGGCGCTCAACAACGGCAAAGTCACCAATCTCGCTGCCGGCACCGCGAACACGGACGCTGTGAACTTCGGCCAGTTGAAAAACACGGCGCAGAGCACGGCGAGCGCCTTGGGCGGCAACGCGGCAGTCAACGCTGACGGTACGGTATCGGCCCCGGGCTACGCGCTGAACAACGCGAACGCAATCAATGGCACCACTGGAGCCGCCACGGATGTCGGCACGGCATTCCAGAAAGTGGACGACGCGCTCGGCACGTTGAACACTAATGTCGCGAAGAACACCGCCGACATCGCCAACCTGAACACGAACGTCGCGCAGAACACCGCCGACATCAGCAACATCAACCAGCAAATCGCGAGCGGCAACGTTGGTCTCGTGAAGCAGGACGCGACCACGCGCAACATCACGGTCGCCAAGGACACCGACGGTACGGTCGTCGACATGACGGGCACGCAAGGCGCGCGCACGGTGACGGGCGTGGCTGCCGGCACGCTCTCCGCCGACAGCGTCGACGCGGTCAACGGATCGCAGCTCTACGCGACGAACCAGAACGTCGCAAGCCTGTCGCAGCAGATCAACAACGTCGCGGCTGCGAGCTCGATGGTCGCATCGCAGAATACCGATACGCCCGCCGTGGCGTCGGGCACGGATTCGACTGCCATCGGCAACGGTTCTAAGGCAACGGGCAACAACTCGGTCGCGCTCGGTAGCGGTTCCGTCGCGGGCGAAGACAACACGGTGTCGATCGGTTCGGCCGGCAACGAACGCCGTCTGACGAACGTGGCGCCGGGCGTGAACGGCACGGACGCAGCGAACATGAAGAGTTGAACGCGGTTCAGAACAGCGTCAACGCCACGGCGCGCGAGGCGTTCGCAGGCGTCGCGGCGGCCATGGCCATGCCGAACCTCACGCCGAGCCAGCCGGGCAAGACGGTGGTCGCAGCAGGCGTCGGCAACTACAAGGGCTACACCGCAATGGGTCTCGGCGCGACGTATCGCTCGCGTGACAGCCGCTGGCTCGTCAACGCGGCTGCGTCGCTCACGCAGCACGGCGACACCGGCGTGCGCGCTCAGGTCGGCTACGAGTTCTAAGCTCGACGTAAGCTGATTCAGTAAGACAGGGCGGCGATCCGAAAGGATCGCCGCCTTTTTTTATCGCATGTTCGCGCGACTTCAGCATTTAAGAGACATTTAAGCCACGCCCCGTAATCTTCATTCATCGAATCGCGCGAACTTCTCAAGCGCATTGCAATCCGTCCGGAGCACAACGATGAAAGCGAAGATCCTCACCCGCAGCGCCGTCGCAGCCGCCGTCGCCGTTGCCTTGTCGGCAGGCTATGTCGCCGGTCACAACAACATCCCCGCGCCGCAGGTCATTGCCCCCGCGCAAGCGGCGATGATGCCGGCCGAAGCCGCCGCCAAAACGGGCGTGCCCGACTTCTCCGGCCTCGTCGAAACGTACGGCCCGGCCGTGGTCAACATCAGCGCCAAGCATCTCGTCAAGCAGACGTCCGCGCGCCGCAGCCAGAACCAGGTGCCGATGGACCCGGACGACCCGTTCTACCAGTTCTTCAAGCGCTTCGGCGGCATGCCGGGCTTCGGCGGCGGCGATAACGGCCCCGGCGCGGACCGTCCGAGCGAGGGGCTCGGCTCGGGCTTCATCGTGAGCAGCGATGGCTACATCTTGACGAACGCGCACGTCGTCGATAACGCGAACGTCGTCACCGTCAAGCTCACCGACAAGCGCGAGTATCGCGCGAAGGTGATCGGCTCGGACAAGCAGTCCGACGTCGCCGTGCTGAAGATCGACGCCAAAAATCTGCCGACGGTCAAGATCGGCGATCCGAACGGCAGCAAGGTCGGCCAGTGGGTCGTGGCGATCGGATCGCCCTACGGCTTCGACAACACGGTGACCTCCGGCATTATCAGCGCGAAGTCGCGCGCGCTGCCGAATGAGAACTACACGCCGTTCATCCAGACCGACGTGCCGGTGAACCCCGGCAACTCGGGCGGGCCGCTCTTCAATCTGCAAGGCGAAGTCATCGGCATCAATTCGATGATCTACTCGCAGACCGGCGGCTTCCAGGGCCTTTCGTTCGCGATCCCGATCAACGAAGCCATCAAGGTCAAGGACGCGCTTATCAAGACCGGTCACGTTGACCGCGGCCGCCTGGGCGTCACCGTTCAGGCGATGAACCAGACGCTCGCGAATTCCTTCGGCATGCAGTCGCCGCAAGGCGCGCTCGTGAGTTCGGTCGAGCCGGGCGGACCCGCCGCCAAGGCCGGCCTGCAACCGGGCGACGTGATCACCGCGCTCAACGGCGTGCCGGTGACGGATTCGACGTCGCTGCCGTCGCAGGTCGCCGGCTTGTCGCCGGGCAGTTCCGCGAAGGTGCAGGTGTGGCGCGACAAGAGCTCGAAGGACCTGACGGTGACCGTCGGCGCGCTCAAGGACGCGAAGACCGCCAGCGCGGACGCGAACGGCGACCAGGGCGGCGCGTCGCAGGATGCGCGGCTCGGCGTCGCGGTGCGGCCGCTCACGCCGGACGAAAAGCAGCAGGCTTCGCTCTCGCGAGGGCTCGTCGTGCAGCAGGCGAACGGCGCGGCGGCGAGCGCGGGCATCCAGCCGGGCGACGTGATTCTCGCCGTCAACGGGCAGCCGGTCACGAGCGTGCAGCAGCTCAAGTCAATGATCTCGCACGCCGGCGACAGCATCGCGCTTCTGATCCAGCGCGACGACGCGCAGATCTTCGTTCCGGTCGACCTCGGCTGATGCAGCGACGCGCGATGCGGGCACGGAGCATGCTCGAAGGCTCGCCGGGGCCCCATCGCGTGTCACCGCGCATCGGGCGTGACGCCGCTGCGCCGTGGCGCGGCGGCATCGGATAAAAGGAGCCAAGAAGATGAAGAGCAAAACGGGCAAACTGGCCGCGACTGTCATCGCGGCCGCACTGAGCGCCGGGCTGGCTAGCGGCGCGTGGGCGCAGCAGTCCGCAGATTCGGCCAGTGCAGCGAGCGCCGGCACGAGCGATACGGGCAGCGCCGGCAACGCGAACGGCGGCGGCCTGCCGCAAATTCAGCAACAAGGCGATGTCTCGTACACGTCGGGCGGCGTGGGGCTCGACGAATCCCGCGCATTGTTGCGCGAGCAGGCGCACTGGCCGCTCTCGTTGCGCTTCACGGGACCGACCGCCGATTACCTGTCGGGCGTGACCGTGCGCATAGTCGGCGGGAAGGGCGGCGAAGTGCTGAACACCGAATCGATGGGGCCGTACATGCTCGTCAAGCTGCCGCCGGGCAGCTATACCGTGTATGCCAAGTACAAGGATCAGGAAAAGAAGCAGGCGGTCAGCGTGTCCGGGCCGGGCAAGGCGAAGGCCGCTTTCCACTGGAGCATTCAATGACGCGGTAGTCCGCGCATCTAATGCCGCCTCTGTCTCGCGGCGAAAACTTGTCTCATAATGAAGCCACGAGTCGCTTCCGGCTCGTGGCTTTTTTGTGAGCGAGGCGCGAGCGCCCGCGATTCTCTCGACCGCAGCGCGGAGGAGGCACGATGAGCACGGACCTGAACCACGGCCAAGAGGCGCGCCGCATCGAGATCAAGCCGAACGCGCGGCGCTGTCGCGTGATTCATCAGGGCGTCACGTTCGCGGACACGCATGCGTCGATGACGCTCGTCGAAAAGGGGCACGAGCCCGTCCATTATTTCCCGCGCGCCGATGTCAACATGGCGCGGCTTGAGCGCTCCACGCACACCACGCACTGCCCGTTCAAGGGCGAGGCCACGCACTACCATCTGCTGACGGAAGACGGTCCGGTGGAGAACGCCGCGTGGAGCTACGAAAGCCCGTTCGACGCGGCTGCGGAGATCAAAGGCTATCTGGCGTTCTATCCGTCGCGCGTGGACCGCATCGACGAGACGGCTTAGCGGCCCGGCCAACAGACGCAATCTTTCCGGCGTGCGATAAAGCACGCAGACGCGTTTCTTGTCCCGGAGGCTCGGATGGAAGTCACCGAAGCGTTGCGCGTGCCGCTCGAACCGGCACATGTCGAGGACGCGCTCGGCGATCTCGCGTTGTTGCGCGCGAGTCTCGACAATTGCGAATCGTTCACGCGAACGCCGGCCGGCGAGTACGCGCTCACACTGTTCGTTCCGTTAGGCGCGCTGCGCGCCCGGTATGAGGTGCGCGCGCATCCGGCCGGGCGCACGCGGCAGGGCGATCCGGAGCAGGACGACGACCGCGCCTACGCCCGCACGCTTAGTTTCAAGGCGCGCGGCGAGGGCGTCGGTTCTTTGCGCGGACAGATCGCCGTGGCTCTCAATCCCGGCGACGGCGGCGAGTCGACGTGGATCGACTACACCGTCTGGGCAACGGTCTCGGGGCCGCTTGCGGGCTTGCCAGCGCGGCAGGTCGAGAATGCGCTGCGCGAAGGCGCCGACGATTTCTTCGCGGAATTCTGCGAAGTCGTGCGCGCGAAGCACGGCCTGCCGTCGATGCGCGCGGCCGGCGACCGGGCGCGCCGTCACGTGTTTCTGCGCCCCGGCGGCATGTCGGCGGCGTTCTCGCGCCGCGCGGGGGCGACCGCGCGGGCAGTCCACGGCGCACCGGGCGATGCCGCGCCGACCGGCGTGCTGCGGCATCGGCTGGGCGGGCATCCGTTCGCGCATCGCGAGCGGCATCACAATCACGAGCACGATCCGCATCCGTTCGGACTGCCGGGCTGGGCGTGGGCCGCGATGCTTGTCTTGGTCGCGCTGCTCGCGTTCTTTGCCGAGCGCGGAAGCCTGCAATAACGGACGATCGGCGCTAGAGTGCTGCGTTTCTCCCCGACGTTTTCGGAAGGAATCCACCATGCCGCGCCGCGCCCTGATCGTCATCGACGTGCAGAACGAGTATGTCACCGGCAATCTGCCGATCGAATATCCCGATGTGAACGTGTCGCTCGCCAATATCTCGCGCGCGATGGATGCCGCCGACGCGCACGGCGTGCCGATCGTCGTCGTGCAGAACTTCGCGCCCGCGACCGCGCCGATCTTCGCGCGCGGCTCGAGAATGGCTGAACTGCACGAATCGGTTGCGACGCGCCCGCGCGCTCACTATGTCGAAAAGGCGCTGCCGAGCGCGTTCGCGGGCACCGACCTGGCGGACTGGCTCACCGCGCGCGACATCGACACCATCGTGATCGCCGGCTACATGACCCACAATTGCGACGATTCCACGGTGCGGCACGCGGTGCACGCCGGCTTATCGGTCGAATTCCTGACCGACGCCACCGGCGCCGTGCCGTACGAAAACCGCGCGGGGCGGGCGAGCGCGGAGGAAATTCATCGCGTGTTCACGGTCGTCATGCAGTCGCGCTTTGCCGCCGTGCTGACGACGGATGAATGGATCGCGGCGCTCGAAAGCGGCGAGGCGCCGCTGCGCGACAACATCTTCGCGTCCAACCAGCGCGCGCGTGGCCGCTGAGCGCAGCGCTCAGACGCCGGCGGTCGTGAGCAGCGCCGGACTGGCGCGCAGCGCGTCGAAACAGGCGTCGATGAGCGCTTCGGCGTCCTTCGACGGATCGACGCGCTCGGGCATCATCAGCGAATCGTGCAGGATGCCCGTGAAGAGCGCGTGCAGAAGCGTCGTGGCGCGGCGCACGTCGAGCGCGGCGGGCAGTTGCGCCTTGTCGATGGCATTGCGCAGCGCCCGCGCGATGCGTTCCATGCCGTCGCGCATGTTGTTCTGCTGGCGCTCGCGCACGGGTCCCATTTCCTCGACGAACTCGCACTTCAGAAACAGGATGTCGAACACGCGGCGGCGTTTTTCGTCCTCGGTGATATTGCGCATGCACCAGATGAAAATCTCGCGGATGCGCGCGAGCGGGTCGGGCTCCTTGCCGTCGAGCGTGGCTTCGACGAGTTCGTCGAGCGGCAGCAGGCTGCGCTCGAACATCGCGTTGAAAAGATCGCCTTTATTGGTGAAATGCCAGTAGATGGCGCCGCGCGTCACGCCCGCCGCCTGCGCGATGTCCGCGAGGGACGTTCGAGACACGCCTTTTTCATAAAAAACGCGCTCGGCGGCGTCGAGAATGCGGTTGCGCGTCTCCTGCGCTTCTTCCTTGGTTCGTCTGACCATATCCTGGGAATGACGGCTTTCCGCGAGCAACGATAAATCGCAATGCGGGGTGTGAATGCGGCGAACGAAAAGCTGTACCTGTTTTGTCCAACCACGGCGCGAGAACGTCTCGTTACGGCCGTAATCTTCGCGGTATCTTATTTTTACATCCATTCGTGAATGTATTTATAATACCAGCCCACACGACGTCAAGACGGAAGCATTTGTCGCCTCGTCAGTTTCGTCACCATCGTTGTTCAGATTCGCGTGTGGCGCCGCCGTCGTTCTAACGCGCGCCAGATGCTCGCTCATGTGCGCATCGCCGTTCGAGAGAGAAGTGCGTCTCGTCACTGAGCCGCCGTTCCGGCGATGCGCGTGTTTTTTTCGCTATCAGTCATAAACAGAGGTCGCTCCATGCGCTTCGAAAGGGTTCCGTTTCACCTCGTCAGTGCCGCGACGGCTGCCATCCTGCTGGCGGCGTGCGGACAAAAACAGTCGGCGCCGCCGCCGCAAACGCCCGAAGTCGGCGTCGTGACGATCCAGTCGACCGCCGTGCCGGTCACGGCCGAATTGCCGGGCCGCACGAGCGCATATCTCGTCGCGCAGGTTCGGGCGCGCGTGGACGGCGTCGTGCTGCGGCGCGAATTCACGGAAGGCAGCATCGTCAAGGCGGGCCAGCGGCTCTATAAGATCGATCCGGCGCCCTACATCGCGCAGTTGAACAATGCGAAGGCGTCGCTCGCGAAGGCGCAGGCGAACCTCGCATCGACGACCGCGCAGGCGAACCGCTACAAGGTGCTGGTTTCGGCGAACGCGGTCAGCAAACAAGACTACGACAACGCCGTCGCCGCGCAAGGCCAGGCCGCCGCCGACGTGGCCGCCGGGAAGGCCGCGGTCGATACCGCAGCGATCAATCTCGGCTACACGGATGTCGTTGCGCCCGTGACGGGGCAGGTGGGTATCTCGCAGGTCACGCCGGGCGCGTACGTGCAGGCGAGCCAGGCGACGCTCATGGCGACCGTCCAGCAGCTCGATCCGATGTACGTCGATCTGACGCAATCGAGCCTCGACGGCCTGAAGCTGCGCCAGCAGATCCAGCAAGGCCGCCTCACGACCAGCGGCCCGAACGCGGCCAAAGTCTCGCTCGTGCTGGAAGACGGCCGCGTCTATTCGGAGAAGGGCAGGCTGCAGTTCACCGACGTGACCGTCGATCCGACCACGGGCTCGGTCACGGTCCGCGCGATCTTCCAGAACAAGGACCGCGTGCTGTTGCCCGGCATGTTCGTGCGCGCGCGCATCGAAGAAGGCGTGAATCCGAACGCCATCGTCGTGCCGCAAATCGGGATCACGCACGACCAGAAGGGCACGCCGACCGCGCTCGTCGTCGGGGCGGACAACAAGGTGGCGCTGCGCCAGCTCGTCACGTCCGGCACCTACGGTCAGAACTGGGTGGTCGATAGCGGTCTTGCCGCCGGCGATCGCGTGATCGTGCAAGGCGTCGACAAGGTGCGTCCGGGCATGGAAGTCAAGACCGTGCCCGCGCAACTGCCCGCAGCGCCCGCAGCCGGAGCGTCGCAGGCGAGCGATGCGCGAGCCGCGCAGCCCGCCTCGTCCGCGCAGCCCGCGTCTGCTGCGTCGGGCGCGTAAAACCAGGAGCCCGCCTCATGGCAAAGTTCTTTATCGATCGCCCGATTTTCGCGTGGGTGATCGCCATCGTTTTGATGCTCGCGGGTATCGCGTCCATCTTCACGCTGCCGGTCGCGCAGTATCCGACCATTGCGCCGCCGGCAGTCCAGATCAGCGCGACGTATCCCGGCGCATCGGCGAAGACGGTGGAAAACACCGTCACGCAGGTGATCGAGCAGCAGATGAGCGGTCTCGACCACTTGCTGTATCTGTCCTCCACGTCCGACGACTCCGGCACCGCGACCATCACGCTGACGTTCGCGCCCGGCACGAACCCGGACATCGCGCAGGTTCAGGTGCAGAACAAGCTGCAGCTCGCCACGCCGCTCCTGCCGCAGATCGTGCAGCAATTGGGCACCAAGGTCACGAAGTCGAGCAACAGCTTCCTGCTCGTGCTGGCGTTCGTCTCGCAGGACGGCAGCATGAACAAGTACGACCTCGCGAACTACGTGGCGTCGCACATTCAGGATCCGGTGAGCCGTCTGGACGGCGTCGGCACAGTGACGCTCTTCGGCTCGCAGTACGCCATGCGCATCTGGCTGAACGCGAACAAGCTGAACAACTTCGGCCTGACGCCCGTGGACGTGCAGGCGGCGCTCACCGCGCAGAACGTGCAGGTGGCGGGCGGCTCGCTCGGCGGCACGCCGTCGGTGCCGGGGCAATTGCTGCAGGCGACCATCACTGAGGCGACGCTGCTCACGACGCCGGAACAGTTCGGCAACGTGCTGTTGAAGGTGAACCAGGATGGCTCGCAGGTGCGTCTGAAGGACGTCGCGCGCATCGAGCTCGGCGGCGAAAACTACAACTTCGACACCAAGTACAGCGGCCAGCCGGCGGCGGGCTTCGGTATTCAGCTCGCAACGGGCGCGAACGCGCTCGCCACCGCGAAGGCAGTGCGCCAGAAAATCGACGAGCTCTCGAAGTACTTCCCGAACGGCCTCGTCGTGAAGTATCCGTACGACACCACGCCGTTCGTGCGGTTGTCCATCGAGGACGTGGTCAAGACGCTGATCGAAGGCATCGTGCTGGTGTTCCTCGTGATGTATCTGTTCCTGCAGAACCTGCGGGCCACGCTCATTCCGACCATCGCGGTGCCGGTCGTTCTGCTCGGCACGTTCGCGATCATGGGCGCGGTGGGCTTCTCCATCAATACGCTGTCGATGTTCGGTCTCGTGCTCGCCATCGGCTTGCTGGTGGACGACGCGATCGTGGTCGTGGAGAACGTCGAGCGCGTGATGGCTGAGGAGGGCTTATCGCCACGCGAAGCGACCCGCAAGGCGATGGGCCAGATCACCGGCGCGCTGGTGGGCGTCGCGCTCGTGCTGTCGGCGGTGTTCGTGCCGGTGGCCTTGTCGGGCGGCTCGGTGGGCGCGATCTATCGACAGTTCTCGCTGACCATCGTCTCCGCGATGGTGCTCTCCGTGCTGACCGCGCTGATTCTCACGCCGGCGCTGTGCGCGACCATCCTGAAGCCGATCCCGCAGGGGCATCACGAAGCGAAGAAGGGCTTCTTCGGCTGGTTCAACCGCACGTTCGACAAGAGCCGCGAGAAGTACCATTCGGGCGTCTATCACGTGATCCGGCGCTCCGGGCGCTGGCTCGTCATCTATCTGGTCGTGATCGTCGCCGTCGGCTTCCTGTTCGTGAAGCTGCCGAAGTCGTTCCTTCCCGACGAAGACCAGGGCACGATGTTCGTGCTCGCGCAGACGCCGGCCGGTTCGACGCAGGAAACCACGGCGCGCGCGCTGAAGGATGTTTCCGACTATCTGCTGAATCAGGAAGCGTCCATCGTCGAATCGACCTTCACGGTCAACGGCTTCAGCTTCGCGGGCCGCGGCCAGAACGCGGGTCTCGTGTTCGTGCGCATGAAGGACTACGCGCAGCGCCAGAAGGGCGACCAGAAGGTGCAGGCGCTGGTGGGCCGGCTCTTTGGCCGCTTCTCGGGCTACAAGAACGCGGTGGTGTTCCCGGTCAATCCGCCGTCCATTCCTGAACTCGGCACGGCCGCGGGCTTCGACTTCGAGTTGCAGGACCGCGCAGGCGTGGGCCACGACGCGCTGATGGCCGCGCGCAATCAGCTGCTCGGCATGGCCGCGAAGGACCCGACGCTCGCGCAGGTGCGTCCGAACGGCCTGAACGATACGCCGCAGTTCAAGGTGAACATCGACCGCGAGAAGGCGCTCGCGCTCGGCGTGACGGCGGCCGCGATCGACCAGACGTTCTCCATCGCGTGGGCTTCGCAGTACGTGAACAACTTCCTCGATACCGACAGCCGGATCAAGAAGGTGTATCTGCAGGCCGACGCGCCGTTCCGCATGACGCCGGAGAACATGAACGACTGGTACGTGCGCAACGGATCGGGCGGGATGGTGCCGTTCTCCGCGTTCGCCACCGGCGACTGGACGTACGGTTCGCCGAAGCTCGAACGCTACAACGGTATCTCGTCGGTCGAAATCCAGGGCGCGGCCGGCCCCGGAAAGTCCACGGGTCAGGCGATGCAGGCGATGGAAGCCATCGCGGCGAAGCTCCCGGCGGGCATCGGCTACGAATGGACGGGACTGTCGTATCAGGAAATCCAGTCGGGTTCGCAGGCGCCGATTCTCTACGGCATCTCGATTCTCGTCGTGTTCCTGTGTCTCGCGGCGCTGTATGAAAGCTGGTCGATTCCGTTCTCGGTCATCATGGTCGTGCCGCTCGGCGTGATCGGCGCGCTGCTTGCCGTCACGTTGCGCGGTTTGGAAAACGACGTGTTCTTCCAGGTGGGTCTGTTGACCACGGTCGGCTTGTCGGCGAAGAACGCGATTCTGATCGTGGAATTCGCCCGCGAATTGCAGATGTCGGAGAAGATGGGTCCGATCGAAGCGGCGATGGAAGCGGCGCGGCTGCGCTTGCGCCCGATCCTGATGACCTCGCTCGCGTTCATTCTCGGCGTGATGCCGCTCGCGATCAGCAATGGCGCGGGTTCCGCGAGCCAGCACGCGATCGGTACCGGGGTGATCGGCGGCATGTTGACCGCTACGTTCCTCGCGATCTTCATGGTCCCGATGTTCTTCGTCGTGATCCGCGCGCAGTTCAGCGGCGAGAAAGAAAATCCGGAGACGGCGCTCGAGCACTACGAGCAGCATCATCCCGATGAGCACCGTCCGCGCGATGGCGGCGGCTCCAACGAAGGACATTGAAATGCGTAGACTTTCCTTGATTGCAGCGGCCGTCGCCGTGCTGGCGGGCTGCTCGTTGGCCCCGAAGTACGAGCGTCCCGCGCCGCCGGTCTCGTCGACGTTCCCGACCGGCGGCGTGTATGCCACGCAGCCGGGCGCAGCGGATGCAGGCGCGCGCAGCGCGAACGGCGTCTCGGGCGCGGAGATCGGCTGGCGCGATTTCTTCGTGGATGGGCGGTTGCAGCGGCTTATCGACATCGCGCTGAAGAACAACCGCGATCTGCGCGCGTCGGTGCTCAACATTCAGGCGGCGCAGGCGCAGTACCGCATCGTGCGCTCGGAGCTGTTCCCGTCGATCACGGCGCAGGCAGATCAGTCGAAGCAGCGCACGCCGCGCAATCTGTCGTTCTTCGACCGGACCATCTCGAACACCTATTCCGTGGGCCTGAACGCGTCGTGGGAACTCGACTTGTTCGGCCGCGTGCAGAGCCTGAAGGATCAGGCGCTGGCGCAGTATTTCTCCACGGCCTACGCGCGCAAGGCGTTCGAGATTTCGCTCGTGTCGCAGGTGGCTTCGCAATATCTG
The DNA here is from genome assembly GCF_023630705.1 of Caballeronia sp. GAFFF1. Classification (GTDB taxonomy): domain Bacteria; phylum Pseudomonadota; class Gammaproteobacteria; order Burkholderiales; family Burkholderiaceae; genus Caballeronia. The sequence continues at coordinate 57,092 of NZ_JALQEM010000005.1, forward strand.
CAGGTGCTGCAAGCGGATGACCTGCTGCAAGTCACCGAGCAGACGCTTAAGACCGCGCAGGAGTCGTACAACATCGTCAAGCTGCAATTCGACAACGGCACGGCTTCCGAGCTGGATCTGTCGCAATCGCAGACGGTGGTGGAAACGGCGGCGGCGAACTTGCAGGCGCAGCAGCGCGCGCGGGCACAGGCGGTGAACGCGCTGGCGCTCCTGGTCGGCGAGCCGATTCCCGACGATCTGCCGGCCGGCATGCCGCTCAACGAGCAGGACTTGCTGACGGACATTCCGGCCGGCTTGCCGTCGGATCTGCTCACGCGTCGTCCCGACATCATGGAAGCGGAGCAGAATCTGCTCGCGGCGAACGCGAACATCGGCGCGGCGCGGGCGGCGTTCTTCCCGAGCATTTCGCTCACCGGCAGTTTCGGCACGCTCAGTCCGACGCTCGGCGGCTTGTTCAAGCCCGGCTCGGCGGCGTGGAGTTTCGCGCCGACGATCACGCTGCCGATCTTCCAGGGCGGCCAGAATCAGGCGAATCTGGATCTGGCGAACATCCAGAAAAACATCCAGATCGCGGCGTACGAGAAGGCGATTCAGTCCGCTTTCCGCGATGTCGCCGATGGCCTCGCCGCGCGCGGCACCTACGATCAGCAGATCCAGGCGCTCGAACGCGACACGGCGGCGGAGCAGCGCCGGCTCGACTTGTCGACGATGCGGTATCGGCAGGGCGTCGATAGCTATCTGAACGTGCTGACCGCGCAGCAGGATCTGTACTCCGTGCAGCAGACGCTCATCACCGTGCGCACCGAGCGGCTCGCGAACCTCGTCAATCTGTATCAGGCGTTGGGCGGCGGGTGGGTCGAGCATACCGGCGATGAGCCGCGCCCGGCCGACGCGCCCGCTACCCCCGCAGCGCCCGCCGATGTCGGCGCGGCGAGTACGCCGCAGGCGGCGTCGGCTGCGGTGGCTGGGTGATTGGTTTAGTCGATTGTTTGGGAGCCCGGCCGATGTGCCGGGCTTTCGTGTCTTAGGACGTGCGCTTCGACGTCAACCGTCCCGCATCAACGACTCCGGCGCACCGCTCCCACCGCTTCCCGCAGATACTGCGCCGTGCGGCTTTCCTCGTGACGCGCAACCACGTGCGGCTCGCCCGCGACGAGTATCCTGCCGCCATCCTCTCCCGCGCCCGGACCCATGTCGATGACCCAGTCGCTGTCGGCTGCAACCCGCATGTCGTGCTCGACAACGACCACGGTATTGCCCGCATCGACGAGCCCTTGCAGTTGCGCCATCAGGCGGTCGACATCCGCGGGGTGAAGGCCGGTGGTCGGTTCGTCGAGAATATAAAGCGTATCCGCGCGATGCGCCCGCTGCAGTTCGGTCGCGAGCTTGATGCGCTGGGCCTCGCCGCCCGACAGTTCCGTCGCAGGCTGGCCGAGACGCAGATAACCGAGCCCGATGTCGCGCAACACGGTGAGCGCGCGCATCACCGCAGGCTCGGCGGCGAAGAACGCGCATGCGCTATCCACGCTCATCGCAAGGACGTCCGCGATATTCTTGCCTTGCCATTCGATTTCCAGCGTCTGCGGGTTGTAACGCGATCCGTGACACGTGGAGCACGAGGTAAAGACGCTCGGCAGGAAAAGTAGTTCGACGCTCACGAACCCTTCGCCCTCGCACGTCGGGCAACGCCCCTGTGCCACGTTGAACGAGAAGCGGCCCGCGCCGTAGCGGCGCTTGCGCGCGGCAGGCGTATCGGCGAAGAGCTTGCGCACGTGATCGAAGAGGCCGGTGTAGGTCGCAAGATTGGAGCGCGGCGTCCGGCCAATCGGCTTCTGGTCGACGCGCACCAGTCGCTTCACGGTCTCCATGCCTCCCGCGATATGTCCGTCCGCGGGCGCGTCCACGCGCGCGAGCAGCGGGTCCTGCTCTTCGTCGCCTTCGTCGTCGAGCAGCCGGCCGAGCCGCGCGGCGACGAGCTCGGGCAGCGCCTGACTCACGAGGCTCGACTTTCCGGATCCGGATATTCCTGTCACTGTCGTGAAGCAGCCAAGAGGAAACGCGACATCGATTCCATGCAGGTTATTGCGCGTGATGCCCGAAAGCCGCAACCAGTCCCGCGCGGCACGGGGCCGGCGCATCGAGGGCGAACCCTCGGCGAACAGATGCCGTCGCGTCTGCGATGCCTCTATCGCGGCCAGTCCTTCAGGTGGCCCGCTATACAGCACTTCGCCGCCCGCTTCGCCGGCTGCGGGGCCGACATCCACGAGCCAGTCTGCGCGCCGCATCATGTGCAGATCGTGTTCGATCACGAAAAGCGAATTGCCCGCCGACTTCAGGCGCTGCAACGCGACGAAGAGCGCTTCGCTGTCGGCCGGATGCAGGCCGGCGGAAGGCTCGTCCAGCACATAGACCACACCGAAAAGCTGGGACGCAAGCTGAGTGGCAAGCCGCAACCGCTGCAACTCGCCGGATGAGAGCGTGGGCGTCGCGCGATCGAGCGAAAGATAGCCGAGCCCCAGATCCGTCAGCGTGACGAGGCGCTCCAGCAGGTCGGCGGCGATGCGCTCGGCGGCCGCGCGTTTCTCGTCCGAGAGGTTGGGCGTCCGTCGCACGTCCGGCGCCGCCTTGTGCGCCGAACCGCCGGCGGCCACGCGTTTCGCCGTCGCCGCGCGCCGCGCCTCCTCGTTGAGCACATGGCCGTCGTTATCGGTCTCGGGCCACGCGCCGCGTGCAATCGGTTCGAGCAGTTCAGCTAGCCGGTTGAGCGACAGCCGCGAGAATTCGGCGATATCGAGTCCGGCGAACGTCACCGACAGCGCCTCTTGCTTCAGCCGTTTGCCGTGACACGCCGCGCAATCCTTGCCGACCATGAAACGCAACACCCGCTTTTTCATCAGCGCGCTTTGCGTATGGGCGAAGGTGTGCAGGACGTAACGGCGCGCGCTGGTGAAGGTTCCCTGGTAACTCGGCTCTGCGCCGCGTTTGAGCGCCGCTTGCGTCTCCTTCGGCGTGAGGCCCGCATAGACCGGTACGGTCGGTTGTTCTTCGGTGAAAAGAATCCAGTCGCGATCCTTCTTCGGCAAGTCACGCCACGGCTTGTCCACGTCATAACCCAGCGTCACCAGGATGTCGCGCAGATTTTGCCCGTGCCACGCGGGCGGCCACGCGGCCACGGCGCGCTCGCGGATGGTCAGCGTATCGTCGGGGACCATCGACGCTTCCGTGACCTCGTAGACGCGTCCCAGGCCGTGACAGACCGGGCACGCGCCCTGTACGGTATTCGGCGAAAAGTCCTCGGCGTAGAGCATCGGCTGGCCGGCCGGATAGCTGCCCGTGCGGGAGTAGAGCATGCGCACGAGACTGGACAGCGTCGTGATGCTCCCCACCGACGAACGCGCATTCGGCGCACCGCGCTGCTGCTGAAGCGCGACGGCGGGCGGCAAACCTTCGATCGACCCGACTTGCGGCACGCCGACCTGCTCGATCAGACGCCGTGCATAAGGCGCGACCGATTCGAAGTAACGCCGTTGCGCTTCGGCGTACAACGTGCCGAACGCAAGCGACGACTTGCCGGAGCCCGATACGCCCGTGAAGACGACGAGCGCATCGCGGGGAACGTCGACATCGACGTTCTTCAGATTGTGCTCGCGCGCGCCACGGACGCGCACGAAGCCCGCGAGAGCGTCGCTCCTGTCGCCTTTCGACGACCGCGTCTTCGGCAGTGTTTTAGGTGCTGGCATCCACTCTTTGAAGAATCCGGGAAGCGGGTGATGAAACGGCTCGGCAGCATGTCGCGTGCCATCGTCAAGGCGCAGAGCGGGTTGACCGATGAGCACCGGCGGCACACCGGTTGCTGCCACTTTTGTCCCGCCACGCGCTCGTAGCGGGCTCTACGTTACGGTGGTGCGCATATGGGAGTATTCGGCCAGATCGCCGGCGCCGCGATCATGATCTGCACGCTCGCCGATATTTTTCTCACGATCCTGTACGCGCGTGTCGGTCGGGGACGAGCCAGGCGGCTCGGCGCCGGACTCATCAGCCTTGCCATCGCACAGGGAGTCTGGGCCGCGTTCCGCCGCCTACCCATGAAGGACGGCCCTAAACGCGAGGCGCTGTCCTTCGCGGGCCCTCTGATTCTCGTTCTGTTGCTCGTCACCTGGACGCTTTGCCTGACGCTCGGCGATGCGCTGTTGTTGTGGCCCGCGCTCGGAGACAGCGTGCGCTCCAGTTCGGGGCCGACACCGACGGGGTTCATGGCAGCCGTCTACGCGGCGGCGACCAGTCTGTCGATCACGGGCTCTAGCGACTTCATCCCGCACACAAACGCGTACAGGATGATCTACCTCACCGACTCGTTCATCGGCACGGCAGTCGTGACCTTGACGCTGTCGTACTTGCTGCAACTTTACGGGGCATTGCAGCGGCAGAATACATTGGGGCAGCAGCTCTTTTTCCTCACGCGAGAAACAGGCGACGCAGTCGAGCTTATTCAAGGGCTGGCGGTCGGGCAGCATCCGGAGACGGCCTATTCGATGCTCGCGGACGCTGCGCAGTCGCTGTCATCGGTGCACGAGTCGCTGAGAATTTACCCGATCACTTTCTTCTTCCGCTATCCCGAGCCGCACTTTTCACTGGCTGCGATCTCGTTCATGGCGCTCGAGACGGTGTCACTGCTCAGAGCCTGCCTGAGCGACGAAGCCTCAGACTTGCTGAAGCATGGCGGTGCCGTCGAAGTGCTTTGGCGGGCCGCGTTGGCCACGCTGGACACACTGGATGGTGCGTACGTGCACTCGGGCCGCCGCCTTCGGCGCTGCGGTGCAGAGTTGAACGATGACACGCGTGCAGCATGGGCCGACCATTTCGGGCGCGCGGCACAAGCGCTGCGCGCTGCGGGACTGAAGCAGTTGATCGACGATGGCGGGGCCGACGAGTACGTTAGACAGCGTGCCGTCTGGAATGGACTGGTTATGAGCATCGCGCAGTATTCGGCGGTCAATCTTGATGATCTCGGTGCGTCGTCAGAACAGTCTACGGCGGTAGGGCGGCTGGGTTCCTGATGGATCAACTGTTCCATTCCTGAGGCGAAGGTCCTTCGAATCTTTGCCGCGCCTGCCAGCATCATCAGGAATGCGCTCGATTGCCTCGTCCCGATGCGTTCGCTCGTATCGGTATATCGATGACTAATCCGTATTCGAAAGCGGAGTGCGAGCGGTCGCGCTACTGCCGCCCCGTTTGGAGCAGCGCTGAAGCTAGTCATGAGACTGACGGACTCCCGAGAGTCGCGAGCAGGTCTGTAATACCGACTGCTGATACAGTCGATCAATCTTTCTTATAGGGACGCCACGATTCCTTACGTTCCGCCTTCGAAACGGCCGGTGAATGCGTATTGCTTCGCTGCAAGCAAGCTGTACTACGCTCGTTGGCACTTGTGCAGCAAGGCTCCGTACCACTATTCGTGCCACCGCGAATTCACACCGGAAGCTTACGATCAGCCATCAGAGCCGAGTAGGACAACGCATCGACCGGACGCTTTGTTTAGGGCGCGATTCAACAAAACGGGACGCGCGCCGTTATCCCATCAATGAAACGGCTATATGAACAAAACCTAAACGACTTGTAACTTGAAAATGTCATTCGCGAAGAAACTCTGGCTTCCTCTCATCCTTAGCCTCCTCTGCCTCGTCGGCCTTTCCCTTGCAGACGCCTATCACACGCGTAACCTTCGGATCGAGGAGCGCCAGCTAGACCTGCAGCATGCGTCACAGGTGGTCGACAGCATCGTGAAGGCGTACGCAAGGCGCGTGTCGGCAGGCACTATGACTGCGCAGTCGGCGCAAGCCGAGGCACTCGAGGGCATTCGCCAGGTTCGCTACGGCGCGAGCGGCTATTTCACCGTCTTGGACTACAGCGGGAAGATACTCACGCACGGCGCGAAACCAGAGATTATCGGTAAGCCGATGCTGGATTTCCGCGATCCCGACGGCGTGTACTTCTACCGCGATGCTATCGAAACAGCCAAGCGCGACGGCAGCGGCTATGTCCGTTATGCCTTCTCGAAACCCGGCACAGGCGAACTGGTGCCCAAGTTATCGTTCGTGCTGGGTTACCAACCGTGGGGCTGGGTCTACATGACCGGCGTGTACATGGATGATATCGACGCCGCGTTTCACGCAACGGTCGCCTGGAGCCTTGCGGCAGTGCTTATCGTGGCGCTCAGCCTGTGTGTCGTTGTCGCGCTGCTCAACCGGAGCATCCTGCGCTCGCTTGGCGGCGAGCCGGGCGTTGCCGCGGCGCTCGCCAATCAGATCGCAGACAACAACCTGTCCGTTGCCGTGCAGACCGCCGTTGGTGACGAAGCAAGTCTGATGGCGGCGATGTCGAGGATGCAGAAGCAATTGCTCTTCGCCGTCAGCACTGTGAAGCAGTCGGCGAACGCGATCGCCAACGCAAGCAGGGAGATCGCCTCGGGAAACACTGATCTCTCGTCGCGCACGGAACAGCAGGCCGCGTCACTCGAGGAAACGGCCGCAAGCATGGAGGAATTGACCGCGACCGTGCGGCAAAACTCCGAGAACGCCCGACAGGCAAGCGGCTTGGCAGAAAACGCGCGCAGCGTGGCGGAGGAAGGTGCCGAGATCGTTGGCGACGTCGTCAGCATGATGGCTTCGATCGAGGAAAGCTCCAGCAAGATTGCGGAGATCATCGCGATGATCGAAGGCATCGCCTTTCAGACGAACATCCTTGCGCTGAACGCGGCGGTGGAAGCAGCGCGCGCGGGCGAGCAGGGCCGTGGTTTCGCGGTGGTGGCGAGCGAGGTTCGCAGCCTAGCGCAACGTTCGTCCAGTGCGGCAAAGGACATACGCGCTCTGATCGAAAGCTCGACGAGCCGCGTGCACGTGGGCACTGAACTCGTCGCGAAGGCGGGCGAGACGATGCAGAAGATGACGTCCGCGGTGCAGCGCGTGACCGACATTATGGACGAAATCGCGTCCGCTTCGAACGAGCAGAGCCGCGGGATCGAACAGGTCAATCAAGCCATCAGCGAGATGGACGAGGTCACACAGCAAAACGCTGCGCTCGTCGAACAGGCCGCCGCAGCCGCTGCCTCGATGGAGGAACAGGCGGCGCATCTGCGAAGCGCAATGGCCGTCTTCAAGACGTCGGAAACGGATGAGCCGGCGCCGCAACTCATGCCCGCGGCCAGTATCGAAGAGCGCGGCCGGTCGACGGGGCGCCAGCGCGCCAAGGTAGCAGCGCTTGCGACGCCGCATCATGCAGAAGCCACGGTGGAACCTTCCCGACAGGTCGAGCCTTCGCGGGCGGGCGACTGGTCCGTCTTCTAACAGAGTCTCGCAATGTCGAGGCGCACTGAGCGGGACGGTGCGAACGCGCCTTCACGACGCTAGACCTCCGGTTGAACCACATCACGATGTCATGACGAAGCATAACGACAAACAAGACTCGCGACGGCGGGACGTGTTTCGTTTCACTGGCGAACATGTCCACGGGAGCAAAGACGCGGACGGCTTCCACCTGCTGGATCACATCACGGACGGCGTGATGTTGCTGGATCGACAGTGGAGATTTCGCAGCGTCAACGGCACTGCTGCGCGGCTACTGCAGCTTCCATCGGCGGAACTGATCGGTCGTGGCATCTGGGCGGCCTATCCCGACCTCGTCGGGACAGGCTACGAAAAGGCGTATCGGCAGGCGGCCGACACCGGGCTGCCTACGACAGTGACCGAGTTCTATGCGCCCCTCGACGCCTGGTTCGAAGCGCGGGCGTTCCCCTGCGAGGACGGCATCACCGTGCTGGTCCGCGATGTCAGCGAGGCCCGCAGGATGTCGGAGCGCTTGTCGAACCAAGCCGCGCACGACGCGCTCACCGGCCTCATCAACCGGCGGGAACTGTTGAACCGACTGAGCGATCTCGTCGATGGACGCATCGCCGATTCCGTCGATCTGCTCTTCATCGACCTGGACCGCTTCAAGGAAATCAATGATTCGGTCGGCCATGCGGCTGGCGATGAAGTCTTGCGCGTGATCGGCCAGCGCGTGTCGGCGTCGATTGGCGGGCGCGCTCATGCGTCGCGCATCGGCGGCGACGAGTTCGTGGTCTTTCTCGTTGATGCGCCCGATGGCGAAGCCGAACGCGTCGCGAGAGACATCATCGCGCGCATGCGAGAGCGCATTGACACGCTGTCGGTGCACGCTTCGGTCAGTGCGAGCATCGGCCTCGCTCGCTATCCGGTCTCGGCCGGGAACGCGGACGAGTTGCTGCGCAATGCCGACACTGCCATGTATCACGCGAAGCGCCTGGGCGGCTCGCGTGTATGGTCCTTCGGTCAGGAAGACGCACAGCGTCTCTCGAATCGCCTTCGGCTGCGCGCGGACCTGGAGAACGCCAGCGCGACAGGCCAGTTCGAACTGCACTACCAGCCCCAGCTGGACCTGGCCACGGGCTGCATGGTCGGAGCAGAAGCGCTTCTGCGATGGAACCATCCCGAGCTGGGACTTTTGACGCCCGCCGATTTCCTCGATGTACTGCTCGGGTCGCGAGCGCACGAGGCCACCGGGGAGTGGCTGCTCTACTTGGCGTTACGCCAGGCGGCGCAATGGCAGGCGTCGGACCGCATGCCGTTCAAGGTCGCCGTCAACCTCTCGGCCGCCACGATACAGGACTCCGATCTCGCTGCGCTGGTTTCGAAGGCCGCCGAGGCTGCCGGCGTGTGCGCTTCAGCGCTCGACATCGAAGTGACGGAGGCGGTCGTCGTGAGCGATTTCGTGGCCGCATCGCGATCGCTTGCGGCGGTCCGAGATCTCGGCGCGACCGTCTCTCTCGACGACTTCGGCACAGGCTATTCGAGCCTCTCGTATCTTGCCCGACTGCCGGTTGACCGCATCAAGATCGATAAGTCGTTCGTGCAGCAGCTCACCGTTGAGGAAACTCGTCTCCAGGGCCGGGCGATGATCGAGGCGATGGTGGCGCTCGCCCGCGCGCTCGGTATGCAAACGGTCGCTGAAGGCGTCGAAAGCGAGAGGCAACTCGCTCTTGTACGGAAGCTCGGGTGCGATGCCGCGCAAGGATATTTCATCGGCAGGCCCGTTCCGGCTGCCGCGCTGAACCTCGCTCGCGCACGCAGCTTCGCGCCCGAGCATGCGTCGTCGTCGCGTGCTCCCCGGAGCAGACAAGACCCGCCACGATAACCTCGTTGCTGCACCGAAGTCAGTCTTCAATGGGAACGTCGACGCCTGCCTTCGCTAGACAACAGACCGCTTTTTCTCGTCCATCGCCCCAAAGGGCGAAAACAAAAAAGCGCCGCGATTCCCACCGCGGCGCCAACCCGTCACAACCCGCAAGCACTTCTTCAAGCCATCACTGTGCTTCCGATGCGCGCGCCGCGCCGTCGAAATCATGCCCTGCCTGACGAATCTCGCAGCGCGCTTCGCGTTCCTTGCGCACGCCGTTGAACACGATATTGAGCACGACCGCCGACACCGACGCGAGCAGAATGCCGCTATGAAGAATCGGCTCCAGCGCGTGCGGCAGTTGCGAGAAGAACTTCGGCGCGACCACCGGCACGAGCCCGAGACCGACGCTCACCGCGACGATAAACAAGTTGTGGTGATTCTTCACGAAGTCCACTTTCGACAGCACCTTGATGCCGTTCGCCGCGACCATGCCGAACATCACGATGCCCGCGCCGCCGAGCACGAATGGCGGCACCGAGGCGACCACTTGCGCCATCTTCGGAAAGAGGCCGAGCACGACCAGAATCACGCCGCCCGTCGCGCAGACGAAGCGGCTCTTCACGCCCGTCACGCCGATCAGCCCGACGTTCTGCGAAAACGACGTATGCGGAAACGAGTTGAACACGCCGCCGATCAGCGTGCCGAGTCCATCGACGCGCAAGCCGCGCACGAGCGCCTTCTGATCGACCGGGCGCTCGACGAGATCGCCGACCGCGAGGAACATGCCTGTCGATTCGATGAACGTCACGAACATGACGATGACCATCGTCGCGACGGAGAGCGCATCGAAGTGCGGCATGCCGAAGTGGAAGGGCAGCACGATGCCGACCCACGGCGCATGCGCGACGCCATCCATGTTGACGCGTCCGAGCATCGCGGCGATCACGAAGCCCGCCACGATGCCGAGCAGCACCGAGATATTCGCGACGAAGCCGCGCGCGAACTTGTTGATGAGCAGAATGAGCGAGAGCACGACGAGCGACAGCAGCAGATACACCGGATTGCCGTAATCGGGATTGCCGACGCCGCCCGCCGCCCAGTTGATGCCGACGCCCATCAGCGACAAGCCGATCACCGCGATCATCGTGCCGACCACTACCGGCGGAAAGAACCGCAACAGCTTGCCGATCATCGGCGCGAGAAAGATGCCGATGACGCCGGCCGCGATGGTCGCGCCGAAGACATCGAGAATGCCGAGCGACGGATTCGTGCCGATGGCGACCATCGGTCCGACCGCCGCGAACGTGCAGCCCATGATGACCGGCAGGCGGATGCCGAAGATCCACAGGCCGAGCGTTTGAATGAGCGTGGCGACGCCGCATGAGAACAGGTCCGCGCTGATGAGGAACGCGACCTGATCCTTCGACAGATGCATGGCCGCGCCGAGGATCAGCGGCACCGCGACGGCGCCCGCGTACATCACGAGGACGTGCTGTATGCCGAGCGTGAGCAACTGGCCGGTCGGCAGCCGTTCGTCGCACGGATGAACCTTCGGGTGGCTCGTGCTCGATGCCATATGTGTCTCCTTGATTGCCTTTCCATTTGAATGGCCTCCAAGGTAAGTGCGACAAAAAGCGCGAACAAGACCACGCGGCGCTATACGTCGCGTTCGCGGGGCGATATGGAAACGGCGCGACGAGCGGAGCCGAACCGCGCGCAGGCCCTTGCTGCAAGGGACTTGACGCATCGCGACGGATTTCTGTCGGCTGATGCAAGGCCGCCTGAAGGGGCGCGTCGTTATGATGTTCATCACGGCGCGCGTATAGTCCGTTTTTCGTTCATCGTGTGCGGCGGCGGGGTTAACCCGCGTCATTCCGCGCTTTCCGCGTTTTCCCTAACGTCTTTTCGAGCGGCTCATCTATGCGTTTTCTCGGCATCGATCTCGGCACGGGTTCCGTGAAACTGGCTATCGTCGACGAACATGCGCGCGAAGTCGCGGCGTCGAGCGCGGCGTATGCGGTGACGAGCGCGCAGCCGGGCTGGGCCGAGACATCCGCCGATGCGTGGTCTGCAGCTGTCGTCGACGCCGCCTCTCGCCTGCCCGCGCACGAACGCGAAGCCGTGAGCGCGATCGGCTTCTCCGGGCAGATGCACGGCGTGGTGCCGACCGCCGCCGATGGCCGCGCGTTGCGCCTCGCGATGCTCTGGCCGGACACGCGCGCCCGCGGGCTGCTCGACGCGTGGCCGGAGCCGCAGCCGAACCCGGTCGCGCCGGGCATGGCCGGGCCGCTCCTGCGCTGGCTCGTGACGCACGAACCCGCGCTCGCCGCCGACATGCGCTGGGCCTTGCAGCCGAAGGACTGGCTGCGCGCGAGGCTCGGCGGCGCGTTCGTGACCGATCCGTCGGACGCGTGCGCGACCGCCCTCGCCGCGCCGTCGGGCGAATGGGACGCGGCGCTCATCGAGAGGCTCGGCTTGTCGCGCGCGTGGTTCGCGCCGCTCGCGGCATCGGATTCACAGGCTGGTGCGTTGTCCGCAGAGGCGGCGTCGGCGCTCGGCCTGCGCGCGGGCATTCCGATGGCCGTCGGCGCAGGCGATACGCCCTGCGCCGCGCTCGGCAGCGGCCTGATCGGGGATGGCGACGCGCTGCTCACCACGGGCAGCGGCGGGCAGATCGTCGTGATGAGCGATGAAGCGCCGTCGCCGGTGCGCGGACTCCACACGTATCGCGGCGCGGCCAGCACCGGCGCGCGCTGGTACCGCATGGCGGCGATGCAGAACGTGGGCGTCGCGCTGGAGACGGTGCGCGGGTGGCTCGGCTATGCAGCGTGGCCCGCTGCTTACGAGGACGCATTCGCATCGGATGCGAGCGCGTCCGTGAGTTTCCTGCCGTACCTGAGCGGCGAGCGTTCTCCGTGGATGAATCCTGCGGCGCGCGGCGGCTGGCTCGGCCTCGGCCTTAACGACACGCGTGGGACGATGATGCGCGCGGCGTTCGAAGGCGTGGCATTCGCATTGCGGGCGGGACTCGACGCGATCCGAGCGAGCGGCACGCCGTTGTCGTCGATGCGTCTTGCGGGAGGCGGCTCCATCGACGCGCGCTGGCGTCAACTGCTCGCCGATGCGCTCGATGTCGAACTGCACGCCTGCGATTGCCCGAACGCGGCGGCGCGCGGCGCGGCAATCATCGGCGGCATGGCGGCGGGGCATTGGCGCGCCGATGAACTGGCATCGCTGGTGCCCGCGAGCACGCGCGTCGCGAGCCCGCAAGGCCATGACGCGCTCGACGAAAGGCACGCGCGTTTCATCGCTCTCTACGAGCGCGTCGAAGACTGGTTCTGACGTCTTGCGCGCGAGCCCTTAAACTGACGTGCGATTCACATCGGCTTCAGGCAAGGGCCGCGCCGTCGGCCCATCACAACATCAACGACATCCGCTATGTCCGCATCCGTCACGCCGCAACCCGACTTCCGCTCGCGCCAGTTCCTGCTGGATCACGCTCTGCGCACGATGATCTTCTATCACCCGCACTGCATGGACCCCGCAGGCGGCTTCTATCACTTCTACAAGAACGACGGCACGATCTACGACCGCAAGTCTCGTCATCTCGTGTCGAGCACGCGCTTCGTCTTCAACTATGCGATGGCATACAAGCACTACGGCCTCGACGAATATCGCGGCGGCGTGCGGCACGGCATCGACTATTTGCGCGAGGTTCATCGCAATCCGGAAACGGGCGGCTATGCGTGGACGCTCAACGGCCGCGAAGTGACCGATGCGACCAACCATTGCTACGGTCTCGCGTTTGTCGTGCTCGCGTATGCGAAGGCGGTGGAAGCGGGCTTCGACGAGGCGCGCGCCTATCTCGACGAAACGTGGAACCTGATGGAAACGCACTTCTGGGACGCGCCGCACGGCCTGTATAAAGACGAAGCGAGCGCGGACTGGAAGGTGTCGGATTATCGCGGGCAGAACGCGAACATGCACGCATGCGAGGCGTTTCTCGCCGCGTTCGAGGCGACCGGCGAGACGCGCTATCTGGACCGCGCGGCGCTTCTGGCCGACAACATGGTGAACCGGCAGGCCGCGCTCGCGGGCGGGCTCGTGTGGGAGCACTACAAGCCGGACTGGTCGATCGACTGGGATTACAACAAGGGCGATCGCAGCAACATCTTTCGTCCGTGGGGCTTTCAGCCGGGGCATCAGACCGAATGGGCGAAGCTGCTGCTGATTCTCGACCGGCATCGGCCAGAAGCGTGGCATGCGCGACGCGCGCGCGAACTCTTCGACCACGCGCTCGAACTGTCGTGGGATCACGAGCACGGCGGCATGGTCTACGGCTTCGATCCGGACGGCAAGTTCTACGACGAAGACAAGTACTTCTGGGTGCAGGCGGAATCGCTCGCGGCGGCGGCGCTGCTCGCCGAACGCGCGGATCGCGATGGCGACCAGTCGGCCGCCGCGCGCTACTGGAGCGATTACGACCGCTTGTGGGCCTATAGCTGGGCGCATTTCGTCGATCATCACTACGGCGCGTGGTATCGCATTCTGACGCGCGACAACCGCCAGTACAGCGACGAAAAAAGCCCCGCCGGCAAGACCGACTATCACACGATGGGCGCATGTTACGAAGTCCTGAACGTCGTCCGCTGAACGAAACATTGCCATTGAAACGAGGAACCGAACGATGAAGACAAAAGCCGCAATCGCATGGAAAGCAGGGCAGCCGCTCACCATCGAGGAAGTCGATCTCGAAGGGCCGCGCGCCGGCGAAGTGCTGATCGAAGTGAAGGCGACGGGCATTTGCCATACCGACTACTACACGCTTTCGGGCGCGGACCCGGAAGGCATCTTCCCGGCGATTCTCGGCCACGAGGGCGCAGGCGTGATCGTGGACGTGGGACCGGGCGTCGGCACCGTGAAGAAGGGCGATCACGTCATTCCGCTCTACACGCCGGAATGCCGCCAGTGCAAGTTCTGCCTCTCGCGCAAAACGAACCTCTGTCAGGCGATCCGCGCGACGCAAGGCAAGGGCCTGATGCCCGATGCGACTTCGCGCTTCTCGCTCGACGGCAAGCCGCTCTTTCACTACATGGGCACGTCCACGTTTTCGAACTACATCGTGGTGCCGGAGATTGCAGTGGCGAAAGTGCGCGAGGACGCGCCGTTCGACAAGATCTGCTATATCGGCTGCGGCGTGACCACAGGCGTCGGCGCGGTCGTGTATTCGGCTAAGGTCGAAGCCGGCGCGAACGTGGTCGTGTTCGGGCTTGGCGGCATCGGCCTGAACGTGATTCAGGGCGCGAAGATGGTCGGCGCGGACAAGATCATCGGCGTCGATATCAATCCGGGCCGCGTCGAGTTGGCGAAGAAGTTCGGCATGACGCACTTCATCAACCCGAACGAAGTGGAGAACGTGGTCGATCGCATCGTGCAATTGACCGATGGCGGCGCGGACTATTCGTTCGAATGCGTCGGCAACGTGAAGCTGATGCGTCAGGCGCTCGAATGCACGCACAAGGGCTGGGGACAATCGTTCATCATCGGCGTGGCGGCGGCGGGCGAGGAAATCAGCACGCGGCCGTTCCAGCTTGTCACGGGCCGCGAGTGGAAGGGCTCCGCCTTCGGCGGCGCGCGCGGCCGCACCGACGTGCCGAAGATCGTCGACTGGTACATGGAAGGCAAGATCAATATCGACGATCTCATCACGCATCATCTGAAGCTCGATCAGATCAACGACGGCTTCGACCTGATGAAGAAGGGCGAGTCGATCCGCTCCGTCGTCATCTATTGAGCGCGGAGGACGCCATGCTCGAACTCGTCGAGGAACACCGTTGTTTCGATGGCGTGCAGCGCATCTATCGGCATGAGTCGCGGTCGATCGGCCTGCCGATGCGCTTTTCGGTGTTCTTGCCCGCCGCTGCGTCGGCGTCGAAAGTGCCGGCGCTCTTCTATCTCGCCGGTCTCACGTGCACCGAAGAGACGTTTCCGATCAAGGCCGGCGCGCAGCGGTACGCGGCCGAGCATGGCATCGCGCTGATCGCGCCGGATACGTCGCCGCGCGGCGCGGACATTCCCGGCGAGAAGGACGCGTGGGATTTCGGCGTCGGCGCGGGCTTCTATGTCGATGCGACGCGCGAGCCGTGGCGCGAGCGGTATCGCATGTATTCGTACGTGACGCAGGATTTGCGCGAAGCGGTGCTCGCCGGATTGCCAGTGCGCGAGGACCGGCTCGGCATCTTCGGGCATTCCATGGGCGGGCACGGCGCGCTCGTGCTCGCGCTGCGCAATCCGGATGTGTACCGCAGCGTGTCGGCATTCGCGCCGATCGCCGCGCCTTCGCAATGTCCGTGGGGCGTGAAGGCGTTCACCGGCTATCTCGGCGACGACCGCGACGCGTGGAAGCAGTACGACGCGAGCGAACTCGTGAAGGGCGATGCAGCGTCACGCTTCGAAGGCGGCATTCTCATCGATCAGGGACTGGCCGATCAGTTTCTCGCCGAGCAGTTGCATCCCGATGTCTTCGAGCGCAACGCGCGCGAGGCGGGGCATAGCGTCACGGTGCGTCGTCACGAAGGGTATGACCACGGGTACTTCTTCATTTCGACGTTCATCGGCGAGCACATCGCGCATCATGCGCGGGTGCTCTGCCGTTGAGCGCGGCGCGGTAGCGGCAGCGGTCGGTCAGTTTCCGCGCCGCGCCAGCAGGCTCGCCGCATAGACCACTGCGGCGAGCATCGTGATCCAGAAGCTCGTCGGCCAGTCGGTGTAATAGGCGAGCGTCAGGCCCGCCCACGCCTGTCCCAATGCAAAGAGCGCGGCGAGCAGCAGGCCCGTCGACAGGCGCGTGGTCACGTTCTGCGCGGCCGCTGCCGGCCCGACCATCAGCGCGAACACCAGCAGCACGCCGACGATCTGCGTGCACGCCGCCACCGCGAGCGCGGTGATCGCGAGAAACAGCACGGAGACGAGGCGCAGCGAGACGCCTTTTGCTTCGGCCAGCTCCGGCTGCAACGAAGCGAAGAGCAGCGGCCGCATGATGACGCCTAGCGCGAAGAGACTCACCGCCGCGAGTCCGGCGAGCACCACGAGCGTTTCGTGACTCACGCCGAGCACGTTGCCGAACAGCAGCGCGGTGGCCTGCGTCGCGTAGGCGGTGAAGAAGTGCAGGAACAGCAGCCCGAAGCCGAGCGACAGCGAAAGAATCATGCCGATGGCCACGTCGCGGCCCGACAGCCGCTCGCCGAGCGCGCCCATGCCGACGCCCGCCGCGAGCGTGAAGCCGACCATGCCCCAGATGGGCGACACGCCGAGCAGCACCGCGCCCGTCGCGCCGGTAAAGCCCACGTGCGACAGCGCGTGGCCCGCGAAGGTCTGCCCGCGCATCACCAGGAAATAGCCGACGATTCCCGCCAGCACCGCGACGATGCCCGACGCCGCGAATGCGTTCACCATGAAGTCGTATTCAAACATCGTGCGTGTGCGTTCCCTTCTTGCCGTGGCTGTGCGCATGAGCGTGGCCGTGGTCGTGCTCGTGCTCGTGCTCGTGCTGATGCCCGTTGCCGTTTTCGTGCGCGTGATCGAGCTTGTCGATTTCCACGTCGCCCGACATTACGAAGATGCGGCCGTTCACGCGCATGACGTCGATCGTCGAGCCGTAGAGACGCGAAAGCACGGGCTTCGTGATGACTTCGTCGACGGTGCCGAGCGCCGCGCGCCCGTTGCCCAGATACAGCACGCGATCGAGCGAGTTCAAGAGCGGATTCAGTTCGTGCGCGGAGAACAACACCGTGATGTTGAGTTCCCGCTGCACGCGTCGCACGAGTTCCACGACGCTCGTCTGATGGCGCGGATCGAGGCTGATGAGTGGCTCGTCGAGCAGCAAGAGACGCGGATTGCCGAGCAGACACTGCGCGAGCAGGAGCCGCTGACGCTCGCCGCCCGATAGCTCCGACAACGGCCGCGCCGCGAGTTGCCGCGCGCCGACGAGATCGAGCACGCGCTCGACGTCGGCTCGCGTGCGCGCGTCGCGATGCGGCAGGCCCCAGCGATGCCCGTCCGCGGCCATCGCGACGAAATCGCGCCCGAGCACGCGGCGATTGGCGAGCCCCGCGCGAATCTGCGGCATGTAGCCGATGGACGGATTGCCGCGCACGACGGCCTCGCCGTTCACGCGGATCGCGCCGGACGCGACGGGCACGAGGCCGAGCAGCGCGCGCATCAGCGTGGTTTTGCCCGCGCCGTTGGGCCCGAGCACGCCGATGAATTCGCCGGTGTGAACGGCAAAGCTCGCATCGTTCAGAATCGCGCGTCCGCCGAGTTCGAGCGTCACGCGATCGACTTCGAGCGCGGTCTTCGACTCGTGGATCATTGCTGCCATCCTTGCAGCGCGCCCGCGAGCGCGTCGAGCTGCGTTTGCATCCATTGCTGATAGGTTTTGCCGGCGGGCAGCGTCTCCGTCACGCTGATGCTCGGCACATGCCCGTCTTTCGCGATGCCGAGCAGACGCCGCGTGAGCGCGCCGGTCGCCTGGCTGTTGTAGATGAGCACGTGCACGCGCCGTTCGCGCAAGTCTTTCTCGAACGCGGCGATCTCGGCCGGGCTCGGCTCCGTCTCGTTCATCGCGGCGGTCTGGAACCGCTGGTTGCGCATCTCGAAGCCGATGGCATCGGCGGTATAGCCGAACACCGGCTCCGTCGCGGTCACGGGCACGCCGCGATAACGCGACTTCAGCTGCGCGATGCGCGCGTCGATGGGCTTGAGCGATGCCAGAAACGCGGCGAGACGCGCGTCGTAATCGCTCTTGTGCGCCGGGTCCGCGCTCGCCAGATACGCGCTCACCGCTTTCGCGACGGCGGGCATCGTCGGCGGGTCGTACCAGAGATGCGGATTGTCGCCGGACTTCTTGCCCGTCAGCTGCGCCGCGACGATCACGGTGCGCTTGGCGCTGCTCTTCGACGCCGCGAGCAGCTTGTCCATCCACGGGTCGTAGTCCGCGCCGTTATAGACGACGAGCGCCGCATGCTGAAGCGCGCGCGCGGTCTTCGGGCTGGCTTCGAAGAGATGCGGATCTTCGTCGGGATTGTTGAGAATGCTCGTGACCTCTACGTAGTCGCCGCCGAGCTGGCGCACGACGTCGCCATAGAAGTTTTCCGCCGCGACCACCGGCACGCCGGCGGCATGCGCCAACGCGCTCTGGCCGATGCAAAGCGCGGCCACCACGCAATTCAGGATGTGCGCGCGTTTCATCGGCTTCCTTCGGTGTGAGCGTGCTCGTTCGCGTGATGCTTGCGCTGGCAGTCGCTGCACAGGCCGCTCAGTTCCACAACCTGATGCCGCAACTGGAAGCCGTGCGCGGGCGGGCTCGCCGACAGCGACGATGCCAGTTCGCGTCCCTGAATTTCGAGCGTCGCGCCGCATTCATCGCAGATCAGAAACTGGCTCTCGTGCGGGCGGCCGGCGTCGCAGCACGCGACGAACGCGTTCTTCGACTCGATGCGATGCACGAGCCCGTTCTCGACCAGAAAGTCGAGCGCGCGATAAACGGTGGTCGGCGGCACGCGCGCGCCGCGCTGCGGTTCCAGCGCGTCGATGAGGTCGTACGCGCCGATGGGCTTGTGCGCCTTCAGCACGAGTTCGTACACGTGGCGGCGCAGCGGCGTGAGCGCGAGGCCGCGCTCGTTGGCTAACGCTTCGGCGCGGGCGAGCATGGTTTCAACGGATGCAGTCATGTCATCGTGGCCGCCCAAGGCGGCGCTATGAGCGAGTGGCGATGATATAACGTATCACGGCGGTTTGCATCGTTGACGCGCCACCAACGCGTTGCGCATTGCAGCATCGAAACCGCGAAACCACGCCTTGACACGCGCCTCCGCAACACCGATCATTCGATCAAACATAGAGCAATTGATCGGCCGTCGAGCGTTCGCTCACTTCCGCGCGCCGGTCGGGCAGAGAATCGGAGACATCGGTGAGACTGAAAGACAAGGTCGCGGTCATCACAGGCGCCGCGAGCGGAATCGGCGAGGCGGTCGCGCGGCGCTATCTCGACGAAGGCGCAAAGCTCGTCGTGGTCGACGTGAAAGACGCGCAAGGCATGGCGCAGCGTTATGAGAACGCCGCCGGCCGCGTGCTCGCGCTCGAAGCCGACGTTACGCGCCGCGAAGACATCGAGCGCATCGTGGCGAGCGCCGTGGAGCGCTTCGGCGGCATCGACATTCTCTTCAACAACGCGGCGCTCTTCGACATGCGCCCGATCCTCGACGAATCCTGGGACGTCTATGACCGCCTCTTCGCGGTCAACGTCAAGGGCATGTTCTTCCTGATGCAGGCGGTCGCCCGGCGCATGGTCGAGCAGGGACGCGGCGGCAAGATCATCAACATGTCGTCGCAGGCCGGGCGGCGCGGCGAGGCGCTCGTCTCGCACTACTGCGCGACCAAGGCGGCCGTCATCAGTTATACGCAATCGGCGGCGCTCGCGCTCGCGAAATCACGCATCAACGTGAACGGCATCGCGCCGGGCGTCGTCGATACGCCGATGTGGGAACAGGTCGATGCGCTCTTCGCCCGTTACGAAAACCGGCCGCTCGGCGAAAAGAAACGCGTCGTCGGCGAGGAAGTGCCGCTCGGACGCATGGGCGTGCCGGACGACCTGACCGGCGCGGCGCTTTTTCTCGCATCGGCGGATTCGGATTACATCACCGCGCAGACGATCAACGTCGACGGCGGCAACTGGATGAGTTGACCCGGCGCGTGCGCCTTGCAGCATGAGGCGCACCGTCTATAGTGAAACGGCGTCGCGGTGATGCATACGCGGGCCAGCCTACGAAAACGAGCAACCACGCGGTTCCCAGCGCAGCAGAATCAGGCAGCGGCACAGACGGCACGTGCGCCATGCATGCACGGTCCGCTGCACCGTGCAAACGAAAAAGGAGACGAACCAATGAAACGCACTCAACGCACCGTTCAGCCCAAGCCGCGCACGCGGCGTTCCATCGCGGCGGTTTCGGCCGCGCTTGCCGCCGCCGCGCTCGCGCCGCTCGCCGCGCATGCCGCGACGACCATCACCATCGCCACGCTCAACAATCCGGACATGATCGAGCTGAAAAAGCTCTCGCCGGCGTTCGAGAAAGCCAATCCCGACATTCAGCTCAAGTGGGTGATCCTGGAGGAGAACGTGCTGCGCCAGCGCGCGACCACCGACATCACGACGAACAGCGGCCAGTTCGACGTGCTGACCATCGGCACGTACGAAGCGCCGCAGTGGGGCAAGCGCGGCTGGCTGTCGCCGATGTCGAATCTGCCTTCGAACTACGATCTCGACGACGTGGTGAAGACGGCCCGCGACGGTCTCTCGTACAACGGCCAGCTTTACGCGCTGCCGTTCTACGTCGAAAGCTCGATGACGTATTACCGCAAGGATCTTTTTCAGGCTGCGGGCCTGAAGATGCCCGATCAGCCGACCTACGACCAGATCAAGCAGTTCGCCGACAAGCTCACCGACAAGTCGAAGGGCCAGTACGGCATCTGTCTGCGCGGCAAGGCGGGCTGGGGCGAAAACATGGCGTTCGTTTCAACGGTCGTGAACACGTTCGGCGGGCGCTGGTTCGACGAGCAGTGGAAGGCGCAGCTCGACACGCCCGAATGGCACAAGGCCGTGTCCTTCTATGCGGACTTGCTGAAGAGCGACGGCCCGCCGGGAGCGAGCTCGAACGGCTTCAACGAAAACCTCACGCTGATGTCCTCGGGCAAGTGCGCGATGTGGATCGACGCGACGGTTGCCGCCGGCATGCTCTACAACAAGGCGCAATCGCAAGTGGCCGACAAGATCGGCTTCGCCGCCGCGCCGACGCAGGTCACGCCGAAGGGCTCGCACTGGCTCTGGTCGTGGTCGCTCGCGATTCCGAAGACGTCGAAGCAGCAGGACGCCGCGAAGAAGTTCGCCGCGTGGGCGACGTCGAAGGAATACATCGAGATGGTCGGCAAGGACGAAGGCTGGGCCTCGGTGCCGCCGGGCACGCGCAAGTCGACTTACGCTCGCCCCGAGTACAAGCAGGCCGCGCCGTTCGGCGACTTCGTGTTGCAGGCGATCGAATCCGCGAATCCGAACGACGCGACGCAGAAGAAAGTGCCCTATAGCGGCATTCAGTTCGTCGGCATTCCGGAGTTCCAGTCGTTCGGCACGGTGGTCGGGCAGTCCATCGCGGGTGTCGTCGCCGGACAGACGAGCGTCGACAACGCGCTGAAGGCGGCCAACGCGACGGCTGACCGCGCGGTGAAACAGGCCGGCTACCAAAAGTAAGCGGCGAATAGGCGGGCCGCGCCAGGTAACGTCAGCGCGCGGCCCGCCGGCATCATCGAGAGGTGACACGATCATGCGCCAACTGAATCCCCCCATTGCCGATCACTTCGACGTGTCCGCCGCCGAGCGCGACAAGAAGCGCGCGAAGTCGGTCCGCTGGCTGATCACGCCGTCGTCCGGGTTGCTGTTCCTGTGGATGGCGATTCCGCTTGCGATGACCATCTGGTATTCGTTTTCGCGCTACAACCTGCTGAATCCCGATGTCAAAGGCTTCGCGGGGCTCGACAACTTTCAGTTCCTCGTTACCGATCCCGCCTTCGGGCCGTCCATCGCGCATACGCTGACGCTGATTGCGTCCGTGCTGGCCATCACGGTGATCGGCGGCGTGCTGCTCGCGGTGCTCTTCGACCGCAAGTTCATCGGACAGGGCATCGCGCGGCTGCTTGTCATCGCGCCGTTCTTCGTGATGCCGACGGTCTCCGCGCTGATCTGGAAGAACATGATCCTGCATCCGGTGTACGGCCTCGTCGCCTCGCTGATGCGATCTCTGGGCATGCAGCCTATCGACTGGTTCGCCGAGTATCCGCTCTTTGCGGTCATCGTGATCGTCGCGTGGCAGTGGCTGCCGTTCGCGTTCCTCATTCTTTTCACCGCGATCCAGTCGCTCGATCAGGAGCAGAAGGAAGCCGCGCGCATCGACGGCGCGGGCCCGTTCGCCATGTTCTTCTTCATCACGCTGCCGCACCTGAAGCGCGCGATTGCGGTCGTCGTGATGATGGAAACCATCTTCCTGCTCTCGATCTTCGCGGAAATCTACACGACGACGGGCGGCGGCCCCGGCACGGCGACGACCAACCTGTCGTACCTGATCTATGCGCTCGGCCTGCAACAGTTCGATGTCGGCCTCGCCTCGGCGGGTGGCATTCTCGCGGTGATTCTCGCCAATATCGTCGCGTTCTTCCTCGTGAGAATGCTCGCGAAGAACCTCAAAGGGGAGTACGAGTCATGAGCACGCATCCCGTTACCTCCACGACTTCGGTGCCCGTGCTGGATCATGTGAAGCGCATCGTGCCCGGCGTCCTCGCGTGGCTCGTCTCCATCCTGCTGTTCTTCCCGATCTTCTGGATGACGATCACCGCGTTCAAGACCGAGCAGCAGGCGTATTCGTCGTCGCTCATCTTTTCGCCGACGCTCGACAGCTTTCGCGAAGTCTTCGCGCGCAGCAACTACTTCGGCTTTGCGTGGAATTCGGTGCTGATCTCGCTCGGCGTGACGGTGGTCTGCCTGTTGCTCGCGGTGCCGTGCGCCTACGCGATGGCCTTTTTCCCCACGCGCAAGACGCAGAAGCTGCTCTTGTGGATGCTCTCCACGAAGATGATGCCGTCGGTCGGCGTGCTCGTGCCCATCTACCTCTTGTGGAAGAACTCGGGGCTGCTGGATACGGTGAGCGGTCTCATCATCGTGTACACGCTCATCAATCTGCCGATTGCCGTGTGGATGGCCTACACGTATTTCAACGAAGTGCCGAAGGACATTCTGGAAGCCGGCCGCATCGACGGCGCGACGACCTGGCAGGAGATCGTCTATCTGCTTATGCCGATGGCGCTGCCGGGCCTCGCATCGACCGCGCTCCTGCTCGTGATCCTCTCGTGGAACGAGGCGTTCTGGAGCATCAACCTGTCGAGCTCGAATGCCGCGCCGCTGACCGTGTTCATCGCGTCGTATTCGAGTCCGGAAGGGCTCTTCTGGGCGAAGCTCTCGGCGGCTTCGCTGCTCGCGGTCGCGCCGATCCTGATCGTCGGCTGGCTGTCGCAGAAGCAGCTCGTGCGCGGTCTCACCTTCGGCGCGGTCAAGTGAGGGCGGGCTCGTGAACCTGACTCTCCCACACGACCGCCTGATGATCTGCGATTGCGACGGCGTCTTGATCGACAGCGAAGCCGTGGCGGCGCGCATGCTCGTTACCGAATTGCAGGCGCTGTGGCCGGGCGTCGATGTCGAGCCGGTCGTGCTGCCGCTGCTCGGGCTGCGCATCGAGGCCGTGCTCGCGAGCGCCGCCGACAGCGTCAACCGCACGCTGACGCCGGAGCAGGTCGTCGCGATCCGGCGTTCGGTCGAGGCGGCGGCGGTGCAGGCGCCGCCCGTCGCGGGCATCGCCGAGGCGCTGGCCGCCGTGCCGCTCACGAAAGCCTGCGCGAGCAACAGCTTCTCTTCGTACGTGGATACCGCGCTGCAACGCACCGGGCTCGTGCGCTTTTTCGGCGAGCGGCGCTTCTGCGCGGACATGGTCCCCAATCCGAAGCCCGCGCCGGACGTGTATCTGGCGGCGGCGCGCGCGATGAACGTCGAGCCGTCGATGTGCCTCGTCGTCGAGGACAGCGTGACGGGCGTCACGGCGGCGCGGGCGGCGGGCATGCCGGTGCTCGGTTTCATCGGCGGCGGACACGCGAGCGAAGGCCAGGTGGACACGCTCCGGCGCGCGGGCGCGGCGATCGTGTTCGACGACATGGCGCGCCTGCCCGCGCTCGTCGATCGCTGGCTGCAACACGCGTCGTTCGAAACGAATTAGCGCGCACACGCACACGTGCGCCGCACATGACTCGGCGAAAGCAAGGCCGACAGGAGACACATCATGGCTAGCCTGACGTTACGCAACATCAACAAGCGTTATGAAGACACGGAGGTGATGCGCAGCGTCAACCTCGATATCGAAGACGGCGAGTTCGTCGTGTTCGTGGGGCCGTCGGGCTGCGGCAAGTCCACGCTGATGCGCATGATCGCGGGTCTCGAAGACATCAGCGGCGGCGACCTGATGATCGACGGCGCGCGCGTGAACGACCTGCCGCCCGCCAAGCGCGGCATCGCGATGGTGTTCCAGTCGTACGCGCTCTATCCGCACATGACGCTGTACGACAACATGGCCTTCGGCCTGAAGCTCGCGGGCGAGAAGAAGCCCGCCATCGACGCGGCCGTGAAGCAGGCCGCGAAGATTCTGCATATCGACCATCTGCTCGACCGCAAGCCGAAGCAACTGTCGGGCGGTCAGCGCCAGCGCGTGGCGATCGGCCGCGCGATCACGCGCAAGCCGAAAGTCTTTCTCTTCGACGAGCCGCTTTCGAATCTCGACGCCGCGCTGCGCGTGAAGATGCGCCTGGAATTCGCGCGCCTTCACGACGACCTGAAGACGACGATGATCTACGTGACGCACGATCAGGTCGAAGCGATGACGCTCGCGGACAAGATCGTCGTGCTGTCGGCGGGCAACGTCGAGCAGGTCGGCACGCCGAACACGCTGTATCACGCTCCGGCGAACAAGTTCGTCGCGGGTTTCATCGGCTCGCCGAAGATGAACTTTCTGTCCGGCACCATCGCGCAGGTTCAGAGCGACGGCGTGCTCGTGAAGTACGAGACCGGCGAGACGCAGCTTGTCGGCGTGCTGCCGGGCAACGCGAAGCCGGGCGATGCGGTGACCGTCGGCATTCGTCCGGAGCACTTGCAGCCGATGCCCGCCACGAGTGACTACGGCGTGTCCGCGAGCACGATGACCGTCGAAACGCTCGGCGATGCCGCTTATCTCTATGCGGAAACGTCCGTGGCGCCCGATGGCCTCATTTCGCGGATTCCGCCGCTGGAGAAGCACGCGCGCGGCCAAAAGCTGAAGCTCGGCGCGGAGCCTGACCACTGCCATATGTTCGACGCGGCAGGGCAGGCTTTCGCGCGCAACGCGGTGCAGGCGTATCTCGCGGAGCATCCGGAAGTGAAGATGCCGCGCGTGCAAAGCGCGTCGGCCTGACGCGGCGCGTGTTTCTTCGCGTGTCGGCAGGCGATAATGCGGCTCCTCCCGCCACCGCACCGACACGCGCCATGCACGTTCTGAACGAGCTGTACGTTTATCCGGTCAAGTCCTGCGCCGGCATCGCGCTGCCACGCGCGATGCTGCTGGAAACCGGTCTCGAATACGATCGCCACTGGATGGTCACCGACGCGTCGGGCGGCATGCTGACGCAGCGCACTTATCCGCGCATGGCGCTGATCCGCACAGCGTTCGATGGCGGCGATCTCGTCCTCGACGCGCCCGGCATGCCGACGCTGCGCACGCCGCTGGACCCGGCCGCGCTGTCGAATGCCGAACCGGTGCGCGCGACCGTCTGGCGCGATACCGTCGATGCGCTCGACACCGGCCCGCAGACCGCGCACTGGTTCAGCGAATTGCTCGGCATGCCGGCGCGCCTCGCGCGCTTCGCGCCGCAGGCGCGGCGCAACGTCGATCAGAAGTGGACTGCGCCGCTCACTACGCACACGCGCTTCGCCGATGGCTTTCCGCTGCTCGTGCTCGGTCAGGCATCGCTCGATGATCTCAACGCACGGCTCGCGCAAAAGGGCGCGCCCGCCATTGCCGCGAACCGTTTTCGCCCGAATCTCGTGATCGGCGGGCTCGATGCCTACGAGGAAGATTTCGTCGAAGACATGCTGATTCGCGGGGACGGCCGCGACGTACAACTGCGCCTCGTCAAGCTCTGCACGCGCTGCCCGGTGCCGACCATCGACCAACTCACCGGCGCGCCGCATCCCGAGTGGCCGCACGAACCGCTGGACACCATGAGCACGTATCGCGCAAGCGCGCAGCACGACGGCAAGCTCACCTTCGGCAAGAACGCGATGGTGGTCGAAGGCGAAGGCGTGATGCTCGAAACCGGGCAGGCTGTGGATGCGCAGATCGCGTTCTGACGCTCAGGCGTCGAGCGCGGCTTTCGCGCAAAGCTCGTCGGTCACGAGTCCCGACAGCCACTGGCCTTTGAGCGCCGCGATCAACGCTTCGCGCTTGCGCTCGCCGCCCGCGAAGCCGATGGTCGGCCGCTTCGGCGGGGCGTCGAGCTTCAGGCTCGTGACGCGCGCGCCGGTCTTCGACTGCACGCGCTCGCCGTTCACGTCGATCGGCAAGCCGAGCCATTCCGCGACCGCGCCGGCCTTCATCATCTCGTCGACTTCGGCGCGCGTGATGAAGCCGTCCTGATGCAGCGGGCAATTGACGCCCACATTGCCGATGCCGACGAACGCCACGTCCGCTTTCTGCGCGAGTTCATCGACGATACGGTACAGCCGGTGATTGACCCATTGCGCGCGCTCGGCTTCGTTGTCGGCCATGAGCGGCGCGGGCAGCATGAAGTGCTTGCCGCCGGTCTTCTCCGATAGCTGCTGCGCAACGTCATAGCGATTCGATGATCCGTCCTGCGCGATCGCGCCGACCATCGACACGAAACGATGCTGCGGGCGGTCGATCTGTCCGATCTGCTCGACGACCGCCTTCAGCGTGCGCCCGCTGCCGATAGACACGACGATCGGCTTCTCGTCGACCAGATAGCGCTCCATCACCTGCGCGCCCGCGACGGCGAGCTTGCGGTCGACTTGCTCTTTCGAGTCGCCGTCGATGGGCACCACTTCGCACATCGCGAGGCCGTAGCGGTCGCACAGTTGCTTCGCGAGGGACAGGCAGTCCGCGATGCGGTGATCCACCCGCACGCGGATGAGGTTCTTTTCCACCGCGAACGCGACGAGCCGCTGCGCCACGGGACGCGAGATCTGGAGCTTTTCTGCGATCTCGTTCTGCGTGTTGCCGGCGACGTAGTAGAGCCACGCCGCGCGGGTCGCCAGGTCGAGTTTTTCGGTTGATTTAGGCACTGAGGTCTTTTCTTTTCCTTCGCGAATTTCGCTGGTTCGTCAGTGCGCGGCGTGGCGGGCGCCCTTGTCAGCTACGCCAGGCGTGGGCGCGCCGGATCGAACAGCGGCCGCACGTGCTGATACAGCTCCCGGAAGCTCTTCAGCCGCTGACGCAAGGCCTGATGCCGTTCGCGATTCGGCGTGAACTCCTGCTTTACCGCCGGTTTCGCGAGCACGACCGACGGATCGCCGCCTGCAGCGAGCCAGCCGAGGCGCGCCGCGCCCAGCGCCGCGCCGGTTTCGCCGCCGCCGTGGGTGCGCGTCGGGGTATCGAAGGCATCGGCGAACATTTGGCCCCAGTATGCGCTTCTCGCGCCGCCGCCGAGCATCGACAACGCGCGCGTCTCTGTGCCCGCCGATTGCAGCGCATCCAGCCCGTCCGTGAGCGCGAGCGTCACGCCTTCGAGCACCGAATAGCCGAGCAGCGCGCGGTCCGTTGCGTGCGTCATGCCGAAGAACACGCCTTGCGCGTACGGGTCGTTGTGCGGCGTGCGCTCGCCGCTCAGATACGGCAGGAAAAGCGGGGCGGTCGCGAGCGCGTCGGAGGGCAACGCCTCGACTTCGGCGAGCAGCGTGGGCTCGTCGGTAGATGTCAGCTTGCAGACCCAGCGCAGGCAGCTCGCCGCCGACAACACCACGCTCATCTGATGCCAGCGGTCGGGAATCGCGTGGCAGAACGCGTGCACGGCGGACGCCGGATTCGGCCGGAAGCGGTCGCCGACCACGCACAGCACGCCGGACGTGCCGAGGGAGAGAAAGCCATCGCCCGGTTCCGTCGCGCCGATGCCGACCGCGCTCGCGGCGTTGTCGCCGCCGCCCGCCGCGACGACAACGTCATCGCGCAAGCCGAGTTCGGCCGCGAGTTCGGGCCGCAGCGTGCCCGACGGCTCGCTGCCTTCCGCGAGCGCCGGCATCTGCTGGCGCGACATGCCGCACGCGGCGAGCAGCTCGTCGGACCAGTCGCGGCGCGCGACATCGAGCCAGAGCGTGCCGGCGGCGTCGGACGGATCGGACACCTTCGTGCCCGTCAGATGCATGCGCAGATAGTCCTTCGGCAACAACACGCACGCGGTCTGATTGAAGATAGCGGGTTCGTTGTGCGCGACCCACAGCAGTTTGGGCGCGGTGAAGCCGGGCATCGCGAGATTGCCGGCGATTTCATGCAGGTTCGGCGCGCGCTCGTACAACTCGGCGCATTCCTTGTCGCTGCGCATGTCGTTCCAGAGAATCGCGGGACGCAGCACGCGATCGCTCGAATCGAGCAGCACCGCGCCGTGCATCTGACCGGACAGGCCGATGCCGCGAACCTGCGCGAACTCCGACGGAAACTTCTCGCGCAACTGGAACAGTGCGGCGCGCGTGCCTTCCCACCAGTCGAGCGGATTCTGTTCCGACCAGCGCGGCTTCGGACGCGAGACGGTGAACGGCGTGCCCGCCGTGCCGATGACGCTGCCGTCGCTCGCGAGCAGCAGCACTTTCACTTCGGAGGTGCCGAGGTCGATGCCTAAGTACATGAACGAGCCCTTGGTCGTTGCCGGAGCGCATGTCCGGCGAAAACGTGGAATTTACCGCCCGGCGCGACGGCGCGCCATGAGCACAATACCGGAGCGAAAGATATCTCGCGATGCGCTTACGGTCGATTGGCGAGCCACGCATCGACGCGCGCGATGGCCGCGCGCATCACGCGTTCGAGGCTTTCGCTCTGCGCCATGCTCCCCCAAAGCAGCTTGTCGCCGGTGAATGCCTTGATCGGATCGGCCGCCGTGAAGAAGCCGTGCGCGACGGCCGGGTCCATCACGCCGTCCTGATACGTGTACGGCAGCTTGCCTTCGTGCCAGCGTTCGAGGAAGCGGAAGAACAGCGCGGGCAGCATGGCCGTGGCGTTCGGATCGATGCCGCGCGCGAAGCATTCCGAGAGCGTCGGCGCGATGAAGCCCGGCAGCTTCGAGAAGCCGTCGGCCGCGACGCGCTGGTTCGTGTCCTTGATATACGGATTGCTGAAGCGGTCGAGCACCACGTCGCGATACTTTGCGAGGTCGATCGGGCTCGGCGTGAGGCACGGGATCACGTCTTCGGTGACGTAGGCTTCGGCGAGCGCGCGAATCTCCATGTCCTGCGTGCCTTCGTGAATGTATTGCAGGCCGACGAGCGTGCCCGCCCACGCGATGCAGCTATGGCTCGCGTTGAGAATGCGGATCTTGGCCTCCTCGTACGGGTGCACCGACTGCACCATCTCCGCGCCGACCTTCTCCCACGCGGGACGCCCCGCGCAGAAGTTGTCTTCGATGACCCACTGGATAAATTTCTCGCCCATCACGGGCGCGCGATCGTCAATGCCGGTGGCTGCCTTCACGCGCTCGGCGACATCGGGCGTGGGGCGCGGCGTGATGCGATCGACCATCGCGTTCGGACACGACGTGTTCGCGATCATCCAGTCGCGCAGCGCCGTCTGTCCGCGCCGTTGCAGGAATTCGAGCATGCCGGCCTTGAAGCGGTCGCCATTGCTGCGCAGGTTATCGCAGTTTTGCAGCGAGACCATGCCGGCGTTGCTTTGCATGCGCGCTTCGAGGATCGCTGCCAGCGCGCCATAGATCGTCGTTTTCGCGCCGTTGAGGTCGGCGGCGAGATCGGGGTTGGCGGTGTCGAGCTTGTCGTGCTCGTCGAGGTAATAGCCGCCTTCGGTCACGGTGAACGAGACGATCTTGCAGGCGGGCGCGGCGCCGGTCGCGATCAGCTCGCCGAGGTCCGCCGACCACGGCACGACCTTCTTGATCGAGCGCACGGTTTCATACTCGCGCTCGCCTTGCGGCGTGACCGTCTCCAGCGTGTATTCGCCGTTTTGCGCGGCGAGCGCGTCGAGAACGGCGTTCATGTCGCCGCGTATGTTGCCGACGGCGAGCGACCATTGCGCATCGCCCGATTCGATCAGCTTGTGCAGATACCACGCCTGATGCGCGCGATGAAAGGACCCCGCGCCGATATGCAGGATCACGTTCGCGCTCGTGCCTTCGCTGGATACGCTGCTCATGTCTTGTCTTCCTCTGATTGGCTGATGCGCCCGTTCTGCGCGGACGGTTTGCGAGCATTTGCTCGATGGGTGGTCGAATGATCGTATTCGCCCGGTTGAAAGTCAAGGCGCGCGGCGGGCGCGTCGTCGCTGCGGTGCGGCGTGAATCGCCGTGCCATGCCGTGCACGCGAGCTTCGCCGGGCGCGTTGCGATGCACCATCGAACGCGGGCAGCCGGATCGGGACATACCCGGATAGTCAACGCGGCTCGCATTGACGGAAGGTGCATGCGGCTTCGACCAAATCAACGGCAGCGGCAGCAGCAAGCACAACCATAACGCGAGACACGGACATGGACTATGTGATCGGCATCGACATCGGCACGCAGAGCACGAAGGCGCTCGTCGTGGATACGGAAGGCGCAATCGTCGCGCAGCATTCGAGCGCCTACCATCCGGATACGCCCAAGCCGCTCTGGGCCGAGCAATGGCCGTCCGTCTGGTTCGATGCGGTGACCGCGTGCATCGCCGGATGCGTCGAGAAGACGAAGGCGCAGGGCATCGACGCGCCGCAGATCAAGGCGCTGTGCGTGAGCAGCCTCTACGGCGGCTCGGGCATTCCGGTGGATGAGCAGATGGAGGCGCTTCATCCGTGCCTGATCTGGATGGATCGCCGCGCCACCGCCGAAGTGGACTGGGTGAGCGAGCAGGTCGACGTGCCGCGCCTCGAAGCGATTACCGGCAACGGCGTGGACAGCTACTACGGCTTCACGAAGATGCTGTGGCTGCGCGAACACCGCCCGGATGTCTGGGAGAAGACGCGCTATCTGCTGCCGCCCAACGCCTTCGTGATCCAGCGGCTCACGGGCGAGCTCGCCGTCGACCACAGTTCGGCGGGCAATCTTGGCGGCGTGTACGACGTCGGCGCGCGCGCATGGTCGCATGAAGCACTCGAGATGCTCGGCATTCCCGTTTCGATGATGCCCGAGCGTCTCGTCGAATCGTCGGAGGTGGTCGGCGGGCTCTTGCCGCAATGGGCCGACAAGCTCGGGCTCGCCGCGAACACGCCGGTCGTCGCGGGCGGCGTCGATGCGGCCGTCGCCACCTTCGCCGCGGGCGTCACGCAGGCGGGCCACCATGTCGCGATGATCGGCACGAGCATGTGCTGGGGCTACGTCAACCAGAGCGTCGATGCGCGGCACGGCCTCGTTTCGATGCCGCACGTCTACAACGGCAAGCGCGATCTCTACGTGTTCGGCGGCGCGAGCACGGCGGGCGCGTGCGTCGCGTGGTATCGCGACCAGTTCTGTCAGGCAGAAATCGAAGCCGCCAAAGCGACGCCGCATGGCGACCCGCATCGGCTGCTGGAGGAGGCGGCGTCGAACGTGGCGGCGGGGGCGGACGGCGTCGTGTTCCTGCCGTATCTGATGGGCGAGCGCAGCCCCGTGTGGGACGCGCACGCGAGCGGTACGTTCGTCGGCCTGAATCTCTTTCATACGCGCGCCACGCTGTATCGCGCGGTGCTGGAAGGCGTCGCGTTCGCGCTCAGGCACAACATGGAAGCGGGGCGGCGCGGCGCGCAATCGCTGGATGACCGGCTGATCGTGGTCGGCGGCGCGGCGCATTCGGACCTGTGGATGCAGATCATCGCGGACGTGACGGGCTTTCCGGTCTTGTCGATCGAACAGGAAGTGGAAGCCGCGATGGGCGCGGCGCTGCTCGCGGCGCTCGGCGCGGGGCTGATTTCGCGCGAAACGGCCGAAGGCGGCTGGGTCACGCTCGTCGAGCGCGCGAAGCCGGATGCCGCGCGCCAACGCGTGTACGACGCGCGGTTCGGCGTCTACCTCGACCTTTATCCCGCGCTCAAGGACGCGATGCATCGGCTGCGCGACGCCTGACGCCGGCCTTCACGTTCACGGCTCGCGCATCTGCGTCGGATGCGCGTCGAACACCGGTCCCTGCACGAAGTGGACATCGAACTGTTGAAGCGCGTCGAACTGCGCTTCATCGGACACGTTCGAGAAGATAAGCGGAATCTTCAGCCGGTGCGCGTACGCGACGAGATGCTTCACGACCGAATCGCGCAGCGCGGCCCCCGCATCCATCTTGATGAAATCGAGCCGCGCCATCTCCGATACCGCCATGATCTGCCCGGCATTGGGCAGATTGCCCGCCACCTTGAATCCGTAGCGCTGATAGCTCTTGGTCAGATAGCCGAGAAACGTCTTGTGCGCGACCGCCGCCGCCGGCAGCTCGATCACCACGCGCGCCGGATTCATGCCGAACTTGCGCAGCACCGACGAGAAGACCAGCCCGTGGTCGTACTTCACGCTCTTCAACAGCCGCTCGTGCACGCGCAGGAACAGCAAGCCCGGCCGCTGCGGGCCGAAGAAATTGAACGCATGCAGCGCGCGGGATAGCCGGTCCAGCGTGACGAGCTCGTTGTCGTCTTCGAGGTGCGCGAACGGATCGCGCGGCATGTCGCCCTGGATCAACGTCAGCGCCTGCAAGCCGAGTTCGTCGCCGAAGCGTTGCGCGCTTTCGGCCGACGCGGACAGCGTTTGCGGAAAGCTGTGCGTGCCGACATCGAAGATCGGTTCATAGGCGCTCGCAAGCGTCAGTTCGCCATAGCGGGCGATGGCCTGCCGCGCATGCTCGTCGCCGGCCAGCACGATATGCGCGCCGAGAAACGGATGGTCGGCGGCGCGGGCGACGAGTTCCGGCAGGGACGGGGAGATCATGGATGTGGGTTCGGGTGCGGGCCGACCGGACGCTTGTGATTATTCGGATGGTATCAGCGCGCGCGGCGGCCGCTTGCACCGAACTGACATATTGATATGCCGGCAGGACGCATCGAATCAGGGTATACGAGCTATTTCACTAAACGTAATCCGTTTAACATTCGTAAAATCTTGTCGAGGAGATCCGACGATGCCCCCGTTCGACACGCACACCGACGCGAGCCGGCACTATCAGTCCGGCTTCGCGAACGACTTCGCCACCGAAGCGCTGCCCGGCGCGCTGCCGCTCGGCCGCAATTCGCCGCAGCGCGCGGCGTACGGTCTCTACGCCGAGCAGCTGTCGGGCACCGCGTTCACCGCGCCGCGCGCGCAAAACCGGCGCTCGTGGCTATATCGCATCCGGCCGGCGGCGGTTCACAAGCCGTTCGCGCGGGTGACGGGCAACGCACGGCTCGTCGCCAATTTCGCCGATGTTCCCGCCACGCCGCCCAACCAGTTGCGCTGGGACCCGCTGCCGATGCCCGACGCGCCGACGGACTTCATCGACGGCTGGGTGACGATGGCCGGCAACGGCGCGGCGGAGTCGATGACCGGCTGCGCGATCCATCTGTACGCGGCCAACCGCCCGATGCATGACCGCTTCTTCTACAACGCGGACGGCGAACTGCTGATCCTTCCGCAGCAAGGGCGGCTTTCGATTGCGACGGAACTCGGCCGCCTCGATATCGCGCCGTTCGAGATCGCGGTGATCCCGCGCGGCGTGCGCTTTGCCGTGACGCTGCCCGACGGCGAGGCGCGCGGCTACATCTGCGAGAACTTCGGCGCGTTGCTGCAACTGCCGGATCTCGGGCCGATCGGCTCCAACGGCCTTGCGAATCCGCGCGACTTTCTCACGCCGCACGCGGCTTACGAGGACCGCGAAGGCGACTTCGAACTCGTCGCGAAGCTGAACGGCGTGCTGTGGCGCGCGGACATCGGCCATTCGCCGCTGGATGTGGTCGCGTGGCACGGCAACTACGCGCCGTACAAGTACGATCTGCGGCACTTCAACACCATCGGCTCGGTCAGCTTCGATCATCCCGATCCGTCCATCTTTCTCGTGCTGCAATCGCCGAGCGACACGCCGGGCGTCGATTCCCTCGACTTCGTGATCTTTCCGCCGCGCTGGCTCGCCGCCGAGGACACGTTCCGGCCGCCGTGGTTTCACCGCAATGTCGCGAGCGAGTTCATGGGCCTCGTGCACGGCGTGTATGACGCGAAGGCGGAAGGCTTCGTGCCCGGCGGCGCGAGCCTGCACAACTGCATGTCCGGACACGGACCGGACGCGGACACGTTCGAGAAGGCATCCGCGAGCGATACGTCGAAGCCCGCGAAAGTCGGCGACACGATGGCCTTCATGTTCGAAACGCGCACGCTCATCAAGCCCACGCAGTTCGCGCTCGAAACCGCGCAGTTGCAGGCGCATTACTACGAGTGCTGGCAGGGCCTCACGAAACACTTCAACCCGGAGCAACGATGAACGATGCGCTGAAGGCGACGCTCGCCCCGACGCTGAAAAGCTGGATCGAATCCGCGAACGATCCCAAGAGCGACTTTCCGATTCAGAACCTGCCGTTCGGCGTCTTCAGCGACGCGGTGAACGAGCGTCCGCGCGCGGGCGTGGCGATCGGCGACTGGATCGTGGATCTGGCGGCGCTGGAAGAAGCGCGGCTGATCGACGCTGGCGGCACATTCAGCGAGCCGCGCCTGAACGCCTTCATCGCGCTAGGACGCGAGTCGTGGCGCGCGGTGCGTGTCGCGCTCTCGGCCTTGCTCGCACGCGATACGCCGACGTTGCGCGACGATGCGGCGCTGCGCCGCCGCGCGCTCGTGCCGCGCGAAACCGCGACGATGCATCTGCCGGTCGAGATTCCCGGCTATGCGGACTTCTATTCGTCGAAGGAGCACGCGACGAACGTCGGTTCCATGTTTCGCGATCCGAAGAACGCGCTCTTGCCGAACTGGTCCGAGATGCCGATCGCCTATAACGGGCGCGCGTCGTCGGTCGTGGTGAGCGGCACGCCGGTGCACCGGCCCAACGGCCAGTTGAAGCTGCCGGACGAGCCGCGCCCGATTTTCGGCGCGTGCCGCAAGCTGGATATCGAACTGGAAACGGGCTTCATCGTCGGGCAAGGCAATGCGCTCGGCGAACCGATTGCCTGCGAAGAAGCCGAAGCGCACATCTTCGGCATGGTGCTGCTCAACGACTGGAGCGCGCGCGATATTCAGCAATGGGAATACGTGCCGCTCGGCCCGTTCAACTCGAAGACGTTCGCGACGACCATCTCCCCGTGGATTGTCACGCTCGATGCGCTCGAACCGTTCCGCACCGCGACGCCCGCGCAGGAGCCACAGCCGCTTGCGTATCTGCGCCATGCGGGCGATCACGCTTTCGACATCGATCTGTCCGTGGACTTGCGGCCCGAAGGCGCGGCCACCGCGACGACCATTTCTCGCACCAACTTCAGGCTGATGTACTGGTCGATGGCGCAGCAGCTTGCGCATCACACGGTATCGGGCTGCAACACGCGCGTGGGCGACCTGGTGGGCTCGGGCACGATCAGCGGACCGACGCCCGACTCGTGCGGCAGCCTGCTCGAAGCGACATGGAATGGCCAGCGGCCCGTGCGGCTCGAAGAAGGCGGCGAGCGCGCGTTCCTTCAGGACGGCGACGAGATCACGTTGCGCGGCTGGTGTCAGGGCGACGGTTATCGCGTGGGCTTCGGGGAATGCGCGGGGCGCATCCTGCCGGCGCGTTCCTTAACGTGAGGAATAGAACATGACGAAGACGACGATCGACGTCGAGCGCGCGCTCGGCGATGCCCACCGGCCCGCGTTTCATTTCCTGCTGCTCGCGCTGTGCGGGCTGTGCCTCGTGATCGACGGCTTCGACGCGCAGGCGATGGGTTACGTCGCGCCGGCGGTCATCGCCGAATGGGGCGTGCCGAAGTCCGCGCTCGGGCCGGTGTTCAGCGCGAGCCTGTTCGGCATGCTGCTCGGCGCGCTCGGCTTGTCCGTGCTGGCCGACCGCATCGGGCGCAGGCCGGTGTTGATCGGCGCGACGCTGTTCTTCGGACTCACGATGATCGCGACCGCCTTCACGCACAGCCTGCCGGTGCTGACCGCGTTGCGCTTCGTCACCGGGCTCGGTCTCGGCTGCATCATGCCGAACGCGATGGCGCTGGTCGGCGAATTCTCCAGCACGCAGCACCGCGTCAAGCGCATGATGCTGGTCTCCTGCGGCTTCACGCTGGGCGCGGCGCTCGGCGGTTTTTTGAGCGCGGCGCTGATTCCGTCGCTCGGCTGGCGCTCGGTCTTCTGGGTCGGCGGCGCGGTGCCGCTCCTGCTCGCGCTGGCGATGCTCGCCGCGCTGCCCGAATCGCTGCAATTTCTCGTGCTGAAGGGGCATGAAGCCCGGGCGCGCGCGTGGCTGGCGAAGTTCGATCCGACGCTCACGATCGACTCGACGACGCGCCTCATCGTGCGGGAAAAAGGCGGCGAAGGCGCGCCGGTGGCGGAGCTTTTCCGCGCAGGACGCACGCCTGTCACGTTGATCCTGTGGGCGATCAGCTTCATGAATCTGATCGACCTGTACTTCCTCTCGAACTGGCTGCCGACCGTCATGCGCGATGCGGGCTATTCGCCCGGCATAGCCGTGCTCGTCGGCACGCTGCTGCAGACGGGCGGCGTGCTCGGGACCTTGCTGCTCGGCTGGTTCATCGAGCGCTTCGGCTTCGTGCGCGTGCTGCTCGGCTGCTTTCTCGTCGGCGCGGTTTGCGTCGGGGTGATCGGCGGCGTCGCGCACGTTCAGATGTGGCTCTTCGTGGCCGTGTTCGCCGCGGGCTTTTGCATCGTCGGCGGCCAGCCTGCCGTCAACGCGCTTGCCGGCCATTACTATCCGACGACGCTGCGTTCCACCGGCATCGGCTGGAGTCTGGGCATCGGGCGCGTGGGATCGGTGATCGGGCCGCTCGTCGGCGGGCAGATGATCGCGCTCGGATGGAGCAACGTCGAACTGTTTCACGCGGCGGCCGTGCCGGTGTTCTGTTCGGCGCTGCTGGTCGTGCTGCTTGCGGTGGTGCGCAGGGAACGGGGTAGCGTGGTGACGGCGGTCTAAACCCGCGTTACAAGCATCAACCGACGGGAGCCGTCTCGCGTTGTTCCCACGCCGCCGGGACGACGAACGCGAGCGCCGCGCTGAATCATTCGGCGGCGGTGCCGGTGTTCTGTTCGGCGCTGCTCGTGGTGCTGCTCGCGGTGGTGCGCCGGGACGGTACGCTGGCCGGGCGAGCGGCCAGGGTCTGAGCCTCAACGGACGCGCGGCGTCTCCCGTTTTTCCCACGCGGCCGCCGCGACGAACGCGAGCGCGGCGGCGAACAGCACAGCAATCAGCGCGTCCGCGCCCGCGCGCCGCATCAGCATGCCCGCGACGATCGGCCCGCCGAAACTCGCCACGCTCCACGAAGCGCCGACGATCGCTGTCGCCGATATGAGCGCCGGGCCGCGAAAGCGTTCGCCGCACGCAACGATCGAGAGCGTGTAGACGCTGCCCGCCGCCGCGCCGATCACGAACAGCAGCGGCCAGCAGAGCCACGGATACGCGACAGCCCACGGCAGCGCCGGCAGCAGCGCGACGACCACGACGCCCGCGCCCATATGCACCTTTGCGCGCCCGATGCGGTCGGCAAGCCAGCCGATCGGGAATTGCATCGCGGTGTCGCCGAGCAGGATCGCGGAGGCGAACAGCACGCCGGTGTTCGCGGTAACGCCATGCGATATCGCGAAAAGCGGCAACAGCGAAAGCGCGAGCGTGTCGAAGAGGGCGAAGAAGCCCGTGCCGATCACGAGCGCCGGCATGCGGGGCAGCACGCGCCGCCAGTCGCCGCTCTCGGCGTGCTCGCCGTGCCCGGCACTTCCCGCGCCGAGCGCGTGCGGCGACACGCGAATGGTCGCGAGCGCGGGCAACGCGAGCAGAAAGATCGCACCGCAAAGGGCGAAGCGCGTCGATTGCCAGCCGCCCGTCACGCTCACGAGCACCGGCCCGGCCATCTGAAACAGCGTGAAGTGGGTCGCGTAAAGCGCGACGACGCGGCCGCGCGTGGAATCGTCCGCGAGCGCGGCGACCCACGCCTCGCCGATGGTGAAGAGCAGCATCAGCGCCGCGCCGCACGCGAAACGCAGCGCGGCCCAAAGCCACAGGTCGATGGAAAACTGCATCGCGATGGTCGCGAGCGCCGCGACGACGACCGCGCCCATGATCGTGCCGCGCGCGCCGTATCGCGACGCGATGCGGCTCGCGAACGGCGCGACGACGAGTCCGCCGCCGGCCTGCATCGCCGTCATGATGCCGACGACGTCCGAGCCGTAGCCCGCCTGCGTCAGCGCGAGCGCGGTGAGCGGCAGCGTCGCGCCGAGGCCCAGGCCCACCACCGCGACGCTCGAAATCAGCGCGAAGAAGTCGCGCGAGAGGACGCCTCTCATCGACCGCGCAGCGAGACTCAGGCAGCCTGCCCGATGGCGAGACGGCGCGCCCGCTTGTCGAGTGTCGCGGAGAGCAGTGTCAGCCCGAACGCGCCGCACGCCATCGCGACGCCGACCCACGGCAGCGACGTCAGCGGCGCGCCGGCGCTGATGGCGCAGCCGCCCAGCCACGCGCCCGTCGCGTTGCCGAGGTTGAAGGCGCCCTGATTGAGCGTCGAGGCGAGATTCGGCGCGTCGCTCGCGCGGTTCACGATCAGGATTTGCAGCGGCGGCACGATGGCGAACGCGAGCACGCCCCACAGGAAGATGGTGATCATCGCGGAGATCGACTCGTGCATCGTCGCGGCGAAGACCGTGAGAATCATCACGATCGACAGCAGGAACGACAGCAGCGAGCGCAGGAGCTTCCAGTCCGCGAGCTTGCCGCCGAGCGTGCTGCCCACCGTCAGCCCGAGGCCGAAGAGCAGCAGCACGTACGTGACCGCGTGCGGCGAAACGCCCGTCACGTCTTCGAGGATCGGCGTGATATACGTGAACACCGAAAAGAGGCTAGCCGAAGCCAGCACGCTGATGCCGAGCACCATCAGCACTTGCGGGTTCTTGAGCACGTTGAATTCGCGCAGGATGCTGGTCTCGCGCATCTCGATGTGCCTGGGCAGGCACACCGCCAGCGCGCCCGCCGCCGCGATGCCGATGAGCGTGACGACCCAGAACGTCGCGCGCCAGCCGGCCGCCTGGCCGAGCGCGGTGCCGAGCGGCACGCCGAGCACGTTGGCGAGCGTCAGGCCGGTGAACATCAGCGCGATCGCTTGCGCGCGGCGGTTCGGCGCGACGAGATCGGCGGCGACCACCGATCCGATGCCGAAGAACGCGCCGTGGCAGAACGCCGTGACGATGCGCGCGCCCATCAGCACCCAGTAGTTGGGCGCGAGCGCGCACAGCAGATTGCCGACGATGAAGACGCCGATCAGGCCCATCAGCGCTTTCTTGCGCGGCATCTTCGCGGTGACGATGGCGAGGATCGGCGCGCCGATGGTCACGCCGAGCGCATAGCCCGAGACGAGCATGCCGGCGGCGGGAATCGACACGGCGAGATCGCGCGCGACGTTGGGCAACAAGCCCATGATGACGAATTCGGTCGTGCCGATGCCGAACGCGGCAATTGCAAGAGCGAGGAGAGGCAAGGGCATGGCAAAAGGCGGGGAAAATGGGCGCGCCGGCCTGAATGGCGGCGCAGGGAAGGCTCGAATTCTACCGAAAGGTGATTTTTGGTGCTGGTAGAAACCCTGAGAATGGCGTGACCCGACAATGCCGGATCATGAGCGGTTCCTTTTGTGATCAGCCCCGGCGGCGCAGGATTCTGCATGATTCGGGTTAGCCGGCCGACCCACGTTCTGCATTCTTGCCCGACACGCGCGAATCGTTGCGCGGCGCCGGTGTTGGAAAAACACAGCACTGACTAAAGAGATATGTCGCCTTTGAAAACCTGCCTGCGCGCGGCCATCGCCAGCGCGGTCCTGCTTGTCACGCACGCGCACGCCCAGAGCGACGCCGCCGGCCCCGTCGCGACGCAAGCGGGCACCGTCTATTTCCTGCGTGACGAGTCCGGCTTCGCCGCGATGCTCGGCACGCAGGCGTTCGACCGCTTCGACGCCCGCCGTCTCGCGCATTTCGATGAAGCGGGCAGCAACGGTTCCATCACGCGCGCCTTGATGCAGACGGACACCGGCCCGGTGCTCTACGACTTCCGCCGCAATCCGCCGCTGGTTCAGCGCGCGGGCAAGCGCATGACGGTGCAGCGCGTGTTCTGGCAAGGCGACGAAGTGGTGATGCAGACCACGGCGGGCTGGTACAAGCTGGAACGCGGGGCGCTCACGAAGTTGCAGTCATCGACGAAGACGTATCACTGAGCGCACGCGGTCAGGTCCGCACGCCGAACACGCGCTCGCCCGCCACTACGTAGACGGCTTCGTTCGCGCGGCGCACGGCGTCGTTGACTTCGAAGCCGCCGGTGAATGCGCCGAACGCCGGCAGCACGCCCGCGCGCCGGCCGAAACGAAAGCACGGCAGCCGCACGCTGTCGACCCGCGTCGCTAGCCGATACACCGGATGCTCGTGACCGGCGAGCGCGTAGCCGTCGTCCACGTTCTGCGGGTGATGGCACACCGCCCACGGTCCGAGCCGATACGGCTCCTGCACCAGTTCCACGCCGAAGCGCGCCGGCAACTCGCCCGC
Organism: Caballeronia sp. GAFFF1; assembly: GCF_023630705.1. Taxonomy (GTDB): domain Bacteria; phylum Pseudomonadota; class Gammaproteobacteria; order Burkholderiales; family Burkholderiaceae; genus Caballeronia. Next base: position 97,802 of record NZ_JALQEM010000005.1, read on the forward strand.
ATGCCGGTCGTGATTGCCCTCGACGAGCACCAGCCGCAACGCGCGATGCGTCGCTCGCCACGCATCGAGCGCGGCGAGAGTTTCTTCGGCGTGAGATTCGCGTGCGTGCAGCAAGTCGCCGAGAAAGACGATCGACTCGGGGCGATGCGTCGCGATCAGCGTATTGAGCCGCGTCAGATTGTCGGCCGTGGCGCCCGCCGGCACCGGAATGCCGCGCGCGCGAAAGACGGCGTCCTTGCCGAAATGCGCGTCGGCGATGAAGAGGCTCTTTTCGAGCGGATCGAAGGCGGCTCGCTCGGCTGATAGCACGAGCGCGTGGCCGTTCACGTCGATGGTCAGGGCTTCGGTCGCCATGCGTGTGCTCAAGCTTGCGCCGCCTTCTCCAACTCCGCCAGCATCCGCTCAACGCGATCCGCGAGCTTCTCCGTGCTCACCTTCTCCCGCAGCCGCCCGACGATCAGCGGAAACGCAAACGGCGTCGGCTTTTTCGGATGCGTGAGCGCGAGGCGGCTTTCGCTCATCCGCACGAGCGCGCTGCGCAAGCGGCCCAGTTCGAGTTCCTGCAGCATCACTTCCTGATCGGCTTGCGTGAGCAGCAGATTGCCGCTGTCGTGCTTGCGGAAGACTTCGTAGAAGAGGCCGCTCGACGCCTGCAATTGCCGCGCGCTTTTCTGCTGCCCCGGATGGCCCTGATAGATCAGCCCCGACACCCGCGCGATTTCGCGAAAGCGCCGCGCCGAGAGTTCCGATGCGTTCAGGCTCGCGAGAATGTCGTGCTCCAGATTGTCCGGCGAGAAGAGGCCTTCCGCGATCAGCGTTTCCCAGTCGAACGGACGCGCCGACAGCAACTCGAAGCCGTAATCGTTCATCGAGATGGAGAACGTGCTCGGCTGATCGCGCGCCACGCGCCAGCCGATCAGCGATCCCAGCCCGATATGCGCCATGCGCCCCGCGAACGGATAGCAGAAGAAGTGATGCCCCTCGCGCGATCGCACCGTCTCCACGACCAGCACGCCCGGTCCCGGCAGCGCGGACCACTTCGCCTGCAAGTCGAGGAGCGGCTTGACGGCCTGCATCTCCGGCTCGTCGTAGATGCCGTCGTTGGCGCGGGCGAGCATCACGAGCGCGGCTTCGGCCAGTTCGGACGACAGCGGCATCTTGCTGCCCGCCCACTGGGGCATGGCGCCGCGCGAGGAGCTCGCGCGCTTCACGTAAGCGGTCATGTCGCGCACGCGCACCAGTTCCAGCGCGCGTCCGCCGAAAGTGAAGACGTCGCCGGGCTTCAGGCGCGAGATGAACGATTCTTCCATCGCGCCGATGCGTCCGCCCGTCATGTACGCGACGTTGATCGTGGCGTTCGCGACGATCGTGCCGACATTGTTCCGATGCCGCCGCACGAGGTCTTCGCGCGGCACGCGATACACGCCGTCATCGCCCCGCACGACGCGGTGATAGTCCGGATAGGCCGCGAGCGACGCGCCGCCGCGCTCGACGAACGCGAGCGCCCAGTCGAATTCGGCTTGGCCCAGATCGCGGTACGCGTAGGCGGTGCGCACTTCGTCGAACATGTCGGCAGCCTTGAATCCGCCGCCAATCGCCACCGTGACCAGATGCTGCACGAGCACGTCGAGCGGCTTCAGCGGCATGTCGCGCCCTTCGATGCGATGCTCGCCGATCGCCCAGCGCGCCGCCGCCGCTTCGACCAGTTCGAGCGCATGCGTCGGCACGATGGTCACGCGCGACACGCGGCCCGGCGCGTGGCCGGAACGCCCGGCGCGCTGCATCAGACGCGCGACGCCTTTCGGCGAGCCGATCTGGAACACGCGATCCACCGGCAGAAAATCGACGCCGAGATCGAGGCTCGACGTGCAGACGACCGCCTTCAGTTGTCCGTTCTTGAGCCCGAGTTCGACCCAGTCGCGCACTTCCTTATCGAGCGAGCCGTGATGCAGCGCGATCAGTCCCGCCCAGTCCGGCCGTAAATCCAGCAGCGCCCGATACCAGATTTCCGACTGCGACCGCGTGTTGGTGAAGACGAGCGAGCTTTGCGCATGCTCGATTTCATCGGCGACCGGCCCGACCTGGCGCACGCCGAGATGCCCGCCCCACGGAAAGCGTTCGATGGTCTCGGGAATCAGCGTATCCACGACGAGCGTTTTCGGCTGCGCGCCTTGCACGACCACGCGCGGCGTTCTCACCGGATGCAGCAGCGCGTCGTGGGCGAGCGCGAGATTGCCGAGCGTCGCGGACAGGCCCCAGATTTGCAGATCGGCGCGCCAGTGTGCGAGGCGCGCGAGGGCCAGTTGCGTCTGCGTGCCGCGCTTGTTGCCGAGCAGTTCGTGCCATTCGTCGATCACGACGAGCCGCACGTGCGCGAGTTCTTCGCGAGCGTTCGCGCGGGTGAGCATGAGCGTGAGGCTTTCGGGCGTCGTGACGAGCGCGGACGGCATGCGGCGGTTCTGCCGCGCGCGTTCCGTCGACGACGTGTCGCCCGTGCGCAGCCCGACGGTCCACGGCACCGAGAGCGCGCTCACGGCGGTTTGCAGGGCGCGGGCGGTGTCGGCGGCGAGCGCGCGCATCGGCGTGATCCACAGCACGGTGAGCGGGGCGGGCAGCGGCGTCTTGTCGATGTCGGCGGTGGAGTCTGCGGCCTGCGTGATCGAGCGGCGCTTGCGGCTCGCCTTCTTCGCTTTCGGCGGACCGGCGAAGGCGGTCAATGCGCCGAGCCAGATCGCCCAGGTCTTGCCCGCGCCGGTCGTCGCATGCAGCAGGCCGCTCGCGCCGCGTTCGACCTCGCGCCACACTTCGCGCTGGAACGGAAACGGCTGCCAGCCGCGCGCATCGAACCAGCGCGCGATGCGTTCGTCCATCGGCTTGGCGGCTTCTATCGCGTCGTACACGAAGGGCGCGGGCCGGAAAAGCTCGGCGGCGGCGTCCAGCTTGGCTTGCGCGGCCTGCGTGCGCGGCACGCGGCGCGGGCGCGGGGCGCGGCGTTTCGCGCGGCTCGGTGCGTCGGGCTGAAGCGCGTCGTCGTAATCGGGCTCGCGGTCTTCCTCGATTCCGTCTTCGCGGTTCATGTGGCCGCCTCGCTCGCGTATGCGAAGCGTTCGGGGATGCCAAAGCCGTTGCCGATGCGAGAGTCACCGCGAATGCGAGAGCAGTCGCGAATGGGAAGACCACCGGGAACGCGAGAGCTGCCGCGAACGCGAAGGCCGCCGGCGACGCGAGAGCCGTCGCGAATGCGAAGGCCGCCGCGAAAGCGAGAGCCGCCGCGAACGCGAAGACCGCCGCGAACGCGAGAGCAATCGCGAATGCGAAGACCGCCGGGAACGCGAGAGCCCCCGCCAATTCGCAAGCCACCACGAACACGAAAGCCGCCAAGAACGCGCACGCACTCCCCAACGCCAAACCCACGCCAAACGCGCAACCCGCCGCCCGATGCCGTCGCACGCGACGACCTTCCACGCCTTCCCGCCTCGTCGCGTGAACAAAGCCCGCTCATGCCATCGCCTCGTTCAAAAACCCCTTGAGCATGTCGAGCGTATCCGCGTCGTCGATGCTCTTGTCCGTCCGCCAGCGCAACATGCGCGGGAAACGCACCGCGATGCCCGACTTGTGACGCGGGCTCGCCTGAATGCCCTCGAAGCCGATCTCGAAGACGAGCGTCGGCGTCAGGCTGCGCACCGGCCCGAACTTCTCGACGGTCGTCTTGCGCACGATGGCATCGACCTGTCGCATCTCCTCGTCGGTCAGGCCCGAGTACGCCTTCGCGAACGGCACCAGCGTACGCACGCCGTCCGCTTCGTCCCAGACCGCGAACGTGAAATCCGTGTAGAGGCTCGCGCGCCGGCCGTGGCCCGGCTGCGCGTAGAGGAGCACGGCATCGACGGAATACGGGTCGATCTTCCACTTCCACCACGTTCCGGACGCCTTCGTGCGGCCGACGCCGTACATCGACGCGCGCTCCTTCAACATGAGCCCTTCGACACCGCGCGCCCGGCTCTCGTCGCGCAACGCGGCGAGCGCGTCCCAGTCCGCAGCTTCGACAACGGGCGACACGCGCAGCAGATCGACCGCGAGCGTCGACGAAAGCGTCTGCGCGAGCGCATCGAGCTTCGCGCGGCGTGCGTGCAGCGGCTCCGTGCGCAGGTCGCGTCCATCGGCTTCGAGCAGATCGTAGGCGAGCAGCGCGGCGGGGGAATCGGCGAGCACTTTCTTCGTCAGCGACTTGCGCGTGATGCGCGGCTGAAGGCGCGCGAACGGCAGCGGCATGGCCGCGCCCGGCTCCCACGCGAGAATTTCGCCGTCGATCACCGTGCCGTCGGGCAGCGCCGCGCCGAGCGACGCGAGTTCGGGAAAGCGCTCGGTCAGCAGATCCTCGCCGCGCGACCAGATCCACACGCGGCCGCTGCGCTTCACGAGTTGCGCGCGAATGCCGTCCCACTTCCATTCGGCGATCCAGTCGGCGGGCGCGCCGAGCGTCGCGGGATCGGCCTGCAACGGATGCGCGAGAAAAAACGGATACGGCAGGCCGACGTCGCTCTCATGCGGCGTGTCGACGTCGTCGCCCTCGGCCGCCGGCGCGACCAGCCGAAGATAGCGCGCGGCGCTCGGCGCCTGCCGCGAATCGGTCCAGCCGACCATGCGTTGCGCGATGCGCTTGTGATCCACGCCCGCCACCTGCGCGAGCGCGCGCACGACGAGTTGCCGCGCCACGCCCACGCGAAAGCCGCCGCCGATCAGCTTCGTCAGCAGAAACCGCTCGCTCCAGTTCAACTCGTCCCAATAGCCGAGCATGCGCTCGCGCAGTTCCACGGGATTCGCGCCGCGCAGCGTCAGCACGCGATCTTCGATCCATTGCGCGAGGCCCAGCTCCGATTCGCGCTGCGGTGGCGGCAGCACGTGCGCGATCGTTTCCGCGAGATCGCCGACCGCCTGATACGACTCCTCGAAGAGCCATTCCGGCAAGCCCGCGCGCTCCCGTGCGAATTCGATCAGAAGACGCGTCGGCACCGACTGGCGCGGCTTGCCGCCCGCGAGAAAGTACGAGGCCCACGCGGCGTCTTCCGGTTCCGCGCCGGAGAAGTACGCGATCAGCGCCTCGAGCTTTTCGTTGGTCGATGTTGTCGCGTCGAGCGCGGCATAGAGCGTCGCGAAGCGTCTCATTGCGACGGCGTCTCCGTCGTGGTGTCGGTGGCCGTGTCGGCTTCTATGGCGTCGTCGCCGTATTCGGTCTTGAACGCGCCTGCGTCGAGCCCTTGCTCGCACAGCCAGCGCACCATCGGCTCGATCTGGCCATGCGTGACGATCACGCGTTCCGCGCCCGTCGCGCCGATGGCCGTTTGCAGGCCGGGCCAGTCCGCGTGATCCGACAGCACGAAGCCGCGATCGACGCCCTTGCGCCGCCGCGTGCCGCGCAGACGCATCCAGCCGGAGGCGAAGGCATCGCTGTAATCGCCGAAGCGGCGCATCCACGTGCTGCCCTGCGCGGACGGCGGCGCGACGATCAGCGCGCCCTGGAACGCCGCCTTGTCGCGCGCGGCGATTTCGCTCACGAGCCGCGTCTCTGGCAGCGCGACGCCCGATTCACGGTACGCGCGGTTGAGCGGCTCCACCGCGCCGTGACAGAAGATCGGGCCGATGCCCGCGTCGATGCCCGCCAGCAGCCGCTGCGCCTTGCCGAACGAATAGCAGAAGAGCACCGACGCGCGTCCTTCTGCCGCGTTGTGCCGCCACCATGAGTCGATGCCTTCGAACACGGCGCGCGGCGGTTCCCATCGGTAGATCGGCAGGCCGAAGGTCGATTCTGTGATGAAGGTGTCGCAGCGGACCGGCTCAAAAGGCGCGCAGGTCGGATCGGGTTCCACCTTGTAATCGCCGGACGCGACCCACACGCGCCCGCCGTGCTCCACGCGCACTTGCGCCGAGCCGAGCACATGCCCCGCCGGATGCAGCGACACCCGCACGCCGTTCACGTCGATGCGCTCGCCGTAAGCAAGTCCTTGCACGTCGATGCCCGGCAGCCGCGAGAGCAGCACGCCGCGGCCCGCTTCGGCCGTGAGATAGCGCGCGTGACCGAAGCGCGCGTGATCGGCGTGAGCGTGCGTGATGACCGCGCGCTCGACGGGCCGCCACGGATCGATATAGAAGTTGCCCGGCGGACAGTACAAGCCCTCGGGACGCGCGACGATGAGATCGGCGGATGTGTTCACGGGCTTTTCGGTCGTGCTCCTGAGAAGTGTCGTGCAGGCAACAAAGCACGTGACATGCCCGTCATGGCGCTTTCATGAAGAGCGACTACGGTGTAAAAGCTTTGTACAGCATCGTCTTATTTTCGTCCGAGAACGAAGGAGCCGGTTCGAGCCGCGAGGTTCGTTGCAGTGCCTTGTCTCACGTGATCTTCCGCTGGTGTTTTGGAATGAAGCCGAATATGGACACGATGGTTGCGCCGACTGCCGCGGAGGCCGTCTGGATTGTCAGGCTCAGGAGCCATCCGCAGTATGACTTCGTGCGTCTGAAGCGGGTGTTCGCCGAGCCCGGCTCGCGCCATCAGGTCGTGCTGGTGGATGTCAGGCGGCTCCTGCAATGCGCCGACCGCGACGACACCGACTACGTGCTCAAGGCCGTCGACGACTGGCACGCGGGCAAGGTGCGCGGCATCCGCGAATTCCTCGACCCGGACAACCCGCGCGTGCCCGAAATGCCGTACGTGACCATCAGCGTGCGGCGCGCGGAAGGCTTGCTCGGGCTGATCGGCGTGCATCGGCAAGGCGTCGTCGCGTTTCGCAACGGACAGCACCGCGCGCGATACATGGCGCACGCCGGCGCGCTGTGCATGCCGGTGGAAGTGCACGAGCGCGAGGCCGATCTCCTGCGCGCCATGTGCGCCGCGCCGGGCGATGCGGTCGCGGAGTACGGCGAAGTCTGATCTGTCCGCGACGCGTCAGGCGGACGGCGCGTCGACCAGGTTGCGCGGCGCGCCTTCGGCCCACGCCTTTACGTTGCCGAGCGTCGTCGTCGCGATTTCGACGAGCGCCTCGCGCGTGAAGAACGCCTGATGCGCCGTGATGACGACGTTCGGAAACGTGAGCAGCCGCGCGAGCACGTCGTCCTGCAACAGGCGGTCCGAGTGGTCCTCGAAGAAAAGGCCGCCTTCTTCCTCGTACACGTCGAGCCCGAGATGCCCGAGCTGGCCGCTCTTGAGCGCGCCGACGAGCGCGTTGCTTTCGACCAGCCCACCGCGCCCGGTGTTGATGAGCATGGCGCCGCGCTTCATGCTGGCGAGCGCGCGTTCGTCGATCAGGTGATACGTCGAAGGCAGAAGCGGGCAGTGCAGCGACACGATGTCCGAGTTCGCGAGCAGTTCGTCGAGCGGCACGTAGCGCGCGCCGCGCGCGAGCAGGTCTTGCGCGGGCGGGCCGGGATCGTACGCGAGCACCCGCATGCCGAAGCCCGCCATGATGTTGCCGAACACGCGCCCGATGATGCCCGTGCCGATCACGCCGACAGTCTTGCCGTGCAGATCGAAGCCGAGCAGGCCGGAGAGCGAGAAGTCGCCTTCGCGCGTGCGCGCCACCGCGCGATGCAGCCGGCGATTGAGCGTGAGGATCATGCCCACGGCGTGTTCCGCCACCGCATGCGGCGAATACGCGGGCACGCGCGTGACCGCGATGCCGAGGCGCTTCGTCGCGTTGAGATCCACGTGATTGAAGCCCGCCGAGCGCAACGCGAGCAAACGCGTGCCGCCCGCGTGCAGCTTTTCGAGCACGGCTTCGTCCACGCTGTCGTTCACGAACGGGCACACGGCCGTGTAGCCCTGCGCGACGACGGCCGTTTGCGCATCGAGATGCGCTTCCTGAAAGTCGAGTTCGATGCCGAAGGCTTCGTTGGCCTGCCGGAAGGTATCGGCGTCGTACTGACGGGCGCTGAAAAGAATGAGACGGTGCGGGTCTGAGCGAGTGTCCATGTTTGTCATGTGGGCCGGCAGCGTTCGGGTTGAGGGACGCGCGCCGGCCCGGAGCCGGCGGTGCGCGTCAGTGCGTCGTAGGGCTGCCCGAGGTCACGCTAACGTTTGCGCCGGAGGCCTGAAAGGCGACCGGCGTCTTGCGATAGAGATCGTCAGGCTTGGTGTTCGCGGCGTTGACCTCCTTCGTCAGCCTTTCGAGTGCGTAGTCGATGAAGAAGCGCGTTTTCGCCGGTAGATACTGCCGCCCCGGATAGACGATCGACAACTTCATTTCCGGGTCCTCGACCGAATAGTCGGGCAAGAGGCGCACGAGCGTGCCGTCGTTGATGTCGCCTGCGACGATGCCTTCCGGCAAGATCGAAAAGCCCATGCCGCGCAGCGTCGCGAGACGGACCATCAGCGCGCTGTTGACGGAGTAGACCGCCGAAAGCGTGACCTGTTCCGACGCGCCGAGCCGATGCCTGAAGTGCCACGACGAACTGCGAATGTCGTTCGGCAGCGCGACCGACGGCATGCTCTGCAGGTCCGACGGCGTCCCGGGCATGCCGTGCTCGGCCAGGAACGCGGGCGTAGCGACCGGGATCAGCGCGCTCACGCCGATGGGCCGCTCGACGAGCGCCGTGCTCGACACCATGAACGCCGCGACGATGCCCACGTCATATCCGTCCTCGACAAGATCGACATGACGTTCGGCGAGTGTGAGGCGCACATTCACCTTCGGATAAAGCTGGCGGAAGCCGTCGATAAGCGGCGTCAAGGTGAGCAGCGAAAGCGCGCTCGATGCAACGACTCGCAATGTTCCGCTCGGTTCGCCTTCGGTATGCGTGACAGCCGATTCCAGATGATCCAATTCTTCGAGTAATGCGCGGCATCCCTCCAAATAGCGTGTGCCGGCTTCAGTCAACGAAAGATTGCGAGTAGTGCGGTTAATCAGGCGCGTCCGGAGATGCGCTTCAAGCATCGCAATTGCGCGAGTAACCAGCGCATTCGAGACGTCGAGTTGCTGAGCCGCGCGCCGAAAACTTTCGGTATCGGCGACTCGCACAAAAACGCGCATTGCATGAATCTGGTTCATCTGAATGCCCTCTCTCTGTTGTGCGTCGGTGATGTGGGCTCACCTTGACCCCGTGCGATGTGCCCACTATTGAGGTGCCACTACTGCATAATATTGACAGAACGAAGAAACTGCAATATCAGAATAAGTAATCGCTCTGCGAAAGGAAATAGTTTCCGATTCGCAGGCGTTTATCTGTGTCAGTGCTTGTGGACGATAAATTTATTCTAAGATTGGCCGCTTTGAAGCATAAGAAAATCTGATGCTTACGCAGTGGTTGTCATTTCGCTGCTCAACCCGGGAAAACGCTTAGGATTCGGCCATTATACCGGTGTACTTAAATAATCCGGACACCGCGCATTTCACGGTTCCTTGCTAAATCTGAACTAATTCTAAGAGGCAGAAACAAAGGTGTCGTTAATCGAAGCGTGACGGGAATCGGAACGGCTCTTCAGCTAACGGATATCGGCATTTCAATTTTCGTGCGGCCGGGCGCAATTTGCGTAAAGCCGAAAGGATGAACCGAGTCATGTTATGGCATCTGCTCGCGACACAACCGGAAATTGCGCTTTTCGCCAGCCTGGCTATCGGCTTCTTTATCGGCTCGTTCAGGTTTGGCCCAATACAGCTTGGCGGCGTTTGCGGCACGTTGATCGTCGCGCTCATTCTCGGACAAAGCGGCGCGCGTATATCGCCGGATCTGAAGAACATTGCCTTCGCGTTATTCATTTTCGCGCTCGGTTTTACGGGCGGCCCGCAGTTTTTCGCCAACATCGGGCGCGGCTGGCGGTACGGCGCGCTTTCGCTTGTCGAGGTCATCGTCGTGGTCGCGCTCGTGCTCGGCATCGCGGCGATGCTCAAGCTCGACCCCGGCACGGCGGCCGGGCTGCTCGCGGGCGGCGCGACGGAATCGGCGGTGATTGGCACGGCGTCCGAAGCGGTTGCGCGGCTCGGCTTGCCCGCCGCCGAGATCGCGCGCCTTCAGGCGAATATCGTCACGGCGTACAGCGTCAGCTATCTGTTCGGGCTCGTGACGATCGTGCTTTTCGCGAGCCAGTTCGCGCCGCTCATTCTGCGCGTGAATCTGCGGGACGAAGCCGAGCGCGTGTGGCGCAAGCTCGGCGGCGACGGCGCGCTTGCCGAAGGGCAGACGCCCGCCATCATGCCGCTCGCCGCGCGCGAACTGAAAGTGACGGCCGCGGCCGGCAGCAGCATCGGCGAGCTGGAAAAGCGTTTCGGCCACAACATCAGCGTGCAGCGCGTGGTGCGCGACCGCTCCGTCATCAAGGGGCAGCCCTCGGTGACGTTGAAGGCGGGCGATCGCATCGTGATCGCGGGGCGGCGCGAGGCGCTCGTCGAAGCGATCCCGTGGATCGGCGAGGAAGTCTTCAACGGCGGCGGCTCGGATTACTTCGTCGAAAAAGTCGACGTGATGCTCACGAACCGCGCGCTGCATGGGCTCACGCTCGCACAGGCGCGCGCCCGCGCGAATCCGGCGGATGGGCGCGGCGTGTTCGTCGCGGCCGTGACGCGGCTCGACAGCACGGTGCCCGCGCTGCCCGGCACGCAGGTGCAGCGCGGCGACGTGCTCACGCTCGTCGGCGCCAAGGAGGACGTGACGCGCGGCGCGGCGAAGCTCGGCTACATCATTCGGGCGACGCAGAAGACGGACTTCGTGTTCCTCGGGCTCGGCGTGCTGGTCGGCATCGGAATCGGGCGGCTGTCGGCGCATGTCGGCGGCATCGACCTGTCGCTTGGCACGGGCGGCGGCTGTCTGCTCGCGGGGCTCGTGTTCGGCTGGATTCGCTCGCGCTATCCGCTGATCGGCTCGCTGCCGTCGGCGGCCGCGCAAATCCTCAAGGACTTCGGGCTATGCACCTTCATCGCGGCGGTCGGCCTGTCGGCGGGCGCGGACGCGCTGCGGCTGATTAGCGAGTTCGGCATCGCGTTGCCGGTGGCGGGCATCGTCATCACGCTCGTGCCGGCGCTCGCGTCGCTCGTCGTCGGGCGCGTGCTGCTCAAGCTCGACGTGCCGATGCTGCTCGGCGCGATCGCGGGCCAGCAGTGCAGCACGCCGGCGATCAGCGCGCTCGTCGGCGTGACGGGCAACGCGACGCCCGTCATCGGCTACACCATTACCTACGCCATTTCGAACGTGCTGCTGCCGCTGCTCGGGCCGCTCGTCGTCGGACTGGTAAGCAAGCTCGGCTAGAACGATGAACATCGGGGGTTCAATGGACTGGCTCCACGCGATTTTCGCGAAGTCACCCGAAACGGCGCTGTTTCTGTCGCTCGCGGCGGGCTATCTGATCGGCCAGATCAACTTCGGCAAGTTTCAACTGGGCGGCGTCGGCGGCTCGCTCATCGCCGCGGTCGTCGTGAGCCAGGTCGGCGTGCAGATCGACAACGGCGTGAAGTCCGTCATGTTCGCCGTGTTCATCTATGCGGTCGGCTACGACTCGGGGCCGCAGTTCTTCAACTCGCTGAACCGGCGAACGCTGCGCGAGATCGCGATGGCCGTTTTTCTCGCGGTGACGGCGCTCGCCACCGTGCTCGTCTGCGCGAAGGCGTTCGGCCTCAATAAAGGACTCGCGGCGGGGCTGGCGGGCGGCGCGCTCACGCAGTCCGCGATCATCGGCACGGCGGGCGACGCCATCGCGCGGCTCGGCTTGCCCGCCGCCGAAACGAAGGCGCTGCAGGGCGACGTGGCGATTGCCTACGCGGTGACGTACGTGTTCGGCTCGCTCGGCGCGATCATCGTGTGCGTGAACGTCCTGCCGAAATTCATGGGGCAGAGCCTGAAGGACGCGTCGATCGAGGCGGAGAAGTCGCTTGCGGGCGATGCCGGTCCCGCGCCGGGGCAAGTCTCCGCGCTTTCGCCGCTTGTCGGGCGCGCGTATCGCGTGACGGCGGCAGGCGCGGCGGGACGCACGGTCGCGCAGATCGAGATGGCGGAGCAAGACCTGATCACCGTCGAGCGCGTGCGGCGCGCGGGTCACGCGCTGGAACCGCGCCCGGACGTGATGCTCGAAGCGGGCGATATCGTGCTCGTCGTCGGGCGACGCGAGGCGATGGCCGGCGCGGCGTCGCAACTGGGCGAGGAAGTCGCGGACAGCGACGGGATCAGCATCGTGATGCAAAAGCGGCAGGGCGTGTTCGCGCGGCGCGGCATGAATCACACGACGATCGCCGCCGTGCGCGCGACGGTGGACCGCGACATGCGGCACGGCGTCTATTTGCAGGCGATTTCGCGCGCCGGCATGCCGTTGCCCGTGCTGCCGGAAACGCGGCTGGAACATGGCGACGTGCTCACGTTCTACGGCTCGCCGCAGGACACGAAGCGCGCCGTCGACGCAGCCGGCTACGAACTGCCGTACAGCAACAAGACGGATTTCATCTATATGGGCGTGGGCATCGTGATCGGGCTGTTGCTCGGGCTCGTCGTCGTGCGCGTGGGCGGCATTCCGATCACGCTCGGCTCGGGCGGCGGCTGTCTGCTCGCGGGCCTCGTCTTCGGCTGGATGCGCGGCAAGCATCCGATGTACGGCGTGATGCCGCCTGCCGCGTCGCAGCTGCTGAAGGACTTCGGCCTCGCGGCGTTCGTCGCGGTGGTCGGACTCAACTCCGGCTTGCAGGCCGTCGTCACCGTGAAGCAGAGCGGCCTCACGATCTTTTTGCTCGGCGTGTTCGTCACGCTCTTCCCGCTGCTGCTGACGATGCTCTTCGGCCGCTACGTGCTGCGCTACGACAACGCAGCGGTGTTCGCGGGCGCGCTTTCCGGTTCGCGCAGCGCGAACCCGGCGTTCGGCGGCGTGCTCGACAAGGCGGAAAGCCCGGTGCCGACGGCCGCCTTCGCGGTGACGTATGCGCTCGCGAACGTGCTGTTGACGTTGCTCGGGCCGCTCGTCGTCGGTCTCGTGTAGCGGCTCGGGCGTGCTCCTTGCGCCATAATCGGCAGGCGAACAAGGAGGCATTTCATGGCGAATACCTTACCCGTCGTCACGCTTCCCGACGGCGAAGCAATCCCAAAGCTCGGGCAGGGGACCTGGGAAATGGGCGAGCGCCCGAATGCGCGCAAGGCGGAAATCGCAGCGCTGCGTGAAGGCGTCGAACTGGGGATGACGCTCATCGACACCGCCGAGATGTACGGCGACGGCGAGAGCGAGAAGCTCATCGCCGAGGCGCTCTCGGATGTGCGCGACGACGTGTTCATCGTGAGCAAGGTGTATCCGCATAACGGGAGCGAGCGCGGCGTGCAAGCGGCGTGCGAGCGGAGCCTGAAGCGGCTGAAAACCGATCGCATCGATCTGTACTTGCTGCACTGGCGCGGCGGCGAAGACTTGCAGGGCGTCGTCGCGGGCTTCGAGAAACTCAGGCGCGACGGCAAGATTCGTCATTGGGGCGTGAGCAATTTCGACACCGACGACATGGCGGAGCTTTTCTCGCTCGATGGCGGCAATGCCTGCGCGACGGATCAGATTCTCTACAACGTCGCGCGACGCGGGCCGGAGTTCGACTTGCTGCCGTGGCTTCGTGAACGCCGGCTGCCCGCAATGGCGTACAGCCCGGTCGATCATGCGCGGCTGCCGCGCGGCGGCGTGCTCGCAAAGATCGCGGCGGCGCGCGGCGTGTCGGCGTTTCAGGTGGCGCTTGCCTGGGTGCTGCAACAGCCCGAGGTGTTCGCGATCCCGAAGGCCGCGGATGTCGCGCATGTGCGGGAAAATCGGGCGGCGGTGGAGTTGCGGTTGTCGGCGGAGGAGTTGGCGCAGATCGATGGGGAGTTCAGGCCGCCGAGGGGGAAACGTGGGTTGGAGATGCTTTAGTGGCGATATCGGCGTTGCTGAAGAACAGTAGCGAGCAAAATAGTCTGCTATCCCGACTACTGCTCGCTCGCTGTGATGAGACGTGAAAAGCCTTGTTCGACTCAGCGGGCCGTCCAACAGCGCCCGCTGAGTGCATCTACTCACGAACACGCATGATGCGCATGCACCGACCCCAGCACCGCCACTTCGGCCGGCGTGCGGCTCAGATCCGCCTCGCTGACCTGCTTCGCGTCCGCGAGAAAATCATCGACGATTGACGACACCGTCGTATCCGTCAAACACAGCGACACGCGCCGCGTTTCGTTCGCCGGCATCGACGCGCGTTGCGACAAGAACAGCACGCCGTACTGATACCCGCGCACGATGCCCCGCACCGCGCCGACGCATTGTCCCTGCGCGGCGTTGTCGCCTTTCTGGCCGCACTGCTGCGCGAGCGACCAAGCGGAAAAGCTCGGATCGGATGCGCCGGGCGTCGGCGCGGACTGCGCGTGGGCGGCCGTGACTGCGCAGAGCGCGAGGGAAGCGGCGAGCGAGAGAGCGCGTTTCATCGTGGGTATCCTCTTGTATGAACGTTGAACCGTTGAGAGGCGACGAGAGCGCGTTTGGTTCCAGCGGCTTGCTTCAGGTCACGTTTTCGCGCGATCGCAGCGCCCGCAGTTCGGCGACGGGAATATGGCAATGGATGACGTGACCGTTTCCGGCATCGCGGCTGGGCGGCGTCTCTCGCTCGCAAATCTCGCCGATCTTGCGCGGACAGCGCGTGTGAAACACGCACCCCGACGGCGGATTGGCCGCGCTCGGCAACTCGCCCGACAGCCGGATGCGCTGATGCGCCGCGTGCGCGTCGTCGAGCGACGGCGCCGACGACAGCAACGCTTCGGTGTACGGATGCTGCGGGCCGTCGAATACATCGGCGGCGCGGCCGATTTCCATGATGCGCCCGAGATACAGCACCGCGATGCGATCCGACAGGTAGCGCACGACATGCAGATCGTGCGAGATGAACACATAGCTCACGCGCCGCTCGCGCTGCAAATCCGCGAGCAGATTCAGGATCGCGGCCTGCACGGAGACATCGAGCGCGGAAGTCGGCTCGTCGCAGACGACCACGCGCGGATCGCCCGCAAAGGCCCGCGCAATCGCGACGCGCTGCTTGAGTCCGCCCGACAACTGGCGCGTGCGGGAGCCGAGATAACGCTCCGGCAGGCGCACGGCCTCGGTCAGCGTGTGCAGGCGCCGCTCTTTGGCTTCGCCGTGTAGCGCGCCGAGCTTCGCGAGCGACCGCGCAATGAGCCTGCGCACCGAATGCGCGCGGTTCAGCGCCGAATCCGGATTTTGAAACACGATCTGCAGCGACTTGACCTGCTCGCCGCTGCGCCGCGTGACGCGCTCGGCGAGGCGCTGGCCGTCGAGTTCGAGCGTCGCGCCTTCATCCGGCGCGACGAGGCCGAGCAGCAGTTTCGCGAGCGTCGTCTTTCCGCTGCCCGACTCGCCGACGAGCCCGAGCGTTTCGCCTTGTGCAAGATCGAGCGAGACATCGTGGACGGCGCGCACGTCTTCATCGCCGACACGGAAGGTTTTCGAAATATGACGGGCCGACAGCGCGAGCGGCGCGTCGTCGCGCGGCGGCGCGGGCGGCGGCGTTTCGTCGGTCGAGCGGGGCAACAGGTGCGCGCGCTCGTGGTAATGACAGCGCGCCATCTGGTCGCCGTGAAGCGATGCCACGCGATACGGCGGCGGCGCTTCCTTCACGCAGCGTTCGTCGGCCATCTTGCAGCGCGGCGCGAAGATGCAGCCTTGCACGACCGATCCCGGCAGCGGCAGCGAGCCGGGAATCGTATCGAGGCGGCCGGTTTCCTTCGTGCGCGTGCTCGTCGGCAGGCAGCGCAAGAGGCCGACCGTGTACGGGTGGCGCGGCTTCGCGAAGACGTCGGCGGTCGCGCCTTCTTCCACGAGCCGGCCCGCGTACAGCACGCCGACGCGGTCGCACATGCGCCCGATGACCGCGAGGTTGTGGCTGATGAACAGCACCGCCGTGCCGAGCTCCGCGCGCAACTGCGCGATCAGATCGAGCACTTCGGCTTCGACGGTGGCGTCCAGTCCGGTCGTCGGTTCGTCGAGAATGAGCAGTTCGGGATTGCACGCGAGCGCCATCGCGATCACGACGCGCTGCTGCATGCCGCCCGACAATTGATGCGG
Source organism: Caballeronia sp. GAFFF1 (assembly GCF_023630705.1). Classification (GTDB taxonomy): domain Bacteria; phylum Pseudomonadota; class Gammaproteobacteria; order Burkholderiales; family Burkholderiaceae; genus Caballeronia. Next base: position 113,844 of record NZ_JALQEM010000005.1, read on the forward strand.
GTAACTTTCCATCACCCGCTCCGGCGACGCGATGCGCACGCGGCGCAGCATGTCGGCGGTGCGGGCAAGCGCGTCGTCGGCGGGGGCGCCCGCCGCTTCGAATGCTTCGGACACCTGACGCGCAATCGTCAGCGATGGATTGAGCGCACGGCCCGGGTCCTGATAGACCATCGAGACGGCGTTGGCGCGCAGCACGCGAAGCGCTTCGGCGGGCAGCGCGGCGACGTCGTGTCCGCCGACCGTGATGCGGCCGGCCTTCACGCGGCCGTTGCGCGGCAGATAGCGCAGGATCGCGAGCGCGGCCGTCGATTTGCCGCAGCCCGATTCGCCGACGAGCCCGTACGCTTCGCCGCGCCGCACGCGCAGCGTCACGTCTTGCAGCACATCGCGCTCGTGCCAGCGCGTGCGATACGCGACCGTCAGGCCGACTACCGTCAGCGCGTCCGTCTCGCTGCCCTTGGCTGCGCCGAACGCGGGAAAGGCCGATGGCGGCGGTCCGTTCATCGGTCGAGCACTCCTTGCACGGCATCCGCGACGAGATTGACCGCGACGACGAGCGACGCAATCGCCGCCGCGTCGAAGACGACCGTCCACCACGCGCCGCCCGCCATCAGCGTGTAGCTTTCGGAGAGCGCCAGGCCCCAGTCGGCGGAAGGCGGCTGAATGCCGAAGCCGAGAAACGACAGCGTCGCGACCGCGAAGATCGCGTAGCCTAAGCGCACGGTGGCTTCGACGATGATCGGCGGCAGCACGTTCGGCAGAATCTCCGCGAACATGATGTAAAGCGCGTTTTCGCCGCGCAACTGGGCCGCGAGCACGTAGTCGAGATGCCGCTCGCCGAGCACGGCCGCGCGGACCGTGCGCGCGGTGATCGGCGCGAAGGTGAGGCCGATCACGAGGATCACCGTCGTATTGCTCGCGCCGACGGCGGCGAGCGCGAGCAGCGCCACGATCACGAGCGGCAGCGCGAGCAGCGCGTCGATCGCGCGGCCGACCACGGCATCCACCCAGCCGCCGAAATAGCCGACGACAAGCCCGAGCGCCGTGCCCGCCGCCGTGCCGAGCAGCGTCGCTAGCGGCGCAATCGTCAGGATGTCGCGCGAGCCGACGATCACGCGGGCGAAGACGTCGCGGCCGAGCTGGTCAGTGCCGAACCAGTGTTCCGCGGAAGGCGGGGTGAGCGAGTTCAACGGATCGGAGGCGTACGGGTCTTGCGGCGTGAGCCAGTGTCCGAACAACGCGCACGCGACCCAGAAGAGCAGGATCAGCACGCCGACATCGAACGTGGCCGAACGGGCGAGCGCGCCGAGGGCGTCGAACCGCTTCGCTTTGGCGACAGCGACCGTGCTCATCGCGCGCCTCCGGTGCGAAGGCGCGGATTGAGCACGACATAGAGCGCATCCGCGATGAGATTCGCCGCCGTGTAGATCACGCCGATGGTAAGCACGCCCGCTTCGAGCATCGGGAAGTCCTTGGCCTTCGCCGCGTTGTAGATGAGCGAGCCGATGCCCTGATAGTGAAACAGCGTCTCCACGACCACGAGCCCGCCGATCATGTAGCCGAGCTGCGTCGCGGCGACCGTGACCGTCGGCAGAAGCGCATTGCGCAGCACATGCCGCAGGATCACGACGCGGCGCGGCAAGCCTTTGAGAATCGCGGTGCGCGTGTAGTCGGCGTCGAGCGCCTCGACGGTGCCTGCGCGCGCCATCCGCGCGATATAGCCGAAGAACACGAAGACGAGCGGCAGCACCGGCAGAATCAGATGCTTCAGTTGCACGAACGCGCTGGCGTTGGCCGGCGCGCTCGCTTCGATCGGCAGCCATTGCAGCCAGACGCCGAAAATCAGAATCAGCACGATGGACGACACGAACTCCGGCACGACCGTCGCCGTGAGTCCGCCGATGCTGATGAACCGGTCGATCCAGCGCCCCGCGTGCAGCGCCGCGTACACGCCGCCCGCGATGCCGAGCGGCACGACGACCACGAACGCGAGCGCGCCGAGCTTCGCCGAATTCCACAGCGCGCCGCCGATGAACGGCGCGACCGGCGCGCGAAACGCATACGACTCGCCCATGTCGCCGCGCAGGAAGTGCGTGATCCAGCCGGTGTATTGCGTGAGAAGCGGCCGGTCCACGCCCAGTTGATGATTGAGCGCCGTGACGGCGCGCGCATCGGCGAGCGGGCCGAGAATCGCGCGGCCCACGTCGCCGGGCAAGAGCTGGCCGCCTGCGAACACGATCATCGACAGAAGCCACAGCGTGACGAGCGCCAGCAGCACGCGCACGCCGACGAAGCGCAGCACGCGCCGCGCCTTCGCCGTGCCGTTGCGCTTGCCGCCGATGCCCGCCGGAGACGTGATCGTGCTCAAGCGGCCACCGTCGCGCGGTCGAACCACATCTGCGAAATGGCGTTGAAGCGCACGCCCGACACGTTCGCGCGCGTGACGATCAGCTGGTCGTAGAAGTACGGAATGACGACGGGCGTTTCATCGAGCAAGAGGCGCTGAATCTGGCCGGACAGTTTCTTTTGCGACGCGACGTCGAGCGCGGCGACGAACTGCGCGACGAGCTTGTCGTATTCCGCGTTCTTGAAGTGCGCCGCGTTCCATGTGCCGCTGCTCGTGAGCGGCGCGTTCAGAAACACGTTCGGCACGCCGCGATGTCCGTAATCGGTGATGCCGAGCGGCGAATCGAGCCAGTCCGACTTGCCGAACGTGCCCGAGCCGTAGTAGAGGTCCTGGCTTTCCACCTTCAGCGTGATGCGAATGCCGATGGCCTTCGCCGCGTTTTGCACGACCACGGCGAGGTCGGGAATTTCCATGTACTTCTCGGTCGTGAGCGTGATATCGAAGCCGTTGCCGACGCCCGCTTCGCTCATCAGCTGCTTCGCTTTCGCAATGTCGAGATGCCGCTGCGGCACGGTGAGATCGCTCGACGGAAAGACCGGCGCGAACGGGCTGTCGTTGCCGACCACCGCGCGCCCGCGAAACAGGCCCTTCACGATGACTTCGCGATTGATCGCGAGCGCGAGCGCCTGACGCACGCGCTTGTCCTTGAACGCGCCCATGTCGCAGCGCATGTGGATCTGCCGATGCGAACTCGACTTCGCGCCGAGCACCTTGAATTGCGGGTTCGTCAGCATCGAGACGCCGCCCTGCACGGTGAAGTCGCCCATCACGTCGGCCTGGCGGCCCTGCATCGCGAGGAGTTGCGCCTGCTGGTCGGCGTAGAACGAGAACTGCACGCGGTCGGGCAGCGACTTCTCGCCCCAGTAGTCCGGATTGCGCACGAACGACGCGCCGACCTTCGGCGTGTACTTTTCGAGCTTCAGCGCGCCCGTTCCCATGAAGGACTTCTCGTACGGGCCGTTGAAGTTCGCGGGCAGAATCACCGCGTTGTAGTTGTCGGAGGAAACGTAGTACGGGAAATTGCCGTTCGGCGCGTCGAGATGAAACTCGACGGTGTGGTCGTCGACCGCTTTCGCCGAGTTCTTCGACAGCACGCCCTTCAACACCGAGAGCGCCGCCGAGCCCGCGCCCGGATCGGCGAGACGGTTGAAGGTCGCGGCGACGTCCTTCGCGGTCATCGGCTGGCCGTCGTGGAACTTGACGTTCGGGCGCAGCTTGAACGTCCAGACATCGCCCGTCGCGTTCGACGACCACGAGAGCGCGAGGGCAGGGCGAAGCGTGAGCGTCTCGCTGTCGTCGTCGATCAGAAATTCGCCCGTCTGGTTGATGAGGACGAGACCGGCCGCATCGGTGACGGTGAGCGGATCGACCGCGCCCGCAGGCGTCATGTGCGCGACGCGGATGGTGCCGCCGGGCTTGCCCGCTCCCTGCGCGCGCGCGGCCGGCATGCCGAAGAGCCCGCCCGCGGTCAGCGCGAAGCCCAGCACGCTCGCGTGCCGCAGCAGTTCGCGCCGCGTGAGGCGGCCGGCCATGAATTCGTCGATCGCGTGATTGCCCAGCTCGCCCGCGTTGCCGCGCGCAAGCTCCAGGTGATGCGCGTCCGTCGATGCTTTATTCATCGGTGATCGTTTCCTGTCGTGTTGTCGTTGTTCGGCGCACGTCGCCGAAGTGACGCGAACTCAGCGCGTCTCGGCGTGGAAGCAAGGAACGCGCCGCTTGGTTGCGCGGCGCCTCAATGCTCGTGCGGATGCTTGTGAATGGGATCGACCCAGAAGACTTCTTCCGGCGTTTCAACCGCGTCGATGTTCAGATTCACGACGACCGCTTCGTTGTCGCTGCGCACGAGCACGCATTCGAGCGGCTCATCCGTGCTCGCGTTGATTTCCTCATGCGGCACGTACGGCGGCACGAAGATGAAATCGCCCGGACCGGCTTCGGCCGTGAATTCGAGGTGCTCGCCCCAGCGCATGCGCGCCTGGCCGCGCACGATGTAGATCACGCTTTCCAGCGCGCCATGATGGTGCGCGCCGGTCTTCGCGTTCGGATGAATGGTGACCGTTCCCGCCCAGATTTTCTGCGCGCCGACGCGCGCCGCGTCGATGGCGGCCGCTCGGTTCATGCCCGGCGTCTGCGGCGTGTTGGTGTCGAGCTGATCGCCCTTGATGACCTTGACGCCGTTCTCGCGCCAATCAGTATGATGTGCGTCGCTCATGGTGCCTCTGGTCTCTCGGATAGACAAAGTCCGTTGCCGCCGACACCGCGCGAGCAACGGACTTCCGATATTACACGGCGAAGCGTCTTCACCGGGCGGCGATCATTTCCCTTTTGAGTTGATGATCGCTTCCGACACGTTATTCGGCGTCTCGGCGTAGTGCTTGAACTCCATCGTGTAGGTCGCGCGACCTTGCGTCAGCGAGCGCAGCGAAGTGGAATAGCCGAACATCTCGGCAAGCGGCACCTCGGCGCGCACAATCTTGCCGCCGCCGCCCGCGATGTCCTCCATGCCCTGCACGATGCCGCGCCGGCTCGACAAGTCGCCCATCACGTTGCCCATGAACTCCTCGGGCGTTTCCACTTCGACGGCCATCGTCGGTTCGAGTAGCACGGGCTTCGCGCGGCGCATCGCTTCCTTGAAGGCCATCGAGCCGGCCATGCGGAACGCGTTTTCGTTCGAATCGACATCGTGATAGGAACCGAAGGTCAGCGTCACTTTCGTGTCGACGACCGGATAGCCCGCCAGCACGCCCGACTTGAGCGACTCCTGAATGCCCTTGTCGACCGCCGGAATGTACTCGCGCGGAATCACGCCGCCCTTGATGGCGTCGACGAATTCGTAGCCTTTCCCCGGGTCCGGTTCCAGCGTGATGACCGCGTGCCCGTACTGGCCGCGCCCGCCCGACTGCTTGACGAACTTGCCTTCCACATCCGTCACCTTGTTGCGCACGGTCTCGCGATACGCCACCTGCGGCTTGCCGACCGTCGCCTCCACGCCGAACTCGCGCTTCATGCGGTCCACGAGAATTTCGAGGTGCAGTTCGCCCATGCCGGAGATGATCGTCTGCCCGGATTCCTCGTCGGTCGTGACGCGGAACGAGGGGTCTTCCTGCGCGAGACGATTCAGCGCGATGCCCATCTTCTCCTGGTCGGCTTTCGTCTTCGGCTCGACGGCCTGCGAGATCACCGGCTCCGGGAAGATCATCCGTTCGAGGATGATGATGTTGCCCGGATCGCACAGCGTGTCGCCCGTCGTCGCTTCCTTCAGGCCGACCGCCGCCGCGATGTCGCCCGCGCGCACTTCCTTGATTTCCTTGCGCTCGTTCGCGTGCATCTGAAGGATGCGCCCGAGCCGCTCTTTCTTTTCCTTCACCGGGTTGTAGACCGTATCGCCGGAATTCACGACGCCCGAATACACGCGGAAGAAGATCAGCTGGCCCACGAACGGGTCCGTCATGATCTTGAACGCGAGCGCGGAGAACGGCTCGTCGTCGCTCGGATGACGCTCCGCTTCCTCGTCGTCTTCGGTGTGGCCGAGAATCGCGGGCACATCCACCGGCGAGGGCAGATAGTCGATCACCGCGTCGAGCATCGCCTGCACGCCCTTGTTCTTGAACGCGCTGCCGCAGAGCATCGGCACGATCTCGTTCGCGATGGTGCGCTTGCGCAATGCCGTCTTGATCTCGTCCTCGGTCAGGCTTTCATGGTCTTCGAGATACTTTTCGAGCAGTTCTTCGCTCGATTCGGCCGCAGCCTCGACCATCTTCTCGCGCCATTCGTGCGCGACATCCTTGAGATTGTCGGGGATCTCTTCGTAGGTGAACTTGATGCCCTGGCTGTCGTCGTCCCAGACGATGGCCTTCATCTTGACGAGGTCGACCACGCCCTGAAAGTGCTCTTCCGCGCCGATCGGAATCTGGATCGGCACCGCGACGCCCTTCAGACGCTCGCCGATCTGCCGCTGCACGCGAAAAAAGTCCGCGCCGACGCGATCCATCTTGTTAACGAACGCGATGCGCGGCACTTTGTACTTGTTCGCCTGACGCCACACGGTTTCGGACTGCGGCTGCACGCCGCCGACCGAGTCGTAGACCATGCAGGCGCCGTCGAGCACGCGCATGGAACGCTCGACTTCGATGGTGAAATCGACGTGTCCCGGCGTGTCGATGATGTTGATGCGATGTTCCGGGTAATTGCCGGCCATGCCTTTCCAGAAGGCGGTCGTCGCGGCGGACGTGATCGTGATGCCGCGTTCCTGCTCCTGCTCCATCCAGTCCATCGTCGCCGCGCCGTCGTGCACTTCGCCGATCTTGTGCGTCACGCCGGTGTAGAAAAGGATGCGTTCGGTAGTGGTTGTTTTGCCGGCATCGATGTGGGCGCTAATACCGATATTGCGATAGCGCTCGATGGGAGTCTTGCGGGGCACGTGAACCTCCTGTGGGAAATTGCGACCGCAGTTAGGGCTTCAGCCCTTACTGCGGTCTCATGCAAAGCTGGCGACCGCCCTCACGGCTTCAGCCGTTACTGCGGTCCCATGCGATCTTTTTAGGATAGCGCGTAGACAAGCTTCTTGCAGGAATCTTGCCAGCCCTGCCGAACGTTGCGACAAACGGTTTCGGACTGTCCTGCCGTGCCCGGCCAGAGCGAAAAAAAACGGCGCGTCAGGCGACACGCCGTTTTTATCGTTCATCCCGAATTGGGCCTACTGCGCGCCCGGCAATCCCTTGATTTTCATGCCCGGCTTGATGCCCTTCGCCGTGAACCAGCCCTTGCTCATTTCCAGCGCGTAGACGCCGTTGTTGCGCGGGCAGTGGTTATTCGTGGTTTCGGCATCCATTTCGTCGATGTCGGTAACCGTGCCGTCCGCGCGAATGAACGCGATCGACAGCGGGATCAGCGTGTTCTTCATCCAGAAGCAATGCACGGCGTTCTCTTCGAAGACGAAAAGCATGCCTTCGTTCGCGGCGAGTTGCGTGCGATACATGAGGCCCTGCTCGCGATCGGCATCGTTGGCGGCCACGGCGGCGTCGATCACGAACATGCCGGCGGTGAGCTTCGCGCGCGGAAACTCCGACGGCTGCTTCGCGCCGGGCGGCATCGTCTGGGCGTGCGCGAGCGAAAGCGCGGCGAACGGCAGCAGAATCGCGATGACGAGCGCGCGAAGTCGTCGAATGACAGTCGCGCGGCGAATCGATTCAGCGAAAGGGAACGGCACGCGCAACGCGCGCAGGGAAAGCAACAGCGAATTCACACGATGCTCCTTGAAAATCGGTCGTCCGCGCTAACAAAGAAACAGCAGCCCCGCGCATGTTACTTGAAGCACGACGCGAATGTAAAAGCGCGAGCGAAAGCGGCGACTGTAGCTCGCGGCGCAAAACTGAACGACTAAAACGCCCGATGCAAAAACAAAAGGGCAGACTGCCATTCGGCGATCTGCCCTTTAACGCCGTGAAGACGGCGGTAATGCTCGTTTTTAGCTTCGCTATACCGCGTCTTACAACGAACTTACTGAGCTGCGGAAGCAGCTTCCGGTGCCGAAGCGGCAGCCTTGTGCGACTTCTTGTGCGACTTCTTGTGCGAGTGCTTCTTGGCAGCCTTGTGAGCCGGTGCCGAAGCAGCCGACGCAGCAGCCGGAGCAGCCGCTTCCGGAGCCGAAGCTTGTGCGAATGCAGCCGTTGCGAACAGGCCAGCGACGAGAGCAGCGATCAGTTTGTTCATTTGTGAATCCTCAGCTTGAGTTAATTAACCAAACGACCCGGTCATTGAGTCATGTCGGTAAACGAGCCATCCACCTTTCGGTTGACAGTCGTATCGGCAAAAACTCGATACGGCTGTGAACGCTTGTTTCCTTTCAAAAAGCCTGGAGCACACAGGTTAATCGAAAGGGTGTTTCGTTCATGCCGGATAGCTTTGTGCGGCATCTGTGGCCCTTAACGCCTCGGCGAAAGAGTCGGTTGACGCGATTTCGCAGTGTTTGGCTAGACGGATGCAAAAAATCTTCGAAGCTACGGTGCGCGGCAAATCGCGTGTATTCAGAGAAACGCCTGGCGCGCTAGTCGCACGCGATTCAGCGCCCGGTTTTCCACGGCGATTGCGCCGGCACCTGGACGCTTTCGCCGGGCGCGAGTCGGAGCGAGAACACGTCGAGCGCGCCGATAGACACCCGCACGAGCCGCAGCGTCGGAAAGCCGACCGCCGCCGTCATGCGCCGGACCTGGCGGTTTTTCCCTTCGGTGATGGCGAGCTCGATCCACGTCGTCGGGATGGCGGCGCGATAGCGGATCGGCGGATTGCGCGGCCACAGCCTTTCGGCGTCGTGCTCCGCGACGAAGGCCGCCTTGCATGGCCGCGTCACGTAATCGCCGAGATCGACGCCTTTCGCGAGACGCGCGAGCGTATCGTCGCCGGGCGCGCCTTCGACCTGCGCCCAATATCGCTTGACGAGCTTGTGGCGCGGCTCCGCGATGCGCGCCTGCAACGCGCCGTCGTCGGTGAGCAGAAGAAGGCCCTCGCTGTCCGCATCCAGCCGGCCCGCCGGATACACGCCCGGCACCGTCACGAAGTCGCCGAGCGACGCGCGCGTTTCGTGGGCGGAAAACTGGCAGATCGTGCCGAACGGTTTATTCAGGGCGATGAGCGGCATCGGCAGACAAGCGGAACAGGTGGCAGGCGTGCGCGCCGCGCGGCAGGGCGCCGGGGCGTGAATGCGGCATCTTAATGCATAATGGATCGCGATCCGTTTCTCTCATTGCCGCGTCGGGCGAGGGGCCTGCCGTCCGCCTGCCGTGGATAGAACGAAAGCGCTGGCGCAGCAGCAGCGACTGTCCGCGCCAACCAGTCATCAAGTCCGGCCATCATTGGAGTCGACCATGTCGTATCAGCACATCCAGGTTCCGGCGGGCGGTGAAAAAATCACCGTCAACGCGGATTTCTCGCTCAACGTCCCGGATCAGCCGATCATTCCGTATATCGAGGGCGACGGCACGGGCGTCGACGTCACGCCGGTCATGCTCAAGGTGGTGGATGCGGCAGTCGAGAAGACCTACGGCGGGAAGCGCAAGATTCAATGGATGGAGATATTCGCCGGCGAAAAAGCCACGCGCGTCTACGGTCCGGACGTCTGGCTGCCGGACGAAACGCTCGATGTCGTGAAGGAATACGTCGTTTCGATCAAGGGGCCGCTCACGACGCCCGTGGGCGGCGGCATCCGTTCGCTGAATGTTGCGCTTCGGCAGCAACTCGACCTGTATGTCTGCCTGCGCCCGGTGCGCTACTTCAAGGGCGTGCCGTCGCCGCTGCGCGAGCCGGACAAGGTCGACATGGTGATCTTCCGCGAGAACTCGGAAGATATCTACGCGGGCATCGAATGGCCGGCCGAATCGGCGGAAGCCAAGAAGGTGATCGCCTTCCTGCGCGATGAAATGGGCGTGAAGAAGATCCGCTTCCCGGAGTCGTCGGGGCTCGGCATCAAGCCGGTGTCGCGCGAGGGCACGGAGCGGCTGGTGCGCAAGGCGATTCAGTATGCGATCGACAACAACCGGCGCTCGGTCACGCTCGTGCACAAGGGCAACATCATGAAGTTCACCGAAGGCGCGTTCCGCGACTACGGTTACGCGCTCGCGCAGAAGGAGTTCAACGCCGAACTGATCGACGGCGGCCCGTGGATGAAGGTGAAGAACCCGAAGACGGGCGCGGATGTCGTCGTGAAAGACGTGATCGCCGATGCGTTCCTTCAGCAGATCCTGCTGCGTCCGGCGGAATACGACGTGATCGCCACGCTCAACCTGAACGGCGATTACATCTCCGATGCGCTCGCGGCGCAGGTCGGCGGCATCGGCATTGCGCCGGGCGCGAACATGTCGGACTCCGTTGCAATGTTCGAGGCCACGCACGGCACCGCGCCCAAGTACGCCGGTAAGGATTACGTGAATCCGGGCTCGGAAATTTTGTCCGCCGAAATGATGCTGCGCCATCTCGGCTGGACCGAGGCGGCGGATCGCATCATCGCGTCGATGGAGCAGTCGATTCTCTCGAAGCGCGTCACGTACGACTTCGCGCGGCTGATGGAAGGCGCGACCCAGGTGTCGTGCTCGGGATTCGGCGAGGTGATGATCGAGAACATGTGACGCCGCCTTTGCGGCGCACATTCGACGGTCGGGCAAGCATAAAAAAACCCGGCGCGAGGCCGGGTTTCACGGGCTCATGGCACCCGAACGGTCAGGCTGCGTCCTGGATGTTCGATGCCTGCTTGCCCTTCGGTCCCTGGACGATCTCGAAAGTGACCTTTTGGCCTTCCTTGAGCGTCTTGAAACCGTTCATCTGAATCGCCGAGAAATGTGCGAACAGATCCTCGCCGCCTTCGTCGGGCGTGATGAATCCGTAGCCTTTCGCGTCGTTGAACCACTTGACCGTACCAGTAGACATTCGTACTTCCCCTCTAACTCTCGTCGCAACCAGAGCACGCTCGAAAAGCTCGACGGCCCACCCCACAGCGAACCGCCCCCTCCTCACTGCTCCCCTCGGCCTTTTTTGCCCGATGCCCCCGGAAAAAAGTGCCAGTTTGATTGTTAAAGCTCTTAAATCGAGTGTCAAGGAATTTTTGGGATGGCCGTTAAGCTCGTTGCAAAGTCCACATTCGTAGGGTAATTCCTGCTTTCCCGTGTGCGCCGCCGTCCAAGCAAGGCATCTTGAAAAGTCGCATAATCGTCTCACTTGTGTGATACGCCCGGCAGCGCGCCACCGTCGTGCGGTTTGTTTTTTTTGAAGCTGTGCGATACTGGATTCGACGAGGTGCAAGCGGGCCGCGCCGAAGGTTGGGCGCCGGCAGGATTCGATGGACGGTCGCTGCGCGACGCGCGTTCTCCAGCCATACCATAGGGCCGTGCGGCCAGTGCTGGAGCGGCAATTGCGAAGGCGTCCGTGTTGTTTAGAATGGGTGTATGGCGATAAATCCCAACAAGCAGGATGGCACGGTACTCGAGCGGCAGGAGCAGAAGCTCAAAAAGCCGGCGATGTACAAGGTGGTGCTGCTGAATGACGACTTCACGCCGATGGAATTCGTCGTGATGGTCGTGCAGGAATACTTCAATAAAGATCGTGAGACTGCGACGCAGATCATGCTGAAGGTTCATCGCGAGGGCAGGGGAGTTTGTGGGGTCTACACGCGGGACATTGCGTCGACCAAAGTTGAGCAAGTCGTTAGCCATGCACGGCAAGCGGGGCATCCGCTGCAGTGTGTGATGGAGGAAGCATGATTGCCCAGGAACTGGAAGTCAGTCTGCACATGGCGTTTATGGAAGCACGTCAGGCGCGGCACGAGTTCATAACGGTCGAGCATCTTTTACTGGCCTTGTTGGACAATCCGACCGCGGCTGAAGTGCTGCGCGCCTGCGCAGCAAATATCGAGGATTTGCGTCAGAACCTGCGCAATTTCATTCATGACAACACGCCGACCGTGCCCGGCACGGACGACGTCGATACCCAGCCGACGCTTGGTTTCCAGCGCGTGATTCAGCGCGCGATCATGCATGTGCAATCGACTTCGAACGGCAAGAAGGAAGTGACGGGCGCGAACGTGCTCGTCGCGATCTTCGGCGAGAAGGACTCGCACGCGGTCTACTACCTGCAGCAGCAGGGCGTGACGCGTCTCGATGTCGTGAATTTCATTTCGCACGGCATCGCGAAGACGAACAGCGGCGACGCCGCGAAGGCGAACAGCGAAGCGAATCCGGAATCGGAAGACGCCGCCGCCCAGAAGGAAACGCCGCTCGCGCAGTTCACGCAGAACCTGAACCAGCAGGCGAAGGACGGCAAGATCGATCCTTTGATCGGCCGCGAGCTGGAAGTCGAGCGCGTGGTGCAGGTGCTGTGCCGCCGCCGCAAGAACAATCCGCTGCTCGTGGGCGAAGCGGGCGTCGGCAAGACGGCCATCGCCGAAGGTCTCGCCTGGCGCATCACGCGCGGCGAAGTGCCGGACATCCTAGCGGATGCGCAGGTCTACTCGCTCGACATGGGCGCGTTGCTCGCGGGCACGAAGTATCGCGGCGATTTCGAGCAGCGTCTGAAGACGGTGTTGAAGGAACTGAAGGAGCGTCCGCACGCCATTCTGTTCATCGATGAAATTCACACGCTGATCGGCGCGGGCGCGGCATCGGGCGGCACGCTCGACGCTTCGAACCTGCTGAAGCCGGCGTTGTCGTCGGGGCAGCTGAAGTGCATCGGCGCCACGACGTTCACGGAATATCGCGGCATCTTCGAAAAGGACGCGGCGCTCTCGCGGCGCTTCCAGAAGGTGGATGTCACCGAGCCTTCCGTCGAGCAGACGGTCGCCATTCTGCGCGGTCTCAAGTCGCGCTTCGAGGAGCATCACGGCGTGAAGTATTCGTCGGGCGCGCTGTCGGCGGCGGCTGAGTTGTCGGCGCGCTTCATCACGGACCGTCATCTGCCGGACAAGGCGATCGACGTGATCGACGAAGCGGGCGCGGCGCAACGCATTCTGCCGAAGTCGAAGCAGAAGAAGACCATCGGCAAGAGCGAGATCGAAGAGATCATCTCGAAGATCGCGCGCGTGCCGGCGCAAAGCGTGTCGCAAGATGACCGCAGCAAGCTGCAGACGCTGGACCGCGACTTGAAGGCGGTTGTTTTCGGTCAGGATCCGGCCATCGACGCGCTGTCCGCGTCGATCAAGATGGCGCGCGCGGGTCTTGGCAAGACGGACAAGCCGATCGGCGCTTTCCTCTTCTCCGGCCCCACGGGCGTCGGCAAGACGGAAGTGGCGAAGCAGCTCGCGTTCACGCTCGGCATCGAACTGCTGCGCTTCGACATGTCGGAGTACATGGAGCGCCATGCGGTGAGCCGGCTGATCGGCGCGCCGCCGGGCTATGTCGGGTTCGATCAGGGCGGTTTGCTGACCGAAGCCGTCACGAAGAAGCCGCATTGCGTGCTGCTGCTGGATGAAATCGAAAAGGCGCACCCGGACATCTACAACGTGCTCTTGCAGGTGATGGACCACGGCACGCTGACGGACAACAACGGGCGCAAGGCAGATTTCCGCAACGTCATCATCATCATGACGACGAACGCGGGCGCCGAGGCGATGGGCAAGGCGGTGATCGGCTTCACGTCGCGCCGCGAGTCGGGCGACGAAATGGCCGACATCAAGCGCATGTTCACGCCGGAGTTCCGCAACCGTCTGGACGCGATCATCAGCTTCCGCTCGCTGGACGAGGAAATCATCCTGCGCGTGGTCGACAAGTTCCTCATGCAACTGGAAGATCAGCTGCACGAGAAGAAGGTCGATGCAGTGTTCACGGATGCGCTGCGCAAGCACTTGGCGAAGCACGGTTTCGATCCGCTGATGGGCGCGCGTCCGATGCAGCGTCTGATTCAGGACACGATTCGCCGCGCGCTCGCCGACGAGCTGCTCTTTGGCAAGCTGCTCAACGGCGGCCGCGTGACCGTGGACGTGGATGCGGAAGACAAGGTGCAGCTGACGTTCGACGAGAACTCGGCGCCGCCGCGTAATCCGAATCCGGAAGCGATCGAAGTGGATTGACCCGCAGTCAGCTTCAAGTAGAAACGGCGCGTTCTTTCGAGAACGCGCCGTTTTTTTTTGGCTTCGGAAAGCTCAGTGCTTGCCCGTGCTGCCGAACCCGCCCGCGCCGCGTTCGCTCGCCTCGAAGTCGTCGACGATGTTGAACTGCGCCTGCACCACCGGCACGATGACCAGTTGCGCGAGCCGTTCCATCGGATTGAGCGTGAACGCGGTGTTGCCGCGATTCCAGGTTGAAACCATCAGTTGCCCTTGATAATCCGAATCGATCAGGCCGACGAGATTGCCCAGCACGATGCCGTGCTTATGGCCGAGGCCGGAGCGCGGCAGAATGAGCGCCGCATAGCCGGGATCGGCGAGGTGGATGGCGAGGCCGGTGGGCACGAGCACCGTCTTTTGCGGCTCGATGATGAGCGGCGCATCCAGACACGCGCGCAGGTCGAGGCCGGCGCTGCCGGGCGTAGCATAAGCGGGCAGGACATCGCGCATGCGCGCGTCGAGAATCTTGACGTCGAGTTTCATGGTCAGGCTGAACGGCCGAGCGCGAACGCGTCGGCGAGTAGTTGATAGGACCGCGAGCGTGCGGCGTAGCTGCCGGCGACCGTCAGAACGATCAGTTCGTCGGCGTCGAATTGTTCTTGCAGCGCGTGGAGCTTTTCGGTAACGCGCTCCGGCGTGCCGATGATGCTGCGCGCCTTCTCATGCGCGATCACCGCGCGCTCGCGCTCGCCGTATTGCTGCGCGACGCCCTGCGCGATCGACGGAATCGGCTGGTTGAGACCATACGCCATCTGCACGCGACGCAGATCGACGGCCTTTTCCAGCGCTTCGGCTTCGTCTTCGGTATCGGCGCAGATGGCGAAGACCGCCGCCGCGAGATACGGCTTCTCTTCGTGACCCGCGACGAACCGCTCGCGATACGCCTCGGCCACGTGATGCCCCATGTGCGCGTTGATGAAATGCGCGAACGCGAAGCGAATGCCGAGCTGCGCGGCGAGCAAGCCGCCGAAATCGCTCGATCCGAGCATCCACAGTTCGGGGCGCGTGTCGATCTGCGGTTGCAGCAGCACGCCTTTGGCGAGCGAATCGTCGGGAACCTTGCCGTCGAAGAGCGCGATGAGTTCCGCCACTTGCTGCGGGAAGATATCGCCGCGATTGTACGAACCGGCGGCCACTGCCTGCGCGGTGCGCATGTCGCCGCCGGGCGCGCGCCCGACGCCCAGATCGACGCGATTCGGGAACAGCGCCTCCAGCATCAGGAACTGTTCGGCGACCTTGAACGGGTTGTAGTACGGCAGCATGACGCCGCCCGAGCCGATGCGGATGCGCTTCGTCAGACTGCCGATATGCGCGAGCATCACTTCCGGGCACGGGTTCGACACGCCGTACAGGCCGTGATGTTCCGCGCACCAGTAGCGCGTGTAGCCGAGATCGTCGGCGAGTTGGGCGAGATCCAGCGTCGCGGCGATGGCGTCCGCCGTCGTGTGGCCGTGGATGACCGGCGTCTGGTCCAGAACCGATAGCTTCGTCATGTCGAGCCTACGAGAGAAGCGAGCCACCGCTCGGCGCGCGCTTGGCGATTTCCGCGATCAGCGTGCGCGCGAGCGACTGCTTGTCGGCGCGCGGCAACGGCGTGCGGCCCGATGCTTCGAAGAGCACCACTTCGTTGTCGTCGCGGCCGAAGGTGAGCGGCCCGAGATTGCCGATCAAGAGCGGAACGTTCTTGCGCCTGCGCTTTTCCTCGCCGTGCAAGTCGAGATCGCCGCTTTCGGCCGCGAAGCCGACGCAATACGGCGGATTCGGCAGATTCGCCACCGAAGCGAGAATGTCCGGATTCTCGATGAAGTTGAACGCCGGCAAGGCATCGCTGGACTTCTTTATCTTGTGCTCCCTCGCGTGATCGACGCGCCAGTCCGCCACCGCTGCCACTGCGATGAAAATCTCGGCATCGGGCGTGGCCTGCATGACGGCGTCGTGCATTTGCTGCGCGGTCTGCACGTCTTCGCGATAGACGCCCCAGGGCGTAGGCAGCGAAACCGGCCCGGCGACGAGATGCACGTCCGCGCCCGCCTGCGCCGCCGCGCGCGCGAGCGCGAAGCCCATCTTTCCCGACGAGCGATTCGTGAGGCCGCGCACCGGATCGAGCGGCTCGAACGTCGGGCCGGCGGTAATCAGCACGCGGCGGCCGCGCAGAATCTTGGGCTGAAACGACGCGCAAATGGCTTCGAACGCGGCTTCCGGCTCGATCATGCGGCCGTCGCCGACTTCGCCGCATGCCTGCGAACCCGAATCCGGGCCGAGCACTTCCACGCCGTCCGCGCGGATCTGCGCGACGTTGCGCTGGGTCGCCGGGTTCTGCCACATCTGGCGGTTCATCGCGGGCACTACGAGCAGCGGACAATCCCGTGCGACGCAGAGCGTAGAGAGCAGGTCGTCGCACATGCCGTGCGCGAGCTTCGCGATAAAGTCGGTCGAGGCGGGCGCGATGACGATGGCATGCGCCTCGCGTGAGAGGTCGATATGCGGCATGTTGTTCGGCATGCGCGCATCCCATTGCGACACATACACGGGACGCCCCGAGAGCGCCTGCATGGTGACGGGCGTGATGAACTGCGTGGCCGCTTCCGTCATTACGACCTGCACGGTCGCGCCTGCCTTCACGAGGAGCCGCGTCAACTCCGCGATCTTGTAACACGCGATGCCGCCGGTCAGTCCCAGCACGAGATGTTTGCCTGCGAGTTCCAACTTGCCTCCGTCGCAAAAAAACGCGGCTCCGGAAAGGAGCCGCGCCTCATCACATCACTTCGAGCCGCGTACGCGCCGCAGTTCGTCGAAAATCAGCAGCACCGCGCCGACCGTGATCGCGCTATCGGCCAGATTGAACGCCGGCCAATGCCACGTCTTCACGTGGAAGTCCAGAAAGTCGATCACGTGACCGTAGGCGAGACGGTCGATCACGTTGCCGATCGCGCCGCCCATGATGAGCGCGAGTGCCGTGCAGAAGAGCCGCTGCGCCGCATGCTTCTTGAGCAGATAGCAGATGACGGCCGCCGCCACGACGCCGAGCGCGGTGAACGCCCAGCGCTGCCAGCCGCCCGCCGCCGCGAGAAAGCTGAACGCCGCGCCGCGGTTATAGACGAGCAGCAGATTGAAGAAAGGCGCCAGCGCATGCGGCTCGCCGTATGCGAACACCTTCTGGACCGCGATCTTCGTCAACTGGTCGAACAGAATCACGATGAGCGCGACGCCGATCCACGGCGCGAGCGAACCGCTCGAAGTACTTTGTTTCGCCATAGTCCTTGCCATTATGCTGCGCCTCGCGTTTCGCCAGCGCCGAAGAGGTTGGACAAGCAGCGGCCGCACAGACCCGGATGCTCAGGATGCGAGCCGACGTCGGCGCAGTAGTGCCAGCAGCGTTCGCACTTCAGGTAGCGGGAGGCGGCCACATCGACGCCTTCTTCGGCTTCGCTCGCCACGCGCTCGACCGACGCCTGCGACGTGATGAGCACGAAGTGCAGCGCATCGCCGAGGCTCGCGAGCGCGTCGTAACGCGCGCCGCTCGCGCGAACGACGACTTCCGCCTGCAACGACGAGCCGATCAGATTCGCGGTACGCGCTTCTTCCAGCGCCTTCGTCACGTCGCCGCGCGCCGAGCGGATCAGCGACCATTTGTCCAGCAGCTCGCCGCCGTTCGGAATATCCGGGTACGTCGCGTAGACCTCGGTGAAGATCGTGTCCTGACCGGGCTTCAGCACCTTGTACGCTTCTTCCGCCGTGAACGAGAGATACGGCGCCACGAGGCGCAGCAAGCCATGCGCGATGTGAAAGAGCGCGGTCTGCGCGCTGCGGCGCTCGCGCGAATCGGGCTTCGTCGTGTAGAGACGGTCCTTCAGCACGTCGAGATAGAAGCCGCCGAGGTCTTCCGAGCAGAACGTCGCGATCTTCGCGACGACCGGATGGAACTCGTACTTCTCGTAGTGCGAGAGCGCGTCGTCCTGCAGGTTGCGCGTGAGCGCCACGGCGTAGCGGTCGATTTCCAGCCACTCCGCGACCGGCACCGCGTTCTCCTCGAAGTCGAAGTCCGAGAGATTCGCGAGCAGGAAGCGCAGCGTGTTGCGGATGCGGCGATACGTCTCCGTCACGCGCTTGAGAATCTCTTCGGAGATGGCGAGCTCGCCGGAATAGTCCGTCGACGCGATCCACAAGCGGATGATTTCCGCGCCGAGGCGATTCGCCACTTCGTGCGGATCGACGCCGTTGCCGAGCGACTTCGACATCTTGCGGCCTTCGCCATCGACGGTGAAGCCGTGCGTGAGCAGCGCGTCGTAGGGCGGGCGGCCGTCGAGCATGGAAGCCGTGAGCAGCGACGAATGGAACCAGCCGCGATGCTGGTCCGAGCCTTCGAGATACAGATCAGCGGGGAATTGCAGCTCTTCCTTGTGCGAGCCGCGCAGCACGTGCCAGTGCGTCGTGCCGGAGTCGAACCAGACATCGAGCGTGTCGCGGTTCTTTTCGTACATGTTCGCGTCGTCGCCGATCAGCTCGCGCGCGTCGAGCGTCTGCCACGTCTCGATGCCGCCTTGCTCCACGCGCTTCGCCACTTCCTCCAGCAATTCGATGGTGCGCGGATGCAGTTCGCCCGTTTCCTTGTGCACGAAGAACGCCATCGGCACGCCCCATTGACGCTGACGCGAAAGCGTCCAGTCCGGGCGATTCGCGATCATGCTGAAGAGGCGCTGCTTGCCCCACGACGGATAGAACGCCGTGTTCTCGACGCCTTCGAGCGCCGTTTCGCGCAGCGTCTTGCCGCCGTCTTTCGGCGTCACGTCCATGCCCGCGAACCATTGCGAAGTCGCGCGATAGATGATCGGCGTCTTGTGACGCCAGCAGTGCATGTAACTGTGCGTGTACTTCTCGGTCTTGAGCAGCGAACCGGCGCTGTTCAGCGCTTCCACGATCTCCGGATTCGCTTTCCAGATCGACAAGCCGCCGAAGAGCGGCAGCGATTCGATATAGCGGCCATCGCCCATTACGGGGTTGATGATGTCCGAATCCGCCATGCCGTGCGCCTTGCACGACACGAAGTCTTCCACGCCATAGGCCGGCGACGAATGCACGACGCCCGTGCCGCTTTCGGTCGTGACGTACTCGCCGAGATAGACGGGCGA
This sequence comes from Caballeronia sp. GAFFF1, assembly GCF_023630705.1. Taxonomy (GTDB): domain Bacteria; phylum Pseudomonadota; class Gammaproteobacteria; order Burkholderiales; family Burkholderiaceae; genus Caballeronia. The sequence goes on from NZ_JALQEM010000005.1 coordinate 132,964, forward strand.
CGTGCGCTTGTAGCCCGGATGCGCCGCCGCGAGCGGATGATGGAAGCGCACGTTGGCGAGCTTCGCGCCGGTCGTCGTGGCGATCACTTCACCGGGCAATCCGTAGTTCTGCAGGCACGCTTCGACGCGCTCCTGCGCGAGAATCAGCAAACCGCGCGGCGTATCGACGAGCGCGTACACGATCTCCGGATGCACGTTCAGCGCCTGGTTCGCGGGGATGGTCCACGGCGTCGTCGTCCAGATGACGATGCCGCCTTCCGTCTTCGGCAGCGACGGCAGTCCGAACGCCTGCGCGGTCTTTTCCGCTTCCGCGAACGGGAACAGCACGTCGATGGTCGGATCGGTCTTGTCCTTGTACTCGACTTCCGCTTCGGCCAGCGCCGAGCCGCAGTCGAAACACCAGTTCACGGGCTTCAGGCCACGGAACACGAAGCCCTTTTCCATGATCTTCGCCAGCGCGCGGATTTCGCCCGCTTCGTTGACGAAGTTCATCGTCTTGTACGGATTGTCCCAGTCGCCGAGCACGCCCAGACGCCGGAAGCCGACCTTCTGCTTCTCGATCTGCTCGCTAGCGTAAGCGCGCGCCTTCTGCATGACTTCGGCGGCGGGCAGCGACTTGCCGAACTGCTTTTCGATCTGGATTTCGATCGGCATGCCGTGGCAGTCCCAGCCCGGCACGTACACGGCGTCGAAGCCCGCGAGATTGCGCGCCTTGACGATCATGTCCTTCAGGATCTTGTTGACCGCGTGGCCCAGGTGAATGTCGCCATTCGCATACGGCGGGCCGTCGTGCAGGATGAACTTCTTGCGGCCACGGCTCGCCGCGCGAATTTTTTCGTAGACCTTGTTCTCCTGCCATTCCTTGACCCACGCCGGTTCGCGCTTGGGCAGATCGCCGCGCATCGGAAATGGCGTGTCGAGCAGGTTGACGGGATATTTCGAGGAGGCTTTCTCTTTCTTGTCGCTCATGGGTGACTCAGTGAATTCGGTGAGACGGCGCGTTGGCGCGCGCGGTGTGTCGAAGGCGAGGCAGCGGGCGATGCGCTTGTTGAAAGCGCCACCGCGCGCTCACCTAATTCGGTCGGTGGCGGAAATGGCGAAGCCCGTCGCGCGGCTGCCGGCGTTGCTCGCGGGCGGCAGGCCGAAGTAGGCGCGCGCGTTGTCGACGTCCCTCGCGATGGCGGCGGACAGCGTTTCGAGGTCGACGTATCTTTCCTCGTCGCGCAGCTTCTTCAGGAACTCGACGCGCACGAGCTTGCCGTACGCATCGCCGTGCCAGTCGAGCACGAAGACTTCGAGCAGCACGCGGCCGGAATCGTCCACGGTCGGACGCAGGCCGAGGCTCGCGACGGCGGGCAGCGGTTCGTCCGCCAGGCCGTGCACGCGCACGACGAAAATGCCCGCGAGCGCCGGGCGCTTGTGGGCAATCGGAAGGTTGAGCGTGGGAAAGCCGAGATCGCGGCCGAGCTTCGCGCCATGCACGACGTGGCCGCTGATGATGTACGGACGCCCGAGCGCGACGTTCGCGGCGTCGAGGTCGCCCGCGACGAGCGACGCCCGCACCGACGACGACGAAATGCGCGCGCCGTTCGGATGCGCGACGGTGGCCATCTGCTCGACTTCGAAGCCGTACGTGTCGCCCGCAGCCTTGAGGGAATCGAAATTGCCCGCGCGTTTCGCGCCGTAGCAGAAGTCGTCGCCGACCATGACCCAGCGCGCGTGCAGGCCGTCGACGATGACGTTCTTGACGAACGTGTCCGGCGGCTGGCTCGCGAATGTGTGATTGAAATGCTCGACCACCACGCGGTCGACGCCGTTGGTGCGCAGCGCTTCGAGCTTGTCGCGCAGCATGGCGATACGCGGCGGCGCGCCCGCCGGATTGAAGAACTCGCGCGGATGCGGCTCGAAAGTCATCACGCAGACCGGCAGCCCGCGCGCGTCCGCAGCCGCCCGCACGCGCGCAAGCAGCGCCTGGTGCCCGCGATGGACACCGTCGAAGTTGCCGATGGTCAGTGCGCAGGGCGCCCGGCTTTCGGCATTGGGGAGGCCGCGAAAGACTCTCACGATAGGCGTTGGTCGGTGGGGGGGCTGATGCTGCAAAGCGTTCGATTATAAACGCTCGCACGGATGCAGGGGCGCGCGTGCCGGGCGGCGCCGCCGGAGCGCCCGGCGCGTCGCGGTCGTGTTACTGGCACGATTTTCGCCGTCCCCGAAATGATAAAATCCGCGGATGAAAAAAATCGTCATTCTGATCTCCGGACGCGGGAGCAACATGGAGGCCGTCGTGCGTGCTTGCGCGCGCGAGGGCTGGCCGGCGCGCGTCTGTGCGGTCATTTCAAACCGGCCGGATGCCGCCGGGCTCGGCTTCGCGGCCGCGAACGGCATCGAAACGGTCGTCGTCGATCACCGCGAATTCGACGGCCGCGAAGCGTTCGATGCGGCGCTGGCGCGTGAAATCGACCGCTTCGAGCCGGATCTCGTCGTGCTGGCCGGCTTCATGCGCGTGCTCACCGACGCGTTCGTCGAACGCTACGCCGGGCGCATGCTGAACGTGCATCCGTCGCTCTTGCCGTGCTTTGCCGGCCTGCGCACGCACCAGCAGGCGCTCGACGCCGGCGTGCGCGTGCACGGCGCGAGCGTGCATTTCGTGACGTCGAAGCTGGATCACGGGCCGATCGTCGCGCAGGGCGCGGTGCCGGTCATCGCGGGCGACGACGCCGCCGCGCTCGCGGCGCGCGTGCTCGCCGTCGAACACATCATTTACCCGCGCGCGGTGCGCTGGTTCGTGGAAGGGCGTCTTTCTATCGAGGGCGAACGAGTCGCCCTCACGCCGTCTGAGCCGCAGTGGCTCTTTGCCGACATTGCCGGGGAGGGCGCATGAGGCTGCATGGATTTCTGATTGGTCAAACCGAAACGTTGCTGGCGGACGTGCTCCGCTTTTCCGGTCCCGCCGATGCGGCGACGAGCCGTTTCTTCCGCGCGCATCCGAAGCTCGGTCACGGCGAGCGCGGCGTGATCGCGGAGGCGGTCTTCGCCGTGCTGCGGCGGAAGATGGAGTTCTCGCATCTCGCCGAAAGCGGCACCGGCAATCAGGCGCGGCGTCTCGCGCTGCTCGGGCTGATGCAGACCGCGGGCCTCACCGCGCTCAAGCCCTTCGTTTCGGCGGACGAGCATCAGTGGCTCGCGCAAGTGTCGAAGATCGATCCCGCGAGCCTGCCGGTGCGCGTGCGCACGAACCTGCCGCAGTGGATCTACGACGCGATGGCCAAGCGCTTCGAGCCGGACGAGCTCGCACAGCTTGCCGCCGCGCTGAACTATCCCGCGCCGCTCGACTTGCGCGCGAATCCGATCAAGGCGAGCCGCGACGTCGTGCGCAAGGCGCTCATCGACGCGGGCATCGACGCGTTCGACATGCCGTTCGCGCCGTTCGGCATCCGCGTGGAAGGCAAGCCCGCGCTCACGCGCTTGCAGCCGTTTCAGGAAGGCTGGATCGAAGTGCAGGACGAGGGCAGCCAGTTGCTCTGCTCGCTGGTGGCCCCGCGCCGGGGCGAGATGATCGTCGATTTCTGCGCGGGCGCGGGCGGCAAGACGCTTGCGCTCGGCGCGATGATGCGCTCCACCGGCCGTTTGTATGCCTTCGACGTCTCCGACCGGCGGCTCGCGAAGCTGAAGCCGCGTCTTGCGCGCAGCGGTCTGTCGAACGTGAATCCGGTGCTGATCGACAGCGAACACGACGCGAAGATCAAGCGCCTCGCGGGCAAGATCGACCGCGTGCTCGTCGATGCGCCGTGCTCCGGCTTGGGCACGCTGCGCCGCAATCCCGACCTCAAGTGGCGGCAGTCGCCCGCGACCGTCGCGGAACTGACGCCGAAGCAGCTTTCCATTCTCACGAGCGCCGCGCGGCTCGTGAAGACGGGCGGCCGTCTCGTCTACGCGACGTGCAGCATGCTCGAAGCGGAGAACGAAGGCGTCGTCGCGCAGTTCCTGGAAACGCATCCGAACTTCCGCGTGGTGCCCGCGCGCGACGTGCTCGCCGAGCAGCGCATCGAACTCGACACGGGCGAGTATCTGTCGCTGTGGCCGCACAAGCACGGCACGGACGGCTTTTTCGCGGCGGTGCTGGAGCGCGTGCCCGGCACGAAGGCGCAAGCGGCGGACGAGAGCGCCGGGGAAGAGAGCGCATAAGCGCGCGATGCAGAACCGCTTCCTCGGCCACCTGTCGGAACGGCTCGTACGCGACTTCGGCGAGCCGGAAGTGCTGTGGCAAGTCGGCGCGCTGATCGCGCTCGTCGCCATCGCGTGGTGGAGCGCGGGTCTCTTGCGCAAACAGCTCGACGCGCGGCGGCAGTCGCGCTTCGAAGCCGTCCGGTTCGGCGCGGAAAGTCTCAACAAGGCCCTGTTTCCGCTGCTCGGGACCGTCTTCGTCTCGGTCGCGCAACTCGCGCTCGCGCCCGTCATGCACACGGCGCTCTTGCGGCTCGCGCTGGTGCCGCTGTGCGGCATCACCGTGATCTACATGATGTTTTACGTGGTGCGGCGCGTCTTCAGCAAGCGCGCCACGGGCGGCGCGGACGACGAGGCCGGCGCGCTGCTGTTTCTCTTCGAAAAGGTCGTCACGGTGCTCGTCTGGGTCGCGATGCTGCTCACGGTAATGGGCATTCAGGACGACGTCGTGCGCTGGATGGCGAGCGTGCGCTTCAATTTCGCCAACGCGCACATGACGCTGCTCTCGCTCGCCTCGGGCGTGCTGTGGGTATGCGTGACGCTGATCGTGGCGATGTGGGCCGGCGCGCTGCTCGACGACCGCCTCATGCGTTCGCGCTCGCTCGACGCGAATCTGAAAGTGGTGCTCGGCCGCGTCGCGCGGGCGCTGATGATTCTCGCGGCGATTCTCGTGAGCCTGTCGATCGTCGGCATCGACATTACGGTGCTCGGCGTGTTCGGCGGCGCGCTCGGCGTCGGACTCGGCTTCGGCTTGCAAAAGATCGCGAGCAATTACGTGTCGGGCTTCATCATTCTGCTCGACCGGTCGCTCAGGCTCGGTGACATGATCAATGTCAGCGGCTTTCAGGGCACGGTCACGCAGATTCGCACGCGATACACGGTCGTTCGCGGGCTGGACGGCATCGAAACGCTGATTCCGAACGAAAAGCTCATTACCGATGTCGTACAGAATCACTCGTCGTATCTGACGCGCGGCAACGCGAAAATCGCGGTGCAGGTGAGTTATCGCTCGGACGTGGAACGCGCGATGCGACTCCTCATCGAAGCAACACAGGGCGTCGAGCGCGTGCTGCAGGACCCGGCGCCCGCAGCGCTGCTCGCGAGTTTCGGCGCGGACGGCATCGATCTCGAACTGAGCTTCTGGATCGAGGACGCGGCGAAGGGCACGGGCGGCGTTAAGTCGCAAGTCAATCGCAGCGTGTGGCGGTTATTCTGCGAGCATGGCATCGAGATCCCGTACGCGCAGCGCGAAGTGCGGATTGTCGGCGGTGCGGCGAACCAATCGGTAGGAAATGCCGGTTTTCACGGCGATGCGCCTTCGTCAACGGCTTAAAGCACCGCCTGAAGCAACAGCAGTGCGCCATTCCTTCTGTTTTTGCAAGGATGACGCTGGTCGTAGGGGCGTGAGATTTTCCTCTTATGACCAAGATTCAAAAAAATTCACCTTTACGACAACGACTTGGAACGCATGCAGTAGAATGCGATCGAACTTCGGCGCTGACCTTTCACGCGCCCGACATGCGGCGATAAAGTCGTTTTTTGACCGTTTTCGTCGGCCATTTTTTCCGAATTTCACAGCTAGATAGGTAAATTGCCTTGCTGAATTCCTCCCTCGAATTTCTCGCCAATGGATTGCTGGATTTTTCCTGGTGGCAGATTCTGTTGTTCACGCTGGCGATGACGCACGTCACCATCGCGGGCGTCACCATTTATTTGCACCGCTGCCAGGCGCATCGCGCGCTGGACCTGCACCCCATCGCGAGCCACTTCTTCCGCCTGTGGCTGTGGATGACCACCGGCATGCTGACCGGCCAGTGGGCGGCCATCCACCGCAAGCACCACGCGAAGTGCGAGACCGAAGAAGATCCGCACAGCCCGCAAACGCGCGGCATCTGGAAGGTGCTGCTGGAAGGCGCGGAACTGTATCGCGCGGAAGCGAAGAACGAAGAAACGCTGCGCCGCTTCAGCCACGGCACGCCGAACGACTGGATCGAGCGCAACCTGTACACGCGTTATCCGATCTTAGGCATCAGCATCATGATGGTCATCGACGTGGCGCTGTTCGGCATCGTCGGGCTGTCGGTGTGGGCCGTGCAGATGATCTGGATTCCGTTCTGGGCGGCGGGCGTCGTCAACGGTCTCGCGCACTTCTGGGGTTATCGCAACTTCAATTCGGCTGATGCGAGCACCAACATTTTCCCGCTCGGCATCCTGATCGGCGGCGAAGAGCTGCACAACAATCACCACACGTACGCGACGTCGGCCAAGCTGTCGAGCAAGTGGTACGAGTTCGATATCGGCTGGCTGTACATCCGCATTCTGTCGGCAATTGGCCTCGCGAAGGTGAAGAAGCTGGCGCCCACGCCGCGCCTGTCGGAATCGAAGTCGGTGCCGGATCACGACACCCTGCAAGCCGTGCTCGCGAACCGTTACGAAGTCATGGCGCGTTACGGCAAGGCGCTCAAGCGAGCGTACAAGCAGGAACTCGTGAAGCTGAAGGAAGCCGGCGCGCGCGAGAAGTATCAGCTGATGCGCGGCGCGCGCAAGTGGTTCCACAAGGACGAGGACGGCCTGAACGAGCCGCAGCGCAAGCAACTCCCCGAGCTGTTCTCGGACAACCAGAAACTGCGCACGTACATCGAACTGCGCAAGGATCTGGCGGCAATGTGGGACCGCTCGAACGCATCGCGCGAGCAACTGCTGGCGCAGCTGCAGGACTGGTGTCATCGCGCCGAACAAAGCGGCATCAAGGCGTTGCAGGACTTTGCGTTGCGTCTGCGCCGCTACGCCCTGTAAGCGTTATCCGCTAAAATTCGAAGACGTCACAAGACCCCGCTCTGGCGGGGTTTTTGTTTTAGGGCGACGGATTTTCGCTGGATTCGGCAGGAGACAGGGGACATGCAGGCGATCAGAAGCGTCGAGTACGACCGGCCGCAAGGGCTGACGTGTGGAGTAGGCGAGGCGTGGGCGCGCGTGCCGCAAGCGCCGTCGCCGGAAGAAAGGCGCGCGTTGAAGGAGCGCATTCGCGCGCTGTTGCGGCAGGAACAGGCCGTCTTGGTCGCGCACTATTACGTCGATGCCGAGCTACAGAAACTCGCTGACGAAACTGGCGGCTGCGTCGCCGATTCGCTCGAAATGGCGCGCTTCGGCCGCGATCATGCGGCAAAGACACTGGTTGTCGCGGGCGTGCGCTTCATGGGCGAAACCGCGAAGATTCTGAGCCCGGACAAGCGCGTGTTGATGCCGGACCTCGACGCCACGTGCTCGCTCGATCTCGGCTGCCCCGCCGACGAATTCGCCGCGTTCTGCGACGCGCATCCGGACCGCACGGTCGTCGTGTACGCGAACACGAGCGCCGCCGTGAAAGCGCGCGCCGACTGGATGGTCACGTCGTCCATTGGGCTGGAGATCGTCGCGGATTTGCACGCGCGCGGCGAGAAGATTCTCTGGGCGCCCGATCGTCACCTCGGCGGCTACATCCAGAAGAAGACGGGCGCGGACATGCTTTTGTGGCAGGGCTCCTGTCTCGTTCACGACGAGTTCAAGGGCATCGAACTCGACCTGCTGCGCGCCGAGTATCCGGACGCGAAGATTCTCGTGCATCCCGAGTCGCCGGAAGCCGTGGTAAAGCTGGCCGATGTTGTCGGCTCGACCACGCAGCTGATCGACGCCGCGGTGCGCCTCGACGCGAGTCGCTTCATCGTCGCCACCGATCTCGGCATTCTGCACAAGATGCGGCTTGCCGCGCCGGGAAAGACGTTCATCGAAGCGCCGACGGCCGGCAACAGCGCCACGTGCAAGAGCTGCGCGCATTGTCCGTGGATGGCGATGAACGGTCTCGCCAATCTCGCCGACGTGCTCGAACGCGGACATAACGAGATTCACGTCGACGCCGTTATCGGGCAGCGCGCGCGCGTGCCGATCGACCGCATGCTCGATTTCGCCGCGCGCCACAAGAAGCGCGTGCAGGCGAGTGGCGACCTGGCCAAGGACACTGCGCTGTTTTCGAACGTGGGAGCCGCGTGATGCGCTACTCACCGATTTTCGAAGAAGTCCGTTCGCAATACGGCGAAGCATTCGACGCCGCGCTCGCGCGTAATGTCGCCGATGCGCTCGCCGAAGACATCGGCGCCGGCGACGTCACCGGCCGCCTCGTTCCCGCGGACGCGCGGCGCACAGCGCGGATCATCGTGCGCGAAGAAGCCGTGCTGTGCGGCGCGCCGTGGTTCGACGAAGTGATGCGGCGCGTCGATGCTTCCATCGAAGTGGAATGGCAGTATCGCGAAGGGCAGCGCATGGCCGCCGATACGCCCGTCGTGCTGCTGCACGGCCCCGCGCGCTCGCTGCTTACGGCCGAGCGAAATGGCCTCAACTTTCTGCAGCTGCTTTCGGGCGTCGCAAGCGCGACGCGCCGTTACGTCGACGCGATCGGAGGCACGCGCTCGCGCATTCTCGATACGCGCAAGACGCTGCCTGGCCTGCGGCTCGCGCAGAAGTACGCAGTGCGGGTGGGCGGCGGGGCGAACCAGCGGCTCGCGCTCTACGACGGCATTTTGATCAAGGAAAACCACATCGCGGCGGCGGGCGGCGTCGGCGCGGCCATGGACGCGGCCCTCGCGCTGAACGCGGGCGTGCCGGTTCAGATCGAGGTCGAGACGCTCGCGCAGCTCGAGACGGCGCTCGCGCACCGCGCGGAGTCCATTCTGCTCGACAACTTCACGCTCGACGCCATGCGCGACGCCGTGCGCGTGACGGCGGGCCGCGCATTGCTGGAAGTGTCGGGCGGCGTGAATTTCGAAACCGTGCGAGCGATTGCGGAAACCGGCGTCGACCGCATTTCGATCGGCGCGCTCACGAAGGACGTGCGCGCGACCGATTATTCAATGCGCCTCATCTAGCCGTCAGACCGCGCGCCGTCGCGCCGCCGGCGGCGTCAGCACGGTCGGCAGCGCCTTCGGCAAGGTTTCGGGCCAGTCGCGGCTATAGTGCAGACCGCGGCTTTCGCGCCGGGAACACGCGCTCTCGACGATCAGCGACGCCACATCCACCAGATTGCGCAGTTCCAGCAAGTCGCGGCTCACCTTGAAATTCGCGTAGTACTCGTGGATTTCGTCGCGCAAAAGCGCGATGCGATGCCGGGCGCGCGCGAGCCGCTTGTCCGTACGCACGATGCCGACATAGTTCCACATCAGAAGCCGCAGCTCGTCCCAGTTATGCGCGACGACGACTTCCTCGTCCGGATCGGAGACGCGGCTTTCGTCCCAGTCGGGCAGGGGCGCGTGGCATCCGGCCGAGAAACCGTCCGCTTCGATGGCCGCCGCCGCCGCCCGGCCGACCACGATGCATTCCAGCAACGAATTGCTCGCCAGCCGGTTCGCCCCGTGCAGCCCCGTCCACGACGTTTCCCCGACCGCGTACAGCCCGGGACGGTCGGTGCGCCCGGCGAGATCGGTCACGACGCCGCCGCACGTATAGTGCGCGGCCGGCACCACCGGAATCGGCTCCTTCGCGATATCGATGCCGAACTCGCGGCAGCGGGCGAGGATCGTCGGGAAGTGTTCTTCGAGGAACGCGCGCGGCTGGTGGCTGATATCGAGATACACGCAGTCGATGCCGCGCTTCTTGATCTCGAAGTCGATCGCCCGGGCGACGATATCGCGCGGCGCGAGCTCGGCGCGTTCGTCGTGCGCGGGCATGAAGCGCGTGCCGTCCGGCAGGCGCAGCACGCCGCCTTCGCCGCGCACGGCTTCCGAGATCAGGAACGACTTCGCGTACGGATGAAAAAGGCACGTCGGATGGAACTGGATGAACTCCATGTTCGCGACCCGGCAGCTCGCGCGCCACGCCATCGCGATGCCGTCGCCGGTCGCGGTGTCGGGATTCGTCGTATAGAGATAGACCTTGCCTGCGCCGCCCGTCGCGAGCACCGTGTGCGGCGCCTCGATCGTGACGGTGCGGCCGCTTTTCAGGTCGAGCGCGTACAGACCGTGGCAGCGATGGCCTGGCAGTCCGAGCCGGTCGGACGTGATCAGGTCGATCGCGTAGTGGTCTTCGAAAACGGTGATGTTCGGATGATTGCGCACGCGCTCGCCGAGCGTCGTGACGACCGCGTGGCCGGTGGCGTCCGCGGCGTGAATGATGCGGCGATGGCTATGCCCGCCTTCGCGCGTCAGATGGAAGCCGAGTTCGGCCGAGACGTCGCGCGTGAAGGGCACGCCTTCGTCGATGAGCCATTGAATCGCGGCGCGCCCATTCTCGACGATGTAGCGCGTCGCCGCCTCGTCGCACAGGCCGCCGCCCGCGATGAGCGTGTCGGCTACGTGGTCGTCCACGCTGTCCGCCGAATCCAGCACCGCCGCGATGCCGCCTTGCGCCCAGTCGCTCGCGCCTTCGCTCACCGCGCGCTTCGCGATGATCGCCACGCGCCGCGTCTCGGCCAGATTCAGCGCGACGCTCAGGCCCGCGAGTCCGCTCCCCACGATCGCTACATCGAAGTTCATGCCGCCGTGTCTCCGTCGCTGTCGTTGTCGATAGCCGGCAAGCATAACGCGCAAGCGCAGAGAAACCGCGAAAACCCATGCGCGACCATGTGAAACGCGTATGAAAAGCGCGTCGCAAAAACAAAAAGCCCCGCGCGAGCGGGGCTTTTTGCTGTCTTCGTCAGGCACTCAATCTCAAGTGCGGTCCGTCTTCCGCGTGAGCGGAGCAACGCCGCTTTACTTGATCTTGGTTTCCTTGTACTCAACGTGCTTGCGGACGACGGGATCAAATTTCTTGATCAGCATCTTTTCCGGCATGTTGCGCTTGTTCTTGGTCGTCGTGTAGAAGTGACCCGTGCCTGCAGTCGATTCCAACTTGATCTTGTCGCGTGCGCCCTTGGCCATGTGCGTGCTCCTTAGATTTCACCGCGTGCGCGCAGATCTGCGAGCACGGCGTCGATACCGTTCTTGTCGATCAGGCGCAGACCGGCGTTCGAAACGCGCAGACGGACCCAGCGATTTTCGCTTTCAACGAAGAAACGGCGGTTCTGCAGGTTCGGCAGGAAACGACGCTTGGTCTTGTTGTTGGCGTGGGAAACGTTGTTGCCGGACATCGGCCCTTTCCCAGTTACTTGGCATACGCGTGCCATGCGAGCACTCCTAATACAGTCTGATTCATACGCTCGGCGCAGCGGATGCTGCGGGCCGACCTCTTTTTCCCTGGTTGCCTTTACCGGGAACTTGGCAGCACGGTTATGCCAATGAGGACCGCGTAAGCTCAGAACAGGTGGGTTGAGAAAAGCAAACGCGGATTCTAGCAGGAAAAGCCGTGCGTTATCAAGACGTTTCGGCTTTTTTCCTGGCTGCGAAATCCACTTCACAGCCAGCCTTCCCGCGCGAACGAAAAAATGTCATTCGACGCGATGACCATGTGATCCAGCAGCTTGACGTCGATGAGCGAGAGCGCGTCCTGAAGCGTGCGCGTGAGCTTGCGGTCGCCCGCGCTCGGCTGGATGCCGCCGGAAGGATGATTATGCGCGACGATCAGCCCGGCCGCATTCAGCGAGAGCGCGCGCTTGACGATTTCGCGCGGATACACGGCTACGCGCGTGAGCGAGCCCCGCGCTTCCTCGCAGATGTCCAGCAGCTGATGCCGGGCGTCGAGATAGATGCCAATGAACACTTCGTTCGGCCGCGTGCCGATTTTCAGGCGCAGAAAGTCTTCGACCGCTCCCGGCGAGTTCAGAAGCAAGCGTTCCCTCGCCCGCTCCGCCAACGCGCGTCGGCACAATTCAGATACCGCGATGAGCGTCGCGGCGCGCGCCTCGCCGATGCCGCGTTCGGCGCTGAGTTCGGCAGCGGAAGCGCCTAGCATTGACCGCAGCGAGCCGAAGCGCCGCAGCAGTCCACGCGCGACATCGACCGCCGTGAGGCCGGGCACGCCGGTGCGCAGGAACAATGCGAGAAGTTCGGCGTCGGAAAGTGTCTCGGCACCGGATCTGAGCAGGCGCTCGCGCGGCCGGTCTGCTTTGTCCCAATGCGAGATGGCGAGTGTGCCGAGCCGGACCGTCGTCGCGGCCTCCGCTGGCGAGGTCGGAAAGGGTGGAGCAACCGGCTCGTCAACTGACGCGGCGATCGGCCCGTCGACCGGCCCGTCGACCGGCCGCTCAACCGGTTGGGAAACTGACGCGGCGATCGGCCTAGCAACTCGCCGGTCAACCGGATCGGCGCCTGACGCGGCCCCTGACGCCGCAACCCGCTCGTCAACCAACGCGGGAACCGGCCCACCAACCGGCGCACCAACCGGCCCGGCACCTGACGTGGCATTCGCGCAGGCCACCGGCTCCGCAGCGCCCGTCATTGCCCCCTCCCCACGGGCCGCGTTGCGCGCGCCGCCGCACCAATGCCGCACGCGCCTGACGCGTTGCCGGACCACTCTGTCTTACAATAGCGGTTTCGGCGCCCGTTTCGACCCTGCGCCACGCGGTTCGCAGCTTCGCGCCGACGAGCCGCCGCTCGCCCGGCCCACGCCGCGCTTTCGACTGAACCGCCACAACCAATACTCATGAGCATCATCGATATCTCCGAGGTCAAGCCCGGCTCCCATGTCACGCTGCATTACCGGCTGGCACTGGCCGACGGCGCCGACATCGTCAACACCTTCACCGACAAGCCCGCCACGCTCCTGCTTGGCGCGGGCCAGTTGGCCCCGCCGCTAGAAGAAATTCTCCTCGGGCTCAAGGTCGGCCACCATTCGACCTTTCGGCTAACGCCGGAGCAGGCGTTCGGGCCGCGCAATCCCGAATTGCTGCAGCGCGTGTCGCTCGCGACGCTGCGCGAAAACAGCATGGTCGGCGAGGATTTTTCGCCCGGGGATCTCGTCGAATTCAACGCGCCCAACGGCGGGCGCTACGCGGGCGTGCTCAAGGAAGTGGGCGAGACGTCGGCGCTTTTCGACTTCAATCACCCGCTTGCCGGCCAGACGCTGGCGTTCGAAGTGAAAATCATCGGAATTCTGTAGCCATGAGCCTGACCGAAAGCCTCACCGATATCGAAACCGACGTCGAAATCCTGCTCGCGCAGCCGCGCGGCTTCTGCGCGGGCGTGGACCGCGCAATCGAGATCGTCGAGCGCGCGATCAAGCTGTTCGGCGCGCCGATCTACGTGCGTCACGAGATCGTGCATAACGCGTACGTCGTCGCCGATCTGCGCAAGAAGGGCGCGATCTTCATCGAGGAACTGTCGGACGTGCCCGAGGGCAGCACGCTGATTTTCAGCGCGCACGGCGTCTCGAAAGCCGTGCGCGTCGAAGCGGAAACACGCGGGCTGCGCGTGTTCGACGCCACGTGCCCGCTCGTGACCAAGGTGCACATGGAAGTCGCGAAGATGCGGCAGGAAGGCTTCGATATCGTGATGATCGGTCACAAGGGGCACCCGGAAGTCGAAGGCACGATGGGCCAGTCGGGCGAGGGCATGCATCTGGTCGAAGATATCGAGGACGTGCTAAAGCTCGATTTGCCCGACCCGGACCGCATCGCGTACGTGACGCAGACGACGCTTTCGGTCGACGACGCCTCCGCGATCATCGACGCGCTCAAGAACAAGTATCCCGCGATCAAGGAGCCGAAGAAGCAGGACATCTGCTACGCGACGCAGAATCGCCAGGACGCGGTGAAGTTCCTCGCGCCGCAGTGCGATGTCGTGATCGTGGTCGGCAGCCCGAACAGCTCGAATTCGAGCCGGCTGCGCGAAGTGGCCGAACGCAGCGGCATTCCGGCCTATATGGTGGATTCGCCGACGCAGATCGATCCGAACTGGGTCGAAGGCAAAAAGCGCATCGGCGTGACGGCGGGCGCGTCGGCACCGGAAGTGCTCGCACAGGCCGTGATCGCGCGACTGCGCGAACTCGGCGTGCGCAGCGTGCGCTCGCTCGAAGGGATCGAAGAGACTATCTCCTTTCCGCTACCGCGCGGCTTGTCGTTGCCGCAATAGTTAGATGAAAGCTTCGAAAAGCGCCTGCGGGCGCTTTTTTTTCGCCTGCGTGCATTGCCAACGCGAAAAACGCATGCACCATTCGAGGGCGTCAGCTTAAGTATCGCATCGCGCAAACGTACTCGCCGCCGAGGCGATTAAACCCCGTTCCCGGAATGGTGCAACTGCTGCACAAAAGAGGATCGCAACCCGGTTGCGCTTTCGCGCGAAAATCGTCGAAAAATGCGGGTTGCAATGCTGGAAAACCCCGCCACGCAAGAATATTGCTCGTCTCATATTTAGCGTTACAATTCGCGCGTCCTGAGTCCGGAAGGGCCTCTGGCAACGGTTCTGAAAGGCGCAGGAGATCTGATTTGATGCGATTCAAGTTTGCTTACGCCGTGTCCATCGCGGCTGCGGTTGCAATGGCAACTGCATGCGGCAAGAGGGACGAAGGCGGAGCGAGCGGAGCAGCACCGGCGGCAAGCGCCCCGACGGCGGCAACGGCTGCGCCGGCACCGGCGAGCGAAGCAACCGTGGTGAAGATCGGCCATGCCGCGCCGTTGTCCGGCACGCAGGCGCATCTAGGGAAAGACAACGAAAACGGCGCGCGGCTCGCGCTGGAGGAAATCAGCGCGCAAGGTCTCACCATCGACGGCCGCTCCATTCGCCTCGTGCTCGACAGCCAGGACGACGCAGCCGACCCGCGCACCGGCGAAGAAGCCGCGCAGCGCCTGGTGGACGACCATGTGGTCGCGGTGATCGGCCATTTGAATTCGGGCGTATCGATTCCGGCGTCCAAGATTTATAGCGATGCGGGCATCGCGGAGATTTCCCCGTCGACGACGAACCCGCAATACACGAAGCAGGGTTACAAGACGACCTTCCGCGTGGTCGCAACCGATGCGCTGCAAGGCCCCGTGCTGGCCGGCTACGCGATCAAGACGCTGCACGCGAAGAAAGTGGTGATCGTGGACGACGCGACCGCTTACGGCCGCGGCCTCGCCGACGAGTTCGCGAAGACGGCGCAGGCGGGCGGGCTGAAGGTCGCCGCGCGCGAGACGACATCGGAGAAGGCGCGCAACTTCAAGGCGATCCTCTTGAAAATCAAGCGCATGCAGCCGGACGCCGTGATGTACGGCGGCATGGACGCAACGGGCGGCCCGTTCGCGAAAGAAGCGGCGGCGCTCGGCGTGAAGGCGAAGATTCTGGCGGGCGACGGCGTTTGCACGCAGCAACTGCCGGAACTGGCAGGCGACGCGGTGCAGAACGTCGTGTGTTCCGAAGCGGGACCCGCGCTCGCGAAGATGGACAAGGGCGCGGACTTCGCGCAGAAGTACGAGGCACGGTTTCACACGCCAGTGCAGATTTACGCGCCGTTCACGTACGACGCGGTGTACGTGATCGTCGACGCAATGAAGCGCGCCAATTCCATCGAGGCGAGCAAGGTGCTCGCGGCGATGGCCACGACGGATTTCAACGGTCTGACGGGGCATATCGCTTTCGACGACAAAGGCGATCTGAAGACGAGCACCATCACGCTTTACGACTTCAAGGACAACAAGAAGGACGTGCTCGACGTCGTGAAGCAGTAGCAGCAGGCGTTTGCAGTCTTGCGGCGCCTATCCGACAAGCGCCGTTTCGCATCCGTCTGGCGGGCGCTCGCACCTATCCGGCGGCGGGCGCAACGGCAGGCGATTAACCCTTACCGGTTTTTTTAAAAGTACGCGCAGTGCTGCTCCAGATTTCGCTTCACACCGGTTTATCGGCCGGTGATAAAGGCGTCATCCGGTCGCACGGGGCTAAGGAGCTTTATATGGATATTTTCATCCAGCAGATCCTCAACGGTCTGGTGCTTGGCAGCGTCTACGCCATCATCGCGTTGGGTTACACGATGGTGTACGGCATTCTCGGCATCATCAACTTCGCGCACGGCGACGTGCTGATGGTGGGCGCGATGGTGGCGCTTTCAGCCATCGGCGTCATGCAGAACCACTTTCCCTCGATGCCCGGCCCGATCATGCTGACCATCGCGCTCGTCGTCGCGGCGATCGTCTGCGCGATCGTCGGCTATACCATCGAACGCGTCGCGTACCGGCCGCTGCGCAAGGCGCCGCGTCTCGCGCCGCTCATCACCGCAATCGGCGTGTCGATCCTGCTGCAAACGGTCGCCATGATGATCTGGGGCCGCAACCCGCTCGCGTTCCCGCAGCTTCTGCCGACCGATCCGATCAACGTCATCACCGCGACTGAAACCCGTCCCGGCGCGGTCATCTCGATGACGGAAATCGTGATCATCGTGGTGGCGTTCCTCGTGATGGGCGGCCTTCTGCTGCTCGTGCACAAGACCAAGCTCGGCCGCGCGATGCGCGCGATCGCGGAGAACCCCGGCGTCGCTTCGCTGATGGGCGTGAACCCGAACTTCGTGATCTCGGCGACCTTCATGATCGGCTCGGCGCTTGCTGCGCTCGCCGGCGTGATGATCGCGTCCGAATACGGCAACGCTCACTTCTACATGGGCTTCATTCCCGGCCTGAAGGCGTTCACCGCGGCGGTGCTGGGCGGCATCGGCAACCTGGGCGGCGCGATGGTCGGCGGCGTGCTCCTCGGTTTGATCGAACAGTTGGGCGCCGGTTACATCGGCAATCTGACGGGCGGCGTCTTCGGTTCCAACTACCAGGACGTGTTCGCCTTCATCGTGCTGATCATCGTGCTCGTGTTCCGTCCGTCGGGTCTGCTCGGCGAACGTGTCGCGGACCGCGCTTAAAGACCGTGTGAGGAGCTCTACAAAATGACTTCGATTCAACCGATTGAGCCGTCCACGACGCTCATCCCCGAGAAGAACACGGGCAAGACGCTCGTCGTCGGCATCATCGTCGCCGCGTTCGTGATCGCCGCGCCGATGGTCATCGGCGCAGCCGGCGGCAACTACTGGGTCCGCGTGCTCGACTTCGCGATGCTTTACGTGATGCTCGCGCTCGGCCTCAACGTCGTGGTCGGCTTCGCCGGCCTGCTGGACCTGGGCTACATCGCGTTCTATGCGGTCGGCGCGTACGTGGCGGCGCTCCTGTCGTCGCCGCAGCTGACCTCGCAGTTCGAATGGATCGCGCATCTCGCGCCGGGCGGGCTGCACGTGCCGTTCCTTCTGATCGTGCCGGTCGCGATGGCGCTCGCCGCCACGTTCGGCGTGCTGCTCGGCGCGCCGACGCTGCGTCTGCGCGGCGACTACCTCGCTATCGTGACGCTCGGCTTCGGTGAAATCGTGCGGATTTTCATGAACAACCTCGACCGTCCGATCAACATCACGAACGGCCCGAAAGGCATCACGGGCATCGATCCGGTCACGGTGGCGGGCTTCAACCTGTCGCAGACGCACGAGCTTTTCGGCATGAAGTTCCCGTCGGTGTACATGTATTACTACCTGTTCGTGCTCGGCGCGCTCATCGTGATCTGGGTCTGTACGCGCCTGCAACATTCGCGCATCGGCCGTGCGTGGGCCGCGATCCGCGAAGACGAAATCGCCGCGAAGGCGATGGGCATCAACACGCGTAACGTGAAGCTGCTCGCGTTCGCGATGGGCGCGTCGTTCGGCGGCCTGTCGGGCGCGATGTTCGGCGCGTTCCAGGGCTTCGTCTCGCCGGAATCGTTCACGTTCTGGGAATCGATCGTCGTGCTGGCGTGCGTGGTGCTCGGCGGCATGGGACACATTCCGGGCGTGATTCTCGGCGCGGTGCTGCTTGCCGTGTTCCCCGAATTCCTGCGCTCGACGATGGGTCCGCTGCAAAACGCCGTCTTCGGCCATCAGATCGTGGATACCGAAGTCATCCGCCAGTTGCTGTACGGTCTGGCGATGGTGCTGATCATGCTGTATCGCTCGGAAGGCCTGTGGCCCGCCGCGAAACACGAAGACAAGATCGCGAAGATCGCGAAGCGCAACGGCAAGAAGCCGGTGCGCGCCTAAGCGGGGGAATCAAAAAATGAGCGACAAACGTACTCGATTGTCCGTGAAGGGCGTGAACAAGCGGTTCGGCGGCTTGCAGGCGCTGTCGGAAGTGGGCCTCGAAATCAAGGAAGGCGAAATCTACGGCCTGATCGGCCCGAACGGCGCGGGCAAGACGACGTTCTTCAACGTCATCACGGGCCTCTACACGCCGGATTCCGGCGAATTCAAGCTCGACGGCGAAGCCTACACGCCGACCGCCGTGTATCAGGTGGCGAAGGCGGGCATCGCACGCACGTTCCAGAACATTCGCCTCTTCGGCGGCATGACCGCGCTGGAGAACGTGATGGTCGGCCGCCATGTGCGCACGAAGCACGGCCTCATCGGCGCGGTGTTCCAGACGCCCGCCGAACGTCGTGAAGAGAAGGAAATCAAGGAGCGCGCGCTGGAACTGCTGGAGTATGTCGGCGTGTTGCAATACGCGGACTACACGTCGCGCAATCTGTCGTATGGCCATCAGCGTCGTCTGGAGATCGCGCGTGCGCTCGCCACCGATCCGAAGCTGCTCGCGCTCGACGAGCCGGCAGCCGGCATGAACGCGACGGAGAAAGTCGAACTGACGCGCCTGCTCGACAAGATTCGCGCGGA
Source organism: Caballeronia sp. GAFFF1 (assembly GCF_023630705.1). Classification (GTDB taxonomy): domain Bacteria; phylum Pseudomonadota; class Gammaproteobacteria; order Burkholderiales; family Burkholderiaceae; genus Caballeronia. Next base: position 151,726 of record NZ_JALQEM010000005.1, read on the forward strand.
CGGCAAGACGATTCTGTTGATCGAACACGACGTGAAACTCGTGATGGGATTGTGCAACCGCATGACGGTGCTCGATTACGGCAAGGTGATCGCCGAAGGTCTGCCGCAGGACGTGCAGAAGGACCCGAAGGTGATCGAGGCATATCTGGGTGCGGGGGTGCACTAAATGGCGACCACAAGCGCAATGTTGAAGGTCAAGGGTCTGCAGGTGAACTACGGCGGCATCCAGGCGGTGAAGGGTGTCGACCTGGAAGTCGGGCAGGGCGAACTCGTTACGCTGATCGGCGCGAACGGCGCGGGCAAGACCACGACGATGAAGGCCATCACGGGCCTGAAGCCGTTCTCGGGCGGCGACATCGAGTACATGGGCCAGTCGATCAAGGGCGTGCCCACGCACGAGCTTTTGAAGCGCGGACTCGCGATGGTGCCGGAGGGGCGCGGCATCTTCGCGCGCATGTCGATTCTCGAGAATATGCAGATGGGCGCGTATCTGCGCAACGATTCGGATGGCATTCAGAAGGACACCGAACGGATGTTCGGCTTCTTCCCGCGCCTGAAGGAGCGGGCGTCGCAGTATGCGGGCACGCTTTCGGGCGGCGAGCAGCAAATGCTGGCAATGGCGCGCGCCTTGTTGTCGCGTCCGAAACTGCTGTTGCTCGACGAGCCTTCGATGGGACTTTCGCCGATCATGGTCGAGAAGATCTTCGAAGTCGTTCGCGAGATTTCGTCGGAAGGGCTGACGGTGCTGCTCGTCGAGCAGAATGCGCGGCTTGCTCTTCAGGCCGCTAATCGCGGGTATGTGATGGATTCGGGTACCGTCACCATGTCCGGCGATGCTAAGGTCATGCTCGATGATCCTAAGGTTCGGGCTGCCTATTTGGGCGAGTGAGGTTTTTTTTCTTTCCTCGCGGGGCGGGGGTGTTGTTTGCTTCCCGCTCGGTTCGTTTCTTGGTTTACTCGTTGAACTTGTATTCGCGTCGGTCTATTGGCGTTGCCCCTCCCCGGGGCGGGGGTCACTTTCTTTGCTGCTGCAAAGAAAGTAACCAAAGAAAGCAGCTTTCTTGGCCCGCAGCACTAACAGCGTGGTCACTCCGCAGAAGAACCGTGGCACTCAGCTAATCGGCAACCCTGAATCACCTTCCACGCCCGCTGAGCGCCACGTCCTCCGAGCCCTTTGGCTCGTTAACACCACACTTCGCTTTATGCTCCGCCTGCGGTCGAGGCTTGGCACACCGCCCAACATTGTCCGGAATGCTAATGTTATGCGAATGCGCATTTGCGCGGACAAGCGCGCGTACCTACGCAAACATCGGTGTTAACGAGCCAAGGGGCTCGGAGGACGTGGTGCTCAGTGGGCGTGGAAGGTGATTCAAGGCTGCAATCCAACTGAGTACCACCGCTCTTCTGCGGAGTGACTACACTCTACTTGCTTCGTGCGGTTCCGAAAAAAGCTGCTTTCTTTGGTTACTTTCTTTGCAGCAGCAAAGAAAGTGACCCCCGCCCCGGGAAGGGGCAACACTAATAGACCGACGCGAAAACAAGTTCCACGAAGAAAGCAGCGGGCACCCCCATAAACCGACGCGAAAACAAGTTCCACGAACAAAGCAGCGGGCACCCCCGCTCCGGAGAGGGGCAACACAAATAGACCGACACAAAAGAACGAAGCAACAAACCTAAAGCCGCTTCCCAAGACTAACGACCTCATCAACGCGATACCCAAGCCGCTCATAAAACGGCAAAAGATCCCGCCGAGCAGAAAGAATCTGCAAATTAACCTTAGGGCATCCAGCACGGACAAGCGCCGCTTCCGCATGAAGCATTAAAGCGCGCCCATACCCGCGCCCCCGCAGGGAAGCCGCAACGGCGAGCGAATAAATCCACCCGCGATGCCCGTCGTATCCGCACATCACAGTCCCGACGACATCCCCCTCGAGCACTCCGACAAAGAACAACTCCGGCTGCGTCCTCATCTTGTTGGCGATCGACAAAGCCGGATCGCGCTGCGGCCGCGATGCATCCGCGTACTCCGGGAACACATCGCGCCACAGAGCGATCACGGCATCGCGATCGCTCGCATCGAACGTGCGGATGATCACAGCGAATCGAGGACCGAGCGCAGCATCGACATCATTTGATCGATCTCGTCCTTGGTCACATTGAGCGCGGGCATGAAGCGCAGCAGATTGGGCCGCGCCGCGTTCAGCAAGAGTCCGTCAGGCTGCATCAGCCGAGCCTTCTCGACAATCTGCGGCCCCTGATCGCCATCCAGCAGCAACGCGCGCAACAGACCTTCGCCGCGCTCGCCGTTGAAGCCGCGTTCGTCCGATAGCTTCAGCAATTCCGAACGCAAATACTCGCCGCGCTCGCGCACGCCTTCGAGAAAGCCCGGTGCCGTCAGTTGCGAAATCACTGAGAAGCCCGCCGCCGTCATCAGCGGATTGCCGTTGTACGTGCCGCCCTGATCGCCCGCTTCGAAGCACGCCACATCCGCCGTGGAAAGCAGCGCCGCGAGCGGCACGCCGCCGCCGATGCCCTTGCCGAGCGTCATGATGTCCGGCTCGATGCCCGACAGCTCGTACGCGAACAACGTGCCCGCGCGACCGCAGCCGCTTTGCACTTCATCGACGATCAAGAGGATGTTGTGCCGCTTCGTCAGCGCGCGCAGCTCCCGCATGAACTCGCGCGTCGCGGGAATCACGCCGCCTTCGCCCTGAATCGGCTCCAGCATCACGGCCACGGTCTTTTCGTTGATGAGCTTCTCGACCGATGCGATGTCGTTCAGGTCCGCCTTCGGAAAGCCCGGCACCTGCGGCGCGTAGATCGTGTCCCAGCCCGCCTTGCCGCTTGCCGACATGGTCGCGAGCGTGCGGCCGTGAAAGCTGTGATCGAACGTGATGATCTCGTACGCGCCGTTGCGGAACTTGCGGCCCCACTTGCGCGAGAGCTTGATGGCGCCTTCGTTCGCTTCCGCGCCGCTATTGGCGAAGAACACCTTGTCGAAGCAACTGTGCTCGGTGAGCAGCGCGGCGAGCTTCGCCATCGGCTCGTTGTAGAACGCGGGCGATGGATTGATCAGCGTGCGCGCCTGCTTCTCGAGCGCCTCGATCACGCCGTCGTTGCAGTGGCCGAGCGAATTCACGGCCCAGCCCTGAATGAAGTCGAGATAGCGTTTGCCGGTGTTGTCGTAAAGCCAGGAGCCCTTGCCGCGCGTGAACACGATCTCGGGGCGGTTCGTGATGTACATCAGCGAATCGACGGGGTACTCATTGAAATTCATGACAGCGGGCTCCGGGCGTTGACTCAGGTAAAAAACGGCGCGCAAAAAACAAAAGCCACGGTGTTTCCGTGGCTTCATTCTTTGCGCTTCAGACTAACCGAACATGACGAGCGCGAATGCATGACGAGCCAGCGGCATCCCTAGGGAAGCGGCGAGCGGCGGCGTCGGACGATGTAGGCGATTCGGTTCATTCGCGAAGGATACGTGATGACGTTCGTGCATGTAAACCGCCGGCGTCGATTTGTTGCGCGCCGGCGGCATGCGTGGACCGCGCGGGCCGTCAGACCGGATGCGCGAGGTCCGCTGCGCTCGTGAACGAATCCGCGTAGAACTCGTCCTCCGGCAAGCGGTGGTGCTGCGTGAAGTCGCGCTGCGCCGATTCCACCATCACGGGCGCGCCGCACGCATAGACCTGATACGCGCTCAAGTCTGGCAGATCTTCGATGACAGCGCGATGAACGAAGCCCGTGCGGCCGGTCCAGCCGTCGTGCGGTTCGGGTTCGGACAGCACCGGCACGAACTTGAAGTTCGGCACTTCCTTCGCCCATTGCTCGGCGAGGTCCATCATGTACAGATCTTTCTTGCGGCGGCCGCCCCAGTAAAGTGTCATCGGCCGGTTCAGGTTCTTGAAGACCGCATGTTCGATGATCGCCTTGATCGGCGCGAAGCCCGTGCCCGATGCGAGCAGCACGATGGGCTTGTCCGATTCGTCGCGCAGGAAGAACGTCCCGAGCGGGCCTTCGAAGCGCAGGATGTCGCGCTCTTTCATCGCGCCGAACACGTGGTCCGTGAACGTCCCGCCCGGCATGTGACGAATATGCAATTCGAGCGGGCCTTCGTGGTGCGGCGGGCTCGCCATCGAATAACTGCGGCGCTTGCCGTCCTTCAGAATGAATTCGATGTACTGCCCCGCGAGATATTGCAGGCGCTCGTTGGCGGGCAGTTGCAGCTTCATTTCGATGACGTCGTCAGCCTTGCGCTGAAGCGCGTTCACGCGGCACGGCAGCTTCTTGACCTGCACGTCGCCGACGCCCGCGACTTCGCGCACGTCGATCGTGAGATCGCTCTGCGCCGTTGCGCAGCAGAAGAGCGCCATGCCGCGCGTTTTTTCGTCGTTAGAGAGCGCCGACGACGAATGCGGCGCCTGCTCGACTTCGCCTTCGACGACCGCGCCCTTGCAGGAACCGCACGCGCCGTTCTTGCAGCCGTAAGGCAAGCCGATGCCCTGGCGCAGCGCCGCGGTCAGCACCGGCTCGTCGGGTTCCACCTGAAACTGCCGGCCGCTTTGCCGGAGCGTTACGTTGAATGCCATAGATCGATTTCTTGCGATGTGTGAATGTGTCTTACGATGACGCAGGAACGCGCCAGGCAAGCGGCGGATACAATGCTCGGCATGATCGCCACTCGAACCTTGCGCCGCCCGCGCGTGCTGATCGTCGGATGCGGCGATGTCGGGCTGCGCGTGTTGCCGCTCCTGCGTTCACGCGCCGCGTCGCCTCGCGTGATCGCGCTCACGCATCATCCGGAACGCGCCGCCGAACTTCGCGCAGCGGGCGCCGTGCCGATCGCCGGCGACCTCGATGCAAAGCGCAGCCTTCGCAGGCTCGCAGGCATCGCGCCGCATGTGTTGCATCTCGCGCCGCCTCAGCGCGAAGGCGACACCGACCGCCGCACGCGTGCGTTGCTCGCGGCATTGCGTGCGCCGCGCCGTTCAGTCGCGCGTGGCGCTCAGGCCGCCGTTGCCCGGCATCGAGCGTGGCGCGCATCGACTTTCATTGTACCCGACGCCCCTTTTAGAGCCACATCCGGAGCCGTGTCGCGCGGCGCGCCTCTGCGCTTTGTCTATGCGAGCACGACGGGCGTGTACGGCGACTGTGGCGGCGCGTTGATCGACGAGACGCGGCCCGCGCGGCCGGACAACGAGCGCGCACGGCGGCGGGTGTCAGCGGAGCAGCAGTTGCGCCGCGTGGGCGCGGGAAGCGGCTGGCGCGTTTCCATCGTGCGGATTCCCGGCATTTACGCGGAGAATCGCCTGCCGCTTGCGCGCATCGAACGGGCGATGCCCGCGCTCATCGAACGCGACGACGTTTATACGAATCACATTCACGCGGACGATCTTGCCGCGATTCTCGTGCGCGCGCTCGGGCGCGGGCGGCCGCAGCGCGTCGTGAACGCATCGGACGACACGGATTTGCGCATGGCCGACTATTTCGATCGCGTCGCCGACGCGTACGGTTTGCCGCGCGTGCCACGCATCACGCGCGAGGAGGCGCAAGCGCTTCTGGAACCGGTTACGCTTTCGTTCATGCGCGAGTCGCGCCGTCTGTGCAACGCACGGATGAAGCGCGAGCTAGGCTACGCGCTGCGCCATCCGACCGTGGAGGACTTCTTGCGCTCACGCGCCGGCACGACGCGGCGCTAGATCAGCGCGGGAATCGTTTCGAGCAGGACGAAGCACATCAGCGCGCCGATCAATGCGCCGATGAGGTTCGGCGAATACCGGTGACGCACGTGCATGACGACACCCAATACCCCGATCACGACCGCGCTCAACGCCACGAACGCGATCAGCGCGACGCTCATGTGGGAAGCCATGATGCCCTCCTGCTTTCTTCTAGTGATTTTGATTCCGTAAGACGAGTATATGAGCGCCGGGCGCAGAAGGCATGCTGCGGCGCAGCGGCGACGCATCGGGGCTTGTACCGATTGGCGTGAACATTGATCGCTGCGGGGCGGGGCGCGGCAGCCCTGGGCGCGGTGCAGCGAGATCGTCGCTATCGCGCCAGCGCCATTGCCTTGCGCGAGCGACGCCGGCAGCGCATAAACGCCCACGCGCTCCCGATGCAGGTTCTATTGCTGTGGGCGGCGGGCATTGCCTTAGCCCTGCGCGCGGTGCAGCGAGGTCGTCGTCACCCGAGCCAGCGCCATTCGCCTTCCCCGAGAGACGCCGGCAGCGCAAAGCAGCCCACGCGCTCCCGGACGCAGCTTTTGTTGCAGCCGGGCGGAGCGCGGCGCGTCAGCCTTGGGCGCGCAATGCAGCGAGATCGTCGTCACCAAGCCATTGCCATTCGCCTTCCGCGAGCGACGCCGGCAGCGCAAAGCCGCCCACGCGCTCCCGATGCAGCTTCTCCACGCGATTTCCCGCTGCCGCGACCATCCGCTTGACTTGATGGTATTTGCCTTCGAGCACGGTGAGTTCGAGCAGCCGTTCGTCGCGGCGGTGCGCGGCGAGGGCGGCGCTGGGCTTCGTTTCGCCGTGCAGCAGCACGCCGTCGCGCAGGCTCGCGAGTTGAGCGTCGTCGAGCGGGTGGCGCAGCGTCGCGAGATACACCTTCGGCACCTTGCGCTTGGGCGAGGTGAAGGCGTGGACGAACGCGCCGTCGTCGGAGAAGAGGAGGAGGCCCGTCGTATCCTGATCGAGCCGGCCGACCGGCTGCACGCCGCGCTCGATCAGCTGCGGCGGCAACAGGTGAAACACGCTCAGGTGATGTTGCGGATCGCGCGAGCATTCGTAGCCCGCGGGCTTGTTCATGGCGATATACGCCTTCTCGCGATACGTCCAGACGGTGCCGTCGACTTCGAAGTCCGGCGATTCAGCGACCGCGACACCGGCGCTCGGATCGCTGCAAACGTCGCCGCCGATGCGCACGCGGCCCTCCGCGATGATGCCGCGACATTGACGGCGCGAGCCGAAGCCTTGCGAGAAGAGGAGTGATTCGAGGTCCATCGGACGAGTGAGGACGGAGGGCGCATTTTAGCAAGCGGGCAGTCGTGAACGCGCGAGGTCCGTCCGGGCATGCGCTGTCGGCGAAGGCGCGCGGCTGCGCGTTGCCCGCGTCCAACAGGCGCGCGGACGGCCGATCGCCGCATGGCACGCGCGTTGGAAGCTGTCGGCTAAGCCGCGCGGCGGCCGGTTACCCGTGTCGAACAGTCGCGAATCGCGGCTCCCTCAATGGGCGTCGCCGCGGCCCTTCGCCACCGTCGGCACGCCCAAGCCGAAGATCGTAAAGGTCGAGGGCGAGCGGTCCTGCTGGCTCGTGGCGCCATGCCTGCCTGCGGCGCTCCAGCGTCCGTCGAACGTCATGGCTGCCGGCACAGGCGCAGGCAGCGCGCTCGCCTGACGGAAATACGCGGTGTTGGCTTCGGCCTGGGCCGCGGTCGCCTGGCGCAGCAGCGTCTGCGCTTGCGGGTTGCGCGGATCGAGCGCCACCGCGCGGCGGGCGTTGCGCACGGCGCAGGCGGGTTCCTGCTTCACCGTGCATGAGCGGGCGTTGGCCATGGCGCTGTCGCGTGCGCGCTCCTCGCGCGTAACATCGGCGGCCAGTTGTTGAATCTCCGGGCTCAACGCCTGATTCGCGTACAGGCCGCGCATGTGGCGGCGCGCAGCGGAGAGGTCGTGAGCGGCCAGAGCCTGCTTCACCGCGACGACGCTGCGCGCAACCGCGGGCGATGCTTTTTGCGCCGCGTTGTCCTGCGGGCGAGCGGTTGTGCTTGCGTTGGCGGCAGTTGGCGTTGCTGTCTGCGGCTGCGGCTGCGGCTGCGGCTGCGGCGCGAGACTCGGACGGTTCGCCGGCAGCGATGCCATCGGGGAGGCCTGCGCCGGGCGCGCGGCCGGCTCTAGCGATTGCGGCGCGAGGCCAGACGCTGGACGGCTCGCCGACAGCGATGCCATCGACGAGGCCTGTGCCGGATGCGTCGTCGTCGCTTGCGGCTGCGGAGCGAGGTTGGGCGCCGGGCGGTTCGCCGGCAAGGCAGCCATCGACGGGGCTTGTGCCGGATGCGTCGCCGTCGCTTGGGCCTGCGGGTCGGCGTGGGGCGCTGGCGGAGTCATCGACAAGGAAGCCACCGGCGCATGGGAACCGCCCGGCGTCGCATCGGCCTTAGCCTGCGCGCGCTCGCCCGCAGCCGGACCGATAGGAGCGTTGGCTGCGAGAGCGGACGCAGGCGACACGGATCTGGCCGAGGCCGTCGGCGCGGCGCGAGTGAGCGGCACGGCTGACGGTGCGGTGACGCCAGCACCGGTCGCAGCCGTGGCATCGGCTACCGCCGTTGGCGTCGACGAGCGCGGCGCAGTAGCGTTCTTCGTCGCGGCCTTGTCCGTCGACGGCGTGAGCGTAGGCCCGACCGCCGCGACCGCGTTGGCAGGCGCAGACGTGCGGGCGTGCGCAGCAGTCGCCGACGCTGCTGGCGGGACCGCCGCGCCCGCTAACCCGACCGCGCTTGCAGGCGCGGAGGCGCGCGCTTGCGTCGAAGTCGCCGACGTTGGGGTTGCCGTGGCGTTGTCCGTCGATCGCGCGATGGTGGGCGGGACCGTCGCGGCCGCGCGTGCTGACGCGGAGGCGCGCCCTTGCGCCGAAGCTGCCGACGTTGACGTCGCGGCGGCGTTGTCCGTCGATAGTGCGACTGTGGGCGGGACCGTCGCGGCCGCGCTTGCAGACGCGGAGGCGCGCGCTTGCGCCGAAGTCGCCGAAGTCGCCGACGCTGACGTCGCCGCGGCGCTGTCCGTCGATCGCGCGACTGTGGACGGGACCGTCGCGGAAGCGCGTGCCTGCGCCGAAGTCGACGGTCCCGACGTCACGGCCGTTTTATCCGTCGATGGCGCGACCGCAGATTGAGCCGTCTCGCTTGCAGACGCGAACGTGCGCGCATGGGAAGCTGCCGCGGACGACACATCCGCCGACCGTCGCTGCGAAACGACGGGTCCGGCCGCAGTGTCGCCCTTCAACGACGCCTGGCCTTGCTCGAGAGAATCCGCCGCCGATTCGCTCCGCGATGCGTTCGCCGTCGCGGCCCCCGCGTGCGCCTGCGTGTCGTCGCGCGCGTCGTCGCTCGATGCATCGCTCCCTCGACGCTCCAGCGCCGGACGCGTCGCGTCCGCATGACTGTGCGCGTCCGAAGCGCGTTCGCCGACCGATCCTGCCGCGCTGGCGGACTTCGTCGGCGCGACGCCTGCGTCCTGCTGCGCATAGAAATATGCGCCCGCCGCCGCGCCCGCGACGACGCCGCTCACCAGCACCGCCAGCATCTTGCGCGCCGGCCGTCGCGCCGGGGCGGCGGGCTCGTCGCCCGGCTCGACGAGGCTCGGATAAGACGTCACCATCTTTCGACGCGCGAGCCGCGTGAGCCAGCCGGTGTTGCGCAGATCGACGAAGTCGTATCGCTCCTCGATGGGCGCCACGGCCGCCGCGTCGGCGACGCTCGTAAAGACGGCACCGTGGCGATCGGCGCCGCAGTACGGGCAGGTCGCCTCGCCGGTAGGCGAAATGGCGTGGCAGCGGCCGCAGATGACGGCGTCCAGCGTCAGCGAAGATTCGGATTGCGTCATGGCGCGCTCGTTCGAGTTATGGCTCGCGCAACGCGCGAAGCGAGATCACGGCAGCGGTCTATCCATGGCAACAAAAAGCCGATTGCCCACAGGCGCGTGTCCTCGTGACACGCCCCGCGCCGGGATGCCGCGTACGCCGATGCAGAGCCCATTCTTGCGACGCGGGCCGCAACGCGTCTAAGCGATTGCGCACATTCGCGTCATCATCGCGTCAGGGAAAACGCGGGGTGCGTGCGATCGGCATCTCAGGACGAACGCACGTTCTGTCGTTCGTTCGGGAGCGGGCGGAACGATGAGTACGCCTGTGCTTTGTCGGATGGCTTCGCGCGCAAAGCGTCCGCTAATAGGGGCGATAGGCGCGGCAACGCCGTTGATGGGTGCCGGACCGGCGAGCCGGAGCATGGAGTGCGTTCAGGTCCGTCAGGACCGCGAAGCAATGCGCAACGCAACGCGATTGGTGACGCGAAGTACGTGAGGGTCGACGGTCTCAGCCGTGCGCCGAGTGTCCGCCATGCCACGACGGTTACAAGCGGCAAAAGCGGACGCGCCGTCCTCGCGTCGTCACACGAGCGAACGGCAAGCAACACGAGAAACTCACACCGCGCCGCCCAAACGCAAAAAAGCCGCTCGATGAGCGGCTTCTTCGAAAATTCGTGGTGCCCAGGGCCGGAATCGAACCGGCACGCCTTGCGGCGGGGGATTTTGAGTCCCCTGCGTCTACCAATTTCACCACCTGGGCACGCTGAGTCGGCGATTATGACCCAAAACCTCGCGCTCGGCAAGCAGCGCCGGTTGTCGAATTACTGACTCAGATACGTGAACGCCCCGTTGCGGACGATGCCCATGACGCTCGCGCGCTGATCGAGGCCGACGTGGTCGCTGGCGCTCGTATTGACGACGCCGTTCGGCACCACCAGTTCATGCGCGTGCTCCAGTTCCGAGCGCAGCGCCACGCGGAATTCCTTCGTTCCCGGCTTGCCAGCCTTCAGCGCGCGCGTCGCCGCGTCCTGCAAGCGCGGATAAACGCCCGCCGCGTCGCCGGCGAACTGCGTCACCGTGCCCTTGCCGTACTTGGTCTCGTAAGCATCGACGAACGCGAGCGCCGCCTTCTTCGACGGATGATCGGCCGGCAGCGTGCGCGCGACGACCACCGGCTGCGTCGGAAAGAGCGTGCCTTCCACGTCCTTGCCGCCCAGCTTGATGAATTCCGGCGTCGCGATGCCGTGCGTCTGGTAGATCGCGCCCTTGTAGCCGCGCTCGACGAGCGTGCGCTGCGGCAGCACCGTCGGCGTGCCCGCGCCCGCGATCAGCACGGCGTCGGGTTTGACGGCCATCAGCTTCAGAATCTGACCGGTGACGCTCGCGTCCGTGCGGTTGAAGCGTTCGGTGCCGACAATCCTGATATGGCGAAGATCCGCGAACTTCGTAAACTCGGACAGCCAGCTATCGCCGTAGCTGTCCGCGAAACCGATGAAGCCGACCGTCTTCACGCCGTGATTGGCCATATAGCGCGTCATCACGTCGGCCATCGCGCGGTCGGTCTGCGCCATCTTGAACGCCCAGACCTTCTTGCCTTCCTGCGGTTCGACCACCGACGCCGAGCCGATCAGCGTAATCATCGGCGTCTGGTATTCGGCGACCGGATCGAGCGCCGCGAGTGCGGCCGGCGTGATGTTGGGGCCGACGATCACGTCGACCTTGTCCTCGGTGATCAGCTTGCGGATATTGCGCACGGCCGCGCCGGGGTCCGAGCCGTCGTCGAGAATGATGTACTGCGCGTCCTGTCCCGCGATGGTCTTCGGCCACATCAGCATCGCATTCTTGCTCGTAATGCCGATGGCGGCGGCAGGCCCCGTGCTCGACAAGTCCACGCCCACCTTGATCTGCGCGTGAGCGGCGGCGGGCAACACGGACAGCACAGCCAGCGCGGCGCCGGCGGCGAGCCGGCGCAAGAATTTCGACAACGTCATCGGAAAGCTCTCCAGGGAAGTTCGTGTTTTTGTGATCGGCATTGCGCCGTCGCCTTCAGAGTCAGAGTTCGTAGCTTTCGTGCTCGCCGGAGAGCGCCTGCTCGATCAGCTTCCGGTTCATCGAAGGCGAAAGCAGCTCGACGAGCGTATACACATAGCTGCGCAAATAGGCGCCTTGCTTGAGCGCGAGCCGCGTGACGTTCGTGCCGAATAAATGCCCGACCGGCATCGCGCGCAGATGGCGGTCGCGCTCCGGATTGAACGCGATATCCGCCATGATCCCGACGCCGAGCCCCAGTTCGACGTAAGTCTTGATGACGTCCGCGTCGATGGCTTCCAGCACGATATCCGGCGTCAGATTGCGCAACTGGAACGCATGGTTGATCTTCGTGCGCCCGGCGAACGCCGCTTCGTAAGTGATGAGCGGGTACTGCACGAGATCGTCGAGCGTGAGAAGCTTGCGTTCCAGGAGTGGATGCTCGGGCAGCATGACCGCCAGATGCTGCCACTGGAAGCAGGGCAGCGACACCAGCTCCTTATAGTTCGCGACGGCTTCGGTGGCGATGGCGATGTCCGCCTGATCGTGAATGACCATCTCGGCAACCTGCGTCGGGCTGCCTTGCAGGATGGACAGATGCACTTTCGGAAAGCGTTTCTTGAATTCCGCGATGGCGGCCGGCAGCGAGTAGCGCGCCTGCGTGTGGGTCGCCGCGATCACGAGATTGCCCTGATCCTGCGCCGCGTAGTCTTTGCCGACGCGCTTCAGGCTTTCCACTTCCTGCAGGATTTTCTCGACCGACGCGAGAATGATGCGCCCCGGCTCGGTCAGCGACCGGACGCGCTTGCCGTGCCGCGTGAAGATTTCGACGCCCAGCTCGTCTTCCAGCTCGATGATCGCCTTCGACACGCCCGGCTGTGAGGTATACAGCGCCTTCGCGGCTTCGGTCAGGTTGAAGTTCTGCCGCACGGCCTCCCGCACGAAGCGGAACTGATGCAGATTCATTTATAACCCACGCGCATATCAAAGTAATTTTTCAGTCGTTTGCAATATATAGCAGGTTTATTACTATCAGTCCAATTTTTCCAATATCCATAGCTGTTTTTGTCATTAGCAAATGAGTGTTCCGTCTGAACGGCGCGCGCATCGGCGAATCAATGGATATCTGACGCGCGGCGCAACCTAGGGCGCCGGCGGCTAAACAAAAACTTGGGGCCCCCGAATGTACCAATACGATCAGATCGACCAGCGAATCGTTGACGAACGAGTCGCGCAGTACGCCGATCAGGTTCGCCGGCGTCTGTCGGGCGAGTTGAGCGAGGAAGAATTCCGTCCGCTGCGGCTGCAAAACGGCCTGTACATGCAGCGCCACGCGTACATGCACCGCATCGCGATTCCGTACGGCAACCTTCGCAGCGACCAGTTGCGCATGCTCGCCACCATCGCGCGGGAGCACGACCGCGGCTACGGCCACTTCTCCACGCGCACCAACATCCAGTTCAACTGGATCGAGCTGGAAGAAACGCCGGAAATCCTGCGCAAGCTCGCGTCGGTGCAAATGCACGCGATCCAGACGTCGGGCAACTGCATTCGCAACATCACGGCGGACCAGTTCGCGGGCGTGGCGCCGGACGAAACCGTCGACCCGCGTCCGTGGGCCGAAATCATGCGCCAGTGGTCCACGTTCCACCCGGAGTTCGCGTGGCTGCCGCGCAAGTTCAAGATTGCGGTGTGCGGCTCCGCGGAAGACCGCGCGGCCGTGCAGATTCACGATCTCGGCGTCTATCTGAAGAAGAACGCAGAGGGTGAAGTCGTCGCGAGCATTCTCGCGGGCGGCGGGCTTGGCCGCACGCCGATCATCGGCGCGGTCATCAAGGAAGACCTGCCGTGGCAGCATCTGCTCACGTACTGCGAAGCCGTGCTGCGCGTGTATAACCGCTACGGCCGCCGCGACAACATGTACAAGGCACGCATCAAGATCCTCGTGAAGGCGCTGTCGCCCGAGAAGTTCGCGAAGCAGGTCGAAGAAGAGTGGGCGCATCTGAAAGATGGTCCCTCGACGCTCACGCAGGGCGAAGTGGACCGCGTGTCGAAGTTCTTCGCGCCGCCCGTGTACGAAAAGCTGCCGGACACGGACGCCTCGTACGAGAAGCATCTGATCGAAAGCAAGCCGTTCGCGCGCTGGGTCGAGCGCAACGTGCGTCCGCACAAGATTGCCGGCTACGCGGCGGTCACGCTGTCGCTGAAGCCGACGGGTGTCGCGCCGGGCGACGCGACCGACAAGCAGATGGACGAAGTCGCCAATCTGGCCGACGAATTCTCCTTCGGCGAAGTCCGCGTCTCGCACGAGCAGAACCTGATTCTCGCGAACGTGAAGAAGCGCGATCTGTACGCCGTCTGGGAGCGCGCGAGGGCGATCGGTCTCGCGGCGGCGAACATCGGCCTGCTGACGGACATCATCTCGTGCCCGGGCGGCGATTTCTGCTCGCTCGCGAATGCGAAGTCGATTCCGATCGCGCAAGCCATCCAGGAACGCTTCGACAACGCCGACTATGTCTACGACCTGGGCGACCTGTCGATCAACATTTCGGGCTGCATGAACGCGTGCGGCCATCACCACGTCGGCAACATCGGCGTGCTGGGCGTCGATAAGGACGGCTCGGAGTGGTATCAGGTGACGCTCGGCGGCGAGCAGAGCTCGGGCGCGACGGGCGCGCATCTCGGCAAGGTCATCGGGCCGTCGTTCTCGGCGCATGAAATGCCGGACGTCGTCTCGAGCGTGATCGACACCTTCGTCGAGAACCGTATGGAAGGCGAGCGCTTCATCGAGACGTTCGGCCGCATCGGCATCGCGCCGTTCAAGGAGCGCGTGTACGCATCGCGCCAAGCCCACGCTTAAGGATCTGCAGATGACGTTGATTATCAAAAACCGCGCGGTCGTCGAAGACGAGTTCACCGTCGTGCGCGCGGGCGAAGACGGCGTGCTCCCGGCCGTCGATGCGCTTCCCGCAGGCAAGGTGATCGTGCCCTTCGCGCTGTGGAAGGACGCGAAGGACGCGCTCTTGGCATCCCGCGCGAAGGAATCGCTCGGCGTGTGGCTCGCGCCTGACGACGAACCCGCCGACCTCGCGCCGGATTTCGACAAGATCGCGGTGATCGCAGTCGATTTCCCGGTGTTTCGCGATGGCCGCGGCTTTTCCATCGGCCGCCTGTTGCGCGAGCGCTACAACTGGACGGGCGAGTTGCGCGCCATCGGCGACGTGCTGCGCGATCAGGTGTTCTTCCACTACCGCTGCGGCTTCGACGCCTTCGCCGTGCGCGCGGACAAGGACATCAACGACGCGCTCAACGCGTTCAACGAATTCAGCGAGCTGTATCAGGGCGCGACCGACAACCCGGAACCGCTCTTCCGCCGCCGCGCCGCGGTGCTCGCCACGCTCGGAGCCTGAGGCATGACGCCAGAACTGCAAGCCAAGGTTGAACGCCTCGACGCGCTGCTCGATTCGATCGCAGCGCGCCACGAGCGCGTCAAGCTAGCCAGCAGCCTTGCCGCCGAAGACATGGTGCTCACGCACGCCATTCTTTCGCGCAAGGTCGGCATCGGCATCTTCTCGCTGAACACGGGACGCCTGCACGCGGAAACGCTCGGCATGATCGACCGCGTGAAGGAACGCTACGGGTACGACATCGAGCAGCTTCATCCGCAGCAAGCCGCTGTCGATGAATACGTGCGCGATCACGGCCTGAATGCGTTCTACGAAAGCATCGACCTGCGCAAGAACTGCTGCCATATCCGCAAGGTCGAGCCGCTCAACCGCGCGCTCGCCGATGTCTCCGCGTGGGTCACGGGTCAGCGGCGCGAGCAGTCGGTGACGCGCGCCGAACTGCACGAAGAAGAGCACGACGCGCCGCGCGGCATCGCCAAGTTCAATCCGCTCGCGGACTGGACCGAAGCGGACGTGTGGGACTACCTGAAAGCGTTCGACGTGCCGGTGAACCCGCTGCATGCGCGCGGCTATCCGAGCATCGGCTGCGAGCCGTGCACGCGCGCCGTGCGTCCCGGCGAGGACAGCCGCGCGGGCCGCTGGTGGTGGGAATCGCGCGATACGAAGGAATGCGGCCTGCACATGACCAACATCAGCAGCATCAAGATCGTCGAAGAAGCGCCAAGCTCCGCGATCTGACAAGGCGCACAGACGCCGGCTGAACCCTGTTACTGAACGCGGCCTGGAGAACCACGCCGCACAAAAAAGGATCGACGAACATGAGCACCACGCTCGACCCCAACGTCACGGCCCCGATCGTCAATCAGGCGACGCGGATGGACCACCTCGACTGGCTCGAAGCCGAGTCGATCCACATCCTGCGCGAACTCGTCGCGGAGTGCAGCAAGCCCGCGCTGCTGTTCTCGGGCGGCAAGGATTCGGTCGTCGTGCTGGCGCTTGCTCTGAAGGCGTTCGGCCTCGGCGGCAACCGCAAGACGGTGCTGCCGTTCCCGCTCGTGCATATCGACACGGGCCACAACTTCCAGGAAGTGATCGACTTCCGCGACCGTCGCGCGGCCGAATTCGGCGCGGAACTGGTCGTCGGACACGTCGAGGATTCGATCAAGAAGGGCACCGTGCGCCTGCGCCGCGAGACGGATTCCCGCAACGCCGCGCAAGCGGTCACGCTGCTCGAAACCATCGAGCAATACGGCTACACCGCGATGATCGGCGGCGCGCGCCGCGACGAAGAGAAGGCGCGCGCGAAAGAGCGCATCTTCTCGTTCCGCGACGAATTCGGCCAGTGGGACCCGAAGGCGCAGCGCCCTGAACTGTGGAGCATCTACAACGCGCGCCTGCATGCAGGCGAGCATCTGCGCGTGTTCCCGATCTCGAACTGGACTGAGCTCGACGTGTGGCAGTACATCGCGCGCGAGAAGCTGGAACTGCCGTCCATCTACTACGCGCACGACCGCGAGATCGTGCGCCGCAACGGCCTGCTCGTGCCGGTGACGCCGCTGACCCCCGTGCGCGAAGGCGAGACGCCGGAGATCGCGCAGGTGCGTTTCCGTACCGTCGGCGATATCAGCTGCACCTGCCCGGTGGCGAGCGACGCGGACGACGTCGAGAAGATCATCGCGGAAACGGCCGTGACCGAGATTACCGAGCGTGGCGCCACGCGCATGGACGACCAAGCGTCCGAAGCCGCGATGGAACAGCGCAAGAAGCAAGGCTATTTCTAAGCATCACGCTCCGAGGAACCAACGAATCATGAGCATTTATCAAGCGGAAGACCTGGGCGTGTTGCGCTTCATCACGGCGGGCAGCGTCGACGACGGCAAGAGCACGCTGATCGGCCGCCTGCTGTACGACAGCAAGGCGGTTCTGTCCGACCAGTTGTCGGCCATCTCGCGCGCGAAGAACAAGCGCACCGTCGGCGACGAAATCGACCTGTCACTGCTCACGGACGGTCTCGAAGCCGAGCGCGAGCAGGGCATCACCATCGACGTCGCGTATCGCTACTTCGCGACCGCCAAGCGCAAGTTCATCATCGCTGACACGCCGGGCCACGAGCAGTACACGCGCAACATGGTGACGGGCGCATCGACGGCGCACGCCGCGATCATTCTCGTCGACGCGACGCGCGTCACGTTCGAGAACGGCGAAGCGCAACTGCTGCCGCAGACCAAGCGCCACAGCGCCATCGTGAAGCTGCTCGGCTTGCAGCACGTGATCGTCGCGATCAACAAGATGGATCTGGCCGAGTACAGCGAGACGCGCTTCAACGAGATTCGCGATGCGTATGTCGCGCTCGCGCGTCAACTCGGTCTGGAGCATGTGCGCTTCGTGCCGGTCTCGGCGCTAAAGGGCGACAACATCGTGAGCGCGAGCGAACGCATGCCGTGGTACGCGGGCGAGCCGCTGCTCGATCTGCTCGAATCGCTGCCGGTGGCGCAGCCGAACGAGCAGGCGCTGCGTTTCCCGGTGCAGTGGGTCGCGCGTCAGGACGGCTCGCAGGCCGACGACTTCCGCGGCTACATGGGCCGCGTCGAAGCGGGCGAAGTGCGCGTGGGCGATGCGATCAACGTGCTGCCGGCGAATCGCCAGGCGACGGTCGCGGAAATCATCGCGCCGGTGCCGGGCGGCGTCGCGTCGGTGAATCGCGCGTTCGCGGGCCAGACGGTCACGATTCGCCTGACCGAAGACGTGGACGTGTCGCGCGGCGATACGTTCGTCCCGGCGACGGCTGCCGTGACTCCGGCCAAGAAGCTGGAAGCCGACCTGTGCTGGTTCGACGAAGAGCCGCTTTCGCCGCAGCGCAAGTATCTGCTGAAGCAGACGACCAACACCGTCTTCGCGCGCATCGGCGCGGTGAAAGAGGTGCTGGACGTGCACACGCTGTCGCATTCGGTGGACCGCACGACGCTCGCGATGAACGACATCGGCCGCGTGGCGCTCACGCTGCAAAAGCCGATCGTCGCGGACGAGTACGATACGCATCAGGGCACCGGCGCGTTCGTGCTGATCGACGAGGCGACGCATCACACGGTCGCGGCCGGTATGATTCGCGAAATCGCGGCTTGATGCTTGATGACGGACGAAATGCACATGGGTAAGGTCTATCTGATCGGAGCGGGACCGGGCGCGGCGGATCTCATCACCGTGCGCGGCATGCGTTTGCTCGAACAGGCGGATGTCGTGCTGCACGACGCGCTGATCGAGCCGGCCATGCTCGACTTCGCGCCGAATGCGAAGCGGATCGCAGTCGGCAAGCGCTGCGGACAGCGGTCGACCGCCCAGCATTTCATCAACAAGCAGATCGTCGATGCGGCGCGCGAGCATGGCGTCGTCGTGCGGCTGAAGGGCGGCGATCCGATGCTGTTCGGCCGCGCTGACGAGGAGATGCGCGCGCTGGAAGCGGCGGGTATCGAGTACGAAGTCGTGCCGGGCATTACGGCGGCGCTCGCGAGCGCGGCGACGCTGCGGCGGTCGCTCACGTTGCGCGGTGTATCGCGCAGTGTCGCGCTCGCGACGCACAGTCGCGCCGCGGGCAGCGAGGGCATCCGCGAGCAGGCGAAGGCTGATTCGCTCGTCTTCTACATGGGCCGCGACAGCGCGGCGGATATCGCGCAGCAGTTGATCGACGCGGGGCGGCCGGGTTCGACGCCGGTGGCGATCGTGGAGGCGTGCAGCACGCCGCGCGAACGCACGCTCACGCTGACGCTCGCGCGCATGGCGCTCGGCGAGGCGCAGGCGTGGCTTGATCCGTCGCAGCCTAGTCTTCTGATGATCGGCGAGGCGTTCAAGGAGAGGGCGTCGGCGGGAAAGCCGAAGGTGCATCTTAAAGGGATGCAGGCGGCGGCTTGATTCTCAGCTTCGTGAAAGACAAAAGCGCATCGGAGACGATGCGCTTTTTGTTTGTGCGCGCTAAGCGTCCGTTTGCCGCACGCAGTACGCGGCCACCGCATCCAGCACCGCATCGTCCTCGCCCACCGCCGTTGCGCAGTGTATGACCACATCCGGATGCGCCGCGCGGCATTTCGCGACGACTTCGGGCAGATCCCGCCGCACATGTCCGCCTTGCCCGAAGAACACCGGAACGACGGTGATCGCGTCACAGCCGTCCGCAGCTTGCGCGGCGACCGCTGCGGGCAAATCCGGCGTCATTAATTCGAGAAACGCGAGAGACACCGGATCGCCCCGCAATACGCGCAGCTTCGCCGCGAGGCGTTCGAACGGCTCGGCCCAGCGCGGATCGCGTGCGCCGTGTCCGAAGAGGATGATGCTGTGCCTGCTCATCGCGTTGTCCTCCGCTAAGCGGCCGTCAGTGCCGCTCGACCCATTTGAGACCCAGCAAGCCGATTGCCAGGTAAGCCAGCGCGGGCGCCGCCGCCGTGATCGGCGCGGGCCATGTGTTCAGCGTGCCGATATGCGAGAACAGCGTATTGAACAGCTGGAAGCTCATGCCGATCATGATGCCGCCGAACACCTTCACGCCCACCACGCCCGCCCGCGTATGCAGATACGCGAACGGCAGCGACAGCACCAGCATCACGAATACGGCGAACGGATACAGAATCTTGCGCCAGAACGCGATCTGATACCGCTGCGTGTCCTGATGATTCTCCGTCAAGTGCTGGATATAGCGGAAGAGATTGAACATCGACATGCGATCCGGCGACACCAGCAGCACCGAAAGAATCTGCGGCGTCAGCTCCGAGCGCAGCGAGAACTGCGGCAGCGTCGTCTCTTTCGCGCGATACACGGGATCGAGCGCATCGCCGGAGTTCGCCGTCTGCGGTTGCGCATCGACCAGCTGCGTTTCGGTCACGCCCGTCAGCTTCCAGTGACCCGGCGGCTCGTAAACACCGCTTTGCGCAATGCGTACGCTCGAAAGCCGGAACTTCGAATCGAATTCGTAGATGCGCACGTTCGCCACTGTCGTATCCGGGTTCAGCGTGCCGACATTGACGAAGCGCGTGACCTGTTCGCCGTTTTCCTTCGCGGAGAGCGTGTCCTTCACCCACACGCCCGACTCGAAATTCGACGACACCGACGAGCCCAGCGCCTCCAGGCGCACGCGCTCGGACAACTGATCGGCATAAGGCCCGACCACTTCGCCGATGATGTACGTCACGAGCACGAGCGGCACGCCGATCTTGAGGAGCGAGCGCAGCGCCGCGCCGGTCGAAAGCCCCGACACGCGAAAGATGGTGAACTCGGAGGCCGCCGCCATCTGCGCGAACACATAAATGGCGGAAATGAGCGCGGCGACCGGAATGATTTCGTAGAAGCGCGAGGGCGTCTGCAAGGCCACGCGCAACACCGCGAGCGTGAACTTGTAGTTGCCGTGCCCGACCGTGTTCAGTTCGTTGATCAGGTCGAAGAAGAAGAACAGGCCCGAGAACGCAAACAGAATGAAGATGAACGCGAGATAAATCTGGCGCGCGAAATATCGTTCGTAGATGCGCATGGGCTCAGGCTCCCTTCGAGCGCGTGAAGCTCGCTCGCGTGAAGAGCGGCCGGTTGCGCACGCGCAGCCAGAAGATGAACGCGACGAGGGCGAGCACCAGCACATGCAGTCCGACAATGCCGACGCCGAACGAGAGCTTGCCCTGTTCGATCCACGACTGCACCACGTTCAGCAGGTTCGAATACGTGAGATAGATCAGCACCGCCATTACGAGATTGATGGTCCGGCTGCGGCGCGGGTTCTGATAAGACAGCGGAATGGCAAGCAGCATCAGGTTGATGGCGATGAGCGGCAGGCCCATGCGCCAGGCAAATTCCGCGAGGTTTTCCCTGGTCGGATTGGCGAGCAGATCGGGCGTGGAGATGCCGGTCGTGGTGGGCGTATTGACCACCTGATGGCTCATGATCTTCACGCCATATCGCGCGAATTCCATGATGCGGAAGTTCGGCTGGCCGGGCGTGCCGTCGTAGCGCCGCCCGTCTTCCAGCACGATGAAGCGGTCGCCGTCCGCGCGCGTTTCCGTGTGGCCGTTCTTCGACACGATCACGTTGACCTTGCCGCCTTCCGTGCTCGTGACGAACACGTTTTCCACGTGCCCCTGATCCGGCGACATCTTCTCGATGAAGAACACGCGGTGGCTCGACGGCGATTCGCGAAACTGGCCGGGCGCGAGCAGTGACACTTCGTCGCGCTGCTGGAAACGCGCCTTGATGAGCTTGCTTTGCTGGTTCGACCACGGCCAGCCGATGAACGCGAAGAAGATGATGAGAATGATGATCGGCGTGGAGAACACGGCGATCGGCTTGATGAGCTGCGTCTGGCTCACGCCCGAGGCGAGCCATACGACCATCTCCGAATCGCGATACCAGCGCGTGAGCACGAAAAGAATCGAGACGAAGAGCGTCACGATCAACATGACGGCGAGATAGCCGATGACGGTGAGGCCGATCAGCACGACGACATCGCGCGGGTCGACCTGACCTTGCGCCGCGAAGCCGACGATGCGGATCATCATCGTCGTGAGCATGATCGTGAGCAGCACCATGAATACGGCGCCGGCCGTATACGCGAGTTCGCGCTGCAGGGAGCGTTCGAAGATCATTGATTTCTGCTTGAGGCCGGCGGCGATGCGGCTACGCGTTGACTGACCCGGGAAATGCAGCTTCGTTCCCCGGCGCCGCGAGCCTGTGACCGCCGCGGTAAAAATAGCGGATAATTGCGGCTTTCATCCTTCAGCCTGGATTTTACCGAGGATAAGCGCGATGGACTTTAGCATAAAAGCCTGTGATTGGAGCAAAGGCGAGTCAAATGGTTTCCTGACCGGAAAGGCCGATGTCGTGGTGCTGGGCGTCTTCGAAGCGCAGACGCTCTCGGGCGCGGCCCTCGCCTTGGATCTCGCGACGAAGGGCTTGATTTCGCGCATCGTGAAGGCGGGCGACATGAGCGGCCGCGCGGGCACCACGCTGCTGGTGCCCGAAGTCACGGGCATCGGCGCGGCGCGCGTGCTGCTCGTCGGCCTCGGCAAGCAGGACGCGTTCAGTCAGAAAGCGTATGGCGAAGCCGTGCGCGCGGCGTGGCGCGTCATTCTCGGCACGAAGATCGCGCAAGTCACGTTCACGCTCGCGCAACTGCCCATCCAGGAGCGCAGCGGCGACTGGGCGGTGCGCGCCGCCATCCTCGCGCTGCGCGAGCTTACCTACAAGTTCACGCAGATGAAGAGCAAGCCCGAAAACGGCGCGCGCTCGCTGAAGAAGATCGTCTTCAGCATCGACCCCGCGGAAGAAAAAGCCGGCCGCACCGCGATCAAGCAGAGCGTCGCGATTGCGAACGGCATGGACCTGACGCGCGATCTCGGCAATCTGCCGCCGAATGTCTGCACGCCGACCTATCTCGGCCAGACCGCGAAGCAGCTCGGCCGCGACTGGAAGCTGAAAGTAGACGTGCTCGGCCTCAAGCAGATCGAAGCGCTCAACATGGGCTCGTTTCTTTCCGTGGCGAAGGGTTCGGTGCAGCCGCCGCAGTTCATCGTCATGCAGTATCAGGGCGCGGGCGCGGGTCTAAGCGAATCCGGCAAGGGCAAGAACAAGAACGCTCCCATCGTGCTCGTGGGCAAGGGCATCACGTTCGATTCGGGCGGCATCTCGATCAAGCCCGGCGAGGCGATGGACGAGATGAAGTACGACATGTGCGGCGCGGGCTCGGTCTTCGGCACCCTGCGCGCGGTCGCGGAAATGGGTCTGAAGCTGAACGTGATCGGCATTGTGCCGACGTGCGAGAACATGCCTGCGGGCAACGCGCTGAAACCGGGCGATATCGTCACCGCAATGAACGGCACGACCATCGAAGTGCTGAACACGGACGCCGAAGGCCGCCTCATTCTGTGCGATGCGCTCACCTACGCCGAACGCTTCAAGCCCGCCGCGGTGGTCGACATCGCCACTTTGACGGGCGCGTGCATCATCGCGCTCGGCCATCACAACACGGGCCTGTTCTCCAAAGACGACGCGCTCGCGGGCGAACTGCTCGACGCATCGCGCGAGGCAGTCGATCCGGCGTGGCGTCTGCCGCTCGACGAGGAGTATCAGGATCAGCTCAAGTCGAATTTCGCGGATGTCGCGAACATCGGCGGGCGTCCGGCGGGCAGCGTGACGGCGGCGTGCTTCCTGTCGCGCTTCGCGCAGAACTATCCGTGGGCGCATCTGGATATCGCGGGAACCGCGTGGAAGAGCGGGGCGGCGAAGGGCGCGACAGGACGTCCGGTGCCGCTGCTCTCGCAGTTCCTGATCGACCGCGCGGGGCAGTGATCGCGCCATGACGCGCATCGACTTTCACACGAACGTCGGCGATCCGCTCGCCTATGCCTGCCGCCTCGCGCGCAAGGCGTATGCGAGCGGGCGCTCGCTCGTCGTGCTCGCGGAGCCGCAGCGCCTCGCCGCGTTCGACGAACAGTTGTGGACCTTCGCGCCGCTCGAGTTCGTGCCGCACTGCATGGCGAAGAGCGCGCTCGCGCAGGAAACGCCGGTCGTGCTCGCCCCCGACCTCGACGACGTGCCGCATCATCAGGTGCTCGTGAATCTGGGCGCGCCGGTGCCCGCGCAGTTCGCGCGCTTCGAGCGTCTGGTGGAAATCATCGGCGACGACGCCGACGAGCTTGCGGCAGGGCGCGAGCGCTTCCGCTTCTATCGCGACCGCGGCTACGCCATCGAAACGCACAAGCAAGGCGGTTGAGCGAACAGTGCGCATGCCCGCGCCGCGTTAGCATCGGCGCGTGGAGACCACTGAGAGACCATCCGACATCATGACCGACAACACGCACACGCCCGAATCTTTCGATTCGTCCATTCCCGTTCTCACCGAGGTCGTCGTGCCCGGCAAGCCGGAATTCGCGCGCGCCGCGGGCGTCAACGACGCGGCGGCCGCTTACGAGGCGCAGCGCGTCGGCGAGCGCCTGCAAGGCCGTGTCACGCAGTTTCTGAGCGGCGATGCCCGCGCAATCATCGAGGCGCGTTGCCAGGACGTGCTGCGCGAGCATTCGGCGAAGATGGTGCAGGAGATCACGCGCGAAGTGTCGCTGGCGCTCGAAAGCAAGATGCGCGAGTGGGTGGCCGTGGCGGTCGAGGAAGAGTTGCAGCGGCAGCGGGGCGGCTGAGCCTCGCGTTGCCGGAACGACAAAAGGGGCGCATCGAGCGCCCCTTTTGCTTGCATCAGCGAATGTAGTCGATCAGCGTCAGCCCGTCACCGCTCCGCGATTCGCTGGCAGCGCGAGCGCCGCGAACTTCGCCAGCACGCCGCGCGTGTACTTCGGCGCGGGCTTTTTCCAGGCGGCGCGGCGGCGCGCGATTTCCGCGTCGTCCACGTTCAGTTGAAGCAGCAGCTTGTGCGCGTCGATGGTGATGGAGTCGCCTTCCTGCACCAGCCCGATCGTGCCGCCCGCGAACGCTTCGGGCGCGACGTGGCCGACCACCATGCCCCACGTGCCGCCGGAAAAACGCCCGTCGGTGATGAGCCCGACCGATTCGCCCAGCCCCTTGCCGATGATCGCCGATGTCGGCGCCAGCATCTCCGGCATGCCCGGGCCGCCCTGCGGGCCGAGATAGCGCAGCACGACGACATCGCCGGCCTTGATCTTGTCGGCGAGAATCGCTTCCATCGCGGTTTGCTCGTCGTCGAACACGCGCGCCGGGCCGGTAATGACCGGGTTCTTGAGGCCCGTGATTTTTGCGACCGCGCCGTCTTCCGCGAGATTGCCGCGCAGAATGGCGAGGTGGCCTTCCTTGTAGAGCGCCTGCTCGATCGGGTAGATGACCTTCTGATCCGCGCGCGGCTTGCCCGGCACGTCCTTCAGCTCTTCGGCGAGCGTGCGGCCGGTGATCGTGATGCAGTCACCGTGCAAGAGACCCGCGTCGAGCAGGATCTTCATCACTTGCGGGATGCCGCCGGCCTTGTGCAGGTCCGTCGCGACATACTGGCCCGAGGGCTTCAGGTCGCAGATGACCGGCACTTTCTTGCGCATGCGCTCGAAGTCGTCGATGCTCCATTCCACTTCCGCCGCGTGCGCAATGGCGAGGTAGTGCAGCACGGCGTTGGTCGAGCCGCCCGTCGCCATGATGAGCGCGACCGCGTTTTCGATCGACTTCTTCGTGATGATGTCGCGCGGCTTCAGGTCCTTCTTCACCGCTTCAACGAGCACGCGCGCCGATTCGGCGGCGGAGACGACCTTTTCGTCGTCGGGGTTCGCCATCGTCGACGAATACAAGAGCGACATGCCGAGCGCCTCGAACGACGAGCTCATGGTGTTGGCCGTGTACATGCCGCCGCACGAGCCGGTGGACGGGCACGCGTTCTTCTCCACGCCCTTGAAGTCCTCTTCCGACATGCGGCCCGCCGTGAACTCGCCGACCGCCTCGAACGACGACACGATGGTCAGATCCTTGCCCTTCCAGTTGCCCGGACGAATGGTGCCGCCGTACACGTAGATGCCCGGCACGTTCATGCGCGCCAAGCCGATCATGCCGCCCGGCATGTTCTTGTCGCAGCCGCCGATCACCACGACGCCGTCCATCCACTGACCTTGCACGGCCGTCTCGATACAGTCCGCGATCACCTCGCGCGACACGAGCGAGTATTTCATGCCTTCGGTGCCCATCGACATGCCGTCGGAGATCGTCGGCGTGCCGAACACTTGCGGATTCGCGTTGGACTGCTTGATCGCCGCGATGGCGGCATCGGCGAGGCGCTGCAGGCCGGCGTTACACGGCGTGATGGTCGAATGGCCGTTGGCGACGCCGATCATCGGATTGTCGAAATCCTCTTCCTTGTAGCCGAGGGCGTAGTACATCGAACGATTGGGCGAACGCGCGACGCCCTGCGTCACGTTTTTCGAGCGGCGATTAAAGGCCATGTTGGGGCTCCTTGAAGATTCTTTTGTCTAGTGGCGCAAGAATGCAGCGTCGGCTTGTGTCTGTCCAATATATTATTCAGGGTCTATTAGGTCGGAGAAAATATCGATGGACGAGCGAAACGCGCCGATCGAACTGCGTTTGCTGCGCTACTTCGTGACCGTGGCGGAGGAGATGCACTTCGGCCGCGCCGCCGCGCGCCTCGCGATGACGCAGCCGCCGCTTTCCCAGGCGATCCGCGCGCTCGAAGACGCGCTCGGCGTCGCGCTCTTCGCGCGCACGAAGCGCACGGTCGAACTGACGCCGGTCGGCAAGGATCTGCTGCCGGAGGTGCGGCGCATACTCGCCGCCGCCGATGCGCTGCGTCCGCTCGCGCAATCGCTTTCTCGCGGCGAGGCGGGCGTGCTGTCGCTCGCGTTCGTGTCCACCGCCGACTACGGGCTGTTGCCGGCGCTCCTGCGCGATTTCGGCGCGCGCTATCCCGGCGTGCGGCTGCAACTGACCGAAGCGACGAGCGACGTGCAGATCGAAGAACTCGTCGCCGGGCGCGTGGACGCGGGGCTCGTCATTCCGCCGCTGCCGCCGCGCCACGCGATGTCGCTGTCGTATCTCGCGATTGCCCGCGAGCCGCTCGTCGTCGCGATGTCCGCCGATGCCGCCGAGCGGTTGCAGCAGGGCGCGGCGGAATGGGCCGACACGCCCGTCGATCTGCGCGATCTCGCCGCCGCGCCGCTCGTCGTGTTTCCGAGGCGTCTCGCGCCGGGTTTGTATGACATCATTATGGGCTGCTACGGCGTGGCGGGCCTGACGCCGCGCATCGGGCAGGAGGCGATCCAGATGCAGACCATCGTGAGCCTCGTATCCGCCGGCATGGGCGTCGCGCTCGTGCCGCAGTCGCTGCGGCATCTGCGGCGCACGGGCGTGGTGTATCGTCCGCTGCGGCCGGTGGCCGATGCGCCGGTCGTCGAAACCGGCCTCGTGTGGCGCGCGGCCGAGGTGAGCCCGGTGCTCGCCGGCTTCATCGATATCGTGCGCGCGCGGGCCGCCGCCGTCTCTGCTTTATGATTCGTGCCTGACTTCGCTTGGCTCCAGAACTCTACGATGCTCATTCACCCCAATTTCGATCCCGTCGCGATTCATCTCGGACCGCTCGCCGTGCGCTGGTACGGCCTCATGTATCTGGTCGCGTTCATTTCCGCCATCGTCATCGGACGGCTGCGCCTGCGGCTGCCGTTCGTGGCCGCGCAAGGCTGGAGCGCGAAGGACATCGACGACATGCTGTTCTACGGCGTGCTCGGCACGATTCTGGGCGGGCGCATCGGCTATGTGCTGTTCTACAAGGCGAGCTATTACGCGGCGCATCCGCTCGATATCTTCAAGGTGTGGGAAGGCGGCATGTCGTTTCACGGCGGCTTTCTGGGCGTGACCTTCGCGATGGTGCTGTTCGCCTTCCAGCGCAAACGCACGTGGCTGCAAGTGACGGATTTCGTCGCGCCGATGGTGCCGCTCGGCCTCGCGGCGGGGCGTCTCGGCAACTTCATCAACGGTGAGTTGTGGGGCCGCGTGACCGACCCTGCCGCGCCCTGGGCGATGCTGTTCCAGAATTCGACCAACGACGACGCCGTCTGGCTCGCGAAGAACCCGCAACTAGACGCGCAGTGGCACCTGACGGAAATCTTCCAGCGTTATCACATGCTGCCGCGCCATCCGTCGCAACTGTATGAGATTGCGCTCGAAGGCATCGTGCTGTTCATCGTGATCTGGACGTTTTCGCGCAAGCCCCGCCCGGTCGGCGCCATTTCCGCGCTCTTTCTGATCGGTTATGGGCTCGCGCGCTTCACGGTGGAATTTGCCCGCGAACCGGACGACTATCTCGGCCTGCTCGCGCTCGGCCTCTCGATGGGCCAGTGGCTTTCGCTGCCGATGATCGTCGTGGGCGTCATCATGATGGTGTGGGCGTACAAGCGGCATCGGCGCGTGGCGGCGAACGCGGCGTGATTTCGTGCGGGGCCGCGCCATGCGGTCCCGCTTACCTCGCTCGATCAGCGGCCCATCTGCACCGAGCCGGACACATCCACAGTGACGGTCGTCGTGCCGGCTTCGAGCGCCATCGGCGCGGCCATCTTGGCGTCGGCGCCCATGGCGCGCGACTGCATCATCATCACCGGGCGCGGCGCCACGCCGCTATGCCCGACGTTCACCTCGCGAATCGAATAGCTGCTGTAGCCGAACGCCTGCGAAGCGGCTTGCGCCTGCTTGCGGAACGAATCGATGGCCTGCGTCGAAAGCCTCTGCTCCGCGGCGCGCTGCGCTTCCGGCGACAGCGAGAACGTGACGTTGCCAACTTGCATCGAGGAACTCATCTTGCCCGCGAGCTTCGAGGCCGCCGCGAAGTCGTGCGATTCGAGCACGATCTCGGTGCGTCCGCGCCATGCGGATATCTTGCCGTCGCGGTCGGTGGACGGATACACGGTGAACGAGCCGCTTTTCGCGGTCACGCCATCGACACCCTTCGCCTCGCGCAGTGCGGCTTCGGCGCGCTGATTGAGCGTCGCGGTGAGCGATGAAGGATCGGCGGCTTCCTGCTCGTAAAAGAGCGTGATGGTGACGACATCCTGCGGCACTTGCGCGCTCGCCTGCGCCGAAAGCGAGAGCACGCCCGCGGGCTGCGGATTGGCGATAACCGTCTGCGCGGCGGCCGACGCGCAATAGCAGAGAGTGGCGCTCGACATCGCGAGGGCGAGGGCGGCGGCTGTTTTCTTGTTCATCATCGAAGGACTCCAACGCAAGGCGTCGCGTGATTCGCGACCGCACTTAGGCGTCCGGTTCGGGTCCTTAGTTCCTGCTCTCGACGAGGCGTTCGGTAATAAAGCGCCACTCGTCCTCGGTGACGGGCGTGATCGACAGCCGGTTGCCGCGCGCGAGCACTTGCATCCCGGCGAGTTGCGCATGTTCGCGCAGTTCGGCGAGCGGAATGAGCCGCGTCTTCTTCACGAAGCTCACATCCACGAGCATCCAGCGCGGCGTGTCCTGCGTCGATTTGGGATCGTAATAGGCGCTCTTGGGATCGAACTGCGTGGGATCGGGATACGCGGTCGAGCAGACCTTCGCGATTCCGGCGATACCGGGCTCGGGGCAGCTCGAATGATAGAAGAGCACGCCGTCGCCGATCTGCATCTGGTCGCGCATGAAGTTGCGCGCCTGATAGTTGCGCACGCCGGTCCACGGCAGCGTCTTCTTGGGCGCGTGCGCGAGATGATCGATGCTCGCTTCGTCCGGTTCGGACTTCATCAGCCAGTAGCGCATGGATTCGGCGTGAAGGAGTATGCGTGCAGGTTCGGTCGATGCAAACAAAAACGGCACCGGTAAGAACCGATGCCGTTCGTGCTTCTATGAATAAGGTCCCCGCCTCAGCCGCTAGGCCGGCATCCTGAACCTGGGTTCAAGATTGGTCGCGGTAAGCAACACTTCGGGTACATCAGACAGAGTGACGCGCGCGCCCGTGCTGCAACGTTCCGCAACCGTGCCAATGTAGCATTGGTTCAAGGAATATATGACCTTGGCGTACCAGGCAGGGAGACCTCACTGTACACCAAACGTTTGGTCCTTGCAGCCCCTTGCCTGCGTTTCTCGCGGTATCTTTTTTTGATGGATATCGCGACGCTGATTAGATCAGCGCATCACCGTCAGTGCGCTTCGTATTGCGCAATGACAGCGCCGAGCTGCTCGTTCATCGAATGCATGGTGCGGCGGATTTCCTCGGCGGGAAACGCTTCGCCGTGGCGCACGCTTTCCTGCAGCCTGAGCAATTCGGACGCCAGCGAAAGCGCGGCCATCACCGCGATGCGGTCCGTGCCGCGCACGCTGCTTGCGTTGCGTACCTTGTTCATTTCGGCATCGACGCGGGCCACGGCTTCGCGCAGCGCGGCCTCGGTCTCCGGCGAGCACGCGAGGCGATACTGCTGGCCGAGAATGGATACTTCGATCTGCGTGGTCGTCATGCCTTCTCTCCTTGATGATGCTCGCCGTGCACTTCTTCCGCGTGCGCATGTTCGTGCTGCGCTTCGCGCGACGCGCTGGATTCGGCGTTCAGAAGATCGAGCTGATTGTCGCTCTCGGCATGATGCGCTTTGCCGCGCGGCAGCTTTTCGAGGATCGCGTTGAGGCGCACTTGCGCGTCGTCGATCTTCGCGGACAGCGAATCGCGTTCGCCTTGCAGCGTGTCGCGCTCGTGGCGAACCTGCGCGAGTTCGGCCTGAACGCTGGCGTAATCGGCGCGCAACTGTTCGATTTGTGCTTCGAGCGCGAGACGCGCCTGATTGTGGCGCTCGCTGATCTTGATCAGCCGGCCGATGTTCCCTGACAGTGATTCGAGTTCGTTGAGCATGTGCTGCGTCCTCTAAAGACCTGGCATTTTAGCGCGGTTCAACGGTGCTTCCGATAATTGTCTCGTTTCGAGACGTAACAACACGCGATCTTGCGCGCATCGCCGCGTATTCATGTGCGGAATGGCCGCGCGTGACGCACTCGGATGCGCGGCTGACGACGCTTCGGCGTCGTTCGGGCCTCGCGATGACGGGGCGCGCGCCTTCTTGACGGCCCCCATGCGCGCTCCTACACTTGCCGCACTTTTGGTGCTCGCGCCGCCTTTCTTGCGGCGCAGTCAAACGGGAAACAGGAAGCGTTGTCTCGCCTCGCGCGGCTCGCCAACCTGTGCTGCCCCCGCAACGGTAAGCGACCGCAACGCAAGTTGCAAGTCGTCCCTCGCGCGTTTCTTCTCGTTGTTCCGTGGTCGTTTGCCATCAGAGACGCGACTGCAAGAAACGTGTCGGCGCCACTGCGCTTCGAAGCGCGGGAAGGCGGGACGATGCGTCGCCAGCCCGGATACCGGCCAATCGTCCAGCGCGCCGATGCTTTGCGAAGCGGCGCGCGCGTCGCGCACAGACCTCGCGGGGAGCAGGGCACGCGCCAGTCTCCAACGGGAACGCTTCACACATGGTCTTGCCTTCGTCCGGCCTCATTCGTCGCGCGGCGCGCGTCGTGATGTGCGCCGCCGCGAGTGCGCCGCTTGCCCAGGCCGCGCACGCCGATTCCGATTCTCCGTCGCAGACACTCGCGCCCGTCGTCGTTACGGCGACGCGCAGCGCGCAACCGCTCGCCCATTCCATCCCGCAGGCGACGCTGTTCGACGCAGAGGACATCGCCGACAGCAATGCGGACGATGTGCTCGGTCTCATCGCGCTCGCGCCCGGCGTGCAGGTCACGCGCAACGGCGGGCCGGGCGCGACCTCGGGCGTTTTCATACGCGGCGCGTCGTCGACGCAATCGCTCGTGCTGATCGACGGCGTGCGCGTCGAATCGGTCTCTCTGGGCGCGGCCCAGTTGTCGCAATTGATGCTCGATCAGACCGGCCGCGTCGAAGTGGTCAACGGCAACGTGTCGGCGCTGTATGGGTCGAACGCGATCGGCGGCGTCGTGCAGATTTTCACGAAGGAGGGCGAAGCACATCCGCCGCGCTTTCACTTCGAAGCCGAATACGGCAGCTATCACACTCAGCGGCAGTCGGCGGGCGTCGACGGCGCGCTCGATGCCGAGGGCCGCACCACGTTCAGCCTGAACGTGTCGCGCGAGAAGACCGACGGCTTCTCGGCGATCAATCCCGCGCTCGCGCCCGCCGCGAATCCGAACGCGAACGGTTACCTGAACGAAAGCGTCGCCGCGACGCTGCGCCACAAGTTCAGCGACAAGTGGGACGCAGGCGTGCGCTTTCTGCAATCGAACGGCGTAAACAGCTTCGACGATCCCTACGGCGTGCCGACCGATCTCAACGAATCGCATGATCGCGTGCGCTCGGCGTCGGTGTTCGCCAACGGCACGCTCACCGACAACTGGACGACGCACTTCACCATCGCGCAGGGACAAGACCGCGCGAACATCGAGAAGAACGGCGTCTACACGAGCCGCTTCAACTCGGAGAATCATCAGTATCTGTGGCAGAACGACTTCCGGCTCACGGACGCGCACAAGTTCGTGTTCGGCTACGAGCATCTGGACCAGTCGCTCGATTCGGATCAGTTCAGCGCGCCCGACCGGCATGTGAACTCGGCGTTCGCGGGCTATGTCGGCCGCTTCGGTCCGAGCGAAGTGCAGGCCAACGTGCGCCGCGACCAGTATTCCGACTTCGGCGGCGCGAACAGCTACTATCTGGGCTATGCGTACAACTTCGACTCCCACTGGCGCGCGAGCGCGAGTTACGCGGCGTCGTTCCGCGCGCCGAGCTTCGACGATCTCTACTATCCGTTGAGCGGCAATCCGTCGATACAGCCGGAGCGCAGCCATTCGGCCGAGGCTGCGTTGCAGTACGCGTCGGACAAGATCGGCGTGGTTCGCGTGACAGCGTTCGAGACGCGCTATTCGAACCTGATCGACTACGTGGGCGACAGCAGCGGCTTCTATACCGCGCAGAACGTGGGGCGCGCGAAGGTGCAGGGCGTCGAGGGAGCGTGGGCGGGACACGTGGGCGCGACCGACATGCGCGCGAGCGTCACCTTCCAGAATCCCGTCGACGAGACGAATCACGAGGATCTCACGCGTCGCGCGCGGCGCTTCGCGTCGCTGTCGGCGCATCGCTCTATCGGACGCTGGCGCGTGGGCGGTGAGTGGATCGTGAGCGGCGCGCGCAGCGATTACGATTCGACGCTCGCGGGCTACGGCGTCGTCAATCTGTCCGCGCAGTACGACATCACGAAGTCGTGGTACGTGAATGCGCGCATCGACAACCTGTTCGACCGCAACTATGAACTGGCTTACTCGTACAACACGCCGCGTCGCGGCGCTTACGTCACGATCGGCTGGCATCCGTCGTGAGCCACGCCGCTGACGCGCGCCGCCCGATGAAGGCGATAAAGGCGATGCACGCAGGCCGCGCCGCCGCGATCTGGCTCGCGCTGGGCTTGGCCGCTGTCATCGTGCTGGCGGCGTCGCTCGCGCTCGGCAGCGTCGCGCTGCCACCGTCGCGCGCCATCGCCGCGCTGCTGCACGCTCACGCGGCCACGCCCGACATCGCCGATGAAATCGTGCTGACCCTGCGATTGCCGCGCGCGCTCGCGGGCTTCGCGTCGGGCGCGCTGCTTTCGCTCGCCGGTGCGCTGCTGCAAGTGCTGCTGCGCAATCCGCTCGCCGAACCCTACGTGCTCGGCGTGTCCGGCGGCGCGGCTGCGTTCGCGCTTTCCGCGATGCTCGCGTCGATGCCGTGGTGGGGCGTCGATCTCGCTGCGTGCGCGGGCGCGCTCGCATCCATCGTTCTGGTGCTCGGGCTCGCCCGCACGCACGTGTGGCACGGCGAACAGGATGCTTCGCCACGGCTCTTGCTCACGGGCGTCGTGGTCGCGGCGGGCTGGGGCGCGCTTATCACGCTGATACTCAGCATCGCGCCGGAGAACCGGCTGCGCGGCATGATCTTCTGGCTGACCGGCGACCTCAACGGCGCATCGACGCCTTGGCCCGCGATGATCGCGCTCGGCGTGGCGCTTGCCTTGATCGTGCCGTGCGCGCCGCAGCTGAACGTGCTGCTGCGCGGCGAGGCCACGGCGCGTTCGCTCGGCGTGCCGGTGGAACGCGTGCGGCTGCGTGTCTATCTGGTGGCATCGCTCGCGGCGGCGGCTGCGGTGACGACGGCGGGAACCATCGGCTTCGTCGGGCTCGTGGTGCCGCATCTGCTGCGGCTCGCGTTCGGCAACGACCAGCGCATGCTCGTGCCGGCCGCCGCGCTGGCGGGCGGCCTCGCCGTGATGAGCGCGGACCTTGCCGCGCGCACGGTCATCGCGCCGGCGCAGTTGCCGGTGGGCGTTGTCACGGCGCTGATCGGCGTGCCCGTGTTCCTGTGGATGCTGCTGCGAAGGCCGCGATGAAGCCGCTCACTATCCACGATCTCGTCTTGCGCGCGGGCGCCCGAACGCTCGTCGATGGCCTTTCCGCGACCATCGCGGCGGGCGAAGTGTGGTGTATCGCCGGGCCGAACGGCGCGGGCAAGACCACGCTCATCGGCGTGCTCGCGGGACTCGCCAAGCCCGCGTCGGGCGCGATCACGCTCGGCGGCCGCGCGCTCGCGTCGTGGCGCGCGGCGGACCTCGCCCGCGAACGCGCGCTGATGCCGCAAAGCACGCACGACGCCTTCAGCGCGACCGTGCTCGACACCGTGCTGCTCAACCGCTTTCCGTATCTGACGGGATGGGGCTGGGAAAGCGAAGACGACCGCGCCGCCGCGCACGCCGCGCTTGCGGCGCTCGGTCTCGCTGACCTGGCTTCGCGCGACGTGCTCACGCTCTCCGGCGGCGAACGGCAGCGCGTCGCGCTTGCCGCTGCACTCTGCCAGCAAGCGCCGCTCTTGCTGCTCGACGAACCGCTCGCGCATCTGGACCTGCATCATCAAATCGACTGCCTGCATGCGCTCGCCGCAGCGGCCCGCGACGAAGGACGCGCGATCGTCTTTTCGTGCCACGACCTGAATCTCGCGCGCCGCTTCGCCACGCACGCGCTGCTGCTCGATGGCAAGGGCGGCGCGCATGTCGGTCCTGTCGCCGACGTGCTGACGCCCGCGCGCGCGAGCGCGGCGTTCGGCTATCCGCTGGTCCTGCTTCGCGATGGCGAGCACGAAGCGCTCGTGCCTTCGCTTCACCCTTTCTGACGAGGAACGCCGATGTTCACTGCCCACGCGCTGCCCAAGCCTGGCCCGCTCGACCGCAGCATCGAACCGGAGCTGCGCCGCATCATCGACATGAAGACGAAGCCGCCCGGCAGCCTCGGCCGGCTCGAAACGCTCGCGCTTCGAATGGGATTGATCCAGCAGACGACGAAGCCGCGCATCGAGCGGCCCGCGATGATCGTCTTCGCGGGCGATCATGGCATCGCGGCCGAAGGCGTCAGTCCGTATCCGCAGGAAGTGACGGCGCAGATGGTTGCGAACTTTCTGGCGGGCGGCGCGGCGATTAACGCGTTGTCGCGCTCCGTCGGCATGGCGCTCGAAGTGGTCGATGCGGGCGTCGCGACGCCCATTCCGGTCGACCACGGCTACGAGCGATTGTCGCTCGGTCTCGGCACGCGCAACTTCGCGCGCGAGGCGGCGATGTCGCGCGAGACGGCGCTCGAAGGCATCGCGCGGGGCGCTGCGCGCGTGCGCCATCACGCGTCGCTCGGGACGAACGTGATCGGCTTCGGCGAAATGGGCATCGCGAACACGTCGGCGGCGGCGTGCCTGATGAGCCGCCTGTGCGCGTTGCCTATCGACGAATGCGTCGGTCGCGGCACGGGCCTCGACGATCGCGGCCTCGCGCATAAACGCGATGTGCTCGGGCGCGCACTGGCATCGCATGCGGCGAGCGGCGACGCCATCGACACGCTCGCCACGTTCGGCGGCTTCGAAATAGCGATGATGACGGGCGCGTATCTCGCGGCGGCAGAAGCGCGCATGACCATTCTCGTCGATGGCTTCATCGCGACTTCCGCGCTGCTCGTCGCGTCGCGGATCGCGCCGGACGTGCGCGAGTACTGCGTGTTCGCGCATGCGTCGAACGAAGCGGGGCATCGGCGCATGCTCGCGCATCTGGACGCCGCGCCGCTCTTGCAACTCGACATGCGTCTGGGCGAAGGCACGGGCGCGGCGCTCGCGCTGCCGATCCTGCGCGCGGCCGTGGCTTTCGTCGACGAGATGGCGAGCTTCGATGCGGCGGGCGTCTCGAACAAACAAGCCTGACATGAACCGGCCGCTCGACGAACTGCGCTATTTCTTCACCGCGCTCGGCTATTTCACGCGCGTGCCGGTGCCGCGCTGGGTCGGCTTCGAGCGCGACTATCTGAACGCGGCGGCGCGGTACTTTCCGCTCGTCGGCGCGATGGTCGGCGGCGTCGCGGCGCTCGTGTATCTCGCCGCGCTGCGCGTGTTTCCGGCAGGCATCGCGGTGCTGCTTTCGATGGCCGCGACGCTTCTGCTCACCGGCGCTTTCCACGAAGACGGACTCGCCGATTGCGCCGATGCCTTCGGCGGCGGCTACACGCGCGATGACGTGCTGCGCATCATGCACGATTCGCGCATCGGCGCGTTCGGGGCGATCGCGCTCGTCATTGCGCTCGCGCTCAAGTGGCAAAGCCTTGCGGCGTTGCCGCCGATGCGTGCAGGAATCCTGATGACTGCCGCGCACGCCGCGAGCCGCGCGTTCGCGATCAGCTATCTCGTCACGCTCGATTACGTGCGCGCCGAAGGCAAGGCGAAGCCGGTCGCGCAGCGCATGAGCGCGATGTCCTTCGCGATCGCGATGCTCTTCGGCGTGCCGTGGCTCTTTTGCTTCGGCTGGAAGTTCGCCTGCGTCGCGATAGCCGTGCTCGCGTTGCTGCGCCTGATGGCGGGCCGCTACTTCGTGCGGCGCATCGGCGGTTATACGGGCGATTGCCTCGGCTGCGCGCAGCAGGTTTTCGAAATCGCGATCTATCTCGTCGGGCTCGCATGGACCTCGTACTGATACGTCACCCGGCTGTGGCCGTCGATGAAGGCGTCTGCTACGGCCAGACCGATGTGCCGCTTGCCCGCGATGCGCGGGCTTCGGCGCATGAACTCGACGCGCGCATGCGTTCGCTCGATGTTCCCGCTTGCGTCGATGGATGGCACACGAGCCCTTTACGTCGATGCGCTTTGCTGGCCGAGGCGTTCGGCGCCGCCCGCATCGACGCGCGGCTTTCCGAGCTGCATTTCGGCGCATGGGAAGGTCGCGCGTGGAACGATATCGACCGCGCGCTCATCGACGCGTGGGCCGCCGATATCGAGCACGCGCGTCCGCACGGCGGCGAGAGTCTCGCGCAGTTCAGCGAGCGTGTGACGGGATGGTTCGATGAGGCGCGCGCGAACGCGTCGAACGCGGTGCATGTGGTCGCGCACGCGGGCGTCGTGCGGGTGCTCGCGGCGCAACTGCTCAGGGTGGATCGGGCGAGCGTGTTGCAATGGCCGCTCGCGTTCGGTGGGATTGTGCAGCTTCGTCGGTTCGGTACGGCGTGGGGGCTCGTGCGGTGGAATGCGTAGCGCTTTCTTAACGCCGCTTCCGCGCCACGTCCAGATCACGACAAAGCTGCGCCGCGCCGAGCGCAAGGCGCGGCGTCGGCCGATTGATCAGATCGCCGTCGATGCCGAACAGATTGTCACGCGCGACCGCCGTCAGCGACGTCCACTGCTTCCACCGGTCGAGCGCAGGCAACGGGCGGTCCGGCTTCGTCGCGCCGGGCGTCGCGGTCACGATCGCTTCGGGGTTCGCGGCGAGCACGGCTTCGGTCGAAACGGTCGGCACGCGCGGCGCTTCGGCAGCGAACACGTTCACGCCGCCGCATAGCCCGATCACTTCGCTGAACACGTTGTCGCGATTGAGCGTCATCAGCGGATCGTCCCACACCTGATAGAACACGCGCACCGGCGGCAGTTGCGCGTACTGCGCGCGCAGAGCCGCGATATCGCGCGTGAAAGCCGTCGAAGCGGCGCGCGCCGTGTCTTGCGTGCCGAGCAGCGCGCCGAGCTTGTCGATGCTCGCGGGGATATCCGCCAGATGCTTCGGCTCGCTGAAGAAGAGCGGGATGCCGAGCGCCTTGAGCTTATCCGTCTGACGCGCCGCATTGCCGTGCCGCCATACGACGATCAGATCCGGATGCAGCGCGACGATTCGCTCGAGATCGAGCGCCTTGTTGTCGCCGACGCGCGGGATCGACAGCGCTTCCTTTGGATAATCGCTATAGCTCACCGTGCCGACGATGCGCGCGCCGCCGCCCGCCGCGTACAGCAACTCGGTGACATGCGGCGCGAGACTCACGACGCGCGTCGCGGGCGCGGCGAGCGTCACGGCAGCGCCGGTGTCGTCCGTGACGGTCAGCGACGCGTAGGCTTGATTCATCGCGAAGAGGGCGGCGCATGTGGCTGCATAGCGGGTCCACTTGCGCGCGTTCATGTGGCGATTTTCGTGCGCGCGGGAAGCGTCGAGGGGACGCCGGTGTGGCTGACGGTCAGTCCGCTCCATCGCGAAGCCGGCGACGCATGAGAAGAGACGTGTGCGCGCATTCATCCGGCGATCTCCGTGGCGCTGGAAGGGTCGGGAGCAGTGCTGTGGCCGCTGACGGTCGGCGCGCGATCCATCCCGAAGACGGCGGCGCATGCGAAAAGACGCAGGGTGCAAAAGCGCGCATTCATCCGGCGATCTCCGTGGCGCTGCAAGCGTCCGGAGCGGTGCTGTGGCCGCTGACGGTCGGCGCGCGATCCATCCCGAAGACGGCGGCGCATGCGAAAAGACGCAGGGTGCAAAAGCGCGCATTCATCCGGCGATCTCCGTGGCGCTGCAAGCGTCCGGAGCGGTGCTGTGGCCGCTGACGGTCGGCGCGCGATCCATCCCGAAGACGGCGGCGCATGCGAAAAGACGCAGGTTGCAAAAGCGCGCGTTCATCCGGCGAGCTCCGTGGCGCTGGAAGCGTCAATAGAGCGCCCGTATGGCCGCAGGCAATCAGCGCGATTCATCACCAGCCCGGCAACGCATGCGCAAAGCTTCAGGCACAAGTTCATCCGCAATCTCCGCAAGCGCGCGTTCGAGCCGCGCCCAGTCGCCTTCGCTGCCCGGCAGACCGATGCGCAGACTCGGCGTCATATCCGACCGGTCGAAGAGCCGCGTCCAGACTCCGCGCGTCGCCAGTTCGTGATGCAGCGACCGCGCGCGCGGCGTTCGTGTCCATGCGAACAGCGGCGTGCCGCGCACATCGAACCCATGTCGCGCGATGATTGCAGCGAGTCGCGCGCCGTCGCGCTGCAAACGCTCGCGCGTCTCCGCCTGCCACGCGTGATCGGCAAAGGCGGCCATGACCGCATGCCGCGACGGTCCGCCGACGGTCCACGCGCCCAGCATGTCGCGCAGCGCGTCGAGCAACGCGGGCGCGGCGAGCACGAAGCCCGCGCGGATGCCTGCCAGCCCGAAGAACTTGCCGACCGAACGCAGCACGACGAGACCATCGCGGGCGCTCTCGGCGGCGAGCGACGCGGCGGGATCGGCGTCGGCGAAGGCTTCATCGACGATCAGCGTGCCGCCGCGCGAAGCCAACCGCGCGTGCCAGCGCAGCAGGGTTTCTCGGTCGAGCCGCTCGGCCGTCGGGTTATTCGGATTAGCGACGATCACGTGATCGAGCGACGCAGGCAGCTCCCCGCAGCCGATATCGAGCGGCACGACACGATGGCCCGCGCGCGCGAACGCCGGCGCATATTCGCCGTACGTCAGCGGCGCGACGCCCACCGTGCCGCGCTCGAGCAGATACGGCAGCGCGCGGATCGCCGCTTGCGAGCCCGCCACCGGCAGCGCGAGCGGCGCGCCGTAGTAGCGCGCGGCGCAATCGGCGAGGCCGTCGTCGTCTTCGGGCAGGCGTCGCCAGGCGTCGGGCGGCACCGGCGGCACCGGATAGCCGCGCGGATTGATGCCCGTGGAGAGGTCGAGCCAGTCGTCGAGCGGAATCGAATAGCGGCGCGCGGCTTCCCGCAGATTGCCGCCGTGCGGAATCGGATCAGGCATTCGTCGTCACACTCAGGATGGCGAGGACCAGAAACACGGCGAGCCACAGCAGCACCGAACGGTCGATGAGCCGCAGCGCCGCCACGACATGCCGGGGCGTCGCGTTGTGGCCCGCGCCGAGCGTCGGCCGCGCTTCGAGCACGCCGTGATAGACCGCCGCGCCGCCGATCAGCACGTTCAGGCTGCCCGCGCCCGCGGCCATCACCGGCCCGGCGTTCGGGCTGTCCCACGACCGCGCCTGCGTGCGCCAGCAGTGCCACGCCATGCCGGTGTCGCCCGTGAGCGCGTAACTCGCGGCCGTGAGACGCGCGGGCAGGTAGTTGAGCACGTCGTCGAAGCGCGCCGCCGCCCAGCCGAAGCGCAGGTAGCGCGGCGTGCGATAACCCCACATCGCGTCGAGCGTGTTCGCGAGCCGGAACGCGAGCGCGCCCGGCCCGCCCGCGATCGCGAACCAGAAGAGCGCGCCGAAGATCGCGTCGTTGCCGTTTTCCAGCGCCGATTCGACCGCCGCCCGCGACAACGCCAGCTCGTCCGCCTGCGACGTATCGCGCGACACGATGCGCGACGTGAGCGCGCGCGCGCCGTCGAGATCGCCGAGACTGAGCGCCCGCGCAATCGGCGCGATGTGTTCGCGCAAACTCTTTGCGCCGAGCGCGAACCACAGCAGCATCACGTGAACGATGCACGCGTACGCGAACGGCAGCACGCTCACGACGAGCCACGCGATGCAAACCGGCGGCGCGACCGCGACGATCCAAGCGAGAATTCCCGCGGGCCGCGCGCGACGCCCGGTGTTGAGCCGTGCTTCGAGCTTCGTCGCGAACTGGCCGAACGCGACGAGCGGGTGGCGCCCGCGCGGTTCCCCGAAGATGCGATCGACGATCACGCCGAGCACGGCGAGCAGCGACATCGCGTAGACGGAAAGAAGGAGCATGGCGTTCGGCCCCTTAGCCTTTGAGCACGAGCGGCAGGCCCGCGACCATCAACATGGCGCGCGTGCTGGCTGCCGCGACGCGCTGGTTCAGCCGGCCGAGCTCGTCCACGTAAAGGCGCGTGACCGAGCCGAGCGGCACCACGCCGAGCCCGATCTCGTTGCTCACGACGATGACCTTTCCGCGCGCATCGGCGAGGGCGCGGTCGAAGGCATCGAATGCTTCGATGGCGGCGGCCGGCAGCGTGGCGGGCTCGTCGAAGGAGGATTCGGATGGGCAGAGCAGATTGGCGAGCCAGAGCGTGAGGCAGTCGATCAGCACGCACTGTCCCGCGCGATCCGCCTCGCGCAACGCGCCCGAGAGATCGAGCGGCGCTTCGACGAGCGTCCAGTGCGCGGGCCGGCGCAACCGATGATGCCGCACGCGCGCGGCGAACTCGGCATCGCCGATACGCGCCGTCGCGATATACGTGACGGGCAGGCCGCTTTCGTCGGCGAGGCGCTCGGCGTGCGCGCTCTTGCCGGAGCGGGCGCCGCCGAGGATGAACGTGATGTCGGGGATCATCGCAATATTGTACTGACGGGCTAAGATAGCGCGTCGTTCTTCATGGGAATCCTCCGATGCCCTTCACTCCGCGCGGCACGTTGATGATTCAGGGCACCACGTCCGATGCCGGCAAGAGCACGCTCGTCGCGGGCCTGTGCCGTCTCGCGCGGCGCGGCGGCGCGCGGGTCGCGCCGTTCAAGCCGCAGAACATGGCGCTCAACAGCGCGGTGACGATCGACGGCGGCGAGATCGGCCGCGCGCAGGCGTTGCAGGCGGTGGCGGCGGGCGTCCCGGCGCGCATCGACTTCAATCCGGTGCTGCTCAAGCCGACGAGCGATCGCGGCGCGCAGGTCATCATCCACGGCCACGCCCATGCCAATCTCGACGCGCGCGCTTATCACGCGTACAAGAGCATTGCCTTCGACGCCGTCTTGCAGTCGTACGCGCGCTTGCAGGCCGACTTCGACGCGGTCATCGTGGAAGGCGCGGGCAGTCCCGCCGAGATCAACTTGCGCGACCGCGATATCGCCAACATGGGCTTCGCCGAGCGCGTCGATTGTCCGGTGGTGCTGGTGGCGGACATCGATCGCGGCGGCGTGTTCGCGCATCTGGTCGGCACGCTCGCGTGTCTGTCGGAAAGCGAGCGGGCGCGCGTGCGGGGCTTCGTCATCAACCGGTTTCGCGGCGATATCGGCCTTCTGAAGCCGGGGCTCGACTGGCTCGAAGGGCAGACAGGCAAGCCCGTGCTCGGCGTGCTGCCGTACCTGCATGGCCTCACGCTCGATGCCGAAGACATGCTGCCGCGCGAGCCGCACGCCCGGCGCGAAGGCCACGCGCTGAAGGTGATCGTGCCCGCGTTGCCGCGCATCAGTAATCACACGGACTTCGATGCGCTGCGGGCGCATCCTCAGGTCGATTTCGAGTACGTGCGCGCGGGCATCGCGCCGCCGCCTGCGGATCTGATCGTTCTGCCGGGGTCGAAAAGCGTGCAGCGCGATCTCGCGTGGCTGCGCGAGCACGGCTGGGATTGCGCAATCACGCGGCATCTTCGATACGGCGGGAAAGTGCTCGGCATTTGCGGCGGGATGCAGATGCTCGGGCGCGAGATAGACGATCCGGATGGCGTCGAAGGCGCGGCGGGGCGTGTTGCGGGTCTCGGGCTGCTTGATCTGCACACGGTGCTCACGCCGCAGAAGCAACTGGAAAACGTCACTGGACGGCTCCTGATCGGCGCGATGAACGCGCCCGTGCGTGGCTACGAGATTCACATGGGCCGCACGAGCGGTGCGGCGCTGGACCGGCCTCTGGTCGCGCTAAATTCGCAGCGCGTCGATGGCGCGATATCGGACGACGGACAAATCGCCGCGACGTATCTGCACGGCGTGTTCGATACGCCGGAAGCCTGCGCCGCGCTGCTCGCGTGGGCAGGCGTCGATGATGCCGCGCCGCTCGACTATCCCGCGCTGCGCGAGGCGTCGCTGGAACGGCTCGCGGATGCGTTCGCGCAGTCGCTCGATATGGATGCGGTCGCGGCGTTGTTCGCCTAGACGCGTCAGTACAAGATCATCTGCGTACACCGAAACATCGCGATCAGCTTGCCATCGCCGTTCGTCACCGTCGCGTCCCACACGTGCGTGCTGCGCCCCAGATGCACGGCGCTCGCTTTCGCGACGATCTTCCCCTCGCGCGCCGTCGAAACGTGGTTGCTCTTGAGTTCGAGCGTCGTGAAGTTCTGCGCCTTCTCCGGCAGATGCGCGATGCATGCGTAGCCGCAGCACGTATCCGCGAGCCCGACGACGGTCGCCGCGTGCAGAAAGCCGTTCGGCGCGAGCAGTTCCGGGCGGATCATGAGTTCGCCGGTGAGCGCGCCTTCATCGAGCGAAAGCAACTGGATGCCGAGCAAATCAGGCAGACGGCCTTTCTGGCGGTTGCGCAGGAAATCGAGCGTGACGTCGGGGCGAAGAGGCATGAGCGGTCATCCGGTCGAGTAGAGAAGGCGCGCGCCATCGGCCAACCGGCCAGCGTGCCGCGCGTGTCGTTTGCCGATATTATCAACGGCTCGAATCATGTATCCGTTCTATAACGACGAAACCGTGCGCGCGGCTTCCGCGCTTTCTCGCGCGCCGTACAAATATCAGGACATTCCATGACCGTGATCGTGGTGGCAAATCCGAAAGGCGGCGTCGGCAAGAGCACGCTCGCAACGAACCTGGCAGGCTATTTCGCCGCGAACGGCGAATGGGTCGCGCTCGCCGATCTCGA
Organism: Caballeronia sp. GAFFF1; assembly: GCF_023630705.1. Classification (GTDB taxonomy): domain Bacteria; phylum Pseudomonadota; class Gammaproteobacteria; order Burkholderiales; family Burkholderiaceae; genus Caballeronia. The sequence goes on from NZ_JALQEM010000005.1 coordinate 194,967, forward strand.
CAAACAGCGCTCCGCGCACGGCTGGCTCTCGCTGCGCGCCGATACGCTGCCGAAAATCGAGGAATGGGGCGTGAATCCCGATGCGCCCGCGAAGCCGCCGAAAGGTCTGGAAAAAGCCATCGTCGATACACCGGCCGGCGTGCACGGCAACCGGCTCGCGCTGGCGCTGCAACTGGCCGACAAGGTCATCGTGCCGTTGCAGCCGTCCATGTTCGACATTCTCGCGACGCAGGACTTTCTCGCGAAGCTGGCGAAGGAAAAGGCGGTGCGCAAAGGCTCGATACAGGTGGGCGTGGTCGGCATGCGCGTCGATGCGCGCACGCGCTCGGCCGACCAGCTGCATCGTTTCGTGGAAGGGCTCGATCTGCCTGTGCTGGCCTTCCTGCGCGACACGCAGAACTATGTGCAGCTCGCCGCGCACGGTCTCACCATCTGGGATGTCGCGCAAAGCCGCGTCGAGAAAGATCTGGAGCAGTGGCAGCCGATCATTGACTGGGCGCAGAAGAAATAAACAAGCCGGCGCTCCCAGAAGGATGCGCCGGCCTTGTTCGGAGCAGAAATCTCCGAAGAATCACGTCCAGTTCTGCGTCGGCACGTGGTCGCGGCTGCCCTTCATGCGGTTGTTCTCATCGACGAACACGAGATTCGGCTTCCAGCCCGCCGCGATCTCCGTTTCGTCCACCTGCGCGAATGCCGCGATGATGACGAGATCGCCCAGTTGCGCGCGCCGGGCGGCCGACCCGTTCAGCGAAATCATGCCGCTGCCGCGCTCGCCCTTGATCGCGTACGTGGTCAGGCGCTCGCCGTTATTCACGTTCCAGATGTCGATCTGCTCGTTCTCCAGGAGATTCGCCGCTTCGAGCAGATCCTCGTCGATGGCGCACGAGCCTTCGTAATGCAGCTCGCAGTGCGTGACCGTCGCGCGATGAATCTTCGATTTGAGCATGGTGCGTTGCATGTTGCGGACTTCCTTCAGATTTCCAGATTGTCGATGAGGCGCGTCGCGCCGAGCTTCGCGGCGGCGAGCACGACGAGCGGCGCATCGGCGTCCGCCTCGCCCGGCGCGAGCAGGTCGGCGCGCTTGCGCACGCTAACGTAGTCGGGTTTCCAGCCGCGCTCGGCGAGCGCGTTGATGGCGTCGCGTTCCAGCGCGGCGATATCGCGATTGCCCGACAGCACGGCTTCGCGCACGCGCTGCAGTTGCGCGGCAAGCTGCGGCGCTTCCGCGCGTTCGGCAGGCGACAGAAAGCGGTTCCGCGACGACAGCGCGAGGCCGTCTTCGTCGCGCACGGTTTCAGCAGCGACGATTTCCGTCGGCAGCGCGAACTGGTGGCACATCTGCCGCACGATCATCAACTGCTGATAGTCCTTCTTGCCGAACACGGCGACGCGCGGCTGCACGCACGACATCAGCTTCATCACGACGGTGCACACGCCATGAAAGAAGCCGGGGCGGAATTCCCCTTCGAGAATGTCGCCGAGATTGTGCGGCGGATGCACGCGATACTGCTGCGGCTCCGGATACATGTCCTTCTCGGTCGGCGCGAACAGCACGTAGACGTTCTCGCTTTGCAGCTTTTCGATGTCGTCCTGCAGCGTGCGCGGATATTTGTCGAAGTCTTCGTTCGGCCCGAATTGCAGGCGGTTCACGAAGATGCTCGCGACCACGGGATCGCCGTGCTGACGCGCGAGCCGCATCAGCGAGAGATGGCCTTCGTGAAGATTGCCCATCGTCGGAACGAAGGCGGTTCGGTTCTGGCCGCGCAACTGGTCGCGCAGTTCATGGATCGAGCTGATGACTTTCATCGAGCGGGTGTCTCCTGGCGGGCGGCGTGGAAATCGGCTGCCCCGAGGCAAATGTGGGAGAAAAGCGGGTTCTTAGGCAGGAGAGTACGCCAGCCGGACGTAGATGGGCGCATACGGCTCGGCCTGCGTGATTTCGAGCAGCGATTCGCGCGACAGCTCCAGCATCGCGATGAAGTTCACGACGACGACCGGCACGCCGCGCGACGTATCGAAGAGCTCCGTGAACTCCATGAAGCGCGCGGTTTGCAGGCGGCGCAGGATGATGCTCATGTGCTCGCGCACCGAAAGCTCTTCGCGCGAAATCTTGTGATGCTGCACGAGCTTCGCGCGCTTGATCACGTCGGCCCAGGCGGCGCGCAGGTCGTTCATGTCGACGTCCGGGAAGCGTTGCACCGACGCCTGCTCGATATACACCTCCGCGCGCAGGAAGTCGCGGCCGAGTTGCGGCAACTGGTCGATGCGCTGCGCCGCGAGCTTCATCTGCTCGTATTCCAGCAGTCGCCGCACGAGTTCGGCGCGCGGGTCTTCGGCGTCCTCGCCGGTGTCGGCCTTCTTGACCGGCAGCAGCATGCGCGACTTGATCTCGATGAGCATGGCCGCCATCAGCAGATATTCCGACGCCAGTTCCAGATTCGACTGGCGAATCTGGTCCACGTAGCCGAGATACTGCGCGGTGACATCCGCCATCGGAATGTCGAGCACGTTGAAATTCTGCTTGCGGATCAGGTAGAGCAGCAGGTCCAGCGGGCCTTCGAACGCTTCCAGAAAGACTTCGAGCGCGTCCGGCGGAATGTACAGATCCGTCGGCAGCTTCCAGAGCGGCTCGCCGTAGAGATGCGCGATCGCGACGCCGTCGATGGTGTCGGGCGTCGAATCGGTCGCGGGCGCGGCGAGCGCCACGTCGCGATTTTCGCGTGCATCCTCCCGCCTGTCTTCCCGCCTGTCTTCCCGATTACCGGCGCGGGACGCTTGCGGCTCGTGGCCGGCGCTCACGTTCAGAAGTTCTGGTAGTACACGTAAGGCGTCTGCTTCACGCGCGAGGTTTGCTGACGCGCGCGCTCGTCCAGATCGACGGGCTGTTTGTCCCACAAGAGCGCGCGGCCGCGGCGCTGTTCGTCTTCCAGCGTGGGTTTCTGCGCTTTCAGCTGATTGATGAACTGGGTGATATCCGACTGATACATGATCCGGCTTCCGTTGAGTCGATTCGGTTCGATGAGGGCGGCGCGCTGGGGCAAACCGGCGCGCGAAGTTCGTCGGCGATTTTACCGCAAGGAGAGGCGCGGTCCACGCATATCGGCGCTTGCCGCGCTCGCGTGCGGAACCCGCCGGGCCCTCGAGCCGTCCAACGGCGCACGGCTCTCATGCCGTACCGTGCTTTTTTACGTCGCCCGCGCGCATCGATGTGGTGAAATAGCGCCTGCGCCGTGCCGCGCGAGCCGCGCCGAAGCGGCGCCGAAGCTGCACTGGCTAGACCGCTTCACCTTTCGATTCCCACTCATCCCGATGCCGGAGGTCACGTTTGGCGGGGCGTTTGTCTGATTCGCTGCGCGCGCTGCGCAACCTGGCCGCAATTCCGCGCACAGCGAAACCGTTTGCGCCTCCTGGCCGCAATCGCCCGGCCGCCGTCGCCGGGTTCCGTCTGGCGTCGGCTGCGCTCGCGATGCTTGCATTGCTGGCGGCCGCGACGCCCGCCTTCGCGAAATACGACGTGGACATCGACGCCCCGCGCAGCATCAGGAAGCTGTTGCAGGATCATCTCGATCTCGCGCGTTTCGCCAAGCGCGACGACGTGAGCGACGACCAGTTCCAGTTCCTCGTTACCGCGACGCCGAAAGACGTGCGCGATCTGGTCGCGACCGAGGGCTATTTCACGCCCGTCGTGCGCACGGACGTCAACACGGCGGGCGACAAGCGTTCGGTGAAAGTCAGCGTCGATCCCGGTCCGCAGACGAAAGTCGCTTCGGTGGACCTGAAGTTCACGGGCGCGGTGACGACGGAAGACCGCACGCAGGAAAACGCCGCGCGGTTCGCGTTTTCGGTCAACGAAGGCGACGCCTTTTCGCAGCACGCCTGGGACGACGCAAAGAGCGCGGCGCTGCGCGCGCTGCAATCGCGCCGCTATCTCGGCGCGCGCATCGTGCGGTCGCAGGCGCGCATCAATCCGCGCACGCAAATGGCGGATCTCTCGGTCACGTTCGACAGCGGCCCGACCTTCACCTTCGGCAAGCTCGATATTAGCGGCACGAAGCGTTATCCCCAGAAGATCATCGAAAACGTGAATCCGATCCACGAAGGCGAAATCTACGACATCGCCCGCGTGAACGAGCTTCAGCGGCAGGTGCAGAACACGCCGTACTACGCGAGCGTCGCGATCGACGCTGCCAACGACGTCACGAAGCCTATCGAGACGCCGCTGCACATCAAGGTGAGCGAGTATCCGTACAACAGCGTGCGCTACGGCGTCGGCTATGCAACGGACACGGGCTTTCACATTCAGGGCGCCTACAGCTATCTGAATACGTTCGGCGCGGCGTATCCGTTCACCATCTCCGGACGCCTCGACCAGACGCAGCAGTACGGCCGCGTGCAGCTCGCCATGCCGCCGGATTCGCGCGGCTGGGTCAACGCGGTGTTCGGCTCCTACACGATCACGGACGTATCGGATACGAAGATCTACAGCGCGCGCGTCGGCGTGCAGCGTTCGCGCTCGACGCAGAACATCGACACCACGTATTCGCTGACGTTCTACGACGACCGGCTCACGCAGAACGAGCCGAACCCGTCGACCGCGCGCGCGCTCGTGCCCGCGTGGACGTGGGTGCGCCGCGACGTCGACGATCCGCTGTTTCCGCGCCGCGGCAACGTGATCCGGGCGGAAGCGGGCTTCGCCGTGAAAAACGTCATGACCGATCAGACGTTCGCGCGCCTCTACACGAATGCCCAGCAGTACCTGCCGCTCGGCAAGAACGATCTCCTCGTGTTTCGCGCCGAGTTCGGCGGCGTGTTCACGACCGGGCCGTCGAGCGGCGTGCCGGCGTCGCTTCTGTTCCGCGCGGGCGGCGCGAATTCGGTGCGCGGTTATAGCTATCTGGGTATCGGCCACAATGTGTCCGGTTCGGTGTTGCCGACCAAGTACATGGTGACGGGCAGCAGCGAATATCAGCACTGGTTCACGCACGACTGGGGCGGCGCGGTGTTCTTCGACATCGGCACGGCGACCGATACGTGGCACGAGCGCGTGTTCCAGCCGGGCGTGGGCGTCGGCGCGCGCTGGCGCAGCCCGGTCGGGCCGGTCAACGTGGACGTCGCATACGGCCTGAAGAACAAGAGCATCAAGCCGTATCTGACGCTCGGCATCGCGTTCTGAGCACGCCATGAGCGATCTTCCCGACAACAACGAACGCATGACGGAACCCGACGCGCAAGCAGGCGGCAACGGCAACAGCAATGGCAACAGCAACGGCAACGGCGACGCGCCGAAGACGCCGGCGCGCCGCAGCGGCGGGCGGCGCGCGCTGCGCTGGCTCGCGGCGTTGGTGCTCGTCGTTCTCTTCATCGTCGTGCTGGCGCTCGGCACGGTCTTCTTCGCGCTCACGACCGAGCCCGGCACGCGCTATCTGTGGCAGGCGGCGACCTCGCTCCTCGGCGGCCGGCTCACCGGCAAGCTGGACGGCGGCGCGGTCGCCGCGGGCCTGCAATTGCGCGATGTCCACTGGAAGAGCCTCGACGGCAAAGGCACCGATATCGCCGTCGACAGCGTGTCGGGCCGCTGGTCGCTCACGCGCGATCCGCTGCGCTTTACCATCGACTATCTGCATGTCGGCACCGTCGACGCGCGCATCGCGCCATCGAACGAGCCGAGCAAGAAGACGGAACTGCCGAAGGACCTGCGCCTGCCGATCCAGCTCGTGGTCCGCGATCTGAGCGTCGAAAAGCTGCGGCTGCATCAAGGGACGACGACCACCGAATTCTCGCGCCTGCTCTTCAACGGGCGCAGCGACGGCCGGCATCACGAAGCGACGGTGCAGCGGCTCGACACGCCTTTCGGCGCGGTGACGGCGGCCGCGAAGCTCGACGGCGGCGCGCGGCCGTTCCCGCTCGCGGGCGATGTGACCTACGCGGGCAAGGTCAGCGGCGAGACGGTGCAGGTCGGCGCGCGCCTTTCGGGTTCGCTTGAAGACCTCGTCGCGGACGTGAATGCGAGCGGCCTGAAGCTCGCGGGGCAGGCGCACGTCGAAGCGACGCCTTTCGCCGACGTGCCGCTCAAGCTCGCCATCGTCACCGCCGATCACATCAATCCGCAGGCGTTCAGCGCGGGCGCGCCCGCCGCCGATCTCGCCGTGCGCGCCGAAGTGAAGCCGGTGCCGGACGCAAAAACCTTCGTGGTGAGCGGGCCGGTGTCGATCGTCAACGCGAAGCCCGGTTCCATCGACAAGAAGCTGCTGCCGCTTATCGACGCGCGGGCGAACGTGCGGCTCGACGCGTCGGCGCAGCGCATCGCGGACCTGAACGTGCGCCTTCTGAAGAACGCGACGATCACGGGCGGCGGCGCGCTGTCGGGCGGCAACGGACAGTTCGACCTCAACGTGGCGAAGCTCGACCTGAATGCCATCGAGCCGAGCGTGCGGCCGACGGACTTCGCGGGTCCGGTGCGCGTCGTGCTGGCGGGCGATACGCAAACCGTCACCGCCGATCTCAACGATCCGCGCGCCGCCATCCGCGCGCAGGCGAAGGTCAGGCTCGATCCGAAAGCGACCACGCTCGACGACGTGAAGCTCATCGTCGGGAAAGGCCGCGTGGAGGCGAGCGGCGCGCTGAAGAAGGACGCGAATTCGAGCTACGACGTGAAAGCGAAGTTCATCGACTTCAATCCGCTGCAACTGACGCAGCAGCTCATTCAGCCGAAGCCCGCCGCGAAGAAAGGACCGCCGCCGCGCGTGATCGAGGCCCGGGTGAATGGCACGCTCGCCGCCTCGGGCATGCTCGCGCCGACGCTCACGACGAAAGCCACGTTCAAGCTCGGCGACAGCACATACGACAACCTGCCGCTCACCGGCGCGGGCACGGTGCAAGTGGCGGGCATGCGCATCCTGCCGAGCACGGCGCAGCTTTCGATTGCGGGCAACGATGTCGATTTGAACGGCAGTTTCGGCGCGCCGGGCGACCGGCTGCGCTTTCGCGTCGACGCGCCGCAGCTGGAGCGGCTCGGCTTCGGCATCGCCGGCACCGTGAAGGCGGACGGCGATCTTACGGGCTCGCTCGCGCACCCGAACGTCGCGGCGAATTATCAGGCCGATGGCGTCGTGTTCGGCGCGAACCGGCTCGGCCATGCGGAAGGCCGCGCCGATATCCGCGACGGCGCGAACGGCGCGCTCGTCTTTACGCTCAAGGCGCGCGACGCGAGCACGTCGGGCATCGAAGTCGCCACGCTCGACGCCAATCTCAACGGCACGCGCATGCAGCACACGCTCGCCCTCACCGCGACCGGCAAGGTGCAAGGTCAGGCGGTGAATCTGGCGCTCGGCGCGAACGGCAAGTTCACCGACGCCGCCGACGGCCCGCACTGGGACGGCACCATCACGAAGCTGTCGAACAAGGGCACGCCGTCGGTGAATCTGGAAACGCCGCTGTCAGTGAGCTACGGGCCGAAGCGCATCGTGCTCGGCGCGACGCGGCTCGTCGCCGAAGGCGCGGTGCTCAACCTCAAGTCGTTGGCGCTGGAGAACGGGCGCATGCAATCGGCCGGCACGCTCACGAATCTTTCGGTGCCGCGTCTGCTCGAAGTGCGGCGCGAAATGACCGGCGAGGAATCGTCGCTGCGCACGGACCTCGTTTTCGACGGCGACTGGAACTTCTCGCTCGGCTCGACGGCGACCGGCTACGCGCAGATCAAGCGCCGCGCCGGCGACGTGACCATCGACGGCACGCGCGGCGTCGCGGCGCTCGGCATCTCGGATATCGTCGCGCGCGCGGATTTCAGCAACGGCAATCGCCTGAACGCGACGCTGCACGCGCAGGCAAGCCGCATCGGCGTGATCGACGCGAACGCGCACACGACGCTCGTCGAGCGCGACGGCGCGCTCACCGTCGCGGACGAAGCGCCGCTCACCGGCGCCATCGACGCGAACATTCCCGAACTGCGAACCACCGGCGGCCTGCTGGGCGCCAACTATCTGCTCGGCGGCAGACTCGCGTTGAAACTGACGCTCGCGGGCATCGTCGCAAAGCCGACGCTCTCCGGTTCGCTGACGGGCGACAACGTGTCGGCGACGGTCGTGGATCAGGGCGTGCAGTTGAAGGACGGCATTATCCGGATTGCGCTGTCGGAGAATCTCGTCGATTTTCGTCAAGTGGAGTTCCACGGCGCGAGCGGCACCTTGCGCGCGACCGGCAAGGTGCGCCTCGACCAGCAGCAGCCCGATCTGACGGCGAGCATCATCGCGGACAAGCTCGAACTCTTCGCCTCGCCGGACCGGCAACTCATGCTTTCGGGCAGCGCGAGCGTTGCGAACGCGGGGCTGCAAGGCGGCATAGCGATCAACGGCAAGTTCACCGTCGATCACGGGCTCTTCGACCTGCCCGAAAGCTCGGCGCCCGCGCTCGGCGACGATGTCGTGGTCATGCGTCCGGACGGCACCGTGAAGGGCGAGAACGGGAAGTCGTTCGAAGCCGCGACGGAAAAGCCGGTCGGGCCGTTCACGCCGCGCGCGAATATCGATATCGACCTCGGGCAGCGGTTCCGTTTCAAGGGCGCGGGCGCCGACCTCGGGCTTGCCGGCACGATCACCGCGATGAGCGCGCCGAACATGCCGCTGCGCGCGGTCGGCAACGTGCGCGTGACGCCCGGATCGACCTATACGGCGTTCGGCCGCAAGCTGAACATCGAGAACGGCTTCTTCACGTTCAACGGCCCGGTGACGAATCCCGGCCTCAATATTCTGGCGATGCGCCGCAATCAGGAAATCGAGGCGGGCGTGCAGGTGACGGGCACGGTGCAGTCCCCGGTGGCGAAGCTCATTTCCGAGCCGAACGTGCCGGACAACGAAAAGCTCTCGTGGTTGCTGTTCGGCCACGGCACGGATCAGGGCAACAACATCGGCCAGCAAAGCGCGATGACGAGCGCGCTCGCGCTCCTCGGCGGGTCGAGCGGCAAGCGCATCGCGCAGACCTTCGGACTGGACGAGTTCTCCATCGGATCGAGCGAAGTCGGCCTGACGGACCAGCAGGTCGTGCTGATTTCGAAGGCGATCAACGAGCGGCTCGTGATCGGCTACGAGCAGGGGCTGCAGTCGGCGGCCAACGCGGTCAAGGCGACGTTGAGCCTGTCGCGCTTCTGGTCCGTGACGGCGTATGGCGGCACGTATCAGGGCGTCGATCTGTCGTACACGCGGCGCTTCAATTCGTGGATGCGGCTCTTTGCGTCGAGCTCGACGGATTCGCGTTCGGCGGAGCAGCCTTCGGCGGCATCGGGCGCGTCGGGCGTGTCCGCGCCGTTCGGAGCATCGGCGACGGCGGTGGATTCGGACTAAGCGCCGCGCGTCGCGCTGAGAAGAAGAAGCTCTTCGCGAATTCGCCGGGGACCGCTCGCGACAGGTTCTATCCGGCCGCCTCAGTCCCATCATCCGGCCACTCGTACCTCTCATCCCAGTTACCCAGCGGCGCCTACGCCTGCCACCGAAACACGACCATCGGCTCGATGTCCTGATCGTTGATCCCAGCAAGCAGCCGCAGCTTCCTGAAACGTGGCTTCGGCTGACCACCCCATTTCGTCGAATGCTTCGCTGGCCGGGAGTCGTTGCGCGGTTTTCATAACGGCGTTATGATTTCCAAAGCCGCGGCGCGGTCGTTAATGCGCGGAGCGGTCCACGAATCAGCATGGATGTCCTGCCTCTGACGGCATGCGTGCATCCGAGAGGCGGGCGATGAAAGCGGAACCAACCAAGCAAGCTCCGGCACAGCCGGCTCCCAAGGCGTTGCGGCGATACTTGTCGCTCGATGACTTTGAAATCGCCGCGCGGCGGCATCTTCCGCGGCCCATATTCGGCTACATCTCGGGTGCGGCCGAGCGCAACGCATCGCTGGACGACAACGAACGGGCGTATTCGGAATATCGCTTCGTGACGCGCGTGCTTCGAGACGTGTCCCGGCGCACGCAAGCGACGACACTGCTCGGCAAGACGTATCGCGCTCCGTTCGGCATCGCGCCGATGGGCATTTCCGCGTTATCCGCTTACCGTGGCGACCTCGTGCAAGCACAAGCCGCTCGCGATGCCGGCATCCCGATGATCATGAGTGGCTCGTCGCTCATTCCTCTCGAGACAGTGGCCAAGGAAGCGTCCGGCACATGGTTCCAGGCCTATCTTCCCGGCGAACCCGAGAAGATTCGCGCGCTGATCGAACGTGTCGAACGCGCCGGCTACGACACGCTCGTTCTGACAGTGGACACGGCCGTGCTGGCGAATCGCGAGAACAATATCCGCACGGGCTTTTCGACACCGCTGAAGCCGAGCATGCGGCTCGCGTGGGACGGCGTCACGCGCCCTCTATGGCTCTTCGGCACCGCGCTCAGAACGCTCGTCAACCACGGCATGCCGCACTTCGAGAACTCGTATGCGACGAGAGGCGCGCCCATCTTCTCGGGCCGCGTCGTGCGGGATTTCGGCGCGAAGGACCATCTGAACTGGAGCCATGTGCGTCAGATTCGGGCGCAATGGACGGGAAAGCTCGTGATCAAGGGCATCATGGCAACCGACGACGCGATCGCCGCGCGGGATCATGGCGCCGATGGAATCATTATCTCGAACCACGGCGGGCGACAACTGGACGGCACTGCCGCGCCGCTTCGCGTGCTGCCTGGAATCGCGAATGCAGTCGGTCACGACATTGCGGTGATGATCGACGGAGGCATCCGGCGGGGTACCGATGTTCTGAAGGCGCTCGCGCTTGGCGCGGATTTCGTCTTCGTCGGCCGGCCGTTCAACTATGCCGCCTCGGTGGCCGGCAAGGCGGGCGTCGCGCACGCAATCGCAATCCTGCATGCAGAGGTGCAACGCAATCTCGGCTTGCTCGGCGTCGTCAGCATCGACGAATTGACGCCGGACGTCCTGATCAGGTTGCCGGAAGGCGTGGCTGCAAGCCAAAGGTACGGGCAATGAAGTCCAGCGATAAAGACGATGAACAAATAGACCGGTCAGTCGCCGCTGTCGACAGGACGCTTTCCTTGCTCGAAGCGTTTCTGGGCGAGCCTGGCGGCCGGTCGCTGTCGGATCTCGAACAGCAAACGGGGCTCTTCAAGAGCGTCATTCTCCGATACATGCTTTCGCTCGAAGCACGAGGCTTCGTGCACAAGGAGCAAAACGGCATGTACCGGTTGGGCTACAAGGCCGCCCAGCTCGGCCGTGCATTCGAAAGCAGCGTGGGGCTCGTGACGACATTGCAGCCGGTCGTCGAGCGGCTCAGCGAGAAGACCGGCGCGAGCGCGTCAGTTTATGTGCGGGACGGCGACGCGCGCCTTTGTCTGCTGCGGGCGGAACCCGAGCGTGATGTTCGCGTGGCGATCCGCGCCGGCACGCGGCGTCCAATGGACAAGTCGGCGTCGAGTCTCGCTTTCAAACGCTTCGAGCGCAAAACCGTGCAGGCATTCGCGAGCGCGGGCGTGGCGGGCATCGTCTCGTCGGCGGGCGTCGGTGACCCGCTGCTCGCGTCGATGGCCGCGCCGCTTTTCGGTGTGTCCGATGCGTTCGTCGGCGTGCTGACGCTTTCGGGCGTGATCGGCCACTTCGATGTGGACGATGAGCGCATTCGCTCGCAACTCTTCGACGAAGCGCTCGCTGCCAGCGCATTGCTTGGCGCGGCGCCGTGAATCTGCGTCGCCGATCTGCGTCATGAATCTGTCGAGCCGCCCGCTGCTTGGGCTCAGGCTTGACGGCGCTCGCCGGTGCCGTACATGCGCTCGCAAAACGCCATGCTCGCCCCGAGCCGTCGTGAAAGATCGGACGCAGCCTGAAGCTGCGGCGCAATCAGCTCGCCTGTTTCGCGCGCCTCGTTCAAGCGCGAGGCCGGGCCGGATAACGTCAACGCGGCCATGAATTCGGCATCGGGCCCGAAGACCGGCGTGGCGAATGCCGCCGTATGCACGTCCCGCGCCCCCGATGTGAAAAGCGGAAGCTGCGGCGGCTCAGAAAAGATCGGTTCGCGCAGTCCCCAGTAACGGATCACCTGGCCGATCGCGGTGTCGTCGAGCGGAAGCGATGTTCCCGCGAGCCGGGTCTCGCGCAGACCCTCGGACGGCTCCGCCCGGAACAGGCACAGACGCTGGTTTTTCTCGAGCACGTAATACGAGGCGCTTTCCTTCGTTTGCGCCGCGAGCGCGAAGAGTATGGGCTCGACCACAGACGATAGATGAAACGACTGCTCATACAGCTTGCCCAGATAAAGCACGCGCGCGCCGAGTCCGTACATGCCGTCGTCGGAACGCACGACGTAACCCATGCGCTCGAGCGAGTTCATTAGCCGATAAACCGTCGTTTTGTGCATGCCCGACGCGCTTGCGAGCGCAGCAAGCGAGAGTTTCTCTTTGCCGAGCCTGAAGCAGTCGAGCAGGCCGAGCGCTCGTTCGACCGCGACCACACCGTCGTTTCCCATCTCGTCCCCTCCACGTTCATCGTTTCGATGCATTGTACACAGTAAAACGATGGTGTGCAGCGTAAAAGGGTTAACGCTACTGGCTCGCACATCGAGCGCGCGTTAAAGTGGTTTCACTTCGTACACCACTGTTGCACACAATACAACTCTCCCCTGAGGTTAGTCCATGAGCACCGACACGAATCAATCGATCATCCGCGACATCGAGCGCGTTTCACCCGAACTCGTCCAAGCTGCCGCGAAGTTTCAGGCCGCCATCCTCGCCGACGTCGCAGGCCGGCGCGGCACCGTGCACGGCCGCGTGAAGCCGCTATCGCCGAAGATGAAAGTCGCGGGACCGGCGATCACCGTCGAGGTGCGACAAGGCGACAACCTCGCGATTCACGCCGCGCTGGCGGTCGCGAAGCCGGGCGATGTGATCGTCGTGGACGGCAAGGGCGACGTGAGCTGCGCGCTGCTCGGCGAGATCATGGCGACGCAGGCGAAGGTCAGCGGCATCGCGGGCATCGTCATCGACGCAGCGGTGCGCGACGCGCACGAACTCGCGAACGGCGACTATCCGATCTTCTCCGCCGGCCTGAATCCGTGCGGCCCGACCAAGAGCGTGGCCGGTCTCGTCAACCATCCGATTTCCGCTGGCGGCACGGCGGTCAATCCCGGCGATCTCGTGGTCGGCGATGCCGATGGCGTCGTCGTGATTCCGCGCGCGGATGTCGCGCGCATCGTCGAACTCGCGCAGAAGAAGCTGGATATGGAAACGGCGCGTATCGCGGCGATCCACAAGGGCGCTGTGCGTCCTGGCTGGCTCGACAAGGAACTGCGCGCGGCGGGCATGCTGGCCGAAGGCGAGGTTCTGTAATGAACACGACTGCTCAGGAGCCCGTCGTTCTCGTCACGGCCGCCGATCTCGCGCCGCAAGCGCTCGACATGCTGCACGCGTTCAAGGTCGTATTCGCCGGAAAGCAGCCGACCGAAGACGAGATCGTCGCGCTGTGTGAGAAGACGAAGCCCGTCGCGATCATCGTCCGTTACGGCAAGATCAACGCCCGCATCATGGATGCAGCGGAAAACCTGCAGGTCATCTCGAAGCACGGCAGCGGCATCGACGTGATCGATCAGGAAGCCGCCGGCGCGCGCGGCATCGCGGTGCGCGCGGCAGTCGGCGCGAACGCGGCGGCGGTCGCCGAGCACGCGTGGGCGCTCATTCTTGCGTGCGCGAAGTCGGTGCCGCAACTCGATGTTCGCATGCGCGCCGGTCACTGGGACAAGTCCACGCACAAGTCTTTCGAACTCGACGGCGGCACGCTCGGCGTGGTGGGACTCGGTTCGATCGGGCGACGCGTCGCGGCTATCGGCGTCGCGTTCGGCATGAACGTGCTCGCCTTCGATCCGTTCGCGAAGGAAGCGCCGCACGGCGTGACGCTCGCGTCGATGGACGACATCTACGCAGCGTCCGACGTGCTCTCGCTCAACTGTCCGCTGACGGACGAGAACCGCAACATGATCAATCGCGACACGCTTGCTCGCATGAAGCAGGGCGCGATTCTCGTGAACACGGCGCGCGGCGGGCTGATCGACGAAGCCGCGCTCGTCGAGGCGCTCGCGAGCGGCCGGTTGCGCTCGGCCGGCGTCGATAGCTTCGCGGTCGAGCCGATGACCGTTCCGCACCCGTTCCAGTCCGTGCCGAATCTGATTCTGTCGCCGCACGTCGGCGGCGTCAGCGAAGCGGCCTACGTGAACATGGGCAAGGGCGCTGCGGCCAACGTGCTCGCGGTCATCGAGGAAAACGCCCGCAAGGTGGCGTGACGTTCGCGGGAGTACTGAGCATGTTCTATCTCACGTCGCCCGAAGTGCGCGAAGCGCAGGTGTTCACGCGCATGCCGGAGAAGTACCGCAAGGCGGATGTTCAAACGGATTGGGCACGCGCCAATCGCGGCGGCATGACCACCGATTCGTTTCTCGAAGGTCCTGTCTGGGACCCGCGCGGCCACCTTTACGTGACCGACATTCCCTACGGCCGCATCTTTCGCATTTCGCTTTCGGGCGAGTGGGATCTCGTCGCGCAGTACGACGGCGAGCCCAACGGGATGAAGCTGTTCGACGACGCTCACCTGCTCATCACCGATTATCGCAACGGCCTGATGCTGCTCGACATCGAGCGCGGGGAAGTGAAGCCCTACCTCGAGCGCCGCAACTCCGAGCGCTTCAAGGGCGTGAACGACCTGACCTTCGATTCGCACGGCAACCTGTATTTCACGGATCAGGGCCAGTCCGGCCTGCACGATCCGACAGGCCGCGTGTATCGGCTGTCGCCGGACGGCAAGCTCGACATGCTGCTTGGCAATTGCCCGAGCCCGAACGGACTCGTGCTGTCGCCGGACGAGAAGGTGCTTTACGTCGGCATGACGCGCGGCAACTGCGTGTGGCGCGTGCCCTTGCAGGCGGACGGCTCGGTCAGCAAGGTCGGACAGTTCTTCACGTCCTACGGCCCGAGCGGTCCTGACGGTCTGACGATTGACTCGGATGGCCGGTTGTTCATCGCGAATCCGGGGCTTGGCCGCGTGTGGGTGCTCAATCGCCGCGCCGAGCCGGTCGAGATTCTGACCGCGCAGGAAGGCGTGTCGCTCACGAACCTGTGTTTCGG
This sequence comes from Caballeronia sp. GAFFF1, assembly GCF_023630705.1. Classification (GTDB taxonomy): domain Bacteria; phylum Pseudomonadota; class Gammaproteobacteria; order Burkholderiales; family Burkholderiaceae; genus Caballeronia. The sequence continues at coordinate 210,061 of NZ_JALQEM010000005.1, forward strand.
CGGCGCGGACATGAAGACGCTTTTCATGACCGAGTCGACGAACGGTCTGGTGTTGAAGGCCGACATGACCGTTTCCGGACCGCTTCCCAAGCAAGCAAAGAAATACTGAGGCTTTCTCGTCGACGGGCCAGGCACGCCTGCGCGACGAGAAGCCGAGACATTGCGCCCAAGCAGCGCGATGGAGGAGCCACTCATGCAACTCTCGCAAACCATCGATGAAACCCGCAGCGCGCGTTCGAAGAACGCGGCGAGCGGCAACGTGCTCGCCAGCGAAGACTTCGCCGCCAGCGAACGCACGCTCGCGAAGGCGTTCCGGCGCATTCTTCCGTTCATCTTCCTCTGCTACGTTGTCAGCTATCTCGACCGAACGAATGTCGGCTTCGCTGCGCTGACGATGAACAAGGACCTCGGTCTCACAGGCGAGCAGTTCGGCCTGGCTGCCGGACTGTTCTCGATCGGCTACTTCCTGTTCGAGATTCCGAGCAACCTCATCATGCAGAAGGTCGGGGCGCGGGTCTGGATCGCGCGCATCATGATTACCTGGGGCGTGTGCTCGATGCTGACCGCGTTCGTCGTCGGGCCGAAGAGCTTCGCCGGCGCGCGCTTCCTGCTCGGCATCGCGGAAGCCGGATTCACGCCCGGCATCTATCTGTATTTCACGCACTGGTTTCCCGGCAAATGGCGCGCCAAGGTGACGGCCGCGTTTCTCGTCGGCATTCCCGTCGCGAACATGATCGGCTCGCCGATCTCGGGCGCGCTGCTTCAATTGGGCGGATTGCACGGCCTGAAAAGCTGGCAATGGCTGCTGCTGATCGAAGGTCTGCCCGCCGTGCTGCTCGGCGTTGCATGCCTCTTCATCCTCGCGGATCGTCCCGACAAGGCTAGCTGGCTCAGCGACGAAGAGAAGGTTACGCTCGCCCGGCGCCTCGCGGCGGAGCAGAAGGATATCGGCAGCAAGCACGGCAGCACGTTGCGCGACGCCATGACCAACTGGCGCGTGTTCGTGCTCGCGTTCATCAACTTCTGCGGGATCGTCGGATCGGTGGGCGTCGGCTTGTGGATGCCGCAGATCATCAAGCAGTTCGGCGTCACGCATTCGGTCGTCGGCTGGCTGACGGCGCTTCCTTACCTGATCGGCGCGTTCGCCATGCTGTGGTGGGCGCGGGTGGCGAACAAGGCGCAAAAGCGCGTGCCGTACGTTGCCGGCGCTTTGCTGATTGCCGCCGCCGCGCTTGCGTGCAGCGCGCTGACCGACGTGCCGCTCCTGAAGCTCATCGCCCTGTGTTTCACCGTCAGCGGAATTCTCGCGTTCCAGGCGACGTACTGGGCGATTCCCTCCAGCTTCCTCACCGGCCGCGCCGCGGCGGGCGGCCTCGCGCTCATTGTATCCGTCGGCAATCTCGGCGGCTTCGCGGGACCGTCGATGATCGGCGCGCTCAAGCAGATGTCCGGCGGCTTCACGCTGCCGCTGCTCGCCGTCTCCGCCGTGCTGCTGATCGGCGCGCTGACGATCGCATGGCTCGGCGATCCCGGCGCGAATGCCGGCGAAGCCAGCGCCGCGCGCAAGTCGTGAAGCCCTGCGTCCACAAAATTCATAACTCTGTTTGGAGACGAAATGTCCGTGAAGAAGGCTCAGAAGAAAGCCAAGCTTAGAACCGGTCTTGCGCTTGGGACGGTCGCAGTCGCAAGCATGACGTTCGCGTCCAGCGCGGCGCGTGCGCAAAGCAGCGTGACGCTGTACGGCATCGCCGATGTCGGCGTCGAGTATCTGAACAACACCAGTGCCGGCGGATCGCAAGTGAGAGAAGTGTCCGGCAATCTTTCCGGCTCGCGCTGGGGCCTGAAGGGCGTCGAAGACATGGGCGGCGGGCTGAAGGCGCTGTTCAACCTCGAGGCCGGCTTCAATATCAACGACGGAACGAGCTCGCAGTCGACGCGCGGCCTCGGCACGAACCCGACGACGACCTCGCGCCTCTTCGGCCGGCAGGCATGGGTCGGTCTCAGCTACAAAGGGCAGCAGTTGACCCTGGGTCGCCAGAACGCGCTGATTTACGAACAGTCGGTGACGTTCGATCCGATGGGTGTCTCGTCGCGGTACTCAGCGCTGTCGCTCGACTATGCGCTCGCCGCTCGCATCGACAATTCGGTGAAGTACACCGGCAAGTTCGGTCCGCTGACCGCGCAGGCGATGTACAGCACGCGCTACGACACGGGCTACGGTTCCGAAGTGCCGGGCGCGCTCATCACCGGCCGGTTCTTCAGCGGCGCGTTGACCTATGCGAGCGGCCCGATCGCGGCGACCGCAGTCTACGAACAGCGCAACAGCAACACGCTCACCACGAACACGAGCACCGAGCGCCGCGCGCTCGCCGCCGCGACGTACAGCTTCGGTCCGGTGACGGCTTATGCTGGCTACCGCTATCTGCGGGCATCGAACGCATTCCTGCCGGCCAATCCGATTGCCGTCGCCAACGGTTCGGCCGCCAATGCCGCCAACCTGTACTGGCTCGGCGCGCAATATCTGATCACGCCGTCGTTCCAGCTGACCGCGGCCGGGTACTACCACGACGTTCATTCGACCGGCGCCGATCCGTGGCTTGCTGTGATCAACGCCGACTACTTCCTGTCGAAGCGCACCGACCTGTACGCGACCGTCGGTTACGCGCACAACAAGGACAAGTCGGCGCTCGGCGTGAACGGCTACGGCACGGTCGCGCCCGGGTACAACCAGACCGGCGTCACAGTCGGCCTGCGCCAGAAGTTCTGACGAGGAAACCGCCGTGCAGATCGTCCATGCGCCTCATTTGCCCGTCCGCGAAGAATGGCTCGCGCGCCGTCAGGAGCCGATTCTGGAGCCGGATCTTCCCATCGTCGATGCGCATCATCATCTGTGGGACCGGCAGAGCGGGCGCTATCTGACCGACGAGTTCGCGCGCGATGTCGGCAGCGGGCATCGCATCGTAGCGAGCGTGTATGTGCAATGCCGGTCGATGCTGCGTGAGCACGGTCCCGCGGCGATGAAGCCGGTCGGCGAAGCGGAGTTCGCCAACGGCATCGCCGCGATGTTCGCAAGCGGGGCGTATGGAGCGACGAGAGCCTGCGACGCGATCGTCGGCGGCGCGGACCTCGCGCTGGGCGATGCGGTCGCGCCCGTGCTCGAAGCCATGCTTCAGGTCACGGGCGGCCGCTTGCGCGGCATCCGCAATCCGCTCGCGTGGCATTCGAGCGCGGACGTGGTTTCGAGCCCGGTGACGCCGCCGCGCGATCTGATGGCGAACGCCGACTTCCGGCAAGGGGTGAAGACGCTGGCGCGCTACGGGCTGTCGCTGGACGCGTGGGTCTATCACACGCAACTCGCGGAACTGTACGAACTGGCGAGCGCTGCGCCGGATGTGACCGTGGTCATCGATCACTTCGGCGGCCCGCTCGGCGTCGGACCGCACGCGAACAGCCGCGAGCAGGTCATGGCCGAATGGCGGCAGGGGCTCGCGCGCCTGGCGAGCCTGCCCAACACGCGCATGAAGCTGGGCGGCGCGGGCATGACCGTGTTCGGTTTCGGATTCGGCTTCGGGTTCGGCTTCGCGTCGCGCGAAACGCCGCCTTCGTCGGAGGAACTCGCCGCTGCGTGGCGACCTTACTTCGAGACCTGCATCGAACTGTTCGGCGCGAAGCGCTGCATGTTCGAGAGCAACTTCCCCGTGGACAAGGGCATGTTCAGCTACAGCGTGCTGTGGAACGCCTTCAAGCGGCTGGCGCAGTCATTGTCAGCGGATGAAAAATCCGCGCTATTCAGCGGCACCGCCGCGGCGACGTATTGCTTGCGGCTACCAGGAGACGAGTCATGAAAACCAGCGCTAGCGTCGCATCGGGCGCAATCGGAAGGGAAATCGGCAGCGAAGCCGAAGGGAAGCGTTACAAGGACATCACGCGCGGGGAGTGGCGCTCGCTGTCGCTCGCCGGTCTCGGCTGGACGTTCGAGAGCTATGACTCGTTCCTCCTCTCGCTTCTCTTGCCGACGCTTGCGCTGCAATTCGGTCTGTCGAAAGCCCAGCTCGGGCTTTTCACGAGCATCACGGCCGCCGGGCAGATTCTCGGCGGCATCCTGTTCGGCTACGTGTCCGACCGGCTGGGGCGCGTGCGCACGGCGCTGCTTTGCATCGGCATCTATTCGCTGTTCTCAGGGCTGCTCGCGTTTGCGCCGAACGAGCACTGGTTCGCGACGATCCGCTTCTTCGGCGCGCTCGGCATGGGCGGGACGTGGACGGCGGGCGCGGCGCTCATCGCCGAAACGTGGCACGCGAGCCGCCGCGGCAAGGGCGGCGCGCTGATGCAGATGGGACTGCCCATCGGCGCGATTCTCGCGATCACGATCTCGGGCATCGTCAGCGGCGTCAACGACGGTCTCGCGGGCCACGGATGGCGCGTGCTGTTCCTGATCGGTGCGCTGCCGTTCTTCATCCTGTTCTTCGTCGCGCGCAAGACGCCCGAGTCGCCCATCTGGCTCGAACGCAAACGCGCGAGGGCGCAGGCAAAGACCGCTCCCGTCGATGCGAAGTTGAACGTTCGCGGTCTGCTCACTGCGTTCATGTTCATCTTCTTTCTGCAATACCTGTACTGGGGCGTGTTCACCTGGACGCCGACATTCCTCGTCACGGTGAAGCACCTCGATTTCGTGCATAGCCTCAAGTTCGTGCTCGCGCTGCAATTCGGCGCAATCGCCGGCTTTCTGATGTTTTCCGCTTTCGTCGATCGCCTCGGCCGCCGGCCGATGTTCATGGCATATCTGCTCGTCGGCGCGGCGGCGGTGTTCGGCTACATCCTGTCGTCGAATGCGCTCGTGCTGATGGTCGCCATCTTCTTCACGGGCTTCAGCGTGAACGGCATCTTCGCGGGCGCGGGACCGTTTCTCGCGGAAATCATCGGCAATACAGCATCGCGCGGCTTTCTCATGGGCCTCGCGTACAACGGCGGGCGGCTCGGCGGATTCATCGCGCCGCTCGTCATCGGGACACTCGCAACGACTGCGGGCGGCTTCGTGCTCGGCTTGTCGACGACCATCGTCGCGTTCATCGCCGCCGCGATCGTGGTGTTCTTCGCGCCGGAGACGCGCGGCAAGACGCTCGCATGACGACCGCCGCAAATCAGCCGGGATGGATCGGCAGGCTCTTTCCCGCCCTCAATGAAGCGTCGCTGCGGCGCTATCTGAGCGGGCAGGTCGCGTCGGTGCTGGGAAGCTGGACGCAGAACGTGACGCTGAACCTGCTCGTGTATCACCTGTCGGGTTCGGCGGCGATACTCGCGCTGCTCAACTTCCTGTTGTACGGGCCGCAACTGGTCGTCGCGCCCGTCGCCGGATCGCGCATTCGCGCGGAGAACGCGCGTCGCGTGACGCTGTGCGTGCTCACGGCGTCGCTCATTTTGACGGGCAGCCTTATCACGCTCTCCGCATTGCATCTGCTGAATGTGCCGCTGATTCTCGCGCATGCGCTGGCGATCGGCATTTCGAGTGCGATCGAAGTGCCCGCGCGTCAGGTGTTGCTGCTGACGAGCCTGCGCGATACGAGCCTGACCTCGAACGCGGTCGCGATGAACACGATGGTCTATAACGTCGGCCGCATGGTCGGCCCGACGATTGCGGGATTCGTCTATCCGACGCTCGGTCCGCGCGCATCGTTCGCAATCTACGCGCTCGCGCTGTGTTTCATGGCGATATGCGTGCGTTCGATTCGACTGTCCACGGAGGCACGCGCCTCGCGGGCGGACAGCAGCTTGCGCGACGCCGTGGGCTATGTGATGTCGGACGCCTTTTCCGCGCGCTATCTTCCGATCCTCGCGTGCATCGGCCTCTTCGCGGCGAGTTACCAGACGCTCGTGCCGCTTCTGGCGGACCGCGCGTTCCACGACGCCGCGCGTTTCACCGGCGTGTTCTTCGCCTGCGCGGGCGCGGGTTCGCTGAGTTCGGCCGTGCTGCTCTCGTCGGCGCTGGGTCCGCGCGCGTCGGCGCGGTTCATCGCGTGGGCGCCGTGGACCGCGATCATCGCGCTGATGGTGCTCGCCACGACGAGCGCGGTGGGCGCATCGATGCCCGCGTTCTACGCGCTGGGCTTCAGCCTCACGTTCGCGGCGACATCGACGAACGCGACCATTCAGCGCCGCTGCCCCGAGCACGTTCGCGGCGGACTCGTCGGCATGTACGGCATGGCCTACAACGGGACGATGCCGTTCGGCTATCTGCTCGTCGGCACGATATCCGAGGCGCTCGGCGTGCGCCACACATTCGCGGCGATGGCGGTGGTGCTCGCGGTGGGCGTCCTGTCCATCGTCGCGTGGCAACGATTCAAACTACAGCGCGAAGGCGCATAAAGTCGGAGACGAACATGTCAATTGCAAGCACCACGACACTCGAGCGGCAGACGATGCGAAAGGTCATCTGGCGGCTGCTGCCGTTCCTGATGATCTGTTATCTGATGGCGTTCATCGATCGCGGCAACGTCGGCATGGCGTCGCTTCAGATGAATCACGACATCGGCATGTCCGCGAAAGTATTCGGCTTCGGCGCGAGTCTGTTCTTCGTGTCGTATTTCATCTGCGAAGTGCCGAGCAACCTCGCGCTCGAAAAGTACGGCGCGCGCATCTGGATCGCGCGGATCATGATTACGTGGGGGCTGGTGTCGGCGGCGACCGCGCTCGTGCACAACGCCACGACGTTCTATATCCTGCGCTTCCTGCTCGGCGCGGCCGAAGCCGGCTTTGCGCCGGGCGTGCTGCTCTATCTGTCCTACTGGGTGCCGAAGGCGTATCGCGCGCGCGTCGTCGCGACCTTCATGGTGTCGATTCCGGCGGCGAGCTTCATCGGTTCGCCCATCTCCGCGCTCTTGCTGCAGATGGACGGCATTGCGGGTCTGCGCGGCTGGCACTGGCTCTTCGTCCTCGAAGGGGTGCCGACGGTGCTGCTCGGCATCGCGTGCCTCTTCATGCTGACCGACAAGCCCGCCAAGGCGACATGGCTGAACGAAGACGAGCGCGCGTGGCTGCTCGGCGCGCTCGCCGCGGAAAATGCACAGCCGAAGAAGGTCGCGCCGATGCCGCTGACCAAGCTCTTTCGCAACCGCTACGTGCTGTGTCTCGCGCTCGTCGATACCTGTGCGTCCGCTGCGGGCAGCACGTTGTCGGTGTGGCAGCCGCAGTTGTTGAAGTCGTATGGCTTGACCGTGCTGCAAACGGGCATGCTGAACGCCGTGCCGTACGCGCTGGCGTCGATTCTGATGATCTTCTGGGGCCGTCATTCCGACCGCACGAAAGAGCATCGCTGGCATACCGTCGTGCCGATGCTCTTGATCGGCGGCGGTCTCTTCGCCACGTCGCTCAGCGGCTCGCTGGTGCCCACCGTGTGCATGCTGTGCTGCGTGCTCGTCGGCGCCTATGCGTTCAAGGGGCCGTTCTGGGCGCTCGCATCGGACATGCTGTCGAACAGCACGATCGCAGCCGGGTTGGCCACCGTCAATGCCATCGCGAACTTGCTGGGTGGCGGCCTGATGGTCAACGTCTACGGCTGGGTCAAGGCCGCGACGGGCAGCTATTCGCTCGCGCTGATGCCGCTCGGCATCCTGACGCTCGTCAGCGTCGCCACGCTGCTCCTTCTGACGCGCAAGGGTCAATCCGGGCGCATGGTCGGCAAGACGGAGGCGGCATGAGCAGCAAGGGTCTGTCGCGACGCGGCTTTCTGGAACTGGCTTGCGCGTCCCTCGCGACGGCCGCGCTGCCTCGCACGGCGGCGGCCGAGGAAACGTGGTCGAGCGGTTCGGAGCGACCGTCCTTCGCATTGCCGGAGCATGCCGTCGATTGTCACATGCATATCTATGACGATCGCTTTCCGGTGGCGCCTGGCACCAAACTGCGGCCGCCCAATGCGACAGTCGAGCAATATCGGCTGTTGCAGACGCGGCTCGGGATACGACGCAACGTCGTCGTGACGCCATCGACATACGGCACCGACAACCGATGCACCGTCGAAGCGTTGAAGCGCTTCGGCAACGACGCGCGCGGCATTGCGGTCGTCGATACGTCGGTGACGGATGACGAGCTTCATGCGTTGAACGGCGCCGGCGTGCGCGGCATTCGATTCAACCTGAGCTATCCCGGCGCGACGACGCTGGAGATGCTCCCGCCGCTCGCAAAGCGCATCGCTCCGATGGGATGGCATATCGAACTCGTCGTGCAAGGCGCGAAGCTGCCGCAACTGGAGGGGCACCTCGCGGCGCTGCCTTGCCCGCTCGTCATCGACCATATCGGGCACGTGCCGCAGCCCGGCGGAGCCTCCAGCGACGCGCTACGCACGGTGCAGCGTCTCGTCGAGAGGGGCAACACGTGGATCACGTTGTCGGGGCCGTACGTGGACAGCAAGACGGGCGCGCCCGGCTATGAAGACGTGGCGCCGGTCGCCAGGGCACTCATCGCCATGGCCCCTGAGCGCATGCTCTGGGGCACGGACTGGCCGCATCCGACGCAGACATCGGGCAAGCCGGACGACGCCAGCCTGGTCGATGTCATCGCGGGCTGGATCGACAGGCCGGAGTGGCAGCAGATGATATTCGTGACGAATCCGACGAGGCTTTATGGCTTCGATGCCGCGTAGGCGGTGGTCCATCTCGGAACGCTCATCCTGTTCCAATCAGGCGAAGTCGATCCCCGCAGATTGACGATCAACCAAAACAAAAGGGCACACGATCGCGCGTGTGCCCTTTCTTCGACGACGCCGCGCGTTACTTCACGCGCATGCCCGGCTTCGCGCCGCTATGCGGCTCCAGAATGTAGAGGCCCGGTTCGGCCTTCTCGTCCGTGGCGGATGCGGCGAGCACCATGCCTTCGGACATGCCGAACTTCATCTTGCGCGGCGCGAGATTGGCGACCATCACCGTCAGCTTGCCGACGAGATCCTGCGGCTGATACGCCGACTTGATGCCGGAGAACACGTTACGCGTCTTCTCCTCGCCGATATCGAGCGTCAGTTGCAGCAGCTTGTCGGAGCCTTCCACTGCCTTGCAGTCGACTATCTTCGCAATACGCAAATCGACCTTCGCGAAATCGTCGATGGAGATGACGCCGCTGTCGTCCTTCGCTTCTTTCTTGGCGGCGGGTTTCGACGCCGCGGCGCTCGTCGCTTCCGGCGCGGCCGGTTGCAGCGATTCGCGATTCGCCGCGAGCAGCGCCTCGATCTGCTTCGGATCAACGCGCGTCGTCAGATGCTTGTACGCGTTGATCGCATTGGCGGACGAGAGCGGGCGCTCGGCATCGGCCCATGCGAGCGGCGCAATGCCGAGGAACGCTTCCACGGATTCGACGAGCTTCGGCATCACCGGCTTCAGCGCCAGCGAGAGCAGGCGGAACGCTTCGAGGCTCACGCTGCACGTCTCATGCAGCGCGACCGCGTTCGCGGGGTCTTTTGCCTGTTCCCACGGCTTCGCGGTATCGACGTATGCGTTCACGGCGTCGGCGAGTTCCATCGTCGTGCGCAGCGCGCGGCCGTATTCGCGCGATTCGTAGAACGCCGCGATCTGCGGGACAGCGCCGCGCAGTTGCGCGATAAGCGGATGCTGCATCGCGCTGTCCTGCACGCGGCCATCGAAGCGTTTGATGAGGAAGCCCGCCGCGCGGCTCGCGATGTTCACGTACTTGCCGACCAGATCGCTGTTCACGCGCGCCTGGAAGTCGTCGAGATTCAGGTCGATGTCTTCCATCGTGCTGTTCAGCTTCGCCGCGAAGTAATAGCGCAGCCACTCCGGATTGATGCCTGTGTCGATCACGCTTTGCGCCGTGATGAACGTGCCGCGCGACTTCGACATCTTCGCGCCGTCCACGGTCAGAAAGCCGTGCGCGAACACGTTCGTCGGCGTGCGGTGGCCGGAGAACTGAAGCATCGCGGGCCAGAAAAGCGTGTGGAAATACAGAATGTCCTTGCCGATGAAGTGATACTGCTCGGCCTTCGAGCCGGGCTTCACCCAGGCGTCGAAATCCACGCCGATGCGATCCGCCAGATTCCTGAAGCTCGCGTAATAGCCGACGGGGGCGTCCACCCACACGTAGAAGTACTTGCCCGGCGCGCCGGGAATTTCGAAGCCGAAGTACGGCGCGTCGCGCGAAATGTCCCAGTCGGCGAGCTTGGCTTCGCCTTTGTCGCCGAGCCATTCGCGCATCTTGTTGGTGGCTTCGGCTTGCGCGAGTCCGCCGACCCAGCCGCGCAGGAAGTCTTCGCAACGCGGATCGGACAGGCGGAAGAAGTAATGCGTCGATGTCTTGCGGATGGGCGTCGCGCCCGACACTACCGAATACGGATTGATGAGCTCGGTCGGCTGATACGTGGAGCCGCAGACTTCGCAGTTGTCGCCGTATTGGTCTTTCGCGCCGCATTTCGGGCATTCGCCCTTGATGAAGCGGTCCGGCAGGAACATTTCCTTGACCGGATCGTAGGCTTGCTCGATATCGCGTGCTTCGATCAGGCCGGCTTGCTGAAGCGCGGTATAGATGGAGTCGCACAGCACGCGGTTTTCTTCGGCGTCGGTCGAATAGTAGTTGTCGAACGAGATGCCGAAGCTGTCGAAATCGCGCTTGTGCTCCTTCCAGACGCGTTCGATCAGCGCTTTCGGCGTGATGCCTTCCTTTTCGGCGCGCAGCATGATCGGCGTGCCGTGCGTGTCGTCGGCGCCGACGTAGTAGACCTCGTGGCCGTGCATGCGCAGCGTCCGCACCCAGATGTCAGTCTGAATGTACTCGACCATGTGGCCGATATGAATCTGGCCGTTCGCGTACGGAAGCGCGGACGTGACGAGAATCTGGCGGCGGCCGCCTTCGTTGGCCGAAGCGGCGGACGCGGTGGCGGAAATCGGTGCTGACGATGCTGACATGGAGGCGCGGCCCGGAGGAGTGCTGGAAGCGGGTGAAAAGGGGAATGTCGATTCTAGCAGGGCGGGCGGGCACGTCGCGCAGGCGCGGACGCTTCTTCCCGTCACGAGTCGGTACGCCCGGAGAGAAGCCAACGAAAGCGCGGTTCAGTCGGTGGACGGCACACGTGCTGTTGCCATTGTGTGCGGCAAGGAGTCGCCGGGCTGCCGGCGTCGCCCATCCAGCCAACCGATTGCTGGCGGACAGGACGATCCTTGAAGAAGTGGGAAAGCTAACGCCGCGCGCGACGGACGTTCACATTTGGTGAATGGATAAGTTGATTTATCCGCGTCCGCGAGAGGCGGCGATTGGGATTGGGCAAAGCCGACAGATTCGGCCCCGCAACGACGCAATCGAGGATATCGCTTGAGTCGTTCGCCCAAAAAAAACCGGGGTCCAATCGGGCCCCGGAGCAACAACGACAAGAGGAGAATGGCAGGCGATGGCCCAGCCATCCACCCACCATAACGACAGACAAGCGGCGCGCCGGCAAGTTTCAAAAATTTTTCACTCGCCTCTGAATCGGTGTCAGATTGCCCGCTCCCCGCCCATCCCCTGATAGTCAGGTCTTACTGAACCTGGCCCGGCTGCGCCGTCGCGCGCAGGTAGATTTCCACGCGACGATTCTGCGCGCGGCCGGCTTCCGTCGAGTTGTCGGCGATCGGCTGGTTCTGGCCCATGCCCTGCGCCGACAGCCGCTGCGCGGGAACGCCGTGGGTCGAGATATACGACGCCACGCTCTGCGCGCGGTTCTGCGAAAGCGTCTGGTTGTACGCGGCCGTGCCGGTGTTGTCCGTATGGCCGACGACGCTCGCGATCAGTTCAGGATGCTGCTGCAACGTTTGCGTGACCGAGTTCAAAACCGGATCGAACGACGGCTTGATCGCGTAGCTGTTGGTATCGAACGAGATGGAATTCGGGATGTTGACCTTCAGCGAGCCGTCCTGCTGCTCAGTCACCTGCGTGCCGGTGCCCTTCGAGTCGCCGGAAATCTTGTTGCGGATGGCCTGCCAGTTGTAGCCGGTGATGCCGCCGACCGCCGCGCCCGTAGCCGCGCCGATCGCCGCGCCCTTGCCGCCGCCGAAAATCGCGCCAATGCCCGCGCCCGTGGCCGCGCCGACGCCCGTACCGACCGCCGCGTTGGTGCCTTGCTGCGACGCGCAGCCTGCGACGAGCGCGCCCGCAACGGCGAACACGGACAAACGGGTCAACATCTTCATCTTCATCTTGATCTCCTTGATTCAACAAGCGGTTCGACGCCCACGCGCCGACAGTGCGAAAGGGTCTTCGGACGGGCTTTCGGACGAGCCTCTACAATATTGAGAATCGTCCGTTTTCCCGCAGCGATACGTCCCCGGAAAACGACAGCAGCGGCATAGTGCAGCGCGAAGCAAGTCGCGCGCAACGGCGCTAACAATTACTTGCAATTTCCTCAGTTTGTTGCACGGCGACGCACGGCAGCAACCCTCGTTCCACGGAGTATCAATGAGCATTGACCGCGCGCAGATCGACACTGCACTCGCTAACCTGACCGATCCCAACACTAACCGCAAGTTTGTTGACACCAAGAGCATCCGCAACGTGACGGTCGAAGGCGGCAAGGTGTCGGTGGGCGTCGTGCTGGGCTATCCGGCCAAGACGCAGTTCGCGTCGATCGGCAAACTCGTCGAGGACGCGCTGCGTCAGGTGCCAGGCGTCACCGATACCGCCGTCGACGTTTCTTCGCAAGTGGTCGCGCATGCGGTGCAGCGCGGCGTGAAGCTGTTGCCGAACGTCAAGAACATCATCGCGGTGGCGTCGGGTAAGGGCGGCGTCGGCAAGAGCACGACGGCCGCGAATCTCGCGCTCGCGCTCGCGGCGGAAGGCGCATCGGTCGGCATGCTCGACGCCGACATCTACGGCCCCTCGCTGCCGATGATGCTCGGCATTTCCGGCCGGCCCGAATCGCCCGATAACCAGTCGATGAATCCGCTGACCGGCCACGGCATCCAGGCGAACTCGATCGGCTTTCTGATCGAGCAGGACAACCCGATGGTGTGGCGCGGCCCGATGGTCACGTCCGCGCTCGAACAACTGCTGCGCCAGACGAACTGGAAGGATCTCGATTACCTCGTCGTCGACATGCCGCCGGGCACGGGCGACATCCAGCTCACGCTGTCGCAGAAGGTGCCGGTGACGGGCGCGGTGATCGTGACGACGCCGCAGGACATCGCGCTGCTCGACGCGAAGAAGGGCTTGAAGATGTTCGAGAAGGTCGGCATTCCGATTCTCGGCATCGTCGAGAACATGAGCACGCATATCTGCTCGAACTGCGGCCACGAAGAGCATATCTTCGGCGCGGGCGGCGGCGAGCGCATGGCGAAGGAATACGGCGTGCAGATTCTCGGTTCGTTGCCGCTCGACATTTCGATTCGCGAGCGCACCGACGCCGGTTCTCCGACGGTCGTATCGCAGCCGGAAAGCCGCATCGCGGAGACGTATCGCGCGATTGCGCGGCGCGTCGCGATCTCGGTCGCCGAGCGTCAGCGCGACATGACCTCGAAGTTCCCGAGCATCGTCGTGCAGAACACCTGATCCGCCGCAAAAGCGGCCCTCTCGCGCGAGCCTTGTGCGGCGCGGCTCGCGGTATCATGTCGCCTTCGAGACGCGGCAGCGTCGACGCAACGGGTGTCGGCGGGCCGCCGAGAGGATCGCATGAGAGACAGAGTCAACGGGCGGACGCGCTCCGCCTGGTTCACCTTGTTCGCCGTCGCCGCGGCGGTGTGCAGCGTGCTGCTCGGCGGCTGCGGCATCATCTTCCAGAATCACGAGAAACGCGCGGACGCCACGCTGACGCCCACGCCCGGCAATACGGCGCGCGGCACGGTGACGCTCATCGAACGCGCCGACGGCGTGCAGATTTCGTACAACCTCGTCGACATGCCGCCCAATAGCGACCACGCGCTGCAAGTTCACGAACGCGGCGACTGCATCGCGGTGAACGGGGACGCGAGCCCGGTCTTCGCGCTGCCGTCCGACCGCGGGCGCAACGGCAGCCGGCTCGAAGGCGAACTCGGCAACATTCACGCGGACGCCACGGGCGCGGCCACTGGCTTTATCGTGGCGACGGACGTGTCGCTCGACGGCGTGCGCTCGGTCATCTCCCGCGCGATCATGCTGCACCGCGAAGCGGCCGACCCTTATGCGCTGAGTCCCCACAACGTGGGTCCGACGCTTGCGTGCGGCGTCATCCGGCGATAACGGCATCGTCCGAACGGCCGATCTCGCGGCGAGCGTCGTTCCGCGTAAAATACGCGCTTCCATTTTCGTCTGGCCGCACGAGGCCATGCGCCGTTTCACCGCAGGCCTGAAGTCGCGCCAAGTGCGCGACTTCAGCCGCAACGTTGGGTACGTCCCCTATGAGCATCAAGTCCGACAAGTGGATTCGGCGCATGGCCGAAGAGCACAAGATGATCGAGCCGTTCGTGCGCGATCAGGTGCGCGTGGCCGAGGACGGCCGCAAGATCGTGAGTTACGGCACGTCGAGCTACGGCTACGACATTCGCGTGGCCGACGAATTCAAGATCTTCACGAACATCAACTCGACCATCGTCGATCCAAAGGCGTTCGACGAGAAATCGTTCGTGGACTTCAAGGGCGATGTCTGCATCATTCCGCCGAATTCCTTCGCGCTCGCGCGCACGGTCGAATATTTCCGCATTCCGCGCTCGTGCCTGACCGTGTGTCTCGGCAAGTCGACCTACGCGCGCTGCGGGATCATCGTGAACGTCACGCCGTTCGAGCCGGAGTGGGAAGGCTATGTGACGCTCGAATTCTCGAATACGACACCATTGCCCGCCAAAATCTACGCGAATGAAGGCGTCGCGCAGGTTCTCTTCTTCGAGAGCGACGAAATCTGCGAGACGTCCTACGCCGACCGCGGCGGCAAGTATCAAGGGCAGCACGGCGTGACGCTGCCGAAAACCTGATCGCTCCGCGTCCCTAGAACCGCACACGGCACGCGCTTGTCGAAGGACCGCTGGCTCCGGGAAAAAGTCTCGGGCAGCGGTCGTTCCATTTGGAGATTCGCCTCATGAAGTTCCGCTTCCCCGTCGTCATCATCGACGAAGACTTTCGCTCCGAGAACATCTCGGGTTCCGGCATTCGCGCGCTGGCCGAGGCGATCGAGGGCGAAGGCGCCGAAGTGCTCGGTCTCACGAGCTACGGCGATCTCGCTGCCTTCGCGCAGCAGTCAAGCCGCGCGTCGTGCTTCATTCTGTCGATCGACGACGACGAGTTGCTGCCTTACGCCGACAATGTCGTCGTGGAAGGCGACACGCCCGAACTGGCGTCGGCCATCGTCGCGTTGCGCGCGTTCATCAACGCCGTGCGCCGCCGCAACGCCGACATCCCCATCTTCCTGTACGGCGAAACGCGCACGTCGCGGCACTTGCCGAACGACATCCTGCGCGAGCTGCACGGCTTCATTCACATGTTCGAGGACACGCCGGAGTTCGTCGCGCGGCACGTCATTCGCGAAGCGAAGGTCTATCTCGATGCGCTCGCGCCGCCGTTCTTCAAGGAACTCGTGCAGTACGCGGACGAAGGCTCGTATTCGTGGCACTGTCCGGGCCACTCGGGCGGCGTCGCGTTCCTGAAGAACCCGCTCGGGCAAATGTTCCACCAGTTCTTCGGCGAGAACATGCTGCGCGCGGACGTGTGCAACGCGGTGGAGGAACTCGGCCAGCTGCTCGATCACACCGGCCCGGTCGCGGCGTCGGAGCGCAACGCGGCGCGCATCTTCGGCGCGGATCATCTCTTTTTCGTGACCAACGGCACGTCCACCTCGAACAAGATCGTGTGGCACGCCACCGTCGCGCCGGGCGATATCGTGCTCGTGGACCGCAACTGCCATAAGTCGATTCTGCACGCCATCACCATGACGGGTGCGATTCCCGTGTTCCTCACGCCGACGCGCAATCACTTCGGCATCATCGGGCCGATTCCGCGCGACGAGTTCAAGCCCGAGAACATTCGCAGGAAGATCGAAGCGAATCCGTTTGCGCGCGAGGCGCTCGCGAAGAACCCGAAGGTCAAACCGCGCATCCTGACCATCACGCAGAGCACGTACGACGGCGTGGTCTATAACGTCGAGATGATCAAGGACCTGCTCGGCGACATGCTCGACACGCTGCATTTCGACGAAGCGTGGCTACCGCACGCCGAATTCCATTCGTTCTATCAGGACATGCACGCGATCGGCGCGGGCCGCCCGCGTACCGGCGCGCTCGTGTTCGCCACGCACTCCACGCACAAGCTGCTCGCCGGCATTTCGCAGGCATCGCAGATTCTCGTGCAGGACAGCGAGAACAGCACGTTCGACCGCCATCGTTTCAACGAGGCGTATCTGATGCACACGTCGACGTCGCCGCAATACGCGATCATCGCGTCGTGCGACGTGGCCGCCGCGATGATGGAAGCGCCGGGCGGCCCCGCGCTCGTGGAAGAGTCGATTGCGGAGGCGCTCGACTTCCGCCGCGCGATGCGCAAGGTCGATGCCGAATACGGCGACGACTGGTTCTTCAAGGTCTGGGGCCCGGACGCGCTGGCCGAAGAGGGCATCGGCGACCGCGAGGACTGGATGCTGAAGCCGAACGACCGGTGGCACGGCTTCGGCGCGCTCGCCGAGAATTTCAACATGCTCGACCCGATCAAGGCGACGATCATCACGCCGGGGCTCGACGTGGACGGCGAATTCGGCGAGACGGGCATTCCGGCCGCCATCGTGACGAAGTATCTGGCCGAGCACGGCATCATCGTGGAGAAGACGGGGCTGTACTCGTTCTTCATCATGTTCACGATCGGCATCACGAAAGGCCGCTGGAACTCGATGGTCACCGAGCTTCAGCAGTTCAAGGACGACTACGACAACAATCAGCCGCTGTGGCGCGTGCTGCCGGAGTTCATCGCGCAGCATCCGTCGTACGAGCGCATCGGCCTGCGCGATCTGTGCGAGCAGATTCACAGCGTCTATCGCGCGAACGATATCGCGCGGCTCACGACCGAAATGTATCTGTCGAGCATGGAGCCCGCGATGAAGCCGTCCGAAGCGTACGCCAAGCTCGTGCACCGCGAGATCGACCGCGTGCCGATCGACGAACTCGAAGGCCGCGTGACGAGCATTCTGCTGACCCCGTATCCGCCGGGCATTCCGTTGCTGATTCCGGGCGAGCGGTTCAACCGCACGATCGTCGATTACCTGCGTTTCGCGCGTGAGTTCAACGAGCGCTTCCCGGGCTTCCACACGGATATTCACGGGCTCGTCGGTGAGATGATCAACGGGCGCATCGAGTATTTCGTCGATTGCGTGCGCGATTGAGTTCTTCGTAACGCTCGTCTGATTCGCTGCCGCAAAACAAACGGCCCTTCATAGAAGGGCCGTTTGTCTTTTGGGGTAAGCGCCGATCGTTCAGATCAGGCCTTCCGCCTTCATCGCCGCCTGCACCGCCGGACGCGCCGCGACGCGCGCCTGATACGCGGTCAACGCCGGCCACTTGTTCAAATCGAGGTCGATGAACGGCGCCCAGCCGAGCACGGTGAAGAGATAAGCGTCGCCGATGCCGTATTCGTCGCCCAGCAGATACTGCTTGTCGTCGATATGCTTCGCCACGTACGCGAGACGGCGCTCCAGATTGGCCATCGCGGCGGCTTTCCACTCGCTCGTCGCGGCGGGGTTGAAGAACGGCGAGAAGTTCTTGTGCAATTCCGTGCCGATGAACGTGAGCCACCCTTGCAGGCGATAGCGCGACATGGCGTCGGCGAGCGGCGCGAGATGCTTGGCCGGCACCTGATCCGCGATGTACTGCATGATCGCCGGGCCTTCGGTGAGCACGTCGCCGTTGTCGAGTTGGAGCGCGGGCACATAGCCCTTCGGGTTGATCGCCATGAAATCGGCGCCGCTCGCAGTGACTTTCGTCTTCAGATCGACGGCTTCGATCTCGTAAGGCAGACCCGATTCTTCGAGGACGATATGCGAGGCAAGCGAGCACGCGCCGGCTTTGTAGAACAGTTTCATTCAAATCTCCAAGGTGAAACGCGCGCCATTATGAACGATTCGGACGAGGGCGCGGCGCGAGCGATCGCTTCTGACATTCGGAGATCAATTTGCCGCAGCCGTAAATAGGACAAATCGTGTGTTGCTTCGAGCTGTTCACGACCATGCTTTTAAATCCAATAACAAAGCAAAAAGGTCATCATGAGCGGCAGGCCAGCATTCGGGAGCGCATGGATCGCATTCACCCGTGTACACGTGGGCGTGGCGGATGTCGGGAAAATGATCGGCGGTCGCGTCGACGACAACATCAAGGCCGGTATCTTCCAGAATGCATGTCCGATAAGAATGAGCTACGTGCTGAACAGCACCGGGTTTCCCGTCAAGAAAGAAGCAGGCTATGCGACTGTATCGGGCGCGGACGGAAAGCAGTACCTGTTCCGGGTGAACGACATGATGGCCTATCTCGAGCGCGAGTTCGGAAGGCCCGACAAAACCGTCAAGTCTCCGAAGGAAGCAGATTTTCGAGGTCAGCGAGGCATCCTCGTCGTACGCGGACACGGCTGGAAGGATGCGCGAGGACACGTGACTCTTTGGAACGGGGCTGCATGTTCGGATTCCTGCCACCTGCTTCAGAATCCCGACAACGGCACGTTCATTCCCGATACGGCGTCGCTGTGGGAGTTGCATTGATGCGCCCGTTCGTCGCAGGTGTCGTGCTCCTGGCGCTCGGCCAGCTTGCACTGGCCTCTCCGGGGTCAGTGACTGAGAAGCAACAGGCGCTCCTGAAGCGATGGGCACTGAGCCGTTGTCTCGCGAAGGTCTATCCCGACTCACCGGCGAAGGACGACGCGAACGCAACAGCGAGCAGCTATCTCGAAGCTGGCAGTGTCCCGGCTGACGCCTACCTGGCTGTCGACAAGCTTGCGAGCGAGTATGCGAACCGGCGATATTCCGGCGCGGTTCACTCGTCGTTCGGAACGAAGAAATGCATCGATCTCTTCGATAGCAAAGCGCTCGACGATCTTACGGCTCGAATCGTGACTGCGCCAGCCGCCGCCGCTAATCGACGATGAACTTGCGCGATGAATCGCGCGACACGGGCGGCGCCGACGCGAACTCCGGATCCGCCGCCATGTCATGCAGCGCCGCTTCCAGCGTCGCGCACATCGCATTCAGCGCGAGGTCGTTCTCTTCCAGCCCGAACGGGTCTTCGATCTGCGCGGCAATCGCCTCCAGCGCCATGAACGCATACGCCACCAGCAACGCGAAGAGCGGCGTCAACAGGCCCGCGCCATCGACGAGTCCGAACGGCAGCATCACGCAGAACAGATAAATCGTGCGGTGAATCATCACCGAGTACGAGAAGGGCAGCGGCGTCGAGGTGAGCCGCTCGCAGCCGCCGATCACGGCCGACAGCGCGTTCAGGTTAGCGTCGACGGCGAGCATCGCGTAGCCGTCGAGCGCGCCTTCGCGTTTTCTTGCCGCGACCCATTCGCCGAGCCACAGCAAGATCAGCGCGGGCCTGTACTGCGCCGCGGCGACGCGCGCGTGCAGTTCCGGCGGCAGGCGCGGCGCGAGATCGCTTGTCGCGTCGGTGCCACGCAACTGATGCCGCAACGCATGCGCCAGTCCGCCGATCGCCGCGAGAAAGCGCCGCGTGTCGGCCGCATCGCGCGGATGCGGCATCGACAACGCCTGACGCGCGAGCGACCGCGCCGTGATGACGAGCGAGCCCCAGAGCTTGCGTCCTTCCCACCAGCGGTCGTAGCTCGCGCTGTTGCGAAACCCTAAGAACACCGCGAGCGCAATGCCGACGAGCGCGAACGGCGGCGTGCCGAGCCCGATCGGATAGTGCCGCATGTGGTCGTGCATGAAGATCGCCGCGACCGACAGCGCGAAGATCAGCCCGAGCCGCGGCAGCAGTTGCGGCAGCACGGAGCCGCGCCAGACGAACAGCATGCGGAACCAGTGCAGCTTGGGGCGAATAATCATGTCAGGGAAGAAACGTGCGACTGTCTCGACATTGCGGCGACAAAAAAGGCCGTCCCAGCGGACAGCCCTTCATGCAGCCGACGGCTCCAGCGCGCGTTCAAAGCGCCTCGCGCGCTGCCTTCGCCGCCGCGCGCACCTGATCCGGCGCGGTGCCGCCCGGATGATTGCGGCTCGCCACCGACCCTTCGAGCGTCAGATAGCCGAACACATCCTCGCCGATCAGATGCGCGACGTTCGGCAGTTCGATGCGCATCGCGTCCAGCGAGAGATCCGCAATATCGCAGCCGCGCTCGTCGCAAATGCGCACCGCGTGCGCCACGGCTTCGTGCGCGTCGCGAAAGGGCAGGCCGCGCTTCACGAGATAGTCCGCGAGATCGGTGGCGGTTGCGAAGCCTTGCAGGGCCGCGGCGCGCATGGCCTGCGGCTTCACGGTGATGCCCGCCGCCATTTCCGCGAAGATGCGCAGCGTGTCGGCGACCGTATCGACCGTGTCGAAGAGCGGTTCCTTGTCTTCCTGATTGTCCTTGTTGTACGCGAGCGGCTGGCCCTTCATCAGCGTGAGCAGCGCCATCAGATGCCCGTTCACGCGGCCCGTCTTGCCGCGCGCCAGTTCCGGCACGTCGGGGTTCTTCTTCTGCGGCATGATCGACGAACCCGTGCAGAAGCGGTCCGCCAGATCGATGAAGCCGATGCGCGGGCTCATCCACAGCACGAGTTCCTCGGAGAAGCGCGAGACGTGCGTCATGATGAGCGCGGCCGCCGCTGTGAATTCGATCGCGAAATCGCGGTCGGACACCGCATCGAGCGAATTGGCGCAGATGCCGTCGAAGCCGAGCGAGGCCGCCACCGCGTGACGGTCGATCGGATAGCTCGTGCCCGCCAGCGCCGCCGCGCCGAGCGGCAGCCGGTTCACGCGACGGCGGCAATCGCGCATGCGCTCGGCATCGCGCGTGAACATCTCGACGTAGGCGAGCAGGTGATGCCCGAACGTCACCGGCTGCGCCACTTGCAGATGCGTGAAGCCCGGCATGATGGTGTCCGCGTGCTTCTCCGCCATGTCGATGAGCGCAAGTCGCAGGTCCTTCAGCAGGTCGCCGATGCGGTCGATCTCGCCGCGCAGCCACAGGCGGATGTCGGTCGCGACCTGATCGTTGCGCGAACGGCCGGTGTGCAGCCGCTTGCCGGCATCGCCGATCAGCGCGGTGAGCCGCGCCTCGATGTTCAGGTGCACGTCTTCGAGATCCAGCTTCCATTCGAACTCGCCGCGCTCGATCTCGCCCTTGATCTGCGCCATGCCGCGCTCGATGGCCGCAAGGTCGTCCGCGCCGATGATTTTCTGCGCCGCGAGCATGGACGCATGCGCGAGCGAGCCTTGAATGTCGACGAGCGCGAGCCGCTTGTCGAAGAACACCGACGACGTATAGCGTTTGACGAGCTCCGACATCGGCTCGGAGAAGCGAGCCGACCAGGCTTCGCCTTTTTTGTGAAGTTGGGACGTCATGGTGTGTTTTCGGCGTTCGAGGCGTCAGAAAGACGAGAATTTTAACATTCGGGGCTACGCGTCCCCGACCAGAATCACGAGCTTCAGGTCTTCGCGATGCGCCGGCTTGAACGTGATCTGATTGAACACCACGCGTCCGCGCGACGGATGATCGAACGCGCGCTCGCCGCCTTCGCGCTCGAACACGTCTTGCGAGGCCCAGTAGCGCGCGAAGGCATCGCTTGCGGCGCTCAACGCGTCGATCAGCGCGCGCGTGGGCGGATCGTTCAGATGGCGGATGGAATCGGCGCGAAACTCGGCGGCCAGCCGGCGCGCGCGCGTTTCCCAGTCGACGATGAGCGTTCGCGCCGCCGGCGACGTGAACGTGTAGGTCAAGAGATTGCGGTCGTGCTCGCTGTCCAGCCAGCCGACGAACAGGTCCGCCGCCGGCGCGTTCCAGCGCAGCGCATTCCACTGACGGTCGAGCACATAGGCGGGCGCGCCGATCAGCCCAACCGTCTGCAACAGCGCGGCGGGGACGTCCTGCGCGGCGGGATCGGGCTCGGCGGGATCGCGTTGTGCGGCGAGTTCGAAAAGATACGCGCGCTCGGCGCGCGACAGTTGCAGCGCGACGGCGATGCGCGCGAGCGCGTCGGCGGAAGCGGATACCGGCCGGCCCTGCTCGATCCACGTGTACCACGTCGGGCTCACGCCGCACAGTTGAGCGACTTCCTCGCGACGCAGGCCCGGCGTGCGGCGGCGCGGGCCGGGCGGCAAGCCGACCGCGAGCGGCGACAGACGCTCGCGATGCGTGCGGATGAATTCGCCGAGCGCGCGCGCGGGCGTATCGGCGAGCGGTTCGGCGGGCTTGTTTTCGGTTCGGTTCATGCGGACTTCGGACGCAAACGTCGGCGCGCGACGGGTGGTTCAGATACCAGGATAACTAGTCAACTTGTACCGGTACAGGGCGGGCTCTATTGTATCGGCAGGCCGGTGCTGCGACGACCGGTATCCGATGCACAACACGTCCACCATGCGGAGTCACGATGAAACACCATGAACAGGTCGCCGACGCGTTCGGCAGCACTGCCGCCGCGTATCTCACGAGTCACGTTCACGCGACCGGCACCGATTTGCAGAACCTTGCCGCGACCTTCGCCGCGACGTGCGGCAACGCGACGGTGCTGGACATGGGCTGCGGCGCGGGTCACGCGAGCTTCGCGGTCGCGCCGCATGTGAAGCAAGTCGTGGCCTACGACATCGCGCCGCAGATGCTCGCCACCGTCGAAGCCGCCGCGAAGGAGCGCGGGCTGACGACCATCCGCACGCAGCAGGGCGCGGCTGAAACGCTGCCTTTCGACGACGCCTCGTTCGACTGGGCGATCAGCCGCATGAGCGCGCATCACTGGCGCGACGTGCCGAAGGCGCTCGCCGAAGTGCATCGCGTGCTGAAGCCGGGCGGGCGGCTCAAGTTCATCGACATCGCGGGCATCGACGATCCGCTTTTCGACACGCATATTCAGGCGATCGAAGTGCTGCGCGACGCGTCGCATATCCGCGACTATCGCGCGGACGAATGGATCGCGATGCTCGACGCCGCCGGCTTCGACGCGCGCGTCACCGAACGCTGGCGCCTTCCGCTGGAATTCGAAGCGTGGGTGACGAGAATGCGCACGCCCGCCGAGCGCGTGACGGCGATTCAATCGATGTGGGAGAACGCGCCCGAGGAAGTGCGCCAGTATTTCGGCGTGAAGGACGACTTCTCGTTCGAGCTGGACGCGTTGATGATCGAGGCAAAGCGGCGCGACTAAAGCCGCTTCGCCTCGCGAAAAGCGTCAGCCGGTATTCCGCAATCCCGCCGCGATCCCGTTGATCGTCAAGTGAATCCCGCGCCGCAGCCGCACGTTCTGATCGCCCGCGCGGTGGCGCTTGAGCAGTTCCACCTGCAAGTGATTCAGCGGATCGAGATACGGAAAGCGGTTTTTGATCGAACGCGCGAGCAGCGGGTTGTCGGAGAGCCGCTCGCTTCGGCCGGTGATCTCGGTGAGCACGTGACAGGTGCGCTCGTGCTCGGCCACGATCTTGTCGAACACTAGCTTGCGCAGCTTCTTGTCGCTGACGAGCTGCGCGTAACGCGACGCCACCGCGAGGTCGGTCTTCGCGAGCACCATGTCCATGTTCGACAGCAGATTCTTGAAGAACGGCCAGGTCTTGTGCATCTTGCGAAGCGCGGCAAGACGCCGGGTGCGCTCGGCATCCGATCCGGCTTCATCGAGATAAGCGGTCACCGCGCTGCCGAAGCCGTACCAGCCGGTCAGAAGCAGCCGGCACTGGCCCCACGAGAAGCCCCAGGGAATCGCGCGCAAATCCTCGATCTTCCGATGCTTCGGGTCTTGCAGCTTGCGCGACGCCGGCCGGCTGCCGATGTTCAGCTCCGCGATTTCCGCAATCGGCGTCGAGGAGAAGAAGTAATCGGTGAAGCCGGGCGTCTCGTAGACGAGCGCGCGATACGCGGACATCGCGGCATCCGAAAGCGTCTGCATCGTCGCTTCGAACTGCGGCAGCTGTGCGGGCGCGTTCTCGTGCGGCAGGAGCGTTGCTTCGAGCGTCGCGGCCACGACCGTCTCCAGATTGCGACGTCCAATTTCCGCGTTCGCAAATTTGCTCGCGATCACTTCGCCTTGCTCGGTCAGCCGAATCTGGCCGTCGACGGTGCCGGGCGGCTGCGAAAGAATCGCCTGATACGTCGGACCGCCTCCGCGCCCGACCGTGCCGCCGCGCCCGTGAAAGAGCCTGAGCGTCGTCCTGCGTTCCTTGAACAGCGCGACGAGCGCCAGTTCCGCGCGATACAACTCCCAGTTCGACGTGAGAAAGCCGCCGTCCTTGTTGCTGTCCGAATACCCGAGCATGACTTCCTGCTCGTTGCCCTGATTTTCGATCAGCTTGTCGATGCCCGGCAGCGCGAAGAACTCGCCCATGATGACGGGCGCATTGCGCAAGTCCGCGATGGTTTCGAAAAGCGGAATCACCATCAGACCGTCGCGCGCGGCGTCGTCCTTGCTGCCGAGACAGCCTTGTAGCACGCCGGTTTCCTTTTGCAGCAGCATGACTTCCAGCAGATCGCTGACGGTTTCCGTGTGCGAAATGATGTAGTTGCGCACCGCCCGCGCGCCGAACTTCTCGCGGATTTCCCGCGCCGCTTCGAGCACGCCGAGTTCGCTTTTCGCGAGATCGGAATATTGCGTGTAGGGCAGGCGCAGCGGCCGCGGCTGTCCGAGCTCCTTCAGCAGCACATCGCGTTTCTGCGCTTCGTCGAGCGACGCGTAATCGGCCACGACGCCGCCGCGCGCGAGCAGTTCCGCCACGACCGCCTCGTGGATATCCGAGCTTTGCCGCAAGTCGATGCTCGCCAGATGGAAGCCGAACACTTCGGACGCCCGCGCGAGCGGCGACAGGCGCTGCGCCGCCAGCGACGCGCCGTGGTTCTGCGCAAGCGATTCGATCAGCACGTTCAGATCGCGCGTGAACTCGGCGGCGTCGGCGTACGGCGTCGCGCGGATCGGCGCAGCGCCGCGCCCGGCGCTGCGCACGGCCACCACGCCTTCGCCGAGCCGCACGCGCGCGCTCGCCGCGAGCCGCGTGTAGATGCCGATCAGCGCGCGCCGATACGGCTCGTCCGTGCGATGCGGCGAGTGGTCAGGCGACGCATCGGCGAGCGCGAGCAGCGCATCGCTCGCGCCCGCGAGCAGATTGGACACCGACAGTTCGGCGCCGAGCTTGTGCACCTCTTCCAGATAGTGTTCGAAGATGACGGTCGCCTGCCGCGTGGTGGCGGCGTCGAGCGTTTCCGCCGTGACGTTCGGGTTGCCGTCGCGGTCGCCCCCGATCCAGCTTCCCATCTGGAAGAACGGCGGCAGCCGCGTGGGCAGGCCGTGCTCGGCGAGCGCGGCTTCGATGTCGGCATAAAGCGCGGGAATCTCAGCGAGGAAGGTCGCGCGGTAATAGGAGAGCGCGTTCTCGATTTCATCGGCGACGGTCAGGCGCGCGTCGCGCAGCATGCGCGTCTGCCAGAGCGACGTCACGCGTGCGCGCAGCACCGCCTCGTTCTGCGAGCGTTCGCGGGCGGTCAGTTCCTGATCGCGCTCGGCCAGCAGTCGCGCGATGTCGTGCTGCGCGTCGAGGATACTCTTGCGCTGCACTTCGGTCGGGTGCGCAGTCAGCACCGGAACGATGAGCGCGTCGTCGAAAAACTTCTGCAGCATTTTGCGCGTGGCGCTGACGTTCTTCTGTTCGCGCATGCGCTCGATGGCATAGGCGATGGTGCCCGGCTGCGGCGCCGAGCCCGCAAGCGCGTGAATGCGGCGGCGGCGGTTGTGGTGGCGGTCTTCCGCGATGTTCGCCAGATGCGAGAAATAGCTGAACGCGCGCACGACGGACACTGTCTGCTCCGGCGACAACGCACGCAGGCGCTTTTCCAGCGTCTGCGAGGCGTCCACGTCGTCCTCGCGGCGGAACTTGACGGCGGTCTGACGAATCGCCTCGACCATGTCGAACACGGCGTCGCCTTCCTGCTCGCGCAGCACTTCGCCCAGCACGCGGCCGAGGAAGCGGATGTCTTCGAAGAGCGGGCGGTCTTTGTCGTCGCGGGCGCGGCTCGCGGGCTTCGCGCGGTCAGCGGAATCGGCATCCGAAGATTCGGTGGCGACGTGCGCTTCCGCGACCGAAGCAGCCTTGGCCTTCTTCGACGGCTTCTCGGCTTTGGGCGCTTTCACCATCACTTCGACGCCCGGCTTCTCCTTGACGGCGACCGCCGCCGTGGACGCTTTCGCGGCGCCTGCGGCCCGCGTCTTCGGAATGGAAGGCGACGGCGCCGCGATGGACGTGTCGGAGGATGAGTCGGGCGATGCGGCGTTGCGGCGCGCCGGGCGGGCCGATGCGGAAGACGTCACGTTGAGTTCCTCTCTCTGCTCTCTGATAGGCGAAGCCAGGGACCATCGGCGAAACGGCGGCCTGTGCGGCGCCGCGCGAAGCAAGTCATGCGGACCAGCAAGATGAACGTGTGCGAGGCGTCCGCGCCTGGCGCATGTGTCTCCCCATGCGCCAAGCCCGCTTCGCGGCGCTCGGAAAGGCGCGCCGGACAAGGCTCTCGCGCGCCGCCCATGCCCGAATGGACCGTGGCGTGCGTGCTACCATTGTTCGTTATTTCATCCCGTCATTCGATCGAGCATCAATGAATTCCGAGACGCATTCAACGACACCGCCCGCCACGCTTGTCATCGCTTCGCGGGAAAGCCGGCTCGCGATGTGGCAAGCCGAGCATGTGCGGTGTGCGCTGCACAAATTATATCCATCTTGCGACGTCAAAATTCTCGGAATGACGACACGCGGCGATCAGATTCTGGACCGCACGCTGTCCAAGGTCGGCGGCAAGGGTCTCTTCGTGAAGGAACTGGAAGCCGCGCTCGCGGAAGGCCGCGCCGATCTCGCGGTGCATTCGCTGAAGGACGTGCCGATGCAGTTGCCCGAAGGCTTCACGCTCGGCGCCATTCTCGAACGCGAAGACCCGCGCGATGCCTTTGTGTCGCCGCACTTCGAATCGCTCGAGGCGCTGCCGGCGGGCGCCGTGGTCGGCACGTCCAGCTTGCGCCGCGAAGCAATGATTCGCGCGCGCTTTGCGCATCTCGACGTGCGGCCGCTGCGGGGCAATCTCGACACGCGCTTGGCCAAGCTCGACCGCGGTGACTACGCGGCGATCATTCTCGCGGCGGCGGGTCTGAAGCGGCTTGGTCTCGAATCGCGCATCCGCGCATGCCTCGATGCGTCCGAGAGCTTGCCGGCGGCGGGACAGGGCGCGCTCGGCATCGAGATTCGCGCGGATCGCCCGGAACTCGCGGCGTGGCTCGCGCCGCTGCATGACGAAGCCACCGCGTTCGCCGTCGAAGCCGAACGCGCGGTGTCGCGCGCGCTCGGCGGAAGCTGCGAAGTGCCGCTCGCCGCGTTCGCGCAATGGAGCGACGGCGCCCTCTATTTGCGCGGCGCGGTGTCGATGCCTGACGGCAAACGCATGCTGCGCGCCGAAGAAGCGGTGCACGCGCCCGATCTGGCCGGCGCGCTCGCGCTCGGTCAGCGGGTGTCGGCCGATCTCGAAGCGCAAGGCGCAGCCGAGATCGTCAATGCGCTCTCGACGATGAGCCGCGCCGACGCGCCCAACGAGCCGCCGTCCGCGAGCGGTTCGCCGGACAATCCAGCGCCGCCGCCCGCGGCGAACGCATCCTGATGGCGAGCACGGTCCGCGCCACCGTCGTCATTACGCGTCCGGGCGGGCAGTCGGCCGCGCTCGTCGAGCGGCTCGCTCGCGCGGGCTTCGACGCGTTCGACTTTCCGCTGATCGACATCGCCCCGGTCGCCGACGACGCGCTCCTTCGCGCCGCCCTCGACGAGCTGTACGCGCCCGAGCGCTACGCGCTCGTCGTGTTCGTGTCGCCGAACGCGGTCGATCACGCGTTCGGCCGCCTCTTCGCGCCGTGGCCGGCAGACGTGCCGGTAGCGGTCGTCGGGCCGGGCAGCGTCGCGGCGCTCGCGCGACAAGGCGTGCATGCGCCGACGCATCGCGTGATCAGCCCCTCGGAAGAGGCGAACGATCCGCGCTTCGATTCCGAGGCGCTCTACGCCGCCATCGAGTCGCACTTCGGCGCGAACGGGCTCGACGGCCGGCGCGTGCTGATCGTGCGCGGCGACGGCGGGCGCGAGTGGCTCGCCGAACGGCTCGAACAGGCTGGCGCCCGGGTGACGAAGGTCGCGGCATACCGGCGTCTGCTGCCCGAGCCGTCCATGCGAAAGTGGGAGCGCATCCACGCGCTGCTGGGCGGCGATCATGCGTGGCTGCTCACCAGTTCCGAAGGCGTGCGTAATCTGGATGAGCTCGCCCGCGAGCATCTCACCGCCGACGAAATCGCTCGGCTCAAGCACGCGCCGCTCGTCTGCCCGCACCCGCGCATTGCCGAAGCCGCGCGCCAAACGGGTTTTGATAGGATTACGGTGTCCGGCGCCGGCGACGAACGCATCGTGCATACGCTCCTGACGCTCTTTCCGCCTGACGCCGGCGCATCCGCCGCAGCGGAGCCGAAGCGCCATGAAGAGACGCCGAACCACGCGCCATCTCGAGCGACCGACACATCGCCGGCCACGCCGCCGGCCCACCAAACGGCTCAATCACGCATGACTGACTCGAACGATTCCAAGAAAGCTTCACCTCAGCCGAACGTGACACCGCCCTTGCCGCCGAACACGCCCTTCACGCCGTATGAACAACAGAAGCGGCGCGGCGGCGCGGGCACTGTGTTGTTGTGGTTCGTCGTCGCCATTCTGGCGGTGGCGGCGGGCGCGGGCGGCTACGCGCTGAACCGCAAAGTGGACCGCAAGGAACAGGAGATGGCGCAGCGCGTCGAAGAAGCCGATGCGCAGAACGCCGCTCTGCGCGCCAAGGCCGATCAGGCGGCGAGCGCGACCTCCGCGCTCAACACGCAGTTGATCCAGTTGCAGGGCAAGCTCGCCGATGCCGAAGCGCACAGTCAGGCGTTGCAGCAGCAGTATCAGGATCTCGCGAGCAACCGCGACGACTGGACGATCGCGGAAGTCAAGCAGATTCTCTCCAGCGCAAGCCAGCAGTTGCAGTTGACCGGAAACGTCCAGCTCGCGCTCTTCGCGCTGCAAAGCGCCGACACGCGCCTCGCCGCGACGACCGGCCCGCAAGTCGTGGCGATCCGCAAGGCCATCACGCAGGACATCGACAAGCTCAAGTCGACGCAAACCACCGACCTCACCGGTCTCGCCATCAAGCTCGACACGGCCATCGAGCAGATCGACGGCTTGCCGCTCGCGGGCGAGGCGCCGATCGAGCGCGCGCGGGCACAGGCCGCCGCGCCGGGCGACAGCGCGTCGATCGCCGCGGCCACCGGCGAGCCGCGCTGGAAGGTGCTGTGGCGGCAGATCACGAGCGGCATCGGACAACAGTTGTCGAGTCTGGTGTCGGTGCGGCGCATTGACAATGCGGACGCCATGCTCACGTCGCCCGATCAGGGCTACTTCGTGCGGGAGAACGTGAAGCTGCGCCTGTTGTCGGCGCGTCTGTCGCTGCTTTCGCGCAGCGAATCTACGCTGAAGTCGGATCTCGCGGCAGCGGATGCCGCGCTCGGCCGCTACTTCGATCCGTCGTCCAAGAAGGTCGCCGCCGTGCGCGATCTCGTGAAACAGGTCGATCAGGCGTCGCTCGCGGTCGCCGTGCCGAACCTGGACGCGAGCCTTGCCGCCGTTCATCAGTTCAAGCGAGGCGGATGATGACGATTCGAGGACTCATCTGGCTCGCGCTGCTCTTCGCGGTCGCGGTGATCGTCGCGACGGTCGGCGGCTTCAATGGCGGGCAGGTATTGATCGTCGTTCCGCCGTATCGCGTCGACGTGTCGCTGAATCTGTTCGCGGTGGCGCTCGTCGTGCTGTTCATCGCGCTGTACGCGCTGATTCGGGCGGCGCGCGGCGTCTGGAAAATGCCGCAGCGCGTGGCCGCTTACCGCGCCCGCAGCCGGCTCGCGAAGGCGAACGCTTCGTTGCGCGATGCCATCGGCCACCTGTACGCCGGGCGTTTCTCGAAGGCGGAGAAAGCCGCGCGCGATGCGCTTTCCGTCGCGGAGAACCGGGGCGCGGCGGGGCTGATCGGCGCGAATGCGGCGCATCGGCTGCATGAATACGGGCGTCGCGATGAATGGCTCGCGCAGATCAGCGGCGCGGACTGGCAGGACGCGCGTCTGATGGCCACCGCCGACATGCGCGCCGATGGCCGCGACGCGGACGGCGCGCTCGTCGCATTGACGGAGATTCAGGCGCAAGGCGGGCGGCGCATTCACGCGCAGCAGATCGCGCTGCGCGCCCAGCAGCAGTTGAAGAACTGGGCAGAAGTGCTGAAGCTCGCGCGCATGCTGGAGAAGCGCGAGGCGTTGCATCCGGCGGTCGCCGTGCGTTTGCGGCAGGTGGCGGCGGAAAACCTGCTGCGCGACCGGCGGCACAATCCGGACGCGCTGCTCGAATTCTGGCAGTCGCTCTCCGCGACGGAGCGCCAGTCGCCGCGTCTGGCCGATCTCGCGGCGGAATTGCTGATCGCGCTCGATCGCCGCGCGGAGGCGAGGAAGATCGTCGAGGAGGCGCTCGCGCATAACTGGGACGCGCGGCTGTTGCGCCGCTATCCGGATTGCGTCGTCGGCGGCGATGCGTTCCCGTTGATTCAGCGCGCCGAAGCCTGGCAAAAGGAGCGCACGGAAGACGCGGACCTGCTTTTCACGCTCGGGCGCTTGTGCCTGCATCAGCAGTTGTGGGGCAAGGCGCAGGCGTTCCTCGAATCGGCGCTCAAACTGGCAGACAACGAGCCGCTCAAAATCCGGACGCATCGCGCGCTGGCGCGCCTGCATGAGCAACTGGGCGATGCCGAGAAGGCCGCCGAGCATTATCGGGCGAGCGCGCTGGCGATGAACGTCGTCTAGGGCGTCGGTTCAGCGTGAAAAGGCCGCATGCGCGAGAGCGTATGCGGCCTTTGTTTTGTGCGGCGCCGGAATAGCAGAACGAGACGCGGGCGAGGGCGCCCGCCGACCTTCAATACGTCGGAACCGAAGGATCGACCTGACGCGACCACGCGTCGATGCCGCCGTACAGATTGAAGATATTCGTGAAGCCGCGCGATTCGAGGAACATGCCGACCTGGGCGCTGCGCGCGCCGTGGTGGCAGATACAAACGATCTGCGCGTCGTCTTCCAGTTCCTCGCTGCGCGCGGGAATGTCGCGCATCGGAATGGACACGACGTTCTCCATCTTCGCGGTTTGCAGTTCCCACGGCTCGCGCACGTCGAGCAAAACGGGAGCGGGGCGGGAAGAATCCGCGAGCCACGCGGCGAGTTCGGATGCGGTCAGGTTTTGCATGGAATACCGGGCGCGGAAGATGTGGGCGAAGCGGACGCCGGGCGCGGGGAAGCCCGGCGGCCCGGCGGCGAGAGTCGAACGCTCAGAACTTGAACGCCGGCGGATGC
Organism: Caballeronia sp. GAFFF1; assembly: GCF_023630705.1. Taxonomy (GTDB): domain Bacteria; phylum Pseudomonadota; class Gammaproteobacteria; order Burkholderiales; family Burkholderiaceae; genus Caballeronia. The sequence goes on from NZ_JALQEM010000005.1 coordinate 241,574, forward strand.
AGCGCGTTCTTCAGCGGCGCGACGAAAGTCTCGAACACGGCCGACACGCGAAACTGCTTCTCGTCGATGCGCGTGATGATTTGCGCTTCCATCACCGGAGCCGTGCCGACGAAGGCCGCGATGCGCCCGCCGATGTTCAGCAGCTCCAGAAACTCCTGCGGCATCACGGGCAGGCCGCCCGACACGCAGATCACGTCGAACGGCGCACCCTGGCTCCAGCCGCGCGCGCCGTCGCCGACGACCACTTCCGCATTCGTCACGCCGTTGGCCGCCAGATTCTGCTTCGCGAATTCGGCCAGTTCCGGCGAGATCTCGACGGTCGTCACGCTGCGGCCGCGATGCGCGAGGAGCGCGGCCATGTAGCCCGAGCCCGAGCCGATTTCGAGCACCGTCTCGCCCTTGTGCACCGTCAGTTCTTGCAGAATGCGCGCTTCGATCTTCGGGGCCAGCATGCGTTCGCCGCCCGGCAGCGGAATTTCGAGGTCCGCGAAAGCGATGTTGCGATAGGCGGCGGGAACGTAGTTCTCGCGCTTGACGATCGACAGCAGGTTGAGCACGTCCAGGTCCAGCACATCCCAGGGACGAATCTGTTGCTCGATCATGTTGAAACGCGCTTGCTCGATGTTCATGTTCTGTGTGCGTGTAGACGACAGGAAACCGGTGCCCCGAAGCACCGGCGCGAGCGGCCGGACGGGGCGGTTTGACTTCGCGATTGTAGCAAACGGACGGGTTTTCCCACCCGCCCTAATGCGGCAGGCGAATGTCCAGCTTGAACGTGGCGAGCCGCGCGACGAGGATGAACGCCGTCGAAAGCAGCACGTTGTAGATGGTGTCGACGTCCAGTTGTGCGAGGCCGAGATAGATCCAGCAGCCCGCGAACGCGCACACCGCGTACGGCCGCGAATCGCGCAGAATCAGCGGAATCTCGTTGCACAGCACGTCGCGCATGATGCCGCCGAAAACGCCGGTCGTGACGCCCATCATCGTCGCGGTGAACGCGGGCATCTGCGCATCGAGCGCGATGGACGTGCCCGACACGCTGAAGAGGCCGAGCCCGATTGCATCGGTAACGAGGAGCGCGCGCTGGTCGAACAGGCGCGAAGTCAGGCGCAGAAAAAGCGGCGCGAAGATCGCCATCGCGAAGATCGCGAGCACGTAATCCTGATGCTCGACCCAGTAGAACGGGCGGCGCGAGAGCAGCACGTCGCGCACCGTGCCGCCGCCGAACGCGGTCGCGAGCGCGACGAGAAAGGCGCCCACGGCGTCCAGCCGCCGCTTTCTTGCTTCGATGAGGCCGGAGAGCGCATACGCGAAGATCGCGAACGCCTCCATGATGGAAATGGCGAGGGTGAGTCTCGGATGCACGGTCGTTCAGTCAGCGGGTCTTGTCTTGGGGATGATTGTGATGCCGCGGCGTGCCGCCCGGCTGCAACAGGACGAGCACGGCGCCCGCGCCGCCGTCGTGCGGACGCGCCTGACAAAAGGCAATCACTTCCGCCTTTTGCGTGAGCCACGCGCGCACTTTGCCTTTGAGAATGGGTTCCTTGCCGATGGAGCCAAGTCCCTTGCCGTGAATCACGCGCAGGCAGCGCAGGCCGCGCTTCACCGATTCGCGGATGAATTCCGCCAGCGCCTCGCGCGCTTCTTCGCGCCGCATGCCGTGCAGATCGAGCTGCGCCTGCACGATCCACGCGCCGCGCCGCAGCTTTTTCACGACTTCCTGGCTGATGCCCGGCCGGCAATACGAGAGCGTCTCGTCGATATCGAGCAGGCTTTCCGGGTCGTACTCGTCGGAGAGCGCTTCCTGCAACACAGCTTCCTCGTCGCGGCGGCTTTGCAGCGGAAGCGGCGGCGGGGGCACGCGCGCCACGGTCATGCGCGGCGGCGTCTTGAGCGGCTCGATCTGGCCGATGGACCGGCGAAACTCGTCCGCGTGCGCGGCTGCTTCCCGTTCGGCGAGCGCCGCAGCGGCGCGTTCGGCGGCGCGCTTGTCGGCGTCGGCCTTCAGCGCGTCCTTCAGCCCGGCGAGGCCCGCGAGCCCGTCGCGCTTCACCGCATCCGATACATCGCGTGGAGCGGCGGCCGGCGGCTTTTCGACAGCGGCCGGGCGCGGCGTCTGCGGACGGCGAGGCTTCGGTTCGTTCGGGTGAGGATGATTTTTCGGCATCGTTCGGCCAGAAAGGTCGGCTGCGAGTGCAGCGGCGGATTGGATACGGCGTAGATCCGACGCAGCGCGCCGATTGTGCCACGGGCGCGGTCGTCGCCGAATGCGCCGGCGGGAAACAGCCTTCGACAATGCTGGAAACAAAAAACGGGCCGGCGGCGCGAACCGGGGCCCGTTTTTCGACGAAATGGTTCGTCAAGGGTGAAGGCGCGCCGCGCCCTCGTGCTTACCGATCCTTTTCGTGGCTCATCGAGTGCGGCGTCGGCGTCTCGTCGATGGCTTCGAGATAACGCTGCGCGTCGAGCGCGGCCATGCAGCCGGTTCCCGCGCTGGTGATGGCCTGGCGGTAGATGTGGTCCTGCACGTCGCCCGCGGCGAACACGCCGGGAATGCTCGTGGCCGTCGCGTTGCCGCTCGTGCCGCCCTTGGTGATGATGTAGCCGTTCTTCATCTCCACCTGACCCGCGAAGAGTTCGGTGTTCGGCTTGTGGCCGATCGCGACGAACACGCCTTGCAGCGGAATGTCCGTGGTTTCGCCGGTCTGCGTGTGCTTGACGCGCAGGCCCGTAACGCCGGATTCGTCGCCGGTCACTTCGTCGAGCACGTGATTCCACTTGATGTCGACGACGCCTTCCTTCTCCTTCGCGAGCAGGCGGTCAATCAGGATCGGCTCGGCGCGGAACTTGTCGCGGCGGTGAATGACCGTCACCTTCTTCGCGATGCCCGACAGATACAGCGCCTCTTCGACGGCCGTGTTGCCGCCGCCGATCACCGCGACTTCGCCGTTGCGATAGAAAAAGCCGTCGCAGGTCGCGCAGGCCGACACGCCTTTGCCCATGAACGCCTGTTCCGACGGATTGCCGAGATATTGCGCCGACGCGCCCGTCGCGATGATGAGCGAATCGCACGTATATTCGCCGGCGTCGCCGATCAGACGCAGCGGCCGCTCGTTGAGTTTCGCGGTGTGGATGTGATCGAAGACGATTTCCGTGTTGAACCGGCGCGCGTGCTCTTCCATGCGCTGCATCAGTTCCGGACCCTGCACGCCCGAGGGATCGCCCGGCCAGTTTTCCACGTCGGTCGTGGTCATCAACTGGCCGCCTTGCGCGAGGCCGGTGACGAGCAGCGGCGCCAGATTCGCCCGGGCCGCGTAAACAGCGGCGGAATAGCCGGCGGGGCCGGAACCGAGAATCAGCACTTTGGCGTGTTTGGGCGCGGGTTGCGGTGATGACATGATGGTGGTCCGTTATGGATGGTCGGATCGGCAGTGCATGCGCTCTGCTTCGCGCAGCAAGTTCGGCACCCGATGCGTGCCGCCGATGACCCGTAGTTGGATGCGAAACCTCGATTATAAAGGCCGCTGCGAAAGCGTTCCGAGTGAACCTTTCAATCGCTTTGATAGAGGCGCGTCGCAGATTCCACGCAGAAACGGGCGATGAGCGGCATGTGAGGAGTGTTACAGGTTGCAAGAACGCGGCCGTTTTTGCGCCTTTCACCGCAATGCAGCGTTTACAATAGGTCACCGTTCATGCGGCCCCGATCGAACCGACGAAGGCCGCGACAAGCGACACCGAATCAATGGCCAAAGCATCCTATTCCGCGAGCCCGCAGGCGTTGCCGCACCGCATGTCGCGGCTCTTCACCGAGATTCGCTGGATTCTCCAGGTCGCCCTCGGGCTCTTCCTCGTCATGGCGCTCATTTCGTACAGCCGGAAAGATCCGAGCTGGACGCACGCGGTGAGCGTCGATCGCATTTCCAACTGGGCCGGGCGCGTCGGCGCGTACACGTCGGACATTCTGCTGCTCGTGTTCGGGCTGTCGTCGTACTGGCTCGTCGTGCTGCTCGGGCGGCGCATCGTCGCGAATTACCGGCGGATCGCCGAGCCGGCGGCGCAGGCTTCGTCAGACGACGAAGACGCGCCGCGCGACCGCACGTGGCTTGCGCAAGCGTTCGCGTTCGTGCTCGTGCTGCTGGCGAGCGACGGCATCGAGGCGCTGCGCATGTGGTCGCTCAAGGTGCCGCTGCCGCGCGCGCCGGGCGGCGTGGTCGGCGACATGATCGCGCGTCACGTCTCGCATGCGCTCGGCTTCACGGGCGCGACGCTCTTCTTGCTGATTGCGCTCGCCATCGGTCTCTCGCTGTATTTCCGGTTCTCGTGGCTCTCGGTGTGCGAGAAGGTCGGCGAGGGCATTCTTAATGCGATCACCGGCGCGCAACTGCGCCGCGAAGCGGGCCGCGACCGCAAGCTCGGCGAGGAAGCTGCATCGAAGCGGGAAGGCAAGGTCGTGCGCTCGCGCGTGAAGCACGAGGATCACGAACCGGTCGTGATCGTGCCGCCGGTCGCCACGCCGCCGCGCTCCGAGCGCGTCGAGAAGGAAAAGCAGGTGCCGCTTTTTGCCGATCTGCCGGGCGATTCCACGTTGCCGGCCATCGCGTTGCTCGATCCGCCGCCGAAGACGCAGGAAACCATCGCCGCGGACACGCTCGAATACACGTCGCGCCTCATCGAAAAGAAGCTGAAGGACTTCGGCGTGGAGGTGAGCGTGGTGGCGGCGTATCCGGGGCCGGTCGTGACGCGCTATGAAATCGAGCCGGCGACGGGCGTGAAGGGCAGCCAGATCGTTGGACTCGCGAAGGATCTGGCGCGCTCGCTGTCGCTGGTGTCGATTCGCGTGGTCGAGACGATTCCCGGCAAGAACTACATGGCGCTCGAATTGCCGAATCAGCGCCGGCAGACGGTCAAGCTCTCCGAAATTCTCGGTTCCGAAGTCTACGCGGCGGCGGCCTCGCCGCTCACGATGGGCCTCGGCAAGGACATCGGCGGCAATCCGGTGTGCGCCGACCTCGCGAAAATGCCGCACTTGCTCGTTGCCGGCACGACGGGCTCGGGCAAGTCGGTCGGCATCAACGCGATGATCCTCTCGCTGCTCTACAAGGCGAGCGCGGAGCAGGTGCGCCTCATCCTGATCGATCCTAAGATGCTCGAAATGAGCGTCTACGAGGGCATTCCTCATCTGCTGTGCCCGGTCGTCACCGACATGCGGCAGGCCGGTCACGCGCTGAACTGGGCCGTCGCCGAGATGGAGCGCCGCTACAAGCTCATGAGCAAGATGGGCGTGCGCAATCTCGCGAGCTTCAACTCGAAGATCGACGAAGCGAAAAAGCGCGACGAGAAGATCCCGAACCCGTTCAGCCTCACGCCCGACGATCCCGAGCCGCTTACGCGCCTGCCGAATATCGTCGTGGTGATCGACGAACTCGCCGATCTGATGATGGTCGTCGGCAAGAAGGTGGAAGAACTGATCGCGCGTATCGCGCAAAAGGCGCGGGCGGCGGGCATCCATCTGATTCTCGCGACGCAGCGTCCTTCGGTAGACGTGATCACCGGCCTCATCAAGGCGAACGTGCCGACGCGCATGGCGTTCCAGGTGTCGTCGAAGATCGACTCGCGCACGATTCTCGATCAGCAAGGCGCCGAATCGCTGCTCGGCATGGGCGACATGCTTTATCTGCCGCCGGGGTCGGGCCTGCCGGTGCGCGTGCACGGGGCGTTCGTATCGGACGAGGAAGTGCATCGCGTGGTCGACAAGCTGAAGGAGCACGGCGAGCCGAACTACATCGAGGGCATTCTGGAAGGCGGGCTCGCGGGCGAGGGCGACGAAGGCGCGGCGGGCGCGGGCGGAACCGGCTCGACCGATGGCGAGTCCGATCCTTTGTACGATCAGGCGGTCGAGGTCGTGATCAAGAACCGGCGCGCGTCGATTTCGCTCGTGCAGCGGCACTTGCGCATCGGCTATAACCGCGCCGCGCGCCTTTTGGAACAGATGGAGAATTCGGGTCTCGTGTCCGCCATGTCGTCGAACGGCAACCGCGAGATCCTCACGCCCGCGCGCGAGTCGGAATAGCACGGGCGGTTACGGAAGGAGAACAACAGCATGAAGCAGTACACGGGGAAGAAGGCATTCGGCGCGGCGCTGCTGTCGGCGTCGATGTTGTTTGCGTCGCACGCATTCGCGAGCGGCACCGAGCAGTTGAAGCTGTTCGTGTCGCAGGTTCACGCGGCGCGCGGCGACTTCACGCAGCAGGAAGTCAAGGCGCCCGGCAAGGTCAACAACGGCGCGAGCAGCACTACCACGCCGACCAAGGGCGCGAGCTCGAGCGGCACGTTCATGTTCGCGCGGCCCGGCAAGTTCATCTGGTCGTACGAGAAGCCGTATTCGCAGTTGTTGCAGGCCGACGGCGACAAGCTCTACGTCTACGACAAAGACCTGAACCAGGTGACGGTGCGCAACCTCGGCGGCGCGCTCGGCGCCAGCCCTGCCGCCATCCTCTTCGGCAGCAACGATCTGGAGAAGAACTTCACGTTGCGCGATGCGGGCGTGAAGGGCGGCATCGACTGGCTCGAACTCACGCCGAAGGCGAAGGACACCCAGTTCCAGACGGTCGGCATCGGCTTCAAGGACGGCAATCTCGAAGCGATGGAGCTGCACGACGTATTCGGCAACGTGACCCTGCTCACGTTCTCGAACATCCAGAAGAATCCGCCGGTGAAGGCCGATACGTTCAAGTTCAACGTGCCGAAAGGCGCGGACGTCATCAACGGATGATGTCGCGGCGCGGCTCTTCGGAGCCGCGCATCGTTTGCGGCGCGTCTAGCGATATTCCGTGACGAGCGTCACGCGCATCGCTGACGGTGATCTGTTTTGCATCGACAACACTCCGCCCGCAGCGCCGACGCGGAATGCACCGTCGCTCGCTGCCGCAATGCGATGGCCGTTGCCGTCCACGAAGTCCGCGACCAAGGCATCCGGTTTCGCACGATGGTTGTCGACCATCAGCGAAACCGCGGCGTTGGGGGTGCTGTTCGGAAAAGCGTCGAACGCGACGGTCGCTGTTCGTCCGTGTTGCCTCAGCGTGGTCGATGCGCCTGCGTGCATGGCCGATGCCGCCGATATTGCGAACGGCGGCGACACAAGCGCGCCTCGGAACGTGATCGTGCCGCCCGGCATGGTGTACGCGTTCGCCGATAATGCGAAGCAGCCGGCCACGCCTGCCATCGCGATTCGCCAGCTTCCCGCTCCGCGCACCGTCATGTTGTTCATCGTGTTCCCCTTATTGGTTGTGTTGTCGCGGTTCGATGCCGCGCGCATCGGCGGATACGGTCTTACTCGATCCTTCAATGCGTCAGACGATAATAAGAGGACTCCGATCGATTCGACAATGACTTTTCGCTTGCGTCGTTGAAAAAAGCGCGATGCATGTCTTCTGCGCAGGCGTTGGATAGTTTCGACTGCTAACAAGCTGCAATCGTGACACGCAAGCGTCGCCGCCGGACTTGCGATGAAGGCGTCGACGACGCTTGTCAAACGCGACGCGACAGCGCTTGGGGTTCAGCGCCGCGAACGCAAAACGCAGCGCGCCCCGAGCACGTTTTCCACAACTTCTGTGCAACGCCCTGTGGAAAAGCGCCTGACAAGTCGGCTAGCGCCTTGATTCGCGAGCCGAATCCGCGCTCGCTGGCGTTGCGGTCACGAAGCGACCGCCGCCCGCCGCGTCGATACGAGCAGCAGATAGCACACCGCGCCGAGCGCCAGCGCCGGCAGCGTCGCGCCGAGGTTCGGCAACCACGCGTTGATGGCGTGATAGGCTGCGATGCCGACCGCCCACGCGATGAACGCGCTCACGTGCCAGCCGCCCGAGTAGCCATAGCGTCCGTCGAGACGGCCAACCGCGGCAGCATCCACCCGGCGCTTTCGCACGATGAAGTGATCCGCCAGCACGACGCCGAAAAGCGGCGCGAACACCGAGCCGATCAAGAGCAGGAAGTTCTGATACTTGCCCATCGCCACGACGAGCGCGACCAGCGTGCACAGCGCGCCGAACGCCGCCGACAATATCGGCACGCTCGCGCGCGACCAGAACGTCCCGGTGGACACGGCCGCCGAGTGAATGTCGGCGAAGGCGTTGTCGATTTCATCGATCAGAATCAGCAGCAGCGCCATGCCGCCGCCCGCCTGCGCGAGCGCGACCGTGAGCAGCGTGTCGCCGCCGCCCGCAGCCAGCCCATACACCGCGCCGAGCGCATAGAACCAGAGATTCGCGATGCCGTAGCCGAGCAGCGTGCCGCGAAACGTGCCGCTCGCGCTGCGGCCGAAGCGCGTGTAATCGGCGATGAGCGGCAGCCACGACAGCGGCATCGCCACCACGAGGTCGATGCCGGCGCCGAACGCCATTTCGCCGGTGCCGGGGCGCGCCATCAGCGCGGCGAGATCGTGCTTCGACAGCAGATTCCACGTCAGCCAGCCGGCCCCGCCGAGCAGGAGCCAGATGCCCCATGTGCGCAAAAAGCGCCGCACGAACGAAAGCGGCCCGCTCACCGCGAGCAGCGTCGCGAGCGCGCCGAAAAGGAGTGTCCAGACGGTCGGCATCGAGAGATGGAAGGATTGCTTCGCGAGCGCGTCGGCGGAGTCGCGCATCACGATGATCTCGAACGATCCCCAACCGACCAGTTGCACGGCATTGAGCACGGCGGGCACGGAGGCGCCCCGCACGCCGAGCGTCGGGCGCAGCGAGGACATGGCCGCGAGCCCGGTATCCGTGCCGACCACGCCCGCGAGCGCCAGCAGCACGACGCCGATTACCGTGCCGATGGCGATCGCCGCGAGCGCGTGCGGAAGCGAAAGGCCCGGCACGAGCAACGCGCCCGCCTGCGCGACGAGCAAGCCGATGCCGAGCGAGAACCACAGCGCGAAGGCGTCGCTCATGCCGAAGGCGCGGCGCTCGGAGGGCACAGGCACGAGCGGCGCGTAGGTGGAGGTGTTCTCTTGCTGCATCGAGGAAGTTTCCAAAGAGGTCGAAGGGGTCGGTTGGCGCGGCGCCGTTCGCGCACCGCGCGCGGCTGTCATAATCACCCGAATCGTGCGCGATTGTGCCTGCCGTCGCCGGGCTTGAAAACCAGGCCGAACGGCCGATGCCCAGCGCACGGTAGAAAGCGCAAGATTATCGCCGCCTGCGGATTCTGCGCGAGAGCCCGCCTCCATTGCTTCAATCGCCTGAAATTGCGTCCACAGCACATGTTCGAAGAAAACCGTGGCACCGTTCCGCTCGCGGAGCGCCTGCGTCCCCGCACCATCGACGAAGTCATCGGGCAGAAGCATCTGCTCGGGCCGAGCAAGCCGCTGCGCGTCGCGTTCGAGTCGGGCGAGGCGCACTCGATGATTCTGTGGGGCCCGCCCGGCGTCGGCAAGACCACGCTCGCGCGCCTCATGGCAGCGGCCTTCGACGCCGAGTTCATCTCGCTGTCGGCGGTGCTCTCCGGCGTGAAGGACATTCGCGAGGCGGTCGAGACCGCGCAGATTCATCGCGCGAACGGGCGGCAGACGCTCGTGTTCGTCGACGAGGTGCATCGCTTCAACAAAAGCCAGCAGGATGCGTTCTTGCCTCACGTCGAGTCCGGGCTTTTCGTGTTCGTCGGCGCGACGACGGAAAATCCGTCGTTCGAAGTGAACAGCGCGTTGTTGTCGCGCGCGGCCGTGTATGTGCTGAAGAGTCTCGACGCCGACGAGCTCAAGGAACTGCTCGACCGGGCGACGGCCGAACTCGGCGGACTGACGTTCACGGACGAAGCGCGCGAGGCGCTCGTCGGTTCGGCCGACGGCGACGGCCGCAAACTGCTGAACAATCTGGAGATCGTCGCCCGGGCGGCGGCGCAGCAGAAGAAAACCGAGGTGGACGGCGCGCTGCTCGGCAGCGCGCTCGCCGAAAATTTGCGCCGTTTCGACAAGGGCGGCGACGCGTTTTATGACCAGATCAGCGCGCTGCACAAGTCGGTGCGCGGCAGCAATCCGGACGCCGCGCTTTATTGGTTCTGCCGCATGCTCGACGGCGGCGCGGACCCGCGTTATCTCGTGCGGCGCATCGTGCGCATGGCGTGGGAGGACATCGGGCTCGCCGACCCGCGCGGCGCGCGCATCGCGCTCGACGCCGCCGAAACGTACGAGCGTCTCGGCACGCCGGAGGGCGAACTCGCGATTGCGCAGGCGCTCATTTATCTCGCCGTCGCGCCGAAGTCGAATGCGGGCTACAACGCGTACAACGAGGCGCGGCGTTTCGTCAGCCGGGACCAGTCGCGTGGCGTGCCGGTGCATCTGCGCAACGCGCCGACCAAGCTGATGAAAGAACTCGGCTACGGTCACGAGTACCGCTACGCGCACGACGAGCCGGACGCGTACGCCGCCGGCGAAACGTATCTGCCGGACGGCATGCGCGAACCGCACTGGTATCAGCCGACGCAGCGCGGCCTCGAAGGCAAGATCGGCGAAAAGCTCGCGCGGCTTTCCGAGCTCGACGAAGCCTGGCGCCGTGAGCATCCGGACCCTAAGAAGCGTTGAGCGTCGTTTCGCTGCGGCATGGGGCGCGTTTCGCGAAGCGATCCCGCGATGCCCGCGAACGCCCGAGCCCGTGCGCTAGAATCGGCGTTTCCGAATACTTAACAAACGCAGCCCCGCCATGCTCGACATTCAACTCCTCCGCAAAGACCTGGACGGCGTCGCGAAGCGCCTCGCCGATCGAGGCTACACGCTCGACGTCGCCGCCTTCGCCGCGCTCGAAGCCGAGCGCCGCGAGATTCAGACGCGCACCGAAGAACTGCAGGCGCGCCGCAACAGCCTGTCGAAGCAGATCGGCGCGATGAAGGGCCGCGGCGAGGACACGTCGGCGGTGATGGCGGAAGTCGGCGGCATCGGCGACACGATGAAGGAATCGGCGGCGAAGCTCGAAGACATCCAGAAGCGCCTGTCGGACCTCATGCTGACGGTGCCGAACCTGCCGCACGAAAGCGTGCCCGTCGGCCAGGACGAGACGCAGAACGTCGAAGTGCGGCGCTGGGGCGCGCCGCGCGCGTTCGACTTCGAGGTCAAGGACCACGTGGACGTCGGCGCGCCGCTCGGACTCGACTTCGAGACCGGCGCAAAGCTCTCTGGCGCGCGCTTCACGCTGTTGCGCGGGCCGATTGCACGGCTGCATCGCGCGCTCGCGCAGTTCATGATCGACACGCATACGGAACAGCACGGCTACACCGAGGCTTACACGCCGTACATCGTGAATCCGGAGATTCTGTACGGCACGGGCCAGTTGCCGAAATTCGCCGACGACATGTTCCGCGTGGAGAAGGGCGGCGACGAGAACACGGTCACGCAGTACCTCATTTCGACGTCCGAGATTTCGCTGACGAATACGGTGCGCGACAGCATTCTCGAAGCGAGCGCGCTGCCGGTGAAGCTGACGGCGCATTCGCCGTGCTTCCGCTCGGAGGCGGGTTCGTATGGTCGCGATACGCGCGGTCTCATTCGCCAGCATCAGTTCGACAAGGTGGAGATGGTGCAGGTCGTCGCGCCCGAACACTCGTACGCGGCGCTCGACGAGATGGTCGGCCAGGCCGAAGCCATTTTGCAGAAACTGGAACTGCCGTATCGCGTGATCACGCTCTGCACGGGCGACATGGGTTTCTCGGCAGCGAAGACGTTCGATCTGGAAGTGTGGCTGCCGGCGCAGAATACGTATCGCGAGATCTCGAGCTGCTCCAACACCGAGGCGTTTCAGGCGCGGCGCATGCAGGCGCGCTTTCGCAACGCGCAGAACAAGCCGGAGTTCGTGCACACGCTCAACGGCTCGGGGCTCGCGGTCGGCCGTACGCTCGTCGCGGTGCTGGAGAACTTCCAGAACGCGAATGGCTCCGTGACCATTCCGGCCGCGCTGCGTCCCTACATGGGCGGGGCGGAGCGCATTGAAGCGCCGGCTGCGTGATGTTTATTTGCAAAAAGGTGCTTGGAAACCTTTGGCGACTTCGATATACTTCGATTCTTCGTTGAGCAACGACCCGTTCAGCGAGGCCGGCAGCAGCAAGCTGGTAGACGGAAAGGTGGCAGAGTGGTCGAATGTACCTGACTCGAAATCAGGCGTACGGTTTCCCCGTACCGTGGGTTCGAATCCCACCCTTTCCGCCAAAATTCAAAACCCCGCAAGTCGTCAGGCTTGCGGGGTTTTTCCTTTTGGCGCAGCCGTTGAAACGCATGAATGCCATGCGTTCATCGTTCAACAGGCGGGCGCGCGTATCGTTTGAAGCGCCCTCAAACCGCGCAGCGCGCCACATCGAAGCGCAGTTCGGGCTCGGGCACGCCACCGTCGTCCGACGCGGCATGCTGCACCTTGACGATGGAGCCATAGCCCGACGGCGTCAGCGTCACGAGCCACGCGTTCGAGCCGACGAGAAGCTCTGTCGAGCCTTGATTGCGCGTCATCTGCGCCGACGGCAGCATGCGCTGAAGGCAACTGGATACATCCGACGCCGTGCGCGCCGAGGACACATAGATCACGGGTTTCGATGCCCGCAGTTCCGGGCCACTCGTCGATCCACACGCGGCGAGCGCCGCCGCAGCCGACGCCAGCACACAAGCCAAACTCAAGCGATACAAGCTCATAACGCTCCGTACAAAAAGTCGATTCGTCGCACTTGAACACAGACGAAGACGCATCGCAAGGGCAGCGATCGGGCAAGAGATGCAGCCCGAAAGCAGCCGGCGACGAAAGCGGGAATGCTATCATCGGCCTGATTGTCCTCGTGCGCGGCGCGCGTCGAACGTTCGCGAACGGCGGCCCGGCGCCCGCATGCAGGCGGCACGAATCCATCCGCATCGCTCAATGGCCATCACGCTCAAGACCCCCGCCGACATCGAAAAGTTGCGCATCTCTGGCCGCATGGCCGCCGAAGTTCTCGCGATGATCGCCGAACACGTCCGCCCCGGCGTCACCACGGACGAACTCGACGCCATCTGCAACCGGTTCATCGTCAACGAACTCAAGGCCGTGCCGGCGAATGTGGGCTACATGGGCTTTCCGAAGACCGTCTGCACCTCGGTGAACCATGTGGTGTGCCACGGCATTCCGGGACCGAAGGAACTGAAAGACGGCGACATCATCAACATCGACGTCGCCATCATCAAGGACGGCTACTTCGGCGACACGAGCCGCATGTATTACGCGGGCACGCCCGGCAAGGAAGCGCGCCGCCTCACCGAGACGACCTACGAAGCCATGCTCGCAGGCATCCGCGAGGTGCGTCCGGGCGCGACGCTCGGCGATATCGGCTTCGCGATTCAGTCGGTCGCGCACCGCGAAGGCTTCTCGGTAGTGCGGGAGTACTGCGGCCACGGCATCGGGCGCGTGTATCACGAAGACCCGCAAGTGCTGCACTACGGCCAGAAGGGCGCCGGTCTGCGACTGAAGCCGGGCCTCGTCTTCACCATCGAGCCGATGATCAACGCGGGCCGCGCGGCCACGCAGCAATCGCGCGATGGCTGGACGGTGACCACCAAGGACCGGTCGTTGTCCGCGCAGTGGGAGCACATGGTCGTTGTCACCGACGACGGCTACGAGGTGCTCACGCCGTGGCCGGACGGCACCGGCGCTTATGAGACGCCGTGAGCGGCGCCTTTAGCCGCAACCTCTGCCGGCCTCGCGCGCCACGCGAACGATGTGCGCTGTAAGGCACTTTCCGACGAATTAGGAATTGACGGGTTCGCCCGTTCGGTTGAAGCTACGCCAATGGGCCATGTGTCCGAGCCGCTGCAAGCGTTCGAAGCACAGCCAGCAAGCCAGAGAGATAATTGCCCGCATGAGTCCCTCACTGACCGTCAGCCGCATTGCCGCGCAACAAGGTTCGGTTCTGCGCGAGCTTCGCACGGCGTCGCTGCGCGAAGCGCCCTACGCGTTCGGCGAGACGCTCGAAGATGCACTGCTCGTCGATCCCGCATCGTTCGATCAGACCGCCGCGCTGCACGCCAGCTCGCCGCGGCTCGCGACGTTTCTGCTGTACACCGAAGGTCATCCCGCGGGGCTCGTGCATGCGTACATCGAGGAGAGCGGCGACAAGCGCGCGTTCGTGAGCGCGCTGTGGGTCGCGCCGGCCGTGCGTCATCTGCGCGGCGGTGAACTGCTCGTGAACGTCGCGTCGCAATGGCTCGCCGAGCAGGGCGTAGCCGAAGTGCATGCGTGGATCGCCGATGAGAACCGCACCGCGATGCGCTTCTACGAACGGCTCGGCTTCGGTCCCACGGGCGATCGCCGCGCCATGCCTCCGAGCGAGCAGGAAGCCGAATCGCTCTATGTGCGTCACGTGAAGCCCGGGCACGACGCCTGAGACTTTCGGGCGCATCTCGTCGCGCGTTCTTCCTTTCCAGCGGCTGCAAATCGGTCCTAAAAAATATGGCCGCGAGCGTGTACGCCTGTAAAATACGCAAAATTTTTGGCCGTTCCTATGTCGCTCAACAAAACGCCCTTCTTCGAACTGCGCAGCGGCTCCGTCGACACGCTTCTCTTCGTCGTCAAGACTCCAGACCTCGATGCCCTGCGCACCGAACTCACGCGGCGCTTCGAGGCGACTCCCGAATTCTTTGCTAACGATGTCGTCGCCATCGACGTGCGGCGTCTCGCGGCTTCGGACAATGGCGGCGAAGGCGAACGCATTTCTCTGGCGGAACTGGAGACGCTGCTCAAGAGCGTGCGCATGCGGCCGGTCGGCGTCGTCGCGCTGCCCGCGCAGACGTGGGCGATTCAATGGGCGAACTCGGGCGGCCTGCCGATTCTCGAAGCACGCGACCGCCGCGGCGCGCCGAAGCCATCGGTGGACGAAGCCAAGCCCAACACCGAAGCCGCAGCCGTCATCGAAGCGGCTGTCGCCAAGGAACCGCCTCCGGCCGTTCCACAACCGGCGACCATCATCGAACGGCCGCTGCGCTCCGGGCAGCAGGTCTACGCGAAGGGCGATCTCATCGTGCTCGGGCTTGTCTCGTACGGAGCCGAAGTCATCGCGGAAGGCAACATCCACGTCTATGCGCCGCTGCGGGGCCGCGCGCTCGCCGGCGTGCACGGCAATCTCGACGCGCGCATCTTCTGCACCTGTCTCGAACCGGAACTGATCTCTATCGCGGGGATCTACCGGACGACCGAGAACCCGCTGCCCGCCGACGTGGCGAGCAAGCCCGTGCAAATCTGGCTGGACGAAGAAAAACTCATGATCGAACCGCTGCGGCTGACCTGAAGCCGCGCGCCCGATGCGTTGGCGCGCGCTCATGCAGGAAGCGCAGGCGGACCCATTTGACGAACACAAGGTACTTGTATGGCAAAAATCATTGTGGTGACTTCGGGGAAGGGCGGCGTCGGCAAGACGACCACGAGCGCGAGCTTCGCATCGGCGCTCGCGATTCGCGGCCACAAGACGGCCGTGATCGACTTCGACGTCGGTCTGCGCAACCTCGACCTCATCATGGGCTGCGAACGCCGCGTGGTGTACGACCTCATCAACGTGATTCAGGGCGAGGCGAACCTGCGTCAGGCGCTCATCAAGGACAAGAAGTGCGAGAACCTCTACATCCTTCCGGCGTCTCAGACTCGTGACAAGGACGCGCTCACGCTGGAAGGCGTCGAGAAGGTCATCAACGAACTGATCAAGATGGACTTCGAGTACATCGTGTGCGATTCGCCGGCCGGTATCGAGTCGGGCGCGCTGATGGCCATGCACTTCGCCGACGAGGCGCTCATCGTGACGAATCCGGAAGTCTCGTCCGTGCGCGACTCGGACCGCATTCTCGGCATTCTCGCGTCGAAGACGAAGCGCGCGATGGAAGGCAAGGAGCCCGTGAAGGAGCATTTGCTCATCACGCGCTACAACCCGAAGCGCGTGTCCGAAGGCGAGATGCTGTCGCTCAACGACATTCAGGAGATTCTGCGCATCGAGCTGATCGGCGTGATCCCGGAATCGGAAGCGGTGCTGCATGCATCGAACCAGGGTTTGCCGGCGGTGCATCTGGACGGCACGGATGTCGCGGAAGCCTACAAGGACGTGGTGTCGCGTTTCCTCGGCGAGGACAAGGCGCTGCGCTTCACCGACTATCAGAAGCCTGGTCTGCTGCAACGCATCTTCGGCACCAAGTAAGGGGACGCAATGTCGATTCTTTCGTTTTTGCTGGGCGAGAAGAAGAAGTCCGCTTCGGTCGCGAAGGAACGCTTGCAGTTGATCATTGCGCACGAGCGCGCGGGTGGCAAAGCCGCCGCCGATTACCTGCCGGCGTTGCAACGAGAACTCGTTGCCGTGATTTCGAAATACGTGAAGATTTCCGATGACGATATTCGGGTGAGCCTCGAACGTCAGGACGATCTCGAAGTGCTGGAAGTCAAGATCGAGATCCCACAGGCCTAGTGCCGCCGTCGGTCCGCGCGGCGCTGGCTGTCGCGGACTCGCAAACGAAAAAGCCAGGATCGAGCGATCCTGGCTTTTTGTTTTGGCGCGCTATCGTTTGCGCGCGCTATTTCTGCGAAGCGGCGGCCTCTGTGGCGGCCTCTGTTTCCGGGTCCGGCACTTCGGGCGAAGGCGCGGCGGGATGCGCGAGCGGCGTCATGTAACGCTCCGACAGCGCCTCGTAGAGCGGCGGGGCGAACACGCGCGACACGCGGCTCGAAATAAGCGCGGTCGCCATCAGCGAGATGACGAGCGCGTGCCCGTTGATCATCTCCATCACGATCACGAACGCGGTGATCGGCGATTGCGTGACGGCGGCGAGATAGCCGACCATCGCGAGCGCGATCAGCATGGGCAACTGCATGTCCGAGAACACCATGTGCAGAACGTTGCCGAAGCCCGCGCCGATGGACAGCGACGGCGCGAAAATCCCGCCCGGAATGCCGGGCAGATACGAGCCGATCATCGAAACCATCTTCAGGAGCGGATAGAACGCCGACAGATGCTCGCGTCCTTCCAGCAGGCCGCGCGCTTCCGCGTAGCCGCTGCCGAAGGTGTTGCCGCCCGACACGATGCCGACCGCCGCGATCACGAGCCCGCATAGCGCGGCGAACGCGACCGGCTGCGACGCATGGAGCTTGCGCAACGGCGCTGGAATCCACTTGCTCGTGTTGAGCAGCAGCCAGCAGAACACGCCGCCCGCGATGCCGGTGACGATCGCCGTGACGACGACGGCCACGGCCAGCACCTTCGGAAAATGCGCGCCGACGTCGATGGTGCCGAAGTAGGTGTAGTTGCCGTTGAGCCCGAGCGCGACGATACCCGCGATGATGATGCCGGTAATGAGCACGCCGCTCGCGCGCACTTCGAAGCTGCGCGTGAGTTCCTCGATGGCGAACACGATGCCCGCGAGCGGCGTGTTGAACGCCGCGGACAATCCGGCCGCCGCGCCGGCGAGCACGAGCTGGCGTTCGATCAGCGAATTCGAGCGGGGATAGAAGCGCCGCATGTTGAACATGAGCGCCGCGCCGACCTGCACCGTCGGCCCTTCGCGACCGATGGTGAAGCCGCCGAGAATCGCGAGAAACGAAACGGCGATCTTGCTGGCGAGAATCTTGAGCGTGAGCAGCCGCCCGCCCGCCGCCGACGTCGGGCTATGCAGGACGGCGATGACCTGCGGAATGCCGCTGCCTTCCGAGCCGCGGAAGAACGCGCGCGTTAGAAGCACGCAGAGCGCGGCGACCGCGGGCGTCACGATGAGCGGCAGCCACGCATGTTCCGCGCGAAAGCCCATGAAGAGACCGTATCCCCAGTCGATGAGCCGCGCGTAATACACGGCGACGAGACCGACGAGAATCGCGCCCAGCCAGAAGATGCCGTAGCGGCGCCAGAGGCTGCGCGTTCGGCGCGTAGTGAGCGTTGAGAGGGAACGAAGCGCGCGGAGCATGCGAAGGCCGTCGGCAAAGCGCCGATTATAACGACGATCCCAAAACGCATTTCGCGTCCCCGGACCGATGACAGAAAGCAGGCGCGGAAAAAAGAACAGGCGCGAGGCTTTCGCCAGGCGCCCAGGAAACGCTCCTATCAATCAGGAGCGGAGAGGAGAAGAGAGCCGGGCGCGCCACAATGAGCGACGCGAACGGCAATTACAACCTCGGACCGCGCCCGCTCGCCAGAGTTCAGAGAAATCGAAAGTAGTCCACAAAAAATCAGGCTGTCAGCATTTCGAAAGCGACGACCGCCGCGATCGCGCCCAGGTTGGCGAGGAGCGCCTCGCATACGACGCCGCGCCACGTCGCGGGCCGAAACCTGATCGCGAGCAGCAACGCGACCGAGAGCGCGATGGCGATCATCGCGACGAGATGGGAGCTGGTCAGGTGGAGGGACATGATGTTCTCGATGCAAGTCCGTTGTTGTCCAGGATCGGTCGAACCGGGCGCGGCGAAACCGGCGAAAAAGCCATGTCGCCGCCAGCTTGCCGACCCTCTGCCGGTGTTACCTTGAAAGTACGTACCTGATTACGTTGCCACGGGAATTTTGTTTCGACGCTAGGTACAAACCCCGTATGCGCGCGATCGCTTCCGACAGGCGCGCCCGACCGCAGTCCGAGGAGCATTCGACAGATGACTTCCCCGCCGGCACGTTCGCTCGAAGTCGATTTCTTTCGGGGAATCGTGCTTCTGATCATCGCGGTGGACCACATATCGGGAAGCGTGCTGTCGCGCTTCACGCTGCATCAGTACGCCTTTTGCGATTCTGCGGAAGTGTTCGTCTTTCTGGGCGGTTACGCGTCGGCGGCGGCTTACACGGCGCTTGCGACGCGCCGGAGTGATTCAGCCGCTCGCCGTCGCTTTTTCCGGCGAAGCTGGGAAATCTACCGCGCGTATCTGCTGACGGCGGTCTTGATGCTCATCGGCGGGGCCCTGCTGATGCTGCTCCGCATCGATTCGCCGATGCTCCAGTACACCGAATGGCCGGCGTTTCTCGCCCGTCCGTTCAGCCTGCTCTTCGATGTCGCGCTGCTGCGGCAGCAGCCGTATCTGTCGTCGGTCCTGCCGATGTATTCGCTTTTCGCGCTCGCCGTGCCGGTCGTGGTGCCGCTCGCCGCGCGCAGGCCCGTCGTCGCCATGTTCGGCAGCCTTCTCCTTTGGCTCGCGGCCACGCCGCTTGCGAACGCGCTTCCGGCTTCCTATGCGCAGGCGTGGTCCTTCAATCCGTTCGCGTGGCAGTTGATGTTCGTGACCGGCGTGCTCGCGCGTGTGCAGCCGATCAGCGACGACTTTCACGCGGGCCGCGTCGCCCGGGCGCTGACTTGCCTGGCGGTTGCGTTCGCGCTGACTTTTGCTTTCGCGAAGCTCTTTCTCGAAACGCAGGCGCCGCCCGGATACATGAAGCAGAACCTTGCGACGCTGCGCATCGTGAGCTTCGGCGCAGTGGCCTGGATCATCGCGCGCGCGGTCTACGCGGGCTGGATCGGCACGCTCGCTCGTCGGTTTCCGGGCATCGTGACGGTCGGGCAGCAGGGACTCGTATGCTTCATCGCGGGCGCGGCGGTTTCGCTCCTGCTGGATTCGGCGTTGCGCGCGATGGGCGTCGAGAACCTCGGGCGGTATCCGTCGCACTGGCTGGCGGGGATCGTCGCGGATGCGATCGCCGTCGGCTTTCTGCTGTGGCTCGCGCGGTTCTGGGCGGAGCGCAAAGCGGCGAGAGCAGCCAAGGCGGCGCGCGTCGGGCACGCGACAGCGCAGCCTCGTGCCGCCATGAATCGACGGCCCGTTCCCGCGCATGCGGTCAAACGGTGCGATCGGTGAGCGCGGCCGTGCGTGGCCGCTCGTCGTCGTCGCGGGGACTGGCGGGATGTCCCCGATACGGCGACTACGAGCGACCGAGCCGTTTTCATTCGGGTACGTCTTTGCGCTGACGAGCGCGCCACCTAAGACACCGCGACGGTACCCGAACGCTTCTCAATGATTGCTGGGCAGGCCGGCCGTTCGCGATTCAGCGCGTCATCGCACGCACGCGCGCGCCTGCGGCGCCCTCATTCCATCACGATGTCGCGCGTCTCCCGCATGGCGAGCACCGCAAGCAGGCTGACCGCCGCTGCCGCCGACACGTACCCGCCGACCCACGCCAGCCCGCCGCGATTGGCGAGCAATTGCGCGATATACGGCGCGACCGACGCGCCCAGAATCCCGCCGAGGTTGTAGGCGACGCCCGCCCCGGTGTAGCGCACGTTCGTCGGGAAAAGCTCGGGAAGGAGCGCGCCCATCGGTGCGAACGTCGCGCCCATCAGGAACAGCTCGATTGTGAGAAAGAGCGCCACGTAAGCCGTATTGCCGCTGCCGAGCAGCGGAGACATCGCGAAACCGGACAGAATCGCCGCGATGCAACTCACGATCAGCACCGGCTTGCGGCCGAACCGGTCGCTGGCGATGGCCGAGATCGGCGTGGCGATCGCCATGAACAGCACCGCGAAGCAGAGCAGGCCGAGGAACTTCTCGCGCGAAAAGTGCAGCGTTGCGACGCCATACGACAACGAAAACACCGTCGAGATGTAAAAGAGCGTGTAGCAGACGACCATCGCGAGCGCGCCCAGCAGCGTCGGCGCGAGATAGCGGCTGAACAGCGTCGCAATCGGCACCTTCACGCGCTCGTGACGCTCCAGCGCGGCGCGAAACGCGGGCGTCTCGGCAATTTTCAGTCGCACGTAGAGGCCGAGCGCCACCAGCACCGCGCTGACGAGAAACGGCACGCGCCAGCCCCAGCTGCGAAACTGCTCGTCCGACAGCGAGAGCGCGAGGCCGAAGAAGAGACCGTTCGACGCCAGAAATCCGACCGACGGCCCGAGTTGCGGGAACATCCCGAACAGGCCGCGCTTGCCTTGCGGCGCGTATTCGGTGGCGAGCAGCGCCGCGCCGCCCCATTCGCCGCCGAGCCCGATGCCCTGCCCGAAGCGCAGGATGCACAGCAGCACGGGCGCTAGGCTGCCAATCGACGCGTAGCCGGGAACGAAGCCGATGAGCGTCGTTGAGAGACCCATCACCAGCAACGACGCGACGAGCGTCGATTTGCGGCCGACGCGGTCGCCGAAATGCCCGAACAGGAACGAGCCGACCGGCCGCGCGAGAAAAGCGATGCCGAAGGTCACGAACGCGGACAACGCCTGTGCGGCGGGCGACCCGTGCGGAAAGAACACCGGCCCGATGACGAGCGCGGCGGCGGTCGCGTAGACGTAGAAGTCGTAGAACTCGATCGCGGTGCCGATGAAACTCGCGAAGATCACGCGCGACGTGCTTTGGGCTTTGTCGCCGGGCTTGGCGGCGGAAAGCGAGGGTGATGACATGCTGTCTCCGTTTATAGCGTTGTAGTGTCTTTTGCTGCGCTCGCACTCGCGGGACGTGCCCGATGGGCGCTGCGTCGCGCGTGTGGGAAATCGGGCGCGATGGCTCGGGCTCGCGCGAGGCGTGGTGCGCGAGGCAGGCGCGGGCGGCCATGCTTGGAGGCGCTTCGCACGGCGCGCGGGGTAAGCGCGTGGCGAAGGCCGGGCCGGTGTGGAACCGGCAAGGGATGCCAAAAATTATAACGATCGTGTCCGGCGAGCGCCAATCTGCACCAACGTACGCCGGTCCGCGCTAGTCGATGCTCGTCGCTTGCGGCGAGTGCGACGTCTGGAGCTGGAACTGTCCGTTGTCGTTGAACATCCATCCTTCGAACAACTCGACCTGGCCTTTGCCGTTCAGAAGGCGGGCGGGTGGCGCAGGCAGCGGGGCGGAACGGCGCAGGGAGGCGAGCGCGGTGGCTTCGGCTTCGTCGTCGCCGTTGGTCCGATACACCGACGATTGCACGAGACGCCCGCTACGGTCTACCGTGAACGCGACGAGCACGAAGGACCGCAGCATCGCCTGGGGCGTGCCATGCAGCACGAGCGACGGATTGCGCTCGAAGATTCTCTCCGCGATGCGCGCCTTGTACTGATCGAGCGTCAGCCCGGGCGCCGGCGACGGCGCGGCGGCGCGCGCCTGAACGACGCTCGGCGGCGGCGTGAACGTGCAGGCGGTCGTCGCGAGGATCAGCGCGATGCCGAGCCAGGCGGCGGCGATCCGAACGGGCGATGCAAACGTCGCGATCATGATTCGTGAGGACGAGTGGCGCGCGGGGCGATACTCAAATAGTAGCCGCTGCTGGAGCCGCCCGGTATTAGCGCTTTCCGGGTGCGCGTCTTGCTCCGCCACTCAGATACTTCGAACGTACAAGGAGGGAGCCATGACTGGTGAAACGAATCGTCCCGACGACGCGCAGCCTGCCGAACACAGCGATAACGAGAAAAGCAAGCTGCCCGAGCGTGACGATCAGGGGCGCAAGCAGGCGCCGCACGACAACCCGGGCCAGCAGCCCGGCGAGGGCGAGCCCCCCGTGGGTTGAGCGCGGTCGCGCGCCGGGCTAGTCGGAGTAGGGCTTGACGAGCTCGGCGCAATGCGGCGGCGACGTCGGACGCGTTGCTGCGCGCGTTTCGACGCAGCGGTAAACGCTGTTCGTCTTCTGCAGGATGTACGTGTTCTCGGGCGACGCCGGGCTGGGCGCGGGCGCGCTCGCGCTCGTCATCGCGACGATGGCGTAGCCGTTTTGGACGAGATCGAAAAGTGTGGCGTCGGCGCGGCGCCATTGGGCGTTAGGCAATGCGTCCGCCTGCGCCGACGCTTCGCCGCAGCAGGCAAGCGCCAACAGAAGGGGGATGCTGCGAGTGCGGTGCATCGGGAGGGTCTCCGCGCTGAGTCGTGAGCGCGGTTAGATGCGGTAGCGGGCGCGGCGTTCAATTGGTGCTGCGAACAGACCGTGGCGGCGAAAAAAAAGCCTCGCGCTCGGCGAGGCCCAAGCCAACCTACCATTGAAGGCTCCCGTCACGCGGATACGGGGGAACGCGTGAAGAAGCTTTGCGACGATACTTGGCAGGCGATTGCGGCGCAATGCGGTTTGTCTGAATGTTGAGGTAGCTCTTGATGCGGTCGACATTCGCGGAGCAACGCAAGCAAAGCGGCGCGCTTGCTCGTCAATTCTAGTGACACAGTTTCGCGGCTTCGCGGCATGCGCAATCTCTGACGCTCGAGGCGCTTCTGTATCGGTTGCCAGATGCCTGCCGCACCGGCAATCATCAAAGAGGGAACGCGGCCGCAGCTCAAAGGGCTTGCTTGATCCATAAGGTCGCGCCGGTCAGACCAAAGCGAAAGAGGCAGACCGTATCGCGCTGCCAGGGTCCATGCTCCGCGCCCAAGGATCGACTGAAAAGAGCGGAAACTAGAGAAGACGTGTCTCTTTCGGTCGTCATGCGGACAGATCTGATCACGGGATGATTCTCGCGTCATTGCTTTGTCACGTCGAAGCAAGAAGCGATACGCTGAGGCGTCGCTGAGTCGCCCATCTCCGCGGTGGATCCAGCAGTTGAAAAGAGCATCTGACGTGAACCCTAGCCTTTGTCGGGCGAAAAAGTCGAAGCGGCGTGTCACCGCACTTGCAAGAACCGTGGACCACTGTCCGCTAGGGAAAGCACTCGTGTTTCAGAAGAATGAGGAGACATGTCGTTTCCCGGGTGGGACCGACCCGCAAGCGGTTAAACTCTCGCGCGTCGCGCCGTGTTTTTCACGCGCGGCTCGGTTAGGAGGACGAGACAATGCGAAACGGCATCAGACCACGAAGGGGAGCTTTGACGGTGTTACGCCGTCAGGACGTCGAATACCGGACCGCTGACGAAAGGCAGCAGGCGAAGCATGCCGCGCGGGCCTTCCTCTCGAACAAACTCGACTGGAGCGGCGACGAGCAATTTCTGGAAGGGGCGCGCGGTCTTCTTGACATTAGCGAACCTGACGCGGCGAACCTGCGATGGAAGATCGAGCGCGCCATTGAAACGGGTGAGCTGGTGACCGTTCTAGACGCACCGATCAAGCCGGCCCCGGATCGCCCGCGCGGGGGCGGTCAATCCGACGGCGCGCCCCGTTCTCTCGCATCAGGGCCGACGTTCACGCCGTCGCAGCTTTTCAACCGCGCGGCAAGCGCATTGCCCGCCGTCACGTCGTTCGTTACGCCAGCGATGCGGCAGCTAACCGCTGCCGATGGCCCCGCCATATGGTTGGCCACTCCGGGCGACATCCTGCCGGACGGATCTATAGCAGCGCCGGTCCCGAAGTCCTTGTTCGCAGACGTACAGCCATTCGAGTATGTCGCCGATGACCTTAGCGGCGATATCGACGAACTCGCGGCCAGCACGAACAATCCGCGCTTTGCGGCAAAAATGCTTGGGTACTCAAGCCAGAAGTTCCGCGAGATGGTTCACCGCTTCAAATCCACGAACGGAATTGGCGCGGACGATGATTTGCTTTGGCACGACAACGGTGATGTTTATCTTGACGGCGATTACATCGACAACTTTCACGATTACCAGAACTGAGCGAGAGGCATGAATAAGAGTCCTCGGCTGGCCCATGCCAGCTTCATCATAACGGGCGATGGTGTCGTGCCCGATTTCTGGACGAGCTATTTCGGCGTGCAGCCCGCTATTGCGGTGAGAAAAGGTGATCCGATTCGAAGGGCGCGCGGGACGGTAACGGCGCAGCGCCGAACCGGCGTTTGGGGCGTCAGCAGTGAATCGGCAGTCGCTAGCGACCAACTTTCGCCGCATCTAAGATATCTGAAAAGCAGTCTTGGCCTTCCGCGTGCAGACCTTCGCGCGCTCGTCGAGCAGGCGGGCGCGAAAATGCGGTTCTTCTGCTTCTGGGTGAATGATTCCGGCGACCGAATTCCGGACGTGCCGCCCGATATTCAATCGATGATGGATGCACTCGGCGGAACCATTGAGATCGATGAGTACCAGTGAAAGATTCTCGCCGCTGCCTGCGGTGGAGTCGTCCGCGGCACGCGACGCCTGTATGGCCGTCGCGAATCTGATCGTGAGGCGGGCCAGAGCATGAACGCGCGCCGTTTGGCCTATGCGTCGTTTCAAAAATTCATCAAGACGTAAAGCCGCCTTTTCGGAGTGTCGCCTTCGACGACCGGAGCAAAGGGACAGCCCCGTTCAACCCAATTGGCCCGCAAGAGCGCCTTCTCGTGGCGCCAAGGAATCTGAAGCATTTCCAGCAACGGCATGGTGTCTAGCGACTACCTCTCGCCGCACCTGCGCTGTCTCGTCAGCCTTCTCGCTCTTCCTCGTGCCGATCTGCGCGCACAGATTGAGCGGCAACACGCGAAGGTTCGGTTCTTCCTGCGATTGGAACAGCGCGGACGGAAACCGAGTGCCCGACGTGCCGCCGGATATTCGAAGGATGGCTGACGCAGAGCGAATTCGATATTGATATTGACGAATATCGGTGACAGGGTCGGTCGACGCCTGCGGTAGTTCCGTCCGCCGGCGCCCCGGCGCGTGAACCTCGGTCAGGGGAGGCAAGCGCGGCCGCTCACCATGCCGGCGCGCGGTATTGCCGAAGGACATGCGAGTTCCCGTTGTCGAATGTAAGCAACGGATCGGCGTGTGCGTGTCCAGCGAAGCGCTCGAAATCGGCGGCGGCTTCAAACGCGCTTCGGGCTAAAAGCCTTATCTGACGGGCGTTTCGGGGATCGATTCAAACGGAAGGGGACCAGCGCGGACAGGAGATTGGCGGAGGCGGTGAGATTCGAACTCACGGAAGGATCGCTCCTTCGCCGGTTTTCAAGACCGGTGCCTTAAACCGCTCGGCCACACCTCCAGCAAGGCGCGTATTGTAGCGCAACTCGTCGGCGTCGAGCGACCTCAGCCTTCGAGTGTGCGCGTCGCCCTGAGCGCGGGGAAAAGCCGCATCCACAACAGCGCGACGATGATCGTCCCCAATCCGCCGATCAGCACCGCCGGCACCGCGCCGAACAGTCCCGCCGTCATGCCCGATTCGAATTCGCCGAGCTGATTCGACGTGCCGATAAAGAGCGAATTGATCGCGCCGACGCGACCGCGCATCTCGTCCGGCGTCTGCAACTGCACGAGCGACATGCGCACGACCACGCTGATCACATCGGATGCGCCGAGCGCCGCCAGCGCAATCAGCGAAAGATAAACGTTGCGCGAGAGCCCGAACACGATCGTCGCGATCCCGAACGCGATCACGCCAGCAAAGAGCGCCGTGCCCGCGCGCCGTCGCAGCGGAAAATGCGCGAGCCAGATGGACCCGGCGAGCGCGCCCACGGCCGGCGCCGCGCGCAGAATGCCGAGTCCCCACGGCCCCGTGTGCAGGATGTCGCGCGCGAAAACCGGCAACAGCGCCGTCGCGCCGCCGAGCAGCACGGCGAACAGATCGAGCGACAGCGCACCGAGAATCACCGGCTTGCTGCGAATGAAGCCGATGCCCGAGAACAGCGCCTCGAACGACAACGGCGCGCGCATGCGCACGGCATTCTCGATCTTGATCGCGGCGACCGCGCACGCGGCAACGAGAAACGCCACGCAAACCGCGCCGTACACGGTAGACGCGCCGAGGCCGTAGAGCAGGCCGCCCATCGCGGGGCCGAGAATCTGCGCCGTCTGGTTCGCGGACGTCGACCAGGCGCTCGCGTGCTGCAACTGGTTTCGCGCGACGAGGTTCGGCAGGAGCGCGGCCATCGACGGCGATTCGAACGCGCGCGCCGCGCCCGTGATCGCGGCAATCGCGTAGATCGGGCCGGCGTGATTCCAGCCGCGCCATGCGCCGACACACAGCATGAGCGCCGCGACGCTCTCGACCGTCTGACAGACATACGCAATCGTGCGGCGGTCGTAGCGATCCGCGACGTGCCCGACGACGAGCGTCAGCACGAACATCGGCAGAAACTGCGCGAGGCCGACGAGACCGAGCGCGAACGCGCTGTGCGTGATCGAATAGACCTGCCAGCCGATTGCGACCGACATCATCTGAAACGCGACGGAAGACATCACGCGCGCCGTCCAGAAGAGCGCGAACGGACGATGCCGCATGACCGAGTCCGGCGCCATCGTCGGGGCGCTCACCGTGCGGGATCCTGCAAGAACAGCTCCTGCAAATCGTTGAGGAAGCGTTGGCCGCGCTCGGTCGGCGCAATGCGCTCGAAATCGCGCGTGATGAGGCCGCGCTTCTCCGCTTCGACGAGCGCCGGCTCGATGGCCGAGAGCGCCAGTCCCGTGCGCTCGACGAACGCATGCACCGGAAAGCCTTCGACGAGCCGCAGCGTGTTCAGCATGAACTCGAACGGCAGATCACGCGGCCCGACTTCGCGCTCTTCCTGAATCGCGCTTTCCGTGGGCGACAGCGCGTGATCCATGTACGTCGCCGGATGCTTGAAGCGCGCCTGCCGCACGATCTTCGACGGAAACGACAGCTTCGTGTGCGCGCCCGCGCCGATGCCGAGGTAATCGCCGAAGCGCCAGTAATTCAGGTTGTGGCGGCTCTGCCGATGCGGCTTCGCATACGCCGACACTTCGTAGCGCTCGTAGCCGGCATCGCGCGTGCGCTCGTGAATCCAGTCCTGCATGTCGGCGGCGGCGTCGTCGTCGGGCAGGGCGGGCGGATATTTGGCGAAGAGCGTGTTCGGCTCCATCGTCAGGTGATACAGCGACAGATGCGGCGGCGCGAAGGCGATCGCAGTCTCGATATCGCGCCGGCATTCGTCGAGCGACTGCTGCGGCAGCGCGAACATCAGGTCGAGGTTGAAGTTGTCGAAGTGCTTCGCCGCGATCTCGACGGCGCGCCGAGCCTGCGTCGCATCATGGATACGGCCGAGCGCCTTCAGATGCGCCTCGTTGAAGCTCTGAATGCCGATCGACAGCCGGTTCACGCCGCTCGCGCGGAACGACGCGAACTTCGCCGCTTCGAACGTGCCGGGATTCGCTTCGAGCGTGATTTCGGCGTCGGCGTCGATGGGCAAAAGCGCGCGCGCGTCGGAAAGCAGCCTGTCGAGGCCCTTGGCCGACAACAGCGACGGCGTGCCCCCGCCGATGAAAATGGTATGCACCTGCCGTCCCCAGACGAGCGGCAACGCGCGTTCGAGGTCGGCGCGCAATGCGTCGAGATAACGTTCTTCGGGGAACGTATCGTCCTTCCACTCGTGCGAGTTGAAGTCGCAATACGGGCACTTGCGCACACACCACGGAAAATGCACGTACAGCGAAAGCGGCGGCAGCGACGTCAGCCGGATGCTTCCGGGCGACGTGAACGCCTGCACGATGTTGATCGTCTTCGGTCCGCTGCTCACGCGAGTTCCTTGAGTCGTTGCAGCAGATCACGCAGCGCGAGCGCGCGATGACTCACCGCGTTCTTGCGCGCCGGATCGAGTTCGGCGGCGGTCGCGCCGAGCGCCGGCAGAAAGAAGTACGGGTCGTAGCCGAAGCCGTGCCCGCCGCGCGGCGTGTCGATCACTTCGCCGTGCCAGCGGCCTTCCGCGATGAGCGGCTCGGGATCGTCTGCGTGACGCACGAGCACGAGCACGCAGAAGTAATACGCACGGCGGTCCGCTTCGTTCGCCAAGTCCGCGACGAGTCGAGCGTTGTTGGCGGCATCGCTCTTTTCGCCGCCGTGCTTCATCGCGTAGCGCGCCGAATGCACGCCGGGCGCGCCGTTCAGCGCGCGGACACAAAGGCCCGAGTCGTCGGCGAGGGCGGGCAGGCCGGTCAACGCCGACGCGTGGCGCGCCTTCGCGAGCGCGTTTTCGACGAACGTCGGATGCGGCTCTTCCGCTTCCGGCACGCCGAGTTCGCCCTGCGCGATCAGTTCGATGCCCGCGGCGTTCAGGAGCGACGCGAACTCGCGCAGCTTTCCTGCGTTATTCGACGCGAGCACCACGCGACCGATGCCATGCCCGATGCCATGTGTATCAGACACCTTCGATCTCCAGCGCGGCTTTTTGCTTCGCGATCAGCGCCTTGATGCCGCTGTCGGCGAGATCGAGCAGCGCGTTCATCTCGTCGCGCGAGAACGGCGCGCCTTCCGCCGTGCCCTGCACTTCGACGAAGCCGCCCGCGCCCGTCATCACGACGTTCATGTCGGTATCGCACTGCGAGTCTTCCTCGTAGTCGAGGTCGAGCACGGGCGAGCCTTCGAAGATGCCGACCGAAATGGCCGCGACGAAATCCTTCACCGGCGATTGCGCGATGCGTCCGCTCGCAAGCAGCTCCGTCACGGCATCGTGCGCGGCGACGAATGCGCCCGTGATGCTCGCGGTGCGCGTGCCGCCGTCGGCCTGGATCACGTCGCAGTCGAGATGCAGCGTGCGCGGGCCGAGCACGTTCAGATCGAATACGGAGCGCAGCGCCCGACCGATCAGCCGTTGAATCTCCTGCGTGCGCCCGGTCTGCTTGCCGCGCGCGGCTTCGCGGTCGCTGCGCGTGTGCGTGGCGCGCGGCAGCATGCCGTATTCGGCGGTGAGCCAGCCTTGCTCGCGTCCGGTGAGAAACGCCGGCACGCGTTCGGCGATGCTCGCCGTGCAGATCACTTTCGTATCGCCGAACTCGACGAGCACCGATCCTTCCGCGTGCTTCGTGTAATGCCGCGTGATGCGCACGTCGCGTAACTGGCTCGCGCGGCGGCCGCTCGGGCGGGCAATGGAAGGCTTGAGCAGGGGAGAGTCGGTCATGGTGAGCGAGGGAAGAAAGAGTCGGGCGCGATTCGAATGTTCGGTGCGCCAGGTGGTGCGATTTTATCGTCAATCACCGGGCGGCGTTGCCGGCCGCGGAATGCGCGGCGCGCGTCCGGGCGGACGGGCCGTGAGGTAAAAATGGGATAATGCGGGTTCATCGCCCGGCGGCCAACGCGTGCCAATCCCAGCGCACCTTCATTCGCGCCGGGCGTTTCGTTGAACCGGCCTTCGGCAAGCGAAGGCGCACATCGCGAGACGTACCATGATCTACAGCATGACAGGCTATGCCAGCGCGACGCGCGAAGTCGTCGCGGACGGCGCGGGCGGCGCAGGCGTCGGGGTATCGGTGGAATTGCGCACGGTGAATTCGCGCTTTCTCGACCTGAATTTCCGCATGCCCGAAGACGTGCGCGCCACCGAGCCGCAAATGCGCGAAATGCTGATGACCAAGCTCTCGCGCGGCAAGGTCGATATCCGCATCAACTTGAATCGCGTCGAGCAGACGGCCAATGCGGGCGCGCTCAATCGCGACGCGCTCACGCAACTCGCCACGCTGGAGCGCGCGGTGCTCGACGTCTTTCCGGATGCCGAACGCATGCGCACCGGCGAAATTCTGCGCTGGCCGGGCGTGCTCGCGGAAAGCTCGGTCTCGCAGGACACGCTGCGCGAAGCGGTGCTCGCGTGCGCCAAGCAGGCGATCGCGGATCTCATCGAAGTCCGCGCGCGCGAAGGCGCGGCGCTGGCGGGCGTGCTCATCAACAACGTGACGGAGATGGAAGCGATCGTCGCGCGCATCACGCCGCTCGTGCCCGAACTGATCACGAAGCATCAGCAGAAGATCGTCGAGCGCCTGCAAGACGCGCTCGGCATCGCGACGTCGGACAACGCCACGACGACGAGCGTGCCGCGCGATGAGATTGCCGAGCGCATCCGTCAGGAAGTGACGATGTACGGCATTCGCATCGACATCGCGGAAGAGTTGCAGCGCTTAAGCGCGCATCTCACGGAAACGCGCCACGTGCTGCAAAAGGGCGGCAAGGTCGGCAAGCGGCTCGACTTCATGATGCAGGAGCTCAATCGCGAAGCGAACACGCTCGGCTCGAAGGCGGCCGCCAAGGAACTCGCGGATGCGTCGATGACGCTGAAGCTGCTCATCGAACAGATGCGCGAACAAGTACAGAATCTGGAGTAACGCTCGATCATGCCGAACACCACGCACCGCTCGCATAGCACGTACACGGGTATCTATCCCGGCAACCTGTTCATGGTCGTCGCGCCGTCGGGAGCGGGCAAGTCCACGCTCGTGAACGCGCTGCTCGCGCAGGACCCGGCCATTCGCCTGTCGGTTTCCTACACCACGCGCGACCCGCGCCCGGCCGAGACCAACGGCGTGCAGTATCACTTCGTGTCCGTCGACGAATTCATGGAGCGGCACGACAAGGGCGAGTTTCTCGAAAGCGCGGAAGTGCACGGCAATTACTACGCGACTTCGCGCCTGTGGATCGAGGACCAGATGAAAATGGGCCACGACGTGCTGCTCGAAATCGACTGGCAGGGCGCGCAGCAGGTCAAGAAACGCTTTCGCAATGCGGTGGAGATTTTCATTCTGCCGCCTTCGCTGGATGCGCTCGAAGACCGCTTGAAGAAGCGCGGCCAGGACGCGCCCAACGTGATCGTGCGGCGGCTGCTCGCGGCCGGCAGCGAGATGGCGCATGCGTCGGAAGCGGAGTATGTCGTCATCAACGAGAATTTCGATCGCGCGCTCAACGAACTGCGCTGCCTCGTGGCCGCCACGCGCCTGCGCTTCACGTCGCAATACGCGCGTCACACGCAGCTTTTCGTCGAGCTCGGCATTCATCCCACGCACCCGCAATGACGCGAGCGGTGGCCGAGTCGCATCGGTCACATAAGGTAGAATAAAACCCACATCGAGAAGGATACAAACATGGCCCGCATCACTGTCGAAGACTGCCTGAAACAAATTCCGAACCGCTTCGAGCTGGCGCTCGCGGCAACGTATCGCGCGCGTCAGCTCGCGCAAGGTCACACCCCGAAGATCGAAAGCCGCGACAAGCCGACCGTCGTCGCGCTGCGCGAAATCGCAGCGGGGCAGGTGGGCGTAGAAATGCTGAAGAAAGTGCCGGTCTGACCGGCGGCTTTTTCGAAGTCTTCTACCCGTTTCACCCGTTTCACTTCTTGCAACCGGCGCAACTGATGGATAAGCGGCGCGTCAGACGAACACGGAGGCGAACATGAGTCAGACACCGCTGCCCGTCTCCGCTTCAGTGGACCCGGACATCGAGATCGATCAGGATTCGCTTCTCGATGCCGACAAGCCGCACGCGGCGCGCAAGTACATCGACGCGGTCCTCGAACAGTCGTTTCGCCACCTGTTCGGGCCGACCGCCACGCCGGAGCAGCCACGCAGGCACGACGTCGTTTCCATCGCGAATCTGACGAACGCGCTGGCAAGCTACATCTCCGCCGACGAGATCAAGGAAGTCAAGGCGGCTTTCCATTTCAGCGACGAAGCGCATCTCGGGCAGTATCGCCAGAGCGGCGAGCCGTACATCACGCATCCGGTCGCTGTCGCGGAAATCTGCGCAGGCTGGAAGCTGGACGCGCAGTCCATCATGGCGGCGCTCCTGCACGACGTGATCGAAGATCAGGGCGTGACCAAGACGGAAATCGCCGAGCGGTTCGGCGCGAAGGTCGCGGAACTGGTCGACGGCTTGTCAAAGCTGGACAAGATGGAGTTCCGCAACCGCGAGGAAGCGCAGGCAGAGAACTTCCGCAAGATGCTGCTCGCGATGGCGCGCGACGTGCGCGTCATTCTGGTGAAGCTCGCCGACCGCCTGCACAACATGCGCACGCTGGGCGCCGTGCCGCCGGAGAAGCGTCGGCGTGTCGCGCGCGAAACGCTGGATATCTACGCGCCTATTGCGCATCGGCTCGGCCTCAACAACACGTATCGCGAGTTGCAGGACCTGAGCTTCGCGAACTTCAATCCAAACCGCTACGCCACGCTCGAAAAAGCGGTGAAGGCGGCGCGCGGCAACCGGCGCGAAGTGGTCGGCAAGATTCTCGAAGCGGTGCAGCGCACGATTGCGGACGCGAAGATCAGCGCCGAAGTCACCGGCCGCGAAAAGACCATCTACAGCATCTACAAGAAGATGCGCGACAAGCAGTTGTCGTTCTCGCAGGTGCTGGATGTGTACGGCTTTCGCGTGGTCGTGGAGAGCGCGCTCGAGTGCTATACGTGCATCGGCGCGCTGCATGCGCTCTACAAGCCCGTGCCGGGCAAGTTCAAGGATTACATCGCGATTCCGAAGGTGAACGGCTATCAGTCGTTGCATACCACGCTCGTCGGGCCGTTCGGCGCGCCCATCGAATTCCAGATTCGCACGCGCAAGATGCACGAGATCGCCGAGGCGGGCGTCGCGGCGCACTGGCTGTACAAGAACGGCGGCGCGGATCTGAACGACGTGCAGAAGCGCGCGCATCAATGGCTCAAGTCGCTGCTCGACATCCAGAGCGAAGCAGGCGATTCGAGCGAATTCCTCGAACACGTCAAGATCGACCTGTTCCCGGACGCGGTCTACGTGTTCACGCCGAAGTCGAAGATCATGCCGCTGCCGCGTGGCGCGACGGCGCTCGACTTCGCGTATTCCATTCACAGCGACCTCGGCAATCAGTGCGTCGCGGTCAAGATCAACAACGAACTGCTGCCGCTGCGCACGGAGTTGAAGAGCGGCGATATCGTCGAAGTGATCACCGCGCCGTACTCGAAGCCGAATCCCGCGTGGCTCGGATTCGTGCGTACCGGCAAGGCGCGCTCGGCCATCCGTCACTATCTGAAGACGATGCGCCTGAACGAATCCGTGCAGCTAGGCGAGCGGCTCGTCGATCAAAGTCTCAAGGGCTATGGCCTCGCGCTGTCGGACGTCACGCCGGAAGTGTGGGACAAGCTCGTGCTGTGGACCGGCAACAAGACGCGTCAGGAAATCTTTGCGGATATCGGCCTCGGCCGGCGCGTGGCGGCCGTGATGGCCAAGCGCATCGAAGTGTTGATGAACGGCATTGCGGACGACGAGGATCACCCGCATCGCGAGCACCACAACACCAATACCGCGCCGCCCGTGGTCATCACGGGTACGGAAGGCATGTCGGTGCAACTGTCGCCGTGCTGCCGCCCGATTCCCGGCGACGACATCATGGGCTATATCGGCATCGGGCTCGGCATGGCGATCCACACGACGGAATGCCGCGTCGCGCAGCGCATCCACCGGCGCGATCCGGGGCGCTGGATCGACGTCGCGTGGGCGCCGCAGCCGGGGCGTCTCTTCGACGTCGCCGTGAAGGTGCTCGTAAAGAACACGAAGGGCGTGTTCGCGCGCGTGGCGGCGGATATCACATCGGCGGACGCGAACATCGTTCACATCGCGATGGATGAGGACGTCTCGCAG
Source organism: Caballeronia sp. GAFFF1 (assembly GCF_023630705.1). Lineage (GTDB taxonomy): Bacteria > Pseudomonadota > Gammaproteobacteria > Burkholderiales > Burkholderiaceae > Caballeronia. The sequence goes on from NZ_JALQEM010000005.1 coordinate 275,596, forward strand.
GAGGCGAAGCTTCTGCGCTTCGTCATCCAGGTGAGCGATCGCGTGCATCTCGCGAATGTGATGCGTCGCGTGCGCACGAATCTGGACGTGATGCGCATTGCGCGCGAGCGTCCGAGCGACGAGCCGCATCATCGCAATCAGGACGGCGGCATGCGCATCGACCGGGAACGCGCCGACTACTGATCCGGCGCGGGAACGCGGCGTGCATGCGGTCGTCAGTCGACCGAAAGCATGGAGAGCGCCGATATGAATACATCCGACCTCGAAGGCCCCACGCTCGATTACTGGGTAGCGCGCGGCCTTCACGACTTCATCAGGGAAATCCACTTCACCGACAGCGGCACCACGCTCTCGATCCGCGGTAACGACCGCGGCAAGGCGTGGGACGGGCGGTTTCTGCCGTCGACGTCGTGGGAGGCCGCGTCTGTCGTGCTGGAGCGCGCCTGCCGGCTGGAAATGAACGACGTGGGGCGCGGGGAAGTGGAATGCACGGCGACGTTCGGCAAGGACGGCGAGCCGGTGCACGCGCGGGGGCCGTCGCTACGTGTCGCGCTGCTGCGCGCGTTTGTGCGGCATTCGTTCGGCGAGAGCGTCGAGGATGTCTACTTGCGGCATCCGCAGACCTTGCTCGGCACGCGTGCCGAAGCGATCAGTGAGCCGACAGCGTTTTCATCGGCTGAAGACGTGCCCGCGCCGAATGCGCGCATCGGCGATATCAAGTCGCCGCCACGGCCCTGACGATCAGCGTCGCGATAGCGCGGCCAAAACAAAAAGGGCCTTCCGAATGGAAGGCCCTTTGAAAGTGGCGCGGCTGGCAGGATTCGAACCCACGACCCCTTGGTTCGTAGCCAAGTACTCTATCCAACTGAGCTACAGCCGCACGCAAAACGGTACTGCTATGTGACTTCAATGCGCTTGTGGTTAAGCGCTCGATGCTTTCGCTTGAAAGTGAAAACACCGGAATAAGTGGCGCGGCTGGCAGGATTCGAACCCACGACCCCTTGGTTCGTAGCCAAGTACTCTATCCAACTGAGCTACAGCCGCACGCAGAAGCGGAATTATAGCCAAGCCCGTTTGAAAAGGGAAGAGGCGTTGACCGAAAAGTGGCTAAGACCGGCTAGCGTCGTGGTAAGTTGACGATTACACGCCTCTACACACTCAGCGCGCGATGCGCGGAATTCTGGAATCGGTTCGCACCATGAACAAGGCATTTGTCAAAGAATCCGACGAGAGCGACGACGATCTCGAACTCGGCCAGCCGGATGTGCCGGCCGGCGCGAAGAACTACATCACGCCTGCGGGCCATCAGCGGCTGCGCGACGAGCTGCTGCAACTGCTCGACAACGAGCGCCCGGAAGTGGTCAAGCTCGTGTCGTGGGCGGCGTCGAACGGTGATCGCTCGGAGAACGGCGACTACATCTACGGCAAGCGGCGCCTGCGAGAGATCGACCGGCGCATTCGCTTTCTGACGAAGCGGCTCGATCTCGCCGAGGTCGTGGATGCGCGCAAGCAGGAGAACGTCGATCAGGTCTTCTTCGGCGCGACGGTGGACTACGCGGGCGACGACGGCATCGTGCATACGGTGACGATTGTCGGCGTCGACGAGGTGGATCTGGAGCGCGGCCACGTGAGCTGGGTCTCGCCGGTCGCGCGGGCGCTCCTGAAGGCGCGTATCGGCGATACGGTGCCGCTGCACACGCCGGCGGGCGTGCAGCAGATCGATATTCTCGACGTGCGGTATCCGCGCTAGTTCACACGTCACGTCGGCGCACAGACGAAAAAAAGCCGCTCCGAAGAGCGGCTTTTTGACAAGCAGAACTGCAGTCGAGGCTCAGAAGCGGTGACGAACGCCAACCGTTGCCGAGACTTGGTTCGAGGTCGACGAGATGCCAACGCCGTTGATGGTCGCGCCGATGTTCGTGCCGTCCGTGTTCGTCACGTGCTGGTACTCGCCCTGCAGGTACACGTCGGTGCGCTTCGACAGCGCGTATGCCGTTTGCAGGTCGACCTGGTGGAACTTCGGCTTCACGCCTTCGATGCGCGCATCGGTGAACGTGTAGTTCGCCGCCAGCGACAGAGCCGGCGTCAGGTTGTAGCGGCCGTTCACTTCGTAGTTCTGGAAGCGCACGCTGTTGCCCAGCGCGATGTTGCCGAGACCTTGCGAGCCGACGTTCGTCAGACCGACGCCGCTGTCGAGCATGGTCTGCGTGAAGACGAAACCGACCGTCGCCGGACCGAACGCGTAGTTCAGGCCACCACCGAAGATGCGCTGACGGCCTGCCGAGAACGGAGCCTGGTCAGCCGTGACCGCGCCGCCCGCGATTGCCGCGCCCGCTGCATTCACCGGCGCGCCGTTGTTCGTCTGGAAGTACGCACCCGCCACGTTCAACGGACCGTAGTTATACGACACGCCCGCGCTGTAAGCACGGTTGTTCGCGAAACCGCCAGCCTGATTGGAGAAACCGTACATTGCGCCGAACTTCAGGCCAGCGTAGTTCGCGCTGGTGTACTTGACCGAGTTGTCGACGCGGAACGTGTTGGTCAGGTTGTCGTTATCGAACGGGTGGGCGAACTGCGTGCCGCCGTATTGCGTGCCCGTCAGAGCCAGGGGCCCGAGGAAGTCGACCACGGAGTCATATTGACGGCCGAGGGTAACGGCGCCGAACTGGTTGCTCGACAGACCGACATATGCCTGACGGCCGAACTCACGGCCACCTTGGCCGTTCGTGCCGTTCATGATGTTGAAGCCGTTCTCCAACGTGAAGATCGCCTTCAGGCCGCCGCCCAGGTCTTCCGAACCACGCAGGCCCCAACGGCTGCCGTTGACCGCGCCGCTCGTCGCCTTCCAGTTGCTGTGGCCGTTCTGATTGTTCGTGTAGGTGATGCCCGCATCGATCAGGCCGTAGAGCGTGACGCTGCTTTGCGCGTGAGCGGCGGTAGCGAAGACGCCCGTGAGGGCTGCGACCATGAGAGTCTTTTTCATCTTTGTAACTCCGAGAGCAGATTGGGCCTAAGGAACCCAGGCTTTGAGGAAACCTCGCTGCGACCGGCTGCGAGAGGCGCGGTCGGAGGAGCAACGTGCCGCGAAGAGCGACGCATTTGTTTCCGGACCAGACGAAGTGTAAAGACGGTGTTACAGCCCGCACGTTCCAGTTCGCGCAATAAATCATTCTCCGATTAGCAATGATCGAAAGAGGCGTTTTTCCGCTTTAAATTCAGAGGTTTATTGGCGAATAAAGTCCGCGGCGCTTAACTGTCAACCAATCTGCGTTGCAGATGTGCGACACGATTTAGGCCGTAAGGGAATCGGACAAGTCCAGAAAATGGATTGTTGAGAAAACAGCAACAGAAGATTGCCGCGCCTGAGGGTAATTATTGCGATGGCGGTGGCTATACTGTCATTTCTGCTTTTCGGAGCAGACTTTTTCGTTGACGGAAAAGATCTCCAAACTTTGTCAGCGCGGCCTTTCGGTCGCGCTTTTTTTTTGCTTGTCACAGCGTGGTCGGGACTTCAGCGCGGCTCCAGGTCAACGGCTTCCTCCCGCTTCGGCACCAGGTCGTCGTCCAGCGGCGTGGCCCAGTCCTCCATGACGTAGCGGCGGGCGTCCATCGGCGATGCAAGCAGGTTCTGCCAGTGATCGCCATGCCATGCCGGTTCAAGCGAAAGCGGCGATATCGACGGCGCGGCTGGTGAAATAAACGAACCGACGAGTGATTTCAGCCATTGCGCAAAGCGCGTCAAGTGATTCATCGTCGAACCTCCTATTCATTGCATCACGATCTCATTTTCATGATCCTCTTGGGCGGAGAATCGGGCAAGGCGAGTTAACACTTACTCCAAGGCAATGAGATTTACAGTCTATGCGGGTTAATCGGCTTCGCAGGATCCTCTGTTTATTAGAACCTATATGCGCTGCGTAAAGCCGTCGCATAATCTGAACTACGGCTGATTTCGCAAGCGTGGTGGATTAAAATCGCGTAACTCTGCGAGCCATTAATCCGCGAGTTAATCTGTCGTGGCTCCCTCTACGCGGCCTAGCGAGGCCGCCCGACCTGTCCCGCACGGCGCGGCCGCCGCGGGGAACGGCTGCCCGCGTGGCGGAGGTGCGGCAAGTCCTACCACGCCGAATTTCCGAACAATATTCGCGCATGAGTTTGGTCACTCGGGGTTTATACGAGATTGCAAACCAAAAATATGCGGTATCTTGCAGGGTCTGTTTGGCGGGTGTTGTCGAAACAGCGACTCCATAATAGCCCGGTAAATCGGTGAAAATACCTACGCGGACGCCCTCAAGATATTTGATGAAGTGCCGAAGACGCCCGATCGACCGACGCCTCGGACATACCGGTTTGTTAGAATGGGCAATTCAGACCCCCCGGTTGCACGGCCGAAGCCGCCGCATTGCCTTACATCACGATGCACCTTCATTTCCCTCCCGCGCTGGCACTGCCTTCCACCCCTCTCGTTTTCGTCGATCTCGAAACCACGGGCGGCACGTTCGGCGTCGATCGCATTACTGAAATCGGCATCGTCGAGGCCGGGCCGCAAGGCGTGTCGCAGTGGACCTCGCTCGTGAATCCGGAGCGGCCGATTCCTGCATTCGTTCAGCAGTTGACCGGCATCGACGACGCGATGGTCCGAGATGCCCCCACATTCGCCGAACTCGCAGCCGGCTTGCTCGACCGGATGGACGGGCGGCTCTTCGTCGCGCACAACGCGCACTTCGACCACAGTTTCCTGAAGAGCGAGTTCAGGCGCATCGGCATGCGCTTCGTGCCGGACGTGCTGTGCACGGTTCAACTGTCGCGGGCGGTGTATCCAGCGGAAACGCGGCACGGTCTGGACGCGCTCGTCGAACGTCACGCGCTCGTGCCTGCCGCCCGGCATCGCGCGCTCGCCGATGCGGATCTCCTGTGGCAGTTCTGGCAGCATCTGCATCGAGCGCACGCGCCCGAGACACTGGCGGAACACGTGGGCCGGGTAACGCGCCGCTTTCGGCTCGCGGCGCAGATCGACGAAGACACTATCGAGCGCATTCCGGCCGGCTGCGGCGCGTACGTGTTTTTTGGCGACGACGACGCACCGCTCTATGTCGGCCGCAGCGTGCGCTTGCGCCAGCGCGTGCGCTCGCACTTGACCGGACCGCGCCGATCAGCGAAGGACCTGCGCCTGGCCGCCCTCGTGCGGCGCGTGGAATGGAAGGCGACGGGCGGCGAAATCGGCGCGATGCTTGCCGAGGCGCAGATGATCGCGACGCTGCGTCCTTCGCTCAACCGCGCGCCGAAGTCCCGTGCCGGTGATGCGCGCGGCATGCCGTGGCCGCACGCAGGCGCCGTCGCCATCGAGGAGCGCGACGCGGCAACCGGGCACCGCGCTTGGCATGTGATCGACAACTGGCAGTACTTCGGCACCGCAGGGACGCTCGAGCAAGCGCGCGAGTTGCGGGTGACGGGCGAACCCGCGCGTTTCGACCTGGCGATTTACCGCATTCTCGCCGAACGTCTGGCTCGCGGTCTCGCGTTCGTGCCGTTGCGGCAGGACGTGCTGGCGAGCGCGGTTTCGTAACGTCAGCCGACCGCGCCGACGCCTCCGGCCGCGCACACGTGGGACAACGCGCGCCCGAGCGGCGCGTTCAGCGACGAGTCATAACGCGTGACGTGCTTCCAGCGCGCAAGACTGTCGGCGAGGCGCAGCGGACAGTCGTCGGCGTGGCGCATCGGCTCGATACGCGAGAGTGCGGTCAACAGCGCGCTGGTCAGCCGATCCAGCTTCGGTCGCGTCTCAGTGGCGAGATCGGGCGGCGAACCTTCAGGCGCGGCCCTCAGCGCGCGCCAGTTCGCGAACAGCGCGTTCTGCACGTCCTTGCTCGCGTCGATCTGATCGCGAAAGAACTGTTGCGCGAAATCCGGATCGATGTCCGCGGCGCGCGCTCTCTCGTCCACGTGCCGGAGCAGCGCGGCTTCACGCGGCGCGTCGGTGACCGGCTCGTGGCGCGCCCACTTGTAGCGGGCAACCGGTTCCGCCAGCGCGAGGCGTTGCGAAACGAGCGCGATGAGATTGGTGAACGCCGTGTCGTCGCCGTCTGCTTGCGCGGGCGCGGCGGCCGCGAGCAGCAGCGTGCAGGCGAAGGTCAGGCGAGAAAGAAGCGAGAGGGCCGATCGGTGGCGCATCGTCTGGGCGGTTCGCGCAAAAGCGCCAGCATAGCGCAGGCGCGGAGTCGTGCGGGCTCGAAGATCGGACGAGCGAAGCCAGGCGTCAGCCCGACTCGTTTCAGAAGGAGAGGGCGTGACGCTTCCTGGCGAGCGCCATATGCGGACTGCGAAGTCCGTGCGCGCCGCGCGCACCGGGCGTCGTATTCACGACGGCGGCGTGATGGTTCAGCGCGGCCGCCTACTTGACCGAAGCCAGCTTGCGCTGTTCGTCGAAGAACGCGCGCACGTGCTCGGGCAGTTCGGTCGCGAGAAACTCGACGGCTACCGGCTCCGGGTCCGGACAATGCACCTTGTCGGGCGTCGGGATTTTCGTCGGTTTGGCGTCCATGGTTCTCTCCTCGGGTGACATCGACATTCGATTGCTGGCTATTGCGACTGCTGCAGGTTCGTGCGCTGCCGCAATGGCCGATTAACTGATCCTCTGTTTAAGCGTTATCGGTTCGGCGCGGCTTCGGCTTGAGCGCGAAACTGCGGCAACCGATCAGGCATATGACCGTTCGCACGGCGGTCGGTAATTTTCGCTGGCGGGTGAGCCCGCTTACTAATGTTTTAGCAAAAAGAACCGCAGTGGACCAAGCCGGCGGGACAGCGCCGAGCCCCGTCGCCCGGGGCGCTGCGCCGCGCCCGCGCTGGATCGTTGCCTTTCCTCTATGGATATAACGATACCGGGAAACCTTCGTTGACGCTGTGGTGCAAAGCGGAAAATGGGTCGTCGTTGTACGAAAGCGCACATATCGCGCGATTTCGAGAAGCAGGCAGCGCAAATGCGAAATGCTCTTGCGTATTTGCGCCGCGAACCGAAATTCGAGGCAGTCGAGAAGCGGAAGGAGGCAACCGCGCATTGGGGGAGGGCCGTCTCGCGCGCGTTCGAGACCACCAATAGCAAAAACCCGCGTCATTTGCATGAACGCGGGTTCTGGTTTGCTGCTTGAATCTTGTGGTGCCGGAAAGAGGAATCGAACCCCCGACCTTCGCATTACGAATGCGCTGCTCTACCGTCTGAGCTATTCCGGCATCAGAGAAACAAGATTATAGCGACCACATTCTCGATTTGGCAATAGCCTGAATCAAATTTTCTTTGTCAGATGGTAGCGGGTGACGCGGTCCACTTCGTTCTTCGAGCCGAGGAACACCGGCACGCGCTGATGCAGGCTCGTCGGGACGATATCGAGAATGCGCCGCTCGCCGTCGGTCGCGGCGCCGCCCGCCTGCTCGACGATGAACGCCATCGGGTTCGCTTCGTACATGAGGCGCAGCTTGCCGGGGCGATCCGGCGTGCGCTTGTCGGCCGGATACATGAAGATGCCCCCGCGATTCAGGATGCGATGCACGTCCGCGACCATCGACGCAATCCAGCGCATATTGAAGTCGTCCTTGCGCGGACCGTCCTTCCCCTCGTTCAGTTCGTTCACGTAGCGCTGCACCGGCTCGTACCAGTGGCGGCTGTTCGACGCGTTGATCGCGTATTCGCGCGTTTCGGTCGGCACCTGCATGTCGCGCTGCGTCAGCACCCACGAGCCGAGTTCGCGGTCGAGCGTGAAGCAGTTGACGCCGTGGCCGACGGTCAGGACGAGCACCGTTTGCGGCCCGTACACCGCATAGCCAGCGGCGACTTGCGCCGTGCCCGGCTGCATGAACGCCGCTTCCGTCGGCTCCGCGCCGTCGGGGCAGCGCAACACCGAGAAGATGGTGCCGATCGACACGTTGACGTCGATGTTCGACGAGCCGTCGAGCGGATCGAACGTCAGCAGATAGTTGCCCTTCGGATAGCGGTTGGGAATCGGGAAGATCTTTTCCATTTCTTCCGATGCCATCGCGGCCAGGTTGCCGCCCCATTCGTTGGCTTCGAGCAGAATTTCGTTCGAGAGCACGTCGAGCTTCTTCTGCACTTCGCCCTGCACGTTTTCGCTGCCGGCGGAGCCGAGCGCATCGCCGAGCGCGCCTTTGCTCACCTGATAGCCAATTTGCTTGCAGGCACGCGCGACGACTTCGATCAGAAGACGCAGGTCGGCCGGCAGATTCTGGTGTTCGCGCTGCTGCTCGATCAGATACTTCGTGAGCGTGGTACGGCTGGAAATGGAGGACATGCTGGGCTCCGGTGAGCGTTAGACGAATATTCACGATTCTAACCGCTCGATCCTGCTCGCCCGTGTGACAGCACCGGCCGTGGCCGCCATAAACAAGAATGGCCGTCGCGCGAAACATCGGGCGACGGCCACTGAGCGGGTCAAGCGCGTTTACGCCGCCAATGCCTTCTCGACCACTTCGCGCACGTCGCGCGACTTCGCCTTCGACGCGACTTCGCTCAACGCGGCGTGCATCTTTTCGCGCAACGCCGGGGTGAAGCGCCGCCACATTTCGAGACCGCGCGCGAGCCGCGCCGCCACTTGCGGATTCAGCGCGTCCAGCGCAATGACCTGTTCGGCCCAAAACGCGTAGCCCGAGCCGTCGACCGCATGGAACTGCGCGGGATTGCCGCTACAGAAGCTGAAAATGAGCGAGCGCGCCCGGTTCGGGTTCTTGAGCGTGAATGCGGGATGCTGCATGAGCTGGCGCACGATGTCGATCACCTTGCGCTGCGCACCGCCGCGCTGCGTCGCCTGAAGCGCGAACCACTTGTCGACCACCAGCGCCTCCTTCTCGAAGCGGCGATAGAAGTCCGCGAGCGCCGCATCGGCGACGGTCGGGTCCGCGCCAGCGGTTGCGCTGGCAAGCAACAACGCGGAAAGCGCGGCGGAGCGGTCCGTCATGTTGTTCGCGTCGTCGTACTGCTTTTGCGCGAGACGCACGGCGTCGCTCGGATCGTCGAGCTGGCTCAGATAGGCGAGCGCCAGATTCTTGAGCGCGCGCTTGCCGGCGTCTTCGGGCGTCGGCCGGTACTCGCCCGGCGTCTGGTTCGCCTCGTAGACGGCGAGCCACTTGTCGCGCAACTGCGACGCGAGCCGGCGGCTCATGAACACGCGCGCCGCGTGGACGGCGGCCGGGTCCGACACACTCATCTGCTCGGCGAGATAGCTTTCGGACGGCAGCATGAGCGCGAGTTCGCGGAAGGCGGGCGTGAGCGTGGTGTCGTCGAGCACCTGCGCGAACGCCGCGATGACTTCGTCGCCGATCGAAAGCGTCTCGCCCTTCGCCGCGCGCCCGGCGAGCGCGAGCAACTCGCGCGTGGCGAGGCGCTGGCCGGCTTCCCAGCGGTTGAACGGATCGCTGTCGTGCGCGAGCAGGAACGCGAGCTGTTCGTTCGTGTAGTCGAATTCGACGATCACGGGCGCCGAGAAATTGCGCAAGAGCGAGGGCAGGGGCGCCTCGCCGACATCGACGAAGGTGAACGACTGCTCGCGCTCCGTGAATTCGAGCACGCGTGTCGTGCCGCTCGGCTCTTTTTCTCCTTCCAGACGCAGCGGCAGATCCGCCCCGTTCGCGCCGATCAGACCGACCGCGAACGGAATCAGAAGCGGTCCCTTCTGCGTCGCGCGAGCGGCTTCCGATGTCTCGCCGTAGCCTTGCGCGAGCGTCAGCGTGTACTTCTTGTTCGCGGCGTCGTAGGACGCGCGAACGGTGACGCGCGGCGTGCCCGCCTGGCTGTACCAGCGCTCGTATTGCGCGAGGTCGCGATGATTCGCGTCGGCCATCGCCTGACGGAAGTCGTCGCAGGTCACGGCCTGGCCGTCGTGGCGCTGGAAGTAGAGGTCCATGCCGCGCCGGAAGCCGTCGCGGCCGAACAGCGTCTGATACATCCGCACGACTTCCGAGCCTTTCTCGTAGACGGTCATCGTGTAGAAATTGTTGATCTCGACGTAGCTCTCCGGGCGCACCGGATGCGCCATCGGGCCGGCGTCCTCGGCGAACTGCATCTGCCGCAGCACGCGCACGTCTTCGATGCGCTTCGTCGCGCGGGCTGCGGCGCTCGCCGCGCCATCGGCGTCGCCGGCGGCCATGTCGGCGGAGAATTCCTGATCGCGAAACACCGTCAGCCCTTCCTTCAGGCTCAATTGAAACCAGTCGCGGCAGGTCACGCGGTTGCCGGTCCAGTTATGGAAGTACTCGTGGCCGACCACCGCTTCGATGTTCGAGAAGTCCGTGTCCGTCGCCGTTTCCGGATTGGCGAGCACGTACTTCGTGTTGAAGATGTTGAGGCCCTTGTTCTCCATCGCGCCCATGTTGAAGTCGCTCACCGCGACGATCATGAAGCGGTCGAGATCCAGTTCCAGCCCGAAGCGCTTTTCGTCCCAGCGAATCGAGTGAATGAGCGAATCCATCGCGTGGCGCGTCTTGTCGAGATCGTGTTCTTCGACCCACACCTGCAACAGCTTTTCCTTGCCCGAGCCGGTCTTGATGCGTTCTTCAAGCGCGACGAGCTTGCCCGCGACGAGCGCGAACAGATAACTCGGCTTCTTGAACGGGTCTTCCCACTTGGCGAAGTGGCGGCCGTCGGGCAGCTCGCCTTCTTCGATCAGATTGCCGTTGGACAAGAGCACCGGATACGCCGCCTTGTCGGCGCGCAGCGTGACGGTGTAAGTCGCCATGACGTCCGGACGGTCGAGGAAGTACGTGATGCGCCGGAAGCCTTCCGCCTCGCATTGCGTGAAGAAATTGCCGCTCGACACGTAAAGACCCGAGAGCGTCGTGTTCTGCTCCGGATTGCAGAGGCTCTCGATGCTGAGTTCGAACGCGTCGCCCGGAAGATCGCCGATCGACAGGCCGTTGTCGTTGATCTGCACGTCCGCGTGCGCCGCGCCGTTGATCGCCGCGCGCACGAACTCCAGTTGCTCGCCGATCAGTTCGAGGCGCGGCGCATGGCCGGGCGCATCCGGGTTGCGGCGCAGGCGCATGGTGTTCTTCACGACCGTGCGCGACGGCACGAGGTCGAATTCCAGCGCGACCGAATCGATCAGGAAAGCGGGCGGCGTATAGTCCTCGCGGCGAATCACAGCGGACGCGGTCGGTGCGGGCGTGTTGGACATGGCAAGATGATCTCGGTGAGAGTGGCGGCCTGAACGCTCGCGTGCGGCTCACGTGCGGCTCATGTGCGGCACATGTACGGCACGAACGCGGGCTCGGCAGGTCGAACCATTGTACAAAACGGTTGGCTGTCGTGAGTCGAACCCCGCCGTTCGACGCTCGCCGAGGTAGTCAACGAAATGAGGAAGGCCATGAATCTCTCGACCCATCGGCTGATGCGCGCGGCCTGCGTGCCCGGCGCGTTGTGGCTCGCGGGCTGCACGACCTACGTGCAGACGCAGGTGACCGCGTTCTCGGACTGGACCGGCAGCGACGTCACGCGCACGTACGCGTTCGCCCGCGGTGACGAGCAGCAGAACAGCATCGAGCAGAAGACGTACGAAACGCTCGTCGCGAGCGAACTGGCGAAGGTCGCATTCAAGGAGGCGCCGCAAGCGAGCGCGCATTATCAGGTGGCGCTCGCGTATTCCGTCCGCGGCGACCTCGTGACGGTGCGGCAGCCCGTCTATTACGACCCGTGGCCGTGGTACGGCTACTACGGCCGTCCTTTCTGGGGGCCGTGGGGCGGCTTCGGTCCATACGGCCCGTGGGGTCCGACGGGCTATGTCGACCAAAGTTACCCCGTCTATATTCACGCGCTGCAAATCCGCATGACCGAGCGGGCGACCGGACGCGAGGTATACAAGGTGACGGCGGTCAATTCGACCGACGACGCCTCGCTGTATCGCGCGATGCCGTATCTCGCCCGCAGCGCGCTCGCCGACTTCCCGCTCGGCAACGGCACGGTGCGCACGGTGACGCTGCCGGTGGACAGGAACGGCGGCATCGGCAACGAGACGGCGGCATCGCTCGATTCGACCGCGAGCGGCGCCGCGCCGGCACCCGCGGCCGCGCCCAAAACGGTGGAATGACACGGCGCGCAAACGGCCTTGCGGCACGCCGGAACGCGCCAGCAGAGGGCATTCGGGCGCGCCGCAATATATGCAGCGGCGGTCAATAAGCGATATATTCGCGGTCATGACAAAACCGTGTCCGCCCCGCCCGAAAGCCGTTCCCGAGCCCGCCACATGGGACGCCCGGCTCGCCCGCCGCCTCGTCACGCCGCTCGTCGGCACGCCCGTCACGCCGAATCATCTGACGACCGTTCGCCTCGCCATCGGCCTGGGCGGCGCGTACTACCTTTCGCTCGGCGACTTCTGGCTGTGCTCGCTCGGCGCGCTCCTGATCGCGCTGTCAAATTTCGTCGATCACACCGATGGCGAGCTTGCGCGCATCAGCGGTCAGTCGAGTAAGATCGGACACTTTTATGACCTTGCGTGCGACGCGCTCGTGACCGTGCTGCTCTTCGCGGGCATCGGTTTCTACGTCGCGGTGCATCATCCCTCGTTCGCAACGGCCGCGCAGTGGCTCGGCGGCGTGGCGGGCGTCGCGGTCGCGCTCATTTTCTTCCTGCGCATGCGCATCGAGTCGATGGTCGGCAAGTCCGGCACCAAGCAGGCTTCGATGGGCGGCTTCGAAACCGAAGACGTGCTGTATCTGTTGCCGCTCGTGACGGTGCTCAACGGCATGACGCCGTTTCTGATCGCCGCGGCTATCGGCGCGCCGTTGTTCGCGGTGTTCGTCGCGGTGGACTACCGGCGAGTGACGCGCCGCGTGCGCGCCGAAGCCACCGTCCGCGCAAAGGCGCAGACGGCGCACGCCGCGCGCAAGGACGGCAACGATTTTCAGGCGGTGAGATGAGCGATACGGCAACTCCGGTCAGCCAGCAACCTCGACACGCACAGGCGGACCACGCGAGCCGCCCGTCGCCACGCGATATCGACGCGACCCTCAACGCGCGCCTCGCCTCCCTGCCCACGCCCCGGCTGCACGCGGACTACGAGAAACAAGGCTCCTTCCTCTATCTCGACGACTTCCTGCCGCGCGACTACACCGAACGCCTGATCGCCGCCGTGCACGACGTGATGCCGGCCGTGAACCGCAACTACCTGCCGGGCCACAAGGCGGGCGGCAGCGTGAGCCGTCATACGCTCGACAAGCTCGCGCCGTTCATCGCGGACCTGTATCGCTCGGAAGCGCTCATCAAGTGGCTGGAGGCGGTGAGCGGCGACAAGCTGCAACTCTCGCCCGAGGACGATCCTCACGCCTACGCGCTCTATTTCTATACGCGCCCCGGCGATCACATCGGCTGGCATTACGACACGTCGTACTACAACGGCCGCCGCTACACCCTGCTGCTGGGCGTCGTCGACGATTCGTCCTGCCGGCTCGACTACGAACTGCACACGCGCACGCCGAACATGACGCCGGAACCCGGCTCGGTGCAGTATCCGCCGGGCGCGATGGTCTTCTTCGACGGCGACAAGCTCCGGCATCGCGTCACGCCGCTCGGCGAGAACGAGATGCGCGTGTCGCTCACGTTCGAGTACGTCACGAACCCGGAAATGCGGCCGTTCCAGCGGTTCATCTCGAACATGAAGGACTCGATCGCGTACTTCGGCTTCAGGCAGGTCTTTCGCCGCAAAGGCGGCAAGAACGGACAGGCATGAGCCGCGCGGGCACGGTTCTGCTGTCGATCGGCGTGGTGTTGTTCATCGCGCTGCTCGGCTGGCAAGGTTTCGGCTCGGTCGCGTCGACGCTCGCCGCCGCGGGTTGGGGTCTCTTCGTGGTGGCCGCATTTCACTTCGCGCCGCTCGTGCTCGACGCGGGCGCGATCAGCGTGCTCTTCTCCCGCAACGAACGCGACGTCACCTTGCGCGACGCGCTGCTCGCGCGCTGGGCGGGCGAATCGGTCAATAGCCTGATGCCCGCCGGGCAAATCGGCGGGCCCATGCTGATGGTCCGCCATCTCTCGCAGCGCGGCATGCGCGCGCGCGACGCCGCCGCCGTCATCACCGTGAGCACGACGATGCAGACCGTCGCGCAACTCCTTTTCGCGCTCGTCGGCGTCGTGCTGTTGACGAGCTACGCGGCGGGCGGCTCCTCGACGGTCGTCTCGATTGCGGTGCTCGCGGTCGTCGGCGTCATCGGCGCGATGATCTTCGGTTTCTATCTCGCGCAGCGGCGCGGTCTCTTCGGCCGCGCGATGCGCTTTGCGTCCGGCGTCGCCGCGCGCTTCTCGAAGAAGCGCGACTGGTCATCGCTCGTCACGCGCGCCGAGGCCGTCGATACCGCCGTTCACGCGCTGTATCGCGAGCGCGGCAAGGTGGCGGCGAGCTTCGGCCTGAGCCTTCTCGGCTGGATCGTCGGCACGGGCGAAGTCTGGATCGTGCTCGATCTGCTCGGGCATCCGGTCGGCTGGACGGAAGCGCTGCTGCTCGAAAGCCTCGGTCAGGCAATTCGCGGCGCGGCGTTCGCCATTCCCGGCTCGCTCGGCGTGCAGGAGGGCGGGTATCTGCTGCTCGCGCGCCTCGTCGGCCTGCCGCCCGAAACGGCGCTCGCGCTCTCGCTCGCCAAGCGCGCCCGCGAGCTCTTGCTGGGCGTGCCGGGCATCGTCTATCTGCATTTCGTTGAAAAAGGCTGGCAGCGCCGTCGTCTTGCGCGCGTGCCGGATATCGACTGATTCACCCTCGAAGGGAACAACAACCATGCGCGCAATTATTCTTGCGGCCGGGATGGGACTGCGTCTTGTTCAGCCCGAAGGCCAGCAAAAGCCGAAATGCCTGCTGCGCTTTGGCGACGCCTCGCTCCTCGAACGCCATCTTCATTATCTGAAGGGCGCGGGCGTCGATGAAATCGTCTTCGTCACCGGCTTCAAGCACGAACAGATCGAGGCGGAACTCGCGTCGATCGACTGGAAGCCGAAGTCGGAAATCGTCGTGAACGAGGAATTCACGCTCGGCAGCGTGCTGTCGGTGCACACCGCGCGCGAGGCGATGACGCGCGGCGGCGACGTGCTGCTGATGGACGCCGACGTGCTCTACGACGAGCGCATCATCGAACCGCTGGTCGCGGGCGGCGCCGTGAACCGCCTTTTGATCGACCGCGACTTCGAAGCCGGCGACGAGCCGGTGAAGCTGTGCGTCGAGAACGGCGTGCCGGTGGAACTGCGCAAGCAGGTCGCGGCGGGCCTCACGTACGACACCATCGGCGAATCGGTCGGATTCTTCCGCTTCGACGAAAAGACGGCCGCGCGTCTTGCCGATATCGTCGCGGATTATGTCGAAACGGGCCGCGCGAAGATGCCGCACGAAGAAGCGGTGCGCGACCTGCTGCTGGAAAAAGCCCACGTGTTCGATATCGCCGATGTGACCGGCGCGCCGTGGATCGAAATCGACTTTCAGAACGACGTGAAGCGCGCAGCCGACGAAGTGCTGCCGCAGTTGCAACCGCTACGTCAGTTTGCAGGAGCCTCCCAACAATGAACGCACCCCGAACCATTCCCGTCGGCTACTCGCGCACCATGCGTCTGCGCGAGATGCTGCAAAGCAGCCGCCTCGAATTTCTCATGGAAGCGCACAACGGCATTTCCGCGCGCATCGCGAAGGAAGCCGGTTTCAAGGCGATCTGGGGCTCGGGCCTCTCGATCTCCGCGCAGTTCGGCGTGCGCGACAACAACGAAGCGAGCTGGACGCAGGTTGTCGATAACCTGGAATTCATGGCCGACGCCAGCGACTTGCCGATCCTGCTCGACGGCGACACCGGCTACGGCAACTTCAACAACGTGCGGCGGCTCGTGAAGAAGCTGGAGCAGCGCGGCATCGCGGGCGTGTGCATCGAGGACAAGCAGTTCCCGAAGACCAACAGCTTCATCAACGGCGAAGCGCAGCCGCTCGCCGACATCGACGAATTCTGCGGCAAGATCAAGGCCGGCAAGGATTCGCAAAGTGATCCTAACTTTTCGATTGTGGCGCGCGTCGAGGCGCTGATCGCGGGCTGGGGCATGGAGGAGGCGCTCAAGCGCGCCGAGGCGTATCGCCAGGCGGGCGCGGACGCGATCCTGATTCACAGCAAGCTCTCGAAGCCCGACGAAATCCTGACCTTCGCGCGCGAATGGGCCGGGCGCGGTCCGCTCGTGATCGTGCCGACGAAGTACTACAGCACGCCGACCGACGCGTTCCGTCAGGCGGGCATCAGCTGCGTGATCTGGGCGAACCATCTGATTCGCGGCGCGGTGTCGGCGATGCAGGCCATCGCGAAGGAGATTCACGATAGCGAAACGCTCGTCAATGTGGAAGACCGCATCGCGACGGTCAACGAGATTTTCCGCCTGCAAGACGCCGACGAATACTCCGCGGCGGAGAACATCTATCTGACGGCGGCCAACGAGAAGCGCAGCGCAGTCGTGCTGGCGGCAAGCCGCGGCGCGGGCCTCGAAGCCGTGACGGCGGATCGTCCGAAAGTGATGCTGCCGGTCGCGGGCAAGCCGCTTTTGCGCCATCTCGTCGAGGCGTTCAAGAAGGAAGGCATCAACGACATCACCGTGGTCGGCGGCTACCGTGCCGATGCGATCGATACGTCGGGCGTGCGCCTTGTCGTCAACGACAAGCACGCGTCGACGGGCGAACTGGCATCGCTCGCGTGCGCCGCGAAGCACATCACCGGCGATACGGTGCTGTCCTACGGCGATTTGCTGTTCCGCAGCTATATCCTGCGCGATCTCGTCGAATCGCCGAGCGACTTCTGCGTCGTCGTCGATTCGTCGCAGACGCCGCAATCGGGCGCGTCCGCGACCGACTTCGCTTACTGCTCGCAACCGGATGACCGCGCGCTCTTCGGCCAGAAAGTGTGGCTGGAAAGCGTGGTCGGCGCGGGACATGGTCTGACCGAAGGCCGCGCGCCGCAGGGCCGCTGGATGGGTCTCATCAATGTGCGCGGCGGCGCGCGCGATCGCCTGCTCGCGGTGCTCGCGCAGCTTCAGGCGCGTCCCGACTTCGATACGCTCGACATGGCCGCGCTGCTGAATGCGCTCGTCGCGGCGGGCGAGAAGATCGAAGTGCAGTACGTGCACGGCCACTGGCGCGGCGTGAACGACCTCGACGACTTCCGCCGCGCGGGCGACTTCGCGCACGGACAAACGCCGATCGGCTCGGAAGGCCTGGAGAACGCGCGTGATTGAGGCCGCCCAGTTCGTCGAAGCGGCGCGCGCGCGCGGCTTCGACTGGTATGCGGGCGTGCCGTGCTCGTTTCTCACGCCGTTCATCAACTACGTGCTGCAGGACGAATCGCTGCATTACGTGTCGGCGGCGAACGAAGGCGATGCGGTCGCGCTGATCGCAGGCGTGGCGCTTGGCGCAGGAAGCGGTAGTCCGAAACGTCGCGGCATCGCGATGATGCAGAACTCCGGCCTCGGCAACGCGGTGAGCCCGCTGACCTCGCTCACGTGGACGTTCCGGCTGCCGCAGCTTCTGATCGTGACATGGCGCGGCCAGCCGGGCGTCGCCGATGAACCGCAGCACGCGCTGATGGGCCCGATCACGCCGCAGATGCTCGACACGATGGAGATTCCGTGGGAGCTTTTCCCGACGGAAGCGGACGCCATCGGTCCGGCGCTCGACCGCGCGACCGAATACATGGACCGCACCGGCCGCCCTTATGCGCTCGTCATGCAGAAGGGCAGTGTCGCGCCGTATGAGCTGAAGAAGACCGGCCTGTCGGGCGTGCGCTCCGGTCAAGCCGCCGCGCCGGTCGACCGGTTCGAAGGCGAGCGCGTGACGCGTCATGCCGCGCTCGAGCGCGTGATCGCACGCACGCCGAAGGATTCGACGGTCGTCCTGGCTTCGACCGGCTTCTGCGGCCGCGAGCTGTACGCCATCGACGACCGCGAGAATCAGCTGTATCTCGTCGGCTCCATGGGCTGCGTGACGCCGATGGCGCTCGGCCTCGCGTTGTCGCGTCCGGATCTCACCGTCGTCGCGCTCGACGGCGACGGCGCGGCGCTCATGCGCATGGGCGCGTTTTCGACGCTCGGCGCCTACGGCCCGTCCAACCTGATCCACCTGTTGCTCGACAACGGCGCGCACGAATCGACTGGCGGACAGGCGACCGTCTCACGCGGCGTCGATTTCGCGTCGATCGCGTCGGCGTGCGGCTACTCGCTAGCGCTCGACGGCGACGACATCGGCGTGATCGACCGCCTCTTCGACGCGCAAGCGGCCGAAGGCGCGCGCTTCGCGCGGCTGTCGATTACCACAGGCACGCCTGCCGACCTGCCGCGCCCGAAGATCACGCCGGAAGACGTGCGCGCGCGTCTGCAACGACACATCGGAGAACGCTGATGCTGCTGCTCAATCCCGGCCCCGTCACGCTGACCGAACGCGTGCGCAATAGCCTGTTGCAGACGGACCTGTGCCATCGCGAGCCGGAGTTCTTCGACTTGCAGGACGAAGCGAGGGCGCGGCTCGTCGCGGCATACGAGCTCGATCCCGCGAAGTGGACGGCGGTGCTGATGACCGGTTCGGGCACGGCTGCCGTCGAAAGCATGATCGCGGGCCTCGTGCCGGAAGGCGGGCGGCTGCTCGTCGTGGAAAACGGCGTGTATGGCGACCGCATCGCGCAGATCGCGACGCAGTACGGCATCGAACATGAAGTGCTGAAGTACGAATGGATGCAGGCGCCGGACACCGACGCGATCGTCAAAATGATCGACGAGAAGGCGTTCTCGCACGTGGCAATCATTCATCACGAGACGACGACCGGCCGCCTGAATCCGCTCGATGCGCTCTCGCGGGCGTGCGCCGAGCGCGGCGTCGGCTTGCTGATGGATGGCGTGAGCAGCTTCGGCGCGGAAGCGATCGACTTCGACGGCGGCGGCATTGTCGCGGTGGCGGCGACCGCGAACAAGTGCCTGCACGGTGTGCCGGGCGCGGCGTTCGTGATCGCGCGGCGCGACGCGCTGGCGAAGGCCGCGAGCCGCACGTATTACCTCGGTATCGCGCGGCTCGCCAAGTTGCAGGACGCGCGCAACACGCCGTTCACGCCGTCGGTGCATGCGTATTACGCGCTCGTCGAGGCGTTGCGCGAGTTCGAGGACGAAGGCGGCTGGCGCAAGCGCCACGCGCGCTATGCGACATTGGCCGAGCAAGTGCGCGCGGGCTTTGCCGCGCTTGGGATCGAGAGCGCGTTGCCGGCGGACGAGTCGTCGGTCGTGCTGCGCGCGTACCGGCTGCCGGCGGGCATCAGCTACGAAACGCTGCACGATACGCTGAAGGCCAAGGGCTTCGTGATCTACGCGGGGCAGGGCGGCTTGTCGAAGACCTTGTTCCGCATCTCGACGATGGGCGCGCTCGATGCCAGCGATATGGATCGCCTGATCGCATCCGTTGCGCAACTGCTAGGCTAGGCGTCAGGGGCCTTTGCAGAAGATCGCCGTGATGAAGGGCGCGACGTGGTGCACGTCCGCGTCGCTGCCCGCCGCGTCGACCTTCTCTTGCACCGCGTCGTCGCTCGCCCAGACGACCACGCCGTAAGCCGAATCCGCAATGGGCTCGCTGTTGCCCTGTCTGAAGATCGGATCGTCCTTCTGGTAGCCGACGACCGCATACACTTTGAAACCGTATGCCGTTAGCACCGCGCCTTTGACCGCCTTGAACGCGTTGACCGAGTTCGGCTCGACGCGCATCGGCTTCTTCTCGATCAATCCTTCTTGTTGGAGCGGCGCGATGAAGTCGTGCGCGGTGGAGTGACAGTCGAGCTGCGCTTCGATTGCGCGTGCATGCGACGGCGCGGCCGACAGGGCGAGCGCAATGGATGCGGCTAGGCGAAAGAAAAGCGCGGCGGCCTTCATAACGAATCTTCACGGTGACGGACGAAAGCTTGCACTTTAGCGAGCGCGCAAAAATTGTGCTCGGATCAGTGCGTCCGGTCCACGCCGCAAGAAAAACGCCCTTCGTCAGAAGGGCGCTTCTTGAACACTCAGGCCGCCAGTTCCAGCGCCGTCGTCCTGCGCCGCTCGCGCTCATGCACGCGCCTGCCTGCCGCGTAGGTTTCGAACACGGCGCGGTCATCGCCGAGCAGCGCGAACGCGAACAGCAGTTCTTCGAGCGATTCCACGCGAGCCGTGCGCCGGGCGAGCAGCGGCGTCGCGGCCGGATCGAGCACGACGAAATCCGCCTCGCTGCCGGGCGCGAGCGTGCCGATCTTGTCGTCGAGTTCGAGCACGTGCGCCGCGCCCGTCGTCGCGAGCCAGAACATGCGCGTCGCGCTCAGGTGATGCCCGGTCAGACGCGCGACCTTGTGCGCTTCGTTCATCGTCTGGAGCATGGAGAACGACGTGCCGCCGCCCACGTCCGTCGCGAGCGCGACCGGCATCTTTGACGCGCCGGCTTTCTCGAAGTCGAACAAACCGCTGCCGAGAAACAGGTTCGATGTCGGGCAATGCGACGCCACCGCGCCCGTTTCGGCCATGCGCTGGCGGTCAGTATCGTCGAGATGGATGCAGTGGCCGTACACCGCGCGCCGCCGCAAGAGGCCGTAGTGGTCGTACACGTCCAGATAACTGCGGTGGCCCGGAAACAGGCTCTCGACCCACTTGATCTCGTCGGTGTTCTCCGCGACGTGCGTCTGAATGAACACATCTTGATGTTGCTGCGCGAGCGTGCCGCACGCTTCCAGTTGCGCTTCGGTCGATGTCGGCGCAAAGCGCGGCGTCAGCGCGTAATGCTGACGCCCGCGGCCGTGCCAGCGCGCGATGAGCTCGGCGCTGTCGTCGTAGCCGGACTGCGCCGTGTCGCGCAGAAACTCGGGGCAATTGCGATCCATCAGCACCTTGCCCGCCACCATGCGCACATTGCGCGCCTCGCTTTCGGCGAAGAACGCATCGGCGGATTGCTTGTGCACCGTGCAGTAGACGAGCGCGGTCGTCGTGCCGCACGCGAGCAGTTCATCGAGGAAGAAGCTCGCCGTCTCCCGCGCCACGGCCGGGTTCTCGAAGCCGCGCTCGGTCGGAAACGTGTACGTGTTGAGCCACGGAAGAAGACCCGGCGCGGGCGACGCGATCATGTCCGTCTGCGGAAAGTGAATGTGCGAGTCGATGAAACCCGGCACGATCAGCTTGTCGCGCATGGTGTGGACGGTCGCGTCCGCGCCGAGCGTGTCGCGCAGCGACGCATACGCGCCCGCCGCGACCACTTTGCCGTCTTCGACGATCAAAAGGCCATCGGCCTCGTACACCGCGCCGTCGGCGGCAAGCGCGGGGTCTTCGCGGAAGGTGAGCAACTGGGCGCGGTAGGCGGTCTGAGTCATGGTGCAACGTCTCCGATTTCTAGTGATGTCTACAACTGCGAAAGCAATACGAGCGAGAAGGCCGCGATGATCCACATCGCCGGCTTGATCTCGTTGAAGCGTCCGGTCGCGGACTTGAGCACGACGAACGCGAGAAAGCCGTACGCGACGCCGTCGGTGATCGAGTAGGTCAGCGGGATCAGGATCATGGCGAGGAACGCGGGAATGGCTTCGTCGAAGCGATGCCATTCGATCTGCGTGATCGCTTCCATCATGAACACGCCGACGAGCACGAGCGCGGGCGCGGTCGCGATCGCCGGAACGAGCGACAGGAGCGGCGAGAGAAACAGGAACGGCAGGAAGCACAGGCCCGCCACCACAGCGACGAGCCCGGTGCGCCCGCCCGCCGAAATGCCCGCCGCCGACTCGATATACGCGTTCGCGGGACTCGTGCCGAGCGGCGCGGAAACGAGCGCGGAGAAGGCGTCTACCATCATCGACTGGCGGATGTTGCGCGGGTTGCCGTTCGCGTCGGACAGCTTGCCGGCCTCCGAGATCGCCATGAACGTGGAGAGCGCGTCGAAGAACGACGTGAAGAGCATCACGAAGATGAACGGCCAGTAGACCACCTTCAACGCGCCCGTGAGGTCGAGTTGCCAGATACCCGAAAAGTCCGGCGCGGCGAAGAGGCCGTTCCAGTTCACGAGCGTTTTCGTGGCGATGGCGGCGGGCCAGTACGCGGTGCCGTCGCCCCAGACGCGGCCGATCGGAATGGCGATGATGGTCGTGAACACGATGCCGAGCATCAGCGCGCCGGTCACTTTGCGCGCGACGAGAATCGTCGTGACGGCAAGGCCGATCAGGAACGTGATGACCACCGGGTTGAGCGAGGCCGAATGCACGATGGTCACCGGATCGCCGACGACGAACTTCGCGTTCACGAGCCCGATCAGGCTGATGAACAAGCCGATGCCGCACGACACCGCGTGCCGCAGGTTCGCGGGAATCGCATCCACGACGAGCTTGCGCGCGTTGAACACCGCGAGCACCGCGAAGATGACGCCGGCCCAGAACACGCAGCCGAGCGCCGTTTGCCACGGCATCTTGCCGCCGTGGACCATGACGAAGGCGAAGAGCGCGTTCATGCCCATGCCGGGCGCGACGAGCACGGGATTGCGCGCGTAGAGGCCCATCGCGCAGCTGCCGAGAAAGCTGACGATGACCGTTGCCGTGAGCGCAGCCGGAAACGGCACGCCGGCCTGCGAGAGAATGCCCGGATTGACGACGATGATGTACATCGCCGTGAGAAAGGTCGTGATGCCCGCGACGATCTCCGTCTTCGTGCGCGAGCCCGCCGCGCGAATGCCGAAGAACCGTTCGAGGGCGGTGGTGTCGCGGTGTGTTGTTGCTGTGGTATCCATCTTTATTGCGTTCAGTGCGGTTAGTGCTTGGTGCTGTTGCTTGGTGTCATTGCTTCCAGTACGCATCGAGGCGCGCGACCATCTCGGCGCGTTCGTCGTCGGTGACGAACGAGGCTTCCAGGCTGTTCTTCAACAGCGTGTAGACCTCCTTGTCCGACAGCTTCAGCGCATCGACGATGGCGAAGTAGTTCGCGTTGACGTAGCCGCCGAAGTACGCGGGATCGTCCGAATTGATCATCACCGCGACGCCCTGATCCAGCAGGTCTTTCAGCGTGTGCCTGGTCATGTCGTCGAATACGCGGAGCTTGATGTTCGAGAGCGGGCACACGGTCAGCGCGATGCGCGCATCCGCGAGACGCGCGACGAGCGCGGCGTCCTCGATGCTGCGCACGCCGTGATCGACGCGATCCACCTTGAGCACATCCAGCGCCTCGTAGACATACGCGGGCGGTCCTTCCTCGCCTGCATGCGCGACGAGCTTCAGCCCGCGTGCGCGCGCCTTCGCGAAGACGCGCTCGAATTTCGACGGCGGATGCCCGCGTTCCGACGAATCCAGCCCGACGCCGATGAGCCGGTGCGCGTACTGGTCGAAAAGCGGCAGCGCGCTTTCATACGTGGCGAGCGCGTCTTCCTCGGAGAGGTGGCGCAGGAAGCATAGGATCAGCTTCGACGTGAGGCCGCGTTTTTCGCCTTCGGCGAGCGCGCGCTCGATGCCCGCGACGACCGTCTCGATGGCGACGCCGCGCTCCGTATGCGTTTGCGGATCGAAGAAGATTTCCGCGTGCGTGACGTGATCGGCGAGCGCGCGCTCGACGTAGGCCATCGTCATGTCGTAGAAATCGGCTTCATGCAGCAGGACGCTCGCGCCCGCGTAGTAGATGTCGAGGAACGATTGCAGGTCGGTGAACGCGTACGCGGCGCGCAGCGCGTCGATGGAGTCGTACGCGAGCTTCACGCCGTTGCGCTCCGCAAGCGCGAAGATGAGTTCCGGCTCGAGCGATCCTTCGATGTGAATGTGCAGTTCCGCCTTCGGCGCGCGCGCGATCTTGTCGGCGAGTGTGGGATTCATGGGCTTGAGGTTCTTATGTCGATGCTGGGGGCTTCCGCTCGGGGTCAAGCGGTCTGTTGCGACGACGCGGAGAGTTCGGCACGCGCTTCCACCGCCTGCAGCAGCTGGGCGGCTGCTGCGACGGCGATCACTTCGGGCGCTTTATCGACGATGCCGTCGATGCCGATCGGACACACCATCCTCGCGATGCGCGCGGGGTCGATGCCGCGCGCCGCGAGCCGGTGTTCGAACTGCCGGCGCTTCGTGTGCGAGCCGATCATGCCGAAGAACGCGAAGTCGCCGCGCGCGAGAATGCGTTCGGCGAGCACGAGATCCACCGCATGGTTGTGCGTCATGACGATGAAGTACGTGCCCGGCGGCGCGTTGTCGACGGCTTCGTCGGGCGCGTCGTTCGGCTCGATCGTCACGTTGTCCGGCACGAACTGCGCGGCCGGGAACGCGGCGTCGCGCTCGTCGACCCATCGCACGTGACAGGGCAGCGTGGCGAGCACGCGCACGAGCGCCGCGCCCACGTGACCCGCGCCGAACAGCACCACCTGGAAGTCGCGCGGCGCGATGGTCTCGGTGAGCAGCGCGCCGCTCTCGTCGAAGCCCGCGCCGTCCCACAACAGGCAGTCGGCGGTGTCGGCGCCCGGCTCGGGATCGGACAGCATCACGGCGTCGGGCATCGGCGCGAAGGAGACGCTGCGCACCGTCGAAAGCCCGGCTGCCGTGCGTTTGGCGAGCGACGTCACCCAGTTCAGGTCCGATACGTCGAGCCGCTCGAACGCGAGCACGACCGCGCCGCCGCAGCACTGGCCGAGACTCGGACCGAGCGCGAAACGCTCGAGCCTGCGCATGCGCGGGCTGCGCATGCCGTCCTTCAGCACTTGCCGGGCGGTTTCGATCGCCTTCCATTCGAGATGGCCGCCGCCGATGGTGTAGCGGGCGTCCTCGCGCGTCACGATCATCTTCGTGCCCGGCTCCCGCGGCGCGGAGCCTTCGACACGCGCGACCGTCACGAGCACGACGGCGTCGCCGTGCGCGAGCAGGTGTTGCAGGTCGTTCAGCCAAACTTGCATGGATGAGGCTCCGGGAGAGGATCGGGTTATCGCGTCGTCGCAGGCGCTAGTTTACCGGGGCGGCCGACTCCGCCTCGACGGAAAGCGACGACAGCGCGTCGAGAATCGCTTCGGGCGTGGCGGGCGCGCGCAGCTTCGGTGCGTCCGCCGCGTCGGGCGAAGCGCCCGCGATGGCCGCGCGGATGGCGAGCAGCACCGAAAACGCGAGCAGGAGCGGCGGCTCGCCGACGGCTTTCGAGCGGAAGATGGTCGGCTCCGCGTTGTCGTTGCCCGCGCCGCGAAAGAGCGCGACGTTGAACGCGGCGGGTGTGTCGTTGACGGCGGGAATCTTGTAGGTGGAAGGCGCGTGCGTCATCAGTCGCCCGTCGCGGTTCCACCACAGCTCCTCGGTCGTGAGCCAGCCCATGCCCTGTATGAAGCCGCCTTCCACTTGTCCTAAGTCGATGGCCGGATTGATCGAGCGCCCTGCGTCGTGCAGCAGGTCGGCGCGCAGCAGTTTCCATTCGCCGGTGAGCGTATCGACGACGACTTCCGACACCGCCGCGCCGTACGCGAAGTAGTAGAACGGATGGCCGGTCAGCGTCTTCGCGTCCCAATGGACTTTGGGCGTGGCGTAAAAGCCGTCGGACCACAACTGCACGCGCGCAAGATACGCCGCCGCGACCAGTTGGTCGAACGGCATCTGCCCGCCGTTCGCCTCGACCACGCCGCCGTGAAAGCGCACGTCCGCGGCTGCGCCGCCAAGCTGCTTCGCGGCCAGTTCCGCGAGGCGCTCCCGGATGGTCAGCGCCGCCGCCTCCGCCGCCTTGCCGTTGAGATCGCTTCCGGTGGATGCCGCCGTCGCCGACGTATTGGCGACCTTCGACGTATCGGTGGCCGTCACGCGCACGCGCGCGAGGCCGATGCCGAGCACGCTCGCCACCACTTGCGCGACCTTCGTGTTGAGCCCCTGACCCATTTCCGTGCCGCCATGATTGACGAGCACCGAGCCGTCCTTGTAGACATGCACGAGCGCGCCGGCCTGATTCAGAAACGGCACGTTGAACGAGATGCCGAACTTGACCGGCGTGAACGCGATGCCGCGCTTGAGCACGTCGTTGGTCGCGTTGAACGCCGCGATTGCTTCGCGGCGCGCGTGGTAGCCGCTGGATGCAATCAAGTCGTCGGTGAGCGGCGCGAGCACGTTGTCCGCGACCGTCTGGCCGTACGGCGTCACGTTGCGCGCGTCGATGCCGTAGTAGTTCGCGCGCCGCACGTCGAGCGGATCGCGCTTCAGCCGATGCGCGATTTCATCGAGCATCACTTCCATCACGAGCGCGCCTTGCGGGCCGCCGAAGCCGCGAAACGCCGTGTTCGACTGCGTGTTGGTCTTGCAGCAGAACGCGCGGATATCGACATCGCTCAGGTAGTACGCGTTGTCGAAGTGGCAGACGGCGCGGGTCGCGACCGCGCCCGACAAGTCCGCCGAATAGCCGGCCCGCAGCGCGATCTCGACGCGCGCGCCGACGATGCGCCCGTAGTCATCGAAACCCGCTTCGTATTCGTAGACCGCGTCGTGGCGCTTGCCGGTGATCATGAAGTCGTCGTCGCGATCGGCGCGCAGCTTCACCGGGCGCCTGAGCACATGCGCCGCCAGCGCCGCGACGCATGCGAATAGCGCCGATTGCGATTCCTTGCCGCCGAAGCCGCCGCCCATGCGCCGGCATTCGCACACGACCGCGTGCGTCGGCCAGTCGAGCATGTGCGCGACGACCTGCTGCATTTCGCTCGGATGCTGCGTCGAGCTGTAGACAAGCATGCCGTCCGATTCCTTCGGCACCGCGTACGCCACCTGTCCTTCGAGATAGAACTGCTCCTGCCCGCCGACCTCGAATTCCCCGGCAACGCGATGCTTCGCGCCCGCGATGCGCGCATCCGGATCGCCGCGTTTCAGATGCAGCGGCGGCAGCACGAACTGCTTGCGCGCCTTGGCTTCGCGCGGCGTGAGCACGGCTTCGAGCGGCTCGTAGCGCACCACATCGTCGCTTTTCGCGAGCGCGGCGGCGCGGCGCGCCAGATCGTGCGTCTCCGCGATCACCGCGAACACCGGCTGCCCGAGGTACTGCACTTCGTCGGCGGCGAGGATCGGGTCGTCGTGCAGCACCGGGCCGCAGTTGTTTTCGCCGCGAATGTCGGCGGCGGTCAGAACCGCGACGACGCCGGGCGCGGCACGCACGGCATCGAGATTCATCGAGACGATGCGCGCGTGCGCATGGCGCGACAGCCCGAGCGCCGCGTGCAGCGTGCCACGCAATTCGCGGATGTCGTCGGTGTAGATCGCCTCGCCGCTCACGTGCAGCGTCGCCGATTCGTGCGGCAGCGCGGCGCCCGCGGCGTCGGCCGCGGTATCGAGTGCAACAGGCTCGCTGGCCTTGTTCATGGCTGCTCCTCGGAGATCGACGCATGCGCGGCGTACGCGAACGCGTTCACTTGGGCCAGCGCGAGCGGCGCGGCGGCACGCGTCTCCAGATGAAAGCGCCGCAGCAGATTGCGCGCCACCTTCGCCCGATACGCGCTCGATGCGCGCATGTCGGTGAGCGGCTGGAAGTCGGCGTCGAGCGCGTTCATGGCGGCGCGCACGGTGTCGTCGCTCCATTGCGCGCCGACGAGCGCCGCTTCGGCCTGAGCTGCGCGTTTGGGCGTCGCCGCCATGCCGCCGAACGCAATCCGCGCGCTCGTCACGCGCTGGCTGTCGTCCAGCCGGATCGCGAAAGCGGCGCATACGGCGGAGATGTCCTGATCGTAGCGCTTCGCCACCTTGTACGTCCGGAACCGCAAGTCCGCGCCCGGGCGCGGCACGCGAATCGCCGCGACGAATTCGCCCGGCTGAAGCGCGGTCTTCTGATACGCGAGATAGAACGCGTCGAGCGGCATCGTGCGGGTCTTGTCGCCGTGTTGGAGCTCGAGTTCGGCGTTGAGCGCGATGAGCGCGGGCATCGAATCGCCGATCGGCGACCCGTTCGCGACGTTGCCGCCAAGCGTGCCGGCGTTGCGGATCGGGCGCGACGCGAAGCGCGTCCAGAGCTCGGCGAGTTCGGGGTAATCGGCGGTAAGCGCGGCATACGCGTCTTCGAGCGATGCCGCCGCGCCGATCGTCAGCGTCTGCGCGTCGCGCTCGATGCGCTTCAGTTCCTCGACATTGCCGATGAAGAGAATGTCGCCCACATCGCGAAACTGCTTGGTGATCCACAGGCCGATATCGGTGCTGCCCGCGAGCAGCCGCGCGTCCGGGTTCGCTGCCCGAAGGCGGGCGAATTCGTCGCGCGTGACGGGCGCATGAAACGCCGGGGCGCCGAAGGTTTCACCGCGCGCGTCCGGCGCCCGGTACTCGAACGTCTGCGTTCGGCGCAGGCCGGCGAGCGTTGCGCGGATCGCATCGCGGTCGAAAGCCGGCGGCGGGTAGTCGAACATGCGCTCGGCGGCATCGATGATCGGCCGGTAGCCGGTGCAGCGGCACAGGTTCCCGGAAATGGCGGCGGCGATTTCGTCGCGCGAGGGCGGGCCGGCATCGCGCGGATGGGCGTGATACAGCGCCCACAGCGACATCACGAAGCCCGGCGTGCAGAAGCCGCATTGCGAGCCGTGACAATCGACGAGCGCCTGTTGCACCGGGTGCAGCGCGCCGTCCGCGCCGCGCAGGTCTTCGACGGTGAAAAGCGCGCGCGAATCGAGCGTCGGCAGAAGCTGGATGCACGCGTTGACGGCCTTGAGCGCGAGTTCGCCCGCCGAATCGAGTTCGCCGACGACCACGGTGCAGGCGCCGCAATCGCCTTCGGCGCAGCCTTCTTTGGTGCCGGTGCAGTCGTTCGCGCGCAGATGCTGAAGCACGGTGCGCGTGGCGGGCGCGTCGGCGATGTCG
The DNA here is from genome assembly GCF_023630705.1 of Caballeronia sp. GAFFF1. GTDB lineage: Bacteria > Pseudomonadota > Gammaproteobacteria > Burkholderiales > Burkholderiaceae > Caballeronia. Next base: position 304,381 of record NZ_JALQEM010000005.1, read on the forward strand.
CGGACGGCGCCGCGGTGCAGGAAGCGGATGGTGTGCGTTGTCATGAGCCGGGCAGGGACATTGCGGACCAGGCGCGCGTTACGCGGTTTCCGCCTGCATCCCGAAATTCCGGCATGTCACGCGGACTGCGCGCACGTAGATCGCCATCCAGACTCGACCATAGCACCGCAATATCCCGAAAATATTTTTGGGATCGTATTCAGATTATGCGGAAGCGGTGATGCGGGGAAGTGAAATGCGAGAGAAAGGCAAGACGCGCGGGCCGTGAATGCCCGCGCCGAAGGCAGTCAAAGCGCCGCCGCCCGCGTTTTGCGCCTCGACCGGAGGCTCAACGCGACCAGCGCGAAGATAATGGCGAACGCGACCAGCGACCACTGCGGCAGCGAGAGCCCGAGAATCGGCGGATAAGCGGTCTCGCAAAGCCCCGCCACCTTGAACACTTGCGGCAGCCAGCGCGCGGGCGGCAGGCTGTCGACGACGGGTTGCAACGCATCGAAGCCGCAGCTGAAGCCGGGATTCGCCTGAATGTAGACGTGCCGCGCGGCCGTGGCGAGCCCGCCGAGCGCCGAAAGCGCGACGAGCGCCTCCAGCAGCGCGACGCCGCGCCAGCCGTTGAAGCCCGCGCCGAGAAACGCGAACACGGCGATCAGCACGAAAAAGTAGCGCTGGATGATGCACAGCGGACACGGGTCTTCGCCATGGAAGAATTGCAGATACAGCGCCCCGGCGACGAGCGCGAGACAGACGAAGCCCAGCAGCGTCAAGAGCCGCCGCTCGCGGCGCAGCGCGCGGTCGTCCTCGTGCATCGTGAATTGATGTAGATGGTTGTTCATTATTTCGCAACGTTTCGAGAAGGAAGCACCTGACCGGGCGGGCATCGCGCAGGAATTTTAGCGCGATCGCCCGGTGCGAAACACAGCCGCGTTTTCGCGAACGATGCGGCGTGTCAGCGCGTCGTCTCCAGCACGGCCTCGACCGCGCGGCCGATGGACAGCAGCGTGTCGTCGGCGTTCGGCGCGCCCGCGAGCATGAGGCCGACCGGCGCCTCGCCGCGCCGATGACACGGCAGCGACAGCGCGCAGGCATCGAGAAAATTGAAGGTCGTCGGGTTGCGCAGCACGAGCGCATTGGTGCGCGCGAAGCTGTCGTCGTCCGTCGCAAGCTCCGCGATGCGCGGCGGCAGCACGGGCACCGTCGGGCAGACAATGGCGTCGAAGCGTTGCCAGAGCGTCGTGGGCGCGGCCTCGATCATGGCGGCGCGCGCCTCGCACAGTTCGATGTAGTCCGCGGCGCTCGCGGTTTCCGCGCGCATGAGACGCGCCAGCACGCGCGAATCGTATTCGCTTGCGTGCGCGGCAATCAGCTTGCGATGCCATGCGTACGCCTCGATCGCCACGAGCCCGAAGCGGTTGATCTCGGGCAGACGGTCGAGCGGCGCGAAGCGCACGTCTTCCACCAGCGCGCCCGCGGCGGCGAGATGATCGACTGCCGCCTGCACGGCCTGCGCGACAGGCGCTTCCACGCCGTCCGTCACGTAATTCGTGAGCACGCCGAGGCGCACGCCGTCGAGCGGGCGCGTGGCGGGCACGTCCGGCTCGCGCCCCGCGAGGATGCGGTCGACGAGCGCGCAGCACGCGACCGTCGCGCCGATCGGCCCGAACGAATCGAGCGTCTTGGAAAGCGGCACGCCGCCTTGCTTCGGAATGCGGCTCGCGGTCGGCTTGAAGCCGGTCAGGCCGCAGAACGCGGCGGGAATGCGCAGCGAACCGCCCGTATCGGTGCCGAGCGCGACGGCGGCCATGCCGTCCGCGACGGATGCCGCCGCGCCCGACGACGATCCGCCCGCGATGCGCGCGTCGTCCGGCACATTCGCTCGGTACGGGGAGCGCGGCGTCCCATAGTGCGGATTGAGCCCGAGCCCCGAAAACGCGAACTCGCTCATGTTCGTGCGTCCGACGATCACCGCGCCCGCGCGGCGCAGGCGCGCGACCGTGACGGCATCGGCGCGGGCGGGCTGCGCGTTCGCGAGCACGCGCGATCCGGCGCGCGTCACCTGACCTTCGACATCGAAGAGATCTTTCACGGACACCGGAATGCCCGCGAGCGGCGAGAGCACCGTGCCTGCGCGGCGCAGCGCGTCGTGGGCGTCGGCGGCGGCGCGGGCGTGTTCGGCATCGACTTGAAGGAACACGGTCGAGCCCTGGCCGTTGGGATCGGCGATCCGTTCCAGCGCGGTCTCGACAAGCGCGCGGCTCGTCGTGCGGCCGCACTTCAATTCTGCGGCGAGGAGGGCTAGCGGGGGGAACTGCGGCGCAGTGGTCGGCATGGCATCGAGCAGTGGCGTTGCCGGCGGCGGCGCTGGCGAAGCGTGCGGCGGGCTTCGTTGATCGCGCCGGCGGCGGTCCGATGCGGGCGGCGGCGCGACGCATCGGCGGTGAAAGGGCGGGCGGTCGCGGCGAACTGAAGCCGGACGCCCAGGGTGGCTGTCATTCTAAGCCAGCGCAGTAAAAAATACGCGACCCCGAGGCGACCCCGACGCGACCACGCCGTTACCGATGCGATGAGTCGTGCGTTCAGATCGTCCGCGAGAAGCGCCGGAGGCTGGCCTGTCCCAGATAGCGGTCGAACACCGACGCGACGTTGCGCACGAGCATGCGTCCGGCCGGCAGCACGCGAATGGCGTCCGGCGCGATGTCGATGAGGCCGTCGTCGGCCATCGGCGCGAGGCGCGCGAGTTCGGCCGCGAAGGTGTCGGCGAAGACGATGCCGTGTTCGCGCTCGACGTCCGAAAAGCGCAGCGCGCCGCCGCACATGAGCCGCATGATGACGTCGCGGCGCAGGAGATCGTCGGCGGTAAGGCGCACGCCGCGCCGGATCGCGAAGCGCCCCGCGTCGATGGCGGCTGCGTAGTCGGCGATCGCGCGCGCGTTCTGCGCGTAGACGTCGCCGACCTTGCCGATGGACGACGCGCCGATGCCGATCAGATCGCAGTCCGCATGCGTGCTGTAGCCCTGGAAATTGCGCTGGAGCGTGCCGGCTTCATAAGCGCGGGCGAGTTCGTCGCCGGGCAGCGCAAAATGATCCATGCCGATGTAGACATAACCGGCATCGCTCATCCGCTCGATCACGCGCTCAAGAATGGCGAGCCGCACGGCGGCCGAAGGCAGCGCCGCCTCGTCAATCTGACGCTGCATTTTGAAGAGCGCAGGCATGTGCGCATAGCCGAAGACGGAGACGCGGTCCGGCGCGAGCGCCACGATCGCATCGAGCGTGCGCGTGAAGCTCTCGACGCTCTGATGCGGCAAGCCGTAGATCAGATCGACGCTCACCGACTCGAAGCCGTGCTCGCGCGCCGCGCGCATCACGTCCTCGGTCATCGCGCGCGGCTGGATGCGGTTGACCGCCTGCTGCACGCGCTCGTCGAAGTCCTGCACGCCGAGGCTCAGCCGGTTGAAGCCGAGTTCGCGCAGCACCGCGATGGTTTCCGCGGACGCTTCGCGCGGGTCCACTTCGATCGAATATTCGGCGCGCGCATCGCGCACGAGGTTGAAGTGCGCGGCGGTGGCGGCCATGAGTTCGGCCATCTCATCGTGGGAGAGGAATGTCGGCGTGCCGCCGCCCCAGTGAAGCTGCGTGACGGGGCGGCGCGTATCGAAGCACGCGGCCTGCATCGCGAGTTCGCGTTTCATGCGATCCAGATACGGGCGGGCGTGCGCGCGATTTTTCGTCGCGACCTTGTTGCAGCCGCAATAGAAGCAGACGGTGTCGCAGAACGGAATGTGGAAGTACAGCGACAGTTCCGCCGACGCGCCGCCTCGGCTTGCGGCTTCGAAGTAGTGCGCGGGATCGAACGATTCCGTGAACTGGACGGCCGTGGGGTAGGACGTGTAGCGCGGGCCGTTCGCGTCGTAGCGCGCGAGCAGGTCCGGGCGAAAGAGGGTGTCGGCGAGAGTCATGGGCAGCCTTCGAGTTGCGCCGATCTTACGCGGGCGCGTGCGCGCGCGCCTTGCGTGATAACGTCGCAGCCGCTTTCCGGGGTGCTCCTGGCTGGCATGGGACAATGGCGCCCTAGCCGCTGTCTCGTCTGCTTTCGCCATGTCTACTTCGTCTTCGTCCCCTCATGCCTGCCGCGAAGGATGCGGCGCGTGCTGCATCGCGCCGTCCATCACGAGCGCCATTCCCGGCATGCCCAACGGCAAGCGCGCGGGCGAGCCGTGCGTCCAGCTCGACGATGACCTGCGCTGCAAGATCTTCGGCGATCCGCGCCGGCCCGCGTGTTGCGGCGGCCTGCAGCCGTCAGCCGAGATGTGCGGCGAGACGCGCGAGCATGCTGTTCAGTGGCTCACGCGGCTCGAAATCGACACGCAACCGCAATGAACTTCGTTTGTCCAAGCACCGTCACGACATCCAGTACAGGAGATTCCCGCATGCCACGACCCGTCGCGCCGCTCAGGCGCCGGTTGCTGCTGGGCGCGCTCGCCGCGTGGCCGGCACTCGCGCTCGTATCGACGGCGGATGCCGCATCCATCTTTCCGTTTATTCCGGACCACTACACATTTTCGCAAAAGCAGGTGCAGGAAGCGGTCGCGCGCAAGTTCCCGCTGGAACGCACCGCGCGGCAGATTTTCGATGTCGTGCTGAGCAATCCTGTGGTCGGCATGGCGGCGGACCGCAATCGCGTCACGGTGCGCGTGGATGCGCGGCTTTCCACGCCCTTCATGCCGAGCCCGGTGAACGGCGCGTTCACGTTGTCGACGCAACTGGCGTACGACGCCCCGAGCCGCTCGGTCGTGCTCGTCTCGCCAACGGTTGACGACTCGCAGCTGACCGGCGACGCTGCCCAGTACAACCAACAAATCGCGGCGGCCGGCGCGCTGCTCGCAGCGCAATTGCTCGACCGCTATCCCATCTACACGTTCAAGCCGGAAGAGCTGCAATTTGCGGGCGTGTCTTACGAACCCGGTACAATCACAGTCCTTACAAACGGCATACGCGTTCAGATTGTCGAGAAGTGAATCGAAATCCTGGCGCGCAGTGCTCTACACCTGCAGCAAAAAAGCGAACAAGGGCTGACGGATGGACTGGATTCTGATGGTGAAGGCGCTCGTGCTGGGCGTCGTGGAAGGCTTGACGGAGTTTCTGCCGGTGTCGAGCACGGGGCATCTGATCGTCGCGGGCAGTCTGCTCAATTTCACCGACGCGCAAGCCAAGACGTTCGATGTCGTCATTCAGTTCGGCGCGATTCTCGCAATCTGCTGGGAATATCGCGGCAAGATCGGCTCGGTGGTGGGCGGCCTCGGCAGCCGTCCGGACGCGCGGCGGTTTGCGATCAACGTCATCATCGCGACCATTCCGGCAATCGTGCTGGGCCTGTTGCTCGAAAAGAAGATCAAGTCGGTGCTGTTCTCGCCGGTGCCGGTCTCGGTCGCGCTGATCGTCGGCGGGATCGTGATTCTGTGGGCCGAGGCGCGCCAGCGCGATCGCGGAGCGCCGCCGCGCGTGCATTCGGTCGATGACCTCTCGTACGCCGATGCGCTGAAAGTCGGCCTCGCGCAATGCCTCGCGCTGATTCCCGGCACCTCGCGTTCGGGCGCGACGATCATCGGCGGCATGCTGTTCGGGCTGGAGCGCCGCGCGGCCACCGAATTTTCGTTCTTCCTCGCCATCCCGATCATCTTCGGCGCGACGCTCTACGAAATGGCCAAGTACTGGCGCGCGCTCACCGTGAACGACCTCGGGCTCTTTGCCATCGGGCTCGTCTCCGCGTTCGTGAGCGCCTTCGTCTGCGTGCGCTGGCTGCTCCGTTACGTCGCCTCGCACGATTTCACGGCATTCGCGTGGTATCGCATCGGCTTCGGGCTGCTGATCCTGATCGTCGGCTATAGCGGCGGGTTGAGCTGGGCAGACTGATCGGCTTGCGTGCCGCACAAACGACAACGCCACGGCTAGCCGTGGCGTTGTCGTTTTCAGCGCGACTTACTTGCGGCGAAAGAGCAGATCCCAGACGCCGTGTCCGAGCCGCAAGCCGCGCCGCTCGAACTTGGTCACCGGCCGGTAATCCGGACGCGGCGCGTAGCCGTCCGCCGTGTTTTCGAGCGTCGGTTCCGCCGAAAGCACGTCGAGCATCTGCTCCGCGTAGTTCTGCCAGTCGGTCGCGAGATGCAGATAGCCGCCCGGCTTCACGCGCGAGCTCAGGAGCGCGACGAACTTCGGCTGGATGAGCCGGCGCTTGTGGTGCCGCGCCTTGTGCCACGGATCGGGAAAGTAGATGTGCACGCCGTCGAGACTCGCGGGCGCGATCATGTGTTCGAGCACCTCGACCGCGTCGTGCTGAAGGATGCGGATGTTGCCGAGCTGCTGCTCGCCGATCAGCTTCAACAGCGCGCCGACGCCCGGCTCGTGCACTTCCACGCCGATGAAGTTGTCGCCGGGGCGCGCGGCCGCGATTTCCGCCGTCGTCGCGCCCATGCCGAAACCGATTTCCAGCACGCGCGGCGCCTGCCGGCCGAAGAGGGCGTCCCAGTCCGCGAGTTCCGGCGCGTACGGCACGACGAAACGCGGACCCAGTTCGTCCATCGCGCGTTGCTGTCCCGGCGAAACGCGGCCCGCGCGCGTCACGAAACTGCGAATACGCCGATGATGCAGCGGCTGCGATGCCGCAGTTTCGATACGCTCACCGGCGGCTTGCGCGTCGTCGTCGTGGGAATCGTGGGATTGGTCGTTCATGGCGGGATCGGAATGCGAAGAAGCGTCGCGCGGAAACTAAAAAGCCGCCTCGCTGTATGGAAGGCGGCTTTCGCTTATTTGCTGCTTATCTGTTGCTCGTGAATCTGGAGCGGGCGATGGGAATCGAACCCACGTCAGTAGCTTGGGAAGCTACGGTAATAGCCATTATACGACGCCCGCGTGAGCCGACTATTGTAAGCGCAAGGCGCGCCGCCGCGCAATCGCGGGCGGCGCGGCCCGGTTCAGATGCCGAAGAGCGTCATCGAGACTGCGACGCGCGTCACCACCATCAGCAGCACCTGCACGATCACGAAGAGCAGGATCGGCGACAAATCGATGCCGCCTAAGCGCGGCACGATGCGGCGCAGCGGATCGAGAAACGGCGCGGTGATCTGATAGAGCAGCGGCATGGCCGGCGACTGCGGATTGAGCCACGAAAGCAGCGCCATCAGAATCGTCATCCAGATGATGAGGTTGAGCGCCCACTTCACGACCGTCAGCGCCGCGACGAGCAGGAGCATCGGCAGCATGACCGTCGGATCGACGCCGGCGAGATAGACCATCAACGTCACATAGACCAGCGCCGCGATATAGGCGGCGACAATGCTGGCCCAATCGATCTTGCCGCCCGGCAGAATCTTGCGCAGCGGCAGCACGATCCAGTTGGTCGCCTGCATGACGGCATTCGACACCGGGTTGTACGGCGGCATGCGCACGACCTGCATCCACGCGCGCAGGAGCAGCGCCGCGCCGAACAGAGTGAAAACGGTATTGAGCAGAAAACGGGCGATATCGCCGAACATCTCGGGTCCTCTGGAAAACGTGCGCGGCAAGAAGGCCGCGCCTGGGTCGGGAAAAGCGAAGGAACGGATGACGCTTGGCAGCCGCTAGGACGGCCGCCGGGACTGACGCCAGGATAGACGCTGGCTTGGCGCGGCGAACGCGCACGCTGCGTCGCGCGAGTCGTAGTGAGTGACCTTGATCATTGTTCGTTCTCTGGACTGGATGTCATGTGAAGTCGTCGCGCCCGGGCCGATGCCCGCGAGCGCCGCGATTTCTTTCTCTTGCGAGCGAAAGGCGCCTTGCATTCCCCGCCCACCGTCAATGCCGGTGGGGCGCCGGACGTCACCATAACATGGCTGCGGGGCGGCTTGGGCGCGTTGTCGAACAACGACGAGCGTTTCCTCTCACAGTCGGTTGAAAGCGGATCGCAAGCATAGCGCATGGGCGCGCGCACTGCCGCAAACCCTGATGTTGCCGCCGCACGACGCTTTGCGCGAGCGCGTTTCACGCAAAGATGGCAGCATAGGATGACAGAAAACGATTGAATCAGACGCCGTTACGGATCTAGCAGCATTGCGCCGTTTAATCCATGGCATGTTTTCTGCTGGTTATGTGGTTCACCGCACGCGGCTTGCGTGGTTTGGTTCTTTTGCGAACATTGATGAACGAACCGGGCGCGAATACTAAAGACAAGAGTGATTAACGGAAACGCATCGTCCGCTTTTAAGCGGTGCTTTTCTCGACGTTTTCAAAACGCTACGTTCGGAGGTCGCATGAGCATTTTCTCTTATCGAAAGCATCTGCGTTTCTTGAGCCAGGCGCAAAGGCGTCGCTGGTGGGATCAGAAGAAGCGATTGACGCCGCGTGTCGTAATCGGTGGCGCGTATGTCCCGCCTAATGTCACGCGCGAATTCGCTTATGTGAAAGTAGGCTGATCGCCTCAAAAGGAGCCGAGACTCAATACACAGCCCCGCCGGACGGTCCGTCCGGCGGGGCTTTTGCTTTGATTGTAAAGATGCGTTACGCCAGCGGCACGCTGTCTCGACGCAAACAAAACCTCACCGCGCCGTACACCTTGCCGTTCGGCCTGCTCCTAACCCGGGACACCGCTGACCCGCCCGAATGGCAGTCGCAGACCTTGCAATTTGCAACAAATGGCCCGAGCGCCCGAGCGCGTTTTTCGCTAAATTCAGAGTACGCAGCCGCGCGATCGGATGGACCGGTCGGCTTAAGCGGCGAGGAGAACCAAAGTGAAAAAGCTCGGTAGTTTATTGGTCGCCGGCGCCCTCGGCCTGGGTGTCGCGAGTCTGGCGCAAGCGCATGTGTCGGTCGGGGTCGGTATCAGCGTGCCGGCGTATCCGGTGTATCAGGCGCCGCCCGCGCCGGTTTATGTCGCTCCGCCGCAGCCGGTTTATGTCGCGCCGCCTCCGCCTGTCGTCTATGGGCCGCCGCCGGCAGTCGTCGTGGGCGGCTATGGATACGGATATTACGGCCGTCCTTATTGGCGGCACGGATATTATGGCCACCCCTATGGTCACGGTTACGGCTACGGTCGCGGCCACTGGCACTGATAATCGCTTTTCCGCGATCGACCGCACGAGCCCCGCAAGGGGCTTTTTTTTTCGAGCACCGATGAAGCTGGCTATTCCGATTCGCTTCGGAACTGGCGAGAATGGCGTTTTCCGACGCGACTTCATATCCGATGCTTCCACTTCCTGCCCCGACTTTCGATGACGTCGCCGATGCCGCCCGCCGAATAGACGGCGTCGCGCATCGCACGCCGGTTCTCACGTCACGCACGGCGGACGCAATCGCCGGCGCGTCGCTCTTTTTCAAGTGCGAGAACTTCCAGCGCATGGGCGCTTTCAAGTTCCGCGGCGCGTTCAACGCGCTTTCGCATTTCGACGACGCTCAGCGCGCGGCCGGCGTCATCACGTATTCGTCCGGCAATCACGCGCAGGCGATCGCGCTTTCCGCCCAGCTCGCCGGCATTCGCGCGACGATCATCATGCCGGAGGACGCGCCGGCGGCGAAAATCGCGGCGACGCGCGGCTACGGCGGCGAAGTCATCACCTATGACCGCTACACGCAGAATCGCGAAGAGATCGGCCGCGTGCTGGCCGAAGAGCGCGGCATGACGCTGATTCCGCCGTATGACCATCCGCATGTGATCGCGGGGCAGGGCACGGCGGCGAAGGAATTGATCGAGGAAACCGGGCCGCTCGATTATCTCTTCGTGTGTCTCGGCGGCGGCGGGCTGATCGCGGGCTGCGCGCTTGCGGCGGCGGCGCTCTCGCCTTCGTGCAAGGTCATCGGCGTCGAGCCGGAAGCGGGGAACGACGCGCAGCAGTCCCTCGCGCGCGGCGAGATCGTGCATATCGAGGTGCCGCGCACCATCGCGGACGGCGCGGCGTCCACGCACGTCGGCGAATACAACTTTCCGATCATCCGCAAGCATGTGGACCGCATCGTCACGGTGAGCGACGCACAGCTCGTCGATACCCTGCGCTTCTTCGCCGAGCGCATGAAGATGGTCGTCGAGCCGACCGGCTGCCTGGCGGCAGCGGCTGTGCTTCAGAAGGTCGTGCCGGTGGAGGGCAAGCGCGTGGGCGTGATCGTGAGCGGCGGCAACGTCGACTTGGCGCGCTTCGCGCAGTTCATCGCGTGAAGCGGGCCGTCAAGACGCCGTGTGAACGATCAGATCGCGGTAGCCGTTGACGATCACGCTGTACGCGAAATAGGCGAACAGCACGGCGGACATCACATGGCACGCGCGCAGAAGGCGCGTGCCGGCGCGTTTGCGGCCGTGGGCGGCGAGCGTGCAGACGAAGAGCGTCCAGCCGAGGCCGCCGCAAAAGAAGCCGAGCAGAAACACCGACGCGCTCATCGGGCTCGTCGCGCCGGCTTTCGCGATCAGCGCGCCGCCGACCGCCGCGAACCACAGAATCGCGCTCGGCGATGAAACCGCGAGCAGGCATCCGCGCACGAAGCTCTTGAGATGGCTTTGGCGCGGCGCGCGTGTATCCGCCTCGCCCTCGACGGGTGGCGCGGACGCGGGATTCAGCGCCTCGCGCGCCATCTTCCACGTGAGAAACAGCAGCACGATGGCCCCGCCGATCCACACGACCCAGCGCACGGCGGAGAATTGCAGCAGCGCGGACATGCCGGCCAGCGCGAGCGCGGCGTAGAACAGGTCGCCGAAACACGTCCCGAGGCCGAGCACGAGCCCCGGCTTGAACCCGTGCGACAGCGCGAGCGAAATGATCGCGACGTTGGCGATCCCGATATCCAGACACAGCGACAGCGACAAAAAGAAGCCGTCCGACATCAACGACCACGAATGCGTCATGCGTGCTCCGCGAGCGCGAGCGTCACGTCGAGATGGCCGGTCGGCACGCCCATCGTGTTCACCATCGGCGGGTGACGGAAATCGTCGAGCGCGGCGCGTCGCTCGCGCGTGCCGATGTCGAGCAACTCCAGCACGTGCGCGACGATCGCGTGGAGCACGTTCGTGTTGCCGTCCTCGACCTTCACCGCAATGCCGAGCGCGCCTTCCGGACGCTTCACGCCGATCGCATAGCTCGCGTCCGCGCCGGTCTTGCCGACGAGCGCGCCGCCGTACGCCCGCATCAATCGCGTGCAGAAGCGTCCTTCGCCCGCGACGAGTTCGGGATGCGACGTCATCGCGCGATAAATGCGCCCGAGCGGCGAGCCGTCCGGCGCGCCGGCGATCTTCATGTAAAGCCGCGCGAGGCGGTCGAGCGGGAAGGCGGGCGTCGGCAGATTGCATCCGTCGATGGCCCAGAGCACGTCGCCGAACGGCAGATCGACCGCCTGCGCCGTCGCCTGCTTAACCCGCGCCTGCAACGGATGCTCCGGCAGGTGATAGCCGTCGAGCGCCGCGTTCATGGCCCGCGCGCCGGCCAACATGCCGGCGTGCTTGCCGGAACAGTTGCTGCACACGGGCGTCGGCGTGAAATCGCGGCGAATCCAGTTTTTGTAGACGGCATCCGATATCGGCGGATGGCCGCCGCATCGCAGATCGCTCTCGCTCGCGCCGGACTTCGCCAGCATCGCGCGGGCGCGTTCGATGTGGCGCGGCTCGCTGCTGTGCGAGCCGCACATCAGCGCGAGATCGGCTTCGTCGAAGCCGAACTGTTCCAGCGCGCCCGTTTCGATGACGGCAAGCGCTTGCGCCGGCTTCGCGGCCGAGCGCGGCAGCGTCACGCGGCGCGGATCGCCGAACGAATAGCGCAGACGGCCGTTGGCATCGACCACCGCGACATGCGCCACGTGCGTGTTCTCGATTGCGTTCCCGCGATACAAGGTCGCTGCGATCATGCGTTTTTCCCCGCGTTGTCCAGTCCGATTTCGGTCCACAGCGCATCGACGCGCCGCTTGACGGCTGCATCCATCGTGATCGGGCGGCCCCATTCGCGGTTGGTCTCGCCCGGCCACTTGTTGGTCGCGTCGAGTCCCATTTTCGAGCCGAGGCCCGCGACCGGCGACGCGAAGTCGAGATAGTCGATCGGCGTGTTGTCGATCATGACGGTGTCGCGCGTGGGATCGACGCGCGTCGTGATCGCCCAGATCACTTCCTTCCAGTCGCGCACGTTGACGTCTTCATCCACCACGACGATGAACTTCGTATACATGAACTGCCGCAGAAAGCTCCAGACGCCGAGCATTACGCGCTTGGCGTGACCGGCGTAGCTCTTCTTCATCTGCACGATGGCCATGCGGTAGCTGCACCCTTCGGGCGGCAGATAAAAGTCCGTGATTTCGGGAAACTGCTTCTGCAAGAGCGGCACGAAGACTTCATTGAGCGCCACGCCGAGCACCGCGGGTTCGTCAGGCGGCTTGCCGGTGTAGGTCGAGTGGAAGAGGGCGTCGCGACGCAGCGTGATTTTCTCGACGGTGAAGACCGGAAACCACTCCTGCTCGTTGTAGTAGCCGGTGTGATCGCCGTACGGGCCTTCGAGCGCGTGTTCGTAACGCGCGGCGGCGCCTGTCGACGGACGCGGCGGCGCGCCTTCCGGTGCGGGCGGCGCCGCGCCTTCCTGCGGATAGATGAAGCCTTCGAGCACGATTTCGGCACGCGCCGGGACCTGCAACGTATCGACGCCCGGCGTCAGGCACTTCGCCAGCTCGGTGCGCGAACCGCGCAGGAGGCCCGCGAACTGATATTCCGAGAGCGTGTCGGGAACCGGCGTGACCGCGCCGAGAATGGTGGCCGGGTCCGCGCCCAGCACGACCGCCACCGGATACGGCTTGCCCGGATTGGCGAGCGCGAACTCGCGGAAGTCGAGCGCGCCGCCGCGATGCGCGAGCCAGCGCATGATGAGCTTGTTGCGCCCGATGAGTTGCTGCCGATAGATGCCGAGGTTCTGCCGCGTCTTGTTCGGACCGCGCGTGACGGTGAGACCCCACGTGAGCAGCGGTCCGGCGTCGCCCGGCCAGCAGGTTTGGATCGGCAGGCGCGCGAGGTCCACGTCGTTGCCTTCCCACACGATCTCCTGGCAAGGCGGCGCGCTCACCGACTTGGGCGCCATGTCCCACACGGCCTTGGCGAGAGAGAGCAGCTTGCCGGCGTCCTTCAGGCCGCGCGGCGGCTCCGGCTCCTTGAGCGCGGACAGCAGCCGGCCGATGTCGCGCAGCGAACTCAGCGCGGCGGTGTCGCTGCCGAGGCTCGCATCGGCGCCTGTCTGCGCCTCGGTTTCGATGCCCATGCCGAGCGCCACGCGCCGCGTCGTGCCGAAGAGGTTAGCCAGCACTGGCATGGTGTGACCGGTCGGCGCTTCGAAAAGCAGCGCCGGGCCGCCTGCGCGCAATACGCGGTCAGACAGTTCGGTGATTTCCAGGACGGGGGAGACAGGCTGCCGGATGCGGCGCAGTTCACCGAGCGCTTCGAGGCGGGCGGTGAAGTCGCGCAGATCTTTATATTTCATCGATGGTCGGACGAGGACTCGAGGCCCGCTACATGGGAGCGGGATGGGTGGGACGGCTGCGCGCTAGGCGATTGTCGATTTTACCTGCGTGTCAGTCCGTGCGCTGGGAGACATTTAGGAAATTCCGCTGGAAACCGCCTTGGCGACGTGCGCTGGCGCTCCTAAACGGTGTTCATTATTACTGTAAGTAATTGAAACGGAAAGGTTTAGCATTGACGGATCATTAAACCCTGCTAGAATTCCTTCGCATCCATTGCAGGCTTTGAAACTTTTTACCTTAGCCTCAGGTCTTTTCTCAGACGCTATGCGTCGCCTGCGCCGCACCTGCCCGGCGACTCATGGCTGTTGGTTGTCACGGCCGGCGTTATCGAACGCCGGTTTTTCGCGTGGGAAGCCATCTGCGCATCAAGGGCATGCTGTTCGTGCCGCGCACTCCGGCCGCTTTTGCCGGTTCGGCTTTCCAGACGGCGCATGCCGTTTCCCCGATGCCGCTTACGCCTTGCCAAGAGCGAGCGGTGTCTGATTTGCGCTTTCGAACACCGGTTTATCGGTATTCATCAGCCTAAATCATGCAACATTGGGAGCATCGATGAACGCTTGGTTATCGTGGCGTCCCGACACTCGCGTCGCGCAAAGTCTGCGCACCGCGCTGCGTCGTGGAAGCCGTATGAGTCACTATCTCTTCAGCCTGGTCGGTTGCGCGGCCATCGTCACGGCGCTCGCGCTGTGGCTCCTGCCGTCCTGGCGCACCACCTTCGCCGCACGGATCATGCCGTTCGTGTCCGCCGCGGTCCAGGCGGGCCCTGCGCGGCTTCTGGCCGGCCAGCCGCTTCCGCCGTTCTCGGCCGTGCATCGCCAGCCGGCAGACGCCGCGCCGATCAGCCTCGCCGCGAACCCCGACCGGACCGCCGCGCCGGCGGCGCAAGTGCCGTCGCTCGGCGCCGCAGCCACCGACGACGAGAGCACCCGTCAACTGACCGGCGGCATCAGTCTCGCGGTGTCGCCCAACGGGCTCGATCCGCGCACCATGCCTTCGGTCGGCTTGCTGGCGAGCGCGATTCCGGCGCAGCGCATCGTAGCCGACGCGCGCGACGACCGCGTGCTCGTCTCCACGCGCGAGCAGAAGCTCGTCGCGAACTTCATCGCGCGGCGGTATCGCGTGGCGGAGGAGCCGGTGAGCGACCTCGTGCGCGCCGCGTTCGACACCGGCCGCGAAGTCGGTCTCGATCCGTTGCTGCTGCTGTCGGTGATGGCCATTGAATCGGGCTTCAATCCGTATGCCGAAAGCGGCGTCGGCGCGAAAGGGCTGATGCAGGTCATGTCGAAGGTCCATTCGGACAAGTTCGAGTACTTCGGCGGCAGCCACGCGGCGCTCGATCCCCTCGCGAACATCAAGGTCGGCGCGTTGGTGCTGAAGGACTGCATCGCGCGGGGCGGCTCGGTGGCGGGCGGCCTGCGCTACTACGTCGGCTCGACCTCGCAGGACGACGGCGGCTATGGCGCGAAAGTGCTCGCCGAGCGTGCGCGTCTGCGCGATGTCGCGCGTGGCCGCAATGTGCCGATCAATGCGCCGCAGGCGCCGGTTCAGGCCGCGCCGAAGCAGGTGCTGGCGTCCGCGTCGGCGGATACGGCCAAGCGCGTGCACGTGACGATCGACGGCGCGAAGAAGGCCGACGCGCAGGACGAGAGCGATTCCGGCGATTCGAAGCATGGCGCTTCGGCCGAACTGGGCGCCTGATCGTCGGTCGAACAGTCGGACAAAAGAAAAGGGCACCTCATGCGGGTGCCCTTTTTGTTGGTCGGCCAGATGGCGCTCAACGACGAAACAAGTCTCCGAGCCGCGCCACGGCTTCTTCGAGCTTCGAATAAGCCGTCGCATACGAGAGCCGGATATAACGGTCCGGCGCGTGAAAGCCGAAATCCGCGCCCGGCACAAGCACGACGCCCGCGTCGTGCAGCATGGAACGCGTGAGCCTTTCGCTGTCGCCGGCCGCCGGATGCGGCACGCTCGTCGTATCGGCGTAGACGTAAAACGCGCCGTCCGGCACCACCGGCACGCTGAAACCGAGCGAACGCAGCGCCGGCACGATGTAGTCGCGCCGCCGCTTGAACTCCAGCCGGCGCGCTTCGTAGATCGCGAGCGTCTCCGGCTCGAAGCACGCGAGCGCCGCGTGCTGCGCCAGCGCCGAAGCGCAAATGAACAGATTCTGCGAGAGCTTCTCGACCGCGCCGACCATCGCGTGCGGCACCACGAGCCAGCCGAGCCGCCAGCCGGTCATGTTGAAGTACTTCGAGAAGCTGTTGACCGTCACCACGTCGTCGCCGAACGAGAGCGCCGACACGGGCTTCGCGTCGTAGCTCAAGCCCTGATAAATCTCGTCGACGATGGTGAAGCCGCCGCGTTCCCGCACCTTCCCGACGATGCGCCGCAATTCGTCCGGCTCGATGGAGGTTCCCGTCGGATTCGACGGCGACGCGAGCAGCACGCCGCGCGTCGCGGGCGTCCAGTGCGCTTCGACCTGATCGGCGGTGAGCTGGAAGCGTTCGGCCGGGCCGCTTGCGATCAGCACCGGCTTGCCGTCCGCCGCCGACACGAAGTGCCGGTTGCACGGATAGCACGGGTCGGGCATCAACACTTCGTCGCCGTTGTCGACGAGCGCCATGCACGCGAGCAAAAGCGCCGCCGACGCGCCCGCCGTGACCACGATGCGCGCCGGGTCGACGGTCAGGCCGAACGCGTCGCGGTAGTGCGCGGCGATCGCCTCGCGCAGCGCCGTGACGCCCAGCGCGTTCGTGTACTGCGTGACGCCGCGGGTCAGCGCGTCGGCGGCGGCGCGCGTGACGGGCGCGGGCGCCGTGAAGTCTGGCTCGCCGATGCCCATGTGAATGATGTCGCGCCCCGCGCGCTCCAGCGCCTGGGCGTCTTTCATCAACTCCATCACGTAGAACGGCTCGATGGCGTCGACGCGGGAGGCGAGTCGCATGAGCGGCTCGGAGGCGGTATTCATGCCGTCGATCCCGTTAGCCGCGCCCGCGCGCTTGCGCTTCGGCAGGGCGCATGGCGACAGCGAGCTTGTCCAGCACGCCGTTCACGTACTTGTAGCCGTCCGAGCCGCCGAAGGTTTTCGTCAGCTCGACAGCCTCGTTGATGACCACGCGATACGGAATGTCGATGTGATGCTTGAACTCGAACGCGGCCACGAGCAGCACCGCGCGCTCGACCGGCGACAACTGGTCGATCGGGCGGTCGAGACACGGTTGCAGTTCGGCGGAAAGCGCATCGGCTTCCTTGATGACGCCGTGCAGGATCGCGTCCAGATGTTCGTGGTCGGCCTTGTCGAAGCCCTGCGCGTTGCGCAGTTGGGCGTCGATCTCGCCGCCGGGCGCGCCCGACAGCAGCCATTGATAAAGCCCTTGCGTCGCGAGTTCACGCGAGCGGCGTCGTGCGCTCTTCATGCGCGGTCCTCGTCTTCGTCTTCGTCATCTTCTTCGTCGCCGCCGAGTTGTTCCAGCGCGACCGACAGGTTCGCCATTTCGACCGCCACGCGCGCAGCGTCGCGGCCTTTTTCGGTCATGCGCGCGACGGCTTGTTCGTCGTTTTCGGTCGTGAGTACCGCGTTCGCCACCGGAATCCCGAAATCGAGCGCGATGCGCGAAATGCCCGAGCCGCTCTCGTTCGACACGAGCTCGAAGTGGTACGTCTCGCCGCGCACGACCGCGCCGAGCGCGATCAGGGCGTCGAACTGGCCGGATTCGGCGAGCTTTTGCAGCGCGAGCGGAATCTCGAGCGCGCCCGGCACGGTCACGAGCAGCACGTCCTCGCCGATCACGCCGAGGCGCTCCAGCTCCTCGATGCATGCATCCGCGAGGCCGTTGCACACCGGTTCGTTGAAGCGCGACTGCACGATGCCGATGCGCAGGCCGTCACCGTCGAGGTTCGGCTGGTATTGTCCGATTTCCATGTAGAGATCCGTTGGTTTGGAATAAATTGGATGCGCTCAGGCCGAACGCAGATGCGCGACCGTGCCGTCCGTGGCGCTCGCCGCCGTCGCGGGGCAGCCGGGCATCGGAATGAAGCCGGTCACTTCGAGCCCGTAACCCGACATGCTGCCGAGGCGCCGCGGATTGGCGAGTACCTGCATTTTGCCGACGCCGAGATCGCGCAGAATCTGCGCGCCGATGCCGTAGGTCTTGAAGTCGATCGGGCGGCGCTGGGGCTTGGCCGCTTTGTCGCTTTCGTCGAGCGCGCGGAAGGTTTCGACCAGATGCTCGCGGCTGTCGCCGCAATTGAGCATGACGATGGCGCCGAGATCGCGCGCGGCGATTTCCTTCATGGCGGCGTCGATGGTCCACGAGTGCGTGGACGCGTCGATTTCGAGCAGATCCAGCACCGACAGCGGTTCGTGCACGCGCACCGGCGTTTCGCGATCCGGCGACGGCGTGCCGCGCACCAGCGCGATATGCGGCGAGCCGGTCGGTTCGTCGCGATACAGCACCGCGCGGAACGTGCCGTGCGCGGTCTGCATGGTGCGCTCGCTGACCTTCTCGATGATGGATTCCGTGCGGCTGCGATAGTGGATCAGGTCCGCGATGGTGCCGATCTTGATGCCGTGCTGCTCGCCGAACTCGATGAGGTCGGGCAGACGCGCCATCTCGCCGTCGTCGCGGATCACTTCGCAGATCACGGCGGCAGGCGTGAGGCCCGCGAGGGCGGTCAAGTCGCAGCCGGCCTCCGTATGGCCCGCGCGCACGAGCACGCCGCCCGGCTGCGCCATGATCGGGAACACGTGGCCGGGCTGGACGATGTCCTCGGCGCGCGCAGTGGCCGCGACCGCCGCGGCGATGGTGCGCGAGCGGTCGGCGGCGGAAATGCCGGTCGTCACGCCCTCGGCGGCTTCGATGCTGACGGTGAACGCGGTGCCGTACTGCGTGCCGTTGCGCTGGGTCATGAGCGGCAGGTTGAGCAGCTTGCAGCGTTCCTGCGTGAGCGTGAGGCAGATCAGGCCGCGGCCGTAGCGCGCCATGAAGTTGATCGCTTCGGGCGTGATGAAGTCGGCGGCGACAATCAGATCGCCTTCGTTCTCGCGATCTTCTTCGTCGACGAGGATCACCATGCGGCCGGCCTTAAGCTCGGCGATGATTTCTGGAGTGGAAGCGATCGACATGGTGGCGTCCCGGCAGGTCTGTTTGGGAAAGGCCTGTATTTTACGCCACGGCCGATGGACAGTTGTCGGGAAAACGCGGGGGCGGGGCGGCGTGTCGTGCTGCTTGCAACGCTATCGAGCGCTGCGTCGGCTATGGTAGAGGTGGGGCCACGGGAGGCGCCGGCCCGCACGAATGCGCGATGTCCGGCAACGCGCGCGCTACAGCGGCGTTTGCGTATGCCGTCGGAAAGACCGTGGTGGCGCGCCTTCCCAAGCGCTACGCAGACAGATGCGAGTGCCGAGACGCTCACCAACCGCCAAACAATCGGTCTAGCGCCGACAGATTTGGTCCTGTCGATGTACGAGCGAGCTGACTGGCTTGGTCAGTGCGCTGCGCGGACGGCGGCAAGCGTCGGGGTATCGAGCATGCACTCGATTCCCTCGATGACGAACACGGGAATCAGGTCAGGCAGAAGCGGTACGGGCGCGAGCCGGTCCAATCGGCGCAGTGGAATGACCACGCGCGTTGCCAGCCCCGATAGATGATGTCCCTGGACCTCAACAACGTAAGGCGTGCTGGCGTGTCCGCTTGGACCGGCGAAAATGTCGAACCGGGCCATCAAAAGGTCCGATACTGTCCGAGCGGCAAGCCATCGCGCTCGATCATGTCGTTGTACGCCTGAATGCAATCCGCATGTTTGATCGCCCACTGGCGATATTTCTCCAACTGTACTGCCTGTCGTATCGCGCGCTCGCACGTCTGCGAGAAGTTGATGCCGAGCTCCTTCGCGTCCTTGTAGACGTCCTGGGGCAGGCTAATGTTGGTTGCCCGGCGCGGAACGGTGTCGGCCGTCGTGTGCTGCACGATGGCTCTCTTAATGTGGGATTCATGCGCACTCCAATCCACATGAGGCTATTGCGTCGCGGCGCGGCCCTCGCACTATGCGCCGTTCGCGGGCGACGCCGCCGACATCATCCTCTCCACATACCGCGCGATCAGGTCGATCTCCAGATTCACCTTCGCGCCCGCGTGAAGCGCCTTCAGCGTCGTCACTTCCACCGTGTGCGGAATCAGGTTGATGGAAAACTCGCAGCCGTCTGCGCGATCCGCCACGGCGTTCACCGTCAAGCTCACGCCGTTCACGGTCACCGAGCCCTTGTAAGCCAGATACTTGCCGATGTCCTTCGGCGCGACGATCCGCAATTCATGCGATTCGCCCACGCGCTCGAAGCGCGACACCGTGCCGAGCCCGTCGACGTGGCCGGACACCAGATGCCCGCCCAGCCGGTCGTGCGCGCGCAGCGCCTTCTCCAGATTGACCGCCGCGCCCGCATCGCCCAGGCCGACCGTCTTGTTCAGGCTTTCGCGCGAGACGTCGACATCGAACGCATCCGGCGACTTCTCGATCACCGTCATGCACGCGCCCTGAATCGCAATGCTGTCGCCCAGTTCGACGTCCGCGAGATCGAGGCCGCCCGCCGCCACCCGCAGACGCACGCCGGCTTGCGGCTCTGCGCCGAGCGGCGTGACTTTTTCGATGCGGCCTACCGCCGCGACGATTCCTGTAAACATGAAGCGCGTTCCTTTATCGAAGCGTGTTTAGACCAAGGGACCGGCGACGTGCGCATCGGCGAAGCGCGCCAGAATGCGCAGATCGTCGCCGAGCCGGTCGATGCGATGAAACTTGAGATGCGGCCGCGCATCGAGCGTGGCGGGCGGCGCGAAGTCGAACATGCCGGGCGCGCTGCCGAGAAGGCTCGGCGCGAGATACACCAGCAGTTCATCGACGCAGCCTTCGCGCAGCAGCGAGCCGTTCAGCTTGTGGCCCGCCTCGACATGCAACTCGTTGATGCCGCGATCCGCGAGCGCCGTGAGCATAGCGGGAAGATCCACCTTGCCGAGTTCGTTCGACAATTCGATCAATTGCGCGCCTTTGTCGCGCAGCAACTCGGCGCGTTGGGCGTCGGCATGCGCGGAATGGAAGATCCAAGGCGGCGCGCCGTCGAGAATGCGCGCGTCCAGCGGCACGTCGAGCCGGCTGTCGACCAGAACGCGCTGCGGCTGGCGCGGCGTGTCGACCGCGCGCACGGTGAGTTGCGGATCGTCCTCGCGCACGGTGCCGATGCCGGTCAGGATCGCGCAGGCGCGGGCGCGCCACGCGTGGCCGTCGGCGCGCGCGTCTTCGCCGGTGATCCACTGGCTTTCGCCCGATGGCAGGCCCGTGCGTCCGTCGAGCGTCGCCGCCACTTTCATGCGCACCCACGGGCGACGGCGCGTCATCCGCGAGACGAAGCCGATATTCATTTCGTGCGCCTCGTTCGCGAGCAGTCCGCAGCGCACGTCGATGCCCGCGTCGCGCAGCATCGCGAGTCCACGGCCGGAAACAGTCGGGTTCGGGTCTTCCATCGCGGCGATGACTTTCTCGACGCGCGCGTCGATCAGCGCGTGCGCGCAGGGCGGCGTGCGCCCGAAGTGGCTGCACGGTTCGAGCGTCACGTACGCGGTCGCGCCGCGCGGGTCCTTGCCGCGCGAGCGGGCGTCTTTCAGCGCGCGCACTTCGGCATGGTCCTGGCCGGCCGGCTGCGTGAAGCCCATGCCGATCACTTCGCCGTTCTTGACGAGCACGCAGCCGACGCGCGGATTCGGCGTCGTCGTGTACATGCCGCGCGAGGCGAGCGCGAGCGCGCGCTCCATGTAGGTGAAATCGGTTTGCGAGAACATCGCGGCGGCCCGTTGCGCGACGCGGCCTTAAACCGCGAGCGACGCGAACGCGCCGCGCGCGGCGTCGAGCGTCGCGTCGATCACGGCGTCGTCGTGGGCGCTGGAGACGAAGCCCGCTTCGAACGCGGACGGCGCGAAGTAGACGCCGGCATCGAGCATCGCGTGGAAGAACGCGTTGAAGCGTTTCGTGTCGCCCTTCGCGATCTGCGCGAAGCTGCCCGGCACCTGATCCATGAAGTACAGGCCGAACATGCCGCCGATCGAATCGGCGCAGAACGGCACTTTCGCCTCGCGGGCGGCGGCGGTAAGTCCGTCGACGAGCTTGCGCGTCTTCTTCGCGAGGTCGTCGTAGAAGCCATCGCGCTGGATGATCTGCAACGTCTTCAGGCCCGCCGCGACCGCAATCGGATTTCCCGAAAGCGTGCCCGCCTGATAGACGCCGCCGAGCGGCGCGAGATGCGCCATGATGTCGCGTCGTCCGCCGAACGCCGCCGCCGGCATGCCGCCGCCGATCACCTTGCCGAGGCACGTGAGGTCCGGCTTGATGCCGTACACCTGCTGCGCGCCGCCGAGCGCCACGCGAAACCCGCACATCACTTCGTCGAAGATCAGCACCGCGCCGTATTCGTCGCAGCGTTCCCTCAGTGCGTTGAGAAATTCCGGCGTCGCGCGCACGAGGTTCATGTTGCCCGCGACCGGCTCCACGATCACCGACGCGATTTCCGCGCCGAACGCCGCGAAGGCTTCGTTAAGCTGCTCGACATTGTTGTATTCGAGCACCGTCGTGTGCTTCGCGATATCCGCAGGCACGCCCGCTGACGTCGGATTGCCGAAGGTAAGCAGGCCCGAGCCCGCTTTCACGAGCAGGCTGTCCGCGTGGCCGTGATAGCAACCCTCGAACTTCACGATGCGGCTGCGGTTCGTGAAGCCGCGCGCAAGACGCAGCGCGCTCATGGTCGCTTCGGTGCCGGAGGACACCATGCGCACCTGTTCGATCGACGGCACGAGCTTGCAGATTTCCTCCGCGATCTCGATCTCCGCTTCGGTCGGCGCGCCGAACGAAAAGCCGTCGGCGAGCACGCGCTGCACCGCTTCGAGCACTTCCGGGTGCACGTGGCCGACGATCATCGGTCCCCACGAGCCGATGTAGTCGATATAGCGTTTGCCTTCGGCATCCCAGAAGTACGCGCCTTGCGCGCGCTCGATGAAGCGGGGCGTGCCGCCGACCGAGCGAAACGCGCGCACCGGCGAATTCACGCCGCCGGGAATGGTTCGCTGAGCGCGTTCGAAGAGGGCTTGGTTCTTGGACATGGAGAAGGCCTGCGCTGAAAGTGGATGCAAGACACGCGACCGGCTTACGCGGCGAAAGACGCCGCCCGGCGCGATGAAAGCACGGCGCCGATGCGCGTCCGGTGCGACAAGTGTTGCCTGAAATTGTACCGGACTCGTTGACGGGAAGCCGGTTACGGCTGGCGCGTTCGCGCGGGCTTGCGCGGCGGCGCGTCGTCGGCTGCACGGGCTTGGCGCGCGCTCGCTTTGCTCGGCATCGCGGGAACGGTGGGATGGCTCAACGCAGGCGGACGTCCGCGCCGGCCGGTGCGCTCGGTCCAGAGCTTTTCGAGCGCGCCCTCGGCCATCGGCTTGATGAGCGTGCCGGAGCTTTGCGCATCCCACGTCTGCACGGAGAACGGATGCGCGCGCAACTCGTCGCGCGTGACGACGACTTCATCGTGCGCATCGACGAGCCAGTCGTACACGAAGTCGATGCATAGCCGATACCCGCGCTTCGACCGAGGATCGGGCACCTCGTACGGCGCGCGCGTCACGTAGCCCGAGGCGAACACCCCCTTCGGCGCCTGCGCCACGCGATGCACGAACACGCGGTCGCCCGGCATGAGGCCGCGCGCCGTGCCGCAGCCCCAGACATCGGCGACGGCTTCGCCTGTCGCCACGCGGCGCGCGATCTCGGGTAACTCGGGCCACGGCCACTTCTTCGGGCTCCAGATCAGCAGAAAGGCGGTCATCGTGTCAGGCAAGAGGGGAAGGGGAGGAGCGGTGAGCTTAGCGTACCCGGCCAAATGGGGGCCTCGCGTACAATGGCCGCTCGCTTCGAACGCTTCGCCCCGATAGCTGCAACCACCACGACGGGCCACGCAGCGCCCGTCCTCTTCCTTGCACACTCGATGTCAGACACCACCCGCCGCCGGCCCGATGGCCGGCTGATCCTGTTGCTCGGCGCGCTCGCCGCATGCGGTCCGCTGTCCATCGACATGTACTTGCCGAGCCTGCCGTCGCTCGCCGCCGCGTTCGCGACAAGCCCGGCCGCCGCGCAAAGCACGCTGACGAGCTTCATGTTCGGCTTCTCGTTCGGCATGCTGCTGTACGGCCCGCTGTCCGATGCCTACGGCAGGCGGCCGATTCTTCTGGGAGGCATCGCGCTGTACGCGCTCGCGAGCATCGGCTGCGCGACGGCGTTCTCCATCGACGCGCTCGTGTTCGTGCGCTTCCTGCAGGCCCTCGGCGCGGGCGCGGGGGGGGGGGGGGGGGGGGCCCCCCCCCCCCCCCCCCCCCCCCCCCCCCCCCCCCCCCCCCCCCCGGCGCTGGGGTGCCTCGGCACCCGCCACGG
>NZ_JALQEM010000006.1 GCF_023630705.1 Caballeronia sp. GAFFF1
GCACACACTCTCTCTTCTCGCTCTTGCGCTCGCGCTTCCTCCGCCCATACGGAGACAACTCAGACTCCTCCCCCCCCCCCCCCCCCCCCCCCCCCCCCCCCCCCCCCCCCCCCCCCCCCCCCCCCCCCCCCCCCCCCCCCCCCCGACGCCGCCCGCGTCCTGTCGATGCTGTCCATCGTCACGTCCATCGGCCCGCTGCTCGCGCCGCTGATTGGCGGGCAATTGCTGCTGCTCGGCGGCTGGCGCGTCGTGTTCGTTGCGCTCACGCTCTTCGGCACGCTGTGCGCGGTGACCGCGTTCCTGCGCGTGCCCGAAACGTGGCCGAAGGAGAAGCGCGCGGGCGCGGCGCTCGGCCCGTCGTTCGCGGCATACGGGCATCTCCTGACCGATACCGTCACGTGGGGCCACGTGCTGTGCGGCGGCATGGCGTTCGCGTCGATGTTCGCGTATATCACCGCGACGCCGTTCGTCTACATCGACTATTTCCACGTCAAGCCGCAGCATTACGGGCTGCTGTTCGGGCTCAATATCGTCGGGATCATCGGCGGGAACGTGCTCAACACGAAGCTCGTCGGGCGCGTGGGCGCGATGAAGATGATCTCGGCTGCGGCGTTCGTCAGCGTCGTGGCGGCCATCGTGGTGGCGTTCGTCGCGCTGACGGGATGGGGCGGCTTGTGGTCGATCGTCGCAAGCCTGTTCTTCGTCGTCGGCGTGGTCGGACTTCTGTCCGCCAATTGCACGACCGAACTCATGCACCGTTATCCGCGCAACGCAGGCGCGGCGGCCGCCGTCTTCGGCGCGATGCAGCTTGCGCTCGGCGCGCTCGCGAGTCTCGCCGTCGGCTTCTTTCACGACGTCTCGCCGCACGGCATGGGCATCGTTATCGGCACGTGCGGCGTACTGACGTTCGCCGGTCGCACGCTCGTCATGCGCTCGCACGCGTCGCCCGTGCGCGTCTGAGATCAGGCAGTCGCGCGGCGCGCGGGCAAAAAAAACCTCGCGCGATGGCGAGGTCAATCCTGGGTCAAAGGTGCTTCCAACTCGACTCATGCTGCCCTGGGTCAGAAGGCGGCGCGGTCGGGCGGTTTTCAGTGGGCAGTATTCGTCCGGGTCAAAGGTGAATACTCGCTCGATTCGGTCTGGGCGATAGGCGTCTCCTCCTGTCGAGAATCGGGTGCCTGGGTCAAAGGTGTTCCCGATCGGTTCGTTTCGGTCGAAAAGTCAGTCAAGCCATTCCCGTTGCCGCGAACCTTCTGTCGAGGAAGGCGTTTCGCCGGATCAACAAGGAATGGTTGAACTATAGGCGCGCCGTAAGCTGCGCTATATCGAACGAATTCGAATCGTAAGAGAGCGACGCTTTTTCACCGAAACGCGCCGTTGCTCCGTGAGCGGATCAGGGCTGTGGCGGCAGCGGCCCGACAACCGACGCGAGGAACGTGAACGCCGCCGCTTCGGCCTGCGCCACCGCTTCCGGCTCGACGCCCGCGCCGTGCCCGCCTTCACCCGTTTCCTGATACCAGACGTTGTCGTGGCCTTGCGCCTGCATTTTCGCGACCATCTTGCGGGCGTGGCCCGGATGCACGCGGTCGTCGCTCGTCGATGACGTGAAGAGCGCCGGCGGATAGACGGCATCCGCTTCGACGTTCTGATACGGCGAATAGGCCATCAGATGCGGGAGATCGGCGGCGTCGTCCGGATCGCCGTACTCGTCGATCCAGGATGCGCCTTGCAAGAGCGTATGAAACCGCGCCATGTCGACGAGCGGCACTTCGGACAGCACCGCGCCGAAGCACTCCGGCCGCTGCACCATGCACACGGCGGTGAGCAGGCCGCCGTTGCTCGCGCCGCGAATGGCGAGCTGCTTCGCCGTGGTGACGCCGCTTTCGACGAGCGCCTGCGCGACCGCGACGAAATCGTCGAACGAGACTTGCCGGTTCTCGCGCAGCGCCGCCTGATGCCATTGCGGACCGAACTCGCCGCCGCCGCGAATGTTGGCCACCGCGTAGAGACCGCCGCGCTCCAGCCACGCAATGCCGGTCGTCGCATCGTAATGCGGGTCGAGCGCGACTTCGAAGCCGCCATAGCCGTAGAGCAGGCAGGGCCGCGCTTGCTGTGGCGCGGGTACCTCGACATCGCGGCCGATCAGCCAGTACGGAATGCGCTCGCCGTCGGGCGCGATCGCGTGACGGCGCACGGCGGTGAGCCCGCTCGCGTCGAACTGCGCGGGCAGGCGCGCGAGCAAGGTCCACGGGGCGTCGCTGGCAAGATCGGCGTGATAGAGCGACGGCGGCATCAGAAAGTGCTCGACGTGGATGAGCACCGTATCGTCGCGTTCGCTATCGACGGAATCGACATAGCTCTGGCTCGCCTGGGGCAACGCAAACTCGCGCGATTGCCACGCGCCGTCGTCATCCGCGGGCGGACGCCAGAGCGTGACGCGCGGCGTGCCGTCGTCCATTTGCGAGACGATCAGCCAATGTTTCGTGAAGTCGATGCTCGCCAGCACGCGCCGCTCGGCGGGCGCAAAGAGGGCAGTGAAATGGCGCGAGCCGTCGAGAAACGCGTCGCGCCGGATCACGGTGAGCGAGCCTGCCGCGTGACGCCGGCCGCCCACGTTCCATTGCTTGCGCGGCGTGACGAAAAGCCAGCCGTTCCAGTGCTCGATCTCGACATGCTGAGGCAGGTCGTACTGACGCCATTCGTTCGCGGTTTCGTCGAGCCAGAAGTGCAGCGTGTCGTAGAACGTCACGGCGCGAGACGCCAGATGCAGCTTTTCGAGCGGATCGTAGTCCGCGCCCGCCGATACGTCGCGGCGCGCGCCTTCGAACACGACGGGCGCATCCGCGAGCGGCGTGCCGCGCTTCCAGCGCCGCGCCTGACGCGGAAAGCCCGACGTCGTGAGCGCGGGCCGCGCGCTCGTCTTGCTGTCGTCCCAGCCGACATAGACCGTATCGCGGTCGATCCACGAAATGTCGTGCTTGCCGACGTCCGGCAGCGCGAAGCCGTCTTCGACGAAGCGGCGTTGCCCGATATCGAACTCGCGCACGATGCATGCATCCGATCCGCCCGGCGACAGCGAGACCAGCGCGCGGTCGTAGCCGGGGTAGAGCATGTCGAAGTCGGCGAGCGCCCAGCGCGTGTCGTCGTGCTCGTTCGTGTTGAGGTCGAGCGCGTCGACATCGAGCACGATGTCCCATTCGGGCGTTCCGGCGAGCCACGCGCTCCACGGCGCGCGGCGCACGATGCCGAGCGGATGCGCGTCGTCTTGCCACGTGTTGTAGGCCCAGTCGCCGTAGCGCGAGCAGGTGACGATGCGATCCTGCGACGTGTACGCCTTCTCCAGCCGCGCGGCGAGCGCGCGCGCGTCGGGCGTGTCGCCGAACGCGGCTTCGGTGCGGCGATTCTGCGCATCGACCCAGGTTTGCACGCAGGCGTCGTCGAGCGATTCGAGGCCGATGAAGGGATCAGGGTTGTCGGCTTGCGGCCAGAGGAGCGCGGGGTGATCGGAGAGAGGGGGCATAACGCGGCGCATTCGAAAGCGAAACGCTGATTGTGCCGCATCGGCGCGAGCGCGCCATTAAAGAAAAAGCCGCGCACGAGGCGCGGCTTGGAAGCTAATTAGCGACGACGGCGCTCAGGCCAGCCGCTCTTCCGTCTTCGGATCGAACAGCACCGCCTTCGACACATCGAACAGCAGCGTCATGTTCGACAACGGCTGCGGATTGCTCGCCGGGTGCACGCGCGACACGATGCGCTTGCCGTTGACCTGCGCGAACACGAGCGTGTCCGGGCCGGTCGGCTCGATCACGTCGACGCGCACGTCCATCGGTTGCAGGCTCGCGTCTGCGACGTCGTGCGCGCTGCGCGCGTCCGTGATGCGCTCCGGGCGCAGGCCGAGCACCACGTCCTGGCCGATCCTGCCGCGCAGCTTCGCGGCATCGAACGGCAGCTTCAGCACATTGCGCGCGACGCCCGTGTCCAGTTCCAGTCCGACGCCCGCGCCGGCCTCGACCAGCTTGCCGCTAATGAAGTTCATCGGCGGCGCGCCGATGAAGCCCGCGACGAACAGGTTCGACGGCGAATCGTAGATTTCCTGCGGCGCGCCGAACTGCTGCACGATGCCGTCTTTCATCACCGCGATGCGGTCGCCGAGCGTCATCGCTTCGATCTGATCGTGCGTCACGTAGACGATCGTCGTGCCGAGGCGCTGATGCAGCAGCTTGATTTCCGAGCGCATCTCGATACGCAGCTTGGCGTCGAGGTTCGAGAGCGGCTCGTCGAAGAGGAACATCACCGGATCACGCGCGAGCGCGCGGCCCATGGCGACGCGCTGACGCTGACCGCCCGACAGTTGCCCCGGCTTGCGGTCGAGCAGGTGGCCGATCTGCAGCGTTTCCGACACGCGATCGACGATCTTCTTCTGCTCGTCCTTCGGCACCTTGCGGATGTTGAGGCCGAACGAAATGTTGTCGCGCACGCTCATGGAAGGGTAGAGCGCGTAGGACTGGAACACCATCGCGATATCGCGGTCCTTCGGCGAGAGGTTGTTGACCGTCTTGCCGTCGATCATGATGTCGCCGCGCGTGACCGTCTCGAGCCCCGCGATCATGTTGAGCAGCGTGGACTTGCCGCAGCCCGAGCCGCCGACGAGGATCAGAAACTGTCCGTCCTCGATGTCGATATTGACGCCCTTGAGAACCGGCACCCCGTTCGGGTAGGTCTTGTACACGTCACGGATGGAAAGGCTTGCCATGCTTGAATCCTCTATGTTGTCTCTTCAGCGGGAAGCGCGTTCGTTGCGCTCAACCCTTCACCGCGCCCGCCGTCAGGCCGCGCACGAAGTAACGTCCTGCGATCATGTAGACGAGAATCGTCGGCAAAGCCGCGATGATCGCGCCCGCCATGTCCACGTTGTATTCCTTCACGCCCGTCGACGTATTGACGAGGTTGTTCAGCGCCACCGTGATCGGCATGGAATCCACGCCGGAGAACACGATACCGAACAGGAAGTCGTTCCAGATCTGCGTGAACTGCCAGATCAGGCAGACCATGAAGATCGGCAGCGAGACGGGCAGCAGGATCTTCGTGAAGATCATGAAGAAGCCCGCGCCGTCGATGCGCGCCGCCTTCACGAGTTCAGCCGGAATGCTCACGTAAAAGTTGCGGAAGAACATGGTCGTGAACGCGATGCCGTAGATCACGTGCACCAGCACGAGGCCGCTCGTCGTGTTCGACAGTCCGAGGAAGCCTTGCAGCCGCGCCATTGGCAGAAGAATGGCCTGAAACGGAATGAAGCAGCCGACGAGCAGCATCGTGAAGAACGCGTCCGCGCCGCGGAAGCGCCAGTGCGTGAGCACGTAGCCGTTGAACGCGCCGATGATCGACGAGATCAGCACGGCGGGAATCACCATGCGCACGGAGTTCATGAAGAACGGCTCCATGCCGTCGCAGCGCACGCCGGTACACGCTTCCTGCCACGCCTTCACCCACGGCGCGAGCGTGAAGTGCGTGGGCGGGGTGAGCAGGTTGCCGGTGCGAAGCTGGTCGAGGTCCTTGAACGACGTGGACAGCATCACGTAGATCGGGAACAGGAAGTAAAGCGCGAAAAGAATCAGCACCGCGTAAATGACGGCGCGGCTGATCGTCATCTTAGGCTGCATTGCGAGTGCTCCTCGATTCCAGATACATGAGCGGCACGAGAACCGCGACGACCGTGGCGAGCATCATCATCGACGAAGCGGCGCCGACGCCCAGTTGTCCCCGGTTGAACGAGAACGTGTACATGAAGATGGCCGGCAGCGACGACGACGTGCCCGGTCCGCCCGCAGTCAACGCGACGACGAGGTCGAAGGTCTTGATCGTGATGTGGCAGAGAATCAGCAGCACGGAGAAGAACACCGGACGCATGCTCGGAATCACGATCTTGCGGTAGATGGTCGGCAGCGTTGCGCCGTCCACTTGTGCGGCCTTGAAGATTTCGCTGTCCACGCCGCGCAGGCCCGCGAGGAAAAGCGCCATCACGAAGCCGCTCGATTGCCAGACCGCCGCGATCACGACGCAGAAGATCGCCTTGTCCGGGTCGCCGAGCCAGTTGAAGGTGAAGCTCGTCCAGCCCCAGTCGTGGAACACCTTTTCGATGCCGAGGCCGGGGTTCAGAATCCATTGCCACGCGGTGCCCGTCACGATGAACGACAGCGCCATCGGATAGAGAAAGACCGCGCGCAGCGCGCCTTCGTTGCGAATTTTCTGGTCGAGCAGGATCGCGAGGAAGAGGCCGAGGGCGACGCAGATGGCGATGAACGGAATGCCGAACCAGCCGAGGTTGGCGGCGGAGGTCCACCAGACGTCGTTGGCGAAAAGCTGCCGGTATCGGTCGAAACCGGCGAACTCGTAGCGCGGCATCAGTCGCGATTCGGACAGCGACAGATAGCCTGTCACGGCGATGAAGCCGTAGACGAAGACGAGCGCGATCACGATGCTGGGAGCGAGCACCAGCTTGGGAATCCAGCGATCGGCGAGCGCCGCCGTGGGCGAAGCGCGGCGAGGCTGGTGCGGACTCTTTTCCGCGGTACCGCTGAGGGAGGCAGTCACAACTCGACTCCTGGAAGATGCGCCGGCGCTTGAATGGCGCCATGACGCGCTTGAATGACGCTGACTTGCGCGCGCGGTGCGAAGGTGTGCTTTCGGATCGGCTGACTTCGGCACGACCGGCGCTTGGTACGACGTTATGTGACGCTTCTGTGGCTCGGGCGGCGGGCGGCCGTGCTGCGCCGCCTGCCGCCCGTCACGCTGCTACGTCCTTATTTCGTCTTGGCGGCGTTCGCGAGCGCCTGAACCGCGCTCTTCGAATCCTGCGACGAATTCATGAACTTCGTCACGACGTCGGTCATGGCGCCCGCGACAGCGTCGCCCTGAGCCATGCCGTGTGCGAGCGACGGAACATAGCCGCCCGACTTGATCGCCGTCTGTTCATCAGCGTAGGACTTCTTCGCGCAGTCGTCGAATTTGTCCATCTTCACGCCAAGACGCACCGGGATCGAGCCCTTGTTCAGGCTGAACTGTTCCTGGAAGTCCGGCGACATGATGGTCTTCGCGAGCGCGAGCTGGCCCGGCGTGGCCGTCTTCTGGCCCTTCTGCTGGAAGAACACGAACGAGTCGACGTTGAACGTGTACGCCTTCTCGGTGCCCGGCACGGCGGCGCAGACGTAGTCCGTGCCCGCCTTCTTGTTCGCGCCGGCGAATTCGCCCTTCGCCCAGTCGCCCATGAACTGCATGCCGGCCTTGCCGTTGATGACCATGGCCGTGGCGAGGTTCCAGTCGCGGCCGGTGCGGCCGCTATCGAAGTAGCCCTGGATCTTGCGGACGGTGTCGAACACCGAGACCATCTTGTCGGAGGTCAGCGTCTTCTGGTCGAGATCGACGATGGCCTTCTTGTAGAAGTCCGCGCCCTGCGACAGCACGACGTCTTCCCACAGCGTCAGGTCTTGCCACGGCTGGCCGCCCATCGCGATCGGCATGATGCCGGCGGCCTTCATCTTGTCGGCCACCTGGAAGAACTCGGCCCACGTCGTCGGGACCTTGCCGCCTGCCTTGTCGAGCGCCGCCTTGTTGATGTACAGCCAGTTCACGCGGTGCACCGAGAACGGCGCGGCGACGTAGTGGCCGTCAGCGTGGATGATTTTGTCGATTTCCGGCGGCAGGTTCTTCTTCCAGTCGCCGGCGACGGAGTCGATCGGCACCAGCACGCCTTGCTCCGACCATTCCTGGATCAGCGGACCCTTGATCTGGGCCGCCGACGGCGCGTTGCCCGAAATCACCTGGGTCTTCAGCGCGGTCATGGCGGCAGCGCCAGCGCCGCCCGCGACCGCGAAGTCCTTCCACTGATAGCCCTGCTTGGTCATGTCGTCCTTGAGCACGCCGACCGCTTTCGATTCGCCGCCCGAGGTCCACCAGTGCAGCACGGAAACAGCCTCGGCAGCCTGCACCGCCGACGCCGTCGCGCCGCACAGAAGACCTGCGGCGCACAGCGCGCCCATGAGCTTACGGACTTTCATTGTTTATCTCCTCCAGCACCTGAACAAGTAACGAGTGGCCCCTGATGTCGCCAGGAAGCGTTGAAAAAACGGTGGTTACACAACGGCAATGCTTGGGTGGCCGGGACTCGGGTGTCGGGTGTGTCGGCGGAGAAGCGCGCCACGCGGGCGATGCATGCGCGCGTGCGAAGCCGGCAGTCCGATATCCGATAGTCGGCCGCTCGGCTCTCAAGAGATGAGTAGGTCAAATCGCAACGACTGTCTCCTCTGCGAGCCGATGGCGTCATGCCTGTGCCGGCCCATGCTAGTGATTGCTTTTGATTTTTACCCGCGCACACGAGCCGCGAATGCAACGCGAAACGAGAGGGCGCAGGCGCGAGGCGGTACACGTGTGAAACGCAGCCGGTGCATGGAAGCAGCGATTTCCGGTCTTCGCTAACATGAGTACGCGGTCGCCTTAGGGAAAACACTCAGCTTCTGATTGACAAGCCATTTTTTTCCCGGGTGACATTTCCTCTTGATTTGGATTGTAGTTAAACTACAATTCAGTGTCAAAAAAAATTTTGTCGAACTACGGTACCCTTTCGTTCGACGTCCCACCGACTTCACAGGCGGCCTCAAAACCCATGCAAAGCGACTCGAATTTCATCTTCGTGCTCTTCGGCGGGACCGGCGACTTGTCGATGCGCAAGATTCTTCCGGCGCTGTTCGAAGCGCACCGGGCGGGCATGCTGGCCGCGTCGGGCAAGATCGTCGCGGTGGCGCGCGGCGCGCAGGCTCCCGGCGAATACCTCGCGTGGGTCGAGGAACACGTGAAGCCTCACGTGTCGAAGCAGGGCCTCGACGAAGCCGCGTGGCGCAGCTTTCTGGAGCGCATCGAATATGTGCAGCTCGATCTGGGTCGCGCGGAAGACTTCGTGGTGCTGCGCGACGCGCTCGCCAAATACGACGGCACGCGCGTCTTCTATCTCGCGACGGGGCCGTCGCTCTTCGTGCCTATTTGCCGCGCGCTGTCGGAAGTCGGTCTGAACCAGAACGCGCGCATCGTGCTGGAAAAGCCGCTCGGCTACGACCTGGAATCGTCCAACGCCATCAACGACGCGGTCGGCGAAATCTTTCAGGAAGAACAGATCTACCGGATCGACCATTACCTCGGCAAGGAGCCGGTGCAAAACCTCCTGGCGCTGCGCTTCGGCAATGCGCTCTTCGAGCCGCTGTGGCGGCGCGAATGGGTCGAGAGCATCCAGATCACCATTGCGGAAGAACTCGGCGTGGAAGCGCGCGGCGACTTCTACGACAACACCGGCGCGTTGCGCGACATGGTCCAGAACCATTTGCTGCAACTGCTTTCCATCGTGACGATGGAGCCGCCGCATTCGATGGATTCCGACTCCGTGCGCGACGAAAAGCTGCGCGTGCTGCGCGCGCTGAAGCCAATCGACGAGCGCGATATCAGCCGCGTCGCCGTGCGCGGGCAGTATCACGCGGGCGTGATCCGCGGCGCATCGGTGCCGGCCTACGCGACGGAAGCCGGCGTGCGCCCCGACAGCAACACGGAAACCTTCGTCGCGCTGAAAGTCGAAATCGAAAACTGGCGCTGGGCCGGCGTGCCGTTCTTCCTGCGCACCGGCAAGCGGCTCGCCGACCGCGTCGCGGAGATCGTCGTGAATTTCCGGCCCGTGCCGCATTCCGCGCTCGGCGCGAATGCGCTGCGCGCGGGCGCGAACCGGCTCGTGATCCGCTTGCAGCCGAACGAGACCATTCGCCTCTACTGCCTCGCGAAGCAGCCGGGCGAGGGCATGAATCTCGCAAGCGTCCATCTGGACCTCGCGTTCGACCAGTTCTTCAAGGAAGGGCAGATGGAGGCGTACCAGCGGCTGTTGCTGGACGTGATCCACGGGCGGCTTGCGCTCTTCGTGCGTCGCGACGAGCAGGAAGCCGCGTGGCGCTGGGTCGAGCCGATTCTGAACGCGTGGGCCGCGTCCACGAACAAGCCCAAGCCGTACGCGGCGGGCACGTGGGGGCCGGCGGCGTCGAGCGCCATGCTCGCGCAGCATGGCACGTGCTGGCTGGAAGAAGAGAATTGAGGGCGTCGCGCTGACGGCTCCGTTCAGAGAGACGCCGCGCGGACGCCAGCACACAAGACCGCTTCGCGGGCCGTTCGCGGCTTCGCGGCATAAGGCGGGTCGATAAACCAAGACAAGCAGGATGGAGGAGCAGTGATCGAGCTTCGCACTTTCGACGACCCGCGCGCCCACTCGGACGCGCTGGCGAGGGCCGTCAGCGGCGCGCTTGCCGCGTCGCTCGCGGCCAGGGGCGCCGCATCGGCCGATGCCGGCGCAGCCGCATCAGGACAGTCCGCTCATGCCACGCTCGCCGTGTCCGGCGGCACGAGCCCGCGTCCGTTCTTGCAGACGCTCTCGCACGAGCCGCTCGGGTGGGCGCACATCGACGTGACGCTCGTCGACGACCGCTGGGTGCCTGAAACCGATTCCGCGAGCAACGCGCGCCTCGTGCGCGAGACGCTTCTGCAAGACGCGGGCGCGGCCGCCTACTTCCTGCCGCTCGTCGATACGTCCGCCACGCTCGAAGCGCACGTCGCCGCGCTGAACGCCGACGCGCGCCGCCGTCTGCCGGACGTCGCCGTGCTCGGCATGGGCGAGGACGGCCACACGGCATCCATCTTCGCGGACGCGCCCGAATGGGACTTCGCCGTTTCCACGCAGGACCGCTTTGTCGCCGTGCATCCGGGCAGCGCGCCGCATGCGCGCGTGAGCCTGTCGATGTCCGCTCTCAAGCAGGTGAAGCAGCTTTTCCTCTTCATCTCCGGCCAGAAGAAACTGGACGTGCTGAACGCGGCGCTCGCCGCGCGCCAAAAGAATGCCATCTCGACCCTGGCCAACGATGAAGGAGTGAAGCTCGATGTCTACTGGTGTGCATAAGGCCGCGCCGGCGGCGAGCCACGCCGATGGACCGAGGCTGCTCGCCGACATCGGCGGCACCAACGCGCGCTTCGCGCTGGAGACGGCGCCCGGCGAAATCGGGCAGATTCGCGTGTATCCGGGCGCCGATTACCCCGGCATCGCCGAAGTCATGCAGCAGTATCTGAAGGACACGAAAGTCGGCCGCGTGAATCACGCTGCGATCGCGATCGCCAATCCGGTGGACGGCGATCACGTGAAAATGACGAACCACGACTGGAGCTTTTCGATCGAAGCGACGCGCCGCGCGCTCGGCTTCGACACGCTGCTGGTCGTCAACGACTT
This sequence comes from Caballeronia sp. GAFFF1, assembly GCF_023630705.1. Classification (GTDB taxonomy): domain Bacteria; phylum Pseudomonadota; class Gammaproteobacteria; order Burkholderiales; family Burkholderiaceae; genus Caballeronia. The sequence goes on from NZ_JALQEM010000006.1 coordinate 11,300, forward strand.
CACCGCGCTCGCGATGGCGCTGCCCGGCCTCACCGATGCGCAGCGCGTGCAGGTGGGCGGCGGCGCGCGCCGGCAGAACAGCGTGATCGGCCTCCTGGGTCCGGGCACGGGCCTCGGCGTGTCGGGTCTGATCCCCGCGGACGATCGCTGGATCGCGCTCGGCAGCGAAGGCGGACATGCAACCTTCTCGCCGTTCGATGAAAGCGAAGACCTCGTCACGCGCTATGCGCGCCGCAAGTTCCCGCACGTGTCGTTCGAACGCGTGTGCGCGGGGCAGGGGCTGGAGCTGATCTACCGCGCATTCGCGGAGCGCGACAACGTCGCGGTCGCCGACACCTTCACCGCCGCCGACGTCACCACGCGCGCGCATCAAGGCGAGGCGCTCGCGCTCGAAACGGTGAACTGCTTCTGCGCGATCCTCGGCACGTTTGCGGGCAATATCGCGGTGACGCTCGGCGCGCTGGGCGGCATTTATATCGGCGGCGGCATCGTGCTGAAGCTGGGCGAGCTGTTCCACAAGTCGCCGTTTCGCGAGCGGTTCGAGTCGAAAGGGCGCTTCCAGCAGTATTTGTCCGGCATTCCGACTTACGTCATCACCGCGGAATACCCGGCGTTTCTCGGCGTGTCCGCGATTCTGGCCGAGCAGTTGTCGAACCGCGCGAACAGCGGATCGTCGGCGGTGTTCGAGCGCATTCGCCAGATGCGCGATGCCCTCACGCCCGCCGAACGGCGCGTGGCCGATCTTGCGCTGAATCATCCGCGCTCGATCATCAACGATCCGATCATCGACATTGCGCGCAAGGCCGACGTGAGCCAGCCGACGGTGATTCGCTTCTGCCGCTCGCTCGGCTGTCAGGGCCTCTCCGACTTCAAGCTGAAGCTCGCGACGGGGCTCACCGGCACGATTCCGGTGAGCCACAGTCAGGTGCATCTTGGGGATACGGCCACCGATTTCGGCGCGAAGGTGCTGGACAACACCGTGTCGGCCATCCTTCAGCTGCGCGAGCATCTGAACTTCGAGAACGTCGAGCGCGCGATCGACATTCTGAACGGCGCGCGGCGCATCGAGTTCTATGGCCTCGGGAATTCGAACATCGTCGCGCAGGACGCGCACTACAAGTTCTTCCGCTTCGGCATCCCGACGATTGCGTACGGCGATCTGTACATGCAGGCGGCGTCGGCGGCGCTGCTCGGCAAGGGTGATGTGATCGTGGCCGTGTCGAAGTCCGGTCGCGCGCCGGAACTGCTGCGCGTGCTGGAAGTGGCGATGCAGCAAGGTGCGACGGTCATCGCGATCACGTCGAGCAACACGCCGCTCGCCAAGCGTGCGACGGTGGCGCTGGAGACGGATCACATCGAGATTCGCGAGTCCCAGTTGTCGATGATCTCGCGCATTCTGCATCTCGTGATCATCGACATCCTCGCGGTCGGCGTGGCCATTCGCCGCGCGGCGCCGCAGCCGGGCGCGAAGATCAGCGAGACGGTCGCGCAAGCCCGCGAGTCCAGCGACGACGAAGCCGCCGCCGTGCTCGACTGGCTGAGTCACGGTGCGTCGGGCATGGCGAAGGAATAGCGCCTGAGCAGTTCGAACGAAAAGGGCCGCCGATGCGAATCGGCGGCCCTTTTCTTTGGCGCACAAGACAACGGCGCGGCTCCTTGCGGGGGCCGCGCCGCTTAGTGCGTCAGACGCGCTGCTTAGAACGAGTGCTGAATGCCTGCGTACACGCCCGTCTGGCTGCGGCCGGGGAACGGATTGTCCGTCGACGCGGCGGTGCCGAAGTTGTTGGCGTTGAGGCCGTAGTTCGCCGTCTTGCTGTTCTGAACGGTGGCGACTTGCAGATCGAACAACGTGCGCTTCGACAGGTTGTACGAACCGCCGACGGTGTACATCGTCGCGTTGCCTGCGCCGTTGTTGCCGTTGACGTGATAGACGGCAGCGGTCAGCGCCGCAGCCGGCGACGCTTGCCACGTCACGCCGCCCCATTCGTGGTCGAGCGTGGTCGGTTCGCCCGGCAACTGGCCGGTCATGCCCGAAGAACGAATCGCCTGGTAACCCGCCTGAATCTTGAACTGGCCGAGGAACACGTTGGCCATGGCGGAGTATTCGCGCGAATAGGCATAGACGCCGTTGCCGTTCGCGTTGTCCGCGCCGGTGATGCCGCCATTGAGTGCGTTATACGCGCCGCCGAGCATGCCGTTGGCCGGATTGCGGATTTCGTCGTACATGCCGCGAATCTGGAAGTAGGGCGACGTATAGGTCACGTACGCGCCTGCTTCGCGGCCTTGCTTCGTGCTTCCGTTGCCGTTCCAGTTCGTCGCGTTCGAAAGCGCGTATTGGCCGTAGAAGTCGAAGCCCGCGAACTTCGGCGACTGGTACGAGATGTTGTTGCTCGATTGCGGCCAGTTACGTCCACGCACCAGCGAAGCCGACGACCAGTTCGACTGACCGAACGGATCGAAGTCCCATACGCCGTTGGACACAAACAGTTCGCGGCCAAGCAGCACGGTGCCGAAGCTGTTATTGGCGATACCCACCGTCGCCCAGCGATTGAAGAGGCCGCCGCCGCCCGGGCCCTGGCCCGTCATGGTGTTGAAGCTGCCTTCCAGCTGGAACACGGCACGATTGCCGCCGCCCAGATCTTCGGCGCCCTTCAAGCCCCAGAGGCTCGTGCCCCAGTCGCCGCTTTCGGCGCGGATACGGCTCCCCGTGACATTCTTCGCCGCACCGGTCGGCACGCCGTTCATGTATTCGAGTCCCGCGTCCAGGCGGCCATACAGCGTCACGCTGCTCTGGGCATGCGCCGCCGCGCCGAACGTCAGCAGCGCTGCCGCTGCAAGCAAAGCCTTCTTCATCATCTCCTCCAGCTCCTGTCAAAAGTGAACCAACTGCCGTTGGAATTTTGAAGGAGAACTACATTTTCGGAGGGTCGGCTTTGTACTTTTGATTCAATTTGACAAACGCGGCAACAGGCCGCCGCATGCATGCGTCAGACGAGCCGCCAATAAAAAACGGTGCGACACCCTTTCGGGCACCGCACCGATACGCGCCTCTCGCAGCAGCGTGAAAACCTTATAGAACTATTCTTGGTTCAGACTCGCTGCTTAGAACGAGTGCTGAATGCCGGCATAGACGCCCGTCTGGCTGTGGCCGGCGAACGGGTTGTCCGTCGCGGCGGCCGTGCCGAAGTTGTTGGCGTTCAGGCCGTAGTTGGCGGTCTTGCTGTTTTGCACCGTCGCGACTTGCAGGTCGAACAGGGTGCGCTTCGACAGGTTGTACGAGCCGCCGACCGTGTAGATGGTCGCGTTACCCGCGCCGTTGTTGCCGTTCACGTGGTAGACCGCGCCGATCAGTGCCGCCGCCGGCGTCGCTTGCCACGTCACGCCGCCCCATTCGTGGTCGAGCGTGGTCGGCTGGCCGGGCAGCTGGCCCACCATGCCGGACGAGCGGATCGCCTGGTAAGCGCCCTGGACCTTGAACTGGCCGAGGAACAGGTTGAACATCGCCGTGTACTCGCGCGAGTACGCGTAGACGCCGTTGCCGTTCGCGTTGTTCGCGCCGGTCGTCCCGCCGTTGAGCGCGTTGTAGGCGCCGCCGAGCGTACCGTTGGCCGGGTTGCGAATTTCGTCGTACATGCCGCGAATCTGGAAGAGCGGCGTGGTGTACGTGATGTACGCGCCACCTTCGCGGCCTTGCGGCGTCGTGCCGTTGCCGTTCCAGTTCGTCGCGTTGGACAGTGCGTACTGGCCGTAGAAGTCGAAGCCCGCGAACTTCGGCGACTGGTACGAAATGTTGTTGCTCGATTGCGGCCAGTTGCGCCCACGCACCAGCGAAGCCGAAGACCAGTTCGACTGACCGAACGGATCGAAGTCCCACACGCCGTTAGCGATGAAGAGTTCGCGACCCAACAGCAGCGTACCGAAGTTGTTGTTCGCGACACCGACCGTCGCCCAACGATTGAAGAGGCCGCCGCCGCCCGGGCCCTGACCCGTCATGGTGTTGAAGCTGCCTTCCAACTGGAACACGGCGCGATAGCCGCCGCCCAGATCTTCGACGCCCTTCATGCCCCAGAGGCTCGTACCCCAGTCGCCGCTTTCCGCACGGAAGCGGTGCGAGGAGCCGGTGGCCGCGCCGTTGGCGCCGACGCCGGTCGGCACGCCGTTCATGTACTCCAGTCCGGCGTCCAGGCGGCCATACAGCGTTACGCTGCTTTGAGCCTGAGCCACTGCGCTGAACGTCAGCAGTGCTGCTGCCGCGAGCAAAGCTTTCTTCATCATCTCCTCCAACCCTGTCAAGAAATAGAACCAAGTGCTGCCGTGTGCGGTTCGATGCGGGCGCATCCAACCGGAAATTGTTTTTCGAGGAACGACACACGCGTAACGACAGTGCTCGTGACGACTCGCGCGTCGTGGGCGCGAATCTGACGCCGGTCCGTCGACTGGCGTTTCCTCACTTTGTTTTGAAGTAAAACTACTTTTTGTGCACTTCGTTTTGGTACTTTAGTTACCAATTTAACAAATTACGTCACACTCGCCAAAGGAATTTGACGCTCACCGATGCGGTGTGTCAAAAACGCAAAGCCATTGTGGCGCGCACGCGACCCAAAGCATGGGAAACGGCTCGCAAAGCCTTATGCAGCAAGGCTCTGAGCTTGGGTAAGTTTCGGGGTCAGGTTTCACGCCTATTGACGCGCGGACGTGTCGGCGCTAGGGGCGGAAACGGGTTGGAAAGGCCGTCGGGCGGGGCGCGAGGGGCGAAAAAAAAGCGCCTTGCGGGCGCTTTTTCTCGAAGAGTCTGCGGCAGCTACTTGAGACTACCCGAAAGAAACTGCCTGAGCCGCTCACTCTTCGGTTGAGCGAACACCTCGTTGGGGCGGCCTTCCTCTTCGATGCGCCCCTGATGCAGAAACACGACGTGGTTCGACACATTGCGCGCGAACGCCATTTCGTGCGTGACGACGATCATCGTGCGGCCTTCCTCGGCGAGCGTCTGCATCACCTTCAGTACTTCGCCCACGAGTTCCGGATCGAGCGCGGACGTGGGTTCGTCAAAGAGCATGACGTCCGGGTGCATGGCGAGCGCGCGGGCAATCGCCACGCGCTGCTGCTGGCCGCCCGACAAGTGCGACGGATATTGCTTCTCCAGCCGCGGCGCGAGCCCGACCTTCTCCAGATACGTGCGGGCGCGATCCTCGGCTTCCTTTTTCGGCAGGCCCAGCACGTTGACGGGTGCTTCCGTCACGTTCTCCAGCACGTTCATGTGCGACCAGAGGTTGAAGTGCTGGAAGACCATCGAGAGCTTCGAGCGGACCTGCCGCAGTTGCTTCGCGTCCGCGACTCTCAACGCGCCGGTCTTGTCCATCATCGTGCGCACTTCGGCGCCGTCGACGAAGATGCGCCCGCGATTCGGCTGTTCGAGAAAGTTGATACAGCGCAGCATCGTGCTCTTGCCGGATCCCGACGACCCGATGATGCTGATCACGTCGCCGGCGTTCGCCTTCAGCGAGACGCCTTTCAGGACTTCGTTGCTGCCGTACTGCTTGTGAATGTCGTCGACGAAAAGCTTGTGCTTCTGGGAATTCATGTGCGGTCCTGTAGCCCGATTGCCTGACTTATTTGCCTTGCGGCCGCAGGTACGCGAGCCAGCGATGTTCGGCGCGGCGGAACAGCCACACGAGCGCGAACGAAATGACGAGGTAGAGCAGGGCGGCAATGCCGAACGCCTGGAACGACTGATACGTCGCGGAGTTCACGTCGCGCGCAATCTTCAGGATGTCCGGCACCGTCGCCGTGAACGCGACGGTGGTCGCGTGCAGCATCAGAATGACTTCGTTGCTGTAGTAAGGCAGCGCGCGGCGCAGCGCCGACGGCAGAATCACGCGGCGATACAGCGTGAAGCTCGACATGCCGTATGCGCGCGCCGCTTCTATCTCGCCATAGGGCGTCGCCTTGATCGCGCCGGCGAAGATTTCCGTCGTGTACGCGCAGGTGTTGAGCGTGAAGGCGAGCAGCGTGCAGTTCATGCCGCTGCGGAAGAACTCGGAAAGCAGCATGTGATCGCGCACGACCTGCAGGCTGTAAAGGCCCGTATAGCAGAGCAGCAGTTGCACGTAGAGCGGCGTGCCGCGAAAGACGTACGTGTACAGCCAGACGCTGCGCGAGAGCAGCTTGTTCTTCGAGACCCGCGCCACGGCGAGCGGCACGGAGAGGCAGAACCCGAGTCCGATGGACACGACGAGCAGCCACATCGTGATGGCGAGACCGGTAATGCGGTAGCCGTCGGTGAAAAGGTAGTTCTTCCAGAATTCCTGGATGATTTCGATCATGAAGTCCGCCGCTCTTTGATACTGGAATAAGGCTGGATATCCGAATACCGCTGATTACAGGTCCGCCTTGCGCACGCCGATGGAATAGCGCCGCTCCAGCCAGATCAGCACGAAGTTCGAGATGGTGGTGATGGCGAGATAGACGACGCCGGCGAGCAGCGTGAAGAAGAAGAACCGCTGCGTGCCTTTGCCGGCGTCCTGCGCCGCCTTCACCACGTCCGCGAGGCCGATTATCGACACCAGCGCGGTCGCCTTCACCATCACCTGCCAGTTGTTGCCGATGCCCGGCAGCGCGAAGCGCATCATCTGAGGAAACATGATGCGAGAGAAGGTCTGCCACGGCGTCATGCCGTAGGCCGCGCCCGCTTCGAGCTGGCCGCGCGGCACCGAAAGGAACGCGCCCCGGAACGTCTCCGTGAAATACGCGCCGTAGATGAAGCCGAGCACAAGAATGCCCGCGAGGAACGGGTCGATATCGATCTGGTCCCAGCCGAGCTGGTCGGTGAGCAGGTTCAGCCAGATCTGGATGCTGTAGAAGAGCAGCAGCATCAGCACGAGATCGGGTACGCCGCGAATCAGCGTCGTATAGACCGTGCCGATGCCCGACGCGATACGGCTCTTGGAGAGCTTCGCCGCCGCGCCGATGAGGCCGATCACGAAGGCGAACGCCAGCGACAGCACCGCGAGCTTGACGGTCTGCCAGGTGCCCGCGAGGATCAGCGGACCGTAGCCTTGCAACATGGTGATTCCTTGATAAGGTGCGCCCATTCCACGCGCGCACGAAGCGGCTCGCCGCCGCGATTCGTCGCCGAAATTGGCCGCCGAAGTTGACCGCCTACGCGCGGCTCGCGCCGTTACCTCGATGGAGCCCCGACGCGGATGGTCTCGTTTCTTTGCGGCGCCGTCATGGTGCGGAAGCCGGCGGTCCGTATTCTAGGTGGCCAAAATTGGCGAGCACGCCCAAAACGCAAACGCCGCGAATGTCGTGGATGCCCCGAAATGCCCCAAATGCCCCGAATGCCCCGCCGCCCGTGTTTCCGAAGGCGCTGCCGCGACGCCGCCACCCGAAAAGCGCGGTATTTTACCCGAACCCGGCGTGCGCGCGGCGATAGCCGGACAAGTCCGATTACCTCCATCGGCGGGACGGTGTAGTGCCATTGCGCTCGTTGTTCCGGCAGGCGGCCGCCCTTACATTGTCTCCATCGCAGTTCAACGTCTACACCGGGAGCACAACATGTTCGAGATTCGCCGCAGCAACGAACGCGGTCACGCCAACCACGGCTGGCTGGACTCGTATCACACCTTCTCGTTCGCTGATTATTTCGATCCGGAGCACGTCCACTTCGGCGCGCTGCGCGTGATCAACGAAGACCGCGTCGCGGGCGGACAGGGCTTCGGCACGCACGGTCATCGCGACATGGAGATCGTGAGCTACGTGCTGGAAGGCGCGCTCGCGCATCGCGACAGCATGGGCAACGGATCGACCATCCGCCCCGGTGACGTGCAGCGCATGAGCGCCGGAACCGGCGTGCGGCATAGCGAGTTCAACGGCTCGCCGACCGAAACGGCGCACTTCCTGCAAATCTGGATCATTCCGGATGCGCCGGGCGGCGCGCCGGGCTACGAGGAAAAGCGTTTCACCGATGAGGAAAAGCGTGGCCGCCTGCGCGTGATCGCTTCACCCGACGGCACGGACGGCTCGGTGAAGATCGGCGCCGACGCGCGGATTTTCGCGGGCCTGTTCGATGGCGAAGAGCGCGCCGACTTCGACGTGCCGGCGGGCCGCCGCGTGTATGTGCATGTGGCGCGCGGCAAGGTGTCGGTGAACGGCGAGGCGCTCGGCGCGGGTGATGCCGCGAAGATCGAGGATGTCGCCAAAGTCACGATCGACGGCGGCGAACAGGCGGAAGTGCTGTTGTTCGATCTGGCGTGATCGGCTGTCGATGTGGAAACCGCGGGCTCGCGCCCGCGGTTTTTTTTCGCCTGCGAGAACCGCTTACGGTTTCGCAGTCGCGGATGCGCCCGGTGCGCCCTGAGCGGCGTCCGGCCCGCCGCGATGCTTGCCCCAGCGCTCGTGCATCTTCTGCTGGTGCTCGCGCATGCGGGCGAAGTGCTGCTTGAGCGCTGTGCTCACGGTCGTCTTTTGCTGGTCGTTGAGCGAGTTATAGAAGTTGAGCCATGCGGTCGCCGTCTGCTCGTGCAACTGCATTTGCTGTTGCTCGAGCTTCTGATGCGCCGCGTGCATCGCGTTCAGGTCCAGAATCGGCTGGTTCTGCATCGACTCGAACTGCTCGTGCATCTGGCGATGGCTCGCCCGCATGGCGGCGTGATTCTGCTTCATCGTGTCGATGGCCGTCTGCCACAGCTTCTCCTGATCCGCATTGAGCTTCAGCTGGCCGTGCAACTGGTCCAGCTGCTTCTGCATGCGCATTTCCATGTGATGACCGGCGGGCCCGCCCATCACGCCCGGAGCGCCGGGCGGCGGCGCGTTCGGCGCGTCGTTGGTGGCGGCGTGGGCCGCGCCGAAGGTCAGCGCGAGTGCGGTAGCAGCGGCGGCGAGGATGCGATATTGCTTATTCATCGTGAGACTCCCTGATTGATGACGGAGCCGAATGCGCGGATTTCATAAAGGACCGCGCCTGGTCGGTGAGACACAGCGTAGTGGCTCGTGCCGTCGGGCGTGTTACCGGGGCGGCGTTTCGTATTACGCTCGTTTACGCGCCGCTTTCGCGGTAACACCCCGTAACCCTTTGCGGCGCGAGAGGCCGCCGACTGACCGGGACTCACGCGCTAAACTCCCTCTCATGACTACACAAATCCTTGTCGTCGACGACGACGCCGAACTGCGCGACCTTTTGCGCGACTATCTGGTCCGGCAGGGCATCGAAGTATCGGTGCTGCACGACGCCGGTTCGCTCGAACGCCGTATCGAGCGCGAGCGGCCCGATCTGATCGTTCTCGATCTGATGATGCCGGGCGTCGACGGTCTGACGGCGCTGCGCAAACTGCGCGCATCGGGTGACGACATTCCCGTCATCATGCTGACCGCGCGCGCGGACGACGTGGACCGCATCGTCGGTCTGGAACTCGGCGCGGACGATTACCTCGGCAAGCCGTTCAACCCGCGCGAGTTGCTCGCGCGCGTGCAGGCGGTGCTGCGCCGCCGCCGCACCATTCCGTCCGCCGCGCCGGAGCAGCGCGAGCCGTATTCGTTCGGCCGCTTCCGCCTGGACTTCCAGTCGCGCACCCTGCAACACGACGAGAAACCAATCACGTTGTCCGGCAGCGAATTCGCGCTCCTCAAGATTTTCGTGAACCACCCGATGCGCACGCTCACGCGCGAGCGCCTGCTCGAACTGCTGCACGGTCCGGAATATGACGGCACCGACCGCGGCATCGACGTGCAGGTGTGGCGCCTGAGGCGCATTCTGGAGAGCGATCCTTCCGCGCCGCGCTTCATCCAGACGGTGCGGGGACGCGGCTACGTGTTCGTGCCCGACGGCGAGCAAAATGCGCCGGCCCATTGATTCGCTGTTCGGCCGGCTGGTCGTTCTGGTCATCGGCGTGCTGGTGCTCTCGCACCTCGCGTGGTTCGCCGTCATCCGCGTCGAGCGCGACTACTCGCAAACGCGCTATGCCGTCGAGGAAGCGGCGTTCCTCGTCGAAGCGGTGCGGCAGCACATCGCGAACAATCCGGAGCAGCCGTTGCCCTCGCGCGTGCGTATCGTGCCGTTGCAAGACGCGGATGTGCCGCAGCCCGCGAGCGGCGACGAGCTTCCGCGTCCGCTCTCGCGTTTCATCGAGGACATGAAGGACCGCTTGCCCGACGGCACCGACGTGCGACCCGGCCCGCCCGGCGCGCCGCCGAGCGTCTGGGTCCACGGCGCGAAGGACGCGGGCTGGATCGTCGTGCCGGTGCAGCCGCTGCGTCCGCCGCGCTCGCGCGACCGCATGCTCGTGTGGCTTGCCATCATCTTTTCGACGGCCGTGCTGGCGGCGCTTTTTGCCGCGTGGCAGTTGCAATCGCCGCTGCGCTCGCTCGCGCAGGCGGTCGCGCGTTTCGGACGCGGGCAGCCCACGCCGCCGGTGCCGGAGCGCGGCCCGCGCGAGCTGCGCCAGCTCACGCACGGCTTCAATCAGATGGTGCGCGAAGTGTCGCAAAGCGAGAACGACCGCGCCGTGATGCTCGCGGGCGTCGCGCACGATCTGAAGACGCCGCTTGCGCGCCTGCGCCTGCGCGCCGAAATGATGGACGACGAAAAAACGCGCGACGGCGTGGTGCGCGACGTCGATTCCATGGCACATATCGTCGATCAGTTTCTGGTCTTCGCGCACGACCGCCCGGACGGCAGCGAGCCGGTCGCGGTGGATCAGCAGTGCGAGCGCGTCGCGCGGGCGTATCGCGCGGTCGCGCCGGGCGCGGATACCGTGCGCCTGAAGCTCGAAGCAGGTCCGGACTTCGTGTTGCCGGCCGCGACGCTCGACCGCCTGCTTTCGAACCTGCTGGACAACGCACACGCTTATGGCGCGCCGCCCATCGTCATCGAGACGCGGCGCGAGGCGAAAGGCTGGGTGCTGTCCGTGTCGGACCACGGCAAGGGCATTGCGCCCGACGATCTCATCAAGGCGAGCCGCCCGTTCGTGCGGCTGGATCCGGCGCGCGGCGGCAGCGGGCATAGCGGCCTCGGGCTCGCCATTGTGGAGCGGCTCGCGCGGCGCGCGGGCGGCGAGTGCGAGATCGGCAATCAGGTCGATGGCGGCTTGCAGGTCGCGATGACCTTCCCGTTCGATCCCGCCGCGCGGACGGTCACGGCGCGCCGCGCCGGATCGCCGCACGAGGAGCGCGCGTTCTGACAACGCGCGCGTACTTTCGCGAGGCTCAGTCGAACAGCGTCTGAAGCGCCGAGGCCGCCTCGCTATCTACCGTGTTGTACGTCACGGTGGACGCCTCGAAGATGTAGTGCGTCGTGTACTTGCCGAGGCGCGACAGGATTTCCTCCTGAATCACTTCGGGCGCGAGGTCGATCTTCAGATACCACGCGGTGGACGACAGCCGCGTCTGGAACGACCCGTACTCCGCGAGCAGTTGGTCGAACGTTTCAGCGTCCTGATCGCGGCACACGATGACCAGATTTCCCTTCATGCAATCCTCCGATAACAGCCACGCAGTCGATACCCAGGACCGATGATACCTGCGCGAACATGTCCGCGTGGCGACGAGGGATATGCCGGCGGCGCTACTTGCCGGCGAGCGAGTCTTCCGTGTGGCGCGTGGGCGGCGGGTCGGCGGGGCGCACTTCGCTGCGGTCGCGCCCGCGCGATTTCGCCTCGTAGAGCGCGAGATCGGCGCGCGAGAGCATCCATTCGAGCGCGTCGTCGCTCGCCTGTTCGGTGATGCCGATGCTGACCGAGAGCACCGCATCGTCCGGCAAATGCGCGCAATGCTCATGATGAAAGCGCTTGCGCAGCCGTTCGAGCACGGCTTGCGCGTCGGCGAGCGACGTCTGCGGCAGCAGAATGCCGAATTCCTCGCCACCCAGCCGCCCGATTGCGTCGCTCGGACGAAGCTGCTCGCGGCAGACTTCCGCGAAATGCTCGAGCGCGCGGTCGCCCGACGCGTGCCCGTAGCGGTCGTTGATCTGCTTGAAATGGTCGAGATCGGCGATGGCGACCGACAGCGGCGTGCCGGTCGAGCGCGCCAGTTCGACCTCTTGCCGCAGCGTGTCGAGGAAATAGCGGCGCGACAGGGCGCCCGTGAGCGCGTCGTGGCGCGCTTCCGCCGACAAGAGCGTATTGGCCGATTGCAACTGCTCCGCCAGATCACGCGTTGCGCGATGCAGCCTGCGCTCGCGCGAATACGAGGTGGCGATCACCACGGCGAGCGTCACGACGCCGAGCATCGTGAGGAACACGAGCAGGCGGTCGCGGCTATGGTTGCGCGTGATTTCGGTCCAGCTGGTGAGCGGGTGGACGATATGCGCCGACAACCCCGAGTTGAGGCCGGTGCGCTCGTCGTACAGCGAGGGCACGGTGTCGCCGTTAACGGCAAAAAAGTCCTTCGCGAGCGCGGGCGCGAGCCAGGGCGCCGACTGCCGCATGCGCTCGCCGACGTTTTCCATGCGCAGCGGCGCAAACGCGTCGCGTCGATAGTGTTCGAGGCGCTCGCGGGCCGTCATGCGTGCAATGGCCGCATCCGGCATCGCCTGATATTCGAGCCGGCCGTCGTGCGCCATCACCACGACGCCGTTTTCGTCGGTGACAAAGGTGCCGGGGCGCGAAACCCAGTGCCGCAACCGGTCGATGCTCACCTTTGCGATCACCGCGCCGACCAAGAGCCCGTCCTGGTACACGGGCGCCGCGATGAAGATGCCCGGTTCGCCCGACAGCCGGCCGACGCCGTACATTTCGACGAAACCGCCGAGCAGCGCCCGCACGACATAGGCGCGGCCGCTCATGTCGTAGCCGATGAAGCTGTCGTCTTCGCCCGCGTTGCTCGACGCAATGCAGTAGCCCTGTTCGTTCACGAGCCACAGGGAGTCGAGTCCGGAGAAGCCCTGCGCGTCGTGCAGAAAGCGGTTCACCTTGTCCAGTCCAGGCCGGGCCATCCATTGCTGGCGCCGGACGGTTTCCGTCGCCTTCACGCTCGACGCATAACGCCGCGACTCCAACAGCGCGCGCTGCGTGACGTCCATCTGCGCGAGCGTCGCGGGAATGGCGCGGGACATGGCGAGGTCGCTCGCGATGATCTGCGCCATGTTGTCGACGATGGAGCCCGCCATCTGCCGTTCGGTGCGCACGGTCGCGGTCATCTCCTGCTGTACCATCCGGTCCGACAGCAGGCCGGCGGCAACCCAGCACCCGAGCGCGAGCAGCGCGAGGCAAAGCGTCGCGATGGCACGGTGCAGGAGGAGCTTGTTCATCGGTCGGGCCCGTGTCACGGCGTCACGCCGCGGTCATCGGGTATTCGGCGCGTGCTCGCGACGCGGCCGCGAAAAGCTGCGCGCCGGGGGTAGCCGATTCGCGCGGGGACTCGCCGTCACGGGCCAAAAACGCGATAATCGCCGCCCTGAGGCGGGCGGTCAGCCGGCTTGCCCGGGCGCGTTCATTGCGTCTGTCAGGCGCGGCGGCGGCGGTCTGTGCATGCGCGCGAGCTTCGGGCGTGCGGCCAGAAAGGTGTCTCGCGTCCGTCGGACGGCCTTCCGACTCGATCTTGGCGTCTCGCATTGCATCGGCGCTCATTTATTGTTTGTGATAAGCCCAGATTGGACGATGTTTTTCGTCGTCTATCAAGCGCCTTATTACTGCGAACGGCGTTCGCCCAACACATTGCTTCGCAACCACGCGGTTCGCTTGCCGCGGCGGCTCGCTTGTGCGTGCATTCGGCGCGATGGCGGGCCGAAAGCGCGCTGCAAGGACGAAACGGCGCGCGCCGGTCTGCGCCGGCCCTTCAGTTCGGCTCGGCCGTGCCGATGAGCAACAGAAGCTGCGCGCCGCGAGCCAAAGTTCGGCGCGAAGGTTGTGCCTGTCATCGCGAGTGGTGTAGTGTCGCTCGGTTCAGCGCGAGCGCGTGTCGTCCGACGGGCGGCCGGACGCGTTGAACGCGTTGAACGCATTGCGCGCCATCGCGCGCCGTCGCGGCAACGAAGGAGGGGGCTCGCCCGGACGACGGCACTGGCCGTCTCGAGCATCATCCGCGCCTTGCGCGGTCGTAACACAGCCTTACGGGGAGGGCCTTGAATGGAATTTGGTTTCAATCTGAATCGCACGGCGAACGCGTCCGCCTGGCGGCTCCTGCCCAACCGCTGGGACTTCGTGGCGTTCCCGATGATCATCTGCATCATCGCGCTCGCCGCTGTCGGCTTCCATGAGACGCTCGCGCCCATCTCCACGTTGCAGACGCAGGCGATCTCGCTCGACCCCGCGAATCTTCCCGAGTACGCGTTGCGCACGACTTTGCGCATGCTGGCCGCGATGGTCGCGTCGCTCGTCTTCACGCTCGCCTACGGCACGCTCGCGGCGAAGAGCCGGCGCGCGTCGCTCGTGCTGGTGCCGATTCTCGACATCCTCCAGTCGGTGCCGGTGCTCGGCTACATCTCCTTCACCGTCACGTTCTTTCTCGCGCTTTTCCCGGGGCGCGTGATCGGCGCGGAGTGCGCGGCCATCTTCGCGATCTTCACGAGCCAGGCGTGGAACATGACGTTCAGCTTCTACCAGTCGCTGCGCACGGTGCCGCGCGACCTGGACGAAGTCTCGCGCGGCTTTCACCTGACCAACTGGCAACGCTTCTGGAAGCTCGAAGTGCCGTTCTCGATGCCCGGCCTCATCTGGAACATGATGATGTCGATGTCGGGCGGCTGGTTCTTCGTCGTCGCGTCCGAAGCGATCACAGTCGGCAATCGCAGCATCGTGCTGCCGGGCATCGGCGCGTATCTCGCGGCGGCCATCGGCGAGCGCAACCTCGGTGCGATCGGCTGGGTGATTCTCGCGATGACCGTCGTGATTCTCGCCTACGACCAATTGATGTTCCGCCCCCTCGTCGCGTGGGCGGACAAGTTCCGCATGGAGAACACGAGCTCGGGCAACGCGCCGGAGTCGTGGCTGCTCGACCTGATTCGCCGCACGCGCCTGATTCACCGCCTGCTCGTGCCGGCGGGATGGATTCTTGCCAAAGCGGCGCGCGTGCCGATTCGGCTGCCGTCGCTGCAAGGCGTGAAGCTGCCGTTGCGCGCGCCGGTGTCTTCGACGCGGGCCGGCGATATCGCGTGGGGTGCGGCGGTGCTCGTCATTACCGCGTACGTCGTCTGGAAGGTGGTGTCTTTCGTCGCGACGGGCGTCACCTGGGGCGAAGTCGGGCACGTGTTCGTGCTCGGCTTCATCACGCTGCTGCGCGTGGTGGTGCTGATTGCGATTGCCTCGGTGATCTGGGTGCCGATCGGCGTGCTCATCGGCCTGCGCCCGGCGCTCGCCGAGAAGTTCCAGCCGCTCGCGCAGTTCCTCGCGGCGTTTCCGGCAAATCTGCTGTTTCCGGTGTTCGTCGTCGTGATCGTGCGCTGGCATCTGAACCCGGATATCTGGCTGTCGCCGCTCATCGTGCTCGGGACGCAGTGGTATATCCTTTTCAACGTGATCGCGGGCGCTTCGGCCTATCCGAACGATTACCGCGAAGCCGCGACGAACTTTCAGATTCGCGGCTGGCAGTGGTGGAAGAAGGCCATGCTGCCGGGCATTTTCCCGTACTACATCACCGGCGCGATCACCGCTTCGGGCGGCGCGTGGAACGCGAGCATCGTGGCGGAAGCCGTGTCGTGGGGCAAAACCAGCGTCGTCGCGCACGGACTGGGCGCCTATATCGCGCAGAACACAGCCGATGGCGACTACCCGGAGATCATTCTCGGCATCGCGGTGATGTCGCTCTTCGTGACGCTGTTCAACCGCCTGTTGTGGCGCCCGCTGTACGCCTACGCCGAAGCGCGGCTTCGACTGGATTGAGGACGAGTTCCGATGCAGAACCTTAAGAATACCCAGACGCCCGCCCAGCAGGCGGCGCGCACCCCCGGCACGCCCGCCGGCGCGCCGGCGTCGGCGTCGCAGAAGCCGCCGCGCCCCGGCGCGGAGATTCTGCGCGTGCAGAACGTGAGCCGCGGCTTCAACAAGACGCAGGGCGAACTGCTCGTGCTCGACGACGCTAACCTCTCGCTGCGCGAAGGCGAGATCGTCGGTCTGCTCGGGCGCTCGGGCTCGGGCAAGTCGACGCTTCTGCGCATCATCGCCGGACTGATCGAGCCGACCGACGGCGAAGTGACCTATCTGGACGAGCCGTTGCGCGGCCCCGCCAAGGGCGTCGCGATGGTGTTTCAGACCTTCGCGCTCTTTCCGTGGCTGACCGTGCTGCAAAACGTGGAGGCCGGTCTCGAAGCGCAGGGCGTGGGCGCGCGGGAGCGCCGCGAACGGGCGCTCGCGGCTATCGACCTGATCGGTCTGGACGGCTTCGAAAACGCCTATCCGCGCGAACTGTCTGGCGGCATGCGGCAGCGCGTGGGCTTTGCGCGGGCGCTCGTCGTCGACCCGACGCTGCTTCTGATGGACGAGCCGTTCTCCGCGCTCGACGTGCTCACCGCCGAAAACCTGCGCACCGACTTGCTCGACTTGTGGACGCAGGGGCGTCTGCCGATCAAGTCCGTGCTGATCGTGACGCACAACATCGAAGAAGCGGTGTTCATGTGCGACCGCATTCTCGTGCTGTCGTCGAATCCCGGCCGCGTGATGGCCGAGATCAAGGTGCCGTTCAAGCATCCGCGCAACCGGCTGGACCCGGCGTTCCGGCGCCTGGTGGACGACATCTACGCGAAGATGACCGCCCGCCAGCTCGACGACGCGAAGAAGAAGGGGTTGGAGTTGGGAAGCTGGCTGCCGTCCGTGTCGACGAACCTGATGGCGGGTCTCATCGAAACGCTTGCCGCTGAGCCGTACCACGGCCGCGCGGACATGCCGGAAATCGCGCGGACGCTGCATCTGGAAGTGGACGACTTGTTCCCGATCGCCGAAGTGCTGCAACATCTCGGTTTCGCGGACGTGCGCGAAGGCGACATCTACCTGACGCCGCAGGCCCGCGTGTTCGCCGAATTCGGCACCCAGGAACGCAAGATGATGTTCGCCGAACACCTGCTGCGGCACGTGCCGCTCGCCGCGCGCATCAAGAAGGTGCTCAATGAGCGGCCGGGGCATCGCGCGCCGCGCGTGCGCTTCGAGCAGGAACTCGAAGACTTTCTCTCCGATAAAGCCGCGCAGGAGACGCTCGATGCGGTTATCGACTGGGGACGTTACGGCGAGATTTTCTCGTATAACGACCAGACGGAAATGCTCAGTCTGGAGGATGTCGAAGCCTGAGCGCGCGGCTTCTCGCTGAAACAAATAGCGCGGTTTCCGGAAACGGAAACCGCGCTTTTTTGTGACGTGTGCGTTTGCATCGTCGCCTCCACGACGGAGAGCGCGAGTAGACGCCCAAGCAGATTGCGCGTTTTTCGGCCCGCATAAAAAAGCGCGGCTCCCGAGAACGGAAGCCGCGCTTTTTCGCGTCCGCCAGGCGTATTCCTTACTGCAGATTGCCCCACCGTTCGACCGCTGGCTCGGCCGACGCCCACTTCCAGCCTTCCGTCTGCTTGCACGCGCTCGCCACGAACCATTCGGCGTGCGCGTTGGCATCGTCGCCGTCCGCGACGGAGAACGCGAACTCCTTGCAGCTTGCGAGCGCGTTGTCGAACTCGCGCAGCACGCGGACATCGCCGTGGCCGTTCTCGATCGGCAGCGTGTGCTTGACCTTCCACGGGCGCGTTTCGCCGACGGCCGACACGCCCGCCGCAGCCGCGATGGCCACTTGCTGATCCGTATGCAGCGACTTCGACACGCGCTTCACGGCTTCGTCGGTGGCGGCCTGCACCGCGATGCCGACGCCGAGGCCGATTGCCGGATTCGTCGTCACGGCGCCGGTCGCGATGCCTGCGACCGCGCCTGTGGCCGCGCCGATGGACGCGCATCCGCTCATCGTCACACACGCGGCGGCGACCGCCACGGCAAGCGAGATGCGCAGCGCGGGATGAACTGCGAGCCGCACCGTCATTGCAGCGAGCCCCAACGCGGCGTAGCGGGTTCGGCCGACGCCCATTTCCACTTGGCTCCGTCACGGCAGACCGACGCGACGTAGAACGCGCTGTCGGCGGGGCGGTCCTTGGTGGCGTCGCGATCGACGGAAAACACGATTTCCTTGCAGTCGAGCGCGCCGCTGCTGATCGTGCGGCTGACCGTCACGCGGCCTTTTTCGTCTTCTTCGAGCGGGATCGAATGCGTCGCGACCCACGGGGCCACGGCGCCCACGGCGAGCGGGCCGGCTACCGCGGCGATCTTGTCCTGCGTATCCGTATGCACGATGCGCTGCGTGTACTGCACGCCCGCCCGCGCTGCCGCCACCGCGCCTAAGCCGATGCCGGTCGCCACGGCGGCGTTGTCCGTCACTTTGGCCGCCACGGCCGCGCCCGCGATACCCGCGCCTGCTGTCGCGCCTTCGCTATAGAGGGAATTGCATCCGCTGAGCGTCAGGCACGCAATGACGCCGCTCGTGATCGCGGCGAGCGCGGCGGCGCGCTTGCCGCGCCGGGGGACACCAATCTGCATATTGCTTTTCCTTCGTCTGCCGTTTTTTCTCGCTGCGGCCTCCGGTGAGGCCGCAGCCGACGTTCCTTCGAGCAGGCACTCAGGTGCAAGTCCTGTCGCGGGCTTCGCGCATTTTGAAGCATGCCTCTACTTACCGCTTCGGGAAAATTGCAAGAAATTGCAAGCGGCGGGAACGCGTTGCGAGTTTCGTAACGCCGGCCGCGTGAGAAGGGACGCCGCGAGAGGCGGCGACGGCCTCTTGCGGCAGGTGAGACGAAGATCAGCTTTCGCTGGTGGAAGGCGTGTCGCTTGCGTCGGTGTCTTCGTTTTCGTAGGCGCCGAGGCGGTTGTACAGCGTCTTGAGACTCACGCCGAGCGCCTTGGCCGCGCGCCGCTTGTCGCCGCCGCAGTGCTTGAGCGTGCCGAGGATGATCTGCTTCTGCGCGTCGGCGAGCGGCGTGCCGACCCACACGTTCATCGCATCGCCTTGCGTGACGGGCTTCTTCACCCGCGACGCCAGATGCGGATGCGCGATTTCGACCGTCTTCTCAGCGAGGATGAACGCGCGATAGACCGTGTTCTTCAACTCGCGCACGTTGCCGGGCCACGAATAGGTGCGCAGCACGTCGAGCGCGCGCTTGCTGAAAACCTTGTTCGTGCCTTCCTGCGCGTTCATTTCGGAGAGGAAATGCTGTGCGAGCAGCTCGCGGTCGGCGTCGCGCTCGCGCAGGGGCGGCGCGCGCAGCGGGAACACGGCGAGA
Organism: Caballeronia sp. GAFFF1; assembly: GCF_023630705.1. Classification (GTDB taxonomy): domain Bacteria; phylum Pseudomonadota; class Gammaproteobacteria; order Burkholderiales; family Burkholderiaceae; genus Caballeronia. Next base: position 30,531 of record NZ_JALQEM010000006.1, read on the forward strand.
CGGTACATCAGGTCTTCGCGCAACCCGTTTTCCTTGACCGCGGCGACCGGATCCCGGTTGGTCGCGGCAATCACGCGGACGTCGGAAGTGATCAGATCATTGCCGCCGACGCGAAAAAACGTGCCCGTTTCCAGCGCGCGCAGCAGCTTCACCTGACGCACCGGCGACATTTCTGTCACTTCGTCGAGGAACAGCGTGCCGCCGTTCGCATGCTCGAAATAGCCGATGCGTCCCTGCACCGCGCCCGTGAAACTGCCTTTCTCGTGGCCGAAGAGTTCGGCTTCGATCAGGTTGTCCGGAATCGCGCCGCAGTTGACGGCGATGAACGGCGCGTCCTTGCGCGCGCTGTGGTCGTGAATCGTCCGCGCGACGAGCTCCTTGCCGGTGCCCGACTCGCCGATGATGAGCGCGGTCGCATTCGTGCCGGCGACGCGCTCGATCTGCGAGTACAGCTCCAGCATGACGGGCGACGAGCCGTACAGTAGTCCGTAAGACTTCAAACCCGGCACGTCCCCCGCAGAGCGCTTTTTCTGCGCCGGTGTTTCGCCTGCGACAAGCGGCGGGTCAAGATCGGTTGACGCCATAGGTCCTGATAGTTCCTGAGTTCTGCGAATGTGATGGGCGGGCGGCGCGCGGCGCCGTCGGCTGACGCGCTGCCCGTGGGCGCGCGCGGTCGCTCGATTCGGCTGAATGTCCGGCGCAGCCGGGTGCGTCCGTGGCGTCGCGCGCCGGCAGCGGCGCGGTGGTGCTGACGCGCTCTGCTGTCGTGCGTCCGATGGCGATGAGCCGGTTTCCCTCGAAAGCGTCAGTCCGGAGTCGCGGCGCAACTCAATGATCGCCGCTGTGACTCTATCTCATAAACGCTATTTAACCATTCGCGACGATATTGCGGCAATGCGTGCCGTCGGTCGGATGGCAATTTGTCTGATTGCGTTTTGTGCCACGCGCGTTATCCGGAAAGGTTCTCCGTGCGTGCCGCGAATTTACAAGTCCACGGCGTAAGAGTTACCCGACAGCTGCGCGTCTATAACGACTTTTGCGCAGACGCCCACGCGCGCGCCGCCCCGCGCGAGTGGCACGGAAGATGCTTAAACGTACTCATCCTTATTCGAATGCCCGAGACGGGAAGCTGAAGAAACGGGCAACGGGAGAGGTCGAGCACATCATGGAAGACATTTTCGATTTCAATGTTGCCGCCGACGAGCGCCGCCCTCCGGCGGCACAAGCGCGGCAGGCTCGCGACAGGGGCGCGCGGCCGTCGGGCGATCGGCAGGAACTCGCGGCGGGCGAACCGATCGACATCTATCACTGGGCGGCCGTCGCGCTGGTGACGGCGCTGATGTGCGCGGTGCTCGGTTACGCGGCCGGCACGCCCGCGCTGGCTCGCGCCGCCAACGTGACGAGCCTCGTGTTCGGCGCGGCGGGCGGCGCGCTCACGGCGAGCGGCGTCATCCGGCGGCTGCGCGCGCGCATGACGGCGAGCGGCGCACATCGGCCGCTGACCGTCACGGTGCCGAAGGCGCAATAGTCGCCTGGTTGTTGTAGCCGTAAATTTGATCCGCAATCGTGCGGGAGACCCACTTGGCGAGGACCGATTCATGAGTCACACGACTGTCCAGCTTGCGTTGGGCAAGCAGAAGATCATCGAAGACATCAAGGTGCTGCTGAACGACTCCGAAGAGTTGTTGCGGCTGTCGTCGGCGCTGCCGGGCGAGGGTGTCGAGGCGCTGCGCTCGCGTCTGCGCGATCACGCCGACACGGCACGCGCCGCGCTCGAAGACGCGCAGGCGAACGCGCAGAGCCGTTATCGGTCGAGCATCGAATGCACCGAGCGGTACGTGCGCGAGAATCCCTGGCAATCGCTCGGCATGGCTGCTGCTGCGGGCTTCCTGCTCGCCGCACTGATTTCGCGCTAATCACGCGGGTCGTTTCGTCCGTATCCGGCGGGCGTGCGGCATCGAACTCAACGACACGGGAGAGAACAACAATGGCACGGTCATCGATTGGAGTGTTCGGCGCGCTTTTCGCGGTTGGCAGCGTGCTCGCCTGGAAATGGATGCAGTCGCAGGACGCAAACGGGCGGCGCGCGGTAAGCGGCGCCAGCCGCTGGCAAGGAGGAGGCTTGCGCGGCGGAAAGTACGTCGTCGGCGGGACGCCCGACGCCTGGCATTTCCCGAAAAGCTGATCGCGCCTTCGCGTCGACACGACGCGGTCGGCGCATCGGCTTGATGCGCCGAGCCCTCCGCGATACTCACGCAATAAAAACGCACGCCCTCGTGGCGTGCGTTTTTATCTTGATAAACCCTTATAATCATTGAACCTCTGCCATAAGTTGCGAATTGGAAAAACTTACGGCTCTGAGACCCAAGCGTGCGGAACTTTCGGAAATTTATCTGTTTTCTGCGCTTTGCGGTCGGGTTTTAGCCCTACGGGCGCCCGACCCGCTAGACGCACCGGCCCGGACGGCCCCAGTCGCCCGGAGAAGACCACGCCGCCACGCGGCGTGTGACCCTGAAACGCTTTGGAAGAATTCGAGACGCAATGCCACACGTATTGATTGTCGATGACGATCCCAGTACCCGCGAGGCGCTAGCCGCGATCATCGGCGAAGACGGACTGACCACGGCCACCGCCAGCGATCTGCGCGAAGCGCGCATTCAGCTCGTGCGGCAGACGCCGGACGTCGTTTTCACCGATCTGAAACTGCCCGACGGAACGGGCGTCGACCTGTTCGAAGATCTCGATCCGCGCTCCGGCGTGGAATTCATCGTCATCACCGGGCATGCGACGGTGGAATCGGCCGTGAGCGCGCTCAAGATGGGCGCTGCCGATTACCTCGTCAAGCCCATTAACATGCAGCGCGTCAAGGCGATCCTGTCGCGCCTGCCGCGCGCCGGTGATTTGAAGGCGGAAATCGGCACGCTGCGCGGCGAGCTGCGCCGCATGGGCCGTTTCGGGCTGATGCTCGGCAATTCGCCGGCCATGCAGACGGTCTACGACCAGGTCGGCCGTGTTGCGCCGACGGCGGCCTCCGTGCTGCTCATCGGCGAATCGGGCACCGGCAAGGAAGTCGCCGCCCAGACGCTGCACGAGCTCAGCCTGCGTCGCAAGCATTCGTTCATTGCGGTGAACTGCGGGGCGATTTCGCCGAACCTGATCGAGTCCGAAATGTTTGGCCACGAACGCGGGTCGTTCACGGGCGCGGATCGTCAGCACAAGGGCTATTTCGAGCGTGCGAACGGCGGCACGCTGTTCCTCGACGAAATCACCGAAATGCCGATCGAGTTGCAGGTGAAGCTGCTTCGCGTGCTGGAGACGGGCATGTTCATGCGCGTCGGGACGACGAAGGAAATCGAAACCGACGTGCGCCTGATCGCCGCGACGAATCGCGATCCGGAGCAGGCCGTGCTCGAAGGCAAGCTGCGGCTCGACCTGTACCACCGGCTCAACGTGTTCCCGATCAACTTGCCGCCGCTGCGCGAACGCGGCAAGGACGTGGAACTGCTCGGACAGGCGTTCCTCGACGAGCTGAACGCCCGTTACAACACGAAAAAGGACTTCCCGCCGGCAGTGCGCGAGATGCTCGCGTCGTACAACTGGCCGGGGAACGTGCGCGAACTGAAGAACTACGTGCAACGCGCGTACATCATGTCCGGCTCCGATTCCGACAGCACCGCGACGGTCCCGCTGCAAATCTCGCTGTCGCGGCCTTCGTCGGGCACGGCGGTGACGATTCCGTTCGGGACCTCACTCGCGCAAGCGGATCGTCAGCTCATTCTCGCGACGCTCGAACAATGCGGCGGCGTGAAGACGCGAGCGGCGGAAATCCTCGGCATCAGCCTGAAAACACTCTACAACCGGCTCGTGGAATACGGCGAGGATGCGAACAAGGCGGCCGTCGGCGAGGGCGGGGACGTGAGCGAGTCGGAAAGCGAAAATCGCTGAACGTCGGTTATCTTCACACGAAAACGACGCCCGCTGCTTGCAAAAAGCGCGGGCGTTTTTGTTGGCAGGCGCGCTTTCAGCAACGATAATGACATCAATGGACGCGTCGGCCGAGGTCAAATCAGGGGCATAACCCTTGCTGCCGATCCATGCGACATCCGCGTTCGACGAGGCCGCAGCTCAACCTCCGGACGAGGATGCAACCACGATCACAAGACCGCAAGGAGCCCGCAATGTCCGATTTCGCCTCCGACCGCGCGCCGATCAGCGCGCAGACGCCACAGCCGCCGGACCCGCCAGTGACGCCGCCCGATCAGCCGCCGCCGACGCCGATTCCACCCGATACGAATCCGGATCCGACGCGCGACCCGCCCGAGCCGCCGACGCAGCCCATTGGCGATCCGCCGCCCGGGCCGAACGAAACGCCGCATGTCCGCTGACGCGCGCGGGCCTCGCCGGACCGATTCACCGAAGTCGTGCAAGCCTTGAACAATCTTCCATCCCGAGCGTAGGGATTACAACAGACAAAGTACGAATGACCGGCGCCGCCTAGAATCGCCGGTCGTTTCTTCTGAAGCCGCACTGCCGGCACTCGACAGCAACGCCAGCAGCGCATCGGTCCGACGCCGCCGAGGTCCATTCGCGACGGCCTTCTATCTGGAGGCATCAATGAGGCATCCCGCACTGCGACGCTCCGCGCGTCATTCGTCCAAACGCGAAGCCCGCGCCGAAGCCGCGAAAAACGGCGCCGCGCCCGCGTCGGTCACGCCGCCCGCGCATCATGACCCGGCCGGGCAGAACCGCCCCGCGCCTGGCGTTCCGCCCGACGGCGAACATAACCAGGGCGGCGTGCGCTCCGAAGGCATCGACTATCAGCGCGACCTCGGCTCCGAACAGGACGCGTGAGCGCCGTCCGCTCGGGCCAACCATCACAAGCATAAAGTTCTACGCGGCTGTCGTTGGCCGCGTGATTTGGTTCGCCCGTAACATCTAGATACGAATTTCCCACTCCATAAGGGGCAAAACGGCATAGGACTTGCATGTTTCTCGTCGCCAACTGAGCAGCAACGATAACTGATGGAGTGACGCCGTAATGAGCAGATTGATCGTGGTATCGAATCGCGTCGCGCCGGTCCAGGAAGGCAAGCCCAGCGCGGGCGGGCTCGCGATCGGCGTGCTGGACGCACTCAAGGAGACGGGCGGCGTGTGGTTCGGCTGGAGCGGCGAGATTGTCGGCGAGGCGGCAGCGCCCGTTGTCGAGAAAAACGGCAACGTGACATACGCCACTGTCGGTCTGACGCGGCGCGACTACGACCAGTACTACCGCGGCTTCTCCAACGCGACGCTCTGGCCGACCTTCCACTATCGCAACGACCTCTCGCGATTCGACCGCGAAGAGTACGCGGGCTACATGCGCGTGAACGCGACGCTTGCCGCGAAGCTCAAGACGCTGCTGCAACCGGACGACATCATCTGGGTCCACGACTACCATCTGCTGCCGTTCGCGCAGGAGTTGCGCAAGATCGGCGTGACGAACCCGATCGGCTTCTTCCTGCACATTCCGTTTCCGGTGCCCGAAGTCATGCGCACGGTTCCGCCGCATGAGGAACTGATGACGGCGCTATGCCAGTTCGATGTCGTCGGCTTCCAGACGGAGAGCGACAAGCAGTCGTTCATCGACTACATCGAGCGCAGCGGCCGCGGGCACTTTAGCGACGACGGCATGTTGCAGGCGTTCGGGCGCATGCTGAAGGTGGGCGCGTATCCGATCGGCATCTATCCGGACGCGATCGCGAAAGCCGCCGAGCAGTACTCCACGCGCAAGCAGGTCAAGAGCCTGCGCGACTCCATGCGCGGCCGCAAGCTCATCATGAGCGTGGACCGGCTGGACTATTCGAAGGGTCTCGTCGAGCGCTTTCAGGCGTTCGAACGGCTTCTGCTGAACGCGCCGGGCTGGCACGGCCGCGTGTCGCTCGTGCAGATCGCGCCGCCGACGCGCGCCGACGTGCAAACTTATCAGCGCATCCGCCAGAATCTGGAAGGCGAGGCGGGGCGCATCAACGGGCGTTTCGCGCAACTCGACTGGACGCCGATTCAGTACCTCAATCGCAAATACGAACGCAACCTGCTGATGGCGCTGTTCCGGCTGTCTCAGGTCGGCTATGTGACGCCGTTGCGCGACGGCATGAACCTGGTCGCGAAGGAGTACGTCGCATCGCAGGACCCGGAAGATCCGGGCGCGCTGGTGCTCTCGCAGTTCGCGGGCGCGGCGGATCAATTGCCGGGCGCGCTCGTCGTCAATCCGTTCGATCTCTCGCAGATGTCTGAGGCCCTGGAGCGCGCGCTCTCGATGCCGCTCGCCGAACGCCAGGCGCGCCACGCCGACATGATGGCGCCTTTGCGCAAGAACAACCTCTCCGTCTGGCGCGATTCCTTCCTGTCGGATCTGCGCAGCGTCGCCACTGCGACGTCCGTGACGGCCAAAACGGTCAAAACGGTGAAGCAAGGCGCATCCGAGGCGAAGCGGGCGGCGCGGGCCTGATCGTCCGCCTGCCGCTTTGCCGCCAGCCCCGCGCATCGAGAGAAGCGCGGGGCTTTTCACTTGGGCGATGCCAAGCGCGGAACAGTCCTTGCGTTCCTACCTGCGACACACTCGAAGGAGATCGATGATGACTGGAAGCACACTGAATCCGCCGGAAGAAGGCGGCACGGAATGGGGCAAGGGGCACGGCACCGGCGCGCTCGGCCCGAGCGATTCTTCCGACTCCGGCTCTGACGTGCAGGGCGAAATGCGTCGTCCGGGCGACATCGAAGACGAACTCGACGCCCACGCGCTCGGCCTGTCCGATGCGCAGCTCGACAGCGACAGCGACCGCTCCGGCACCGGCGAAGACGCATCCGCTGACGGCGACAACAATCTCTTCGCGAACGCGGACATCCTGCCCGACGGCGTGGAGGATGAAAGCGAGATCACCGATCTGGCCGACGACGAAGCCGTCGATCCCGACGCCGACGAGGAAGACGTCTGACGGTTGCGGCCGGCCGCAAGAAAGAGGCGCGCGCGGATCCTTCCGTGCGCGCCTTTTTTACGCGCATCGCCCGGGAACGCTAACATCGGCGGTCGAACCACGAAAGCGCACGCCCGCGCCGCCCTTGCCGATGAACCGCGACGTTCCCGACCCGATGACACCGCTCGCCGAAGGCCGCACGACGCGCTTCGGCTGGCTTTCCTGGGTCGCCGATCCCGTTACGCAGTGGATTCAGGACCACTGCCTGATGTTCTCGGCGGCCATCTCGTTCTTCGCTGCGTTCTCGCTTGCGCCGACGCTCGTCATCGTGATCGCGGTGGCGAGCATCTTCTTCGGCGCGGACGCCGTGCAGGGGCGCCTGTTCGATGAAATCAGCGGCATCGTCGGCGCGGACGCCGCGCACACGCTGGAGGCCATCGTCGCCAATGCGTGGCACGCGGACATGGCGCGCAGCACGGCGGTGCTATCCATCGCGGGCGTGCTGATCGGCGCGTCGGCCACGTTTTCGTCGCTGCACAGCGCGCTGAACGTGATCTGGCCCACGCCTCTCGTCAGCACGCGCGAGAGCATCGTCGGCCTGTTGCGCGTGCGGCTGATGTCGTTCGCGCTCGTGGTCGGCGCGGGGCTGCTCGTCGTCGCGCTGCTGCTGCTCGATGCCGCCGTCGAAGTGCTCGGTCATTGGGCGCTCGGCGACGGCAATCCGTTCGTCGTGCTATCGAGCCTCACGCGCCATGCCATTTCGCTGGCGATGCTGATGCTCGCGTTCTCCGTTCTGCTCAAATATCTGCCGACGACGCGCATGCGCTGGCGCGACGCCGCCCTCGGCGCGGCCGCCGCCGCGCTTCTGTTCGAAGGCGGCAAGCGGCTTTTCGCGCTCTACGTGCAACACGCGGGCACGGCGAACATGTTCGGCGCGGCGGGGTCGCTCGCCGTCATCCTCTTATGGCTCTACTACTCGGCGGCGGTTTTTCTGCTGGGCGCCGAGCTTTCCGCGACGGCGGCCCGCAAGCGCACGCATCGCGAGTCCGGCTGGCGCTGACGAAAAAAAGGCCGCCCGATGTGGGCGGCCCGACATGGCGCTTCCTGCTGTGCTGCTCTGCGATTCGCTTGACCGGGTCTTCGCTGAGTGCAGGGAGCGCGGAAACTGCTTGCGGCGTTCTGCCGTCAAGCCTGCCTGCGCAGTTCCGCAGGCGGCACCTTCATCAGATGCCGGTATTTCGCCACCGTGCGGCGCGCGACGATCACGCCCTGATCGGCGAGCATCTTCGCGAGACTGACGTCCGAAAGCGGATCGCGCGAGTTTTCCTTCGCGATCATTTCCTTGAGTAGCGCGCGCACGGCGGCGGCCGAACACGTGCCGCCGCTTTCCGTGCTGAGTTCGCGCGGGAAGAAGTGCTTGAACTCGAAAATGCCGCGCGGCGTCGACATGTACTTGTTGCCCGTCGCACGCGAAATGGTGGATTCGTGCAGGCCGAGCTCATCGGCGACATCGCGCAGGACGAGCGGCTTCAGCGCAATCTCGCCGTAGTCGAAGAACGCCTTCTGATGCGAGACGATGCATTCGGCCACGCGCTGAATCGTGGTGAAGCGCTGCTGCGCGTTGCGGATCAGCCAGCGCGCTTCCTGCAACTGCTGCGCGAGCGGCGAACGGCTCGCGCCGGCCGACTGCGCGAACAGTTCCGCGTACATGCGATGGATGCGCGCGCGCGGCAGCACCGCCGGGTTGATCGTCACGACCCACTGCTTCTTGACCTGGCGCACGATCACGTCCGGCACCACGTAGTTGTCTTCGCTCTGGCCGTAGTTCTCGCCCGGCTTCGGGTCGAGACGGCGCACGAGCGCGCACGCGATGCGCAGTTCCTCGGCGCTGCAGCCGATCTTCTTCTGCAATTCGGCCTGCTCGCGGCGCGCGAGCCGCTCCAGATGATGCGCGACGATTGCTCGCGCGACGTCGCGGCCCGGCGTGTCTTCGGGCATCGCGTCGAGTTGCAGCGTCAGGCATTCGGACAGGTTGCGCGCGCCGACGCCCGGTTTGTCGAGCGACTGCACGAGCTTCAGTGCGATATTGAGTTCGTCCTCGTTGATCGCCGGCTCGATGTCGACCACATCGGCCAGTTCGCTCAGTTCCTGACGCAGATAGCCGTCGTCGTCGAGCGCCTCGATGATGAGCTGCGCCACTGCGCGATCGCGTTCGTTGAGCTGATAGAGACGCAGCGCGTCGTGCAGCGTTTCGTGCAGCGACGGTTCGATGCGCACCCAGTCCGCCGGATCGGAGCCTTCGCCGTCGCCGTTGTTGCGCGATCCGTTGCGTCCGAACGGGTCGGACGAGAATTCGCTGATGGCGTCGTCGCGCGAACCGCTGTCCGCGCCGGAATCGCCGTCCATGCTGGTTTCCGAGGCGAGCGGCGCCTCGGCGGGGCTGTCGGCGGCGGGCGGGAGCGCGGTGTCGCTCATCGAGTTGCCGTTGTCCGCGCCGAGAGCGTTGTCCTCGGTTTGCGACTCGTCGTATTCGAGAAACGGGTTGGTATCCAGCGCGTTACGCAGCTCTTGCTGAAATTCGAGCGACGAAAGTTGCAGCAGGCGCACGGACTGCTGTAAGCGCGGGGTGAGCGCAAGGCTTTGCTTGGTGCGGAGTTCGAGTGAAGGCGGCATTGCTTGCTAATCCTCGATGTCTTGACGGGGTCGATGTGTGTGTCGACCACTTAAAGCAACAGCTATGCCATCGATTGCTAAAGTCATACTCAGCTTGAGTTTTTTCTCTCGTCAAGCGCCGCATTGATGCGTGCGGAAGGCCACTTTCGCGCAGTTTTTACACGGGCTCAGACAAAAGCACCGCGCCGGGCGAGGCTTGGCGCGCAAGGTTTTCGGCGCCCTCGGCGGCATGGCGCGCGAGGGCGTCGAAACCGCTGGCAGCCCGCAGACGGCAGCGCCGCGCGCTTGTGCGCCCTCGAACGCAGACCCGTTTCGCTACGACCCGGCACGCGAGTTGCATCAGCGCTTTCCGGTCGGCGCGGCGACGCCGGCCGGATGACGCAGGAAGCAATACGCACCAGACCAGCAACACAAACGGGGCGCTCCATCCATGTCCCGCAAGAGAGCGGGTAAGACCGGGGCGCAAGACCAAAACTGAAAACAAGGAGTATTACTATGAAGACGACTCAATTCCTCAAAGCAGCCGGCGGTATCGCGTGCGTCGTGTTCGCGCTCAACGCAGGCGCCCAGACCAACTCGACGTCGTCCTCCTCGGGCTCGGAATCGTCCGTCGGCCAAAAGATGGATCAGGTGGGCAAGAAAGTGGATGACGGCGCGGTCACGACCAAGGTCAAGGCCGAACTGCTCAGCGCGAAGAACGTGAAGTCGACGCACATCCACGTGAAGACGCGCGGCGGCGTCGTATCGCTGACCGGCACCGTGCCGTCGGCAGAAGACAAGACGAATGCCGAGCAGGTTGTCAAGGAAGTCTCGGGTGTTGCATCCGTGAAGAACCATCTTAAAATTGCTGCCGACTAACACGAAAGTGATGGCATAGTTCGTATGCCCGGCCTGCCTCGGCGGGTCAGGGCGCGAGCAAACGAACCCGCGCAGGAGTCCGTGATGTGGCCGAAGAAGGCTGCGTACCGGGCTCCGGGCGCGGGTTCGCGCATCAGGCGGTCATGCCGCTCGCGGCTCGAAGCAGAAGATGCATCACCTCGCAGCATCGTTGACACCCTAAAAACAGACGGCCCGTTCAGGCGTCACTAGAGGCGGCGAGAAGCGCCGTACTGCGGCGCTGGAAGCCCCGGCAAAAGGAGCTCTTGATGAAGACGAAGAAGATGGCATTGATCGGCGCGCTGGCGCTCGCATTCACGACGACGGCGTTCGCGCAGGCATCGGACAGCGCCGCGACGACGGACGCGGCTTCCGGCGCGCATGCGAAGAAGAAGGGCACGTATCTGCATCAGCAGAACAAGAGCCACAAGCTGAAGGGCGCGTCGGCGGCGGCTGCCGCTTCGTCGCTCGGCACGAACGACAAGGGCCAGCCGCACTAAGCCGCCGCGGTTCGCGCTCGACAAAACGGCCACGTGAGTGGCCGTTTTGTTTTTGCATCGCCGCATGAAAGCGGCGATGGCCCGAGCCTGCGGTTCGCGCCTTAGGACTTCGCGGCTGCGTACTGATCGCGCAGGTCGCGGATGCGGTCGTGGTTCTCGACGACGCCCTGATACTGCCGCTCGACCACGGCGCGGATATCGGCCGGCAGGTCCTTGTCGAGCGCCTGGCGGTAATTCTTCTTGGCGGCGTCCTCGCCGCGCTCGCACTCGGCGAGAACGGCGTGATCGCTCTGGCTCGTCACCGCCGACTTCACATCCACCCAGCCGCGATGCAGCGCGCCGGAGATCGAGCCGCCCGTTTCCGGCTTGCCGCCCAGGCGCTGCACGAGACCCTGCAGTTCGATGGCGCCTTGTGCGCAGGCTTCCGCGCGGTTCTGGAACAGCAGCTTGAGGCTCGGGTCACGCGTGTCTTCAGCGGCCTTGAGGAAGCCCTTCTCGCCGTCCTTCGACGTCTCAATAAGGTCATTCAGTACCGATACGACGTTCGTGCTCATATACACCTCCTTTTAGTGACGAAGTTGCGTTCGACGCAGCCCCGATGCCGAGGCGCGCGCTTGCCGGTTACCCGTTGCACGTCGCGTGCCCGGACGGTCGGAATGCGCGGCACAGGCATTGCTCAACGTCTGCCGCAAATATCACGGCGCGTCCCACGCAGGCGCGCAGCGACAAGGCAACAGGAGAAACGATGAAATGGTCCCGCGCGCTCGCGAATCGCGAGCTTTTCGTATTCGTTGCGATCGTCGCGTCGGCGATCGCGCTACATATTCGTGCAGAAGCAATCGACCGGTCCGCTGCTTCGGCGGCTTCCGCGGCGATGCGCGCGGCTTATTCGCAGCTATGCGAGCCGTCGCCGCATGGCTCGGCGCGAGCGCGCCCGCGCCCCGCCGATTGCCGCGCGCGCGCGCATGTGGAGCCGACGCCAACCGAGCGGTTGTGGGTTTGATGCGGCGCATTGCTGGCGGGACGAAGAAGCAGAAGAAGCAGGAAGAAGCGCCCGGCGGAAACCGGGCGCTTCGGCTTTTGTAGCGTGTGATTGTCGGACGGTAACGATCAAACCGGTTGCGGCGGCTTGAGCGGATCGAAGTCGCTCCAGCGGCCTTGCTTCCAGCGGCCCGACGCGCGTTCGATATCCAGCCCGCCGGCCTCCCGCAGAATGTTCGCGGCGCGATCATATGTCTCGGGCGACACATGCACGGCCACCAGCACGCCGGAGTGACGCGTCGGCTCCTCCTCGGCCTGCGCGGGCGCGCCCGGCTTCTTCTTCGTGTGCGACATGGCGCCCGCGAGCGAGCCGATATACGCGCCGACGCCCGCCGCGACGACCGAGACAAGCAGCGGCGCCTTGAACACCGCGAAGATCGCCGCGCCGATGACCGCGCCGATCACCGCGCCAATGGTCACGCCCTTGCCGGCGCCTTTGGGCGCGGCGCTCGCGCCTCTATCCGTATGGACGTCGCCGCCTATCGGAAAGCGCGCGTGCTGCCCGCTCGGCGTGACGAAGAACAGCGTGACGTCCTCTTCCACGAAGCCGTTCGCGAAGAGCCGCTGGGCAGCCGTTTCGGCGTCAGGAAAAGTCTGGAACCGGCCCGCGATGATCAGGGACATGTTTCCTCCTTTTTAGTATCGGTTGGTCGAATGCGGCTCGCGCAGCGCGGAGCCGTTCAGAGAGACGCGCGCGGGATCAGTCCGGCTCCATGCCGGCCACGCGAAAGAGCCCGCTGCGCAGCACGACCGACTGGCCGCCGTTGTCGTCGAGCGCTTCCGCGCACACCGCGCGAATGCGCGCCGAACCGCTTTCGAATGCGGGCAGCAGGTCTTCCTCGCGCGGCGACTTCGCGCCGAAGTGGTCTTCCAGCGCCTCGGCGCTGATCGAGCAGACGACCGCTTCGCCATCGACGAGCGCCGTGAAGTGGATGGCGAGATCGTCGCCGTTGAAGACGGGGGGATCGTCGGAAAACGTGATGTGCATGGTCGAGTCCTCATAAGCCGGACGAGGGCCGGCGGACGCGCGAACGCATAGGGCGTCCGCACGGTCGAGAAGGTGCCCGGCGCTCATGACGCCTTCGCCTTGGCTAGTTGCTGTGCCATCGCGTAGTGATGACGGAGAATCGGCAGTGCCTTCGCCGCCGCCGCCTTCAACGCGGCATCGTTGCCTTTCTCGCTCTCCTTCGCGAACAGCTCGACCGCCTTCTGATGCGCGGCGAGCGCGACTTTCTCAATATAGGCCTTGTCGAACTCGGCCCCCTTGAGATTTTGCAGACTGCCGGTGACGGACGAATCCGCGCTCGGCGGCGACGTTATGCCGTGGCGCTTCGCGATGACATCGAGGTTGCGCGCGAGCTTGGCGTGATCCGCGATCATTCGCTGTGCGAACTCCTTCACGTCTTTGTCGCCCGAGCGCGTGAGCGCGAGCTTGCTCGCCGCGATCTCGGTCGCGCCCGCGGTGCCTGCGTCCTGGATGAACTGCTGGTCGGTCGCCGAGAGCTTCTGCGATGGCGGCGCGTTCGCAGGCGTGCTGGCGCTCGCGGTGTCTTCGGTCTGCGCCTGGGCGAAGGTCGCGCAGGCCGCGAGCAAAAGGCCGCTGAGACGGGCGATGAGACGGCTCTGGCGTGGCATCGGCGTGGCTCCGCTTCGTGGATCGAGCCGGCGCATTCAGGCAGCGCGCGCTTTGCTGAGCGCCTCGATCAGCGCCTGATTGAAGGCGGGCAGGTCGTCGGGCTTGCGGCTCGTGATGAGATTGCCGTCGATCTGCACTTCCTGGTCGACCCACGTGCCGCCCGCGTTGCGCACGTCGTCCTGCAGGCTCGGCCAGCTCGTCATCGTGCGGCCCGCGACGATGCCCGCCGAGATCGGCAGCCAGCCGCCGTGGCAGATGACGGCAAGCGGTTTCTTCGCCGCATCGGCTTCCTTGACGAAGGCTTGCGCTTTCGCGTCGAGGCGGATGGCGTCGCCATTCACGACGCCGCCCGGCAACACCACGGCGTCGTAATCTGCGGCGGTTGCTTCGTCCAGCGTGCGATCCACCTTCACGGTGTCGCCCTTGTCGACGTGCTCGAAACCCTGGATCTCGCCGGGCTTCTGCGAGATGACGTCGACCTGCGCGCCGGCTTCCTTCAGCGCGCGCTGCGGTTCGACGAGTTCGGCCTGCTCGAAGCCGTCGACCGCTAGGATCGCTACCTTGTAGCCGTTGAGGGAAATCGCCATGAACACACTCCTGTCATTGCTCGTTTCGGATGGTCGCGCGGCGGATTCACGCGCGGATTCACGCTTGAAACAGGAGCAAGGGTTGTGCCCAAATGATCGCGTTATTGCATCGGATGGATGCAGAAGCCGGCGTGATGGATGGCGGGCAAACTGCCGCCGGATCGCGGGTCACGCCGCTTCGACGCTGTGCTTGCTGGCAAGACGTAGCTTGTTGATGACGGACGGCGCCGCCGAGAATGCTGCCGCGACGCGGAGCGCGATCAGCGGCACGCGATGCAGTTCCAGTCAAAGACGAGCGCCGCACGCGTCACTCCGCTTCGACGCTGTGCTAGCTGCCGAGAGGCAGCATGCTGACGACGGCCGCCGCCGCCGCCGAGAATGCCGCTGCCACGCCGAGCGATCAGCGACCCTTGATGCGGCCCCAGTCAAAAACAAGCGCGGCACGGTTCACGCCGCTTCCACGCTCTGCTTGCTGGCGAGCCGCAGCACGCTGACGACAGCCGCCGCCGCCAAAAACGCGGCCGCGACCCCGAGCGCGATCAACGGCCCGCGATGCACTTCCAGTCGAAGACGAGCGCGGCGCGGTTCACGCCGATTCGACGCTATGCTTGCCGGCGAGACGCAGCTTGTCGATGATGGCCGCCGCCGAGAATGCCGCCGCGACGCCGAGCGCGATCAGCGGCCCGCCATGCGGTTTCAGTCAAAAGACAAGCGCGGCGCGGTTCAAGCCGCTTCCACGCTCTGCTTGCTGGCAAGCCGCAGCACGCTGACGACGGCCGCCGCCGCCGAGAACGCTGCCGCGACGCCGAGCGCGATCAACGGCCCGCGATGCGGCTCCAGACCAAAAATCAGCGCGACGAGCGCGGCTCCGAGCGTCTGCCCGGTCAACCGCGCGGTGCCGAGCATGCCGCTCGCGCCGCCGCTGCGGTGACGCGGCGCAGACGACAGCATCTGGCGATTGTTCGGCGACTGAAAGAGGCCGAAGCCGAGCCCGCAGATGGCCATGCGCCAGCTGATGTCGAACGCGCCCGGATGCCCGCCGACGGTCGCGAGCAGAACCAGTCCCACGGTCAGCACCGCCAGCCCGATGCCGCCGAGCAATCCCGCGGGATAGCGGTCGGAGAGCACGCCCGCGAGCGGCGCGACGAACACGATCACGAAAGGCCACGGCGTCATCAGAAAGCCGGTCTGGACCTGACTCATGCCGAAGCTGTCCTGCAGCAGAAACGGCAGCGAGACGAACGCAAGCATCTGCGCGCAGAACGAACATACCGACGTGCCGATCGACAGCGCGAACACCGGAATACGCAGCAAATCGACCGGCAGAAGCGGGGCGCTCTGGTTCAGTTGCCGCCGCACGAAGATCGTGCCGATTACGCCGGTCGCGATGAATTCGCCGATCACGAACGGGCGATGCTCGCCGTGCCCGAGTCCATCGACCGCGACGATCGCAAGGCCGAAGAACAGCGCGTTCAGCACGGCGCTCACGTAATCGTACGGCTGCCGGTGGCCCGGTGTGCGCGGCAGCGACTTCATGCCGATGGCGAGCGCCGCGAGCCCGATCGGCACGTTGATCGCGAAGAGCCACGGCCACGACGCCACCGATAGCACGCCCGACGCGACGGTCGGACCGATCACCGACGAGATCGCGACCACCGTGGCGTTGATGCTGACGCCGCGCCCCAGTTGCTTCTGCGGATAGATGATGCGCACGATGGCCGTGTTCACGCTCATGATCCCGGCCGCGCCGAAGCCCTGAACGACGCGCGTGAGGGTGAGCGCGACGAGCGATCCGGAAAGCGCGCAGCCGAGCGACGAGAGGGTGAAGAGCGCGAGGCCGCCGAGATACACGCGCCGGTAGCCGATCCGGTCGCCGAGCGAGGCGAGCGGCAAGAGCGAGATGGTGACGGCGAGCTGATACGCGTTGACGACCCAGATGGACGAGGCCGGTGTCGCCGACAGATTGCGCGCGATGGTCGGCAGCGCGACGTTGGCGATGGCGCCGTCGAGCACCGCGAGCGTGATGCCGAGCGCGACGACGACAATCGCCCAATAGCGTTGGGGAAGGGGCAGGCCTTGATCGGAATCCATCGACGGATTTTCAGTGGCAAGGCGGCGCATTGTACGACGCGCCGTTTTCAAATCGCTTGTGGCGTCGGGCCGCGTGTTCGATCATGCGGCCCGGCCTGCGTGGGTCACGCGTTACTTGAGTTCGTAGAGACCCGTGTAGGTCGCCGAATCGATTTCATTCAGATGCGTCATGAAGCGCGCGACGGCGTTGGTCGCGTTGAGGTCGAGCGGCAGCTTCTCCGCTTGCAGCGCGTGAATGCGGAAAATGTAGCGATGCGGCTTGTCACCGCGCGGCGGCGCGGCCCCGCCGAAGCCGACCGTGCCGTAGTCGTTGCGCAGTTGCAGCGCGCCCGCAGGAAGCAGACTGCCGTCGGCCTTGCCGGCATTGCGCGGCAGCGAGCGGGCATCGGCCGGAATGTTGACGACGACCCAGTGCCAGAAGCCGCTGCCCGTGGGCGCGTCCGGGTCGTACACGGTGAGCGCGAAACTTTTCGTGTCGGCGGGCGGGTCTTCCCACTGGAGCGCGGGAGAGATGTTCTCGCCCGACGTGCCGAACGCTTGCATGTCGAGTTCCTGCGCGCGGGTCATGAAACCGTTCGCTGGAAATTCGTCGGACCAGATGCGGAAATCAGCCATGAGAGTCGTGCCTCCTGATGAGCGATAGAAGCGTGCCCCGCAGCGCGTGGCGCTTCTTCGATTGCGCGAAGCCACGCAGCGAATGTGCCCGCAATGGAGCGAGCGCCGGGGGAGCGCGTCGAGTGTAGCATCCGCCCCCGAATTTCCGCGGCTGGCTCTAGTCGTTATGCGTGAATTGAAAGGCGATGGCCGTCGATGACCCGAATCCCGAAGCGCACGCGTAAGCGCGAGGCCCCGATGCTCGACACAGGCGCTTGCCGCTATTGCGGCTGCGTGACTTCGTCGATACCGCGGTTGAGCGCGGGACACGCCTCGTCGATTTCCTTCTTGTATTCGGCCGGATTGCTCGTCTTCAGCTTGTCGAAGCGGTCCACCGTCGCTTGCGCCTGGCGATAGCCGAGCGTCCATTCGGCGTCGAAGTCGGGCGCGTCCACGAAGTTGGCGCGCGCAGCGTCCTTAAAGCGCGCGACTTTCGCTGCATCGATGTGGCAGATATCGGCCGCGCCGCGCGCGATGTTCGCGCTCGTCATCACGCCTTCGGCCGCGAGCAGTTGCGGCCGCGATGGATGCCCCGGCGGAAGCTGCGTTTGCGCCGAAGCAGTCGCGCAGAGCGTGCAAACGAAGGCGAAGCATGCGGCGAAAACTGCGGGACGCGGCGTGCGGAATGAAAGAGATCGGATGAGGGAATCGGGCATCGAAAAAGTATAGATGAAGCCTTGAAAAGAAGGGCTTTCCTTGGCAAGGAACGCTATGACCCCCATGCTAGAATCGTTTCCCAATGCCGTTCTCAGACGCAAACATGAAAAAAGCAAGCAAGGCCGCCACCGAGGTGAGCAAGGCCGCCAGTGCTGCGTCCACGCCGGCCGGATCGGAGGGGCGACGCAAGTACGATCCAGAGGAGACAAAGCGCAATATTCTCGACATCGCCACGCAGGAATTTTCGGCGATGGGCCTCACGGGCGCGCGCGTCGATGCCATCGCGGAGCGCACCAACACCACCAAGCGCATGCTGTACTACTACTTCGGCAGCAAGGAAGGGTTGTACGAGGCGGTGCTTGAACAGGTCTATGGCGATATCCGCGCGCTGGAACAGGAACTCGAACTCGCGGAGATGGACCCTGAAGAGGCGCTGCGCGAGCTCATCGGCTTCACGTTCGACTACCACGACAAACATCGCGACTTCGTGCGCCTCGTGACGATCGAGAACGTGCACGGCGCGAAGTATGTCGAGCAGTCGAAGACCTTCAAATCGCGCAACGCCACGGTCGTGAAGACACTCGAAGACCTCATCGCGCGAGGCGTCGCGGCTGGGCGTTTTCGCGATGATGTCGAGCCGCTCGACCTGCATCTGATGATCAGCTCGTTCTGCTTTCATCGCGTGGCGAACCGCCATACGTGGAGCGCCGCATTCGGGCGCGATCCGTCCGGGCCGCGCTCCCGGGCGCGGCATCGCGAGATGGTCGTCGAGGCGGTGCTGTGCTACATGCGGCGCGAAGACTAAAACAAGCGGCGGCTCTCTTACTAGGCCGCCGTTCGATTCTGGGCGCCGCGATTACTGCGCGTCGGCGGGCAGCAAAGTCTGGAAGTGCGCGAACATGCGCTCGGCGTCCGGCTCGCGTCCCGTGAAGATGCGCAGCGCATCCACCGCCTGACACACCGCCATGCCGCCGCCGCTCACCGTGGGGCAGCCGAGCGCCTTCGCCGTCTTGAGCAGCTCGGTTTCGAGCGGAAAGTAGACGATCTCCGCCACCCACAAGTCCTTGTGCAAATAGTCCGCGGGCAGCGGCATGCCGGGCAGCTTCGCCATGCCGGTCGGCGTCGCGTGAATCAGGCCGTTGGCCGGACGCAATGTCTCGCGCAGGTCGCCGCCGCTCGTCACTTCGCGGTTCGGAAAGCGCGCCGCCAGTTCCGCCGCGAGCGACGATGCGCGCGCCTCATCCGAGTCGAACAGCGTGAGCGCGTTTGCGCCCATGACGAGCGCCGCATGCGCTACCGCCGCGCCCGCGCCGCCCGCGCCCAGTTGCACGACGCGGCCAAGCGGCGCATTCGGCAGGCCGCGCTGGAACGCGCGCGCGAAGCCGGACCAGTCCGTGTTGTAGCCGATGCGCTTGCCGTCCCTGAGCACGACGGTATTCACCGCGCCGAGCGCGCGGGCGTCGGAGTCGAGCTCGTCGAGCAATGGGATCACGCTTTGCTTGCACGGATACGTGATGTTGAGGCCGTCGTAGCCCATGCGCTCGGCCGCGATCAACAAGTCGGGCAGCGCGGACGGCTCGAGCTTCAGCGCTTGCAGGTCGATGCGCCGATACACGTAGTTCAGCCCGAGCACGCGGCCTTCCTGCTCGTGCATGGCGGGCGTCAGCGATCCGGCGATGCCCGAGCCGATCAGTCCGATCAGATACGAAGTTTTGCTGGTCATGCGAGTGCTCCCGCGAGAAGAGGCTAGACGCTCGCACGTAGCGTACAGCAGTAAAAGAGGGCGCGATGGTGCAGTGCGGCGATTGCAAGCGCAGTGTGCGCGTGCGCGCGCATCCTGTCCTTCGGTATTTTCACGTATTTTGTACCATCTAGTTAGTTTGTTATGCTCGCACACAATGACGTGGACTGCGTGCAGAGCGCCTACACTCTAACGGTTCACCCCGCAACGACATGCAGAGGAGGCAGCGATGCCGCGTTCCATTCCGACATCCATCGCGACGGTATCCATCAGCGGGACGCTCGTCGAAAAGCTGAAGGCCATTCGCGCGGCGGGCTTCGACGGCGTCGAGATCTTCGAAAACGATCTGCTCTACTTCGACGGCACGCCCGCCGACGTCCGGCGTCTTTGCGACGACCTGGGCCTTGCCATCTATTTGTTCCAGCCGTTTCGCGACTTCGAGGGCGTGAGCGGCGAGCGGCTCGCTAAAAACGTCGAGCGCGCGAAACGCAAGTTCGACTTGATGCACGAACTGGGCGCGGACCGCATGCTCGCGTGCAGCAACGTGTCGCCGGACACCGTCGCCGACGACGCGCTCATCGTCGATCAGCTCGGCGTGCTCGCGCGCCTCGCCGAGGACGCCGGCGTGATTGTCGGTTATGAGGCGCTCGCGTGGGGCCGGCACGTCAACTCATACAAGCACGCGTGGCGGCTGGTGGATGCCGTGAATCATCCGAGCCTCGGGCTCGTGCTCGACAGCTTCCATACGCTCTCCATTGCCGATTCCGTCGATGAGATCGCGGCCATTCCCGGCGATCGCATCGCCTTCGTGCAGATCGCCGATGCGCCCGTGCTGTCGATGGACGTGCTCGAATGGAGCCGTCACTATCGCTGTTTTCCGGGGCAGGGCGCATTCGATGTCGCCGGTTTCACCGCGCGCGTGCTAGAGGCGGGCTACACGGGGCCGCTCTCGCTCGAAATCTTCAACGACGGCTTCCGCGCCGCGCCGACCGCCATTACCGCGGCGGACGGGCATCGCTCCTTGCGCTTTCTCGAAGAGCAGACGCGCGCGCTCATGGGCGAGCGCGCGCCCGCGGAACTCTTCGATCCGCCCGCGCCGCCCGCGCACATCGGCTTTCAGTTCCTCGAATTCGCCGTGGACGACACGACGCGCGAGCACGTCGCGGACTGGCTGCGCAAGCTCGGCTTCCGGCTTGCGGGCACGCATCGGTCGAAGGACGTGACGCTGTATCGGCACGGCGCGGGATCGATCGTGCTGAACGCGGAGGCCGATTCTTTCGCGAGCGCGTTCTTTCAGCAGCACGGCTTGTCGCTGTGCGCGTCGGCGTTTCATGTCGATGACGCGAAGTGCGCGTTCGAGCGCGCCGCCGCTTACGGCTCGAAGCCGTTCTCGGGCCGCGTGGGACCGAACGAGCGCGTGGTGCCGGGCGTGCAGTCGCCGGACGGCAGCCTCGACTATTTCGTGGATGAAGCGCCCGGCGCGCCGACGTTATGGGAATCGGATTTCGTCCTGACGGATATCGACGGCCCCTACGAAGTCGGGCCGCTCGCGCGCATCGATCACGTGTGCCTCTCGCTGCCAGCCGAGGCGCTCGATACGTGGGTGCTCTTTTTCCGCAGCGCGTTCGGCTTCGAGACCGAAGCGAGCGTGCTCGTGCCCGATCCGTACGGGCTCGTGCGCAGCCGCGCGGTGCGAAGCCGCGATGGCTCGGTGCGCATTGCGCTCAACGCGTCGATGGATCGCTTCACGGCCGTGTCCGAGTCGCTCTCGACGTATCGCGGCTCGGGGTTGAATCACGTCGCGTTCAGCACGCCCGACATTTTCGACGCGATTCCGCGCCTGGAGGCGGACGGCGTGCAATTCCTGCGCATTCCGCGCAATTACTACGACGATCTCGTGGCGCGCTACGGCCTGCCCGACGAGCAGATCGACGCAATGCGCGAGCACAACATCCTTTACGACCGCGACGAGCGCGGCGGCGAGTTCTTCCACGCCTACACGGAGCAGCTCGACCAGCGCTTCTTTCTCGAAGTGATCGAGCGGCGTGGCGGCTATGACGGCTACGGCGCGGCGAACGCGGCGGTGCGGCTCGCGGCGCACGCGCAGCAGCAGCGCGCTCGCCAGGCGGCATAGGGCACATCCGGCCCAAATAGCGCCTCGAATGACCCCGACTTGCGCCGCGCGCCGCCTATCATGGAAACATGACGGCAGCCGCAAGCAGGAGGGCGCCATGCTCGATTTCTCCGACATACTTATCGGCGTCGCGGCGCTCGCCGCCATCGGCCTCGTGTTGCTCGCGCATGACTGGCGCGACGAATATCGCGAAAGGCGGGCGCATCGCGCAAAGGCAGCCATTCAGCCAGCCGCGCCGGGCCATTCGCTGCGCGAGTGGTGGCTCAGGCACCGGCACTGACCGAAGCACCGCTCAAGCGCCTGACGCGGCGAGCGGATCGTCGGGCGCGGGGCGTTCGGCATTCGCATCGGCATCGGCATCGCTCTTGGCCGACGCGGCTTCGAACGCATCGATAACCAGATACAGCCGGTGGACGGCCTGAATCTGCGTATGCGACAGGTGTGCCTGCCGTGTGATGGCAGCCAGCCGCCCGCGCCAATACGAGGGCGGCAGCAATGGACCACCGAAATCGCAAGACAACGAACGTCCCAGCACCTTCTGAAGATGCGCGAGGTCCTGGTCTGCCAGCAACGCCGAAAACGCGCCCTGGGGCTTGATATTCGATGTGGGGTCCATGTGTCCGATGGCGGCGCGCTCGCGCGGAACTTGATAGGGACAAACCCGCGGTTCGGTCGCCAAACCTTTGCGCCGGTGCTTTTTCGTTCGGCGTGCGCATGGCCGTCGAATGCGTTTGCTATACTCTGCGCTCCCGCCAGGCCGGACGCCCGCTTTGGTCGATTCGGCCCTCGGCGGGACGTGCGGTCCGCTCCCCGTAGTTCAATGGATAGAACGAGTGCCTCCTAAGCGCTAGATGCAGGTTCGATTCCTGCCGGGGGGACCATCGAGCACCGCTCAAAGCCTTAACAGGCTTGCCCGGCGGGCTTCTCAAGGGTAAGCATGGGTACTACATCCAGTACTACAATGGGTACCCCATGGCATTCCTGCAGCTCTCTTCAATCGTGTCCGTAAAGCTGAAATACGTTTGGCAGAAGTCCAAGGGCTCGCTGCTGTTCTTCAAGCGCCGAGTTCCGGACGACATCAAGCCACTCCCTCCCGCAGGCTCCAAGTACGCGGGTAAAGTGCATTACGTGGTCTCCCTGCAGACGACCGACCCTCGAGTGGCGTCCAAGCTAATCCCTGCACTGGTAGAGCAGACTGACAGGGATTGGGCGCAGTTGCGGAACCCTACGCGGCAGGGTGTCCTCCGCGAAGCCCATGAGCTTCTTCTTCTGAACGGCGTCGATCCCTCGGCCCCGGAGACCACCCCGGAGGCGGTCGACCACTTCCACACCTTCTTAGAGCATCAACTTCCCCGGTCCGTGGTCGAGAACGAGGACATCACGGAAGGGCGGCAATTGGACCGCTACTTGACGCCCGTTCAGGCCGCAGCGTTTCAGATGGTCCAGCGGCGGGTCAAGTTCACACTGGAAGACTGCCTCGAGCAGTACGTGGCAGCGCGGCCCGAGACCGAAAAGGATGCGCGTATGGTCTTCGGCTATCTGTTCGCCTTTCTCGAGGGTCGCTCTCCGGTCCCAGGGAAAGACCGGGACTTACAGAGCGTGAAGCGCCCGGACGTGAACGAGTTCGTTAGATGGCTGCTGGCTGGCAAGCACGGGAAAGGCGGCAAAGCCGTAAGTACAACCACAGTCAGTCGATACCTCACAAATGTAAGGGCCGCATTCGCCCGTGCGATCCGGGAGAACGAACTGCCCATCGCTAACGTGTTCGCCCAGGTGGAGATTCCAAAGGCCGGTAAGGATGCGGTCAAGCGCGAGACGTTCACCGTCGACCAGTACCGTTACCTGCACAGTGCTATTGAGCGGCATTTCGCGAAGGAGGGTCCGGATCAACTGCGCTGCATCCTGACCTTGGTCGCGGAAACCGGTGCGCGGCTCGGGGAAATTGTCGGCCTGGCGGCTGCTGACGTGCACCTTCGCGCCGCCGTGCCGTATCTGGACCTGAAGGAGCATCCCTGGCGGTCGCTCAAGACCGGGCTTGGGTCCGCACGGAAGGTCCCGTTGACGCCAAAGGCCCTCGAGGCGGCAAAGGCCGCGCTGCGGCTCGCGGACCACTCGCCGTTTCTGTTCCCCAGGTACACCAACGACACCAAATGCAGGGCGAACGCCGCCAGTGCATCTCTGGTGCAGTGGGTCCGGACTCGCGAAGGACTCGTCGGGACAAAGCTCGGCAATCACTCCCTGCGCCATGGCATGGAAGACCTTCTGCGGGCGGTCGGTTGCCCGGACTCAGTCCGAGACCGGATCACTGGTCACAAGAGCCCAGGAATGGGGGCGAACTACGGAGAAGGGTACAAGCTCGAGCAGTTGGCAGAGTGGATGACCAAGGCGGTCGCGCCGGTACACGGATAGCACATAGGACGGCGGCGCGGTACGGCTAAAACCCCGCGCCCACCGCTGCGGACAACCCAGACAGATACTGCCTCGTGGCTGCTTGGGCCTGCATGGCCTCCGCGTGCTCCTCGGCCTGCTCCGCGATCATCTCGTCGACACCTTCCACGATCACGTCCCGCAGCCCTCCCGCCTCGACGAGTGCCAGAGCTACTTGGTCGGCACGCTCGGTGTACTGGCCCAGCGCGATTCCCAGCGCCCGCGCTTTCCCGGGGGAGGTGAGCGGTCCCAGGGCGGCTCGCAGCTTCTCGGCAAATTGTCGCGCCAGGCGCTCCTCGGCGCTCTCTGTCTCGTCCTCGTCGGACGACCACGCGCCGCCGGTCCACTTCTCCGGGATCGGCTTGCCTTCGTCCTTGCAGCGTCGAATGAACCGCTCCATGTGGCGGGCCATCCGCTCACTTCGGTCTGCCGCCTCGGCGCATTCCTTGTGCGTCCACGGCTTACCGTTGGGGTGCCTGGGGCGCTCCAGGATGAGTTGATAAAGGTACTGTGATTTTTCCTGGTGCGTCCATTCCAGCTTGCGCTTTGCGTTCTCGCTCCGACCTGCCGCGATACGCGCCTCGGATAAGGTTCCGGTGAAGATGCGTACGGGGATGGTCTGACGATCTCGTTGGGCATACGCGGCCCTGCGGTGCGTGCCGTCAACGACCACGAAACGGTTGGCGCTGATCGGGAGGACAAGAATCGGGTCGAGGTCGGTCTCTTTGTCCAGGCGCTCCACCAATTTGGTGACGTGGTCGCCGTTCGTGATCCCGGCTTTGGACTTGGTGTGGAGGTCGCGCACCTGGAACACCTTGGGGCAAACCAAGACCTTCCTGAGCGGCACGACGAGATCCGTGCATGAGCCTTTTTTCCATTGAATTTGCGAATTTTCGATGTCGGTCTCGGTCCACTCATGGGACTTGCGAGCCTTATCTGGTAAGGGTTTCAACATGTTGTGTTCGTTCGTATTGAGGGCCCCTCGGACAGGAAATTTCCTGCGGTAGGGATTTCCTATCGGGCTGGTCGAGATAAAGGGGCGAGGGCCAGATGGCTCCTGCTCGGTGCTCTCATGCGTTGCCTTGAGTGGCAACCTCTTCAATCAGGTCGTCTGCCAGCGACCCTGCGCCGGTCTCACGTTTCCGCTCTTGCATGGCCGAGAGAATTGCCCAGAGAGTTCTTTCGATGTCTTCGGTCGTCATCTTCGTTGGTCGGTTGCTGTGATTAGGCGCACGCCTTGTCGCATTCTTCGTTAGCGGTTTGGATGAACAGCGCCTCATACTCGTCGACGGTCATCAGTTCCAGCGTCGTCGGGGTCGTGTACCGCATGAACTCGATCTCTCCGATCCCGCCATAGAACTGACCGCCGGGGAACGAGTTGTACGGCTTCTGAAATTCGAGGGGGTTCTCAGGGTCGAAGTAGTGGCTCTTCCGCTTGTTCGAGCGTGGTAGCATCGGCTCGAGGTTGTAAGGCGTGTGAAGTCCGCTGACAACCCACTCCCCCGAGATCGGATGAACGCCCTTCAGCGGAATTGCGTGGTCGAGATCCGCCCCCTCGGGTGCGGCCTCAATGATCTGCAGGCACTGCTTCAAGGTCGCGGTGGTCGGCATGGCTGTCTTGGGGCGGCCAAGGCCCCGCAAACGTCCGAGGGCGGCACTGTTGATGTCCTTGGCTCGCTGGCCCGGTTGCTCTCTCAGCCTCGCCATGGCGGCGCGTTGTCGTTCGTTATGGCTCGCCCGTGCCTCCGGATCCGAACGGGTGCGGTTCCACCTCTTTCCGGCTCGCTCGCGCTGACACGCAACGCACGAGCTACTGCTCGCGTAGTGAGGGTGTTCTCCGTGGGTCTTACAGGGCCACAGGAAGCGGTCTTCGCCGCGCTCGCGTGCTGCAGATGCGGCTGCCTTCTTCGTCGGTTTCATGTTGGCGGTCATTACGCGGCCTCCCTCTCGGGCTGCTCGGTCATCAGGGCCTTCACCCGTTCACCGTGGTCCTTCTTGAACCGGGCGACACACAGTCGGCACTGTCCGGACCCTGCGGTCCCATGGAGGGTCTCGCCGTGGTGCGGACATTTCCAGATAAAGGTCTTGAGTCCGGCCTTGCGGGCTGCTGTGAGGGCTGCGGCCTTGGTGCCTCGTTTGGCGCGGCGCTTGAGATAGGTGGCGTCGGTCTTGGGTGTGGTCATGATCGTATTTGTTAGGAAAAAAAAACTGAGATTGCGTGCCTGTAGGACGACTAAGGGCGTGAATGGGCCGCGCGACCCGTCTATGGGCGCGTAGAGCAGGCTGCGACGCGGCGGTGAATAGAGGGGGAATGGCTTGAGGGGTCCCAGGGCGCTCCTGGGCGCTACAGGGGCTGCTCCGGGATAGTCGACCCGCTATCGGTACGTGACTTCCGCTCTGGGGAGCGCGACCCCTTTCTTACTATGGTGTCGACTAAATGCGAGATACCGGCTCGTCGCCCGCCGCTGCAGGGCGGTGGTCTTGCACTGCCGGAGCATTCTTCTTAAACCGTCGACTAATAAAACGTCAATTGAATCCACCGGTCCGATAGAGGGAGGCTTGCGGCCCGAAGGGTCTTCCTTCTTAGGTGTGGACTAGTTAAAGCACCGCTTCTTTCTAACGGAAGTAGCAAATGCAGATCGTCGGTCCTGTGGCGGGCTGGCGGCGTTCGGAGGCCGCATCCCTTTCTATAGTGGTGGGTATTCCTTTCTATAGTGCGGGGTAACGGGTGTGCAGCCCTTTTCTAAAGCAGGCCCTAAATGCACCGGACGGGTCCCGTGGTGGCCCCCAGGGCGGTTGGGGTTGGTGCGCCTGTCGAAAAGAGCGCGGCTGGAAGTGCGTCTACTGCTTATCGGTATTGCCACGCGGCTGTCTCGACCGCTTTGAATGTCTCCGCTCGCTCCTTGCGCCTCTCAAGCATTGCCGTCCATTGCTGCAGTATCTGGCGCGGGATTGCTTCATAGAGGGTTGCACGGGTCTCCCTCCCGGGCCATTCACCGGTCTTGTACCAGTAATCGACCATCAGCTTGGCCTGGGCTTGGGCCATCGCAAGCGAGATGCGGCGCTCCTTCCGGGTCCAGCCTGTTCGGCTTCCCCAGGGCCGTCCCACGTGGTTGCCACGCTCCTTGGCAATCCGGTGCGCGTCCTCGGTGTTCGGCAGGAACCGCGCGGGATTGTCCGTGCGACGCTTCCGGGGCTTCTTGTCGGGTCCCCGCATCCGGGGCTTCGCTCGGTTGGTATCTTCGTCCATTGGGTGTTGTGTGTAAGGGCGGCGCGGGGCCGCTTCGGGTGGGCGTATTTGTGGGATGTGGGCTTGAGTGGCCCTGTGATGTGAGACCGCCTCGTCGTTGCGGTCCCTTGCTTCTCTCACGCGGCCTTGGGAAAGGCTCTACGTGCTCTGCTGACGGTCGCTTCGCTCACGCCGAAATGCTCCGCAGCCTTGGTGATGCTGCGGTTCTCCCAAGACCAGGCGGCGATTGCGGCTGCATCGTGCTGAACCGGACGGCCCAGGCTGGCCTTGCCTCGGTGCGTCTTGCCGGTGGCCGCAAGGGCTTGCTTGGCAAGCTCTCGACCGGCATCGGTGCGGGACGCGATCCGGTTGCGCTCCATCTGGGCAACTTGTGCGAGGAGGGCAAGGATTAGCTCGCCAGCGTCCCCGACAATCGGACCCAGGCCGTGAACGTCGACAATCACGCCCTTAGCGCGGAGGTCGCGCACGGTGGTCTGGACGTCGATAGAGTCGCGGCCCAGGCGGTCGACTGCGTAGACCTGGAGGGTGTCGCCTTCGCGGAGGTAGTCGGCGCATGCCTTGAACCCTGGTCGGTCCATAGCCTCTACTGTCCCGCTAACGCCCTGGTCGCTGAACTCTTTGTCGAAGTTTCCGCCCATGGCGGCGCGTTGCGACTCGATGGACTGGTCTCGGGTCGATACCCGAAAATAAGCGATGCGTGCCATGCTGTTCCCCTGTCAGGTATTGTCATAAGTTGGGTCAAATTATGATGGTACCATCACAATCCGTCAACAGGACTTTTGACAGGGCGTCGCATCGTGTCGGAAGGGGCTGTCGTTACTTACTAGTTTTGCGAGGGGCGGGCTACCGTTTGATACGATGTCCGCAGTCACTTGAGAGGCGCGGCGCGAATGATCACATTCACTTTAGACACCAATTGCCTCCTGGCGGTCGATGAGGGCAGACCTGAAGCAGGCGCGGTGATGGCGCTTTCCGCTGCACACGCTGAGGGCAAGGCCTCCGTCGCCTTAGTGGCTATTTCGGCGTCTGAGCGACAACGCGCCGGAGCGCACCTCGAATCCTTCACGGACTTCCAGAAACGGGTGGAGTCACTCGGTCTCGGCCACCTAGACCTGTTGCCACCTATGCTAATTTTCGACGTGACCTTTTGGGATTTCTCCGTCTGGTCGGACGATGGAATGATGGAGAAAGACAAGCAGATCCACGAAGTGCTCTTCCCTGGAATCCCTTACGAGTGGGAGGACTTCTGCAAATTAAGCGGGCTAGACCCGACCAAGCTGGTCGAGCAAAGCAAGAAGTGGCGCAACGCACGATGCGATGTTCAAGCGCTGTGGAGTCATGTGCACGCGGCCCGCGACGTGTTCGTGACCTCCGATAGGAATTTCCATGCTCCATCGAGGGCCGAGCGGTTAAGTTCGCTGTTCGGCGTGCGTGTTGCCTCCCCCGATAGCGCCGCCACTCTGTTGACGAACTAGAGTGCGAAGATGATCAAGAACGCGCCTTTAATAATCGCGAGGACGATCACAAGCCCGATGAGCCACCACATTAGCCGCCATACGGTGCGCCAGAAAGCGACGAGCAGCAGCGCAGCGGATCCTATCGCCGCGAGGAGGTACATGAGACCGTCAGGGCTGCGCGGCTGGAGCGACTGGGCCGCTTGCTGGCAGACGCAGACCATGCCGAACCACGCCAGGAGCCAAAGTCCGAGCTTGACATACGCTGCGCGGGTCTCAAGCAGCCGCCGCTCTTCGAAGTCCTGCCGCCACTGATAGACTGCGTCAGACCGGGTAGCGCTCTCGTCGCTACGCCGTGCGAAGGCGGCGAGGTCCCCACGGTCCAAGGTCGGTTCACGCCGTTCGATACTGCCCCCGCGTGCTGCTCCCATTGCTTTCCCCTTCGTTCTCGTTTTGTTTCTGAGGTCTGGTCTCGGCGGCGCGTTGTCACTCGCGCTCGTTTCGTCGGAGTTTATCTCGGTTCGGGTTTTTCAAGGTACCCCCTATGCCTCAGTTTCGAGCGCTTAAAAAAGCCGGTAAAGGCTCTCGCGTTGTTATTGTTGTTGCAGATCGTGCAGGAGAGTCGCCCGCCAGAAATTTGGAAAGTCCGAAAAGAAAGACCCCCCTACACCCCCCTGGGGGTCTCGCAGAAACAGGGGGCGTGTTTGACAGGAAAGACGCCCCCCGGTGGGGGCGAATCCGCCCGCTAATTCAACGCGGCGTTGGCCTCAACAAGGAACAGGATCGACGTTGCCGTTAGATTTAACGCATACCTGGCAAAGTATGCCGGAACGGTGAGCGGGTCTGTGCCTTGCCCGTGACCGCCGAGCTTATTCCGTACAGTCGGCAATCCACTTTCGAGTAAGGTGCGCAGTGCAGCAAACTGGGACTCTAGATAAGGGGGTAAAAGCCCATTCGAAAAGCAAGCGGCGATTAGAGCTTTTGCAGTGTCGCCTGGCTTAGTAGCCCACCGTCGCTGCTTGGCGATTGACTTCATAGTGCTCTCGAGTGCTTTCAGAGCGTCGACTAGGCATTCCTTGTGCCGACCGTGACGGTAGTGCTCATGAGCCAGCAGAAACTCTTCATTCGCTCCCTGGAATGCGCTCCCGCGCAGCACAGACAGGGCTGGTTTAACCGCTTCAGCGTGGAGATACTGTGAGTCGATTCGAAGAATTTCGTTTGACTCGAATGTGTAACCGACGCCGTGTTCCTTAAATCGCTCGTTCAGTTCAACGATCGCGTCTTCGGGTGACACCCGGCGTCGGGTCATCTGTTTATAGTCCTGGTCGGTCGAGATATGCGTGACGACCTTGAAGCTCAATTCGATAACGTCGAGCGCTTGCTCAATGTTCTCCTCCCATAGGAAGAAATTAAACACGGACTCAGCATCAGAAGCTGCGTTTTTGGTGAGTTCGAAGACCCCGTATTCCCGGCACAGCGTGCGCTTTACAAACTCATAAGCGTCTGTAGCGTGCGATGAGTGGAAGGTGTCCTGTCCGAAGGCGTCCTCGATGATCTGAACGATTTGGACCCTCAGTTCACGGGGCAGCGAGTCGTACACATAGACATCGGGCATCTCGCCCCGCGCTCGCTTCTGGCGCTTTGAAAACAAATTGAAAGAAACCATTGTAGGTCGGGCGGTGCGGTTGTGATAATCGGCTTCGATACCGCCTAAGTGGTAGACGCCGTGCCGCTGGCATTCTCGCTGAACCGCGTCAGTCTGTCTAATAAGCTGCGAAGTCTTCCTCGCGAAGCTGGCGGCCCGCCCCGAACTGGTACTACACGAAGGGTATGTCAGGTACTACATGAACAGAATGAACTTGCGTGCCGACAGTTGCCAACCAACCGAGATCCTTAATAGGATTGGGTTTGCTGCCCATGCGCCCCTCGGCATTCCCCCAGTGATTTCGACAATCGAAACCTGCCGGGGGGACCACGATAGCTTCCCTATGCGCCGCCGACGCCTCCCTTCGTCGGCACCCGCGAATACCGATTCGTCCCTCGTCAATCAGCAACCGCGCCGCTCAACCCGCCAGTTGCGTGACGAAGTCGCGGTACGTGTGCAGCGGACGGCCCAGCAAGCGCACCAGGCGTTCAACGTCGCCGTCTTCCGGCACCATGCCGTCGCTGACATAGCGCTCGGCCATCAGACGCATCTCGTAGGCCATCCACTTCGGCATGAAGCCCGCAAGGTTCTGCTCGAACCCGCTCGGATCGTCGCCGCCGTAGGACACCGGCCGGCCGAGCACGTCGGACCAGATGGACGCCAGAGCGGTGCCCGTCAATGTATCGGGTCCGACAAGATCGATGACCTCGACGGGAAGATCCGCGGCGGCCTCGTTGCGACGCAACAGTTCGATGGCCGCGACCTCCGCGATATCCCGCGTGTCGACCATGGCGACGCCCTTGCTCCCGATCGGCATCGGATAGACGCCGTGATCGACGACGATGTCCCGAATCATCAGTTCGTTGTCGATGAAGTACGCAGGGCGCAGGATCGTCGCGCTGAAACCCATTTGCTCGATCATTCGCTCGGCGCCGGACTTCACCGCGAAGTGCGGCACGTTGACGAACCGGTCCGCGTGCATGACCGACAGATAGACCACGCGCTCGACGCCCGACTCACGCGCGATGTTCAGCGAGATCAGCGCCTGCGTGAACTCGTCGCCCGCGACCGCGTTGAGCAGGAACAGCGTGCGCGCGCCGGCGAAGGCCCGGCGAAGTGAATCGATATCGAGCATATCGCCCTGTGCGACCGTCACTTCGGCCGGGAAGTGCGCTTTCGATGGATCGCGCACGAGCACGCGCACATCCGCATGGCGGCTGACGAGTTGTTCGACGACCTGACGGCCGACGCGGCCGGTGGCGCCGGTAACGAGAATAGTCATGGTGGAACTCCTTCAAGTGGTTGGCATGCACCTAAGGTAGGTGATCCACTGAATGTCCGGAAGATGTGATATAGAGACGTAGCGTCTCACCGATGGAACGCTGACTAGGACCCGCATGGATCTTCTCGCTCTCGCTGACTTCAATCTCGTCGCGCGTTACGGCAGCTTCGGAGAGGCCGCTCGCGCGTCCGAGCGGCCGAAGGCGACGCTTTCGCGCCGCGTCGCCGAACTCGAAAACGACCTTCGCATACGGCTTTTCGAACGCGGGCCGCGCGGCGTCGTCCTCACTCAGGAAGGCCGCGCGCTTTACGAGCGCACGGGTGCGCTCCTTGCCGAACTCAACGAAAGCGCCGTCGCCATTGCATCCGGTAGCGATGAGCCGCGCGGCCGCTTGCGCATCAGCGCGCCCGCGCTCTTCTCGCAGATAGCCATGGGGAAGCTGGTCGCGTCGTTCGTCATGAAGCACCCGCAGGTCCGCATCGAAGTGACGACAGAAGATCGCCCGGTCAACATGATCGAAGAAGGGTATGACCTCGTGATCCGCGTCAATCCTGAACCGAACGAAACGCTGGTCGGGCGCATCTTCTTGCGCGACCGGCTCGTCGTCGTGGCGAAGCCGGGACTAAAGCGACCGGCCGCGGAATCCAGCGTTCGCGCAGTCGTTCGCGGCGCGCCCGAAGACACTGCGTACTGGGACGTGATCGGCGCGCGGGGAAAAGCGCGCATCCTTATCGAGCCGGTTGCGCACCTGTCGTCTCTCGTCATGGTGCGCGACACCGTTCGCCTCGGCGTGGGCGCCGCCTGTCTGCCGCTGTCGCTGGTGAGCCGGGATATCGCCGCCGGCACGCTCGCGCATTGGGGCGATGTCGACGGGCCGGAGATCGCGTTGTGGGCGCTGTATCCGTCGAGGCGCTTGTTGAGCACGCGCGTGTCGGCTTTTCTCGCGCACCTCAAGGCATCGTTTCCGTTGGGCACGGCGGACGAACTCGCGGCACTGATCGAATGACGGTGAATCGGGCACATCGTCGGCTTATGCGTTAGAGTCCGCGTCACGCTGGACCCAACGTCTTGTTCACGTGGAGATGACCATGCCTCTTTTTCAGTTTGCCGATTCATTCGACCTCGAAACCGCGTTCAGCGATGTCAGCGAATATTGGTCGCCGAAAGTCGTCGCGCAGGTCAACGATCAGTATGTGAAGGTCGCCAAGGTGCGCGGTCAACTCGCGTGGCACGACCACGCGAACGAAGACGAGTTGTTCTTCGTCGTGCGCGGCAATCTCACCATCGAATACGGAGGCGGCCGAGCCGTGCACTTGCCCGCGGGCTCCATGCACGTCGTGCCGCGCGGCACGCTGCATAACCCGGTCGCCGACGAGGAATGCTGGATCGTGCTGATCGAGCCCGTAGAGACGAAGCATACGGGCGACGTGCAGTCGCCGCTGACGAGGACGATAGAAGAGCAGCTGAGCGGCGCGCCGAGAGCGTGATTTACGTCCACGCAAAAGCGACAACGTTCGGCGCCGCAAGTTAGAATCCTCGCCGACACATCGCCGGGTTTCGGCGGTCCTCGAGCACCGCCAGACGGCGGATGCGGCCAGAACGAGGACAAAAATTGAACATCGAGCGCCCCACCGTAAGCAACGTACGGCCATCCTTCAGCGACCATTCGAACGATATCTTCTTCGCGGCTGTTTCGACGACGCGCATGCCCATGCTCGTCACCGACCCGAACCAGCCCGACAACCCGATCGTCTTCGTGAACTCGGCATTCCTCAATCTGACGGGCTTCAGCGTCGAGGAGTTGATCGGGCAGAACTGCCGGCTCTTGCAAGGGCCGGAGACGAGCCAGGCTACCGTGTCCGAGATTCGCGATGCCGTCCGACAGGGCCGCGAAATCAATATCGAGGTGCTGAACTATCGCAAGGACGGATCGACCTTCTGGAACGCGCTCTTTATCTCGCCGGTCAGAAACGAAGCCGGCGAAATCGTGTATTTCTTCGCGTCTCAACTCGATATCAGCCGCCGCCGCGACGCGGAAGAGGCGCTGCGGCAATCGCAGAAGATGGAAGCACTCGGGCAATTGACAGGGGGCATCGCGCACGACTTCAACAACCTGTTGCAGGTCATGAGCGGCTATGTGGATGTGATGAAGCTCGGCATCGAAGAGCGGTTCGACCTGAGCCGGTTCGTGATGCCGGTGGAGCGGATGCGCGATGCGATCACGCGAGCGTCTACGCTCACGCAGCAATTGCTCGCGTTCGCGCGGAAGCAGGAACTGCGCGGCCGGATCATCAACCTCAACGCGCGGCTCGCCGACATTCGGGAACTCGCGGAAAACACGTTCGGCGACAGCGGAGCGCTCACCTTCGTTCCGGACCCGGCGCTGCGCAATTGTCAGCTCGACGCTTCGCAACTGGAAGTGGCGGTGCTCAACCTGCTTCTGAATGCGCGCGACGCGCTTCACGGTAAGGACAAGCCTCAAGTCACGGTGCGCACCGGCAATCTGTCGCTGACCGATAGAAGGCCCATCGGATTCGCGCAACTCACGCCCGGCGAGTATGTGTGGATGTCGGTGAGTGACAACGGCACCGGCATTCCTGCCCATATTCTTGCGCATGTGATGGACCCGTTCTTCACCACGAAGGAAGAAGGAAAGGGAACGGGCCTGGGTTTATCGATGGTCTACGGCTTCGCGAGACAATCGGGCGGCGCGGTCGATATCTACTCCGAGCCGGGCCACGGCACAACGGTGCGGCTCTACTTTCCGGCGGTGGCGGCGGAACCATCCATCGAGCAGCGGCACAGACGTGTCGCCGAGTCCGCGCACAACGAGACGATCCTCGTTGTCGACGACCGGCCCGACGTGGCCGAAGTCGCCGCGATGATCCTGCAGCAAGGCGGGTACAAGACGCGCGTGGCACATGGGGCGCATGACGCTCTCGAAATGCTGGGCGGAGACGCGGACATCGAACTGCTCTTCACCGACCTCATCATGCCGGGAGGCATGAACGGCGTAATGCTCGCGCAGGAAGCGAAGCGCCGCAAGCCACTGCTGCGCGTCTTGCTGACGACCGGCTACGCCGACACGTCCATCGCGAGAAACGACATCGACGGCACTGAGTTTCCGGTGCTGCACAAGCCGTATCAGGCAATCGAGTTGCGCGCGGCGATCTCGCAGGCGCTGCACAATCCCGGCACCGACAGTTGACCGCAAAGCCTGCGCGACAAGCGCAGGCTTCGCCGCGCGTCGCGCTAGTCCGCCCACGCGTGCGCCTCGAACAGCGCCTCGAGCGGCGGCTGCGTGACGCTCGCGGTGTAGTTCGTCATTGTCGATGCCGCCACGACGAGAATGACTTCGAGCACCCGTTCCTGATCGAAGCCCGCGCCGATGAACGACGCGATCACCTGTTCGTCCACGCGGCCACGACCTTCGATGAGGGCGCGCGCCAGGGCCGACAATGCCGCGAGCCGATCGTCATGCGGCAGGCGGCGTTCGCGGATCGCCTGAACATCCGCTTGGCTCAGGCCTGCCTGCAACGCAAGATACGAGTGGAAAGCAATGGGCCATGCAGCGCCGTTCGTCACGGCGTTTGTAAGCAGTAGCGCCTGAATCTGCGCTTCGGTGAAGTTGCCGCCATGTACTTGCTGAAATACGCCTACGAGCCCGTTGATTAATCGGGGCGAACCGGCGAGGGCGCCTGCGATGTTCGGCACCATGCCGAACGCCTGAGCGAGGGCGTTGAGCGCGGGCTTCGAATCAGCGGGAGCGGAGTCGAGCGTATAGACGGTAAACTGAGTCATGGGGAGTCCTTATGAAGTGGCGATACGAGATGAACAACCGAACGACACACACAGCTTAGTCGCGCGGAAGCATCCGGCCAATTACATGGCATGTCATCGGTTCGACGCTACTCGCGTGCGGCTTGCAGCAACGCGATGTGCCGCGCTTCGATTTCGCTATCGGCCGGAAACATGCACTCGATCCGCAGTTCCTGCGCAGCGACCGTCGACGGGGTGCCGACCGTCGTGATCATGGAGAAGTAATTGAGCACCGCGCCGTCTTTCATGAAACTCAATGGCACGACAGGCAGCGTGGACGAGGACGCCGTCATGGCTTGCGAGCGCCACTCCGGACGCACGCCGGGATAAGCCAACAGCGCATCGAGAAGTTGCTGCGTCCGGGCATCGACGACATGTCCGACCGCTTCGCGATGCACGCGCTGCAAGAGACTGAGCGCGACGCTTTCCCAGTCCGCGATATGCGGCCGCATGCCTTGCGGATCGAACATCAGATGCAGGATGTTGCGCGGTCCCGTGCGCGCCGCCATGTCGATGAAGCAATCGAAGAAAGCCGGCGCCGCGCGATTGCTCAGGACTACGTTCCAATAGCGGTCCATCACGATGGCGGGGAAGGGCTCGTGCTGCTGCAGCATCCGCGTCGCAGCGCCCATGACGACGGACATTTCCTTGTCGCTCCACTCGGCCTCGGAATACATCGGGGCATAACCGGCCGACAGCAGCAGCGCGTTGCGTTCCCGCAGCGGCACATCGAGCGACTGCGCGATATTCATGAGCGTTTGCCGGCCCGGCACGCTGCGCCCGCTTTCGATGAAGCTGATCTGGCGCTGCGAAATCCCGGCAACGAGCGACAGGTCGAGCTGGCTGAAGCCGCGCGCCTCGCGCCAGTGACGCAGCAAGGCGCGCAAATCGTTCGATTCCCGATAGCGGAGGTTCGATGCGCTCATGGTCTCCTTCGTAAGTGGCAAGGCGTATCGACTTTAGCGACTCGCGGCCGCCTCGCGCAATGACATCGCATGTAATCGCGGCTTGAACGCAAAGCCGCGCAACTCAGTTCAGGCCCAGGGGATTCGAGATTCTCAGCCGCCAGGCATTGTCCGGTCCTTTCTGCATGACCTGAGTCGCGCGGCCCGATTCGACATGCGGCAGCCCGTTGGGTAGCGTAACAGCCAGCGTCCAATCCGCCAGAACCAGCGCGATGTTTCCGCTCGACAGCACGCGACGCACCGTATTGCGAATGCGCGGCTTCGCGGCCAGCAGTTGCGCCATCGCGCGGCGCGCTTCATCCGGGCGCGCGCGAATTTCGACGCCGTTCGTCAGACGCATCGTGGCATCGTTGCGAAAGAGGCGAAGAAGTCCGTCGAGGTCGCCCGCGTTAATCGCCGCATCGAAGGCAAGCGGCACGTCCTCCGGCGCACGACAACCCGCCGATCCGTTCTCGATCTCGCCGACGAAGCGCGCGATGACGCGTGCGATGTCCGTCGGCGTTTCGAGCGGCGACAGATGTCCGACGCCGGGCAGCACGACCATCGCCGCATGCGGGATGCGCGGCAGAAGCTCGTTCTGCAACGTGTCCATGCGATCGACCCGGTCCAGTTCTCCCGAGATGACGACGGTGGGCACGTCGATCGACGCCACCGCGGCCGTCAGGTCCTCGCTCATGCCGATTTCAGGCCACGCGGCTTTCGCTTGCGGCGCGCCCTTCAGGCTGTCTTCGATGACTCGTTCGCGACGGGCCGCGTCGAGCGGTCTTCCGGTCAGCACGTGGTCGATAACGAATTCGACCGATTCGCGCGATACGTAAGCGCCCGACAAGGTCGCGCGTTCCTGCTCCGAGAGGCGCATGGGCGAGGGCGGCGACGGCGCGACGAGCACGAGCCCTTGCAGTCCCTTCGGCCGCCGGGAAGCGATCAGTTGCGCGACCTTGCCGCCCATGGAATGACCGACGAGCATGTAGCGCCGCAAGCCGAGCGCGCCGATCACGCCTTCGGCATCCGCGGCCAGATCGGCGATGCCGTAGCCATTCGCGGGGGCGTCGGAATGGCCCCATCCGCGATGATCGGTGGCAACGATGCGATAACGGTCGCCCAGTTCGTCCGCAACGCCGTCCCAGGTCCGCGACGAGCCGCCGTAGTAGTGCAGAAATACGAGCGCGATGTCCCCGCTACCGCGCTGCGTGACGTGAATCCGCGTGCCGTTCGTTTCGATCTTCATCTCTTCGCCTCGGTTCGTGACATGCGTGCATCGTAGGCGTGCGCGTGCGCTCTGATAATTGCCCGATCAGTGGCGGCAGTCGATAATGCGGTGATCGAATCGGGGAGGGCCATGGACCGACTGACCAGTCTTGGCGTGTTCGTCGCGGCGGTGGAGGAAGGAAGCCTGGCTGCGGCGGCGCGTCGTTTCGGATTGTCGCCTGCGATGGCGGGCAAACATGTCACCGAGATCGAGGCGAGGCTGAATGCGCGCCTGCTTCAGCGCACGACCCGGCGTCTCAGCCTGACCGATGCGGGCCAGACCTATTACGAACGCAGCAAGCAGATTCTGGAGGCCTTCGCTGAAGCCAATCGCGCAGTAAGCGATTCGCAGGCTTCGGTGCGCGGCGTGCTGCGGGTCGCGGCGCCCGTGACGTTCGGCGCGATGCATCTCGGCGATGTCATCGCGCGATATGTCCGCGACCATCCGCAAGTGAATGTGGAAGTGGACCTCGGCGACCGGTATGTGGACCTGCTCGACGCCGGCATAGACGTCGCGATCCGCATCGGTCGTCTGGACGATCCGGCGCTGGTGACGCGCCGCATCGCGCCATGCCGCATGATCGTGTGCGCGTCGCCCGGGTACATCGAGCGGCACGGTGCGCCGCGCACGCCCGACCATCTGCTGGGCGCGCCAAGGCTCGTGTTCAGCGAAGCCGTGTCTGCGGGCGACTGGACCTTGTTCGATGCGGACAACCGCACCTATGTCATCGACGGACCTGCGCGCATTTCGGCGAACAACACGCAGATGTTGCTGTCCGCCGCGCTCGCCGGAGCCGGAATCGCGTACGGCCCGAGCTTCGTCTTCGGAGAGCATGTGCGCCGCGGCGAACTCGTCGCGCTGCTGCCCGACTACCGCGCGACCGAACTGTTGATTCAGGCGGTCTTACCGGGCGCGCGGGGCATCCCGCTCAAGGTGCGCCGATTCGTGGATTACCTCGCGGAGGCGTTCGGCGACGAACCGCCGTGGGACACGGGAACGCGGCCATGGCAAGCCGCCAATCGTCAGCCTTAGTCGCCGCCCGCATTGGACCGCGAGCCGTTTCCACCGGATAATGCGGGCACACCCATTTCTCGCTCGCGGCTCATGCGCTCATGACCGAAATCGAATCCGCGCTGCTGGTGTTCTTTCTGCTGCTCGCAAGCACCGGCATCGGCGCGATCATTCGGCCGCTCCTGCCGGAGGAGCACAAGGCGCAGGAAACGGTGCAGCTCGTGCAACTCGTCGTCGGCATGCTGGTGACGTTCGCCGCGCTCGTGCTGGGCTTGCTGACGGCATCGGCCAAAACCGTGTTCGATACCACCGATAACGACGTGCGCGCCTACGCCGCCGCGATCATCGAACTCGACCGGGCGATGCGCGACTACGGCGCGGACCTCGACGAAACGCGCACCGTGCTGCGCAGCTACACGGCGGCGGCGATTGCGAGCACATGGCCGGCCGAGCCGCATCCGCCGGGCGACTACTATCCGCAAGTGGAACCGTCGCCGCACGCGAGCGGCAAACTCGAAAGCCGCGCGCTGGGCGAACTGCTCGATCGCGGGCAGCGTCAGGTCCGGTTGCTTCAGCCCGCCGACGCCTATCACCGCAAGCTCGCCGACAGCACCGCCACGCGCTTCGATCAGCTCATCGCGCTGCGCTGGAAGCTGATCGAGGAAGCGCACGGCACCATTTCCTATCCGTTCGACCGCATTCTCGTCGGCTGGCTGCTCATCATCTTTCTGTGCTTCGGGCTGATCGCCCCGCGCAACGCGCTGTCTCTCGTGACGATCATGCTGGGCGCGCTTTCCATCGCGTCGGCCGTGCTCGTCATTCTCGATCTCGATACGCCGTTCACCGGCCCGATCATGGTCCACAGCCAGCCGATGCGCGAAGCGCTCGCCTACCAAAGCCGCTGATGCCGACGAATCTCTATGCCGACCCGCGCCTCGTCGCGCTCTACGACGCGCTCAATTCCGCCGCTGCCGACACGGCGTTCTACGTGGCGCTCGCCGAGTCGGCGGCGCATGTGATCGACCTCGGATGCGGCACCGGTCTGCTTGCCTGCGAGCTTGCCGGGCGCGGCTATCGCGTGACGGGCATCGATCCGTCGCCGCAGATGCTCGAGATTGCGCGCGGCCGTCCGTCAGGCGAGCGCGTGACATGGATCGAGGGCGATGCGTCTGCGCTGCCGTTCGTCGGCGCGGCCGACCTGCTCGTGATGACCGGTCACGTCGCGCAAGTATTTCTCGACGATGCATCATTCTTCGCGACGCTTGCCGCCGCGCGACGCGCGTTGCGTTTCGGCGGGCGCATCGCGTTCGAGAGCCGCAATCCGGCGGCGCGGGCGTGGGACGACTGGACGGCGGAACGCTCGCTAAGGCGCATCCAGAGTGCGGACGGACGCGCCGTCGATGTCTGGCAGGAGCGGCACGCGAGCCCCGATCCGCTCGCGACCGGGCGCGTTGCGTTTACGACTTACGCGCGCTTCGATGGCGAGACGGACACGCTGCGCGCCGAAAGCGAACTGCGCTTTCGCAGCCGCGACGAACTCGCGCAACTGCTCACCCGCGCGGGCTTCGCGCAGATCGACTGGTATGGGGACTGGAACCGCGCGCCGGTGGACGAAACGAGCCGCGAGTTGATCGCGGTGGCGCGCTGAAAGAGCGCCGCAAGCGCGGCGCCGTGTTGCTTCAGAACTCGACGACGACGAAATCTTCCTTGCCGACGTCGCATTCCGGGCAGCGCCAGCTAGCGGGAATATCGGCGAAACGCGTGCCCGGCGCGATGCCTTGACCCGGCAGGCCGTCCTGCTCGTTGTAGACCCAGCCGCAAATCAGGCATACCCAGCTTTTGTATTCGATGACTTCGCTCACGACAGACTCTTGATTCAAATGGAAAAGGGCCGTGCAAGCCCGAGAATAGGGCTCGGGAAACGGCGAGCCGGCATCTTACCCGAAGCGCCGTCGCAAAAACGCGCGTCGATGCGGTTGGCCGAAAGGCAGGTGTATGCTGAGTCGCCGTTGCTGCCTGAAGCGACGCTCGCTCCACCAATAAGGAGAAGACCATGCTGAACAAGACCGTATTAGCCGGCGCCATCGTCGTTGCGGCGGCCTTCGCGGGCCACGCGCACGCGCAGTCGCGCGTGTACTTCATCGAGCCGAAAGACGGCGCCACCGTCACGAGCCCTGTCCATGTGAAGTTCGGCGTCGAGGGCATGACGCTCGCGCCGGCCGGCACGATGACGGAAGGCACGGGGCATCATCATCTGCTGATCGACAGCGGCCCGCTGCCCAAAGGAACCGTGATCCCGGCGAGCGAGACGTCGCTGCATTACGGCAAGGCGCAGACCGAAGCCGACGTGAAGCTGCCGCCCGGCGACCACACGCTGACGATGCAGCTCGGCGACGGCGCGCATCGCTCGTACGGGCCGGAGATGGCGCAGACGATCAAGGTCCACGTCAAGTAGGCCCGACGGCAGACGGGCGCGCGCCACGGCCCGCGCGCCCTTGTCCCTTCGGCCGATGCGACCTTCGGGGCGAGGGAACATCGGTACAATGACCGCTTCCTCGGTATCGCCTTCGTTCGCATTCATCCCCATGTCGCTTTATTCCATCACGGACGCACAACTCGCGTTCGGCCACGTCGCGTTGCTGGATCACGCCGACTTCTCGCTCGAAGCGGGCGAACGTGTCGGGCTGATCGGCCGCAACGGCGCGGGCAAGTCGTCACTGCTCAAGATCGTCGCGGGACTCGCCGCGCCCGACGACGGGCTCGTCACGCGCCAGAGCGAACTCACGACCGTCTATGTGCCGCAGGAGCCGGAATTCGATCTGGACGCATCCGTGTTCGATGTCGTCGCCTCCGGCCTCGTCGATGCGCGCACGCTGCTCGACGAATACGATGCCGTCGCGCACCGGCTCGCGGACACGCCTGAAGGCGCGGAGCACGACGCGTTGCTCGCGCGCATGAACACGCTGCAATCGGCGCTCGATACGCGCGATGCCTGGAACTGGCGCACGCGCGTCGCAACCACGCTCGCGCAGATCGGCCTCGACGGCGAGGCCCGCGCGGGTTCGCTTTCCGGCGGCATGCGAAAGCGCGTCGCGCTGGCGCGGGCGCTCGTGGTGCAGCCGGACGTGTTGCTGCTGGACGAGCCGACCAACCATCTGGACTTCGAAGGCATTCGCTGGCTCGAAGAACTGCTCGTCACGCTGCGCACGGGCCTGCTTTTCATCACGCACGACCGCGCGTTTCTGGATCGCGTGGCCACGCGCATCGTGGAACTGGATCGCGGGCGCCTGCTGTCGTATCCGGGCAACTTCAGCGCGTATCAGATTCGCAAGGCGCAGCAGCTCGAAGTCGAGCAAGTGGAGCAGGCCAAGTTCGACAAGCTGCTTGCGCAGGAAGAAGTGTGGATTCGCAAGGGCGTGGAGGCGCGGCGCACGCGCAGCGTCGGGCGCATTGCGCGGCTCGTCGAAATGCGCCAGGAACGCGCCGAACGGCGCAACGTGCAGGGCAATGTGAGGCTCGACGTCGGGCAGGGCGAGAAGTCCGGCAAGATCGTCGCGGAACTGACGGACGTGACGAAACGTTATGGCGCGCGCACCATCGTCGACAGCTTCACGGCCACGGTCATGCGCGGCGACAAGATCGGTCTCGTCGGGCCGAACGGCGCCGGCAAGACCACGCTGCTCAAGCTGATTCTCGGCGAGTTGCAGCCGGACGCAGGCCGCGTGCGCACCGGCACCAACATTCAAACCGCGTATTTCGATCAGATGCGCGCGCAGCTCGACCTCGACAAATCGCTAGCCGACACCATCAGTCCCGGCAGCGAATGGGTCGAAGTGAACGGCGTGAAAAAGCACGTCATGAGCTATCTCGGCGACTTCCTGTTCGCGCCCGAGCGGGCGCGCTCGCCGGTGCGGTCGCTCTCGGGCGGCGAGCGCAATCGCCTCTTGCTGGCGCGCCTTTTCGCGCGTCCGGCGAACGTGCTGGTGCTCGACGAGCCGACCAACGACCTCGATATTCCCACGCTCGAACTGCTCGAAGAACTGCTCGCGGACTACGACGGCACCGTGCTGCTCGTGAGCCACGACCGCGCGTTTCTCGACAACGTGGCGACGTCCGTGTTCGCGGCGGAAGGCGGCGGCAAGTGGCGCGAGTATGTCGGCGGCTTCTCGGACTGGCAGGTTCAGCGCGAACGTTCGGACCGCATCGCCGAGGAAGCCGCGCGGCAAAGCGCGAAGGAAGCGCCCAAGGAAGACGCGCCGAAGGAAAGCGCGGCGGGCCGCAACGCGCAGCGCACGGTCAAGCTCTCGTTCAAGGAACAGCGCGAACTGGAAGCGCTGCCCGCGCGCATCGCGGAACTGGAAGAGGAGCAGAAGCGCATCGGCGCGCAACTCGAAGACGGCTCCATTTTCGCCACGGACGCGAAAGAAGGCGCGCGCCTTTCTGAGCGACACGCGGCCATCGAAGAAGAATTGCTCGTCGCGCTGGAGCGCTGGGAAGAGCTCGAAGCGAAGCGCGGATAGGCCCCGTTTAGCGCGGTCGAGGTGGGCGCGGCGGGCGAAAACCGCTATTCTCCTAGCGCGGCCGGACAGGCGCACGGGGCAAAGGCCTTCGTGATGCCCATCCGGTGAGGCAATCTTGAGCATTCGATAAAGCATTTGCCGGCATCGCGGCGTCGTGCGGTGACCATTCCCGCGCGGGGTCGCAAGCCGGATCAACGTTCAACTATGTCCACGAAAAAATCCAGTGTGGCCCAAGCAGCCACCCAGAATCGCGCCGAGGGCGCCAGGCCGCGCGCCATGAGCGCGAAGGCGGCGGGCTACAGCGAAGCATCGATCAAGGTCCTGAAGGGCCTGGAGCCGGTCAAGCAGCGGCCCGGCATGTATACGCGCACCGAAAATCCGCTGCATATCGTTCAGGAAGTCATCGACAACGCGTCGGACGAAGCGCTCGGCGGCTACGGCAAGCAGATCACGGTGACGGTCCATGCGGACAACTCCGTTTCGGTGGAAGACGACGGCCGCGGCATTCCGTTCGGCCTGCATCCCGAAGAAGGCGTGCCGGTCGTCGAGATCGTGTTCACGCGGCTGCATGCGGGCGGCAAGTTCGACAAGGCCGCGGGCGGCGCGTACACGTTCTCGGGCGGACTGCACGGCGTCGGCGTGTCGGTGACGAACGCGCTCGCCACGCGCCTCGAAGTGACCGTCTGGCGCGACAACAAGGTCGCGCAGCTTGCGTTCGCCAATGGCGATGTCATCGAGCCGCTCACGACCCGTTCGCCCGAACGCGGCGAGAAGAAGAGCGGCACGCGCGTGCGCGCCTGGCCGAACGCCAAGTATTTCGATTCGCCCAATCTCCCGCTCGGCGAGTTGCAGCGCCTGTTGCGCTCCAAGGCCGTGCTGTTGCCGGGCGTGGAAGTAGTGCTCGTCATCGAGAAGACCGGCGAGCGTCAGACGTGGAAGTACGAAGACGGCCTGCGCGGCTATCTCCTCGAAGGCATGGGCGGCAGCGAACTGCTGATTCCGCTTTTCGAAGGCGAGCGTTACGCAGACAACTCGCGCACGACGGAAGAGACGTTCGCGGAAGGCGAAGGCGCGTCGTGGGTCGTCGCATGGAGCGAGGAAGGGCCGTTGCTGCGCGAATCGTACGTGAACCTGATTCCGACGCCCGCCGGCGGCACGCACGAATCCGGCTTGCGCGACGGGCTCTTCCAGGCGGTCAAGAACTTCGTCGAGATCCACAACCTCCAGCCGAAGGGCGTGAAGCTGCTCGCCGAAGACGTGTTCGCGCGCGTCTCGTTCGTGCTGTCGGCGAAGGTGCTCGACCCGCAGTTTCAGGGGCAAATCAAGGAGCGTCTCAATAGCCGCGACGCCGTGAAGCTCGTGTCGTCGTTCTCGCGGCCGGCGCTGGAGTTGTGGCTCAATCAGCACGTCGAATACGGCAGGAAGCTCGCCGAACTCGTCATTCGCCAGGCGCAGGCGCGCACCCGCGCCGGTCAGAAGGTCGAGA
Organism: Caballeronia sp. GAFFF1; assembly: GCF_023630705.1. Taxonomy (GTDB): domain Bacteria; phylum Pseudomonadota; class Gammaproteobacteria; order Burkholderiales; family Burkholderiaceae; genus Caballeronia. The sequence goes on from NZ_JALQEM010000006.1 coordinate 75,182, forward strand.
AGCGCAAGAGCTCGGGCGTGGCCGTGCTGCCGGGCAAGCTCACGGACTGCGAATCGACCGATATCACGCGCAACGAGCTTTTCCTCGTCGAGGGCGACTCGGCGGGCGGCTCCGCGAAAATGGGCCGCGACAAGGAGTTCCAAGCCATTCTGCCGTTGCGCGGCAAGGTGCTGAACACGTGGGAAACCGAGCGCGACCGGCTCTTCGCCAACAACGAAGTGCATGACATCGCAGTGGCCATCGGCGTCGATCCGCACGGTCCCGACGATCAGATCGACCTCTCGAACCTGCGCTACGGCAAGATCTGCATTCTGTCGGACGCGGACGTGGACGGCGCGCACATCCAAGTGCTGCTGCTCACGCTCTTCTTCAAACACTTCCCGCAACTGATCGAGCGCGGTCACGTGTGCGTCGCGCGTCCGCCGCTTTTTCGCGTCGATGCCCCCGCGCGTGGCAAGAAGCCCGCGCAGAAGCTCTACGCGCTCGACGAAGGCGAACTCGAGGCGATTCTCGACAAGCTGCGCAAGGACGGCGTGCGCGAAACGGCGTGGAGCATCAGCCGCTTCAAAGGTCTCGGCGAAATGAGCGCCGAGCAGCTTTGGGACACGACGATGAACCCCGACACACGGCGTCTCTTGCCGGTCCGCCTGGGCGATCTCGGCTTCGATCTCACCGTCTCGCGCATGACCATGCTGATGGGCAAGGGCGAAGCGGCGTCGCGCCGTAGCTGGCTCGAAGAGAAGGGCAACGAAGTGGAAGCGGACATCTGATGCCGGCTTCGGAACACGCATAACGGATATTCGATGGGAATCACTGACGATCTTTTCGCCGAACAGCAAGCGGCGCCCGACGGAGAACACCTGACGCTCGGCGACTACGCCGAACGCGCGTATCTGGACTACGCGGTGAGCGTGGTCAAGGGCCGCGCGCTGCCCGACGTCTCGGACGGGCAGAAGCCCGTGCAGCGCCGCATTCTCTACGCGATGAACGAGATGGGACTCGCGAGCACCGCGAAGCCCGTGAAGTCGGCGCGCGTCGTGGGCGACGTGCTCGGCAAGTATCACCCGCACGGCGACCAGTCCGCGTACGACGCGCTCGTGCGCCTCGCGCAGGACTTTTCGATGCGCTATCCGCTCATCGACGGTCAGGGCAACTTCGGCTCGCGCGACGGCGACGGCGCCGCGGCCATGCGATACACCGAAGCGCGCCTGACGCCGATCGCGCGCTTGCTGCTCGATGAAATCGATCAGGGCACGGTCGATTTCATGCCGAACTACGACGGCTCGTTCGAGGAGCCGAAGCTCCTGCCCGCGCGGCTGCCGTTCTTGTTGCTCAACGGCGCGTCGGGCATCGCGGTCGGTCTCGCGACGGAAGTGCCGTCGCACAATCTGCGCGAAGTCGCGCAAGCCGCCGTCGCGATGATTCGCGATCCGAAGCTCGATCACGCGGCCGTGATGGAAAAGCTCAACGGTCCGGACTTTCCCGGCGGCGGGCAGATCATCTCTTCGCAAGCCGAAATCTCGGCGGCCTACGAAACCGGGCGCGGCAGTCTCAAGGTGCGCGCGCGCTGGAAGATCGAAGACCTTGCGCGCGGACAGTGGCAGCTCGTCATCAATGAATTGCCGCCCAATACGTCGGGGCAGAAGGTGCTCGAGGAAATCGAGGAACTGACGAACCCGAAGATCAAGCTCGGCAAGAAGACGCTGACGCCGGATCAACTGCAAACCAAGCAAACGCTGCTGGCGCTGCTCGACACCGTGCGCGACGAGTCCGGCAAGGACGCGCCCGTGCGCCTCGTGTTCGAGCCGAAGTCGAGCCGCATCGACCAGACGGAGTTCGTCAACACGCTGCTCGCGCATACGAGCCTCGAATCGAACGCCGCGATCAATCTCGTGATGATCGGCGCGGACGGCCGGCCGAGGCAGAAGGGCATCGTCGAAATTCTGCATGAGTGGGTCGGGTTCCGGTTCGTTACCGTCACGCGCCGAACACAGCATCGCCTCGGCAAGGTGAACGACCGCATCCATATTCTCGAAGGGCGGATGATCGTCTTCCTGAATATCGACGAAGTCATTCGCATCATTCGCGAGGCCGAGGAGCCGAAGCAGGCGCTGATCGCGCGCTTCAATCTCTCCGATCGTCAGGCCGAGGACATTCTCGAAATCCGGCTGCGGCAACTCGCGCGGCTCGAAGCGATCAAGATCGAGCAGGAGCTCTCCGACTTGCGGGACGAGAAGAAGAAGCTCGAAGAACTGCTGAACAGCGACGCCGCGATGAAGCGCCTGCTCATCAAGGAAATCGAAGCCGACGCCAAGCAGTATGGCGACGACCGCCGCACGCTGATCCAGCAGGAAAAGCGCGCGACGTTCGAAGTGCGCGTCGTCGATGAGCCGGTGACGGTCGTCGTCTCCCAGAAGGGCTGGGTGCGCGCGCTGAAGGGCCACGGGCTCGATCCGGCGGGCTTCACGTTCAAGGCCGGCGACTCGCTGTACGCCGTGTTCCAGGCGCGCACGCCGGACACGCTCATCGCGTGGGGCAGCAACGGCCGCGTGTACTCCGTCCCGGTGGCGGCGCTGCCGGGCGGTCGCGGCGACGGCGTGCCGGTCACGTCGCTGATCGAACTCGAATCGGGCACGCATCTGCTGCATTACTTCGCAGCGTCGGCGGAGCAGCCGTTGTTGCTGGCGTCGAGCAACGGCTTCGGCTTCATCGCGAAGCTCGGCGACATGGTGAGCCGCAATAAGGCGGGCAAGTCGTTCATGACCATCGACGAAGGCGCGACGCCGCTCGCGCCGATGCCGGTGGGTCAGGGCGCGCTCTACGTCGCGTGTCTGTCGAATGCGGGCCGGCTGCTCGTCTTCGGCATGGACGAGATGAAGACGCTCTCGGGCGGCGGACGCGGCGTCACGCTGATGACGCTCGAGCCCAACGAAACGTTGCGTCAGGCGCTCGCCATCGACGCGCGTGGCGTCGTGCTGATCGGCGCGGGACGCGGCGGCAAGATCCGCGACGAGAAGCTCTCGGGCGCGCAACTGCAACAGCATCTCGGCAAGCGGGCGAGAAAGGGCCGCACGCCGGATACGTCGCTGAAGGTGACGGAAATGCGGCCGGTGTTCGAAGGCTGAGCTTGCGCCGAAGCGTGAGCAAGCTTTAACAGGCGCCTCGCTGGGAACATCGCAGCGAGGCGTTTTCTTTGGGCTTCGCGCCCGACGTTCCGGAACTGACGCGCCGCGCTTGAGTCGAACGGCCAAACTTCACTTACCTTCTGCCCTCGACACTCATGACTCATGCCATCGAAGCCGCGCTCTTTCTTCACTTGCTCGGCGTGGCCGTATGGATAGGCGGCATGGTCTTCGCGCACTTCTGCCTGCGCCCCGCGCTCGGCGACCTCGCGCCGCAACTGCGCCTGCCGCTCTGGGAAGCCGTATTCGCGCGCTTCTTCAATTGGGTCGCCGGCGCCGTGCTCGTGATCCTGATCACGGGCGGCTTTCTGCTCGCGCAATACGGCGGCGCGCATGCCGCATGGCCGCTTCACGCGATGGCCGGCTTGGGCATCGTGATGATGCTGATCTTCGGGCATATCCGCTTTGGCGTGTTTCCGCGCATCCGCCGCGCGGTGCAGGCGCAGAACTGGCCCGACGGCGCGCGGGCGGTCGGCACCGTTCGAAGGCTCGTCGTCGTCAATCTCGTGCTCGGCGTCGTCACGATCGGGACCGCCGTGCTATCGCGCGGCATCTGAGCGCGGCATCTAAGCGCGGCATCTAAGCGCACCGACCGATCAACTGCCGCGTTCGTCGCTCAACGCGGTGTTCGACGGCTCCTGGCCGAGCGTGCCGAGCCCGAGCGCGCCGCTTGCGAGCGCCCAGCCGCACACGCCGAAGCGGTCCAGAAGCGCCTGCACGCCGTCGGCGGGAACGGGCCGAGAGAACAGGAAGCCTTGCGCTTCGACCGGTCCGAGCGCCGCGAGCCAGGTGATCTGTTCCTCGCGCTCGGTGCCTTCGACCACCACGGTCAGCCCGAGCGAGCGGGCGAGATTGATGATCGCGGACACCATCACGCAGACGCTGCGGTCTTCGGGAATGGCCTGGATGAACGAGCGGTCCACCTTGAGCGTATCGACCGAAAAGCGGTTCAGATACGACAGCGACGAATAGCCGGTGCCGAAGTCGTCGAGCGCAATGCGCACGCCCAGACGCTTGAGCGCAACGATCTTCTCCTGCACCAGTTCCGGGTACTCGACCATCACGGTCTCGGTGATTTCGAGTTCGAGCTTGCCCGGCGGAATGCCGGACGCCTCGATCGCGCGGGCGACGGTTTCGAGCAAGTCGCCGCGCCAGAATTGCACCGCCGAGATGTTGACGGCGAGCGACAGGCCCGTGTAGCCGGCCCGCTGCCACTGCGCGAGTTGCGCGCAGGCCGTGTGAATCACGAAATCGCCGACCGCGACGATAAGCCCGGTCGATTCCGCCACCGGAATGAATTCGTTTGCCGGAATGAGCCCGTGCTGCGGATGGTTCCATCGCACGAGCGCCTCGAATCCGGTTATGCAGCGGCGGGCCAGATCAATCTTCGGCTGATAGACGAGGAACAACTGGCGCTCGGCGAGCGCCACGCGCAACTGCTGCTCCCACCTCATCAGATGGTCCGCGCGATGCGAGAGCTGCGGCGAATAGAACTGATAGCAGTTCTTGCCCGCGTCCTTCGCGCTGTACATCGCGAGGTCCGCCTTCTTCAGCAAGTCGATTTCGCTTTCGTTCGACACCGAATACAGCGCGATGCCGATGCTCGCGTGCAACACGAACGCGCTGCCGCGCACATCGAAGGGCGTCGCGAACATGGTCACGATGTCGTTGGCGAGTCCGACCGCGCGCTTCTCGACGTCGTCGCCCTTGACGATCACGACGAACTCGTCGCCGCCGATGCGCGCGAGCGTCCCGCCGTGGCCCACCGTTTCCGCGAGCCGCGACGCGGTCATTTGCAGCACGATATCGCCCGCGTTGTGGCCGAGCGTGTCGTTGACCGTCTTGAAGTTGTCGAGATCGATGAAGAGCAGCGCGAGCCGGCCGATGTTGTCCGTCTGCGCGACGTCGGCCCGCAACGCGCGCAGCGTCGAATAACGGTTGCGCAGCCCGGTCAACAGGTCGTATTCGACGAGATGCGTCATCTCGCGCTCGCGTCCGAGCAGCTTGCCGATCAAGCCTGTCGCGACGGCGAAAAATCCGAGCATCGCGAACGAAATAAAGCTCGCCATCAGCAGATAGACGTTGCGCGTGTGGTTGTAGTCCGCGAACTCCTCTCGCTTCGAGAGACCGACGAGCACGCCGAGCGGATAGCCGTCGATATGCCGGTACGAGACGATGCGCTTCACATGGTCGATCGGATCGACATAGATGCCCGATGCGTGGTCGGAAGTCGGATAGACGCCGCTTGCGCTGAACGCGGCGCGCGCGGAGCCTGACGCACCGCCCGCGTTGCGCGAGCCGCCTGCCGACGCCCCGTCGCGGGCCGGATTCTCCGCCAGCGTGCCGCTCGTGCTGCGCGCAAGCACGGAGCCGTTGTCCGACACCACGGCGATCACGCCTTCGCGGCCGATGGACGCGACGTTATAGAAGTCGCTCGTGAAGTAGGTCGGGTCTTCGGAAACGACGACCACGCCCGCGAACGAGCCATCGGGATGATTGAGCCGTCGCGTGATCTGGAGCGTCCACAGGTTCGAGACGCGCCCGCGCACCGGGCGGCTGATGTAGAGCAGATCGTCGTTTGCGTGCAGATGGACCTTGAAGTGCTCGCGGTCGGACAGGTCGATCGGCTTCGGATGCGGGTCCGACGTATTCGCGACCAGAATGCCGGTCTCGTCGATCAGCGAAACCTGCACGAGCGTGTCGCTTTGCACGACGCCTTTTTCGACCGTCGCGATCAGGTTGAAGTGGTCGGGCGCTTTCTCGTACTCGTATTTGACGAAGCGCGTGATCTGATCGACCTGATGAATCGCCTTGATCGTGTGTTGTTCGAGCGCGGACGAGAGGATCGCGGCGGAGGCCATCGATTCGTGCGTGGTGGCGTCGCGTTCCACCGAAAGCCGGGCGAAGATCACCGCCCACAGCAGCACCAGCAGCAGGCTGCCGAGCACCGGGATCGCCAGCAGCGCGCGACGCCGGCGTGCCGACGGGGCGTTGACGCGCGAATCGCTCGCCGCGTGGGAGCGCGTACGCTTCATGGAGTGCCCGGCGCGGCCCTGCCGCGAAGCGCGCGCCATGCGACAAAGCGCGCGTGGTGGAAGTGGCGATGCATGTCTCGAGACGTTCGGCCAAAGCCGTTCAATATACCGCTAGACGAGCTTTGGCCGCCTGAAGGCGACCGTTTAACCGTTTGCGTGATGACGAAGCGGGCGTCCGCGCTGCGCTTACCGCCTCGCCGCGCGACGCGGGACCGGATTGCGCGCCTTTCTTCCGGCCCCGAATGGTCAGATAGTACTGAAGCCGCAGCGATTAAGAAAGCAAAAGCGTGGCCGCTCGGGGTTTACGGCTAGCCGCGCGCAGGTCATTGTTTCAAAAGCGGATTGTCCCTTCGATGACTGTCACGGAGTCGCCACCGATCCACACCTGCGAGCCGTCCGGGCCGTCGTCGTAGATGACGGTCACGCGGCCGTCACGATCGAGCGCCGTGCCCTGGCGCACGGTATAGGCGTCGCCCGGCCGCCTGCCTTGGCGCGTCAGCAACATGGCGAGCGCTGCGTTCGCGCTGCCCGTCACCGGATCTTCGACGTTCTCCGCGCCGAGCAGCAGCGCGCGCAACTCGAAGGTCGCCGGCACGCCGTTCTCATGCGGGCCATAGACCACGAGCCCATGCGTGCCGACTTCCGCGACGAGCGCCGTCAGTGCCTGCCTTGCCTCGCCGCGAAGCGACATCGCGAGGCTTTGCGCCGCGTCGCGCAGACGCACGATGAGCCACGGCGCGCCGTTGTCGACAGCGCACGGCGGCGCGCTGAAGTCGATCTCGACGGGCGCGAGCGCGGCGGCGAGACGTTGGCGCTGCGCTTCATCGAGCTCGGCCATGCGCGCGGGCGGCGCGGCGAACGCCCAGCATCCGTCATCGCGCTCGCGCAACGTCACCAGCCCGACGCCGCATTCCTGCACGAGCGTCCCCGGTTTTTTCGGCGCGTAGCCGCTCGAACGCAGCGCGTGCGCGGTGCCGAGCGTCGGATGGCCGGCGAACGGAAGCTCGGTCGCCGTCGTGAAGATGCGCACGCGGTAGTCGGCGCGCGGATCGGTCGGCCGCAGGAGAAACGCGGTTTCCGAGAGATTGGTCCAGCGCGCGATGGCCTGCATGCGCTCGGTGGAAAGATCGTCAGCGTCGAAGACCACCGCGAGCGGGTTGCCTTTGAACGCGACGGATGTGAAGACATCGACCTGACTGAAGCGCACGGTGCGGGCGGACATGATTTGAAAGGCAAAGGGTGATAAAAAACCCGACGCGCTCGCGCGGTCGGGTTTGCAGTAGCGGCAAAGCCGTTGCGATCAGCCGACTTCGGCGATCAGCTCGATCTCGACGCACGCGCCGAGCGGAATCTGCGCGACGCCGAAGGCCGAGCGCGCGTGCTTGCCAGCCTCGCCGAACACGTCCGCGATGAGTTCCGACGCGCCGTTCGTCACGATGTGCTGCTCGGTAAACTCGAAAGTCGAGTTCACGAGGCTCATCACCTTGACGATGCGCTTCACGCGGGAAAGATCGCCCGTGTGCGCGTGCAGCGTCGCGATCAGGTCGATGGCGACATTGCGCGCGGCCGCCTTGCCTTCTTCGGTGGTGAGCGTGTCGCCGAGCTTGCCGACGTACGGCTTGCCGTCCTTCTTCGCGATATGGCCCGACAGATAGACGGTGTTGCCGCTTTGCGCGCTCATCACGTAAGCGGCGGCCGGCGCGCCCGCGCTAGGCAGGTCGATGCCGAGTTCCTTCAGCTTGTCGTACACGTTGGATGCCATCGTTGCTCCTGTTCAAGAGTGAAGGGCGCCCGGCGCCCGTGAATCCCGTCAGATGCTCGCGCGAATCAACGCGCCCAGCTTCGCGACGCCTTCGTCGATCGTCGCGGGCGGGACCGTGACGAACGAGAGGCGCATCGTATTGTGTTCCGCCTGATTCGCGAAGAACGGACCGCCCGGCACGAAGGCCACGTTCTGCGCGATGGACTGTTCCAGCAGCTTCATCGAATCGATGTGCTTCGGCAGTTTCACCCACACGAACATGCCGCCTTCCGGCCGGTTCCATTCGACTCCCGCCGGCATGTGGCGTTCCAGCGCGGCGAGCATCGCGGCGCATTGATCGCGATACAGCGCGCGGATGGTCGGCACGTGGGTATCGAGAAAGCCGTTCTTGACGACTTCGTACACGATGCGCTGCGTGAGGCTCGGCGTGTGCAGGTCGGTGGCCTGCTTCGACTGCACGAGCTTGAAGTGCAATTCCTCGGGCGCGATGATGTAGCCCACGCGCAGGCCCGGCGCGAGCACCTTCGAGAACGAGCCGAGATGAACGATGTGGTCGGGCGCCATCGAGAGCAGTGTCGGCAGCGGCGCGCCGGCGTAGTCGAGCGCGCCGTACGGATCGTCTTCGATCACGGGGAACGCGGCTTTCTGCGCGAACGCCGCGAGCGCGCGGCGGCGTGCGAGCGGCAGGCGGCGGCCGGTCGGGTTCTGGAAATTCGGCTGCGCGTACAAAAGGCGCGCATTCGCGACGAGCGCGGCATCGAGACCTTCGGGAATCAGGCCGGACTCGTCGGTCGGCACCTGCACGTAGTTCGGCTCGAATAGCGAGAAGGATTGCAGCGCGCCCAGATACGTCGGCGTTTCGACGAGCACGCGGCTGCCCGGATCGATCAGCACCTTGCCGAGCAGGTCGAGCGCCTGCTGCGAGCCGGTCGTGATGAGCACCTGCGTCGGGCGGATAATCACGCCGTTCACCGAATAGCGTGCGGCCACCCATTCGCGCAGCGGCATGAAGCCTTCAGTCGCGCTGTACTGCAACGCCGCCGACGGCTGATCGCGCAGGATGCGCTCCGATGCTTCGCGCATCTCTTCGACGGGAAACGTGGCCGGCGAGGGCAGTCCGCCCGCGAAGGAAATGACTTCGGGCCGCTCCGTCACCTTGAGGATTTCGCGAATCGCCGAACTGGTGAGCTTGCGGGCGCGTTCGGAGAGTTGCCACGGCGTGGCGCGGAGGTCGGCTTGATTCATGAATGTCTCGGTTGTCTCGGGTTTGATTGTCGTGTCGGCTGTCGTGTTGGCGGTGCTGGCGTGGACGAGAAAGACGCGCAAACCGCGATTATCGCCCGCGTGGGTTATTTTGCGTGGCCGGGATGCGCGGCCACGGCCGTCGTGCCTTGTGCCGCGCCCGTTGCCGCGCTCTTCGCCGCGAGCGGCGCGGCGCGCACGGCGGTCTTGCGGCCGATCACCACGGTGACGATCACCGCGGCCGCGTAGAGCCACGTCGATGCGCTCACGTGCTCGCGGAAGAAGAGCGCGGAGAACGCCATCGTGAAGAAGATCTGCAGCAGTTGCACCTGTCCGACGCGCGCGATGCCGCCCATCGCGAGTCCGGCGTACCACGCGAAAAAGCCGATGAACTGCGAAAAGAGCGTGACGTAGCCGAACGCGAGCCACGTGCGCAGCGCGAGCGGCTCCGGGTGCGCGGCATGATGCGCCCACGCGAGCCAGCCCACCGGCAGCAGCAGGAACGGCGCGGACAGCACGAGCGCCCAGCAGATGACCTGCCAGCCGCCCATCTGACGCGCGAGCCGCGCGCCTTCCGCGTAGCCGAGCGCGCCGATGCCGACCGCGACGAGCATCAGGAGATCGCCCGCCTGCAAGCCGCCGCCGCCCGCCTGGAGCGCAAACGCGACGACGATCGCGCTGCCGGCCACGGCGCTCGCCCAGAACGCCTTCGACGGCCGTTCGTGCGACAACCACGCCGCGTAAATGGCGACGCAGAGCGGCTGCAAGCCGTTGACCACCGCGCCGTGCGACGCGGGCACGGTCTTCATCGCCCAGGCGGAGAACACGGGGAACGCGATGATGACGCCCAGCGAAACAACCGCGAGGCTCTTGATTTGCGGCCAGGTCGGGCGTTTCTCGCGCCGCCACGCGAGCAGGAGCGCCGCCGGAATCGCCGCGACGAGCGCGCGCCCGAGGCCGTTCAGGAGCGGATGCACTTCCTGCACGACAATGCGCGTCATCGGCAGCGTCAGGCTGAAGATGACGACGCCGATCAGGCCGAGCAGCATGCCTTCGGTTTCGCGGGTTCTCATCGTGGGGCGTCTCCTTTCTTATGCGTCAGTCGGGTGTATCGAGTGTTTCGGGTGAAAGCGGAAGTTCGGGCTGCGGCGCAGCTTCGTCCGCTTTGCGATTTTTCACGCGGCGGCGCTTGTTCGACGCCTGCTGCGCTTCTTCCTGCGCGCGCCGGGCCGCATTTGACGATTCGGCGGTTTCGCCCAGCGTCACGACGGAGCCGTCCGGCAACTCGAATTCGGCGACGAGCGCGGGCGCGCCCGCCGTCGCCTCGACGCGCATCAGATGCGCCGCGCCGAGCCACGCGAGCTGCTCCGCGACCGCCTCCGCGTTCGGGTGATAGCCCGTCAGCGAGCGCAGCAGGATGCCGGTTTCCGGCAGCGCGCCGCTCGGATGGCGCGGCGTGTCCCACTGGATCAGCGAGGGCAGCACGCCGTCTCCGGCGCCTTGCCACGCGGGGAACGCGCCGTCGTCGGGGACGGTTAGGCCCCACGTATTGCCGCCGCGCGACATCGCGATGACCGGCGGGATGCGTTGCGGATACTGCTCGCGCCAGCGCGCGAGCGACTTCGGACGCTCGACGCGCGCGACCCAGTGCACGAGCTGCGGGCCGCTGGCGAGGCGCGCCTGCATCGCCGGATCGTCGAGCGCGAAAAGGCGTGCGCGCGGCGCCTCGCGTGCCGGCGCGGCCGGATCGACGGCGATCACTTCGAGATACGCGCCGCCCCACAAATTAAGAAGCCGGTTGTGCGTGCGCATCTGCGCGTGCGCGCCGCCCGGCGCCGTCTCCACGCCGAACTTCGCGGCGACGAACCGCGCGCCTTCTTCGAGCGTGCGCGCGGCGATCACGAGATGGTCGAGTTTCAGCGGATGAGCGGTCATGACTTGCGTGAGGCGGTAATCGGGGGCGGATAGCATAACCGCTGATGCTGGCCTGTCGGGCGTCCGTACCGGTCGCCGGAAAGGAAAATGTAGCGGTAATCACCAGAACAGTAACGGTACAATCGGCCTGATCCCATTCGGTACAGTTTTCGCTCAATCGTCCGCCCCCGTCCGCCGAGGTCCGCATGTCCGTTCCGCTCGACCAGATTCCCGCGCCGCACGACGCCCAGCAGCTGACGCTCGTCGATCAGCTCGTGCAGTGGGGCCGACGCCGCATCGACGAGCGCGTGTTCCGGCCCGGCATGCGCATGCCGTCGATCCGCAAGCTCGCGATCGACAAGGGCGTGTCGCGTTTCACGGTGGTCGAAGCGTACGAGCGGCTCGTCGCGCACGGCTATCTGGATTCGCGGCGCGGCTCGGGCTTCTACGTGCGCGATCGCATCACGCCGTCTGCGCCGGGGGCGCTGGCTACGTCGCAGCGAGAGCCGGTGCAGAGCACCATCGACGTCGTCTGGCTTCTGCGCAACATGCTGCACACCGCGAGTCCCGAAAAGGGGCCGGGCCTGGGCTATCTGCCGTCGCGCTGGCTCGACGGCGAACTCATCACCAACGCGCTGCGCTCCATGAGCCGTCTCGCCGGCGCGCAAATGCTCGGCCTCGGCACGCCGCAGGGCTTTCTCCCGCTGCGCCAGCAGTTGCAGACGCGGCTCGCGGAACTGGAGATCGGCGCGTCCGAGCAGCAGATCGTGCTGACATCGGGCATCACGCAGGCCATCGACCTGATCGCGCGCATCTACGTGAAGCCGGGCGATGCGGTGATCGTCGGCGATCCCGCGTGGTTCCAGATGTTCGGCCGCTTCGCGTCGCAGGGCGCGCGGCTCGTCGGCATGCCCTACACGCCCGACGGTCCGGATCTGAACGCGCTGGAGACGCTCGTCGCGACGTGGCGGCCGAAGATGCTCATCGTCAATTCGGTACTGCACAATCCGACCGGCACGTCGCTGACGGCGGCGCAGGCGTTTCGCATCCTTCAGCTGGCGCAGGAATACGACTTCATCGTCGTCGAGGACGATGTCTACGGCGACCTCTGCCCGACGGGCTTCGCCGCCACGCGTCTCGCATCGCTCGATCAACTGAAGCACGTGATCTTTCTCGGCAGCTTCTCGAAGACGCTCGCCGCGAATCTGCGCGTCGGCTACGTCGCGGCGTCGGTGGACGTGGCCAACGCGCTCGCCGACCAGAAGATGCTCGTCGGCATGACGAGTCCGGAGCTGAACGAACGCGTCGTCTACAAGATTCTGACCGAGGGCCACTACCGGCGCCACGTCGAGCGGCTGCGGACACGGCTCGATACCGTTCGCGACAAGACCGCGCGCATGCTGGAAAGCACCGGCCTGCGGCTCTTCACGACGCCCGAGGCGGGCATGTTCCTGTGGGCGGACGCGGGCGTCGATTCGGATGGCCTGGCGGCGGCGGGTCACGAAGCCGGCTTTCTGATGACGCCCGGCAGCCTCTTTTCGCCGCAGCAGTCGCCGACCACATGGATGCGCTTCAACGTCGCCAATTGCGGCGACCCGGCGCTGCCTGCGCTGATCGCGGGCCATCTGGAGAAAGTCGCGCGGCGCTCGGCCTAGCGGCGGCCTGGCAAATGGCGTCGTAAGGACGGCGCGTCGATGAAATCTGCGAGCACCGTTTCGTAACGCGCGAGCGCATCGGGTGCGCGCCGGTAGCGGTGTTCGTAGAGCGCGCCGGACGCGTCGCAGAACTTCAGCGCAAAGTAGTCGGCGAGCAGATTGCCTTGCGCTTCCATGTTGTAGTCGGACAGGCGCTTCTCCGCTCCGAGCGCATACCCGTAGCCGAGCCCGATGCGAATCGCGCCGCGCAGGCGCACCCAATACCCGAGCTGGAACTGCCACACGTGCGTCATCTCGTGGATGAACCACATCTGATCGCCGATGCCGCACGCCGAGAAGTCGTCGCGATGGCACGCGCGCGGGAAATAGAGGCTGCCGTTCGGCGCCATTGCGGTATGCGGCGGCTGCAAGCCGAAGGGCAGATACGCCCGCGCGTGCACGCGGACCGTCGAATAGTCGATCGCATCGCGGAAAACGAGGCGCGCCATTGCGATCTCGCCGGGCGTGAGCGGGCGGGGGCGGCGGTCGGGCGTGAACGGCGAGCGCATGTCGTTCGGCGATTGTGGAAATGGCGGACGCGCATCATATCGAAAGCCACGCTCAGGCTCTTGAAACCGCGCTGGCCGCCCTCATATCGGACGAATTCGCCGGGCGGCGCGCCGAAAGCCGGCCGCATTGCCCGGCGGCCCGACAGCATCTGACGACATCAACCAGAGGACCCGACCATGGCGCAAGAAACCATGAGCTTTCAGGCGGAAGTGAAGCAGCTTCTGCACCTGATGATCCATTCGCTGTACAGCAACAAGGAAATTTTCCTGCGCGAGCTCATCTCGAACGCATCGGACGCGGCGGACAAGCTGCGCTTCGAAGCTATCGAAAACAGCGCGCTGTACGAGAACGATCCTGATCTGCGCATCCGCGTTTCGTTCGATAAAGCCGCGCGCACCGTCACCATCGACGACAACGGCATCGGCATGAGCCGCGACGAAGCCATTTCGCATCTGGGCACCATTGCGCGGTCCGGCACCAAGGAATTTTTCTCGAAGCTCTCCGGCGACCAGCAAAAGGACGCCGCGCTCATCGGCCAGTTCGGCGTGGGCTTCTATTCTGGCTTCATCGTCGCGGACAAGATCACGGTCGAAACGCGCCGCGCCGGGCTGCCGGCGAGCCAGGGCGTGCGCTGGACGAGCGCGGGCGAGGGCGACTTCGAAGTCGAGGACATCGAGCGCGCGCAACGCGGCACCACCATCACGCTGCATCTGCGTGCCGACGAGGATGATTTGCTGTCGTCGCATCGCCTGAAGTCGATCATCCAGAAGTACTCGGATCACGTTGCGCTGCCCATTCTGATGAAGAAGGAAGAATGGGACGCCGAGAAGAGCGAGATGGTCGTGAAGGACGAGGACGAGACCGTCAATCAGGCAAGCGCGCTCTGGACGCGCCCGAAGAGCGAGATCACCGACGAGCAGTACAAACAGTTCTTTCAGCACATTTCGCACGATCACGACGATCCGCTCGCGTGGACCCACAACCGCGTCGAAGGCCGCAGCGAGTACACGCAACTGCTGTATGTGCCCAAGCACGCGCCGTTCGATCTCTGGAACCGCGAGCATCGCGGCGGCCTGAAGCTCTATGTGAAGCGCGTGTTCATCATGGACGACGCCGAGCAACTGCTGCCCGCGTATCTGCGCTTCGTGAAGGGCGTGGTCGATTCGGCCGATCTGCCGCTCAACGTCTCGCGTGAAATCCTGCAGGAAAGCCGCGACGTGAAGGCGATCCGCGAAGGCGTGACCAAGCGCGTGCTTTCGATGCTCGAAGAGATAGCGACGTCTTCGGCCGAAGCAACGGAAGACGCCGATAAGGGAAAGTACGCGACGTTCTGGCGTGAGTTCGGCCAGGTGCTGAAGGAAGGCATCGGCGAGGACTTCGGCAATCGCGAGCGCATCGCGAAGCTGGTGCGCTTTGCATCGACGCAGAACGACAGCGACGTGCAGAACGTGTCGCTCGCCGATTACGTCGCGCGCATGAAGCCCGAGCAGACGAAGATCTATTACGTGACCGCCGACAACTGGCAGGCTGCGAAGAACAGCCCGCACCTCGAAGTGTTCCGCAAGAAGGGCGTCGAGGTGTTGCTGCTGACGGATCGCGTCGACGAATGGATGCTTTCGTTCCTGAACGAGTTCGACGGCAAGCCGCTTGCGAGCGTGGCGCGCGGCGACCTCGATCTCGGCGCGCTGAACGACGAAGAAAAGCAGCAGCAGGAAAAAGTCGGCGAGGAAATGAAGCCGCTCGTCGAGAAGATGAAAGAGGCGCTCGAAGGCAAGGCGAAGGACGTGCGTCTCACGTTCCGCCTGACCGATTCGCCGAGCTGCCTTGTCGCGGACGAAGGCGACATGAGCGGCTATCTCCAGCGCATGCTGAAGGCAGCGGGGCAGAAGGCGCCGCAAGCGGAGCCGATTCTCGAAGTGAATCCGGACCATCCGCTCGTAAAGGCGCTGAATGCCGAGAACGCGAATTTCGCGGACTGGTGCCATCTGCTTTTCGATCAGGCGCTTCTGGCCGAAGGCGGCATGCTGGAGGATCCGGCGAGCTTCGTGAAGCGGACGAACGCGTTGTTGCTCGCGCGTTAAGCCGCACTGAACCGCGCATGGAGAAACGCGCTGCCGGGTAAGCCGGCAGCGCGTTTTTTTCATTTGCGCTTGCGATCTTTGGTGGACTGCGCGAGCACGGATGCGGCGAGCGTCTTCGTGTCTTGCGAATACTTCGTGCTATGGAGAACTTCGCCGGCTTTGTGCTCCATCTCGGCGCTCGTCTGCTTCGACGAATGCGATTGCGCGAGCGCCGATCCGGTCAGCTTCTTTGCGATTGCCGAAGCCTTCGGATCGTGCAGCGTTCCGGCCGCGAGATGCGCGACCTTCGGCGAGGTTTGCTTCGTGTTGTTGGTCATTTTGATGTCCTCAAGGTTTTCCGGATTCCGGCGTTCGATGGCGCGCGGCTTCGATAGTCTTGCCCGCCCGCGCCACGCGCGCCATACGATTCGTCCGAACCCGAGGCGGGTTTTATAATGGCCGCCATGCCGATTCCGAACGATCCCGTCGATGCCCACTGGCGCATCGCGCCGCATCCGGTTTGCACTGACGGTCAGAAAGACTGGCTCACGCGTGGCGGCTCGTTGACCGCCCATCTGCGCACGCTCGGCGCGGTCACGGTCGATGTCACGCGCGAAGCCGTCGATAAGCCGTGGCGCGACGAATGGCGCGCGCTCGGCGCGACGCCGCGCACGCCTGTCTGGACGCGCGAAGTCGTGCTGAAGGTCGATGGCGTGCCGTTCGTCGCGGCGCATAGCATCGTCGCGCTGTCGCACAGCACGGGCGTGTGGCAGTCCATGCGACGCCTGCGCACGCGGCCGCTCGCCGAGCTTCTCTATAGCGACAGCAGCGTGTCGCGTTCGATGCTCGCGAGCCGCGTGCTCACGGCGCGGCATCCGCTGCATCGGCTGGCTGCGAAGCAGGCGGATCGGAGTCATGCGCTCGTGGCGAGGCGGTCGGTGTTCCTGCGCCACGGCGCGCCGCTGATGGTCACCGAATGCTTTCTCGATGCGCTCTGGCGCGCGCTCGCATCGCGCCATGCGCCACATGTTGTGCATCGGGACCATGCGCGGGCCTACGAGCATTTGAGTTCGCACGCGAAGCGCGTCGCGCGCGGCGAAGCGCGATGACACTCGCGGGTTTTCAACCGGTCGGCGACGCGCATACCCATACGCTTATTCTCGGCAGCTTTCCGGGCGTCGCTTCTCTAGCGGCGACGCAGTACTACGCGCATCCGCGCAACCAGTTCTGGCGACTGGTCGGCGCGGTCATCCGCGAACCATTGCACGAACTCGCTTACGAAGAACGGCTCGCGCGCGTGACGAAGCACGGCATCGGCTTGTGGGACGTGCTCGCCGCATGCGAGCGCGAAGGCAGCCTCGACAGCGCGATCCGCAAAGCAACGCCGAACGATTTCGCCGTGTTCCGCGAGCGGTTTCCGACGCTGCGCAAGGTGTGTTTCAACGGCAAGACATCGGGCAAGTTCGCGCCCGTCATTGCTGCGGCGGGCTACGCCACGCTCGTGCTGCCGTCGTCCAGTCCCGCCAATGCTATCCTCTCGTTCGATCAAAAATTGCGCATCTGGCGCGACATTCTCAGCACACAATGACGACTCTCATCAAGCGCGCATCGGCCGAAGCGCGTGCGTTCAGCCGCAAGAAAAACAACAAGCATCGACACGACGAAGACGAACTCGCCAACGCGCCGCGCATCGACGCGCCGCGCAAGCCGCGTTTCGCGCCCGTGACGTTCTCCGAAGAGGGCGGCGTGCGCTATCTCCATTTCGGCACCGAATGGGTGCAAGGCGCGATGCGCCTCCGAAAGCCCGATCACATCGAACTCGAATACGCGCAGCAGATGATGGCGTGGCTGCTTTTCATCGAAACGCCCGAGCGCATCGTGCAACTGGGGCTCGGCGCGGCGGCGCTCACGAAGTTCTGTCATCGGTACCTGAAGCGCGCGAAGGTCGAAGCGGTCGAGCTGAATCCGGCGGTCGTCATCGCCGCGCGGGCCATGTTCGAACTGCCCTACGACGACGCGCGCCTCGCCGTGACCGAGCGCGACGCATGGGAGTTCGTCAACGACCGCGCGAATCACGGCACTGTCGGCGCGTTGCAGATCGACCTTTACGACGCGACCGCGCGCGGTCCGGTGCTCGACAGCGTGTCGTTCTACCGAGCGTGCCGCGCGTGTCTCACGCCGCAAGCGGGCGTCGTGACGATCAACCTTTTCGGCGATCACCCGAGCTTCGTGCGCAACATGCGCCATCTGAACGAAGCATTCGATCATCGCGTGATCGCGCTGCCGGAAGTGCACGACGGCAATCGCGTGGCGATTGCATTCGCCGGTCCCGCGCTCGACGTGCCATTCGCCGCGCTCGGCGAGCGCGCGAAGCTGATCGAAGCGCAACTGGGCTTGCCCGCGCGCAAGTGGGTGAAGGGGCTTGCCGAAAGCGCAGCGTTGCCGTTGAGCGGCTCGTTCGTTATCTAGAACAAAGCGAATCCTGCAGGGCGCTGACGCGGCACAGCGCCTTTCACATCTGGGGAATGCTCGGGATTCTCCCTGCTTGACCGTGTTTTGGCGGTCCCTATACTCCTCCTGTTATTTCGGGGCGCTTTCTGCGGCGTGTCGTCTGCGCGAGGGCCGCTCCGAACGGCTCCGCGAGCCACGGCTCGAAGCGAATGCTCAAAAACAAACTGGAGACCATCATGGCTCAAGATCCGGGCCGCACTGGACAACCGCGCAACAAGCATTGGCTCTGGCTTCTGATCCTTCCGTGGATCGGCGTGGTATGGGTGCCGTTTTACAACAAGATCGAGCCCGTGCTGTGGGGCTTTCCGTTCTTCTACTGGTATCAGCTTCTCTGGGTGCTGGTGAGCGCGGTCATCACGGCCGTCGTCTATAAGAAAACCAAGGCGCTGTCGTCCGGCCGCGCGGGGCAAGGCCAAGGAGGCGCGCGATGATGAACGTCACCGCAACTTTCGTATTCGTTCTGTTCTTCGTCGGGGTGACGATTCTCGGGTTCATCGCGGCGCACTGGCGCAAGGCGGACCTCGGCCAGCTCGACGAATGGGGTCTCGGCGGCCGGCGCTTCGGCACCATCGTGACGTGGTTCCTGCTCGGCGGCGATCTCTACACGGCGTATACCTTCGTCGCGGTGCCGGCGCTCGTGTTCGGCGCGGGCGCGACGGGCTTCTTCGCGCTGCCGTACACCATCCTGATCTATCCGTTCGCGTTCGTCGTGTTCCCGAAACTCTGGAGCATCGCGAAGCGCCACGGCTATGTGACCGCCGCCGACTTCGTGCACGCGCGCTACAACAGCCGCATGCTCGCGCTCGCCATCGCGCTGACGGGCATTGTCGCGACCATGCCGTATATCGCGCTGCAACTCGTCGGCATCGAAGTGGTGATCGGCGCGCTCGGCTTCAGCACGCAGGGCTTCGTGGGCGATCTGCCGCTCATCATCGCGTTCGCGATTCTCGCGGCCTATACGTACACGTCCGGCCTGCGCGCGCCTGCGATGATCGCCGTCGTCAAGGACGTGCTGATCTACATCACCATCATCGCCGCGATGATCGTGATTCCCGCGCAACTCGGTGGCTTCGGGCATATCTTCGGTACCGTGCCGCCCGCGAAGCTGCTGCTGAAAGCGCCCGACGCCGCGAGTCTGAACGGCTACAGCGCCTACGCGACGCTCGCGGTTGGCTCGGCGCTCGCGCTCTTCCTGTATCCGCATTCGGTGACGGCGATTCTCTCGTCGAACTCGGGCAACACCATCCGCCGCAACATGGCGCTCTTGCCCGCGTATTCGCTGGTGCTGGGGCTGCTCGCGCTGCTCGGTTACATGGCGCTCGCCTCGGGCGTGAAGGACATGCCGGAGTACGCGTCGTACTTCAAGGCTTACGGCGCGAACTTCGCGGTGCCGGCGCTCTTCCTGCACTACTTCCCGTCGTGGTTCGTAGGCGTGGCGTTCGCGGCCATCGGCATCGGCGCGCTGGTGCCGGCCGCGATCATGTCGATCGCAGCGGCCAATCTCTACACGCGCAACGTGCATCGCGAATTCCTCAATCGCTCGATGACGCCGGAGCAGGAAACCAACGTCGCCAAGCTGGTGTCGCTGATCGTGAAGGTCGGCGCGGTCGTGTTCATTCTGGCGCTGCCGCTCACCTACGCGATTCAGCTTCAGTTGCTCGGCGGGATCTGGATCATCCAGACGCTGCCCGCGCTTGTGCTGGGTCTTTATACGCGCGTGCTCGATCATCGCGGTCTCCTGATCGGCTGGGCGGTGGGCATCGCCGTCGGTACATGGATGGCCGTCTCGCTCCAGTTGAAGGGCTCGATCTTCACCGTGCACATGTTCGGCTACGCCGTGCCGGGCTATGCGGCCGTGTGGGCGCTGATCGTCAACCTGATCGTGTCGGTGGGTGTGAGCGTGCTGGTGCGCGCCATCGGCCTGAAGCGCTCGGATGACCGCACGCGGCCCGAGGACTATCTGGACGTCGTGGAAAGCTGAAAACGCGTGCCGCGTTTCATGACGCGGCGGCGGCTCTGATACGCTAACGCCCGTAATGGCCTCTGGCCGTTGCGGGCGTTTTTCTTTGACGCCCGCTGATCGACAAACCGCTTACCGACGCGAGCGACTCATGTTTTCATCGACATCGGCGTCAGCGCGCAGAAGCCGCGCGATGCGGCTCATGCACGGCCTGGCGTCGCCATTCTTCCGCTATCGCCACGCGAAGATGATCCACGCGGTGCGCGTCGCGCTCGGCATGGCGACGTCGTTTCTCGTTACGACGGGCATCAATATTCCGCACGGCAGTTGGGCCTCGGTATCGCTTCTCGTTGTGGTCGGCGGGCTGCAGCACTACGGCAATATCCGCAAGAAGGCGGCCGAGCGCGCGCTCGGCACGGCGCTCGGCGCGGCCATCGGACTCGCGCTGATTCTGGTCGAGACGCTCTTCGGCTCGCTCACGCTGTTCTTCGTTCTGATGTCCGCCATCGCCGGGGCCTGCGCGTATTACGCCATCGGCAAGGCGGGCTACGTCGCGCTGCTTACGGCGATTACCATGGTCATTGTCGCGGGCCACGGCGATTCGCCGTTCGATGTCGGCTTGTGGCGAACGGCGAACGTGCTGATCGGCATTGCCATTGCGCTGGCGTTCTCGTTCGTGCTGCCGCAATACGCAACGTACTCGTGGCGTTATCGCCTCGCCGACAATCTGCGCGAAAGCGCGCGTCTCTACGGCGCGTTGCTCGACGGCACGCCGTTGCTGGCGGAAGAAACGGCGCGCCGCTTCTTCGCGATGAGTCAGCGTCTCGTGCAGTCCCGCGCGCTCATAAAATCCGTCGCGAAGGAAACGCGCGTGCCGGTCGCGCGGCTCGAAGAGATCCAGCGGCTGCATCGCTCGATTCTCGCCGCGCTCGAGATGCTCGTCACGTCGATGCCGGACACGCCGCGCGCGCCGTGCGGTTTTGCGCTCGATTGCTCGCCGCACGAGCAGCAGGTGCGGCAGAAGCTGCTGAAGATGGCGCGCGCGCTGCGTTTCGGCCGCGTCGGTTTGCTTTACATGCGTGCCGACGCTAACGCGGATGCGAGCGTCGAAGCGGAGGAGGGCGATGGATCGACGCAGGGCATGCACTGGCTCGCGATGCGTTTCGCGGAGCAGGTGGATCGCTTGCGGCTGCGTCTGACTGAAATAGAGCGTCAGTGGAATATCGAAGGCGCGCGGCCGCTTCCCGGCTGACGCGCCGGGCGCTCAGGACTGCGCTGCCGCTTCCTGCGACGGTTGCGGCGCGCCGGCCATGTCGACGGCGTTGACGACATTGATGAGCCACGGTACGCCGAAGCGGTCTTTCAGCATGCCGAAGCCCGCCGTGAAGAACGTGGACTGCCACGGCGTCAGCACTGTGCCGCCTTCGCTCAATGCGTTGAACGCGCGCTCGCCCGACTCGGAGCTGTCCGCGCCGATCGACAGCGTAAAACCGTGGTAATCCCGCTGCGGCTGACCGAACTGGCCGTCCGACACCATGATTGCCGTGCCGCCGACGCTAAAGAGCGCGTGCATGACCTTGTCGTGCCACTCGGCGGGCACGTTCGCGGCGTCCGGCGTGTCGCGGAAGCGAATGAGCGTCTCGATCTGCGCGCCAAACGCGGCTTGATAAAGCGCGAGGGCGTCCGCGCAATCTCCGTTGAAGAGAAGATACGTATCCAGTTGCATTGAATGCTTCTCCGAGCCTAGGCGGCGCTCCCGCCAAAGCACGAAAGTCTATTGCAACCGGATGCCGCGCCGACTCGGAGAAAGTCAATTTACGTCAAAAACGCGCAAAACCGTATTCGTCCGAACCGGGTCGCGGCAGATCACGCCGGAGGCGCGCAGCGCGCGCCTCGCGCATCGCTTATTGCAGCGCCGTGATCAGCTTTTCGAGCTTGATGGCGTCCGCCGCGAACGCGCGGATGCCTTCCGCGAGCTTTTCGGTCGCCATGGCGTCTTCGTTCACGGCGAAGCGGAACGTCGGCTCGTCGACGCTGATCTTCTCCAGATCCGTGTTGTCGGCCGCGTCCGGCGACAGCTTGCGCTCGACCTTCTCGTCGCTGTCGGCCAGCTTCTTCAGCAGATCAGGGCTGATGGTGAGCAGATCGCAGCCGGCCAGTTCGGTAATCTGGCTCACGGTGCGGAAGCTCGCGCCCATGACTTCCGTCTTGTAGCCGAACTTCTTGTAGTACGAGTAGATGCGGCGCACCGACTGCACGCCGGGATCGTTCGCGCCGCCGTTCTTCACTTCGTCCCATTCCGCGCCGGCCGACTTCTTGTACCAGTCGTAAATGCGGCCGACGAACGGCGAAATGAGCTGCGCGCCCGCTTCGGCGCACGCCGCGGCCTGCGCGAGCGAGAAGAGCAGCGTCATGTTGCAGCGAATGCCTTCCTTCTGCAGCACTTCGGCCGCGCGGATGCCTTCCCACGTCGACGCGAGCTTGATCAGCACGCGCTCGCGGTTGATGCCCGCGGCTTCGTACAGCTTGATGATTTCGAGGCCCTTGTCGATGGAACCCTTCGTGTCGAACGAAAGGCGCGCGTCGACTTCGGTGGACACGCGGCCCGGCACGATCTTCAGGATTTCCGTGCCAAACGCGATCAGCAGATGGTCGATGATCTGGCCCATCGGCTTGCCGGCGTGCTCCTTGACGGTCTTTTCGAGCAGCGGCTTGTAGTCGTCCTTCTGGACGGCCTTCAGGATCAGCGACGGATTCGTGGTCGCGTCCTGCGGCTTGAACTGAACGAATTGCTGGAAGTCGCCCGTATCGGCGACGACGGTGGTGTATTGCTTGAGCTGGTCGAGAGCGGATGTCATGTCGAGTCGTCGGCGCCAGGCGCCTTGTCAAATTGCGGTAACCCGCGGGGTGTCCAGGATCGCGATGCCGGCGTGCGCCTCTGAAGCGCCGGGCTCGCCCCTATTGCCAATGTCTCATTCTAGACCCGCGCGTGCCGTTCGCGCTCGGGGCGTGCGCGTCGCTGGTTCGACCGGGCGCGCGCCGGAGCGTTCCGTCGCGGGGCGCGCGTCGCATCCGTCAGTCGACGGCGTAGGCGAGCTCGTGCCAGCGCCGCACGGTGCCGGAGCCGAGCTGCCCACGGGCGAAGCGCATCTTGCGCACTTCTTCGAGCGCGTGCGCGTCTTTTGCGGGATCGCCGCAGCTCATTTTCAGGACGACGTCCTGAACGTGGCCAGCGTCGTCGAGCAGCACGCGGACGATCGTCTTACGTTTCGCGGGGCCGAGCGGCGCGGTACGCGCCAGCAGTTTGTCGAGCAAAGCCATCTTCGTGATTCTGAAATTCGGTCGTGGTGCATCGGCGCGGAGGACGTCCGGCCGATTCCCGCATTGTAGGCCGCGTCAGCCGCGCCGGGCGTTCAGGACGACATGCGTCACGACGCCCGCGACCAAGCCCCAGAACGCCGGCCCGATGGACAGCAGCGTGAGGCCGGAGGCCGTCACCATGAACGTGACGAGCGCGGGTTCACGCTGGCGGGCGTCGTGCATCGCGTTGGCGAGCCCGCTCATGATGGAGCCGAACAGCGCGAGCGCCGCGACCGAGACGACGAGCGCCTTGGGAAACGCCGCGAAAAGCGCCGCGATGGTCGCGCCGAAAATGCCCGCGATCAGATAAAAAATGCCGCACCACACCGCCGCCGTATAGCGCCGGTCGTGGCGCTCGTGCGCTTCGGGGCCGGTGCAGATGGCGGCCGTGATCGCCGCGAGGTTCACGCCGTGCGAGCCGAACGGCGCGAGCAGGAGCGACGCGATGCCGGTCGTCGCGATGAGCGGCGCGGAGGGCGTCGTGTAGCGGTCCGCGCGCAGCACGGCGATGCCCGGCACGTTCTGCGAGGCCATCGCGACGATGAAAAGCGGCACGCCGATGCTCACAATGGCGGAGAGCGAAAACGCGGGCATCGTGAAGACCGGATGCGCGAGCGCCACGTGAAAGCGCGAGAAGTCGAGCAGGCCGAGCGCGTCCGCGACGGCCGCGCCGGCTACCAGCGTCGCCGGAATGGCGTAGCGCGGCGTCGCGCGCTTGACCACGAGGTACGTGAAGAACATCGCGAGCACGAGCGCCGTCTGATGCTCGGCCGCCCGAAAAATCTCGATGCCGATTTCGAACAGGATGCCTGCGAGCAGCGCCGCCGCGATGCCCGACGGAATGCGCTTCATCAGCGCGTCGAACCAGCCGGTGACGCCGACCGCCGTCAGCAATACCGCGCAGACGACGAACGCGCCGATGGCCTCGGCATACGGCACGTTCGGCAGCGACGTGACGAGCAGCGCCGCGCCGGGCGTCGACCACGCGACGACGATCGGCGCGCGAAAACGCAGCGAGAGGCCGATCGTGCACAGCGCCATGCCGATGGAAAGCGCCCAGATCCACGACGAAATCTGCGCATCGGACAGATGCGCGGCCTGTCCCGCCTGGAACATCAGTACGAGCGAGCTGGTGTAGCCGGTCATCATCGCGACGAATCCGGCGACGACCGCGGACAACGATGTATCAAAGAAAGGGCGCAGCGGGGCGCGCGCGACAGACGGCGTGGCTTTCATGCGGGCTCTGCTTTTTTCTAACGTGTTATTTGGACAGCGCGCGCATGGCGCTTTCGAGGCCGGACAAGGTCAGCGCGTACATGCGGTTGCCGAGGACATGGCGGATTGCGGAAATGGACTGGCGGTATTCCCATAGCCGCTCGGGTTCTGGATTGAGCCACGCATGATGCGGAAACTGATCCGCGAGCCGCCGCAGCCACACGGCGCCGGCTTCGGCGTTGTTGTATTCGACCGAGCCGCCCGGCTGAAGCACTTCGTAGGGACTCATCGTCGCGTCGCCGACGAAGATCAGCTTGTAGTCCGGCGTGAACTTGTGCAGCACGTCGAACGTCGGCGTGCGCTCCGTGTGCCGGCGGCGATTGTTCTTCCACAAATAGTCGTAGACGCAGTTGTGGAAGTAGTAGAACTCCAGATGCTTGAACTCGGCCTTCGCGGCCGAGAACAGTTCTTCCACGCGCTTGATGTGGTCGTCCATGGAGCCGCCGACATCGAGCAGCATCAGCACTTTCACGTTGTTGTGCCGCTCGGGCACCATCTTGATGTCGAGCCAGCCGGCGTTCGCGGCGGTGCTGCGGATGGTATCGGGCAAATCCAGTTCCTCGGCCGCGCCTTCGCGCGCGAAGCGCCGCAAGCGCCGCAGCGCGACCTTGATGTTGCGCGTGCCGATTTCCACCTGATCGTCGTAATCGCAAAACGCGCGCTCGTCCCACACTTTGACCGCCGTGCGATTGCCCGCCGATTCGCCGCCGATGCGCATGCCTTCCGGGTTGTAGCCGCCATGCCCGAACGGCGACGTGCCGCCGGTGCCGATCCACTTGTTGCCGCCTTCGTGCCGTTCCTTCTGCTCGTCCATCAGTTCTTTGAGGCGCTCCATGAGCTTGTCGAGCCCGCCCAGCGCCTCGATGCGCTTCTTCTCCTCCGGCGTGAACTCGCGGTCGAGCCGCTTCTTGAGCCAGTCGAGCGGAATGTCGAACGCTTCGTCGGGCAACTGCGTGACGCCATGAAAGTACGCGCCGAACGCGCGGTCGAACTTGTCGAAGTACTTCTCGTCCTTCACGAGCGTCATGCGCGCGAGGAAGTAGAACTCGTCGAGCGACGGCGAGATGACCTGCGCCTTCAACGCTTCGAGCAGCGTCAGATATTCCTTCACCGACACGGGCAGCTTCGCGTCGCGCAGCGAGTAGAAGAAGTCGATCAGCATGGCGCGATTTCCTTCATGACGTGAATCAGCGGTCGAGCCGGTGCGTGAGATGCGCGCGCACTGCCGGCCATTCCGATTCGATGATCGAAAACACGACGGTATCGCGATACGCGCCGTCCCGGCCGATCTGGTGATTGCGCAGAATGCCGTCCTGCTTGGCGCCGAGGCGCGCGATGGCCGCGCGCGACGGGTGGTTCATGAAATGCGTCCGGAACTCGACGGCGATGGCCTTCAGCTGCTCGAAAGCATGACCGAGCAGCAGGCGCTTCGCTTCGGTGTTGAGCGCGGTGCGCTGCACGCGCTTCGCGTACCACGTATGGCCGATTTCGAGCCGCCGGTGCGCCGCTTCGACGTTGAAATAGCGCGTGGAGCCGACGACGTCGCCCGTCTTCGCATCGATGACCGCGAACGGATGCGCGCCGAGCCGGTCGCGCATGTCGAGGGCCGCGTCGATATAGGCGCGCGCCGTATCGGGCGAAGGCACGCTCGTGTACCAGAGCTTCCAGAGCTCGCCATCGGCAGCGGCAACCGCGAGCGCCTGCTCGTGCTCGACGGTCAGCGGCACCAGCCTCACGTGCTCGCCTTCGAGCGTGACGGGTTCGATCCAGCGGCTCATGCGTGTTTTCCTTTGGTGGCGTGCCGGTCGGCGGATTAGCGGTTATGGCGGTTCATGTACAGCAGCCGCTCGAAGAGGGCGACGTCCTGTTCGTTCTTGAGGAGCGCGCCGTGCAGCGGCGGCACGATCTGCTTCTGATCCGACGACTGCAGCGCCTCGGGCGGAATGTCCTCGGCGAGCAGGAGCTTCAGCCAGTCGAGCAGTTCGGATGTCGATGGCTTCTTCTTGAGCCCCGACACGTTGCGCAGTTCGAAGAAGCTCTGCATGGCGGCGGCGAGCAGATCCTGCTTGATGCCGGGAAAGTGCACTTCGACGATATCCTTCATCGTCGAGGCATCGGGGAACTTGATGTAGTGAAAGAAGCAGCGGCGCAGGAACGCGTCCGGCAGTTCCTTCTCGTTGTTCGACGTGATGATGACGAGCGGCCGATGCTTCGCCTTCACGAGCTCGCGCGTCTCGTAGACATAGAACTCCATGCGGTCGAGTTCGCGCAGCAGGTCGTTCGGAAACTCGATGTCGGCCTTGTCGATCTCGTCGATCAGGAGCACCGATTGCCGGTCCGACTCGAACGCCTGCCACAGCACGCCCTTCACGATGTAATTGCGAATGTCTTTCACGCGCTCGTCGCCCAGCTGCGAATCGCGCAGGCGCGAGACGGCGTCGTATTCGTAGAGACCCTGCTGCGCCTTCGTCGTGGACTTGATATGCCATTGCAAAAGCGGCATGCCGAGCGCGCCCGCGACTTCCTCGGCGAGCATGGTCTTGCCGGTGCCGGGTTCGCCCTTGATGAGCAAGGGCCGCTCTAGCGTCATCGCGGCGTTCACCGCGAGCTTGAGGTCGTCCGTTGCGACGTATTGCGATGAGCCTTCGAAGCGCATGACGGAGATTCCGGTGAGGAAAAAAACCCAGTATAAGTCAGAAGCCCTGTTGCGATGGACGCCTCGCCGGTATCGTTGCAGCCGCCCGCAACCGCGCCTGCGACGGCCTCGGAACGCACGCCAAAAGCGCTGCATGCGGCTTGCTGAGAACACGCGGTGACGATCGACGAGGCCGCCGTACAGAGGCGAATTGTCGCAGGCCGCGAAGGCGTCTTTCAGCCGGTTCCCATTGCCAGAGGCGGCTCCGCGCTATCTCGGAGAATGGACGCTAGGGTGGTCGCGCGGTACAATTAGCCCGATTTTTTTGGCCTGCGCGGCCAGGCGGCCGCATTTCCGGTGCGCATGCGCCGCTTGCGAAGCAGTGAAAGGCAGCAACAGTCCCGAGAAGGTTGTGATGCGCTCGGCGCGGGCCGCGGCTTTCGAGCGCCGGTTTTCCCCTCATGCTAGGTTACAAGCTATGAACTATTTCGTCGGCAAACTTGCCGTGATTGCAGTGCTGTCCGGTCTTGCCGGCTTCGCGACCCAGGCGTCGGCTGACGTCGTGGGCAATGCAAAGGCCGCAGAGGGCAAGGTCGCGATGTGCATCGGCTGCCACGGCATTCCCGGCTATCGCACGGCTTACCCTGAGGTCTACGAGGTGCCGATGCTGGGCGGTCAGAACGCTCAGTACATTTCCAACGCGCTGCACGCCTACAAGAAGGGCGACCGTCACTTCGACACCATGCGCGCCATCGCGGTGACGCTCTCGGATCAGGATATCGCGGACATCGCCGCCTACTACGCCGCGCAGACGCCGCAGTCCAAGAACAACCCCGACAAGTAACTCACGTTGTCGCGATTCAACGGGTCGAAGCGCCCGCCGCCGTTCATACGGCATCCGACAACGCAGGCAGCCATCATCTTGCATGGGACCGGGTTCAGGCGCCGCGCCTCGAAAACCGGTCGACAGGAGAATTCATGAAGCCCTCTCAGGCACAGTCTCAGGCACTTCGGTTCAGCTTCAAGGCAGCATGCGCCGCCGCCGCGATTATCGGCTCGGCGGCGTTCAGCACGGCTCACGCAGCGGATGCGGGCAACGGCAAGGTGCTGTCCGAAAGCCACAACTGCGCGGCCTGCCACGGCCCCGGCCTCAACAAGCCGGTGAGCGGCGAATATCCGAAGCTGGCCGGCCAGCATGCGACCTATATTTACTGGGCGCTGCGCCAGTATCAGATGGGCAACGGCAACCCGAACTTCGGTCGCAACAACGCGATCATGGCCGCGCAGGTGCAGAACCTGTCGCAGAGCGACCTGAAGGACATCGCCGCGTACATCGAATCGCTCGATGGCAGTCTCGTGCTGAAGAAGTAAGCGCGTCGCCGCATCGTAGGAAACGAAAACACCCCGCCTGGCGCGGGGTGTTTTCGTTTGTGCGCGTGGTGCGTCGGGGCTCAGTCGCGCGTCAGTCGCGCGACGCCCGCCGCTCGATGAGCGCGAGATACGCGTCCGTATCGGGCGGCGTGTTGCTGCGCTGGGCTTCCCAGATGACTTGCCCGAGGCATTCCATGATCGCGTGCTGCGCGTCGTGCGGCGAGCCGAGCCGCGCGACGAGCTTGTCGTGCGCGCGGCGAATGCCCGGCGGCTGGTCGATCGACAACTGCTCGCTGATGGCGAGATGCATCGACAGGTGCAGGAACGGATTGGTGCGGCCTGCGTCGGGCGAGTAATCCGCCTGCCGCGCGTCGGGGTCGGCGAGTTCGGCCTGATACTCGGGGTGCTCGCCGATCCAGTCGGCGGCCATGCTTTCGAGCGGCGTCAGGATTTCGCCCGCGCGCTCCTTGCGCCACGTCTCGGTGAAGAACTGGCGGACTTCGTCGCGGCTAGGGTTGAACATGAGAGTGGGCTTCGACTCGGGAATTCAATATTGTAGATCGCGGCGGCGTGTCGGTGCTCGACGCGCAGGCGACGTGTCACTCGGCAGGCGGCGGTGTCTTCGGCCGATACTCGCACAGCGGTTCGATCGCGCAATGCCAGCACTCCGGCACGCGCGCCTTGCAGACGTATCGGCCGTGCAGGATAAGCCAGTGATGCGCGTCCTGGATGAACTCCTTCGGCACGTGCTTTTCGAGCGCCGCTTCCACCGCGCGCACGTCCTTGCCGGGCGCGATGCCGGTGCGATTCGCGACGCGAAAGATGTGCGTATCCACCGCGATCGTCGGTTGCCCGAACGCAATGTTCAGGACGACATTCGCTGTCTTGCGTCCGACGCCCGGCAGCCCTTCGAGCGCCTCGCGATTGTCCGGCACCTCGCCGCCGTATTGCTCGACGAGCATGCGGCACGTCGCGATCACGTTCTTCGCTTTCGTTCGATAAAGCCCGATCGTGCGGATGTATTCCGTCACGCCTTCTTCGCCGAGCGCGAGCACTTTCTCCGGCGTATTCGCCACCGGAAACATCTTGCGCATGGCCTTGTTGACGGAGACATCGGTGGCTTGCGCCGAGAGCATCACGGCAATCAGCAGTTCGAACGGTGTCGTGTATTCGAGCTCGGTCTTCGGATGCGGATCGATGCTTTGCAGCGTCTCGAAGATGGCGCGGCGCTTCTTAGCGTTCATTGCGTCGTGTCTGAATCCGTCTCGTTTGGATCTCCGCCCGCATCGCTCGCTCCGCTCGCGTGTTCCGCGAGGCCGAGGCGTTTGCGGCGCGCTTTGGCGGCGTCGATCTGCGCCTGAACGGCAACGCTGACCTGCTCCGTATTCTTCGGACCTGCGCCGAGCTTGGCCATTTCTTCTTTCTTCTTGCGGGCGCGTTCGAGCGCGGCCTGAATGATGGCTCGTTTCTTTGCTTCAGGATCTTCCGTCGATGCGGACGGCACAGCCGATGCCGCAGCGGCCGCTGTCTGCGCGGCGCGCGAGGCCTGCCGCGCTGACGCCTTCGCTTCGGCCTGCGTGCGCTCGCGTTCCAGGCGCGCGAGGCGTCGGTCATGCCGCGCGCGCGCCGCATCCGCCTGTTCCTGGCTCCATGCGTCCCAGCCGGTGGCCTCGCCCGTGACGGGAATCATCGCGATGCAATCGACCGGGCAGGGCGGCACGCACAGGTCGCAGCCGGTGCACAGCGCGTCGATGACCGTATGCATCTGCTTGGCAGCGCCCGCAATGGCATCGACCGGACATGCCTGCATGCACAGCGTGCAGCCGATGCACAGGTTCTCGTCGATGACCGCAAGCGGTCGCGCGCGCTCGACGCCATGCGTGGTATCGAGCGCGATCTCCGGCTTCCCGAGCAACGCCGCAAGACGCGCGACGCCTTCCTGCCCGCCCGGCGGGCACTGGTTGTAGCTCGCCTCGCCCGCAGCGATGGCGTCGGCGTAAGGACGGCAGGCCGGATAGCCGCACTTGGTGCATTGCGTCTGCGGCAGAAGGTCTTCGATGCGCTCGGCGAGCGTCTTTGAAACAGTTGCGGTCACGTGAGATTGCGCGGTGGCAAATAAGGCGGGCAAAAAGCAGTTGAAACGGCAGCAACAACAGCGACAAAAAACGGCGGCAAAAAAACGGCGGCAAAAAACAGCAGAAGACAAGACAGCGCGGCCTTAGAAACCTAATGACGCAGAACACGGTGGCAGTGGCGCCATCCATTGCAGCAGACGTGATTATCGCGCAAGTGCGCGTTGCCCGCCGCAGATGATCCTTATCCTAATTGCCAATGCCTCCATGATGTGCGCATAATCGAAGCGCTTTATCGTTTGACCGCAGGACGGTGTTCCCCCATAACCATGGGCAGCGCCCGTTCACGTCATGTACCCCACTGCGGGCCGCGTGACGCATATCCGGACAACGCGGCTCCCGACTCATGCCATCATGAATCAGCCGAAAATCAAAAGAGATCCCGAAGGGACACGCCGCCGTATCCTGCTTGCCGCCGCGGAAGAGTTCGCAGCCGGCGGCCTGTTTGGCGCACGTGTGGATCAAATCGCCCGGCGGGCAGAGACCAATGAGCGCATGCTGTACTACTACTTCGGCAGCAAGGAGCAGTTGTTCACAGCCGTGCTCGAACATGCACTGTCCGCACTCGTCGAGGCCGAGCGGTCGCTCGATCTCGAGGGCCTCGCCCCCATCGAAGCCATGACGCGGCTTGCGCATTTCGTTTGGGATTACTACCGTGACCATCCCGAATTGCTGCGTCTGATCAACAACGAGAATCTGCACGAGGCGAGATATATCAAGGGATCGAATCGCATGCGAGAGGTGATCTCGCCGGTGGTCGAGACGCTCGCGACCATTCTCGAGCGCGGACAGAAGGCCGGACTGTTTCGCACCGACGTCGATCCGCTGAAGTTCTATATCACGCTGTCGGGCCTCGGTTATTACATCGTATCGAACCGTTTTACGCTTCAGGTGAGCTTCGGCCTCGATTTCAGCGAACCTATGCAGCGCGAACAAATGGTGAAGATGAACACGGAATTGCTGCTTGCATACTTGACACGTCGCTGACGCCGCCAAAAAAAG
This sequence comes from Caballeronia sp. GAFFF1, assembly GCF_023630705.1. Classification (GTDB taxonomy): domain Bacteria; phylum Pseudomonadota; class Gammaproteobacteria; order Burkholderiales; family Burkholderiaceae; genus Caballeronia. The sequence continues at coordinate 106,827 of NZ_JALQEM010000006.1, forward strand.
GTCGCCGTCTGAAGAAAAAAACGTCGCGCCTTGCAAAGGGCGCGACGTTTTTCTTTTGCGAATGGAATCGGTACCGAAGCGCAGGTTGAAGCACTGCGCCGCGATGACTCGACTTACGCGGGTACCGCTTCTTTCTTCGGCGACTTGTCGTGTTCGAGAATGAACTCGCGCAATTGCGGATACACCATCGTGCGCCAGCGCCGGCCCGAGAATATGCCGTAGTGGCCGGCCTTTTCCGCAGTGAAATGGCGCTTGTCCTTCTGCGAGAGGCCCGTGCACAGGTCATGCGCGGCGCGCGTCTGGCCGTCGCCGGAGATATCGTCGAGCTCGCCTTCGATGGTGAAGAGCGCCGTCTGCGTGATGTCTTGCGGGCGCACGCGCTCGCCGTTCACGTCCCACGTGCCCTCGGCCAGGCGAAACTCCTGGAACACGATGCGGATGGTTTCGAGGTAATACTCGGCGGCCATGTCGAGCACGGCGTTGTACTCGTCATAAAAACGGCGATGCTGTTCGGCATCGTCGTCGTCGCCGCGCAGCAGGTTTTGATAGAAGTCCCAATGGGCCGTGAGATGCCGCTCGGGATTCATCGCGACGAAGCCGGCATGTTGCAGGAAGCCCGGATACACCTTGCGACCCACGCCCGGATAATTCGCCGGGACCGTGTAGATGACATTGTTCTCGAACCATTCGTACGAGTGCTCGCTCGCGAGCGAGTTCACCGATGTCGGGCTGCGTCGCGCGTCGATCGGGCCGCCCATCATGGTCATCGTGCGCGGCGTGTCTTCGCCGCGGCTCGCCATCAGCGAAATGGCGGCAAGCACGGGCACGGTCGGTTGACACACCGAGATCACATGCAGATCTTTCGCGCCGATGTGACGGATGAACTCCTGAATATATTCGACGTAATCGTCCAGATGGAACGCGCCGTTTTCCACCGGCACCATGCGCGCATCGAGCCAGTCGGTGATGTAGACCTTGTGGTCCTGCAACAGCGTGCCGACCGTATCGCGCAGAAGCGTCGAGTGATGTCCGGAGAGCGGCGCGCAGACCAGCACGATCGGCTCGTCCTTGAGCTTCGTCACGGTCGCGCTGTCATCGGCGAATCGTTTGAAGCGCAAAAGCCGGCAGAACGGCTTCTCGACCACCGTTTGCTCGACGATCGGGATGTTGTGGCCGTCCTTGACGATCTGGTGAATGTTGAACTCCGGTTTCTCGTAGTCCTTCCCGAGCCGGTACAGCAGCTCGTAGCCGGCCGCGAGACGCGTGGAGCCGGGAACGTAGGCGAGGGGGCTGGCCGGATTCACGAACGACTTCGAGGCGGCCTGGGCCCATGCCGTGAGAGGAGACAACATGGCCCGCTGAAATTCGTGGATTTGATAGAGCATGGTGGCCCCAATGACTTCGGTACGAACCGGTAATGCCCGTTGGTCCCGGCGATTCGGCCGGCAATCTGACCCAACGGCAATCGAAAATCCCCGCCGTGCGGCTGAACCGCGCCGCGGGGCTGCTGTATCTTGCTCGAAGCGCGTCTTGGCGCCCCGTCGCTTGGCTGTAACCTTGGTTCTCTACATTAACGACCAGCGGCGCAAAACTTTGATGCCAGGCAACAGTTTCCGCTGAACGTTTGCATAACACAATCGAACGGTCAAAGTTGCCGGCTTTCCTGCAACACCCTCGTCGTTGTGCATTGCACCATTCTAGCGGCGACTGACGTTCCCGCCAAACGAAACCGACGCACCGCCGTCTTAACCTTCCTCGCTGACGCCGACCGCAGGTTCTTTTCTATCGGCGTGTCCGTTCGCGGCGGAGGGCTGGCCGGTCGCATGCGCCATCGCCTGCTCGTGCTTCATCAGGTTCATTCCCGTGTGCACCAGCGCGACATGCGTAAACGCCTGCGGAAAATTGCCGACCATGCGCTTCGCCACCGTGTCGTATTCCTCGGCGAGCAGCCCGACGTCGTTCGCGAGACCGACGAGACGCTCGAACATCGCGTGCGCTTCGTCGATCCGGCCCTGCAACGCCAGGTTGTCCACCAGCCAGAAGCTACAAGCCAGAAACGTGCCTTCTCCCGGCGGCAGCCCGTCCGCTGTTTCCGTCGTGTGATAGCGCTTCACGAGACCATCGTGCGTCAAGTTCGTCTCAATCGCCTGTACGGTGGCGGTCACACGGGCATCGTCCGGCGGCAAAAAACCGAGCAGCGGTATGAGGAGGAGGCTCGCGTCGAGTGCGTCGCCGTGATAGACCTGCGTGAACGCGTTCAGTGTCGAATTCCAGCCTTTCTCGCAGACGTCCGCGTGGATGCGCGCGCGCATGTCCCGCCAATGGTCGACCGGTCCGGCCAGCGCGAACTGTTCCGCCGAACGGATGGCCCTGTCATACGCGACCCACGTCATGACCTTCGAGAACGTGAAGTGCTGACGGCCGCCGCGCACTTCCCAGATGCCCTCGTCCGGCTGGTCCCAGACCGTATCGAGATGCTGGAGCATCGTGCACTGGATGGACCACGCGGTTTCGTCGCTTTGCAGACCGCCGACGCGCGCGAGATGCAGCGCGTTCATCACTTCCCCGTACACGTCGAGCTGCAATTGATCGACCGCGCCGTTGCCCACGCGCACCGGCTGCGATCCTTCATAGCCCGGAAGCCACGGAATCTCCCACTCGGCGAGCCGGCGCTCGCCCGCGATGCCGTACATGATCTGCACCTGCGACGGCGCGCCGGCCATTGCGCGGCCGAGCCACGCGCGCCAGGCGCGGGCTTCGTCGTAGTAGCCGCCGCGCATCAGCGCGAGCAGCGTGATGGTGGCGTCGCGCAGCCAGCAGTAGCGGTAGTCCCAATTTCGCGCGCCGCCGAGCTGTTCGGGCAGCGACGTCGTCGGCGCGGCCACGATGCCGCCTGTCGGCTCGTAAGCCAGCGCCTTCAGCGTGATGAGCGAGCGCCGGATGGCGCCCGCCCAGCGGCCCGAAACCTGGCTCTTGCCGGACCACTCGCGCCAGTGATTCTCGGTGCGCGCGAGTTGCGTGTGCGGATCGTGCGCGGGCGGCAAGCGCAGATGCGACTGCGAATAGCAGAGCGAAAAGGGCACGCGCTCGCCTTCGGTCACGTCGAAGCAGGCTGTCGTGCGCATGTTCTCGCCGACGAGTTCCACCGGCGTGCGCAGCACCGCGAGGTCGGGGCCGGCGATCGCGCGGATGCCGCTGTCGTTCGGCAGGCGGCTGACCCACGGCACCACCGACCCATAATCGAAGCGCAGGACGAGTTCCATCTTCATGCGCACGACGCCGCGCCGTCCGATCACGATGCGCACGAGTTCCGAATGGCCGTTGCGCGACGGCATGAAATCGACCACCGTCACGGCGCCCTGCGGCGTTTCGAAGTCTGTTTCGAGAATGAGCGTGTCGTCGCGATACCGGCGGCGCACGACCGGCGCCTCGCCGTCGGGCATCGAGGGCGCGAGCAGCCATCGGCCATGCTCGGGCGTGCCGAGCAGCGCGGCGAAGCACGCGCCCGAATCGAAGCGCGGCCAGCAGAGCCAGTCGACGGAGCCGTCGCGGGAGACCAGGGCGGCGGTATGGCCATCGCCGATCATGGCGTAGTCTTCAATCAGAGCGGGCATAGTGAGCGTGGTTGTGCTGGCGGCGACGCGCCGCGGTCGACGTGGCCAGGCTCCTGCGGCGACGCAGAGCGATCGGCCGTTCATGTGGTCGCATTCTGCCGCATTCGCCTGGCGCAAGCAGAAAACCGGGCGTATGCGTGGCTCGCGAGCCATCCTGCGACCGCACGCCGCGCCCGTTGGCGGAAAAGCGCTACCGAAGCGCTGATTAAACCGTTGTCACCCGTTTCGGCTGATGTTTAGAATGGAAGCTAAACGTAACCGCGCTGCGCGTCGCCGCGCTCGGCTTCGTTTCCCCTGTCGGCTTGCCGGGGCGGCCGGCATCATTCGTTGCTTTGCGTTTCGAGGAAACCATCACCATGCTCAATCCGTCGAAAGCAGACTGCATCGCCATTCTTTCCGCTGCGAGCCGCGTGCGCGACAGCGACAACCTGCTTCCTCTCGATCACAAGCGCCTCGGCCTCTCCCGCAACGCGATGGACACGGCTGCCGCTTTTCTCACCGAACGAGGCTGTTTCAGCCGCTACAGCTTCGATATGAGCGGGCTGTCGGTCGGCGCGCTGTCGCTGCAAGGGCGCCTGCGCCTGGATCAGCTTGCGAACGGCTGAACGCCGTTGCGAGCCGCGCGCTTTCGAAGCGCGGCACCTTTCCGCCATCCCTCGCACAGTGCGCGCGTCCGCGGCTCGATCCGCGCGTGCGCCTTTTCCCGCTCGGCGCTCGGCGCACGGAACCGCGAGCGCGCATCGCCGTCACAAGTGTGTCGCGCCCATGCCGAACAGTCCGATCAGCCCGATGACGATCAGGTAGATCGCCACGATGAAGTTGAGCAGGCGCGGCATGACGAGGATGAGGATGCCCGCAATCAGCGAAACGAGCGGCCCGAGGCTTAAGTGGATGTTCATCGCATCAGCTCCTTTTGTTGGTTAGAGTGCTGTGGCTGGACGGAACGCGTGACGCATCGACTCAGGCTTCGCGCGAGCGGTCCGCAATTTGCTCCCCACGCACGCCAGTCACGCCGGTCACGCGACGCCTGCGCGCGTGACATCCATAACACGCAGCAAACAGTCGATGAGGAGGTCTCATGCAACCGAGCCGTTCCTGCGCCGCGATGCGTGCGCCGTTGCAAGCGCCGCGCCCGCTCCTGCGCACATGGCCCGCCCGCGCTACGCCGGCGCGCTGGGCCAAAGGCGTGGCGCTGATGCTCTCACTTGCCGCCGCGCAGTCGTTCGCGCAGACGGCCGGCAACGCCACGCCGGCAGCGGCCGCCGCGAGCAGTAGCGCCACCGGCGCTGCAACGGGAAACTCGGGAGACGTCTTCGACCTGCTCATCGGCACGTATACGGGCAGCGGAAAAAGCGAAGGCATCTATGTCTATCGTTTCGATGCGGGCAACGGCGAGCTCACGCGTATTGCCTCGGCGCAGACGGTGAATCCGTCGTATCTCGTCGTCAGCCGCGACCGAAACTATGTCTACGCGGTGAACGAATTGCCGGGCGACAATGGCCCCGCGTCGCAGCGCGGCGGCGTGAGCGCATTTCGCTTCGATCGCGCGAGCGGGCAGTTGAGCTTTCTGAACCGCGTGTCGGCGGACGGCAACGATCCGTGCTATCTCGCCATCTCGCCCGACGGCAAGTACTTGCTCACAGCCAACTATTCGGTCGCGGCGAATCCGGGCGGCAGCTTCGCCGTGTTTCCGCTTTCCGCCGATGGACACGTCGGCACGTCGGTCTTGACCGTGCATCACGAGGGCAGCGGCCCGGTCAAAGGACGGCAGGACAACTCGCACGTGCATTCGACCGTTTTCTCGCCCGACGGCAAGTATCTTTTCGCGCAGGACCTGGGCGTCGACAAGGTCTACGGCTATCGCTACACGCCGGACGGCAGCCGCGGTCTGTTCGGCCCGACCGAGTCGCGCTACACGCCGATCAAGCCGGGCTCCGGTCCGCGCCATCTGATTTTCGACGCAAGCGGCAAGCACGCCTATCTGACGACCGAACTGAACGCTTCGGTCGTCGTCTTCGACTACGCCGGCGGCAAGCTCACCGAAACGCAATCCGTGCCGATGACCGCGCCCGGCTTCAAAGGCAAGATCGGCGGGGGCGCGCTGCATCTGTCGCAGGACGGGCGCTTTCTTTACGCGACGAATCGCGGCGACGCGAACCAGCTCGTGGCGTTCGCCGTCGATCCGGCCAACGGGCATCTGAAGCTGCTCAAACGTTATCCGACGCTCGGCAAGACGCCGCGCGAATTCGCCATCGATCCGACCGGACGCTGGCTCGTCGTCGGCAATCAGGAGAGCGACAGCGCGTATTTCTTCCGCCGCGATCCGGCGACGGGCGAACTCGCGTCCGATCCCAAACAGTTGTCGATCGGCTCGCCGGTCGATTTCAAATTCGTTTCGCCTTCGTGAGCTCATGACGAAGCGCCGCGCGTCGTTTGTTGGGCGGCGTTAGTTGCGGCATGGTATTTTGGGGCTGGGTTTTGAATGTGGGGGCATTGGTTTGTAACGGGGAATGGGGGGGGTGGTTTGGGTTGGGCGGTGGGGGTTGGGGTAAAG
>NZ_JALQEM010000007.1 GCF_023630705.1 Caballeronia sp. GAFFF1
GCCCCACCCCTAAAGCCCCCCAAAACCCACCCCCCCCCCCCCCCCCCCCCCCCCCCCGCCCCCCGCCCCCCCCCACCCCCCCCCCCCCCCCACCCCCCCCCCCCCCCCCCGCCCCGGCGTCTTACCTTCACAGCGATGCGCAGTCCATCGACGATGACAAAAAAAACAGCGGTCAGGGCGGTCACGGTTTCTTTGGCGAGCTTGTGCTTTACCACCGCGTTCGCGGCCCGAGCCGACGACACGCAATGCGATTTCAAGCGCGACTGGATGTCGTCTGCGTGCCAGCGCGTGATGCGCGTGGCGCGCGACGGCACCTGGGACCTCTATGTGACGGGCTACGGCTGGCACATCGACGGTTATCACAACCGCAGCGAGCTGAATCCGTGGTCGTGGGGCGGCGGCGCGGGCAAGCACTGGACCGACGCGAACGGCCACGAGGACATCCTGTTCGCGTTCGGGTTCTCGGACTCTCATCACAACTTCCAGCCGATAGGCGGCTATGCGCGGCAGTGGTTCACGAAGCCGGTGCTGGGCGGATTGCAGGCCGGCGGCGGCTTCTTTGCCGGCCTCACCGCGCGCTCGGACGTCGCGCACTATTTCCCGTTGCCGCTCGCGTTGCCCATCGGCTCGATCCGCTACAAGCGCGCATCGCTCATGGGCACGTTCATTCCGCGCCTGCCCGGCCTGAACGACGGCGACGTCGCCTTCTTCTGGGGACGCTACGAGTTCTAGTACGATGGCCGGGCGGCCCGCTTCATGCGGGCGTGGAGTTGCATCGCATCGGGAATCGAAAGGTGTCCCGATCAATTCGTAAGGTAACAGCAGGGAAGCAACATTGGATACGACCCGTACGCAAGACCCGGCCGAGCGCGCGCGCGCCGGTCGCGACCAACCAGCGCCGCCGGGATTCATCAGCGCGTTCGACTTCGCGGGCGGCGACGCGTTGCGGCTCTCGTGGGACGAGGCGCGCCGGGCCGTGGCGGGCGACGGCTTTACCTGGCTGCATCTTTCGGCCAACGACGACACCGTGGAAAGCTGGCTGGAAGGCGTCACGTCGATGCCGGACGTCGCGCGTGAGTTCCTGAACGGCGAGGACAAGCGGCCGCGCGTGCACATGGGCGCGAACTTCGTGTACGGCGTGGTCGCGGATCTCGAACTCGTCGCGGCCGCGCCGGATGCGGCCTCGCCGGGCGTGCGCGAGGCCAATCGCGCGACAAGCGCGCTGCGCTTCTACGTCGACCGTCATCGCATGATTACGGTGCGGGCGCGTCCGCTGCAATCGACCGACCGTCTGCGCCACGCCGTGCTCGAAGGCGCGACGTTCCGCGACACCGTCGACCTCTTCGCGGGCCTGATTCGCGCGCTGAACGAGACCTTCGTCGATCGCATCGACGACATTGGCGACCGGCTCGACGACGTGGAAGAGGGCGTGCTCGAAAACGGTCAGGCGAACTGGCGCGCGCATCTCGGCGACGTGCGGCGCAGGCTCGTGGAGGTAAAGCGCTTTATCGATCCTGAGCGCAACGCGCTGACGCAGCTCGTCACGCGTCGTCTGGATTGGGCCGAGCCGCGTTCCATGGAGGCGCTCGTGCAGGCCATTCAGGTGCTGAACGGCCTGGGCGCGGGGCTGGAAGGACTCTATGAGCGCGCGAAACTGTTGCAGGATGAAATCGCGGCGCTGCTCTCGGAGGACATCAACCGCAAGCTGCTGTGGCTCGCGATCATGTCCGCGCTGCTGATGCCCGCGACGCTTCTCACCGGCATCTTCGGCATGAACGTGGCGGGCTTGCCGGGCACGCACGATCCGGCGTCGTTCTGGATCGTCATCGGCGTGATGGCGGGCTGCGCCGCCATCACGATCTTCCTGCTGCGCAAACTGCGCGTCTGGTGAGCTGAGGTTCAGTCGGCCGGGCCGGGCGGCGCGAGCACTTCGCGATTGCCGTTGCTGCCCATCGGCGAGACGAGCCCGGCCGATTCCATCTGCTCGACGAGACGCGCGGCGCGGTTATAGCCGATGCGCAACTGCCGTTGCACCGACGAAATCGACGCGCGCCGCGTGCGCACGACGAACGCGACGGCTTCGTCGTAGAGCGGATCGGCTTCCGCATCGGGCGATTCGCCGAAGAGATCCTGCGAGCCGCCTTCCGGCGTGGGACCGGAGAGGATGCCTTCTTCGTACTCCGGCTCGCCGAACTGCTTCAGATATTCCACCACGCGATGCACCTCGTCGTCCGCGACGAACGCGCCGTGCACGCGCTGCGGGTAGCCGGTGCCGGGCGGCAGGAAAAGCATGTCGCCGGCGCCGAGCAGCGATTCGGCGCCCATCTGGTCGAGGATCGTGCGCGAATCGATCTTCGAGGACACCTGAAACGCCACGCGCGTCGGAATGTTCGCCTTGATGAGCCCGGTGATGACATCCACCGACGGCCGTTGCGTGGCGAGGATCAGGTGGATGCCGGCGGCGCGCGCCTTCTGCGCGAGGCGGGCGATCAACTGCTCGATCTGCTTGCCGGCAACCATCATGAGATCCGCGAGTTCGTCGATCACGACGACGATCAGCGGCAGCGTCGAGAGCGGCTCCGGCGCGTCCGGCGTCAACGAGAACGGGTTCGTGAGCTTCTTGCCCGCGGCTTCGGTGTTGCGCACCTTCTGGTTGAAGCCTTGCAGGTTGCGCACGCCCACGGCCGACATCAGCCGGTAGCGCTTTTCCATTTCGCCGACGCACCAGTTCAGCGCGTTGGAGGCCAGTTTCATGTCGGTGACGACCGGCGCGAGCAGATGCGGAATGCCCTCGTAGACGGACAGTTCGAGCATCTTCGGGTCGATCATGATGAGGCGCACGTCCTCGGGCTTCGCCTTGAAGAGCAGCGAAAGGATCATCGCGTTGATGGCGACGGACTTGCCCGAGCCGGTCGTGCCCGCGACGAGCATGTGCGGCGCTTTCGCGAGATCGGTCACGACCGGATTGCCGACGATGTCCTTGCCCATCGCGATGGTCAGATTCGACTTCGACGCGCGATACACGTCGTCTTCGAGAATCTCGGAGAGGCGGATCATCTGCCGCCGCGCGTTCGGCAATTCCAGGCCCATGCAGGTCTTGCCGGGAATCGTCTCGACGACGCGGATCGACGTGAGCCCGAGCCCGCGCGACAGATCCTTCATCAGCCCGACGATCTGGCTGCCGCGCACGCCGAGCGCCGGTTCCACTTCGAAGCGCGTGATGACCGGACCCGCGGACGCGCCGACGACCGTCACCGGCACCTTGAACTCCTGGAGGCGCTGTTCGATCAGTTGGCCCGTATCGGCGAGGCGTTCCTCGGACACGGGCTCGACTTCGTCGGAGGCGGGTTCGAGCAGATCGAGCGTCGGCAACTCGACGGCCGACGCCTGCGGCGCGTGGAATTCGAACTCGGTCGGCGCGAAGCCGCGCAGCGGCTGACGCGGCTCGGGAGCGGCGGCGGGGCGGGTTTCGTCGATGCTTGCGCGCGTGGATGGGGCGTCGAATGCGGGGGGCGAAGGCAACACGCGCAACGTCTGCGGCTCGTGATCGAGCCAGGGCGGTGCTTCGTTGAACGACGGCTGAGGCTCGCCAGGCTCGGACAGCGCGCGGGGCAGCGGCGGCGGCAGGACGGGCGCCGAATCGAACGGATAGTCCGGTCTGTCCGGCGCAGTGTCCGGTTCGAAGGGCGATGGTTCGCGTGTTTCTCGCGGTGGCGTGCTCGCAGGCATCGGCCGGGCGTCTCGCGAGACGTCGACGCTCGAAGGGGGCGCGGAGTCCCGTGCGCTGGCGTGTGGCACGACGGCCTCCGATGCGCCGTTCAGGGCGGCGGGCGCGGCGGCTGCGGTGGCGATTGCGTCCATGCCCGGACGCGCGGGCTCGTCGGACAGCGGTTCGCGCATCAGCCATGACGGCGCGTGAGTCTCACGTTCGCCATCGGAGCGTGTTTCGAGCGTGGCCGGTGCGTCAGGGACGATGTGCGCTGGCGATGTTGCCGCCGGTTCCATGCTTGGCACGCCGGCGGGGGAGAGCGGTTCTGCGGCATTCCCGGGCGTGGTTGCAGTGGAAACTTTCCATGACGGCGCGTGAGTCTCACGTTCGGCATCGGAGCGTGCTTTGAGCGTCGCCGGTGCGTCAGGGATGATGTGCGCCGGCGATGTTGCCGCCGGTTCCATGCTTGGCCCATCGGCGGGGGAGAGCGGTTCTGCGGCATGCCCGGGCGCGGTCGCCGTGGACACTTTCCATGACGGCGCGTGAGTCTCACGTTCGGCATCGGAGCGTGTTTCGAGCGTGGCCGGTGCCTCAGGGACGATGTGCGCCGGCGATGTCGCCGTCGGTTCCATGCTTGGCGCGTCGGCGGGGGAGAGCGGTTCTGCGGCATGTCCGGGCGCGGTCGCCGTGGACACTTTCCATGACGGCGCGTGAGTCTCACGTTCGGCATCGGAGCGTGCTTCGAGCGTGGCCGGTGCGTCAGGGACGATGTGCGCCGGCGATGTTGCCGTCGGTTCCATGCTTGGCACGCCGGCGGGTGGTTCTGCCCCATGCCCGACGGTGGTCGCCGTAGTCACTGCTGTGACAGGCGTCGGCGACTGCGTTGCCATGAAAGGCGCAGGGTCGGTCGACGCGCGTTGCTCGCCGAGCCTCTCACTCTGTTCGACAGCGCTGGCAAACGCGTGGGCGACTTCGTGCGATGCGGGTGCCTGAGCGAGCGATGAAGCGGCGGTCGCTTGCTCCCGCGCGTCGGCCGGAGCCTCATCAACTCTTGATGGCTCGCCGTCGGTGAGGCGTCGGCTGTCTTCGGCTGTCTCGAAAGCGGCGCGGGCGTCGACGACTGCTGATTGCGGAACGGATGCGGGCGCGCCCGCCGATGGCTTCGCGGGCGTTTCCGCGATAGCGGGCGGTTCTTCGCCTGCTTCCGGGATTGCCAGCGGCGCTTCGTCCGTGGCGATCGGTTCGCTCGACGGCTCATCGGAAATCGACGACGGCATCGAAGGCGTTGTTGCGCTCAGTTCGCGCTGGGCGCGTGCACTGGCGTCCAGCATTGCCGGCAGCGCTTCGACCTCGCTCGCGGACCCGCTCTGCAGCGTTCGCAGTGCCGCTGATTGCATCGCATCGGTCGGTGGCGCAACGGGCGCTTCCGCGCTTGCTTCGCGTTGAACAGGCAAGCTGAACGAGACTGCTTCTTCAACGCGTGCAGCCGTGGCGCGCGTGTCAGACGGAGATTCGGTTGAAGCGCGCAGACCGAGCGGCGCACGATCGCCCGAAACGCCGTCCCCCAACGCACTCGCGGCCACCGCGCGATCCCGGATCAGCGACGACGCATCAGTCGACGGCGACGCCTGCGCCTCGTGATGACGCGCGAGACTCGCCCCTGCGAGCGACGTCCAGAGCGCTGCTTTCTCCTCGATGGAACGCAGCGTCGCCTGAATGGCGTCGGGCGCGGGCGGCGGCACAGGCGGCGAAGGCGGACGCGAGAACGCGGGCGGCGCGAAAGCCGACGAGCGTCCATCGCCGGTCATCTCCGTAGACAACGGGCGCCTTGTCGGGCCACGCGATATCTGAGTCGACGCCGCAGCGGACGCCGATACCGGGTTGCGCGCCGGAACGCCGTTCCTCGGCGCGGGAGCCGGGCCGCTAGTGGGCACGGCGGCGCGTGCCGGCGTGGTCTGCGCGGTTTGCGTGGGCATCGGACGCTGCTGCGCCCCGGCCGACGCAGAAGAAGCAGAACCGGTGGAAAAAGCTGCGGAACGCGTCGAAGCGGCCGCGCCGGACTCGTTTCGGCCAGGCGAGCCCGACGGCACGTTGGCACGCGAAGCCGTCGAGCCGAGCGCCGCCGCTGCCGTCGACAGGGAATTGAGCCATCCGTCAGGCGCGACCGGCTCGACGAACGTGGACACCGGCGTGCCGGCGCGCTCGAACGCGGGGCGGCGCGAATACGCCTCCGCCGTCGCCGCGATGCCTGCCGCCGATGCCTCTGCGCCCTTCGCGACGCGCCCGGCCGTCGCTGGCGGACGCCACGGCGTCGGCCGCTGATAACGTCCGCTGCGTTGCCCGGTAGGCATGCCGAGCGTCGGCTCGTCGTGCGACGTGCGAGAGGCCGTGGCATCGAAACGCTCGCCGCCGATGCCTCGCAACGGCGCGTCCGCAGTCGTCGTCTCCCGCGTGCGGCGCTCGCGCCAACGCATGCCGGTCGGCTTCGCGCTGGCCTGCGCGCTGCGCCTTGACGTCGACTTCGACCTCGACTTCGCACGCTCGGGCTCGCGAGCGCGCGACTCGCGGTCGGACGGCTCGCGCGGCGTCAGCCAGCTTTGCGGGAGGCCGAAGCCGAACGCTTCGTCGGCCCAGGCGAGCACCGAGCGCCAGCTGAATTCGACGAGCCACGGCAGGCTGATCGCAAACACGGCTCCCGCGATGGCGATGGCCCCCGGCGCATGCGCGAGGCCGGCGAGCGCCCCCGCGAGCGCGCGGCCGGCGCGATTGACATTCTCCTGTGCTTCGAGCGCGCCGGCGAGCGCGCCTTCCAGCGTGGCGCTCGACAGCAGAACGGTGAAGAAGCCGAGCCACAGGCGGATCGTGCCGGGACCGCGCAGCCCCGCGCCGCCCGGAAGCACCGATTTGACGACGCGCCAGAAGAGAGCGAGAAACCAGATGACTGATGCACCGAACCAGCCGAGAACTACCGTGTGCATGCTAAGGATCGAACCAAGGTTGGATGAGACGGGTGAGAGACGGCTGCCCGGTCGCGTAGTGGGGGCAACGTGCGTGTGTCGCGCACTGGCCGGGCGTATCGACTGAGCAGTTTAACGGTTGCGGGCTGAACCGGACGCGCATGGCGCAAGCGCGCAACACTCGGCAATTGTCGGCAACATTCAGCCTGTCGCGCGCCGCGCGAGCGCGACGCGGCCGCGTGTCATTCAGCGCGCTGCGCGAACGTCAGCACGCCGCCGTTGTCGAGCGTCAACTGAAGCGATTGCGGCGGGTTCATCTGCACGCCGCTCTTCGCGACATGAGCGAGCGCGTCCAGATAAGGTTGCTCCAGAGCGCCGCCGACGCTCGATGGACACGCCATGCGCGTGCCGGCGAGCGGGCCGAAGCTTAACTTGCCGTCCTTGAGCGCGTACGGGCCGGTGTAGCGATTGCAGCCCGACAAGCCGCTCGCCCGGCGACGGCCGCTCTCCGTGGAAAGATCGAGCGTGATCGGCTGACTGCCCGCCGCGCGACTCGGCACGGCGCGCGGCTGGCCGTTCGCCTCGGTCCAGCTCGTCAGTTCCCAATGCGTGTCGTCGAGCAATTGAGTCGCGGCCGGGTTGTAGGGATCGGTGGGCGGCGCGCTCGCGTCCGAGTGCTTCGGCATGGCGCACCCGCTCACGAGGCTTGCCATCAAAAAAGCGACGCCGGCGCAAGGTGCAAGGATTGCCAGCGGACGCGGCATCGAGCGTGAGGATAAAGCGCGGCGAAAATGCGAAGACATCGAAAATTCCAGAGCTGGCGAAAGCCGTAAGGGTACCGCAGGCGTCGTATCGTTTGTCTAGCATCGAGATGCAACAAATCATTTGTCGCGCGGCGGGCCATCAACGCATGCGGGAATTTGCGGCGCGGGCGCGAGTCCATATGCGTTGTCAATAGGCCGAATGGCATAGCAGTCGGCGGCTGCGCTGCGTGTTAACATCCCCGCCGAATCGTGATAATCGGCGTTCGAGTCATCGAAGAGACTCACTGCCGACGCACAACCGAAACGCTTCCGGAGCACGCATGCAGACCGACTCAGCCGACAAGAACGCACCGCACGATATCGCCGTGCGCATCGGCACGCCGCTTTCTCCGGGCGCCACGCGCGTCATGCTTCTCGGAGCGGGCGAGCTGGGCAAGGAAGTGATCATTGCGCTACAGCGCCTCGGCGTCGAAGTCATCGCGGTCGATCGCTACGCGAACGCGCCGGGGCAACAGGTCGCGCACCGCGCGCATGTCATCGACATGACCGACCCCGCCGCGCTGCGCGCGCTCGTGGAACGCGAGAAACCGCATCTGATCGTGCCCGAGATCGAGGCGATCGCCACCGACGCGCTCGCGGACATCGAGGCATCGGGCGCCGCGACCGTCATTCCGACCGCGCGGGCCACGCAGCTCACGATGAATCGCGAAGGCATTCGCCGGCTGGCCGCCGAAACGCTCGGCTTGCCGACCTCGCCCTATGCGTTCGCGCAATCGCTCGATGAGATGAAGGCCGCGATCGCGACAATCGGCTTTCCGTGCGTCGTGAAGCCGGTCATGTCGTCGTCGGGCAAAGGGCAGTCCGTGCTGCGCAGCGAGGCTGACGTGGAGCCGGCGTGGCAGTACGCGATGGCCGGCGGGCGCGTCAATCACGGCCGCGTGATCGTGGAAGGTTTCATCGACTTCGAATACGAAGTCACGCAACTCACCGTGCGCGCGGCGGACCCGGCGAGCGGCGAAACGCAGACTTACTTCTGCGAGCCTATCGGGCACGTTCAGGTGGCGGGCGATTATGTGGAATCCTGGCAGCCGCAGCCGATGAGCGCGGCGGCGCTGAAAAAAGCTCGCGAGGTCGCCGAGAAGGTGACGACGGCGCTCGGCGGCCGCGGTCTTTTCGGCGTGGAACTGTTCGTGCGCGGTGACGACGTGTGGTTCTCCGAGGTGAGCCCGCGTCCGCACGACACCGGCCTCGTCACGCTCGCGACGCAGCGTTTCTCCGAATTCGAGCTCCACGCCCGCGCGATTCTCGGGCTGCCCGTGGACCCGTCGTTGAGCACGCCGGGCGCGTCCGCGGTCATTTACGGCGGTCTGGACGAAGCGGGCATCGCCTTCGAAGGCGTGCGCGAGGCGCTCGCCGTGCCGGGCGCGGATTTGCGGCTGTTCGGCAAGCCGGAGAGCTTCGTGAAGCGGCGCATGGGCGTCGCGGTGGCGACGGGCGTCGATACGGACGAGGCGCGCGAGCGGGCGAAGCTCGCGGCATCGAAGGTGCGTCCGGTTTCCATCAAGTGACGGCAGCCGTGCGACAGACAGGAGCATTCCAGTGAAAGTCTTGTATTTCGCCGCGCTCGTCGCGGCTTGCGTGGGGCTGTCGGGCTGCGGCCTTGCCGCCGCTCCGTGCCGGATCGCATCCGCGGGCCTGAAGATCGTGCCGGTCGTCGGTCACGTCGCGGCCGCGCCCACCGATGCGTGCGCCGACGTGATCGATCCCTGACCGGCGCGCGGCCTTTCCAACACCGAAAACCTGACGATGAACAAGCTCTTCGCACTCTCGATCGCCTTGCCGACGGCGCTGGCCGTTCAATCGGCGCGGGCCATGCCGCTGACGGTTCCGCAAATCCAGACGGCATCGACGCAATCCACGCGTTACGACTGCCGCGACGGCAAGAGCGTCACCGTGCAGTACACGACCACGCGCAATCGCCAGAGCTTCGCGGCGTTGACCGTGGACGGGCGCAAGCTCCTGTTCGTGACCGTGATCGCCGGTTCGGGCGCGAAATACGCCGCCGACCAATATGTCTGGTGGACCAAGGGCCCGCAGGCGAACCTGTACGACGAGATGGCCGCCAAGGAGTCGCCGCCGCTGCTGGCGGACTGTCAGGCGCGCGGGAAGTAGCCGGATGTGAGCGCTCGCCCTCGGGACGAACGGCCGAAGCCTTCGACAGGCGGTGCTACAATGTGCGGCTTTCCGGCAGTGAGAGGGCGGCGGTCGCCAGCGGACCTTTCCAGCGCCCGGGCAACCGCTCTGCAGCAAGTGGCGCGCGCAGCCGTAGCGCCCGGTGTCGCTAAAGCGTCATCGAAGCCGTGTTCCATTCGGGTGTGCGTCGAAGGGGCGTGTGAAACAAGTCGCGCCGCCGATGCCCGACGTCCGGCAGCCTGTCCAGTCGCGCGCCAAGGCACGCATCATGCGCACGAGAAGCGTGCAACCCCTAACAGATTGCGTCGCGGGTCGTTCCGCGCCACCGAAACACGCGCGTAACGCCGAGTCGAATTCACGATCGTTCACGCGCGCCGCATCAGCGGTTTTATAGCGAAAGCCAACATAGTCACCATGTCTGATTCCGTCGCCCCGAACACGTCCACCGAAGAAGCCACGGCCGCACCGACGTTCGACCAGTTCGGCTTGTCCCCCGAGATCCTCAAGGCGGTGCGCGAGTCGGGCTACACGACGCCCACGCCGATTCAGGCGCAAGCCATTCCCGTCGTGCTCTCGGGCCGCGACGTGATGGGCGCGGCTCAAACCGGCACCGGCAAGACGGCGAGCTTTTCGCTGCCGATCATCCAGCGTCTCTTGCCGAACGCCAACACCAGCGCATCGCCTGCGCGGCATCCGGTGCGCGCGCTCATGCTCACGCCGACGCGCGAACTTGCCGATCAGGTTGCCGCGAACGTGCAGACGTATTCGAAGCACACGCCGCTGCGCAGCACGGTCGTGTTCGGCGGCGTCGACATGAACCCGCAGTCCGACGCACTGCGCCGCGGCGTCGAGATTCTCATCGCGACGCCGGGCCGCCTGCTCGACCACGTGCAGCAAAAGACGCTGAACCTCGGCCAGGTGCAGATGCTCGTGCTCGACGAAGCCGACCGCATGCTGGACATGGGTTTCCTGCCCGACCTGCAACGCATCCTGAATCTGCTGCCGAAGGAACGACAGACGCTGCTTTTTTCGGCCACGTTTTCGCCGGAAATCAAGAAGCTGGCGGCGACGTATCTGCGTAATCCGCAGACCATCGAAGTCGCCCGCAGCAACTCGACGGCGACGAACGTCCGCCAGATCGTCTACGAGGTCCACGAGAGCGACAAGTCGGGCGCCGTCGCGCAGATCATTCGCGAGCGCGGACTGAAACAGGTGATCGTGTTCTGCAACAGCAAGATCGGCGCGAGCCGGCTCGCGCGCGTGCTGGAGCGCGACGGCATCGTGGCGACCGCGATTCACGGCGACCGTTCGCAGAGCGAGCGCATGCAGGCGCTCGACGCGTTCAAGCGCGGCGAGATCGAGGCGCTCGTGGCCACGGACGTCGCGGCGCGCGGTCTCGACATCGCTGAACTGCCGGCGGTCATCAACTTCGATCTGCCGTTCAACGCGGAAGATTACGTGCACCGCATCGGCCGGACGGGGCGTGCGGGCGCTTCGGGCGACGCGCTGTCGCTGTGCAGCCCGAACGAGCGCAAGCAACTGGCCGACATCGAAAAGCTCATCAAGCGTCCGCTCGAAGTCGAGACGCTGCAAGTCGCCACGCCCATGCGGCGCGACGCATCCCGCCGCGACGAGCGGCCGGCGCGCGGCGAGCGCTCGGAGCATCGGCATGGCGCGCGGGAGGAGTCGGGCTCACGCCGCCGCACGTCGAGCGCATACGACCGGCCGCGCGGGCGTCAGCAGCCGGTGGACGAGTTCTTCCTGAAGCCGTACGAACCGTCGCCCGCGGCGATGAAGCGTCAAGAGGAAACCGTCGAGCCGGAGCGCAAGAGCGTCTCGAAGCAGCCGCTGGCGGCGCTCCTGGGCGGACTCGGTATGCCGCGCAAGACGTCCTGAACGCCTGCGCGCGTTCGTCGAAACGGCAGCCCTTCGCGGCTGCCGTTTTTCGTTTTACGGCACGAATCGCTTCGCCCAGTCGGCGACCGCCCGAGCGTAGAACGCATCCAGGGAACACGCCGTCGCGGCATCGATCCCGAGATGCCGCCCTGCCTGTATGAGCGCGTCGAGCGGAGCAGTGGTGTCGAGCGGCGTCGCGCCGGTCTGTTTGCTGAGCTTCTCGCCGATGTCATTGTTGACGACCGGCACGTGCAGATAGGCGGGCGTCGGCACGCCGAGACACTGCTGGAGATAGATCTGCCGGGCGGTCGAATCGAGCAGATCCGCGCCGCGCACGATGTGCGTGATGCCCGCGTCGGCGTCATCGACGACGACTGCCAGTTGATACGCCCACAAGCCGTCCGCGCGCTTCAGAGCGAAATCGCCGACTTCGGTAGCCAGATCTTGCGACTGCGGCCCTTGCCAGCGATCAACAAACGTAACGCGCGCCGCGTCGCTGTCCGGCACGCGCAGCCGCCAGGCGCGCGCCGGGCGGCCGTTCAGCCCGCTGCGGCACGTTCCGGGATACGCGAGCGTCGCGTGACGCGCGTGCGCATGCACGAGGGAATCGGCGATCTCGCGCCGTGTGCATCCGCACGGATAGACGAGGCCGTCGGCTTGCAATCCTTCGAAGGCGCGGGCGTATGCGTCTTCGCGCCGGCTCTGCCAGACGGGCGGCTCGTCGGAATGCATGCCGAAACGGGCGAGCGTTGCGAGAATGTCGTCGGCGGCGCCGGGTACCGTGCGCGGCGAATCGACGTCCTCGATTCGCACGATCCACGTTCCGCCGTGCGCGCGAGCATCGAGAAAACTCGCGAGCGCGCTGACGAGCGATCCCGCGTGCAGCGGGCCCGTCGGAGAAGGCGCGAAGCGGCCGCGATAGATCATGTAGCGAGGCTTAAGCCGCCTGGCCGACTTTCGCGTCCGGGTGACACGCGGGGCACGTCTCGCCCGGCTTGTAATACGGCGAGATCTGGTCTTCGATGCTCACCACCGCGCGGCAGCCGAAGCACTGCGCGGTCGCCGTCGGCTGGAGATTCGGGTCGAGCGCGGTGCGGTAGTCGAACACGAAGCAGTCGCCAGTGTAATGCGCGCCGCCCACTTGCTCGAAGTATTTCAGAATGCCGCCTTCGAGCTGGTAAACGTGATCGATGCCAACTTCCTTCATGTGAATCGCTGCCTTTTCGCAGCGAATGCCGCCCGTGCAGAACGACACTACGGTCTTGCCTTCCAGGTCGGCGCGGTTCTGCTCGATCACCTCGGGGAACTCGCTGAACTTCGTGATTCGATAGTCGAGCGCGTTCTCGAATGTGCCGACATCGACTTCGAACGCATTGCGCGTGTCGAGCATCACGACGGGGCGGCCGGCGTCGTCGTGACCGCGGTCGAGCCAGGCTTTGAGCGTGGGCGCATCCACGGACGGCGCGCGGCCGAGTTCCGGCTTGATCGCGGGCTTTTTCATCGTAATGATTTCGCGCTTGAGCCTGACCAGCATGCGGCGAAACGGCTGCGTCTCGGAGAAGCTCTCCTTGAACTGCAGATCGGCGAAACGGCCGCCAAAGAGAGCGTCCGTCCGAATGTAGTCGATGAGCTCGCGCACTTCGCGAACCGGCCCCGCGATGAACAGATTGATGCCCTCCGGCGCCAGCAGGATCGTGCCCTTGAGCCCGAGCGCATTGCAGCGTTCGGTGACGAGCGGCCGCCACGCGGCGCCGTCCTCGATGGTGACGAATTTGTAGGCGGAAAGGTTCAGTATGCTCATGATCGGATACGGGTGAAACGCGTGAAAAACGGGAACAGGCGCGGCACGATTGCGCCGCGCAAACCGCTATTATCCCGCAAACGGCGAGCGCGTCCGGCGTGGCGCGCCGCGTCGTTCGGCGATCCCTTGCGCGTGCGCAATTCCGAGAGCCGCGAGCGCCTTATCCGTTCGGCCAACGCAGCCCTCGCGGGCAATTTCGCGACGGCCCGCATGTACAATATCGGCATGTCAGATCCCCGCTTCGTTCATCTCCGCGTCCACTCCGAATTCTCGATTGCCGACGGCATCGTGCGGCTGGACGACGTCGTCAAATCGGCCGCCGAAGACGGTCAGGGCGCGCTCGCGCTGACCGATCTCGCCAATGCTTTCGGCCTCGTGCGCTTCTACAAGGAAGCGCGCGGCAGGGGCGTGAAGCCCATTGCGGGCTGCGACGTCTGGATCACGAATCCCGCCGACCGCGACAAGCCTTCGCGCCTGTTGCTGCTCGTGCGCGACAAGACCGGCTATCTGAATCTGTGCGAACTTCTGAGCCGCGCGTGGCTTACGAACCAGTATCGCGGCCGCGCGGAAGTAATGGTCGAATGGCTCGAAGAAGGGCTCGCAGAAGGGCTGCTGGCGCTGTCGGGCGCGCAGACAGGCGACATCGGCATGGCGTTCGCGGCGGGCAATACGGCGAGCGCAGAGCGCCACGCCGAGCGCTGGGCGAAGCTCTTTCCGAACGCGTTCTATATCGAATTGCAGCGCGCCGGCCAGCCGGGCGAGCAGGCGTACATTCTGGAGGCCGTCGCGCTTGCCGCGAAGCTTCGCCTGCCGGTGGTCGCCACGCATCCGCTGCAGTTCATGACCCCGGACGACTACACCGCGCACGAAGCGCGCGTGTGTATTTCCGAGGGCGACATTCTCGCCAATCCGCGCCGCCAGAAGCGTTTCACGACCGAGCAGTATTTCCGCACGCAGGACGAGATGTGCGCGCTTTTCGCGGATATTCCGTCGGCGCTCGCGAATACCGTCGAGATCGCCAAACGCTGCAATCTCACGCTCGAGCTCGGCAAGCCGAAGCTGCCGCTTTTCCCGACGCCCGACGGCATGTCGCTCGACGACTACCTCGTGCAGTTGTCGAAGGAAGGCCTCGAAGTGCGGCTCGCGCAGCTCTACCCGGACGAGGCCGAGCGCGACGCGCAGCGCGACACGTATTACAAGCGGCTCGACTTCGAGTGCGGGACCATCATCAAGATGGGCTTTCCGGGCTACTTCCTGATCGTCGCCGACTTCATCATGTGGGCGAAGAACAATGGCGTGCCGGTCGGCCCGGGGCGCGGCTCGGGCGCGGGTTCGCTCGTCGCGTATGCGCTCGGCATCACGGATCTCGACCCGCTGCGCTACAACCTGCTCTTCGAGCGCTTTCTGAATCCGGAACGCGTGTCGATGCCCGACTTCGATATCGACTTCTGTCAGGAAGGGCGCGACCGCGTCATCCAGTACGTGAAGGGCAAGTACGGCGCGGACGCCGTCTCGCAGATCGCGACTTTCGGCACGATGGCGGCGAAGGCGGCGGTGCGCGACATCGGCCGCGTGCTCGACTTGGGCTATATGTTCACGGACGGCATCGCGAAGCTCATTCCGTTCAAGCCGGGCAAGCACGTGACCATCGCGGACGCGATGAAGGAAGAGCCGGCGCTTCAGGAGCGTTTCGACACCGAAGACGAAGTGCATCAGTTGCTGGAGCTGGCACAGCGCGTCGAGGGCCTCACGCGTAACGTCGGCATGCACGCGGGCGGCGTGCTGATCGCGCCCGGCAAGCTCACCGATTTCTGCCCGCTCTATACGCAGGGCGAAGACGGCGGCGTCGTCAGCCAGTACGACAAGGACGACGTGGAAGCCGTCGGCCTCGTCAAATTCGACTTCCTGGGCCTGACCACGCTCACGATCCTCGACTGGGCGGAGCGCTATATCCGCCGGCTCGATCCGTCGAAGAAGGATTGGAGTCTCGGCCAGGTGCCGCTGGACGATCCGGCTTCGTTCACGATTCTCAAGAAAGCGAACACCGTCGCCGTGTTCCAGCTGGAAAGCCGCGGCATGCAGGGCATGCTGAAGGACGCGCAGCCGGACCGCTTCGAGGACATCATCGCGCTGGTGGCGCTGTATCGCCCGGGCCCGATGGACCTGATTCCGAGCTTCTGCGCGCGCAAGCACGGGCGCGAGATCGTCGAATATCCGGACCCGCGCGTCGAACCTGTCCTGAAAGAGACCTACGGCATCATGGTCTATCAGGAGCAGGTGATGCAGATGGCGCAGATCATCGGCGGCTACTCGCTCGGCGGCGCGGACTTGCTGCGTCGCGCGATGGGCAAGAAAAAGCCCGAGGAAATGGCGAAGCACCGCGAGATCTTCGCGGAAGGCGCGGCGAAGAACGGCCTCACGCGCGAGAAGTCCGACGAGATCTTCGACTTGATGGAGAAGTTCGCGGGCTACGGCTTCAACAAGTCGCACGCGGCGGCGTATGCGCTGCTCGCCTACTACACGGCGTGGCTCAAGGCGCATCATCCGGCGGAATTCATGGCGGCCAACATGTCGCTCGCCATGGACGACACCGACAAGGTGAAGATTCTCTTCGAGGATTGCATCGCCAACGGCATGACCGTGCTGCCGCCGGACATCAATCAGTCGGCGTATCGCTTCGAACCGGTCGCGGAGGCGGACGGCAAGCGCTCGCGCACCATCCGCTACGGTCTGGGCGCGGTGAAGGGCAGCGGCCAGAACGCGATCGAGGAGATCCTGCGGGCGCGCGAAGACGGCGCATTCACCGACCTGTTCGATTTCTGCGAGCGCATCGACCGGCGCGTCGTGAACCGGCGCACGGTCGAGGCGCTGATTCGCGCCGGCGCGTTCGACGCGCTGCACGCCAACCGCGCACAACTGCTCGCTTCTGTGCCGCTCGCGATGGAGGCCGCCGAACAGGCCGCCGCCAACGCGATGCAGGCGGGCCTCTTCGACATGGGCGACACGCCGCTGCAGAAGCACGAACTCGTCGACGAGCCCGCGTGGTCGGACAAGAAGCGTCTGCAGGAAGAGAAAACGGCGCTCGGCTTTTATCTGTCGGGGCATCTTTTCGACGCCTACAAGGGCGAAGTGCGCCGCTTCGTGCGCCAGAAAATCGGTGAGCTGAAGGAAGGGCGCGACAAGCTCGTCGCGGGCGTGATTTCGTCGATGCGCACGCAGATGACCCAGCGCGGCAAGATGCTGATCGTCAATCTCGACGACGGCACCGGCCAGTGCGAAGTGACCGTGTTCAACGAGCAGTTCGAAGCGAACAAGGCGCTTTTCAAGGAAGACGAACTGCTGGTGGTGCAAGGGCAGGCGCGCAACGACGCGTTCACGGGCGGCATTCGCTTCACCGTCGATACAGCGATGGATCTGGAACGCGCCCGCAGCCGGTACGCGCAATCGGTGAAGGTTGAGATGAACGGCAATGCCGACGCCTTGCGGCTGCGTCGCGTGCTGGAAGCGCATGCGGCAGGTGAACAGGCCGCGCCGCCGCCGATGCCGGTCAGGGACAACGGCCGTCAGCGTCAGAGCGCCGCGCCGATTCCGAATGGGCTGAACGTGAGCATCGTCTATCGCAGCGAACACGCCGAAGGCGAAGTGCGTTTAGGCGACGCGTGGCGCGTCAAGCCGACCGACGATCTCATCAGCGCGCTGCGCGGGGAGTTCGCGGGGAGTGAAATCGAGATTGTTTATTGATGCGGTCGCCGGCTGAGATAGGCGAGCTTGACGAATCGGTAGTACACCGTCTGGGCGTTGAAGACAGCGATCATGAAGCCAGAGCGCCCGTCGAGAAAACCGCGCCGGAGCACGTAGGTCCTGACGAAGGCCCATAGGCCGCGCGTCACGGCCATGCCGAGACTGGCGCGCTTGCCTGCTGCATGGCGTTGTCGCGCGCCGGCCGTCGAGTAGGCGTCGAGCTTGCGCAGGACCGTTTCGAAGTCTTCGTAGGAGTAGTGCAGCAGCTTGCCTTCGAGCCGCGCCACCGCCGTGCCCGGCGCTATGACGAGCCGTTCATGCACGAGATCGTCGGAAAAGCGCGCCGTGCCGCGCCTGAAAAGCCGGGGAATCCAGTCGGGGTACCAGCCGCTGTGCCGGATCCAGTCGCCGCAAAAGCTGGAGAGCCGGTCTATCGCGTAGACATCCGCGTCCGGCTCCACGATGGCGCGCCGGATGGCGGCGGCAAGCTCGGGCGTCACGACTTCGTCGGCGTCGATGGACAGCACCCAGTCGGTCGAGAGCGCGTCGAGCGCGCGATTCTTCTGTGGCCCGAAGCCCGGCCAGTCGGGCGCGCTCATCACGCGTGCGCCATGTTTTCGCGCGATGTCGGCGGTTCCGTCGGTGCTGCCGCCGTCGATCACGACGATATCGTCGGCGAAGGAAACGGATTCGAGGCATTGCGCGAGCCGCGCCGCTGCATTGTGCGTGATGATGGCGATGCCGAGGCTGTCGTGCGTCATGTCGTCGGGCCGTGCTGTTCGTGGCGCGTATTGTAGAACCATCGACCGGCCAGGCGCGTGCCTTCCTGAGTCCGGCACGCCCGGCGGTTTACAATGGCGGATTGTTGTGGCGTCCGGCGTTACCCGCTGGCGCGGCCTTCTTCCTGGCTGGCGGGTGCGGCGGCCGGGGCATCGCAACGCAGAGGACGATTTGAGCGAGAACTCGAGCGAAAAGCAGACACTGAGAAAGACCATCGGCGAAGGCAGCACGACGACGCCCGCAGCCGTCATGAAGCGGCTCTGGCCGTATCTGCGGCCGCTCATGGGCATCGTGCTCCTCGGACTCGTGGCAATGGGCTTCGTCGCGGCCAGCGAAGCCGGCATTCCCATGCTGCTTAAGCCGCTGCTCGACCACGGTTTCGGCACCCGGGGCAGCGAGAGCGCCAAGTGGATCGTGCCCGTCGCGGTGATCGGCCTCGCGCTCGTGCGAGGCGTCGCGCAATATGCGTCGGGGTATCTGCTCTCGTACGTGTCGAACAAGATCCTGTTGCAACTGCGGCTGCAGATGTTCGAGCGCATGATTCACACGGGCGCAGGCTTCTTTCAGCGCGAGACGGCGAGCACGGTCATCAACGCGATCGTGTTCGAGGTCAACCAGATCCTGCAAGTGCTGTCGAGCGTCGTCGTCACCCTCGTGCGCGATTCGCTCACGGTCGTGTTCCTGCTCGGCTACCTCTTCATTCTCAACTGGCGGCTCACGCTGATCGTCGCGCTTATCCTGCCGGGCATCGGCTGGCTCGTGTCGAAGATCAACCGGCGCTTGCGGCGTCTGAACCGCGAGCATCAGATGCTCACGAACGACCTTTCCTACATCGTCGAAGAGACGGTGGGCGGCTACAAGGTCGTCAAGGTCCACAACGGCGAGCCGTACGAGATGGGGCGCTTCACCGAAATGAGCAGCCGCCTGCGCGGTTACGCCATGCGCATGCAGGTGTCGGGCGGTCTCGCTCAGCCGCTCACGCAGTTTCTCGCTTCGATCGCGCTCGCCATCGTCATCACGATCGCCGTGCTGCAATCCGCGAGCGATCAGACGACGGTCGGCGGTTTCGTGGCGTTCGTCACATCCATGCTGCTCGTCATTTCGCCGCTCAAGCATCTGATCGACGTGAACCAGCCGCTGCAGCGAGGCATGACGGCGGCGGAACTCATCTTCGGTCTCATCGACGAGCCGCCGGAACCGGCGGGCGGCGGGCGGCGGCTCGAGCGCGCGCAGGGCAGCATCGAGTTTCGCAACGTCTCGTTCAACTACGGCACGCAGGAGCGCGCCACGCTGGATCACGTTTCGTTCAAGGTCGCGCCGGGAGAGATGGTCGCGCTCGCCGGTCCGTCGGGCAGCGGCAAAACCACGCTCGTCAATTTGTTGCCGCGCTTTTTCGATCC
Source organism: Caballeronia sp. GAFFF1 (assembly GCF_023630705.1). GTDB lineage: Bacteria > Pseudomonadota > Gammaproteobacteria > Burkholderiales > Burkholderiaceae > Caballeronia. Next base: position 19,242 of record NZ_JALQEM010000007.1, read on the forward strand.
GGCCGAGGGCGAAGTGCTCGTCGACGGCGTGCCGCTCACCGACTACGCATTGGCGGATCTGCGCTCGCAAATGGCGATGGTGAGTCAGGACGTCGTGCTCTTCAACGACAGCATCGCCGCGAACGTCGCATACGGCACGGTGCCGGACCGCGACCGCGTGCTCGCCGCGCTGGCAGCCGCGAACCTGGCTGATGTCGTCGCTTCCATGCCGGACGGCATCGACACCTTGATCGGCGGCAACGGCATGCGGTTGTCGGGCGGCCAGCGTCAGCGTCTTGCCATCGCGCGCGCCATCTACAAGAACGCGCCGATCCTGATTCTCGACGAAGCCACGTCGGCCCTCGATTCGGAATCCGAGCGGCACGTTCAGTCCGCGCTCGAAACGCTGATGAAAGGGCGCACCACGCTGGTCATCGCACACCGGCTTTCGACCATCGAGCGCGCGGACCGCATCCTCGTGCTGGAGGCGGGCAAGATCGCAGAGCAGGGCAGCCACGCGGAACTGCTGCGCCACAACGGCCTCTACGCGCATCTTCATCGCATCCAGTACCAGCAGCAGGCGGCCTGACATATTGTCGGCCGCTTCCGAAACTCGCCTTTGACGAACGACCGGTTCCACCACATGCAAGCGATCGCAGAATGAAGCGGGTTCTGATAGTGAAAGTCAGCTCATTGGGCGACGTGATTCAGGCGCAGGCCGTCGTCGGCGACCTGCATCGCGCGTTTCCCGGCGTGCAAGTGGATTGGGCAGTGGACGAGAACTTCGCCGATATCCCGCGCTGGAATCCCGGCGTCGCCCGCGTGCTGTGCGCGCCGCTGCGACGCTTCAAGAAGGCGCGCAACCTCGCTGACCTGCGAGCCATCTGGTCGTCGATTCACGATTTGCGGCGCGAACGCTATGACGCGATCTTCGATCTGCACGGCGTCTACAAGAGCGCGATCATCTCTTTTCTCGCACGTTCGCGGCGCCGCTTCGGCTACGCGAACGTCAACCTCGGGGAACGAGGCGCGGCCTTCGCGTACACGCATCGCTTCGCGCCGCGTCACGATTCGAACGCCTGGCAGGGCATGCGTCAGACGCTCGCCGACACGCTCGGCTATTCCATCGACGCCGCTCCGCCCAGCGTGTTCGCCATTCCGAAGCCGGCGAAGCCGCTCGCCGTGAGCGCCGACGTGCGTTTCGCGCTGTTGTTCCACGCGACGTCGAAGCCGGAAAAGAAGTGGCCGGTAGAAAACTGGATCGCGGTGGCGAAGGCTATCGTCGAGCAAGGCATGACGCCGCTTTTGCCGTGGGGCTCGGATGCCGAACGCCTCGACGCGGAGGCCATCGCCGCGGGCGTGCCGAGCGCGCGCGTGCTGCCGAAGCTGAGCATCGAGGAGGTCGCGCAGCATATCGCGCGTGCGGGGCTCGTCGTCGGCACCGACACCGGCCTCGTGCACCTCGCAAGCGAACTTCGGCGACCGACCGTGATGATTTTCAGCGCCACCTCGCGGCCGCACTTCGGTGTGAATGTGCCGGGCGTGTCCGTCTCGGTCGGCGACAGCGGCAATCCGCCGTCGGTCCAGGAGGTGCTTTCAGCTATTGATTCAGTGAGACCAAGCCGTTGAAGATTTTGTTTGTCAATTTTCACTGTGGCCGCGGTGGCGGCCACGACACGTATATCGTCGCAATCGCACGCGGGCTGTCCGCCCGTCATCAGGTCTTCGTCGCCGCGCCGGGATCCAGTCGTCTCTACGAACACGCGTGCGCAGCGAAAGGCGTCACTGCCGTGCCGATGGACTTTCCCGCGAAACTGAAGGACGTCTCGCGCTTGTGCGGAGCGTGGCGCGCGCTGCGGGCGCTGCTCCAGCGAGAGCAGTTCGATGTCATCCACGTGAACGGCTCGCCCGATCACCGCCTGCTTTTGCTCGTCATGTTGTGGTGGAAGGGGCCGCGACCGAGTATCGTTTTTACGAAGCACAACTCCATTGCCATCAAGAGCGACTTCCTGACCCGGCTGCGCGCCACCCGCGCGACGGACGAAGTGATCGCCGTGTCCGACTCCACGGCGGAACTCGTGCGGAAATCGGTGTACGCGCATTGTCCGCTCACGGTGGTGAAGAACGGCATCGACATGGCGAAGTACGCGCCGCGCGATGCGGCAAGCGCCGCGGCGAAGCGGCTGACGATGCTCGGTCCGGACCGCGCGAGCCGGCTCGTGCTCGGCACGGTCACCGGCTTCGATTCGTATAAGGGAACCATGGACATGATTGCGGCCGTCGCGGGCCTTCCCGGCGAGGTGCGCGAACGGGTGATCGTAGTCGTGGTCGGCACGGAGCCGAGCGCGGAGCAACGGCGGACCATCGAAACCCTCGGCATGCAACATAACGTGCACGTCGTCGGATTCGTGGAGAATGTGCCCGACTATATCGCCACGTTCGACATCGGTTTCGTGCTTTCGTATGCCGTCGAGACGGTGTCGTTCGCCTGCCGCGAGATGATGGCGATGGGCAAGCCCGTGATGGTCACGCGTTACGCGGGCCTGCCGGAGAATATCGACGACGGCATCGACGGCTGGATCGTCGAGCCGCGCGACGTGAGTGACATCGGAGCGTTACTGCAAAAAATTGTCGCCGATCGCGCGGGCGTGCCGGTGATGGGCGCTCGTGCGCACGAGAAAGCCGTACGCGAGTTCTCGAGCGATCGCTTCGTCGCGGCGACCGAGGCGGTGTATCGGCGTGCCGCAGCGGCGCTCGCCGGCTGACGCGCTCGGTCACCGTTCTTTTCAGTGTCCAACAGGGTGCCCAACTCAATGCCGAAGCCGGTCATTCACATCATCAACGGATTCATGAATGAATATGGCGGCAGCGAGCAGGAAGCCCTGCATCTCGCGCGTCTGTTGCGGGACCGCAGCGAACTGTCGCTGTGGTCGCCTTCGTCGCGGTGCTCGCCGGAGCTGGCCCGTCGCCACGGAATTCGGCGCATCCGCATGGGTCTCGGCGGGGCGGACCGTCCTCACGGCGGCACGTTCGTCTTCGTCGGCACGCACTGGCGCAACAAGCTGTGGCCGTATCTGAGCCGGGCGCCGCAACGCCTGATCTATGTCTTCAACACGTTTCACCCGAAGATACTGGCGCTTACCGCGACGCATCCGCCGATGCTCCGCTGGCCGCGGACCGAATACGTTTTCATTTCCGAGTTCCAGCGCAAGCTGCTAGGCGTGGAAGGCGAGGTGCAGCCTTCCCCTATCGACATCGCACAGTTCGCGCCCATGCCTCGGCCGCGGTCCGGTGGACGGCTCGTCATCGGGCGCCTGAGCCGCGACACGCTCGACAAGCACGACCTCGACGACGTACCGCTTTATCGCGCGTGGGCCGACGGGGGCGCGGACATACGGCTCCAAGGCGCAACGAGCCTGCGCGCGGCGGCGTCGGACGCGCTCACTGGGACACCGAACGTCGAGATCCTGCCTGAAGGGGCGATCGCAGCAGTCGACTTTCTGCGCGGCATCGATATCTTTTATTACCGCACCGGCGCGCATGTGGAAACGTTCGGGCGCGTCGTGCTTGAAGCCATGGCATGCGGCCTGCCGGTGGTATGTCACCGGCGCGGCGGTTATGCGGACTGGATCCGGCATGGCGAGAACGGCTTTCTCTTCGATACCACCGAGCAGGCGCGCGGGCTCGTCGACGGCCTGCTCGCGGATTCGGCGCTGCGTGCATCGATTGGGGAGCGCGCGCGGCGCACGGCCGAATCGCTATATTCGGACGAGGCGTTACGACGCCGCGCGGACTTCTACTTGCGGCCGGCGCGGTGAACACAAGAATCGAGGCGGACGCGACGACGCCCGACAAACGGGGTAGTGGAACAACATAATGCAAGTCAACACAATTTCGAGGCTGGGCCGCACGGGCACCGAGTCCTACCAGCTGGTTCTGGCGAGATGGTTCGCCATCGTCACGCTCTGGCTCGTACCTATCTCGACCGCGGGCGTGAATCTCGCCTCGGGCGCGTTCGCCTTGCTGGCGTTGACGTCACCGGAGGTCTGGCGGCGCGCGCCCGCGTTGCGCATGCGCTCGCCAGCCGGCTTCGCCGCTCTCGTGCTTTTCGCCGCGCTGACGTTAAGCCTCGCGTATAGCTCGCCCGGCATACACGAAGCCTTCGACTTCCTGATGAAGTACCGCAAGCTCCTGTTCATACCGCTGCTCGTTCTCGTTTTCGGCGATGACAACTCGTCCGCCTGGGCGAAGGCGGCGGTGTGGGGCCTTTTCGCGACGCTTGTTCTGACAATGGTGCTCACGTACACGAACTACTTCGGCTGGACGGCCGTGGGCCCGATGCACGGCACCGACGCCATGACCCGACCTTGGGTGTTCAAGGACCACATCTCAGGCGGCCTCATGATGGCGTTTCTCGTATGCCTGTCGTTTTCGCTTGCCAAAGCGACGAAGAACGCGGGTGGCAAGGCGCTGTATCTGGTTGCGCTGGCCGCGATGGTGAACGTTCTCTTCGTGCTGCAGGGGCGCACGGGGCAAGTGGTGGCGATTGCCTATATCGCCATTTTTCTGGTGGTGCACGCGGCGCGGTTTCGTCGCTACGACAAACGCACGCGCTGGATCGTGGCGCTCGGCGCGTTGACGGTGTGCGCGTGCGTCGCTGCGTTCGTGTTCTATGCGAAAGACTCGCGTCTTGCCGATACGGCGCAGGAAGTCACGCAATTCGAGACGCAGAACAAGAATACGTCGATGGGCGTGCGGCTCGAGTTCTACCGGCGCAGCATCGAGTTGATCGCGCACCGGCCCATTGCAGGCTATGGCGTGGGAAGCGTGCGCATGCAGTTCGAGCGGCTTGCCAGCACGCAGACCGGCGGGCGCGCGGCGATGGCGGGCAACCCGCACAATGAGTTCTTTCTGATGGGCGTGCAGCTCGGGCTGATCGGCGTCGCGCTTTTCGTGTGGTTTCTGATCGCGGTTGGCAGGGAATGTCAGCGCCTGGTCCAGCCTTCGCGCGATGTGGCGAACGGCTATCTCTTCGCCTTCGTCTTCGGCTGTCTCGCCAATTCCTTGTTGCTGAATTTCACCGAGGGCAACCTGTTCATCTTTCTCATCGGCATACTGATCAGTGCCGCGCCCCGTTGCGAATGCGTCGGGGCCTAAGGGCACTGGTCTACATCAGCACAATGTCATACTGTTCCTGACTCAGATTCGACTCCACCTGCAACGAAACCGGTTTCCCGATGAAATCCATCAGCATCGCAAGATGCTGTGACTCTTCTTCCAGAAACAGATCGATGACCTGCTGCGACGCCACCACACGAAACTCGCGCGGATTGAACTGCCGCGATTCGCGCATGATTTCGCGCAGCACGTCGTAGCAGACAGTGCGCGGCGTCTTGACCTGTCCCTTGCCCTGACAGGTCGGGCAAGGCTCGCACAACACATGCGCGAGCGATTCACGCGTGCGCTTGCGCGTCATCTCGACAAGCCCCAGTTGCGAGAAGCCGTTGACCGTCACGCGCGTGCGATCCCGCGACAGCGCTTTCTTGAGTTCGCCCAGCACCTGATCGCGATGCTCGACATTTTCCATGTCGATGAAGTCGATGATTATGATCCCGCCGAGATTTCTCAAACGCAGTTGCCGTGCAATGGTATGCGCCGCTTCGAGGTTGGTCTTGAAGATGGTGTCATCGAAGTTGCGCGCGCCCACATAACCGCCTGTGTTCACGTCGATGGTCGTCATCGCCTCGGTCTGGTCGATCATCAGATAGCCGCCCGACTTCAGATCGACGCGCCGCGACAGCGCCCGCTGAATCTCCGCTTCGATGTTGTACAGGTCGAAGAGCGGCCGCTCGCCGGTGTAGTGATGCACGCGCGACGCCACCGCAGGCGTGAACTCGGCCGCGAAGTCCGCGAGCATCTGATAGGTCTCGCGCGAATCGACCTGAATGCGCGTGGTCTCGTCGTTCACGAAATCGCGCAACACGCGCTGCGCGAGGTTGAGGTCCTGATAGAGCAGCGTGGTCGGGGGCACGCGCTGCGCCTGCGTCACGATGGTCGCCCACGTCTTGCGCAAATAGGCGACATCGGCGGCGAGTTCTTCGCTCGACGAATCTTCCGCGATGGTGCGCACGATATAGCCGCCTTTCTCGTCGGCGGGCAACACGGCGGTAAGGCGAGCGCGAACGGCCTCGCGTTCCGCCTCGCTCTCGATCTTCTGCGAGATGCCGATATGCGGCTCCTGCGGCAGATACACGAGGGTGCGTCCCGCGATGCTCACCTGCGTCGACAGCCGCGCACCCTTTGTGCCGATGGGGTCCTTCACGACCTGCACCATCAGCGCCTGACCTTCGAACACGATCTTCTCGATCGGCACATGCGCGGCGGACCCATGCGCCTCGCCCGCGATGCGCGGATGCCAGATATCGGCCACATGAAGGAACGCGGCGCGCTCCAGACCGATGTCGATGAACGCGGACTGCATGCCCGGCAACACGCGCACGACCTTGCCGAGATACACATTGCCCACGCGCCCGCGCGAAAGCGTGCGCTCGACGTGAAGCTCCTGAACGGCGCCTTGCTGAACCAGTGCGACGCGGGTTTCCTGCGGTGTGACGTTGATCAGGATTTCTTCGTTCATGGCCTGTTTAGAATTCGACGCGCGCCACGCGCAAGAGTGCTGCGGTTTCGAAAAGGGGCAGACCCATGATACCCGAATAGGACCCCTCGATTCGCTCGATGAACGCCGCCGCGCGGCCCTGAATGCCATACGCGCCCGCCTTGCCGAGCGGCTCGCCGGTCGCGGCATAGCGTTGCAGCGCAGCACGCCCGGCAGCGGCGAAGCGCACCGTCGAACGCGACAGCGCCACTTCGAGCAGCGTGCCTTCGGCATCCACGACGGCAAGCGCCGTCAGCACTTCGTGCTCGCGGCCGGCCAAGCGTTCGAGCATCGCGACGGCATCAGCTTCATGCAAAGGCTTGCCGAGAATCAGGCCGTCGATGGTGACGGTTGTATCGGCGACAAGAATCGGCGCGGGTGCATGTCCGCCGGCAAGCAAACGCGCGCGGGCCGCCTTCGCCTTCAGCGCGCAGACGCGCACGACATACGCATCCGCGGTCTCGCCCGGAAGCTCGGCTTCGAGTGCTTCGGCGTCTTCATCGGGGCGAGGCAGCAGCAGTTCGTATTGAACGCCCAGTTGCCGAAGCAACTCCTGACGGCGCGGGCTTTGCGAGGCGAGATAAACGAAGGGGTAAGCGGACATCGGCGAAAAGGTCTCGAAGAAATGCGCGCGCGGCCGGACCGCACAGCAAGCCTGAACGAAGACCTGAGCGGAAAGCCCAGCGGCCCGGACTCACGCGCGATGGTAGGGATGATTCTGCGTGATGCTCCACGCGCGGTAAAGCTGTTCGGCCAGCAGCACGCGAACCATGCCGTGAGGCAGCGTGAGGCTGGAGACGCGCAACATCAGTTCGGCGCGCGCCTTCACTTCGGGCGCGAGGCCGTCCGCGCCGCCGATCACGAACGCGACATCGCGTCCGTCCTGCTGCCAGCCGGGCAGGGCGTTCGCGAGTTGCATCGTGGTCCAGTCGCGGCCGCGTTCGTCGAGCGCGACGACGCGCGCGTTCTTCGGCAAGGCGGCTTCAATTCGCTGCCGCTCGGCAGTCATCACGCTCTCGGCATTGCGTCCGGACGAGCGTTGCTCGGGCTTGATTTCCTTGAGTTCGATGCGCAGCTCGGGCGGCATGCGCTTCGCGTACTCGTCGAAGCCGGTTCCGATCCAGTCGGGCATCTTGTGTCCGACGGCCAGGATATAGAGCTTCATGAAGGCGCGAGCCTTCAGGCTTGTTTGCGCGCGGTCTTGCGCGCCGGGCGTTTGACCGCGGGCGCGTCTTCTTCCTCGTCCTCGTCGTCATCGGACACGCTCGCGCCGCCGAACATGTTCGGCTTTTGCAGCTTCACGCGCACGGGCTTGTCGCCCCAGACTTCCTCGAGGTTGTAGTACTGGCGCAGCGCGGGTTGCAGGATATGAACGACCGCGTCGCCGCAATCGACCAGCACCCATTCGCCGATCTCTTCGCCTTCCGTGCTGATGATGTCGCCACCCGCTTCCTTGACCTTTTCGCGCACGCTGTTGGCGAGCGCCTTGGTCTGCCGGTTCGACGTCCCGCTCGCCACGACCACGCGGTCGAACAGCGACGTCAGGTGGCTCGTGTTGAACACCTTGATGTCTTGCGCCTTGACGTCTTCCAGACCGTCGATGATCGCGCGTTGCAGCTTTTGAAGTTCCATGGTTGCTGTGTCTTTACCGTGTCCGGTACAGGTGATGTTGAACAATATAGTCCCATACGGCGGAAGGGACCTGAGCGCGCAGTTCGCGCGTGCCGTCTTGCGCGCGAGCGTGCTCGCGGATCGCCGTGGCGGAGACGTCGATGTGAAGCGATTCGTCGATCAGCACATGGCCGTGCGGACTCGCGCACAGCACGTCCGCCGACGCGCGGCGCGCGGCCACTTCCTGCGCCACTTCATCGGGCAGCACGCGCATATCGAAGCCCGGCCGCGCCTCGACGCAAATGTGCGCGTAGTCGAAGAGCCGCTTCCAGTCGTGCCATGAATCCAGCTTCACGAGCTGATCGGCGCCGATCAGAAGCGAAAGCGACCCCTTTGCGCCTTCCCGCTCGCGCCACTGAGCGAGCGTGTCGACGGTGTAAGTGGGGCCGTCGCGCTCGATTTCATCGGTTGCGACGGTGATTTTCGCGCCGCCGAGATCGAGCGATTGCGCCGCCGCGCGCGTCATCGCGAGCCGATGATGCGGCGCCGATACGCCCGCCTTCTGCCACGGCTGGCCTGCGGGCAGCAGCATGAGCTCGGTCAGATGCAATAGAGCGGCGAAGCGCTGGGCGAGCGCGAGATGTCCGTTGTGGATCGGATCGAACGTGCCGCCGAGCAGGCCGACGCGCTTCTCGCTCGGCACGTCCGAAGCGGCGGTGTGCGTCACAGCCATTCGCGGCGCACCAGAAAGTCCCGGTACAGCCGCGCTTCCGGCGTTCCGGGCTCCGGTTGCCAGTCGTAGCGCCAGTTCGCGACCGGCGGCATCGACATGAGAATCGACTCCGTGCGGCCGCCGCTTTGCAGACCGAAGTGCGTGCCGCGATCGAAGACGAGGTTGAATTCCACGTAGCGCCCGCGCCGGTAGGCCTGAAATTCGCGCTCGCGCTCGGTGTACGGCGTGTCGCGCCGCCGCTCGACGATCGGCAGATATGCCTTCAAAAATGCATCGCCGACGCTTTGCATCATCGCGAAGGAACGCTCGAAGCCCGGCTCGGAGAAATCATCGAAAAAGATCCCGCCGATGCCGCGCTGTTCGTTTCGATGCTTCAGGTAGAAATACTCGTCGCACCAGGTTTTGAAACGCGGGTACAGGCCCGCGCCGAACGGTTGCAATGCTTCGCGGCATACGCGATGAAAATGCACCGCGTCTTCCTCGTAGCCGTAGATGGGCGTGAGGTCCATGCCGCCGCCGAACCAGAAAATCGGCGCTTCGCCGGGCGCAACCGCCGTCAGCATGCGCACGTTCATGTGAACGGTCGGACAGTGCGGATTGCGGGGATGCATGACGAGCGAGACGCCGAGCGCCTCGAAGCCGCGCCCCGCCAGTTGCGGACGCGCCGCGCTGGCCGAAGGCGGCAGGGCGTCGCCCGCGACGTCCGAGAAGCCGATGCCGGCGCGCTCGAAGAAGCCGCCGCCTTCGAGAATGCGGGTCACGCCGCCGCCGCGCAAATGCGCGCCCGGCTCGCGGGTCCAGGCGTCGGTGGCGAAAGGCGTGCCGTCGAACGCGCCGAGCGTGTCGGCGATGCGCGTTTGCAGGCCGGTCAGATAGTCGCGCACCGCCGCGATATCGTGCGATGCGTCTCTTTGTGCCTCGCGGTCCGCGCTGCGTTTCGGTTCACTCATCGATGGATGCACTGCGCCAGCCGGCTGGCGCGTAAGTCGTGGTTCTCTTCAAAACGCGCTGCCGGACACGAGGTCCGGCAGCGCGGGTTCGGCGAAGCGGAAAACTCCGCGTCAGCCGTGGCGATCAGCCTGTTTGCGGCTCACCGCCCGGTAACCGATGTCCCGGCGATACTGCATGCCGTCGAACGAGATCTGATTGACTGTATCGTAGACCACGGATTGCGCGCCGCGAACCGAATCCGCCAGCCCGACGACGCACAGCACGCGTCCGCCCGAGGTCGTCAGCTTGCCGTCAGCCAGCGTCGTGCCCGCGTGGAACGTCACGGCATTGTCCGTTTCGGCCGGAATGCCGTTGATGCGGTCGCCCTTGCGGGGCGCGTCCGGGTAGTTGTGGGCGGCCAGCACGACACCGAGCGCCGTGCGGCGATCCCACTCCAGTTCCGCGCCGTCGAGCTTGCCGTCGATCGCCATTTCCACGACCTTCGAGAAATCGCCCTTGAGACGCGCCATGATCGGCTGCGTTTCCGGGTCGCCCATTCGGCAGTTGAATTCGAGCGTCTTCGGATTGCCGTTCGCGTCGATCATCAGGCCCGCGTACAGAAAACCGGTATAGCGGATGCCTTCGTTCTCCATGCCGCGCACCGTCGGCAGGATGATTTCGCGCATCACGCGGGCGTGCAGTTGCGGCGTGACAATGGGCGCGGGCGAATACGCGCCCATGCCGCCGGTGTTCGGGCCCTTGTCGCCGTCGAGCAGGCGCTTGTGGTCCTGGCTGGAGGCGAGGGCAAGCACGTGCTTGCCGTCCACCATCACGATGAAGCTGGCTTCCTCGCCGGTCAGGAACTCTTCGATGACCACGCGCGCGCCCGCATCGCCGAACTGGTTGTCCGCGAGCATGGAATCGACGGCGGCGTGCGCTTCTTCGGCGCTCATCGCGACGACCACGCCCTTGCCGGCGGCGAGTCCGTCCGCTTTCACGACGATCGGCGCGCCTTTCGCGTCGATGTAGGCGTGCGCGGCGGCGGCGTCCGTGAAGGTCTCGTACTCGGCCGTCGGAATGTTGTGGCGCTTCATGAACGCCTTCGCGAAGTCCTTCGAGCTTTCGAGCTGCGCGGCTTCCTTGGTCGGCCCGAAGATCTTCAGCCCGCGCGAGCGGAACAGGTTCACGATGCCCGCGGCGAGCGGCGTTTCCGGGCCGACGACGGTCAGCGAGACGTGCTCCTTCTCGACGAAATCGGCGAGCGCGGCCGGGTCCGTGATATCGACGTTGCGCAGGCGCTCGTCCTGCGCGGTGCCGCCGTTGCCGGGCGCCACATAGACGATCTGCACGCGCGGCGACTGCGCGAGCTTCCATGCCAGTGCATGTTCCCGACCGCCCGAACCGACGACGAGTAACTTCATTTAAATCCCCGAAAGCTTGAATGAAAACTGTGGCCGCGCACGCTACGCGCCTGGTTGCGGCGCAGTCAGAGCGGTCGAAAGGCGGCTCGCGCGGACATCGGCTGCGTCACGCGCCTTTCAATCGTCGAAGCAAAGCGAAAGCCGTTCCAGTCGTGGCGCGGCGAAACCACCCAGCGCGGCGGCTGCCTGCTCCTCGTTACTCGTCGTTGATTGCGGCGTTCGTATAGACTTCCTGCACGTCGTCGAGGTTTTCGAGTGCGTCGAGCAGCTTTTGCATTTTCACGGCGTCCTCGCCGCTGAATTCGACTTCCGTCTGCGGTTTCATGGTGACTTCGGCGAGTTCGGCCTTGAAGCCCGCGGCTTCGAGCGCGTCCTTCACCTTCTGGAAGTCGTTCGGCGGGCAGAGCACTTCGATACTGCCGTCTTCGTTCGTCACGACGTCGTCGGCGCCTGCTTCGAGGGCTGCGTCCATCAGCTTGTCTTCGGGCGTGCCCGGCGCGAACAGGAACTGTCCGACGTGGTCGAACATGAACGACACCGAGCCGTCCGTGCCCATGTTGCCGCCGAACTTCGAGAATGCGTGGCGCACTTCCGCGACCGTGCGCGTGCGGTTGTCCGTCATCGTGTCGACGATGATCGCCGCGCCGCCGATGCCGTAGCCTTCGTAGCGAATTTCTTCGTAGTTCGCGCCATCGACGCCGCCGACGCCGCGCTGGATCGCGCGGTTGACGTTGTCCTTCGGCATGTTCGCGTCGTAGGCCTTGTCGACGGCGAGCCGCAGGCGCGGATTCGAGTCGATGTCGCCGCCGCCCATGCGGGCCGCGACCTGAATTTCCTTGATGAGGCGCGTCCAGATCTTGCCTTTCTTCGCGTCGGCCGCTGCTTTCTTATGCTTGATGTTGGCCCATTTCGAATGACCCGCCATTACCGTTCTCCGTCGCGCGGCGCGTGAATTCGCGCGCCTAGTGTGCTGTGATGCGTGATTATCGACCGGCCTGCGCGCTGCCTCGCTGAGTGCTTCGAAGCGGCTGCCGGGTCCGCCCGGCGACGCGGCGCGATGCTCGAACGCGCGTCCGCGATGCTCGAACGCGCGTCGATTCCGGACCGGAAACAGACCAAAATTTTAGCATGGCGCAACGCCCGGACAGCGGCCGTGCGCGCCGGCCCGCCGTGAAAACGAAACCGCCGCGCACAGGCGCGGCGGTCAGGGGGCGGTCAGGCGGCGCTCGGGCGGCGCTCGGGGCGGGAAAGCCGGACGCGCGGTCAGTTCTTCGTGCCGAAGAGGCGGTCGCCGGCATCGCCGAGACCGGGGACGATATACGCATGCTCGTTCAGATGCGAATCCAGCGACGCTACATAGAGCTTCACGTTCGGATGCGCGTCCTGGAACACCTTTACGCCCTCGGGCGCGGCGACCAGCGCCACGAAAATGATGTTTTCGTCCTGCACGTTGCGCCGCTTCATCACGTCGACGGCGTGCACGGCCGAATAACCGGTGGCGACCATCGGATCGCAGAGAATGAAGACGCGCTCTTCCAGATCGGGCGGCAGGCGCACGAGATATTCCACCGGCCGATGATCGTCCGCGCGATACACGCCGATATGCCCGACGCGCGCGGACGGCACGAGGTCGAGCAGGCCGTCCGACATGCCGATGCCCGCGCGCAGCACCGGCACGATCGCGAGCTTCTTGCCGGCGATCACCGGCGCGTCGATTTCCACGAGCGGCGTTTCCACGCGCTTGGTCGTCAAAGGCAGGTTGCGCGTAATTTCATAGCCCATCAGCAGCGTGATTTCCCGCAGCAACTCGCGGAACGTGCGCGTCGACGTGTCCTTGTCCCGCATGTGCGTGAGCTTGTGCTGGATCAGCGGGTGATTGAGGATGAAGAGATTGGGAAAGCGGCTGTCTTGTTTCATGGGTCTCGCGCAGTGCGCGTCCTGCTCGGGTGATGGTCCTGCGTGGGCGGTCGCGCGCGGCGCCCTTCACAGAGCGCCGCGCCGACAGTGGCGACAGTTTACCGAAAAGACCGCCATGACCTAAGAATAATCGCCCGCGATGCGGCCATGCAGGCGCCGACGTTGCCGCCCCGATTCTTCTAGAATGCGCGAGAGGGTTTCGACGCGTGCAACGATGCCACGCTGCAACGCTTCGAACCGATTCGAACACTAAACGACGATCATGGAGGACGGACGATGGATATGGGAATCGCAGGGCGCACCGCGCTCGTGTGCGCGGCGAGCAAGGGACTCGGGCGCGGCTGCGCCGAGGCGCTGGCGGCCGAGGGCGTGAATCTCGTCATCACGGCGCGCACGGCCGAGACGCTCGAAGCGACGGCGGCGAGCATCCGCGCGCAGTATGGCGTGAACGTGCAGGCCGTCGCCTGCGACATCACGACGCCCGAAGGCCACAACGCCGCGTTCGCGGCCTGTCCGCAGCCGGACATTCTGGTGAACAACGCGGGCGGCCCGCCGCCGGGCGACTTCCGCAACTTCACGCATGAGATGTGGATCAAGGCGCTCGAAGCGAACATGCTGACGCCGATCGAGCTCATCAAGCGGACGCTAGACGGCATGATCGATCGCGGCTTCGGGCGCATCGTCAATATCACGAGTTCGTCGGTAAAGGCGCCTATCGACGTGCTCGGTCTGTCGAACGGCGCGCGTTCGGGGCTCACGGGCTTCGTCGCGGGCGTGGCGCGCAAGGTGGCGGCCACCGGCGTCACCATCAACAACCTGCTGCCGGGCACGTTCGACACGGACCGCGTCGCGGTCACCTTCGAGGCGCAGGCCAAGGCGCAGAACATCTCCATCGAAGAGGCACGCGCGCGTCGCGCGCAGAGTCTTCCGGCGGGGCGCTTCGGCAATCCGGACGAGTTCGGGCGGACCTGCGCGTTTCTGTGCAGCGTGCATGCTGGCTATATCATCGGCCAGAACATATTGATCGACGGCGGCGCTTATCCTGGCACCTACTGACCGGCGACATCACAAGAGGGGAGAAGGCAGCACATGAGCACACGCGTCGCGCTGATTGCGCACGACATGAAAAAGGACGACATCGTCGCACTCGCGGGCGAGTATGTCGACACATTGGCGCAATGCCAGCTGGTCGCGACCGGCACGACGGGCGCGCGCATCGCGGCGGCGCACGGGCTCGACGTCGAGCGCAAGCTGTCCGGCCCGCATGGCGGCGACTTGCAGATCGGCGGCGAACTGGCGGAAGGGCGCGTCGACGTCGTGATCTTTCTGCGCGATCCGATGACGCCGCAGCCGCATGAGCCCGACATCAACGCGCTGGTGCGCGCCTGCGACGTGCATAACGTGCCGTGCGCGACCAACGTGTCGACCGCGCGCATGATTCTCGACGAGTTGCGCGCCCGGCTGGTGAGGGCGCGCTGAAGCATCCACGAAACGAAGGAGGCGTTCGAGCGATGACCAAGGCAATCCGATTCGACAAAACTGGCGGCCCCGAAGTCATGAAATGGGTCGATGTGAACGTGGGCGAGCCGGGCAAGGGCGAAATCCGCGTGAAGCATCATGCGGTGGGGCTCAACTTCATCGACGTGTATTTTCGCACCGGTCTGTACCCGATGCCGCTGCCCGGCGGCCTCGGCATGGAAGGCGCGGGCGAAGTGACGGCGGTAGGCGAGGGCGTCACGCAGTTCAAGCCGGGCGATCGCGTGGCGTATGCGTCGCGTCCGCCGGGCGCCTACGCGGAAGAACGCGTGATGGCGGCGGATTACGTCGTCAAGCTGCCGGATGCGATCGGCTACGAAGACGCCGCGTCCATCATGCTGCAAGGGCTGACGGCGCAATATCTTCTGCGCCGGACGTACCGCGTGAAGGCGGGCGACACCGTGCTCATTCACGCGGCGGCGGGCGGCGTCGGCATGCTCGCGTGCCAGTGGGCGAAGGCGCTCGGCGCGACGGTCATCGGCACGGTCGGATCGGACGAAAAGGCGGCGCTGGCGAAAGAGCACGGCTGCGATCACCCGATCGTCTACACGCGCGAGAATTTCACGCAACGGGTGCGCGAGATTACGAACGGCGCGGGCGTGCCGGTGGTCTACGATTCCATCGGCAAGGACACCTATGTGGGCTCGCTCGACTGCCTCGCGCCGCTCGGCCTCTTCGTGAGCTTCGGCAATTCGTCGGGGCCGCTGCCGCCGATCGATTCGTCGGAACTCGCCGGGCGCGGCTCGCTCTTTTTCACGCGTCCGACGCTCTTCAGCTATATCGCGAAGCGCAGCGATCTCGACACGATGGCCGCCGAACTGTTCGACGTCGTGTCGTCGGGCAAGGTGAAGACGAACGTGCGCCAGCGCTATACGCTCGCGGACGCGGCGCGCGCCCACGAAGAACTCGAAGCGCGCAAGACGACCGGCTCGACGATACTTTTGCCTTGAGCGCGGGCACGCCGCGCGGCCGGCTCGCCACCACAACCAAATAAAGAACGATGAGCGAGCCGTCCTTCACCGTCGTCCTGATCGAAGACGAAAAGCAGATCCGGCGCTTCGTGCGCGTGTCGCTCGAAGCGCAGCAGATGACAGTGTTCGAAGCCGAAACCGGCCAGCAGGGGCTGATCGCGGCGGCCACGCGCAAGCCCGATCTCGTGATCGTAGACCTCGGCTTGCCGGACACGGACGGCATCGACGTGATCCGCGAATTGCGAAGCTGGACCGAAGTGCCGGTGATCGTGCTCTCGGCGCGCACGCAGGAAGAAGAGAAAGTTGCCGCGCTCGATGCCGGCGCGGACGATTATCTGACCAAGCCCTTCGGCGTCTCCGAACTGATGGCGCGTATCCGCGCGCACTTACGGCGGCGCAATCAGGCTGCGGCGAGCGAAACCCCCGTGATCAGCTTCGGCAATGTCACGGTCGATCTTGCGCTACGGCGCGTCACGCGAAGCGGCGAGAGCGTGCATCTGACGCCGATCGAATACCGCCTGCTCGCGACGCTCGTGCGCGACGCAGGACGCGTGCTGACGCACAGGCATTTGCTGCGCGAAGTCTGGGGGCCGTCGCATGTCGAGAGTCCGCATTACCTGCGCATCTACATGGCGCATCTGCGGCAGAAGCTCGAACGCGACGCCGCGCAGCCGGAACATATCGTCACTGAAACCGGCGTCGGCTACCGGCTGGTCGGCGCGGACTGAAAGCGCTTACGCCGTAGCGGCAGCGGGCGCATCGAGCGCATCGTCGATAGGTTCGTCGCCGCCCACGAAGCCGATCGTGCGATTCGTCACGCCGAGCAGCAGGCATCGCATCGCCACTTGCGCGACGTCTTCGCGCGACACCGCCGGCATCTGTTCGACGCGTTCGTCGGCGAGCGCGATCGTCCCGCGCCCTGGCGCATCCGAAAGCGGCCCCGGCCGCAGAATCGTGTACGGCACGCCGCGGCGGGCGACGTAATCGTCGGCTTCGCGCTTCATGCGTGAATAGTGGCGCAGCGCGAGCGGACTGCGCTGCGGCTGATACGCCGACAACGCGCTCACCACAACCAGCTGCCGCACGCGGCGGCGCTTCGCGTAATCGGCGGTGCGCATGACGGCGTCGCGGTCGATGTCGCGCTCCTCGCTCACGCCTTCCGATTCGGCGGAGCCCGCCGCGTAGACGACATGCGTGATGTCGTCGAGAGCATGCGAGAAGTCGTGTGTCAGATCGCCGAGCACGATCTCCGCGCCGAGCGCGGCGAACTCGCTCTTGTGCGCGGACTTGCGCAACAGCGCGCGAAAGGGAATGCCTTCTTCATGCAAACGCCGCGCGACATGGCGGCCCGTGCGGCCGTGCGCGCCGATCAGCAGGACTTTCATCGCCTTCATTCGAGACGCTCCTTGCGTGGACGGTCAGAACACCGTAGGCCATTTTCGCGGCCCATGCCAGCGTAACTTCATTCGACCGCGCCTGCAGGACTCGCGCCGCCCTTGCGACGCGCCCGCCGCGCCTCGCCGCGCACGCGAATGCGGTCCATATACAGATAGACGACAGGCGTGGTGTAGAGCGTCAGCATCTGACTCACGATCAGGCCGCCGACAATCGCGATGCCGAGCGGCGCGCGCATCTCCGAGCCTTCGCCCGTGCCGAATGCGAGCGGCAGCGCGCCGAGCAGGGCGGCGGCGGTCGTCATCATGATCGGGCGAAAGCGCAGCAGGCACGCTTCCTCGATGGCATCGCGCGAAGTCTTCGCGCCGTGGCGCGTCGCCTCGATCGCGAAGTCCACCATCATGATCGCGTTCTTCTTCACGATGCCGATCAGCAGAATGACCGCGATCAGCGCGATGATGCTGAACTCCGTGTGAAAGAGCAGCAGCGCGAGCAGCGCGCCGATGCCGGCGGACGGCAGCGTCGAAAGAATAGTGATCGGGTGGATGTAGCTCTCGTACAGGATGCCGAGCACGATATACACCGCCGCGAGCGCCGCGAGAATGAGAAGCGGCTGGTCGTTGAGCGATTGCTGGAAGGCCTGCGCCGTGCCCTGAAAGCTGCCGTGAACGGTCGGCGGCACGCCCAGTTCGGCCATCGTTTCGTAGATCGCGGCGGTCGCGGCCGAGAGCGACTGGCCCGGCGGCAAGTTGAACGAAATAGTCGAGGCGACGAACTGGCTCTGGTGATTCACCGAAAGCGGCGTGTTGCCCGGCCCGAACTTCGCGATGGACGATAGCGGGACCATCGTTTCCTTCGACGTGGACACCGCCGCGCCCGACGACGATCCCGACTTGCCGCTCGCCGCAATGGCGTTGGTCGCGGAATTGCGCACGGATTCGAGCGCGAGCGCGGCGGTGGTGTCGGCCGTGCTGGTCGACGATCCGCCCGCGCCGGTCGAACCCGTCGCGGATGTGGATGCCGTGCTCGTCGCGCTGGAGGTCGTCGTGGAATTGGTCGATGCCGCGCCGCTTGCCGTGCCGCCCGAGGTGCTGATGTAGATCTGCTTCAGCATTTCCGGGTCTTGCCAGTACTTCGGCGCGACTTCCATGACGACGTGATACTGCGACAGCGGGTTGTAGATGGTCGACACCTGCCGCTGGCCGAACGCGTCGTAGAGCGTGTTGTCGATCTGCGCGGGCTTGATGTTGAGACGCGCGGCGGTCGCGCGGTCGAACGTGACCATCGCTTCCAGGCCGCCTTGCTGCTGATCCGAATTCACATCGGTCAACTCGGGGCGGTGCTGCAGCGCCTCGGTGATTTTGGGCGCCCATGTGTACAGGTCGGAGGTCGTGTCCGAGAGCAGCGTGAACTGATACTGCGCGTTCGACTGCCTGCCGCCCACGCGAATGTCCTGCACCGCCTGAAGGAACGTGCGCGCGCCCGCGACATTGGCGAGCGGGCGGCGCAGGCGGTTGATGACCTGATCCGCCGAGATCTTGCGCTCGCTTTTCGGCTTGAGCGAGATGAACATGAAGCCCGAATTGGTAGAGCGTCCGCCCGTGAAACCCGCGACGCTGTCCACGGCGGGATCGGCCTCGACAATGCGCATCATCTCCGAGAATTTCACCTTCATGGCCTGAAACGACGTGCTCTGGTCCGCCTGAATGCCGCCGATGATGCGCCCCGTGTCCTGCTGGGGGAAGAAACCCTTCGGCACGATCACGTACAGATAGAAGTTGAGGCCGATGGTCGCGAGCAGAATCAGCAGGATGGTGCGCGGATGCCCGAGCGCCCAGCCGAGCGTGCGCGCGTAACCGCGCTGCATGCGCTCGAATTGACGTTCGAGCCAGCGCGCGACGCGTCCTTCCTCGCGCTTCTCGCGCGGTTCGTCGAGCAGGCGCGAGCACATCATCGGCGTGACGGTGAGCGACACGACGAGCGACACCGCGATGGCGAGCGACAGCGTCAGCGCGAATTCGCGGAACAGCCGCCCGACGATGCCGCCCATCAGCAAGATCGGCAGGAACACGGCGACGAGCGACACGCTGATGGACAGCACCGTGAAGCCGACTTCCCGCGCGCCGATGATCGCGGCCTGCATGCGCGGCACGCCTTTTTCGACATGCCGCGCGATGTTTTCCAGCACGACGATCGCGTCGTCGACCACGAAGCCCGTCGCGATGGTCAGCGCCATCAGCGAGAGATTGTCGAGCGAGAAGCCGAGCAGGTACATCGCGGCAAACGTGCCGATGATCGAGATCGGCACCGCGACGCTCGGAATGAGCGTCGCGCGCCAGTTGCGCAGGAACAGGAACACGACCATTACGACCAGCGCGACCGCGATCACCAGCGTGAGCTCGGTGTCGTGCAGCGACGAGCGGATGGTGGTCGAGCGGTCCGCCGTCGGCGTGATCTCCACGTCGGCGGGCAGGGCGGCCTGCAATTGCGGCACCATCGCCTTCACGCGATCGATCGTCTCGATGATGTTCGCGCCCGGCTGCCGGTACAGAATGACGAGTACCGCGTGCTTGTTGTTGATGAGGCCGAGATTGCGCAGGTCCTCGACCGAATCGACCACTTCGCCGACGTCCGAGAGTTTCACCGCCGAGCCGTTGCGATACGCGATCACGAGGTCCTTGTACTGCGCGGCCTTGCTCGCCTGATCGTTGGTGTAGAGCTGGACGTGCGTGCCCTGAAACTCGATCGCGCCTTTCGGGCTGTTCGCGTTCGCCGATGCGAGCGCCGCCCGCACGTCTTCCAGCCCGATGCCGTAGTGGAACAGCGCGCCCGGCTCCAGTTCCACGCGCACCGCCGGATTCGCCGAGCCGCTCACGTCGACTTCGCCGACGCCCGGCACCGTCGAAAGCGTCTGTTGCAGCACGGTCGCCGCGGAATCGTAGAGCGAGCCCGCCGTGCGCGTGGGCGACGACAGCGCGAGCACGAGAATCGGCGCGTCGGCGGGATTCACCTTGTGGTACGTCGGATTGCTGCGCAGCGACGTCGGCAGATCGGCGCGGGCGGCGTTGATCGCAGCTTGCACGTCGCGCGCGGCGCCGTCGATATCGCGATTCAGGCCGAATTGCAGCGTGATGCGCGTGCTGCCGACGGAACTCATCGACGTCATTTCGCTCACGTCCGCGATGCTGCCGAGATGGCGCTCGAGCGGACTCGCCACGCTCGTCGCCACCGTCTCCGGGCTCGCGCCCGGCAGCGACGCCTGCACGGAAATGGTCGGAAAGTCCACCTGCGGCAGCGGCGCGACCGGCAGCTTCACGAACGCGAACATGCCGGCAAGCGCGATGCCGACGGCGAGCAGCGTCGTCGCCACCGGCCGGTCGATGAAAAGGCGCGACAGGTTCATGCGTTACTCCACGTCGCCGGCCGGACGCGGCGCGCTCATGCCGTCGCCGCCGAAGCGGGCGCGCAGCCTGCGGCCGAGCGAATCGAAGCCGAGGTAAATGACGGGCGTCGTGAAGAGCGTGAGCAACTGCGACACGATCAACCCGCCGACGATCGCGATGCCGAGGGGATGGCGCAGCTCCGAACCCGCGCCCCAGCCGAGCATCAGCGGCAGCGCGCCGAGCAGCGCCGCCATGGTCGTCATGAGAATCGGGCGGAAGCGCAACAGACACGCCTGAAAAATCGCCTCCCGCGGCGGCTTGCCTTGTTCCCGTTCGGCTTCGAGCGCGAAGTCGATCATCATGATCGCGTTCTTCTTCACGATGCCGATCAAAAGCACGATGCCGATGATCCCGATGATGTCCAGATCGTGCCCGGTAATCATCAGCGAGAGCAGCGCGCCGACACCGGCTGAAGGCAGCGTCGAGAGAATGGTGATCGGATGGATGAAGCTCTCGTACAGCACGCCAAGCACGATATACATCGTGACGATGGCCGCGAGAATCAGGAACAGTTCGTTGGACAGCGACGCCTGGAACGCGAGCGCCGCGCCCTGATAGCGGATCTGAAACGAAGCCGGCAAGCCGATCTCGTTCTTCGCTTCTTCGATCGCCTTCACCGCCGCGCCGAGCGACGCGCCCTTCGCGAGGTTGAACGAGACGGTGGTCGCCGGGAACTGCCCGAGGTGCGTGACGAGCAAGGGCGCGGCGCGTTCGTGGAACCTGGCGATGGCCGAGAGCGGCACCTGTCCGTTCGTCGCGGTGGAAGAGGGCAGATAGATGCCGTTGAGCGTCTCGCTGTAGTGCGCGTCGGTCGGCTCGCTTTCCAGAATCACGCGGTACTGGTTCGACTGCGTGAAAATGGTCGAAATGATGCGCTGGCCGAACGCGTCGTAGAGCGCGTTGTCCACGGTCGCGGGCGTGATGCCGAAGCGCGCCGCCGTTTCGCGATCGATTTCCACGTACACCGATTGGCCGTTCTGCTGAAGATCGGTCGCGACATCCGTGAGAATCGACGTATGTTGCAGCCGGTCGACGAGCTTCGGCACCCATTGCGCGAACTCGGAAGGATTCGGGTCCGTCAGCATGAACTGATACTGCGTCGGGCTGACCGTGGAGTCGATCGTCAAGTCCTGCACCGGCTGCATGTAGAGCTTGATGCTCGGAATGTCCGCCACTTCGTTCTGAATGGAGCGGATGATCTCGCTCGACGTATTGCTGCGGTCGTCGCGCGGCTTCAGGTTGATGAGCATGCGGCCGCTGTTGAGCGTAATGTTCGTGCCGTCCACGCCGATAAACGAGGTGAGACTCTCGACGTCCGGGTTCTGCAGAATCTTTGCCGCGAGCGCCTGCTGCTGTTCCGCGACCGCCTGATACGACGCCGCCTGAGGCGCCTGCGTAATCGCCTGAATCACGCCCGTGTCCTGCGTCGGGAAGAAGCCCTTGGGAATGAACACGTAGAGCACGCCGGTCAGCACGAGCGTGAGCAGCGCGACCACGAGCGTCGAACGTTGCCGGTCGAGCACCCATTCGAGCGCCACCGCATAGCGGCCGATGACGTAATCGATGAACCGATGCGCGCGCGCCTCGAATCGCTTGCTGTCCTTCGGCGGCGTATGGCGCAGCAGCTTCGCGCACATCATCGGCACAAGCGTAAGCGACACGATCGCCGAAATGACGATGGTCACCGCGAGCGTGATCGCGAATTCATGGAAGAGCCGCCCGACGACGTCGCCCATGAAGAGCAGCGGAATCAGCACCGCGATGAGCGACACCGTGAGCGAAATGATCGTGAAGCCGATCTGCCGCGAGCCTTTCAGCGCCGCTTCGAGCGGGGATTCGCCTTCTTCCACGTAACGCGCGATGTTCTCGATCATCACGATGGCGTCGTCCACGACGAAGCCTGTCGCGATGGTCAGCGCCATCAGCGAGAGGTTGTCGAGCGAGAAGCCGCACAGGTACATGACCGCGAGCGTGCCGACGAGCGAGAGCGGCACCGACAAGCTCGGAATGATGGTCGCGTAGACGTTGGCGAGGAAGAGATAAATGACGAGCACGACCAGCACGACGGACAGGGCGAGCTCGAACTGCACGTCGCGCACCGAGGCGCGAATGGTCGTGGTGCGGTCGGTGACCACGCGCACGTCGAGCGCGGCCGGCAGCGACTGCTGCAACTGTGGCAGCAGCTTCTTGATGCCGTCCACCACCTGAATGACGTTCGCGCCCGGCTGACGTTGCACGTTCAGGATGATGGCGGGCGTGGAATCGACCCACGCGCCGAGCTTCGTGTTCTCCGGTCCCTGCACGATGGTCGCGACGTCCGTCAGCATCACCGGCCGCCCGTTGCGGTACGCGACGACCGCGCTCTTGTACGCGTTGGCGTCGGTGAGCTGGTCGTTCGCGTTGATGGTGTAGGCGCGCGTCGGGCCGTCGAAATTGCCCTTCGGCGTGTTGACGTTGAGGTTCGAGATCGTGGTGCGCAGATCGTCGATATTAAGCCCGTACGAGGCGAGCGCGCGCGTATTGGCCTGAATGCGCACGGCCGGCCGGTTGCCGCCGCTCACCGACACGAGGCCCACGCCCGCCACCTGCGAGATCTTCTGCCCGAGCCGCGTGTCCGCGAGATCCTGCACCTGCGTAAGCGGCAGCGTCTTCGAGCTGATCGCGAGCGTCATGATCGGCGCGTCGGCGGGGTTCACTTTCGCGTAGATCGGCGGGGCGGGCAGGTCGGACGGCAGCAGATTGCCGGCCGCATTGATGGCGGCCTGCACTTCCTGCTCGGCGATATCGAGCGGCAAGTCGAGGCTGAACTGCAACGTGATGACCGATGCCCCCGCCGAACTCTGCGACGACATCTGGTTCAGGCTCGCCATCTGCCCGAACTGCTTTTCGAGGGGCGCGGTGACGCTGGAAGTCATCACGTCCGGCGACGCGCCGGGGTAGAAGGTCTGTACCTGAATAGTCGGATAGTCGACGGCGGGCAGCGCGGACAGCGGCAGAAAGCGCAGCGCGACGAGGCCGACGAGCATGATCGCCGCCATCAGCAGCGCCGTGCCGACCGGTCGCAGAATAAATATGCGGGAGGGATTCATGCGCGAGGCTTAGAGTTCACTGCTGCTGTTGCTGACGGCGGTGATGCCCGCCATGCTGCGCGCCCGATGCGCCCGATGCGCCCGAAGCCGCCGCCGCGGCGGATGCGCCCGACGCGCCCTTTGCGCGCTCGGCAGGAATCGTGATCTTCGCGCCTTCCTTCAGGCGGTCGGAGCCGTCGATCACCACGCGCTCGCCCACTTGCAGGCCGGACTTGATGCTCGTGCGCTCGCCATCGACCGGGCCGGTCTTCACGTTGCGCACGCTCACCGTGTTGTCCGGCTTCACGACATACACGAACGAACCGGACGAGCCGTTGAGCACCGCCGATGTCGGCACGATGGTCGCGTTCCTGATGACGTCGACGAGCAGCTTCGTGTTCACGAACTGATTCGGGAAGAGCCCGTTTTCCTTGTTGTCGAAGGTGGCGCGCAGCTTCACGGTGCCCGTGGCCGTGTCGATCTGATTGTCGACGGTTTCGAGATAGCCGGATTCGAGCGCCCTGGTGTTCGCGCGGTCATAGGCCGTTGCCGACATCTTCACGCCCGCGCGCAGCGGCTTCATGATCGCGGCGAGGTTGTCCTCCGAGGTCGTGAAGATCACGCTGATCGGCTGCAACTGCGTGATGACGACGACGCCGTTGGTGTCGCCCGTCGTCACGTAGTTGCCCGGATCGACCTGACGCAAGCCCACGCGCCCGGACACCGGCGCCGTAATGCGCGCATAGGCGAGGTCGAGCTTGTACGTGTCGACGTTGGCTTGGTCGGACTTCACCGCGCCTTCGTACTGCTTGACGAGGGACGCCTGCGTATCCACCTGCTGCTTGGCGATGGAATCTTGCGAAAGCAGCGTCTGATACCGCTGCAAGTCGAGCCGCGCGGTTTGCAGCAGCGCCTGGTCGCGGGCGAGCGTGCCTTGCGCGTTACGCAGCGAAATCTCGTAGGGGCGCGGGTCGATTTGCGCGAGGAGATCGCCCTTCTTGACCATCTGGCCTTCGCGGAACGCGACTTCCATCAGCGTGCCGTTGAGTTGCGTCTTGACGGTGACGTTCGCGAGCGGCGTGACGGTGCCGAGCGCATTGATGACGACCGGCATCTCGCCTTGCGACACGGTTGCCACGTGCACCGGCTGCGGCTGATTCATCGGGTTCGCGCCGCCGCGCCGTCCGCCCTGTTGCGCCTGCTGCGGCGAACCCGCTGTGCCGCCGCGATTCCACGGATGCCACCATGCGACGGCTCCCGCGACGATCAACACGGCCACGACAAGCGGCACGAGACGGCGGCGGCGCGGCGCGGCGGTAGTGACGGGCGGTGCGGGATCGGCGGGGCGCGCGGGCGTCGCGCGCGGCTCGGCGGGAGGGTTCTTTCGGTCGTCCATCGTGTGGTGGCTGGGTCTTTCCAAGTCTGTCGTACGGGGCGCGGATGGGCGGCATCTCGCGATGCGGTCGGGGCTGATGCCCGGGAGCGGCAGCGGGCGCGGCCCGTGCGTTCAAGGCTGGACAGAGCCATAGCCATAGGTCCCGGCGCGGCCCCGGTGCGCGCGAAGCATGATGCTACGTCGCGCGCCCATGCCCGTCCACCGGGCTTTCTTTCGGATGATTACGAGCGTTACACGCGTTGGCGAAGGCCCTGACGCGTGCGGCAAAGCGCGTAAGTTTAATTGCTTACGGCAGACGGCGCGGCGGCCGCCGTGCCGCCGATCTCGCGCGCGATCTGGGCGACGCAATCGAGCAGGGCGGGCACCACGGTCGTGATCAGCGTCTCGTGCGGACACTGATGCGCCGCACCGCCGCAGTTGACTGAATAGCGCTCCTCCGAAGGCCCGACGAAGCCCGCAGCCACCGCGTTGAGGCCGTGATGCCATTCCCCGAGCGAAATCGCGAACCCACGGCGGCGCGCGTCGTCGAGACCGCGCTGCAAGCCGCCGGATATGCTTGGCCAGTCGTCGCCGGATGCGGTCTGCAGGCTGCCGATCAGCGCCTGCTGGTCGGCGTCCGACAGAACGGAGAGATACGCGCGCCCGACCGCCGTGCGGCTCAGGTCCATTCGGCCTCCCACTTCGAGCCGCGAGACGAGCACGGCGGAGCGCGGCCGGATGGCGTCGATGACGACCATTTCGAGCCGGTCGCGCACGGCCAGATGCACGCTGAGTCCCGTCCGCTCGGCCAGCGCAATGAGAAACGGCCGCGCTCGCGCCCGGATGTCGAAGTTGCGCAAGAAGCCGTTGCTGAGTTCGAGCACCGACGCGGTCAGGACGAAGCGCTCGCTGTCGGGCAGACGCAGCAGCAGTCCGGCGCCGACGAGCGTGGCCGTGATCCGCGATACGGTAGGTTTGGGAATGCCGGTCCATTCGGTCAGTTCGCGGTTGCTGACCGGGGCGTCCGCAGCGGCAATGCGGCGCAACACATCGAGACCGCGCGCAAGGGCGGTGACTTCGTCGCTATCCCTGTCTTTCGTTTTTGTGCGGCTCGACGACCGGTCGCTCATCGTGGGCATTTATTTTTGTGAAACATCGTTTCGAATGCTGAGTGGAACATTCCATTCAGGCGACGCCTGAAGCTTGCAAGCGATGCAAGGCCCGATGATAAGCCGCGCGCGCCGAGTCGGTGTAATCGGAACCGATTCCGGAAGACACCGTTGGGCAGATGCCCGGACGCTGAAATTTTGCTTGACTTGAGCAGTGATCCCGGAAAAAATGGAATCCGATTTCGAAAGCACTGGGCGACGTGCGCGACCGCTTTCCGCTTCAGGCTTCGAATACAGTCTCTCAGGTTCTAGCACGGCCCTCGGAATGGCTAGAACTTTTAAGGCGCTACGGAAACGTGGCGCCTTTTTTTTCGTCGGGTGCTTTTGAGCCGAGACTTGGCCCGAATATACGCCGAAAACGTATGGAGTGTTTATTGAATTTACGCGACAGGCGAGCGCGGCGTCAAAATGCGCCGCGCGAAGAGAGGTCAGTTCAGTTCGGTGAACACACGGCGTTGCCGGAGCAGCAGCTTGCCGCGCACGATCCAGTACAGGCTCGCAGCCAGCAGCGCCGAGGCGACGCCCATCACGAGGAGCGGCGATACCCGCTCGGGCGCGGGCTGGCTGGTTGCGACGACCAGCGCGGCGAAGAAGGCGCCGCCCGCCTGATAGTACGAGCGCTTCGCGAGAATGCGACGCATGCGATGCGTGGTGAAACGGGAGACGGGGGCGCGCGTGAAAGGTTCGAAGAGCATCAACCCAGCGACGAGGGCGATGGCGAGGTTCATGTAAATCATGGCGGGGTTTCGGTGGGAGGGGCGAGACTGCGGCGAATATAGACCGGACCGGACAATGCCAAAAGCAGAAGTGTCCTAAATGTAGAGGAAACATTCTATTGAGCGCGTCTGACGCTGTGCCGAAGCTGCCGCAGTTCGCTTGCAATGCAAGCTTTCGCGAGTTGCCGGGTTCGAGGCGTATGATGAGCCCGCGTTTCGGAACGCGCCCGAATTTCAGCACCAAGCAGGAGGCAGCACCATGAAGACCCACTCGATGACTCCGGTCGCGCGTATCGCATTCGCGCTCGCCGTGCTCGGCGTGCTCGCCGCATGCGAGAAGCACGACGCCGCCGCCGGCCAGGCCGCGAACGCCTACAACAATCTGGCGAGTCAGACGACGCAGAAGCTGGATCAGGCGGCGAGCTATGTCGGCCAGAAGGTCGACGCGGCAAAGCAGTCGGCACAACAGAGTTTCGATCACGCCGGCTCCGCGCCGGACTTATCCGCGAGCGGCGTGGCCGCGTCGGCGCGCGCGAATCTGCAGAACGCGGCGAGCGCGACGAACGCCGCCATCGCCGATGCCGCGAGCGCAACCGGCGCGGGATTGCAAACGGCGGGTCGCAAGCTGCAGGAGTGGTCGGCCAAGGACGGCGGCGCATCCGGCACGCAGGCGTCGGGCTCGGACTCGGCGAGCGATGCCGCCGGCACCCGCACGGACATGGATAAATAAGCGGCCGGTCGAGCCGGCGCGCGCTTAACATTCGGTTACCTCGACAGTGCGCGGCGCGTGCACGTCAGCCGCTAAACTGGCGGTCTTTCGGAAATCGAGACCGTTATGAAACCACGCAAGCTCGCGGATCGCGGCGCGCTGGCGTTTGTCGCGATATCCCGGATCTCCGCTCTCGCGCTGCGGCGCGGCGTACAGCAGGCGGGCATCCCCGGAACCCGTGCGATATCGTTCTTGACGACGCTCATCCTCATCGCGCTTTTCTCGCTGACGATTCCCGCCGCACAAGCCGCCCCGGCGCTCGACCTGCCGTCGCTCCAGGAACTGATCGCGCCGCCCGCGCCGGCAGCGGCGTCGGCGGACGCGTCGTCGGGTGCATCCGCGTCCGTTCCCTCCGATGCCGACATGGTGCGATCGCTCGACACCGTCATTTCGACGCTCGACAGCGACCGTCAGCGCAGCGCGCTCGTTGCGCAACTGAAAAAGCTACGCGACGCCAAGCGCGCGGCCGAAGCCGCTGCGACCGCGCCGCCGACCGCAGCCGCCGCTCAGGCGGCATCGACGGACGCTGCCGCGCCGCCGCCGGCCACGCCGCCGACCGCAACGACGTCCGCGGCCTCATCCGTGGTGGCCGCCATCGCGCAGAACGCCGGTTTGCTCGGCGCGATTGCGTCGGCGCTGACGAGCATCGAAGCGGACGTGAAGCGCGGCAAGACGCCGGTCGCGTACTGGAGCGGGCGCTTCAACGCGGCAGGCAACGAGCTCTTTACCATCGTCACGAGCCAGAGCCGCGAGCCGTTCGGCCGCACGCTCTTCAACTACTTCGCGACGCTCGCGGGCTGGGGCGCGTGCGCGTTTCTGCTCGTGAGCCTGCAGCGCCGCATGCACAGGCGCTACGGCATCGAAGCCGGGCTGCATTCGAATCCGACCACGCGCGAGCTGCTTCTCTTCACGATGCGGCGTGTCGCACCCTATGTCTTCGCGTTCGTCGCGGCGCTGACGTTCGTGCACATGATGCCGCAGTCGCTCGGCCGCACGCTCGCGATGGTCACCGCCTACGCGATCGTCGCGGGCGCGGTGTTCTCGGCGATCTGTCTCATCATGTTCTCGCTCTTCGGGTCGGCGCACCGGCGTGTCGCGGTGAACGTGCTGATCGTTCACGCGCGGCGCCTCCTTTTCGCCATCGGCACGTTCGGCGCGCTCGGCGATGCCGCCGCCAATTACGACGTCGCCCAGCAACTCGGCACCAATCTCTCGGCGCTCATTTCGACCTTCGCGAACATGGTCGCGGCCGGACTCACCGCGTACTTCGCGCTGGCGTTCCAGCGGCCCGTCGCGCATCTGATCCGCAGCCGCACTTACGAGCAGCGCAACACGCGCAAGGCCGCGACCGAAACGTTCGAGGTAGTCGCGTCGTTGTGGCAGTTGCCGCTCTTGCTGCTCGCGTGCGCGTCGGTGGTCGCGACGCTCGCGGGCATCGGCACGTCCGAAAACGTGCTGCAAATGGCGATCGCCACGGCCGGCTTGCTCGTCGTCGCGTTCTTCCTCTCGGCCATCGTCATTCGCATCACGCGGCCCAAATCGCGCAGGCCGCGCCGCCAATCGGCGTATGTGCGGCGGCTCGTGAAGTTCGTCGGCACGATGATCGTCGTCGGCATATGGCTCGCGTTCCTCGAAGTCTCATCGCGCTTCTGGGGCTTCTCGCTCGCGCAGATGGCCGAGCGCAGCGTGGCGGCGCGCGGCATCACGCACGCGGTCAGCATGATCGTGCTGACGTTCTTCGTCGTATGGCTCGTGTGGATTCTGATCGACACCGGCATTCAGGAGGCGCTCAGGCCCGATTCGGCGCGGCGCAGCGGACGCGGGCCGAGCATGCGCGCGCGCACCATGCTGCCGTTGTTGCGCAACGTCGTGTTCGTCGTGCTCTTCCTGGTCGCGGCCATCGTGACGGCGGCCAATCTCGGGCTGAACGTGACGCCGCTGCTCGCCGGCGCGGGCGTGATCGGTCTTGCGGTCGGTTTCGGCGCGCAATCGCTGGTCGCGGATCTCATCACGGGGCTTTTCATCATCATCGAAGACACCATTTCGGTCGGCGACTCGATCGAAGTGGAAGGCGGGCACGCGGGCATCGTCGAGAGCCTGACGATACGCACCGTGCGGCTGCGCGACGGGCAGGGCGCGATCCACGCCATTCCGTTTTCGCAGATCAAGACGGTGAAGAACCTGTCGCGCGACTTCGCGTACGCGGTGTTCGAAGTGCGCGTGCCGTTCTCGGCGGACGTCGACGAAGTGACGGAGATGATCCGCGAGGTCGGCGCCGATCTCATGGACGATCTGCGCTATCGGCGCGAGATGCTGGGGCCGGTCGAGGTGTGGGGACTGGACCGGTTCGATCCGAACTGGATGGTCGTGAAAGGGCAAATCAAGACGCGGCCGCTTCTGCAATGGAGCGTCGCGCGTGCGTTCAACTTGCGCATCAAGCGGAAAATGGACGCAGCCGGCATGGAGATTCCCGTGCCGCAGATGCAGGTGCAGATGGCGCAAAACGGCGTGCACGGTGCGGGCGATGCGGCGCACGCCGCAAAGGCCAAGCGCATCTGGCTGGACGAAGAGCCGCCGCTCGCCGATGCCGAGTCGGGCCCGGTGGCGACGGTCAAGGCCGTGGACGTGTCGCACGAGCCGCGGCCCGCGCCGCCCGCCACGGACCTCTCGGTGCCGATTCCGCCGCAGATCACGACGGCGCCCGAGCCCGGCAAGGGCTGAGTCGACCCGGTCGCTCAGGCGGCGAGAAGATCGTTGACGTGCGTGGCGATGTGCTCGCCCGCCACGCCGTAAATGTGGATCGATACGGCGCGCGTCGTGGCATCGGCGGGATTGCAGAGCTGATGAATCGCGCCGCGTCCCGCGTCCGCATACGACACCGCGCCCGCTTCGCGCGGATGCCGGCGCGTCTCGATGGCGCGATGCGAATTCGCGTCCCAACGATACTGCGTCTCGGCGAGCGCGCCGTCGATGACCGCATAACCGCACCATGTCCGATGCGCATGCACGGGGCTCGACTGCCCCGGCTCCCAGACGAGCGCGGCGATCGCGTAACGGCCGAGCGGATCGGCGGCGAGCAGATGACGCTGATAGCCCTGCGGACTGCCGGCGCGCTGATCGGCACGCAGAAGCGCCGGATCGGCGATCGCTCTGGAAAGTGCCGCATGCACGCGCACGCCGAACGAGATGCCGCCATCGGCTTGCGCCGCATCGAGCGCGGTATCGATTTCGTGACAGAGGCGGCCGACGGCAGCGTTCCGGTCAGCCGGAAAATGCACGCTGCGTTGAGTGGCTAATTCGAGTTCCATGATGACGTGCGTGCCGGTGATGTCGATCACGAATTTATACCGGCTTGCATCCGGAAACGGTTTCCATATAATTCCGCTCGGAGAAGCAAAAATAGAAAATTTTCCTATCGGGGGTGCAGTATGGGAATGGACCTCATCGACCGCAAGCTGCTGGAACTGCTGCAAGGCGACGTGACGATGCCTATTGCGGAACTGGCGTCGCGGGTGAATCTGTCGCAGACGCCGTGCTGGAAGCGGGTGCAGCGTCTGAAGGAGACGGGCGTGATTCGCGCCCAGGTCGCGCTGTGCGATCCGAAGAAGCTCGGCGTCGGCACGACGGTGTTCGTCGCGGTGCGCACGAATCAGCACACACAAAGCTGGGCCGACGAATTCACGCGCGCCGTGCGCGATATACCGGAAGTGGTCGAGGTGTACCGGATGAGCGGCGAGACGGATTACTTGCTGCGCGTGGTGGTATCCGACATCGACGATTACGACCGCGTCTATAAACAGCTCATTCGCGCGGTGCCGCTCTACGATGTGAGTTCGAGCTTCGCAATGGAGCAGATCAAATATTCGACGGCGCTGCCGGTGCGGCCCGCCGCCGACGCCTGACCGCGTCGCATAAAAAACGCGCAAGAAAAAGCCGCCCGGGGAGGGCGGCGCAACACGTCCGGTCACTAGGTATTCCGGTCTTGCCCCTTCAAGCCCTCGCCGGAATCGGACGCGCATGGAATCGCGTTGAGTATGGTCATTCGGGCGCGCCTCTTACAAGCCGGGCGATGCAGCAGTGAATTTCGCGGGCCTCGTTCGCGCAGCGAAATGACCGCGGCCGGTCGCAATCCAACTGAAAAGCAGTGCGGGTACGATGCTGGCTTTATCTCGATAACCGCAACGAGCCGCTGCGCCGCCATGACCGACAACCCCCGCCAAGATCGCCCGCACCTCCCGCGCAAGAAGAATCCGACCTTGGGCATCACCGTGTTCATCGTGGTCGTGGTGCTGCTCGTGATCTTCACGCTGCTCTTCAACGCGATCCGCGACAAGCGCGAGTTCGACGAGCACAACGCGCCGCCCGCCGCCGCGAGCGACGCGCGTCCGGCACTGCCGGCCACCGGCGCCTCGCAGTAAGGCGTTCGCGATCACGCGGGCAGGTGAATCTGCGTCGCGTCCTTGCGGATGAGCGCCGACGCCGTGAGCATCTGCTTGCATTGATGCGCGAGCAGTTTCAGATCCTGAATGGCATCGGCGGGCAGACTCTGCGCGCGTTCCGCTGCGGCGACCATGGAATCCAGATCGCGGCGGAGCGTCTTGATCGCATCGGGCGATGCAGCGCCGTCTTCTTCCGAGACGACCGCCTGCGCTTCCGACAAGTTGTCCCGCACGACGGCGAACGCGCGCTGCACCGGTTCGAATGACTGGCCGTCGGCCCCGTTGAGCGACTGCAAGAGCGGTGCGGCCGCCGTGATCTGCGACGCGAGCACGTGGCTTTGCACGAGCAGATCGTTGAGTTCGGCGACATACCGTTGCTGTGCCTTCGGCTCCAGCATCATGCGCTGAAAAGCCTGCGCGAGGTTGGCGAAGGCCACGTGCACGTTCTTGCGCGCGAGGCGATAGCCGTAGTCGCGGTCGAGCGCGGACGCGACGACCGTGGCGGCGGCCGATGCGCCCTTGCTCGCGGTCGCAGCCGTGCTCTCGCCGATGCCCGCCGACGACAGCCGCTCGGCCGTTGCGCTCGCGGCCTTGATCGCGCTGGCCGCGACGGCTTCGGCTTCTGCCGTCGTGGTGGCTTGCGCTGGCTCGCTGGCCGCTTCCGCCGAGACGGAGGCCGGCTGCATCGACGAGGCGAACGCGGCGCGCGCCTGACCGTCGGCAAAGACGGCGCTCGGCGCGCTGGTCGTTGCTGCGGCGGTTGCCGTGGCCGCCGCGCGTGCTGCGCCCGCTGCCGCCTTCGCCTTCCAGCCCCAACTGGCTTCGAGGTAATTCCGCGTCGCGCCCAGCAGGTCCTTCACGAGCTTGCCCATCAGCCGATATTCCCAGTACGGGAACAGGTGGCTCGCCGCGATGGCAATCGCGCAGCCGACGACGGTATCGATGGCCCGCTCGCCGATGAGCCGCAAGCTGCCCGGCGCGAGCAGGTGGAACATCAGCAGCACGTAGCTGGACGTGAACACGACGCTGCCCGCGTAATTGAAAAGCAGCAGGCTGTAGCTCATCACCATCGACGCGAACATGGCGACCAGCAGAATGTGCGGGTCCTTCACGAGCAGAATAAGCGCGATGGTGACCGCGCAGCCGATCGCCGTGCCGATAATCCGCTGCGTGTTGCGCTGCTTGGTGAGCGAATAGCCGGGCTTGAGGATGATGACCGTGGTCATCACGATCCAGTACGCATTGGTGAGCGGCAAGAGCCTGCCGAGCCAGAAGCCGACGCCCACCGCGATGGTCACGCGCAGCGCATGGCGAAAGCTGGGCGATGCCATGGTCAGGTTCGAGAAGATCTGCCTGAACGGCACGCGCCGGCTGGAGATGAATCGCGAGAGCGCGTGGTCGATCTGCAATTCAGTTTCGGTCGGGCTCGCCTCGTCGCGCGTGCGGCGGCGCATCTTGTCGATGAGACGCGTCGCGCTCCAGAGCCGCCGGAACACCGCTGTCGCCGCGGCATACGCTTCCGGATTTTTCTCCGGCAGCGCGTGCTTGCGCATGAGTTCCAGTTCGTATTCGATCGCGCGCAGCTCGGCCTTCGTGCTGACCTGCTTCGGCGCCGGACGATTCTGCAGCACCGCGAGCCCGATCTCCTGCAAGTCCTCGCCCGCCTTGCGCATCAGGTCGCGATAGAACACGAGCACGTCCGAACCGGCGAACGTCTTGCGCACAAGCGGATAGTCCGTGTGCGCGCCGACGAAGAATTCGTGCAGATCCACGATGTTGATGAACAGATTGAAAAGCCGCGCGCGCCGCGCATCCAGCTTGCCGCTTTTCACCTTCGGCAGATTGCGCAGCACGATGTCGCGCGCGCCTTCCTGCTGCTCGACCGCCGCGATCTGCTTTTCGATCAGCTTTCTGTAGCACTCGTCGAGATCGGCGTCGTTGTCGTAGAACTCGGCGCGCGCCTGAAGGTATTCCGCGCAACTGAAGATGCTCTGCGCGAGCGCCTGCCGCTCGATCCGGTAGACGAGCAGATGCGACACGAGCGTGGCCCAGTACGTGTACCAGAGCCCGCCTAGCAGAATCCACGACGCGTTGATGAGCGCCTGCATCGGCGTGAAATGCTCTTCCAGCGTCACGATCATCATGAAGAGCGTGGCGAAGCTGATCTGCGGCCAGCGGTTGCCGTAGACCACGATCAGCGAGAGCACGAAGGTGAGCGGCACCACGGTCAGCCAGAGCGTAAGCGGATTCGCCGTCGCGATGCCGGTGGCAAGGGCCGAGAAGAAGCCGATGAACGTGCACGCCAGCATCTCGTTGTGCTTGTGCTTGAGCGGGCCGGGCATGTCCACGACGCATGCGCCGAGCGCGCCCGTCGCGATGGTGAAGCCGAGCTCGCGGTTGTGAAACACCGTGAGCATGAGCACCGCTGGCAGCGAGATGCCGAGCGCGCAGCGCAAGCCGCCAAAGAAGTACTGGCTATAGATGAACTTCCTGATTTCGAACGAGTAACGCATCGACTTCCTGTCTGGACGCTCGCGGGGCGGGCAAGGGCGTTGTCGAGTCTAACCCAACTTACCGGGCCTTCGGACCTCGGCCGAATGGCCGAGTTCTCGGCACGCGCGACCCTTTGTTATGCTGGCGCTTGATTTGACAAAGCTTTGCCTTTCGCGGCTTTCAGAGCGCATCCCGATCGCCTTTCATGCTCGAACTCTTCTACTCGAACCGTCACGAAACGCTTGCCGCCGCGCTCTTCGAAGACCTCGACGCCTTCGCCATGCGCGAGAGCGATCCCTTCGCGAGCGAGGCCGTGATCGTGCCGAGCGCAGCCGTGCGCCGCCGCCTGGAACTCGACATGGCCGAGCGTTTCGGCATCTGCGCGAACGTGCAGTTCTGCTATCTCGCGCAGTGGCTCTGGGCGCAAATCGGCCGCGTGCTGCCGGTGCCCGCGCATTCGCCGTTCGCGCCGGACCGGCTGGCGTGGCGCTGCTATCGCCTGTTCGACGAACCCGCGTTCCGCGAGGCGCCGCGCCTGTCGACATATCTGAACGCCGCCGACGATTCCATGCGCTACGAACTCGCGCGCCGCATCGCGACGGTGTTCGATCACTATCTGACGTATCGCCCGGAATGGCTCACGCACTGGCAGGCGGGCGGCTCGATTCTCGCGGGCGGCGGCGCGCAGATCGAGGCGCGCGGGCCGCGTCTTGCCGGCGCGAGCGACATCCAGCGCCAGGACGAACACTGGCAGGCAGCGCTGTGGCGCGCGCTGCTGGAAGACCTCGCAGCGCCGGATCACGAGCACGACCCGACGCCGCCCGCTTACCGCTTTCTGGCCGAAGCGCCGCGCTTCGATCTCGATACCGCGATGCGCGCCGAGTGGCCGCGGCGCATCAGCGTCTTCGCGCTGCCGACCATGCCGCCGCTGCATATCGCGCTCTTGCGCGAGTTGTCGCGCTGGATCGACGTGCGCATCTACGCGCTCAACCCGTGCCGCGAATTCTGGTTCGATATCGTGAGCGAGGCGCGCGTCGAGCAATTGCAACTGAAGGGCGAGGCGGATTTTCAGGAAGTCGGTCATCCATTGCTCGCGGAGTGGGGCCGGCAGACGCAAGCACAGCTGCATATGCTCAACGAGCTGACGGAGAGCGCCGCGTCCAGCGAGCGCGAACTGTTCGAAGAGAACCCCGCGCCGACGTGGCTCGCCCGCGTGCAGAACGGCATCCTCACGCTCGATGAAGACAACGCTTCGCCGCAGCCGGAAGCAATCGTCGATACGGGCGTAGAAGTGCACGTTTGCCATAGCCTCTCGCGGCAACTGGAAGTGCTGCACGACCGCCTGCTCGACTGGTTCGACTCGATAGAAGGCCTGGAACCGTCCGACGTGCTCGTCGCGTTTCCGGATCTCGCGGTGGCGGGGCCGCTGATCGACGGCATCTTCGGCACCGCGCCCGCCGGGGCCAGCAACGAGCGGCGGCGCATTCCGTATCGCATCACGGGCTTGCCGCCGTCGCAGGCGAACCCCGTCGCGCGCGCGATGCTCGACTGGCTCGCGCTTGCCGAGCGCGGCGTCGGCGCGCCGGAGTTGATCGAATGGCTGCGTGTCGATGCGATCGCCACGCGCTACGGCATCGACGCCGCATCGCTCGAGACGGCGCAGGAATGGCTCGCGCAGGCGGGCGCCCGACGCGGCTTGCGGCCCGACGAGGTCACGAGCGAGCATGTGCCCGCCGCGCGCCACACGTTCGCGGACGCGCTCACGCGGCTCTACCTCGGCTACGCGCTGCCCGGCGGCGGCGCGCCGGTCGCGGACTGGCTGCCGGTGGAAGGCGCGCAAGGCTCGGAGGCGGAACTGCTCGGGCGTCTGACGCGCTTCATCGACGACATCGACGCCTTCGCGAAAGAGATCGAAACGCCGCGCAACGCGCGTGCGTGGGGCGAGTTGCTGCAAGGCGCGCTCGAGCGTTTCTTCGACGCAGGCGTCGCGTTCAACGACACCATCGGCGACGTGCGCCACGCCATCGACGCGCTGATCGCCGCTATCGACGAAGGCGCGGGCGATACGCA
Source organism: Caballeronia sp. GAFFF1 (assembly GCF_023630705.1). Taxonomy (GTDB): domain Bacteria; phylum Pseudomonadota; class Gammaproteobacteria; order Burkholderiales; family Burkholderiaceae; genus Caballeronia. The sequence continues at coordinate 55,932 of NZ_JALQEM010000007.1, forward strand.
AGTGCCCGCCGCCGTGATCCGCACCGCGCTCACCGATACGCTCGACGATCCGGCGCGCGGCGGCGTGCCGTGGGGCGGCGTCACGTTTTCGTCGCTCACGAGCTTGCGCGGCCTGCCCTATCGCGTCGTGTGCCTGCTCGGCATGGACGACGGCATGCTGCCGAGCCTCGCGCGCGCCGACGAGTTCGATCTGATGGCGCGCTTCGGCAAGCTCGGCGACCGTCAGCGGCGCGACGACGAGCGTAATCTTTTCCTCGACCTGATGCTGGCCGCGCGCGACCGGCTGTTGATTGCGTACACGGGGCGCAGCATTCGCGACAACGCCGTGCTGCCGCCTGCCGCGCTGATCGACGAACTGCTGGATTATCTGGCGCAGGCGGTCGCGGGCAAGCATGCGGCTCCGGAAGCCCTGCGCGAGGCGCGCGCCTTGTTCGTCCACGAACATCCGCTTCAGCCGTTCGCGCCCGAGTACTTCGAGCCGGGCGGCCGCCTTTTCACGTACGAGCCCGAGCGGGCGGAACTGGCGCGCGCGCTCGCGGCAGGGCGCACGCAGGGCAGCCCGCCGTTCTTCGACACGCCGCTGCCGCCGGAAGAGGACGAAGACATCGTCGCCTTTGACGACTTCGTGCGTTTCTGGCGGCACCCGGCGCGGGCGCTGCTGCGCGATCGCCTGGGTATTGCGCTCGTCGATGCCGATGCGGAGCTCGACATCACCGAGCCGTTCGAATTGGGCTTCGCGGGCCGCGATGCGCTCGCGGCCCGCGTGCTGCCGTCGCTGCTCGATGCCACGGACGATGCCGCCGCGCGCGCCCGCGAACGCGCCCGCCACGTCGCGCGCACGAGCCCCGAAATGCCGGGCGGCGCGACGGGCGCGGTCTGGCAGGCGCGCGAGATGCACGCGCTCGCGCATCTGGCGGACCGCATCCGCGTGTCGGTGGCGGAAGGCGTGACGCGGCTGCCGTTCGTGCTCGACATCGCGCCGCGCTGGCCCGACACCGCAGGCGTGGCACTCTTCGCAACCTATGACGACGCCCTCGTCGACAAGCGGCCGTTCACGCTCGCCGGCACGCTGAATCGCCTGACGCCGCAAGGGCAGGTGATCTACCGCTACGACCAGCCGCGCGCCCGCGATTACCTGTCGGCGTGGCTCGCGCATCTGGCCTACTGCGCGGCGCTGCCGGACGGTCCGCGCCGCACCGTCTGGCATGGTCGCGGCGCGCAGTCGGCGGATTTCGAACTCGCGCCCGTCGCCGATCCGCTCGCGCATCTCGGCACGCTCGCGGCGCTTTATCGCGCGGGGCGACGCATGCCGCTGCGTTTCTTTCCGAAGAGCGCGTGGCTCAAGCTGACAGAAGGCGAGGCCCGTGCGCAAGCGGCATGGGAGTCCGAGCGCACGCGCGCCGAGGCCGACGATCCGGCGTATCGCATCGCGTTTCGCGGCGAATCTTTAACGCTCGACGAACGCTTCGCCGCGCTCGCGCGCATCGTATTCGAACCGCTTCGAGAGCATCTGCGGAGCGGCGCATGACTACCATGACCGACGTTGTGAATCACGAATCCGTGCAGGAACTCGACGTCTTCGCCTGTGGGCTCGATGGCGTCAATCAGATCGAGGCGTCTGCCGGAACGGGCAAGACCTGGAACATCTGCGCGCTGTACGTGCGCCTGCTGCTGGAGAAGCAGTTGAGCGTCGAGCGCATTCTCGTCGTCACCTTCACGAAGGCCGCGACCGCGGAGCTGCACGAGCGCATCCGCACGCGGCTTGCGGGTGTCGCACATGCCATCGAAAACGGCGACGCGGCGGGCGATCCGTTCATCGAGCGGCTCTTCGAAACCACGCTCGAACAGATGAACCCGGACGAGGCGCTGCAACGCATCCGTATCGCGCTGCATAGCTTCGATCAGGCCGCCATTCACACGATCCACGCGTTTTGCCAGCGCGCGCTACAGGAAGCGCCGTTCGCCGCCGCGATGCCGTTCGCGTTCGACATGGAAGCCGACGACAGCACGCTGCGCTTCGAACTCGCCGCCGATTTCTGGCGCGAGCGCGTCGAGCCTGCGGCGGCGCGCGTGCCTTCGTTTGCGTCGTGGCTGGTTGCGAAAGGCGCGGGGCCGGCATCGCTCGATGCACAGCTCGCGCGACGCCTGAAGAAACCGCTCGCGACGCTTCGCTGGGGCAGTTTCGCCGATGGACAAGCCGCAGAAGCCGCCGACGCAAAGGCGCTATTCGATGAAGCCTGCGCGTTATGGCACGCCGAGCGCGACGCGATCGCGAAGCTGCTCTTCGACGCCGAGGCCATGCTCAAGCAGACCTCGCATAAACGGTCGATGATCGAAGCGGCCATCGACGCGTGGGCCGAGTATTTCGACGATGCCGACTGTCACGCGCCGCCGCCGAAAGACGCGCTGAAGATCACCGCGTCGGCGCTGGCGAAGGGCACGAAGGTCAAGCACGCGCCGCCCGCGCATGCGTTTTTCGAGCACGCGGAGACGCTTGCCGCGGCGGCCGCTGCTGCGGAAGTGTCGCAGCGCGCGCTGTGGCTCGATCTCGTGCGCGAGTGGCTCGACTACGCGCCGGCCGAGTTGTCGGCGAGAAAGCGCGCCCGCCGTGTCGTCTCGTTCGACGACCTGCTCTCGAACCTGCATCACGCGCTCGTCAAACATGCGTGGCTTGCAGAGGCGTTGCGCGAGCGTTATCCGGCGGCGCTCATCGACGAATTTCAGGACACGGACCCGCTGCAGTACGCCATCTTCAATCGCGTGTTCGCGCCGCACGGGCCGCTCTTTCTCGTCGGCGATCCGAAGCAGGCCATCTACAGCTTTCGCGCCGCCGATCTGCACACGTATCTCGCGGCGCGCGAGGGCGCGAGCGCGCGCTACACGCTCGCAGTGAACCAGCGGTCCACGGTGCGCATCATCGAGGCGTGCAACCGCGTGTTCGGCGCGAATCCGTCGGCGTTCATCCTCGAAGGACTCGACTATCAGCCGGTGCGCGCGGGCACGCGCTCGCGCGGGCCCTTCGTCGATGCGACGCCCGCCGCCGCGTATTCCGATCTCGCTGATTTCTGCGTGTGGATGTTGCCGCACGGCGATTCCGCGCTCTCGAAGGGGAACGCGCAGCGCGATGCGGCCGAAGCGTGCGCCGCCGAGATCGCGCGGCTCTTGTGCGGCGCGCAACGCGGCGAAGTGAGCATCGGCGACGAGCCGCTTCGCGCGGGAGATATCGCGGTGCTCGTGCAGACGCACCGGCAGGGCAGCATGGTGAAGCGCGTGCTCGCGGCGTGGGGCGTCGGCAGCGTGGAACTCGCGCAGGCGTCGGTGTTCGGCTCGCTCGACGCCGAGCAAATCGAGCGCGTGCTTGCCGCCATCGACACGCCGGGCGACTTGCGGCGGCTGCGCGCCGCGCTCGCGACCGACTGGTTCGGGCTCGATGCCGGCGCGCTCTGGCGTCTCGAACACGCGGTTTCGGCGGCCGATTCGATCGACGGCCCGAATGATTCGACAGGCTGGGTCGAGCGTTTCTCGCGCTATCGCACGATCTGGCACGAGCGCGGCTTCGCGGTGATGTGGCGCACGCTGACGCGCGAACTGTCGATTGCCGCGCGCCTCGTCACGCGGCCGGACGGCGAGCGCAGGCTCACGAATATCAACCATCTCGCGGAACTGCTGCAGGCGCGCTCGGCCGAGCAGCCCGGCATCGCGCCGACGCTGCGCTGGCTCGCCGCGCAGCGCGCGCAGCAAGGCGGCGGCGAGGACGCGCAATTGCGGCTGGAGTCGGACCGCAATCTCGTGCAGATCGTGACGATCCACAAGTCGAAAGGGCTGGAGTACGCGGTCGTGTTCTGCCCGTTCCTGAACGACGGGGGGGGGGGGGGGGGGGCGCCCCCCCCCCCCCCCCCCCCCCCCCAAAAAAAAAAAAAAAAAAAAAACCCACCCCCCCCCAATATTTATTTTGTTTTGGGGGGTTTGCCCCAACCCCCCCAAAAACACACCCCCGATAAATA
>NZ_JALQEM010000008.1 GCF_023630705.1 Caballeronia sp. GAFFF1
CGGGCAGAAGGAGAGAAACCACACGACGAGAGGGGACGATTCGGCGGTCGTTTGGGGCCGGCCCCCCCCCCCCGCCCCCCCCCCCCCCCCGCCGAAATCCGGCTTGCCCGACGCGAAGGAGTATCACGACGAAGCGGGCGAAGCGGTGCTGCACTACGGCATCGACGAGGATGAATCGAAGGAGGTGAGCGCCGCCATCGCCCGCGAGCAGGCGGCCGAGCGCGCGCGGCTCGTTTACGTGGCGCTGACGCGGGCGGTGTATCGCTGCTATGTCGTCGCGGGCGTGTATATGTCGAACGTGTCGAGCAAGTCGACGAAGGAGTCGCGGCGAAGCGTGCTCAACTGGCTCGTCGCGGGCGCGGGGCAGGACTTCGACGCGTTCTGCGAAGAGCCGCCCGACGAAGCGGGCATCATCGCGGCGTGGCACGCGCTCGAAGCGCATTCCGATGGCGCGATCGGCGTCGCGCCGTTGCCGGTGATCGGCGCGCGCGAGCCGCTCGCCGCCGAGGCCGCGGGGCCGCACGAGATGACCGCGCGCACCAATCAGCGCGTCTTGCGCGACCGCTGGCGCATGGCGAGCTTCAGTTCGCTGATCGCGGCGGGCGCCCGCGACGAGGCGAATCAGCCGCAGCCAGTCGACGCGCGGCCGGATCACGACGAACTCGCCGACCTCGACGTGCCCGTTCTCCAGCAAGCCGCGCCGCGCGACGAGGCCGCGCTCGCCGACGACGACATCCTCGCGTTTCCGCGCGGCGCGGCGGCGGGGGAATGTCTGCATCGCATGTACGAACTGGCGGACTTCACGCAGCCCGCGACCTGGGCCGATGCGATCGACCGCGCGTTGCGCGAGCATCCGACGCCCGCGCCGGAGCCGCTCACCCGGCGTCTTCGGCCGATGATGCAGCGCCTGCTCGCCGATACGCTTTCGACCGAGATCGCGGCGGGTCTTCGGCTGTCGCAGATTCCGCCCGCGCGTCGCATGAACGAACTGGAGTTTTTGTTTCCCGCGCCGTCGCTGGACTTCGCGGCGTTGCGGCGGATTCTCGCCGCCCACGGCTATCCCGACGTCGCGCTGGAGACGGGCGCGTTGCGGGGTTTCATCAAGGGGTTCATCGATATGATCGTGGAGCACGACGGGCGCTACTGGATCATCGACTGGAAGTCGAATTATCTCGGCGAGCGTGCCGCGGATTACAGCGCCGCGCCGCTCGCCGAAGCGATGGCGCATCACGCGTATCACCTTCAGGCGCTTGTCTATGTGGTGGCGCTGCACCGGTATCTGCGGGCGCGGCTCGCTGCGTACGACTATGAGACGCACGTCGGCGGCTATCTGTATCTGTTCGTGCGTGGGGTGCGGCCCGACTGGCGCGATGGCGACAGCGGCGCGCCGAGCGGCGTGCATCGCGGCCGCCCGCCGTTCGCGCTCGTCGAGGCGCTCGACCGGCTGATGTCCGGAGGCGCGGCATGAGCACCATCCAGTTGTACGGGCCGGCATCGCGCGTCGCGGAGGAAGGCTCCGCGCTCGACCGGCTCATGTGCGGAGGCGCGGCATGAGCACGATGGACGTCAATGCGGCGGTATGGCGTGTAGTGGAGAAAAGCGCGGCGTTCGCCAAGGCGCTCGACCGGCTGATGTGGGAGGCGCGGCATGAGCACGATCCAGTTGTACGCGCCGGCATCGCGCGTCGCGGACGAAGGCGCCGCGCTCCACCGGCTCATGTGCGGAGGCGCGGCATGAGCACGATGGACGTCAATGCGCCGGTACGGGGTATAGCGGAGAAACGCGCGGCGTTCGCCAAGGCGCTTGACCGGCTAATGTGCGGAGGCGCGGCATGAGCACGATGGACGTCAATGCGCCGGTATGGCGTATAGCGGATAAACGCGCCGCGCTCGCCAAGGCGCTCGACCGGCTGATGTCCGGAGGCGCGGCATGAGCACGATGGACACGACCGCGCCGGCATCGCGCTTCGCGGACGAAAGCGCGGCATTGGCCGAAGGCTTCGCGCGGCGCATGGCCGAACTGTCGCGGCGCTCGGGCGCGAGCGCCGATGCAGTCGCGTGGGCCGAACGCGCGGCGCTCGCGATCAGCAGCGCGACGGCGCTCGGGCACGTCTGTCTCTTATAAACATCTGACGCTGCCGACGATATCGGA
>NZ_JALQEM010000009.1 GCF_023630705.1 Caballeronia sp. GAFFF1
CGCGCCGTCACGGCGGGCGCGCGCGCGAGGTCCGCGAGGCGCTGCTCGCGAGCGGCGTCGCGAGCCTCGCGCGCACGCAGTCGCCCATGCAGGCGGCGGATTTGCTGCCGCTCGTCATCGACGAGGACGGCCGGCTCTATCTCGCGCGCTACTTCGACTATGAGCGGCGGCTCGCGCTTGCGCTCGTCGAGCGGGCGCGGGCCGCGCGGGTAACGGTGTCCGGGCCCGAGCTCGCGGCGCATGGCGCGCGCATCGCGCGTTATTTCGGGAGGAGCGCGGGCGATGACATCGACTGGCAGCGCGTTGCGGCGCTCGTGGCGCTGCCGGGACGGCTGACCATCGTGAGCGGCGGTCCGGGCACCGGCAAGACGACGACGGTGGTCGGCGTGCTGGCCTGTCTGCTCGACGCCGATCTCAACCTGCGCATCGCGCTCGCCGCGCCGACCGGCAAGGCCGCGCAGCGCATGCAGGAGGCGCTGATCGAACGCGCGGACAAGCTTCCGCCCGAACTCGCGCAACGCTTGCCGCGCACGTCGTTCACGTTGCAGCGACTGCTGGGCGTGCTGCCGGACGGCGGCTTCCGGCATCATCGGGACAATCCGCTGCCGTACGACGTGATCGTCGTCGATGAAGCGTCGATGATCGACGTGGCGCTTGCGGCGCATCTGCTCGAAGCGGTCGCGCCGACGAGCCGGCTCGTGATGCTCGGCGACAAGGACCAGCTTTCCGCGGTCGAGGCAGGCGCGGTGTTCGCGGAACTGAGCGCGCAGCCGTCGTTCAGCCAGGGCGGCGCGCGGCGCATCGCCGAGGCGCTCGGCGTGGACTACGCGCGCTTGCGGGCGGCGTTGCCGTCGGGTTCGCCTTCGGTTGCTTCGTCAGACGACGATTGGGATGGCGAAGCGATCGGGACGGCGCCAAGGGAAGACGACGGAAATCTGTTCGCGCCGCGAGACGCGCGACGCGATGAGCAAACCCGCGTTGCGCCGATTGCGAGCGCTGCGGCGTTGCGCGCGGGATCGGCGTCGCGCACGCAAGCCGTTTTCGATGACCAAGGCTACGCCGACCTTTTCTCGACCATCGATACGGAGACGTATCCGGAAGACGAACCCGGCGACGGTGCGCGGCGGAACCTGGACGACGAGCAAAGTCAGCAGAAGGCACCGAACAAGCGCAATGAGCGGGGCGACAACGCCGAGCACGAACGGCGGGACGAGCTTAACGGGCAACGCGAGGGCGATCAGTCTGATAAGCGCGACCATCGATTTGAGCGTAACCGGCGCGACGAGGGAAACCAGCGCGACGACCGAAAGCAGTACGACGAGCGTGATCGGCGCGGCGAGCAGAGCGACGACAGCCAGCAGGACCGAAGCAGTGAGCAGGATCGGCACCACGAGCACTACGGCCACGACGAGCACAACGGCCGAAACGTGCGCCACGGCCACAACGAGCACGACGAGCACGACGAGCAACCGGAACGCGGGGAGCCCAAGCAGCACGCTAACCTGAACGAGCCCAGCGAAAACGACAGGCGCACCGGGTCCGACGATGCGAGCCACACCGACGCCCCGCTCACCGATTGCGTCGTCTGGCTCGCGCGCAACTACCGCTTCGGGCTGGACTCGGCGATCGGCCGCTTGTCGATCGCCATCCGCGACGGCGATGCGCAGGCTGCCCTCGCAACGCTCGATATCAGACAATCGCCCGCGACGAGCGACGCCGCCGCCACCGCTGCCGCCGCCGTGCTCTTCGACGACGCGCACGCGACGCTTTCCGAGCGCACGCTCGCGCACCTGGCGACAGGATTCGCGCCGTACGCCGACGCGCTCTCGTCCGTACTCGAGGCGGGGCGCTGCGCTTCAATCGGGACGCCGGCCGACGAAGCGCGACTCTTCGACGCGCTGAACCGCTTCCGTGTGTTATGCGCGACGCGCAAAGGCCCGCGCGGCGTCGATGAAGTGAACGCGCGCATCGCAGCGAGAGTGCGGGCGCAGGCCGGCGTTGCGCTTGCGCTCGGCGCACAATGGTTTGCCGGGCGGCCGGTGATCGTCACGCGCAACGACTACGCGCTCGGGCTTTTCAACGGCGATATCGGTATCGCGCTGCCGGGCGCGGACGGCGCGCTGCGCGTGGCATTCCGCATGGCCGACGGCTCGTTGCGCTACGTTTCGCCCGCCGCGCTGCCGCCGCACGATACGGCGTTCGCGCTCACGGTCCACAAGTCGCAGGGATCGGAGTTCGACGAGGCGGCGCTCGTCCTGCCGGGGAGCTTCGTGCGCGTGCTGTCGCGCGAGCTGGTGTACACGGCCATCACGCGGGCCAAGCGGCGGATCGAGGTAATCGGTTCGGCGGAAGTCTTCGCGCAGGCTGTGGATGCGCCGACGCGCCGCGATTCCGGCCTCGCGTCGAGGATGATGCGGTTGGTGAGCGCGAGCGCCGGGGCTTGAGGCGCGTGCCTATTCGAAGGAGTCACTCTCATGACCGATAGCCTCGCCATCTCGCCGGGCGAGATCGAGTTGACCGCCGTGCGCGCGCAGGGCGCGGGCGGGCAGAACGTCAACAAGGTGTCGAGCGCCATTCACCTGCGCTTCGACATTCGCGCGTCGTCGCTGCCGGAGCACATCAAGGCGCGTCTGCTCGCGCTCGCCGATAGCCGCGTGACGCGCGACGGCGTCATCGTCATCAAGGCGCAGGAGCATCGCACGCAGGACATGAACCGCGCCGCGGCGCTCGCGCGGCTGGACGAACTCATTCGCAGCGTGAACGTCACCCGTCGCAAACGCATTGCGACCAAGCCCACGCGTGCGTCGCAGGTACGCCGTGTCGAAGGGAAAGTGAAACGCGGCGCGGTGAAAGCGGGACGCGGACGCGTGCGGGACGAATAGAGCGGCAGTGCTGGTCCTCGAACGCGGGAAGGCAAGCGCTCGGTGACGTTCGCCGCTAGAGTCGTGCTCGCGAGCATCGGGAGCGGGACGCGCTCTTGGCTTCATATGCGCCGCGAAAAAGACGAGCGCGGATGCGGAGCCGGCATCCGCTCGGCAACTTCGGGGTTCGCGCAGCGCCCGCGCATCCTTCATCACGAGCGGCACGCGTTTATCGAGAGAAGGCCGCCAAAGCGAAGCGCCATCCCGTGCGACCTAGCCCGACGAGTGCGGAAATTACCGCGCGAGCGACTTCCGCCCGCCAAACGGCATCCGCTTGACGACGCCCGTCGCAAGCGCCGTGCCCGCGAGCACGACCGCGCATCCTTCCATCATCACGAGCGACACGTGCTCGTCGAGGAAAAGCGCGCCCCACAGGATGCCGAAAAGCGGAATGACGAACGTGACCGTCATCGCGCGCGCCGGGCCGGCCGACGCCACCAGCCCGAAGTAAAGGAAATACGCGATGCCCGTGCAGCACACGCCGAGCGCGATCACCGCCTCACACGAATGGGCGGAGATCGGCGTCGCGGGCCACGTCATCGCGGCGAGCGGGGCAAGCGCGATGGTCGCGCCGATCATGCTGCCGGCTGCGTTCGTGGTCGCGTCGACATCCATCAGATACTTCTTCGCGAAGTTGCCCGCGACGCCGTAGAGCGCCGATGCCGCCAGCGCCGCTGCGGCCGCCAGCAACCCGCGCACCGGCAGCGCCGATGCGCCCGCGTCGTGCGCGCCCGGCGTCGCGATCTGATTCCACACGAGCAGCAGCACGCCCGCGAAGCCGATCGCCATGCCGATGGTGCGTATCGTGGTCAACCGGTCCTTGAGCCACACGTAGGCGACGAGCGCGCCCCAGAGCGGCGTCGTCGCGTTGATGACGGACGTCGCGCCCGCCGACAGCGTGAGTTCCGCAAACGCGAAGAGACAGAAGGGCGCGGCCGAATTCAGAATGCCGACGACGAAAAGCGGCACGGCGCGCTTGCGCATCGTCGAGACCGTCTCGGCCCACGGGCGCCGCGCGAGCAGCATCGCGACGAGAAACAGCGCGCCGATGCCCACGCGCACGGCCATCAGCGGCGCGACGCCGAACTCGACGACACCCACGCGGATGAAAAGGAACGACGCGCCCCACATGGCGGCTAGGACGACTAATTGAAACAAATTGACGATGGACATGACGTTGCGGACTTCTTGCCTGCTGATAAAAGTCCGCGCATCTTACACCGCGCCGCGCGCCGCGAAGCGTTTGCCGAAAGAGACCGCAAGAAGCAGGAATGCGCCCCGTCGCCGAGCGGGGCGCGGGCTTTCGTCAGTGCGGGGGAATCATCCACGTGAGCACGTTCTGTTGCAGCCAGACGAGCACGCCGAGAATGATGGTGAGCAGAATGGAATGCTTGAAGGTTCGCGCGAACACGAGGCCTTCCTTGCCCTTCAGGTCGGTGGTCGCCACGCCCGTCGAAATATTTTGCGGCGAGATCATCTTGCCCATCACGCCGCCAGACGAGTTCGTCCCCGCCATCAGCACCGGATTCAGATTGAGCTGGTGCGCCGCCACCACTTGCAGGTTGCCGAAGAGCGCATTGCCCGACGTGTCACTGCCGGAGAGAAAGACCGCGACCCAGCCGAGAAACGCCGACACGAGCGGAAACAGCGGCCCGACCGACGCCACGCCCAGACCCAGCGTGTAGTTCATGCCCGAGTAGTTCATCAGATACGCGAGGCCGACAATGGTCGCCACCGTCAAAATGGCGATGCGCGTCTGCACCCACGTATCGACAATGGCCGCGCCGAATTCGCGCGCCGGCAGCTTGACGAGCGCGGCCGTGATGATGGCCGCGACCAGAATCGCCGTGCCCGTGGCGAGCGGCTGGAAGTCCCAGATCGCGCCGTACGGCTGGTTGTACAGCGTGATGTAGACGGCCTTGTCGAGCCCGGGCCAGGACACCTTCACATCGCCGATCAGGAAGATCTTCGCGACCGTCCACACGATCACGACGATCGACACCACGATCCACGGCAGCCAGCCTTGGCCGCCCGAAAGCGCGGCGCGCGTGGCGCCCGCGCGATCGACGTTCACCGCGAAGCGTTCGTCGGGCGCGGGTTTCCAGACGCGCAGGAACGCAATCGTCAGAATGAGCGAGATGAGCGACGACAGCACGTCCGTGAGCGCGTAGCTGATGTAGTTCGACGTGACGAACTGCGTCAGCGCGAACGCGCCGCCGGAGACGAGCAGCACCGGCCACACGCGCATCATGTTGCGAAAACCGGCGTACACCGCGATCACGTAGAAGGGCAGAAAGAACGCGAAAAGCGGCAACTGGCGGCCGACCATTTTCGCGAGCGCGTCCGTCGGCAGGTGCGTGACCGCGCCGAGCACGGTGATCGGCACGCCGAGCGCGCCGAAGGCCACCGGCGCCGTGTTGAAGATGAGCGTGAAGGTGAGCGCTTCGAGCGTCGGAAAGCCGAGCAGGATCAAAAGCGAACTCGTGATCGCGATAGGCGTGCCGAACCCGGAGATGCCTTCGAGCAGCGCGCCGAACGAGAAGCCGATCACCACCAGCACGATGCGCCGGTCGTTCGGCAGGTTATCGACCATCCAGAGCCGGAACGCTTCGAAGCGCCCGGAGCGTTGCGCGACGTTGTAGAGCAGGATCGCCGCGAACACGATCCACATGACCGGCCACAGCGCGAAGACGGCGCCTGCCGCGACCGAATTCAGCGCGAGGCCGACCGGGAACTTCCAGCCCGTGATCGCGATGATGAGCGCGGCGATCAGTCCCGCGAGCGATGCCTGCCACGCCGGGCGGCGCGCCCAGCCGAGCAGCACCAGCACGATGATGATCGGCAGCGCCGCCACGATGAACGACAGCGCCAGTGAACCGGCAATGGGTGTGAGTAGCTGATGGAACATCGAGTCTCCTTATCTCTCTTGTTGGCGAAGCGGCGGCCGCAGCCGCCAAGCGCGCGGAGTTCGATGTTTCAGTCGCTCACGCCCGACGTGCGCCGTCTTAAGCGCCGGCGTAACACGCCCACTAAGAATAGGTGACCGATGAACCGCGTCAAGCGGTGAAAGCCCGCGTACGCGCCGTGGTTCGTCGGGTCCGACCAGACGTGGATCATCCTTCCACGGCTGCGGCTGCGGCCGTTGCTGCCGCGCCAGCGCCGCTGTCGCGGGTGGCGGCCGGCGTTTGACGGAACACCCAGACGGTCAAGAGCGCAATCGACGCAAGCATCCAGAGCAGAAAAAATACGAAGGCCATCATGTCCTGTTCCCCGAGAACGTGAAGTGGGCGGCGGCTGTTGGCCGTCGCATCGCGGTAAATAGGGACGGTGATAAGCCAAAACCGTGCCCGTCGTCCGTCCAATTCCGCCAAACCCTTGTCAGAAAAGGAAAGTGGGGCAACGCACGAAGCCGACGACGCGGCACGACGAGCGTCCGTCGACAAAAAACGTTTCAGGAGCGTTACGGCGCGCCGATTGACGGGCGGCAAAGCGCCGAATTTTGTAACGCGGACGAACAGGCGCTGCCTTGGTCAGTGCCCGCGTCCGCCGCCGTGACCGCCCCCTCCGTGCCAGCCGCCGTATCCACCGGATCCGCCTTGCCATGTCCCGCCGCCGTGCCAGCCGCCGCCGTGGTGCCAGCCGCCGTGGTGCCATCCGTATCCGTGGCCCCAGCAGCATCCGCCGCCCCAATATCCGAAGCCCACTGAGATCGCCGGATAGCCGTAGCCGTAGTACGCCGGATAAGGGTACGGGTAGTACGGATAGCCGTAGGCCGGATAAGCGCCGTAGTAGCCGGCATAGGGGTAGACGGCCGAGTAGGGGACCTGTTCGGTCGAGTAGACGATGCCGGTTCCCGGCACCGCCGACGCGCCCGAGGCTGCGTCGGCCGGCAGCGCAAATTCGCGCTGCGCATAGATGGCGCTGACAGTGGGGTAACCCGCGCCCGGGTAGTCGGGATACGGGTAGTAACACCCGCTGACCAGAAGTCCCGCAGCGAGCGCGGCCAAGCCGCTCTTTGCGTGGACGATGCGTGCGGACATCATGATGCTGCTCCTTGAATTGCCTGCTGGACTCTTCGGGTTCAGTGATCTCGATAGAACCGATCCGGTCCGTTAGAGAGGAGCTTAGTCGATCGATGCATGGCGCGTGGCATGCGCCCGGTGAGGAACGATGGCTGGTATCGCTTCCTGTAACAGACTTGAAACACGTGCGGCGCCGACGGTGGCGCGCCGCACGCCGATGCGCGACGGCCTTACTTGCCGACCTGATTGCCGATGACCCCGCCGACGGCCGCGCCGCCGAGCGTCGAAAGCGCGCTGCCGCCGATCACGGCCCCGCCCGCCGCGCCGACGCCCGCGCCGATGGCGGTGTCGCGCTGGCGCGTGGTCATGTTGTCGCAGCCGGTCAGCCCGGCGAAAGAAGCGATGAGCATTGCTGCGGCGCCGATTTGTTTGATGTTTTTCATGTCGACTCTCCAGTGATGATGGAACGAATCGGCTGCGGCGTGACTTCCCGGACAAGACGACGGTCCGGCGCGCATGCCGCGTTTTTTCGCCGGTTCGTTCGATATGCAGCAGGAAAGATGCCCGAATCGTCTGAACGAGCGGGCAGCCTTGCTGCGCAAGGCTTCAGGCGAGAAGGAAGCAAGCAAAACGGCCTGTCGCGCTCGCCGCGCGACAGGCCGTTTCCGGTCAGGCTTTCAGTTCGTCAGAGACGGCGCATCACGTCGGCTGGTAAATTTCCGCGCCCTTCTTCACGAACTCGATCGCCTTCGTCTGCATGCCGTGGGTGAGCGCGTCGGTTTCGCTCACGCCCTGCTTCGCCGCGAAGTCGCGCACATCCTGCGTGATCTTCATCGAGCAGAAGTGCGGGCCGCACATCGAGCAGAAGTGCGCGACCTTGGCCGAGTCTTTCGGCAGCGTTTCGTCGTGGAATTCGCGCGCCTTGTCCGGGTCGAGGCCGAGGTTGAACTGGTCTTCCCAGCGGAATTCGAAGCGCGCCTTCGAGAGCGCGTTGTCCCGCACTTGCGCGCCCGGATGGCCCTTCGCCAGATCCGCCGCGTGCGCCGCGAGTTTGTACGTGATGATGCCTTCCTTCACGTCGTCCTTGTTCGGCAGGCCGAGGTGTTCCTTCGGCGTGACATAGCAGAGCATCGCCGTGCCGAACCAGCCGATCATCGCGGCGCCGATGCCCGAGGTGATGTGGTCGTAGCCCGGCGCGATGTCGGTGGTGAGCGGCCCGAGCGTGTAGAAGGGCGCTTCGTCGCACCATTGCAACTGCAGGTCCATGTTCTCTTTGATGAGCTGCATCGGCACATGGCCGGGGCCTTCGATCATCACCTGGACGTCGTGCTTCCAAGCGACCTGCGTGAGTTCGCCGAGCGTCTTCAGCTCGCCGAGCTGCGCTTCGTCATTCGCGTCGTAGATGGAGCCGGGGCGCAGGCCGTCGCCGAGCGAGAACGAGACATCGTATTGCTTCATGATTTCGCAGATGTCCTCGAAGTGCTCGTAGATGAAGCTCTCCTTGTGATGCGCGAGGCACCACTTCGCCATGATCGAGCCGCCGCGCGACACGATGCCCGTCATGCGGTTCGCCGTCAGCGGCACGTATTGCAGCCGCACGCCCGCGTGAATCGTAAAGTAGTCGACGCCTTGCTCCGCCTGCTCGATGAGCGTGTCGCGGAAGATTTCCCACGTGAGATCCTCGGCTTTGCCGTTGACCTTTTCGAGCGCCTGATAGATAGGCACCGTGCCGATCGGCACCGGCGAATTGCGGATGATCCACTCGCGCGTCTCGTGGATATGCTTGCCGGTTGACAGGTCCATCACCGTGTCGCCGCCCCAGCGGATCGCCCACGTCATCTTGTCGACTTCCTCGCCGATGGACGACGTGACCGCCGAATTGCCGATGTTCGCGTTGATCTTCACGAGGAAGTTGCGGCCGATGATCATCGGCTCGCTCTCCGGGTGATTGATGTTCGCGGGAATGATCGCGCGGCCGCGCGCCACTTCGTCGCGCACGAACTCGGGCGTGATTTCCTTCAGCGCGTCCTTGCCGAATGCCGCCGCGCCGAAAGCCTGGCCGGGATGTTGGCGGCCCATCATCTGCGCGAGCTTTTCGCCGTTCGGGCCGCTCTTGCGCAGGCTTTCGAGGTATTCGGCGCGACGCTGATTCTCGCGGATGGCGATGTATTCCATCTCCGGCGTGATGATGCCCGCGCGCGCGTAGTGCATCTGCGTGACGTTCTTCCCGGCGACGGCGCGGCGCGGCTTGCGGTGCAGGCCGGGAAAGCGCAGTTCGGCCGTGTTCGGATCGGCGGCGCGCTCGCGGCCGAATTCGCTCGACAGGCCCGCCAGTTCTTCCGTGTCGCCGCGCTTTTCGATCCAGCCGGCGCGCAGCGCAGGCAGTCCGGAGCGGATGTCGATCTTCGCGTCCGGGTCGGTGTACGGGCCGGAGGTGTCGTACACGTACACCGGCGGATTCTTCTCGCCGCCGAAGCCGTCCGGCGTGTCCGACTGCGTGATCTCGCGCATCGGCACGCGAATGTCGGGCGTCGAGCCGGTCACGTAGACCTTGCGCGAGTTCGGCAGCGGCGCGATGGCGGCGGCGTCGACGACGGCGTTTTCCGACAGAAACTTGGGATTGGCATTCATGTGCTGTCTCTCCTGTGGGACGTTTTGACATGCGAGCGTTGCCGCGCTCGGCTGACTCAGGAGCTAAACAGGGAGGAACGAGACGGAAAGGTACGGGTTCGAAAGAAGTAGTCTGATGCGGCGCGACTGTCGAAACCCGAACGCTTCCCTGCGCTGGCATTATCCAGATCAGGTTCAAAGGGTATTTCTCACCCGCGCCGCGCGAGGCGACTGCGCTCGATGAAACCGGCCGCAATCGCGATGCGCAACGCAGGACCCCCGCGTTAGCAGCCGCCACCATACACCGCACCGTGGCGTGTTGGCAACCATCCGAAAATTCGTCCGGCGATTCGTCGATCGCGCGGGGCGCTTACTGCATAATGTCGCTCGCCCCGGCCTGCGTGTTTTCCCTGACCGCCCGGCAGCCGCAATCGACGCCCCGCGTCTTGCGCTGTTTCTCCTCTGCGCCCGCGTTCGCATTCCAACTGTTTCGCCATGTCGTCCTGTCTCATTTGTCGCGCCGGAGCTTTCGCCCGTTCAATTGCGGTCTGTCGCATGCGAGACGCGGCGCTGCACTCCACGCTGGCCGGGTAACGCATGTCCGATCCGTCGCTCAGGCCGCCGCGCCTGCCGTTCTCGTTGCCCGATCGTTTTCCGTTTCGCGCGCCGCGTTCGCACAAGGGACAAGTCGCGCTCGCGCTGGCCGTCGTCTATCTCGTGTGGGGATCGACGTATCTCGCCGTGCATCTGTCGCTCGCGTCCTTTCCGCCGCTTCTGCTCTCCGGCTTGCGCAATCTGTTCGCGGGCATCGGGCTCTTCGTGTTCGCGGCGCGCCGCAAGCCGGTCTGGCCGACGTTGGCCGAAGCGCGCAATGCCGCGCTCGTCGGCACGCTGCTCGTCGGCTTGTCGAGCGGGATGCTCGCCTACGGCATGCGGACCGTCGAGACCGGGACGGCCGCCGTGATGGTCGCCACCGTGCCGCTTTTCGCGACGATCATCGCCGCGCTGACGGGCCGGCGCATCGCGCGCGGCGAGTGGGTGGCGGTCGGGCTCGGGCTGATCGGCATCGTGCTGCTGAACCATGGCGATTCGGGCTCCGGCTCGACCGCGGGCAGCATCGCGATTCTGTGCGGCGCGATCTTCTGGGCGGGCGGGGCGCACCTGGCGAGCCGCGTGAAGCTGCCGTCGGACCTCTTCATGTCGACGGCGCTGCAGATCGGCCTTGGCGGTTCGGTTTCGACGACGGTCGCGTTGCTCTCGGGCGAGCGGCTAGCGGGCATCGGCTTCGTGCCGGGGCTGTCGTTTCTGTATCTGATGCTCGTCGGAACGATGGCCGCGTATGTCGCCTACGGCTTCCTGATCCGGCATACGAGCCCGATCATCGCGAGCAGCTGCATGTACGTGAATCCGGTGGTCGCGGTGTTGCTCGGCGCGCTGCTGCTCGGCGAGGCGATCACGCGCTGGACCGTCATCGCGACGGTCGTCATTCTCCTGAGCGTGGGGCTTTCTTTCTGGTTCGATTATCGAAGGCGGGGGTTGGTGTGAGTGCTGACGAATGCCGGCCGTTTGACGAACGCCCATTACTTGATGCAACCGCTTGAAGGCGGCTATTTCGGCGCAGAATCGCGGTTGCCTAATACGGTTCGGCGTAAGTACCGAATAAACATTCTTCACGGAAACACCGCATGTTGCTTGACGGAGCATATATAAATCTGGACCGAAGCGAGGCGCGCCGTCTCGTAATGGAACGTCAACTTCAAGATCTTCATTGCGAGAATTGGATTAGACGCTTCGCCGCAATAGACGGTACAGCTGACGGCCCATTCGACAACGCTGGGCAGAACAGTATTTGGGCGTGTCGAAAGTCGCATATTGCGCTGATTGAGAGTTCCGATAAAGATTCGCTGCTATTGGTCCTTGAGGACGACGTCGAACTGAGTCGGTACTTTGCCTCCCTGGTCAATCAGGCAACAATGCACTCTTTCGCCAAAGCTCACGCGAATACCGACATTCTTTTTCTAGATTGTGTTTCGTTCAATGCTCAAGTGCCATTCTTGCTTGCTCAAAGTGACGAAAGAATGAAGAACCGCTTACAAAGCGGCTCGGAGACGGAGCGTCATCATTTCGAGGGCGTGAGCATTCTTGACGCGCACGGCATCTATGCTTATTGCACGGCATCTTATGTCGTGACGCCAAAGGGCAAGCGAGTTCTGCGTCACCTCTTCGCAAACGAGCCCGATTCAAATGTACCAATAGATATTCTGTTCAGGGACTGGATTGCTGCTGGTCGCCTCAATGCGAACATTACCGTGCCCTTCTTGGCTACGCCGCAGTTTAAGAACGAATCGACGATAAGCTACGAAAGCCTTCAGTCTAGTTCTCTCGACGAGAAGGAAGGGCGGCTTGCCAACGCCATTCGACGATTGCTTTTCGCCGGGGAACATCGCTTAGATATGGCGGAAGTGAACGCACTGATTGCCGACGTTTCGCGTTCGCCTGAATACGATCTCGGGATGAAGCTTTATCAGTCGTTCCGCGCTCTGCATCGATAGACGATGTCGGTCCAAGACGGGGCGCATAAAGAAACGCCGCCACGAGGTGACGGCGAGAATAAATTGCTATTGCGGGTCGAGCGGCGCGTCGAGCCGGCGCACCGCCCGCGCTCGCCCCGGCTTACTTATGCTCTTCCGCCGAGTTCGAGATAGCCTGGCCGCCCTTCGAGATGTCCTGACCTGCGCCCGAGACGGTGTTGCAGCCTGCCAGCGCAGCGGTGCCCGCGATCAGCAGCAAAGCGATGATTCGAGTCATGTTCAATCCCCTTGAAGTGAAGTGTCTGGATTGGCCGCTGCTCGTTCAATGGGCCTCACCGGTGTGAATAATCTTAAAAAAGCGCCCGAGCGCGCGCTGTAGGTTCGCATGTGTTTTTTGTGTCGGCGGACTCCGCATTTCGCGTCGGCATCCTCCTACGCGGCGGCGCGGGCCGACGCGCCGTCTACATCGACATCCACATGCACGCGCTCGCGCGGCATCGACACGCGAATGCTCGTGCCATGCGGCGCCGCGCGTTCTATCTCGAAGCGCCCGCCGCGTGCCGACACGCGCTGCCGCATGCCGACCAGTCCGTGCGTCTGCGTGCGCTTCAGATCCTGCGGCCGGATGCCGATGCCGTCATCGTCGATGGCGAGCGCGACATTCGCCGGGTCGAGCGTGAGCGCAATGCAAATGCGGCTTGCATGCGCGTACTTCGCGGCGTTCGTGAGCGTTTCCTGCGCCACGCGAAAGAGCGCGATCTCGATGGCTTCGCCGAGCTTCACGTCGTCGTCCGGCAGATCGGCCTCGACCGTCCAGCCGTTGCGCTGCGCGGCTTCGTCCACGAGCGAGCGCAGCGCCGTGACGAGACCGAAATTGGCGAGCACCGTCGGCCGCATGTCCTCGATGATCCGTCGCTTGAGCGCAATGCCCTGATCCAGATTGCCGATGGCGCGCGACAGTTTCTCGGCCATCGCCGGCTCCGATTCGCGCAGCTTGCCGCGCACCCACGCGACATCCATCTTGCTCGCGGTCAGGATCGAGCCAAGTTCGTCGTGCAGTTCGCGGGCAAGTTGCGTTTTCTCATCCTCGCTGACCGATTGCAAGTGCCACGCGAGCGCTTCGAGCTGGCGCGTGCGTTCGAAGACGAGTCGATCCAGTTCCTCCTGCTGCGTGATGAGGGCCTTCTGCACGCGATCCTGCTTGTCGAGCTGAATGCCGAGATTACGAAACAGCAGCAGGAACAACACGATGTTCAGCGCACAGAGCGCGGCCACGCAAAGCGTCGAAATGCGCTGATCGGCGCGGCTCGCGTCGAGCGCGTGTTGGGCGCGCTGCTCCTCGTTCAGGCGCAAGAGCGAGAGCGCGGCGTCGAGCGTCATGTCCTTGTCTGTCGATGCATCCGAAGGCGTGGCCGCCGGCTGCGCGCTGCGCTCGATGGCGTCGTTGGCCGCCGCGCGAATCTGCGCGAAGCTCGCGAGCGCCGTGTCGTCGCCGATGCGGCGATAGTAGGCATCGAGCGTGGCGAGCGCGCGGCGCACGTGCGCGGCGGTCGCTTCGAACTGGTTCTTGTAGGCGGCGTCCGGTTTCAGCGCGATCGCTTGTCCCTGCGCCGACAGCGTCGCGATGTCCGCGGCGAGCGCCGAAAGCTGCGCGGTCGCGCTTTTGGCGTCGAGCGCGGTTTCGTATTCGGCGGCAATGCGCATGCGGCCCGACTCCAGAATCACCAGCCCGCCGACCGTAATCACGATCGCCACCGTCATCGCGACGGCCCAGCTATACCGATGCATCCAATCGTTGATGCGCGCGAATCCGGCGCGCGTGCCCCGGCCCGGAGGGGACGTCGAGGCGTCGTCTTGCGCGATGCCGGTAAGCGCAGCGGGAGGAAGGTGGCTCATGGCGTGGTTCTCGATGCGGCGACGAGGCAGATGGCGCGCTTCGCGCAGCCGATTTGAAAGCAAATGTCGGTGGATTCTCACAGCAAAAAAGGAGCCAGCCCGAATGCGCGCGGGAAGGCGCGCGGCTAGCATGGGTGCGTCAACCATTCCTACGGGGAGCGATCATGCTGAGATGGGCTCTGTTTTTCGCGATCGTCGCTGTGATCGCCGGCTTGCTAGGCTTCACGGGCATTGCCGCGGGCGCCGCGACCATTGCCAAATTCCTGTTCGTGCTGTTCCTGATTCTTTGCGTCGTATTTCTGGTGCTGGGCTTCGTCATCACCAAGAAAGCGGTCGACTAGCGGCGCTTGCGCAGGTCTGCGCTTCGCCGCGCCGGGATAGCGATTCGCGCCGCGCCCGGCCGACCTTGAACGACCTTAGAACAATCACGAGGAGGGTCCCATGCTTCACTATGCAGCCGTTTTCTTCGTCATCGCGATCATCGCGGCGGTGTTCGGCTTCACGGGCATCGCGGCCGGCGCCGCTGAAATCGCGAAGATCCTGTTCTATATTTTCCTCGTCGTGTTCGTCGTGACGCTGCTGCTCGGTGTTTTCAGGACGTGACATTGCCGAATCGTCGTGCCCGCGCGCGCTCATCGGCCGATGTGCGGAGCGGGCACGCGTCATGCATCGTAGACGGTGATCGAATAGCGGAGCGCTATGAAGCCGCACGGCGATTCGCTCGACGCATCCGTCCATCCCCCCAATTCACAGGAGCAAACACATGTCCGATTCATCTGCTGTATCGACCGCGCCGGGCCAGTCCAAGGACGCTTTCGTCCTCGATGTGGAAAAAATCCGGAACGACGCGCGGCAGCACATGGACGAAGGCCCGGTCACGTCGACCTATGCCGCCGACCGCGAAACCGTGCTCAAGCTGCTCAACGACGCGCTCGCCACCGAGTGGGTCTGCACGCTGCGCTACAAGCGCCACTACTTCATGGCGAAGGGCATTCACTCGGAAGCCGTCGCGAAGGAATTCGCCGAGCACGCGACCGAGGAGCAGGAACACGCCGACATGCTGGCGGAACGCATCGTCCAGCTGGGCGGCTCGCCGGACTTCGCGCCGGACAGCCTCAAGTCGCGCTCGCATTCGGAGTACAAGGAAGGCGCCGATCTCATCGACATGATTCGCGAGAACCTGATCGCAGAACGCATCGCGATCGACACCTACCGCGAGATCATTCGCTATCTCGGCGACAAGGATGTCACCACGCGCCGCATCTTCGAGGAGATTCTCGCCGTCGAGGAAGAGCACGCGGACGACATGGCCGACTTGCTGGAAGGCCGCAACGGGTAAGCGTAAGCCTGGGCGCGGTGCGTGTTGCGCCGCGCATGGCTTTCACGCCTGCCTCGGTAGAATCACCGTTCTCTCATTACAGCAGCGCGGACGGCGTGAATGATTCGAGTCTTGATAGCCGACGACCATGCGATCGTGCGCAGCGGGTTCAGGCAGTTCGTCGCGGACGAGCCGGACATGGAAGTGGCGGCAGAAGCATCGACGGGCGATGAAACCATCGCGCTCGTACGCGAAACGGCGTTCGACGTGGTGCTGCTCGACATCGCCATGCCGGACAAGAACGGCGTGGACACCTTGCGGGTCATCAAGCAGATTCGACCGCAGCAGGGCGTGTTGATGCTGTCGGGCTTTCCGGAGAGCCAGTACGCGATCAATCTGCTGAAGGCGGGCGCGAACGGCTACCTGAACAAGGACGCCGCGCCGGACGAGATCGTGCGCGCCATTCGCACGGTGGCGCGCGGGCATCGTTACCTGTCCGAATTCATCGCGGATGCGCTCGCCGACAAGCTCGACAAGCCCGCCGCCGAGCGTCCGCACGAGTTGCTGTCCGAGCGCGAATTCCAGATTTTCTGCAAGCTCGCGGGTGGCCGGATTCCGACGGAAATCGCGCAGGAACTGCATCTTTCGGTGAAGACGGTGAGCACGTACCGGGCGCGCGTGCTGGAGAAGATGCGGCTCTCGAACAACGCCGATCTGACGTACTACGCGATCAAGAACGGATTGATCGAATAGTGCTTGCGGAGGATGCCTGCCGTGGGCGACCACATCATCACCGACGATTCGAAAGGGCGCCATGAGCCGCGCGGCGGGCCGCTCGCGGTGCTGCTGATCGAAGATTCGCCGCTGATCCGGCGCAGCCTCACCGAAGCGATCGAGGCGCTCGGTCCGTGGCGCGTGACCGCTTTCGCCGATGCGCCCGACGAGGCTATCGCGCTCTTGTCGTCGCAGCGGTTCGATGCGGTCATCGTCGATCTGCAATTGAAGCGCGGCTCGGGCATCGACGTGCTGGCGTGGCTCAAGAACGCGGACCGGTCGCCGGTCGCCGAGGGCGCTTTCGTCGTCGTGCTGACCAACCACGCCTTGCCGGCGTATCGCGAGCGGTGTCTGCAGTACGGCGCGCGGCATTTCTTCGACAAGTCGCTGGAGTTCGACCGCGTGCTCGATGCGTTGTGGGACTATGCGCGGGAGCGTGTTTGAGGCGGCTTGAGCGCGAGGTTGCGGTGTGGCTTCGAAGGCAGTCAGCCGTTGCGCGATGCGACTACGCGTGGCGCGTCGTCGCAGCTTCGTCTGGACATCGGCTTATCCGTTGCGGTTTCCACAACGCCGCGTACCTGAGGGTGAAGATTCCGCCGCTCGATTCCGGTTGAAAGTAGCCGTGCGACTAGACTCCTTTGCCGCAAAGTCGATAGGCGATGAACCGCCGATTCAACCTTCGCAATCGTACGCGCCCGTTCCCGGCTGTCAGTCCCGCGAGTCCCAGACGCGGGAACCTCAATCGACTCGCGTAAGCCTACGCAAAACCGCCGTCGCGGCTCATCACTCCTCTCGGACCTGACGCGAAACCAGCCGCCGCTCCCGCCCGCGCCAATGACTGAAACCGGCGAGTCCGGTCGCGGCGAGGCCGACGAGGCAGACGCCTGTCCATCCCATTGCATGCCACGCGAGCGACGCCAGCGCCGAGCCCGCCGCGCCGCCGATGAAGTACGCCACCATATAGATTGTGTTCACCCGGCTGCGCGCCTCGGGCTTCAGCGCGTAGATACGCGACTGATTCGATATCTGCGCGGCCTGCACGCCGATATCCAGCACGATCACGCCGACGACCAGCCCCGCGATGCTGCGCGCCGAGAGCGCGAACACGACGAACGACAACGCGACGAGCCCGATCGACAGCGAAATCACCGCGCGCGGCCCGCGTTTGTCCGCCGACTTTCCCGCGAGCGGCGCAGCGAGCGCCCCGGCCGCCCCGACGATGCCGAAGAGCCCCGCCGCCTGCGGTCCCATGTGAAACGGCTCGCCCGCGAGCAATAGCGTGAGCAGCGACCAGAACGCGCTGAAGCCGGCGAAGAGCGCGCCTCCCGTCAGCGCGGCTTCGCGCAGGCCGGGATTTTCGATGGTGAGGTGCCACATCGAGACGAGCAGCTTGCCGTAGGAAAGCGTGGATGTCGGCCGGCTCTTCGGCAGCCGCATCATCACGACGACGGCAAGCGCGATGGTCGCCGCGACCGATGCGCCGAACACCGCGCGCCAGCCGAAGTACTGCGCGACGAAACCCGAGACCGTGCGCGCGAGCAGGATGCCGAGCAGAAGGCCGCTCATCACGGTGCCGACCGCGTGACCGCGCTCGGCGGCCGGCGCGAGTTCGGCAGAGAAGGGCACGGCCTGCTGCGCGATCGTCGATACGACGCCGATCGCGAGGCTCGCCGCGATCAGCACCGCGAGCGTCGGCGCGGCGCATGCGGCGACGAGCGCGACGCCGAGCGCGGCCAGCTGAAGCAGGATCAGCATGCGGCGGTCGAAGCGGTCGCCGAGCGGCGCGAGCACGAGCATGCCGAGCGCATAGCCGAGCTGCGTGGCGGTCGGCACGGCGCCGATCAGATACGCGTTTTGCGGAAACGACGCGCGGAAGTCGCCGAGCAGCGGCTGATTGAAATAGATATTGGCGACCGAGACGCCCGCGATGGTCGCGAGCAGCCAGAGCGTGGCGCGCGAGTAGTGGGGATGCGGCTCGGGCGTATGCGCGTGGGACGATGCGGGAGACGGCTGATGCGATTGCGCGGACATGAGTTCGTTTCGTCGGACGGCAAGAAGCCGGCGTTCGGCCAGCCGCCGATCATACTGGAGACGCGCGACGTTTGCTCAGGGCGCCTCGCCACGAGCGCGTCATTCGTCCTCGTCCGTGAGCGGCTTCGGGGCGAGCTTCGCGGGCGCGAGCCATCGGAATCCGGTGAGCGTCGTTTCGCTGAACGTGCATTCCGCTGCGGCGGGCAGGTCCGATATTTTCGTCGCCGGTGGCTTCGGCGGCGTAGCGATGACGCCTCGCACGACGACGCGCGAACCTCGATAAGCGGCGCCCGAGCCGGTAATCTTCAGCGGCTCGCTCGCCGCATCCGGATACTCGGCGCGGACCTTCTCCTTGCACGTTGCCACGTTGCGGTAGTAGGACGTGCAGCCCGCCATGAATATCAGCGGAAACGAGAAGACGAGAAGCAGGCGAGAGCGAGTGTTCATCGATGATGTCTTTCGATGCCCGACGCGGTGCGCGCATCGGAGCGTGATGTGATTGTGCGGCGAAGCTTTATAACATGGCGCGGGCGGCGCGCCTCGCGCTAGCCCCGCGCCGTGAGCACGGGCGGCTTGTCGGACGGGTCGGCGCGGTAGCAGAATCGTCGCATGCGCTTGCGACGGAGGCGGCCGCCATGCGAAAGGACATTGAAGTAGGGGATCACGTGCTTGCCCTCGACGCCCTGCCGAAAGCGCCGCCCGCCGATGCCGGGGCGGAAGCGGGCGCCGAAGGCTATGCGGTCCGCGTGCGCGTGACGCGCCTCGACGGGCGGCCGGTTCACGGCTCCACGCTCGCGACGGACTCCGGTGAATTGACGGGGGATCATGGGCCGTTTGCTACCGTCGCCGAGGCCTTGGCGCATGGGGAGGCATGGGGGCGGCACTACGTCTCGCGCATCATCGGGCATGGATTGTAGCGGCGGGGCGGCGGGCGGCGGGCGTTCCGGAACGTGGGCCTTTCCGGTCGCCCGTGCGCGTCGAGGCGTCGGGACGCCTCCTTGCCATCGGGCGGGTTTTGTCGAGTGGCGGCGCGTTCGCTCGCAAAAGCGGAGCTCGAATGCGCCGTTCGCGCGGTTCTCAGACTCGACCAAAGGGCGTCAGCAAGGCGATAACGCGCTGTGCGGAACGCCTCGATACCGGCTTGTCGCCGGCCTGGGCGTTCATATTGAGGCAGGCTGTCTCTTACTGAACCAACTGAGGTTCCGGAAAGCGCCACGCGCCGCTCAATATCTCCGCGCGAGGACGATACAGCCGCACCCAGTAGGTCCAGTCCGGCGGCGTCGGCAGGCAATTCGGGATCACGCCGTCGCACCCGCCGAACTGCACCGTGACCGTACGGTCCGGGTTCTTCTTCGCGGTCACGTCGTTGACCGAGTACGCGTCGTACGGATTCTTCTCCAGGCGGCCTTGCGCGTTGTACATGGTGATGGACCAGAAGGCATCGACGGGAACGTCCTTGACCGTGAGCCGGTAGACTTTCGTGCCGTCGTTGCCGGGCGGCGTGACGGTAAGGTATGTCGCGTCCTTGTCCGGATTGCCGCCCCAGCCGGACGCGGTCGCGATGAGGTGCCGCACCGGATCGACCTCGCCGCGCGCGCCGAACATCCTGTGCGTGTCGGGCAGCGTCGCCGCGAGCGCGAGCAGGGCGTCGCGCACCTTTTTCTGACTGACGTCATCCCACGCCGGAACCTCGAAGTTGCCCCGGCTCGCCTGCTCGGTGCGGATCGCGTCCTGCAACGCATGCGCTTTGTCGAGATCGGCCGGGCTGTTCGGATCGACGAACACGCGCACGCCGAGCAGCAAATAGCGCGTGCCCACGCGCTGACGCTCGAAGCGATAGCGGCCCGCGCCGTAGTAGACGCCCGCGACATAGTGATCTTCGTCAATCGCCATGAGCGACATGAAACGTTTGCCCGCGTCGGGCATCGTGACCGTGACCGGCCCGGCGTCGAGATCGAACACGGCCGCGGAGTAGAGCGTGTCACGATTGGTGCGCACGACCACTTGCGAATCGGCGGACGCGGGAATCCGGCGGTGATCGAACGCCCCGAGACCTTTCGCTCGCGTCACGGCCTGACGGAAATAGAGATCGCTCTCGGCGCGGTTGAAGTTGTCCGCCGTGACGGGTTTCGGCGCCTCCCCGGCGCGCGCCATCGTGAGGAATGCTAAATAAAACGCTGCCGCGAAGATTTTTGATTTGACGCTCACTCAAGTCTCCTTGTGGCGTGAATTGCCGTTGTAATCTGCTTTTGAGTTCGTGATGAAAACACGATAGGCCTGGTGCCGGGGACCGGACTCGAACCGGCAAGCCGTGAGGCGGCGGATTTTAAGTCCGCTATGTTTACCAATTTCATCACCCCGGCAGGGCGGACGCGATTCTACCATTGCGCCGGGTCGCGCCAAAACCGCGTCGACGGGCGATCCGCTGCAAACGCGCGTCGATTGAAAGCCATTCGACAACCTCGCACGCCTCACGCATAATCGCCGACGGACCGGCGCGCCAGTGAACGCGCGCAACGGCAGGCCGTCGATCACGCGCAAGGACACACGATGGGCAAAACCCGGCTCGAAGCGTTCAGCGATGGCGTCATCGCCATCATCATCACGATCATGGTGCTCGAACTCAAGGTGCCGCACGGCCACGAATTCGCCGCGCTCGCGCCGCTCGTGCCGGTGCTCGCGGCGTACGTGCTGAGCTTCGTCTATGTCGGCATCTACTGGAGCAATCACCATCACCTGCTGCACGCCATCGGGCGCGTGAACGGCTCGGCGTTGTGGGCGAACCTGCATCTGCTCTTCTGGCTATCGCTCTTTCCGTTCACGACCAACTGGATGGGCGAAAGCCATCTGAGCGCCGTGCCGACCGCGTGCTACGGCTTCGTGCTGTTCATGACGGCCGTTGCCTGGTACATCCTGACGCGCGTGCTGATCGCCATGCACGGCGAAAACGCGCGGCTGGAACGCGCCGTCGGCGCGGACCGCAAGGGCAAGGTGTCGGTAACGCTGTATCTGCTGGCGATCGCCGCGTCGTTCTGGCAGCCGTGGGTCGCGGCGGTCATCTATACGGTCGTCGCGGCCGGCTGGCTCGTGCCGGACCGGCGCATCGAGCGCATGCTCGCGAGCGAGGAGCATTGACTTGCCGACGACGCGCATCGGTCTCATTTCCGACACGCACAACCTCGTGCGCCCCGAGGCGCTGGATGCGCTGCGCGATTGCGCGCACATCGTTCACGCGGGCGATATCTGCAAGCATGAGGTGCTCGACGCGCTCGCGCAACTCGCGCCGCTGACCGTCGTGCGCGGCAATAACGATGTCGCCCCGAGCGTCGCGCATCTGCCGGAGCACGCGCGCATCGAAGTGGCCGGCGCGGCGATTCACGTTGTGCACGATATCGCCGATGTCCCCGCCGAGCTCGACGGCGTCGATGTCGTCGTGACCGGGCATTCGCACAAGCCGGTCGTTGCGCGACGCGGCGGCGTGCTCTTCGTGAATCCGGGCAGCGCGGGGCCGCGCCGCTTCAAATTGCCGATCAGCATCGGCCTGCTCGACATCGGCGAGGCGGGGATCGAGGCGCGCATCGTCACGCTCATCGCATGAAAAAGGCCAGCGTCTTTTCAGACGCCGGCCTTTCGCGCTTCCTGTTTCCAGGAGTCGCTTACGCGCGGACCGTGCCTTCCGGAAAGCGGTCGTCCATCTCGGCCGCCTCGCGATGGCCGCGCAGGATCGCATGCGCTTCGGAGTGCGTCGCGACCGCGGGCGGCGAGCCCTTCAGCGGCTTCTTCGCCGTTTCGTGCAGTGCGAGCACCGAGACGATGCCGATCACCGACGCGCCCATCAAATAGTACGCGGGCATCATCAGGTTGCCGGTCTTGCCGACGAGCCATGCCGTGACGAGCGGCGTCGTGCCGCCGAAGAGCGACACCGACACGTTGAAGCCGATGGCGAGCGCGCCGTAGCGAATCTTCGTCGGGAAGAGCGCGGGCAGCGACGACGGCATCACGCCCGTAAACGTCGACAGAAGCGCGCCGAGGATCATCATGCCGGCGAAAATCGACGGCACCGTGCCCATGCGGATCAGCGAGAGCGCCGGAACCGACAGCGCCAGCAGTCCGACGCAGCCCGCGAGCATCACCGGCTTGCGGCCGATCGTGTCGGAGAGGCGCCCGGCGAGGAGCGTGAGCGGCATCATCAGCACCATCACCACGAGCACGATGAACAGGCCGTGCGTCTCGTTGAACTTGAGCGTCGCCGACAGATAGCTCGGCAGATACGAGAGCGCCATGTAGTCGGTCACGTTGAAGATCAGCACGAGGCCCACGCATTGCAACAGCGGCTTCCACTGCGCGAGCAGCGTTTCACGGAACTGCGTCTTGGTCGTTTCGTGCGCGGCCGCTTCCATCTTGTCGGCTTCGCGCTGGAACGCGGGCGTTTCTTCCAGCTTCATGCGGATATACAGACCGATCAGGCCGAGCGGCCCCGCGATGAGAAACGGAATGCGCCAGCCCCAGCTCAGAAGTGCATCTTGCGAGAGCGCGCCAGTCAGCACCGCGACGACGCCCGCGCCCAGCACGTAGCCGACGAGCGTGCCGAATTCGAGAAAGCTCGCCATGAACCCGCGCTTCTTGTCCGGCGAGAATTCGGCGATGAACGTCGCCGCGCCGCCGTACTCGCCGCCCGTGGAGAAGCCTTGCACGAGACGCGCGACGAGCAGCAGCACCGGCGCCACGACGCCAATGCTTCCATAGCTCGGAATCAGTCCGATGCAGAACGTGCCGATGGCCATCATGATCATCGTCATCGCGAGTACGCGCTTGCGGCCGATGCGGTCGCCGAGCGGCCCGAACACCATGCCGCCGAGCGGGCGCACGAGAAACGCCGCCGCGAACGTGCCGAAGGTTGCGAGCAACTGCGCGGTCGGGCTGGACGAGGGGAAGAACACCTTGCCGAGCGTCACGGCGATATAGCTGTACACGCCGAAGTCGAACCATTCCATCGCGTTGCCGATGGCCATGGCGCCGACGGCGCGCTTGAGCAGGGATTGATCGACGATGGTGATGTCGTCGAGGGAAAGTCCGTTAGCTTGATTCGATGTGTGGCGCTTGCGCCAAAGGCCGTCGTTTAGGGCGGTCATAGGTTGAAGACTCCGTGTCGAGTACCGGATGCTCGCGAAAAGCATCGGGCGCGCCGCCTGGGCAGCGCATGGGCCGGATAGTGCAGTTTCGTGACGGCGCCGCGAGCCGTTCCGACCGTCAGGACGAGAGCGAATGGCTCCGCCGAGCGTCGGACAGGGACGCCCGAAGCTGACGATCGAAGAAAAGCGGTGCCGGTGCCTCGCGGTGGAAGTCGCGAAATTGCACTCGGATAAAACAAACGAATTGGACGCGCGGACGGCGAGCCGGGAGGCAGCCGCGGGTGGAACCGCAACGTCGGCGAAAACTAAGGCCTGGAACGAAAAAGGCCGGCGTACTGCTTAACCGACAAGCCTCTTTGTATAAAAACTGTCACTACCACGCGTTACCCGATAAAAGGTATGCCGGGCAGGCCGCGCGTGAATGATGGTGAATTGCTGTTGATAACGAGCAAGATGATAACACGATGACAGACGAACTGCAAACCCGCCTGTATTTTGAGCAGTGCCGAGCCGGCGCTATCCCTTACGGGGCTTAGGATTGCGCCGAGTCGTGTCCTATGCGTCCCATGTTCTAAACGGTACGTGCAAGCAATAAAAAACCGACCCCGAGAGGTCGGTTTCTGCGACGGTCGCGGGCCGGAGATCAGCTTTGCGGCGGCACGTAGCCCGAGGCCGTATCGGCACCTTCGCCGAAGAAATACTTCTCCGTCTGCTTGAGCAGATACTGGCGCGCGCGCGGGTCGGCCATGTTCAGGCGATTTTCGTTGATGAGCATCGTCTGCTGCTTGAGCCAGCCTTGCCACGCTTCCTTCGAAACCGTCTCGTAGATGCGCTTGCCGAGTTCGCCCGGCAGCGGCGGGAAGTCCAGTCCCTCGGCTTCCTTGCCGAGCTTTGCGCATTGAACCATTCGGGCCATCTGTGTTTCTCCTTGATCGACCGGTATCGGCTTGGCCTGCCGGTCCATGATTTGCAATTCGGACAAGCGCGGCGCGCGTCCGTTGTCAGGTCAAAGCTGTTTCATCAAGACGAGCGACTTGCGCTGCCAGTTGTAAAGGCGGCGGCGGTCTTCCGGCAGATCGTCCACCGTCACCTTGACGAAGCCGCGCTTGAGGAACCAGTGTTCGGTACGCGTCGTCAGCACGAAGATGCGCGTGAGGCCGCGCGCGCGGGCGCGCTGCTCGATGCGTTTCAGGAGCCGCTCGCCGTCGCCGGAACCTTGCGCTTCGGGCGCGACCGTGAGGCACGCCATTTCGCCGATGCGCTCCTGCGTGTACGGATACAGCGCCGCGCAGCCGAAGAGCACGCCGTCGTGCTCGATGACCGAGAAGTGATCGATATCCCGCTCGATCTGATGACGCCCGCGCCGCACGAGCGTGCCGTCGGCTTCGAGCGGTTCGATCAGCGTGAGAATGCCGCCGACGTCGTCGGGCGTGGCTTCGCGCAGGCTTTCGAGGTTCTCGTACGAGATCATCGTGCCGACGCCGTCGTGCAGGAACAGTTCGAGCAGCACGCTGCCGTCGAGCGCGTACGGAATGATGTGCGCCCGCGCCACGCCGCCGCGGCAGGCGCGAATGGCGTGCTTCAGATAGAACGCGGTATCGCCCTGCAATTCGCCGGATTCGTGCAGCCGGTAGGCGTCGTCGAGCGACATTTCGCGCACCAGTTCGCCTTCCTGATCGGCGAGCCCCGGAATCTCCGTCACGAAGATGATCTTGTCGGCGCGCAGCGCGATGGCGGCCGCGGAGGCGACGTCTTCCATCGACAGGTTGAAGGCTTCACCCGTCGGCGAAAAGCCGAGCGAGGACAGCAGCACGATCTTGTTGCTGGCGAGGGACTGGCGGACGGAGTCGCCGTCGATCTTGCGCACGACGCCCGTGTGCTGGAAATCGACGCCATCCAGAATGCCGACTGGCCGCGCCGTCACGAAGTTGCCGGACACGACGCTGATGTGCGCGTGCGCCATCGGCGTGTTCGGCAAGCCCTGGCTGATGGCGGCCTCGATGTCGAGACGCACTTCGCCGGCGGCTTCCTTCGCGGATTCGAGCGCGCGGGCATCCGTTATGCGCAGTCCATGCGAGAACGACGATTCGACGCCGTGCAGGCTCAACTGTTCGTCCAGCTGCGGACGCGAGCCGTGGACGAGCAGAATCTGGATGCCCATCGCGTGCAGCAGGCCGACGTCCTGCACCAGCGCGTTCAGCCGTCCTTCCTGCACGAGTTCCCCGCCGAACGCGACGACGAACGTCTTGTTCCGGAACGCATGGATATAGGGCGCCACGGAGCGCATCCAGTCGACGAACTGGCCGAGGGAAGTCGGCGCGTCGGCTTCGCTTGCGGGCGGCTGCGACGCCAGGGTGAGGTCGGTTTGGGAATTCATGCCGGGATTATAATGCGACGCTATGCCGAATGTTTCCAGACGCCCCGTTCAGCCGGGCCAGCCGCAGTCCGCCGATAAGACCCTCACCGCTCAGGAGCAGTTGAAGAAACTGCGCGAGAACCTGTTGCGCGATGCGCGGCCGAGCGAGGCGCCGGCCGAATCGGCCGGGCTCAGCAAGAAAGAGCTGGCGGCGCGGCGGTTTGCCGGGGCGCAAGACGAGTCGAAGCAGACGCAGCCGTCGCGCGATGCCGGGGCAGGGCGCGCGCCGAAGCCGTCGGGCGACGCGGGTCCGCAAGGCCGAAGCGCGGGCGAGCGCGGATCGGATGCGGCAAAGGCGCATCGCGCTGCTGTGTCGAGCGCGGAGAGCGCCGCACGGCCCGCACAGGCGAATCAACGTGGGCCGGCATCGGGGAAGTCTGATCGCGGATTGCGATCGCCCGCTGCCCGAAGCACGGACGATGCTGCGAAGCCGGCCCAGTCTGATCAACGCGGCGCAGTTGCACCGAAGCCGGATCGCGCAACGCAAGCGCGAACTGGCAGAAGCGTGGAGGACAGCGCAAAGGCGGCAGAGTCCAGCCAACGCGGCGTGGATGCGCCGAGGCAGGATCCCGCGACTCGATCGCGCGCTGGGTTAGGCGCGGAAAGCGCCGCGGACCCCGACCAATCAAACCAACGCGGCGCAGAAGCGGCCAAGCTGGGTCGCCTCACCAAATTGCCCGGTGTCCGAGGCGCGGACGATGCAGCGCCGCCTGCTCAACGTGTGCAACGCGGCGCAGTTGCACCGAGGCCGGATCGCGCAATGCAATCGCCAGCCGGCCGCAGCGCGAGAGACGGCGCAGAGGCGACACAGTCCAGCCAACGCGGCGTGGATGCGCCGAGGTCCGATCGGGCGATTCAATCGAGCGGTGTTTTGGGCGCGGGAAACCCCGTTAAGCCTGAACAATCCAACCAACACGGTGCCGGCGGGATGAGGCTCACTCGCGCGGCGCAACCAGCGGCTGTCTCCAGCGCGGAACGCGCCGCGAACCCGGCACAATTGAACGAACGCGGCGCAGAGGCGGCGAAGCCCAGTCGCCAAACGCAATCGCCCGCCGTGCGGGGCGCGGGGACGGCACAATCGGATCAGCGCGAAACGATCGCGTCGAAGCCGCATTATGCGGACGAGTCGGACGTTGGCCGAAGCGCAAGAAACGGCACGAACGTCGAGCAGCCCGACCGGCGCGGAGCGAGCGCGGTGGAGCGGCATCGCGCGGAACAGAAACAGTCGCCCGCTGTTCCCGGCGCACAGAAGCCGGCGCAATCGAATCAGCGGGATACGGAGCGCCAGAGCGACGGCCCGGCGCGCGCTCGGTCGCAGGAACGGGCGGCGGCATCGTCGGTCGGCGAAACGAACGCCGCGCCCCGAGCGGACGACGGCGCATCCCATCGCGAAGCCCGCCGCGCGAACGCGGACGAGCACACGCACGCGGCCGCCGCCGAACGCGATGACCGCATCGCAACGCGGAACACAACGCCGGCCCATCACAATCCGCGCAGCGCCGAGAGGCCGCCCCGCGCCGAAGCCCGCGCCGAGCGCAAGCGCCACGAACCCCGCACCGTCACGCCGAATCCGATCCCGCCGATCACCTTCCCCGAGGCGCTGCCCGTCTCCGGCCGCCGCGAAGAGATCGCGCGTGCGATCGAGTCGAATCAGGTCGTCATCGTCAGCGGCGAAACGGGCTCCGGCAAAACCACGCAGCTGCCGAAAATCTGCCTCGCGCTCGGACGCGGCCTCGGCGCGGGCGGCGCCGGCTTGATCGGCCACACGCAGCCGCGCCGGATCGCGGCCTCGGCGACAGGGCGGCGCATCGCGGAGGAACTCGGCACGCCGTTCGGCGAAGTCGTCGGCTACAAGGTGCGCTTCACGGACAATCTCGCGCCCGGCGCGTCCGTCAAGCTGATGACCGACGGCATTCTGCTCGCCGAAACGCAGACCGACCCGCTGCTCAAAGCCTACGACACCATCATCATCGACGAGGCGCACGAGCGCAGCCTCAACATCGACTTCCTGCTCGGCTATCTGAAGGAGATCCTGCCGAAGCGCCCGGACCTGAAGCTGATCGTCACATCCGCGACCATCGACGCCGGCCGTTTCGCGCGCCACTTCGGCAGCGAAGAGAAGCCCGCGCCGGTGATCGAGGTGAGCGGGCGGCTGTATCCGGTCGAAATCCGCTATCGCCCGATCGAAGAGGAAAGCGAGGCGATCAAGAATGCGCAGGGCACGCCGCAGAAACGAAGCGACCGCAAGACGGACCGCGATCTGATGGAAGGCATCGTCGATGCCGTCGACGAACTCTGCCGCGAAGGCCCGGGCGACGTGCTCGTCTTCCTGCCCGGCGAACGCGAGATTCGCGACGCCGCCGAGGCGCTGCGCAAGCACCATCCGCCGCATACGGAGATTCTGCCGCTCTTCGCGCGTCTCTCGGCGCAGGAGCAGGAGCGCGTGTTCAGGCCGTCGAACGCGCGGCGCATCGTGCTGGCCACGAACGTCGCGGAGACGTCGCTGACGGTGCCGGGCATCCGCTATGTCGTCGATACGGGCACCGCGCGCGTGAAACGCTACTCGTACCGCAACAAGGTCGAGCAGTTGCAGATCGAGCCGGTGTCGCAGGCGGCGGCGAACCAGCGCGCGGGCCGCTGCGGGCGCGTGGCGGACGGCGTCTGCATCCGGCTTTACGACGAAGCCGACTTCCAGTCGCGCCCGCGCTTCACCGATCCGGAGATTTTGCGCTCGTCGCTCGCGGCGGTGATCCTGCGCATGAAGTCGCTGCATCTGACGGAGATCGAGACGTTCCCGTTCATCGAGCCGCCGCCGGGACGCGCGATCGCGGACGGCTATCAGTTGCTGAACGAACTCGGCGCGGTCGATGACGACAACGCGTTGACGCCGCTCGGCCGCGAACTCGCGCGCCTGCCGCTGGACCCGCGCGTCGGCCGCATGATTCTCGCCGCGCGCGACCATCACGCGCTCACGGAAGTGCTCGTAATCGCCTCCGCGCTTTCGGTGCAGGACCCGCGCGACCGGCCGATCGAAGCGCAAGAGCAGGCCGACGAGAAGCATCGCCAGTTCGTCGACGAGCGTTCCGAATTCCTGCAATGGACGCGAATCTGGAAGTGGTTCGAGGAAGCGGTCGCGCACAAGAAGTCGAACAAGCAGCTCGCCGACGCGTGCCGCGCCAACTTTCTCTCGCATGTGCGCTTGCGCGAATGGCGCGACGTGCATTCGCAGTTGCTGACCGTCGTGCGCGAGCAGGGCTGGCGGCTGAACGAATCGGATGCCACGTTCGAGCAAGTGCATCTGTCGCTGTTGACGGGCTTGCTCGGCAACATCGGCGTGAAGGCCGACGACGAGCCGCATTATCTCGGCGCGCGCGGCATCAAGTTCCATTTGTGGCCGGGCTCGGCGCTGCTGAAGAAAGCGGGGCGCTGGGTGATGGCGGGCGAGCTCGTCGAGACGAGCCGGCTGTATGCGCGGACCATCGCCAAGATCGAGCCGGAATGGCTCGAAACGGTCGGCGCGCATTTGCTGAAGAAGTCGCTTTCGGACGCGCATTGGGAGAAGAAGGCGGCGCAGGTCGTCGCGTTCGAACGCGCGACGCTCTACGGCCTCACCGTCTACGCGCGGCGGCGCGTGAGCTTTGGCAAGCAGGACCCGAAATATGCGCGGGAGCTTTTTATTCGCGGCGCGCTCGTCGAAGGCGAGTTCGACACGCGTCTGCCGTTTTTCGCGCATAACCGCAAGCTGGTCGCGGATATCGAGCAACTGGAGCACAAGTCGCGCCGCCAGGACGTCCTGGTCGACGACGAACTGATCTACGCGTTCTACGATTCGCTCGTGCCCGAAGGCATCTGGACGGGCGCGGCGTTCGAGCGGTGGTATCGCGACGAACAGAAGAAAGAGGGCAGGCAGCAACTGCTTTTCCTGTCGCGCGACGACCTCATGCGCCATGAAGCCGCCGGCGTCACGACCGATCTGTTCCCGAAGCGCATGACGATGTCCGGCATCGAAATGACGCTGTCGTATCACTTCGAGCCGGGCGCGCCGCGCGACGGCGTGACGCTCACGGTGCCGCTCTACGGGCTGAATCAGATCGACGCGCGCCGCGTCGAGTGGCTTGTCCCGGGCATGATCAAGGAAAAGACGCAACTGCTCCTGAAGTCGCTGCCGCAGAAGCTGCGCCGGCATGTGGTGCCGTTGCCGGAATACGCGGCCGCCTTCGCCGAGCGTCACGCGGGGCCGAAGTTCGGCGCGGGCGCGCTGATCGACGCGCTTATCGCGGATATTCGCGATCAGACGCAGATCGCCGTGAAAAGCGCCGATTTCAAGCTCGAAACGCTGCCCGCGCACCTGTTCATGAATTTCAAGGTGATCGACGAGCACGGCCGGCAACTCGCGATGGGCCGCAATCTCGCGCAACTGCGCGGGGAACTCGGCGGGCAGGCGCAGCAGCACTTCCAGAAGCTCACGGCGGAAGCGGCGAGTGTCGCGCTCGACGCGCTTTCGGGCGATTCGAACGTACCGGCCGCTCAGGCCGCGCCCGCCGAAAGCACCGCGCTCTACGAAAACCTGACGACGTGGAACTTCGGCAAGTTGCCCGAGTTGCTCGAAATCGGCCGGCGCGGGCAGACGCTTTTCGGCTATCCGGCGCTCGTGGATCGCATCACGCACTGCGACGTGGAAGTCTTCGATTCGCCGGAGGAAGCGGCGCGCATTCATCGCGCGGGCTTGCGGCGGCTCTTTGCGCTGCAATTGCGCGAGCCGATTCGCTATCTGGAGAAGAACCTGCCGGGCCTGCGCGAAATGTCGATGCAATACATGGCGCTCGGCACCGCCGACGAGCTGCGCGACCAGATCGTCGAGACGGCGCTCGACCGCGCGTGCCTGCAAGACCCGCTGCCCGACGACGACGCCAGCTTTCACGCGCGCCGCGACGCGGCGAAAGGGCGCCTCACGTTGCTGGCGAACGAAATCGCGCGCCTCGCCGGGACGATTCTCGCGGAGTACGCCGCGCTGACGAAGAAGCTGGCGCAGGCCAAGCCCTTCGCCACCGCGTACGCCGACATGCAGGCGCAATTGGGCGGGCTGATCGGCAAACGCTTCGTGATCGATACGCCGTACGCGCAGCTCGCGCACTTCCCGCGCTATCTGAAAGGCATCGCACTGCGCATCGACAAGCTCAAGGCCGACGCCGCCCGCGACGCGCGCCTGATGGCGGAGTTGCTGCCGCTCGTGCAGCAGTATCAGCGGACGTTGTCGCAGCGCGGCGGCGTCGCGGATGCGCGGCTCGCGGAGTATCGGTGGCTGCTCGAAGAACTGCGCGTGTCGCTCTTCGCGCAGGAATTGCGCACGCCGATGCCGATATCGGTGAAGCGCCTCCACAAGGTCTGGGAATCGATGCAGCGGTGACGCGTCCGCGTTCTTGCGCGAACGTGGCGGAAAGCCGCGCCAACGGGCGGCATTTCTTGCGCACGCGCATCGAATTGCGCAAAAAGAGCCGCATCGTCAACGCGTTGGAGCATGCAAACGTTCTACAATGAGGCCTGCTTTCCGACGTGTACATTCATGCGCTCCACATTTTTCTCCGGCCGCCTCCGCGCGCCCGCCGCCAGCGCCGCGCGCTTCGCGGTTCCGGCGGTCGCAGCGTTTGCCGCGACCGCGGCATTCGCCAATAACGTCATCGTGCTCAATTCGGCCGAAGCCACGCTGAGCCTCATCGACGAAAACACGCACCAGGTCATCGGCACGGTGCCCACCGGCAAAGAGCCGCATCACCTGATGCCGACGCCCGACAATTCGTCGCTGATCGTCGCGAATTCGGTGTCGAACAACCTGATGTTCGTCGACCCGAAAACGGGCGCGGTGCAACGCTGGGTGCAGGACATCGAGGATCCGTATCAGATCGGTTTCTCGCCGGACCGCAAGTGGTTCGTCTCCACCGGCCTGCGCCTCGACCGGCTCGATATCTACCATTACGACGGCAAGACCCTGAGCCTCGCCAAGCGCCTGCCGCTCGCGACCATGCCGAGCCACATTGCGTTTTCGAACGACAGTTCCACGGCGTTCATCTCGCTTCAGGTGTCGGGCGAGATCGCGGCCATCGACCTGCCGACGCAGACGGTCAAGTGGAAGATGAAGGTCGGCAAGGTGCCGGCGGGCGTCTGGCTGACGCCCGGCGACAAGTTCCTGCTCGTCGGCATGACGGGCGCGGACTATGTGGCCGTGGTCGACTGGCGCAACCAGAAGGTCGTGAAGACCATCACGACCGGCAAGGGCGCGCACAACTTCCGCTCGATGGTGGACGGCAAGCACGTTCTGGTGTCGAACCGGGTGGCGAACACCATCAGCATCATCGACGAAGATACGCTCACGAACGTCGGCGACATCACCGGCCTCTTGCCCGGACCGGACGACATGGAACTTTCCGCCGATAAAAAGTATCTCTGGGTGACGTTCCGCTTCGCGAAGCATGTCGGCGTGATCGACCTTGCAAACCGCAAGCTCATCCAGACTATCGCGGTGGGACGCTCGCCGCACGGCATCTTTTTCCTCGACCGCGCGCCGGTCACCGCGCCCAACGGCGCCTGAAGGCGGCGGCGATCGGTGACAGAAGGGCGCTTGCGGGCGCCCTGTACTACGATTGAGTCACGGGCCGCTGGGCGTCATTTCCCAGGGCCGGCCGACTTCCACGGAGCACCATGTTTCACGTCATTCTCTCGTTCCTCGACAGCTTCGTTTCTTCGGTGCAGACCACGTTGTACGTGGATGTCGTGCAGCCGCTGCTCTTCAAGATCGGCATGATGGACTACGACGAAGACACGTACGACGCGCTGTACTGGGTGATCGTCGGCGTGCTGGAAGTGATCGCGATGTACGCGATCCTGCGCCCGCTGGAAGCCTTGCGCCCCGCGGAGCAATGGCAGGACCGCAAGGGCGTGCGCGTGGACGTGCTGTATACGTGGATCGTGAAGCTGGGCATCCTCAATCTGTTTTTCTTCTTCACGTTCCAGCCTATTTTCGATTCCGCGCAAAGCTGGCTGCGCATTCACGGCGTGCCTACGCTCGAAATCGACAATCTGTGGCCGGGCGTGACCACGCAGCCGCTCGTCACGTTCGCCATCTATCTGATCCTGCTGGACCTGGCCGGTTACTGGTATCACCGGCTCGAGCATCGCTTCGGCATCTGGTGGGAACTGCACGCCGTCCATCACAGCCAGCAGAAGATGTCCCTGTGGTCCGACGACCGCAACCACCTGCTCGACGACGTTTTGCAAGCGAGCTTTTTCGCCGCTGTCGCGCTCGTGATCGGCGTGGAGCCGTCGCAATTCGTCGTGCTCGTCGCCATCACGAACCTGATGCAGAGCGTGCAGCACGCGAACATCCGGCTGCATTTCGGCTGGCTCGGCGACCGGCTGATCGTGAGTCCCGCGTTCCATCGCCGTCATCACGCGATCGGCTATGGTCACGAAGGCACGGCGTACGGCTGCAACTTCGGCGTGCTGTTTTCGTTCTGGGACATCCTGTTCCGCTCCGCGTCGTTCGACCGCACCGTGGAGCCGACTGGCATCCGCGATCAACTCGGCGCGCCGGGCACCGCGCCCGTCAGCTACGGCGACGGCTTCTTCGAGCAACACTGGCTCGCGTTCAAGCGCATCGGCGCGCGTCTCGCGGCACGGCGCGCGGCGGATTCCGGCAAGCGGTCGGCTGCCCTCTGAGCCTTTCATTCGCCTTCTTGTGGTGCCAGCGCGCCGAACCCGCGCTGGTTTATCCTGTCGCTTACTCTTCCTTTAACGAATCACGCATGAATGATCTGCTGCGTTCGTTCGTGCGCGCGCTGGCGAACGTCTTCCATCCGCGCATGCTCTGGCTCACGCTGATGCCATTCGCGGTCGCCACCGCCGTCTGGGGCGCGCTCCTGTGGTTTTTCTGGCAGACGCTCACCGGCGCGGCGAACGGCTGGCTCCACGGCTGGGCGCTGACCTCCGCGATGTACCGCCTTTTCGACGCCGTCGGCTTCTCGTCGCTGCATGCGGTCATTGCGCCGTTCCTCGTCGTCATCGTGACGATTCCGCTGATCGTCGTGACGGTGCTCCTCCTGATCGCCACGCTTTCGATGCCGGGCGTCATCAAGCTGCTCACGCGCCGTCCGAAGGGTCACTATGCAGCGCTCGAAGCGCGGCGCGGCGGCTCGTGGTACGGCAGTCTCGGGCATTCGGTCCTGACGACGATCGTGTGTCTCGTGGCGCTCGTCGTGACCTTGCCGCTCTGGCTGATCCCGCCTTTCTTCGCGCTGATTCCGCCGCTCCTGTGGGGCTGGCTCACGTATCGCGTGATGACCTACGACGCGCTCGCGGTGCACGCGAGCCCCGACGAACGGCGCGCGATCGTGCGCGAATCGCGCTGGCCGCTGCTCGCCATCGGCATCGTGAGCGGACTATTGAGTTCCGTTCCGACGCTGCTCTGGGCGTGGTCGGTCTGGCTCTTGCCGCTGTTTCCGGTCGTGGCCGCGGTGACGATCTGGGCGTATGCGTTCATTCTCGTGTTTTCGGCGCTGTGGTTCGCGCACTACTGCCTGCACGCGCTCGCACGGCTGCGGGCGAACGAGCCGCGTTATCCGGCCATCACGGCGCAGTCCTGAACGGCGGTCAACAGAAAGAAGAGGCACTCATGGGCATTGGCGTCATCATCATCGGCGACGAAATCCTGTCCGGGCGGCGCACGGACAAGCATCTGCCGAAAGTCATCGAACTGTTGGGCGCGCGCGGGCTGTCGCTCGACTGGGCGGAATATGTCGGCGACGATCCCGCGCGCATCACCGCGACACTCGCGCGCACGTTCGCGTCGGGCGACATCGTGTTTTCGACGGGCGGCATCGGCGCGACGCCCGACGATCACACGCGCCAGTGCGCGGCCAGGGCGCTCGGCGTGCCGCTCGCGTTGCAGCCCGAAGCGGCGGAACTGATCCGCGCGCGCATCCGCGACATGGCGGGCGACCAGCCTGCGGATCTCGATTCGCCCGAGAACCTGCATCGGCTGAACATGGGCATGTTCCCGCAGGGCGCTGAGATCATTCCGAACAGTTACAACAAGATTCCGGGCTTTTCGGTCGGCGACCATCACTTCGTGCCGGGATTTCCGGTCATGGCATGGCCGATGATCGAATGGGTGCTCGACACGAAATACGCGCATCTGCACCACGCGACGCCGTATGTCGAGCGTTCGCTACTTGTCTTCGGATTGCCGGAATCGCGCATCACGCCGCTGATGGTCGCCATCGAGCATGATTTCGCGGGCGTGCGGGCCTTCAGCTTGCCGAGCGTCGGCGACGCGGCGCGCGGCGCGCTCTACGCGCGGCCGCACATCGATCTGGGCGTGAAGGGCGATCCCGAGCGCGCGAACGCCGCGTTCGAGGCGCTGCGCGAAGGCGTGGCGGCGCTGGGCGGCGAAGTCGTCGAAGTGCCGCCGGAGGATGCGCGTTGATTCTGCTCGAAGTCATCGCGACGACGGTCGCGGACGCGCGCGCCGCCGAGCTTGGCGGGGCGGACCGCATCGAACTGATCACCGCGATGGGCGAGGGCGGGCTGACGCCGAGCATCGGGCTGATCGAGGCGGTCGTGGACGCGGTCGAGATTCCGGTGAACGTGATCGTCCGTCCGCATAGCCGCTCGTTCGTCTACGATGCCGACGATCTAGGCGTCATGCTGCGCGACGTTCGCGCCATCGCGAAGACCCGTGCGAACGCGATCGTCGTGGGCATGCTGCGCGAGAACCGCGAGATCGATACCGATGCGCTCGCGCGCGTGATCGACGCCGCCGGTGGCTTGCCGCTGACGTTCCACCGCGCGATCGACGAGGCGCGCGATTTATCCGCCGCCTTCGACACGCTGCTCGGCTTCGACGCCATCACGAACGTGCTGACGTCGGGCGGCCAACCGTCGGTGCTGCAAGCGCGAGGGCAAATCAGTTCGCTCGTCGAGCGCTCGAAAGGCACGCGTTGCACCGTGCTTGCCGGTGCGGGCCTGACCGTGGACGCCGTCGCGCCCTTCGTCCACGCGACAGGCGTGCGCGCGGTCCACTTCGGCTCGGGCGTGCGGATCGGCGGCAAAGGGCTCGCGCCCGTCGACGACGCCGCCGTCGCCCGCGCGCGGGCATTGCTCGACGGCTAGCGCCCGACGCGCGGCCTCACGCCCCGATCCACGGCAATCCGCGAAAGCACCATCCCGACACCGTCTTGCGGTGCCCTTGACCGTCCTTGTCGCCTTCGAAGCCTTCCAGCAGGTCGTAGGCTTTCGTGAACCCCTGATTCTGCGCGGCGACGGCGGCGAGCTTCGAGCGCGCGGCGCTGCGGCACAGAAACACGAGCGGCGTATCAGGAGTGGCGATTTGTCTTAATTGTTCGATAAACTCAGCGTTCGGCACCGAACCCGGGTAGCGGATCCATTCGATGTGCGCGTATTGCTCGCCGTTGATCGCGGGCCGGCCCACCCAGTCGAGTTCCGCGCGGGTGCGCACGTCGACCAGACGAGCGCGCGGTTCGAGTTGAAGAAACTCGAAGGCTTCGGCGGGCAGCAGCGCGCCTGCGTAGGTGAGATTGTTCTCGGCGGCCCGGCTCGCGGCTTTGCCGTACAGTTGGTCGAGCGTACTCATGGCGAGGTGTCTCCGTTGGCTAAACGTTAATTCTAGCGTGGTGTGCAAGCGCGCAACTCGGGAACACAGGAGCACGTTTTCGGTGCATCAAACGACGCAAGCACAGCCGCGGTGCGTACGGAAGACCGTGCTAGGATGGATGCACATTATTGGTGCTTGGTGGTCAGCAGGAGCGAGG
Source organism: Caballeronia sp. GAFFF1 (assembly GCF_023630705.1). Lineage (GTDB taxonomy): Bacteria > Pseudomonadota > Gammaproteobacteria > Burkholderiales > Burkholderiaceae > Caballeronia. The sequence goes on from NZ_JALQEM010000009.1 coordinate 36,475, forward strand.
CGGCAGAATGGAATATCCCTTGTGCCTCGCCGAAAATCCTAAGCAGTTCAGTCATTTAGCCAGCGCATAAAGCGCATGGCATAGAAGCTGCTTTTCCCACCCTCGATTGAAACGGCAGTGCAGAATTGGTCGAGGCGGCGAAGCGATTCGCCGACTTTTGTTAATCAGGAGATAGGTAATGAGTAAATCCGTGGCCGACGTCATGCAACTCGTCAAGGACGAGGACGTCAAGTTTGTCGATTTTCGCTTCACCGACACGCGCGGCAAAGAACAACACGTTTCCGTGCCGGTCTCGGCATTCGACGAAGACAAATTTGAAAGCGGCCACGCTTTCGACGGTTCGTCCATTGCCGGCTGGAAGGGTATCGAAGCGTCGGACATGCTGCTCGTGCCGGATGCGGACACCGCGTTCATCGACCCGTTCTACGAAGAATCCACGCTGGTTCTGACTTGCGACGTGGTGGAGCCGGCCGACGGCAAAGGCTACGAGCGCGACCCGCGTTCGCTCGCGAAGCGCGCCGAAGCGTATCTGAAGAGCTCGGGTCTGGGCGACACCGCGTTCTTCGGTCCGGAACCGGAATTCTTCATTTTCGACTCGGTGCAGTGGAACACGGACCAGTCGGGCACGTTCGTGAAGATCGGCTCGGAAGAAGCGCCGTGGTCGTCGGCGAAGGAATTCGAAGGCGGCAACACCGGCCACCGTCCGGGCACGAAGGGCGGCTATTTCCCGGTGGCTCCCGTCGACACGTTCCAGGACATCCGCTCGGAAATGTGTCTGCTGCTCGAACAGATCGGCATTCCGGTCGAAGTGCACCACCACGAAGTGGCGGGCCAGGGCCAGAACGAAATCGGCACCAAGTTCTCGACGCTGGTTCAGCGCGCGGACTGGCTGCAGCAGATGAAGTACATCATCCACAACGTCGCGCATACGTACGGCAAGACGGCCACGTTCATGCCCAAGCCGATCGTCGGCGATAACGGCTCGGGCATGCACGTTCACCAGTCCATCTGGAAGGACGGCCAGAACCTGTTTGCGGGCAACGGCTATGCGGGCCTGTCGGAATTCGCGCTGTTCTACATCGGCGGCATCATCAAGCATGCGCGCGCGCTGAACGCGATCACGAACCCGGGTACGAATTCGTACAAGCGTCTCGTGCCGCACTTCGAAGCGCCCGTGAAGCTGGCTTACTCGGCTCGCAACCGGTCGGCGTCGATCCGCATTCCGCACGTGAGCAATCCGAAGGGCCGCCGTATCGAAACGCGCTTCCCGGATCCGCTCGCGAATCCGTACCTGTGCTTCTCCGCACTGATGATGGCGGGTCTCGACGGCGTGCAGAACAAGATTCATCCGGGCGAAGCCGCGGACAAGAATCTGTACGACCTGCCGCCGGAAGAAGACGCGAAGATCCCGACCGTTTGCGCGGGCCTGGATCAGGCGCTCGACGCGCTGGACGGCGACCGCGAGTTCCTGACGCGCGGCGGCGTGTTCACGGATTCGATGCTCGACGCGTACATCGAACTGAAGACGAACGAGCTGCAGCGTTATCGTCAGGCGGTGCATCCGATCGAGTTCGAGATGTACTACTCGTTGTAACGCATGAAGGCAGCGCGTTTCGTTGATTCCAATTCGATGAAGCGCGCTCGCCGCATGTCATGAAGAACGACGGAAAAGGGACGGCGCGCCGTCCCTTTTTTAATCGCTCGCGGTTGTCACGCAACGAGAAGAAGATCGGTAGCACGAACGACCTCAATCATTGCACGATGGTGCTCAAGAATCTGATCAAGGCGCGAAAGGGTCACGCCGATGCGCTCTCCGACGATACGCAACTCGCCGCGACCGGGTTGCTGCCCGGCCTCGAAGCGCTGCCGACTGTCGTGCTGGTGCTCGACAAGCGCAATCTGAGGATCGCGTACGCGAACCCGTCGGCGGAGTCGATGCTGGAGATGTCGCGCAAGCAGCTGATGCAGACGCATTGGCCCGAACTGTTCGCGAACGCCGACGAACTGGCGATGACGATCGCTTCGATCGCGGAGAACCGCTTCAACGCGACGCGGCTCGACGCGGCGCTCGAACGCGCGGGGCGCGAGCCGGTTCATGTGCATGCGATCGTCGCGTATCTGGAAGCCGCGCCCGATTACGTGCTGCTCGAACTCTTCGAGAACGAGCGCCACTTGCGTACGGATCGCGAAGAGCGCATCCACGATCTGACGGCGGTCAACAAGCAACTCATTCGCAATCTCGCGCACGAGATCAAGAATCCGCTCGGCGGCATTCGCGGCGCGGCGCAACTGCTGGAATTCGAACTCGGCGCGCGCGAACGCGACGAGTTGCGCGAATACACGCAAGTCATCATCAAGGAATCGGACCGCCTGCAAACGCTCGTCGATCGCTTGCTGGAGCCGCACCGGCATCCGCATATCGTCGGCGACGTCAATATTCACGAAGTCTGCGAGCGCGTGCGCGCGGTGATCCTCGCCGAGTTTCCGCGCGGCCTCACGATCGAACGCGACTACGACGTGAGCGTGCCCGACCTGCGCGGCGACAAGGAGCAATTGATTCAGGCGCTGCTCAACATCGTGCGCAACGCGGCCGAGGCGCTCAAGGAGCGCATCTCGCAAGGCGACGCGAAGATCGAGCTGCGCACGCGCATCGCGCGCAAGGTGACCATCGGCAAGCGCCTGCACAAACTGGCACTGGACTTGCATATCACTGACAACGGTCCCGGCATTCCGAGCGATATCCGCGACCGCATCTTCTTTCCGCTCGTATCGGGCAGGGAAGACGGGAGCGGCCTCGGCCTCACGCTCGCGCAGTCGTTCGTGCAGCAGCACGACGGACTGATCGAAGTAGAGAGCAAGCCGGGCTGCACTGAGTTCGCCATCTTGTTGCCATTCGGAAACTGACACGCCGGGAACTGACACGGGAAATCAACCAACATCGACATTCACCAGACTGCGGGCCGCGATTCTCGCGCGAAGCCACGAAGCCTGACCGTTTCGACGGGCATACACCGAACCACACGAAGACTTCTCGCCGAACGATATGAAGCCGATCTGGATAGTAGACGACGACCAATCCATCCGTTGGGTGCTCGAAAAAGCGCTCGCACGAGAGAACTTCACGACGCGCAGTTTCTCGGGCGTGCGCGACGCGCTCGCCGCGCTCGAAACCGAAAGCCCGCAAGTGCTGGTATCGGATATCCGCATGCCGGGCGGCTCGGGGCTCGAACTGCTGCAAACGGTGCGCGACAGGCTGCCGGGGCTGCCCGTCATCATCATGACGGCGTTTTCCGATCTGGATAGCGCGGTCGCGGCATTCCAGGGCGGCGCGTTCGAATATCTCGCGAAGCCGTTCGATATCGACAAGGCGGTGGAATTGATCCGCCGCGCCGTCGACGAAAGCATGCGCGGCGAGGCCGCGTACGACGAGCGCGTGACCGAAACGCCCGAGATGTTGGGACAAGCGCCTGCGATGCAGGACATGTTCCGCGCAATCGGCCGGCTCTCGCATTCGGCGGCGACCGTGCTCATCACAGGCGAATCAGGCACCGGAAAGGAGCTTGTCGCGCGCGCGTTGCACCGACATAGCCCGCGGGCCAACGGGCCGTTCATCGCGCTCAATACGGCGGCGATTCCGAAAGATCTGCTGGAGTCCGAACTATTCGGTCACGAACGCGGCGCGTTCACGGGTGCGCAGGCCATGCGGCAGGGCCGCTTCGAACAGGCCGAGAACGGCACGCTCTTTCTCGATGAAATCGGCGACATGCCGTTCGATCTGCAAACGCGGCTTTTGCGCGTGTTGTCCGACGGGCAGTTCTATCGGGTCGGCGGCCATAATCCGCTGCGCGCGAACGTGCGCGTGATCGCGGCGACGCACCAGAATCTGGAATCGCGCGTGCGGCAGGGCTTGTTTCGCGAGGACTTGTATCATCGCCTCAACGTGATTCGGCTGCGTCTGCCGGCGCTGCGCGAACGCAGCGAGGACATTCCGTTGCTCACGCGGCACTTCCTGCAAAAGAGCGCGCGCGATCTGGGCGTCGAGCCGAAGCGCGTGTCCGACAGCGCGCTCGCGTATCTCGCGTCGCTGCCGTTTCCCGGCAACGTGCGGCAGCTCGAAAACCTGTGCAACTGGCTCACGGTGATGGCGCCCGCGCAGGTGATCGAGCAGAAGGACCTCCCGCCCGACCTCACGCCGCGGCAGGACGTCACGCCGGAGAGCATCGCTGTATCGACCGATGGCGCGGTCGCGCCGAACGGCTCGGCCATGCCGGCCTCGGCGCCTGCTTCGGCGCCGCCAGCGGGCGTGCCGGCGAGCGTGTGGGAAAATGGCTTGCGCACGGAAGTCGCGCGGCTGTTGCGCGAAAATTCCGCCGATGTCATGGACGAACTCGCGCGCCGCTTCGAAGCCGCCGTGATTCGCGAGGCGCTCGACTTCACGCGCGGGCGCAAGGTCGAAGCGGCGGAGCGCTTAGGCATCGGCCGCAATACGATCACGCGCAAGATTCAGGAACTGCATCTCGACGCGTGAGCACCAAGCACGGATCAGCAGCCGACCGTCGCCACCACAGGCGCGTGGTCGGACGGCTGATCCCACTTGCGCGGCACCTTGTCGATTTCGCATGACGTGCACAGCGCCGACAACTCCGACGACAGCAGGATGTGGTCGATGCGCAGGCCCGCGTTGCGCCGGAACGCCAACATGCGGTAATCCCACCACGTAAAGAGCTTTTCGGGCTGCTCGAACTTGCGGAATGCGTCGGTGAGTCCCAGGCCGACGAGCTGCATGAAGTGCGCGCGTTCTTCCGGCGAAACGAGGTTCTGTCCTTCCCACGCCTTCGGGTCGTGCACGTCGCGGTCTTCCGGCGCGATGTTGTAATCGCCGAGCAGCGCGAGCTTCGGATACTGCGTCATCTCTTCGCGCAGCCATTCGCGCAGCGCATCCAGCCAGCGCATCTTGTACGCGAACTTCTCGGAACCGGGCGCCTGCCCGTTCGGGAAATACGCCGATACCATGCGCACGCCGTTCACCGTCGCGGCAATCACGCGCTGCTGCAAGTCTTCGAAGCCGGGAATGTTGCGGACCACGGTGGCGTCGTGCACCTCGATGCCGTCGCGAACCAGAATGCCGACGCCGTTATACGTCTTTTGTCCCGCGAACCAGCTTTTGTATCCGGCGGCTTCGAGTTCCGCGCGAGGGAATTTCTCGTCGGGCAGCTTCAGTTCCTGAAGGCATAGCACATCCACTTGCGAGAGTTGCAGCCAGTCGGTGACGTGCTGAAGACGGACCTTGAGAGAGTTGACGTTCCAGGTGGCGATTTTCATGTGACGGCGTTGGCCTGCGGCTTCTTGAGTGTCGATCGAAGCCGGAATGATAACGCCACGACGCTTGCGCACCGTCACGCGCTCGTTTACGCGATTTTTACGCCGCCCCGCGAACTCTTGCCACGCCCTTTATCCCGGTCCTCGTACTCTTGCAGGCGTCCAATGCACAAGAGGAGAACCGAACAATGGACCTGCTTTACGTCGCCGGCATCGCCCTGTTCTGGGCGCTGTGCGCGGCGCTGACCGTGGGCTGCGAGCGCTTGCGCCGCCGTCTGCCGGGAGCGCGCGCATGACTGCATGGATGATCTGGCTCGCGGCCGCATCGACGCTGCTGCTTCTGGCCTACCTCGTGTACGCGCTGCTGCGCGCGGAGGATCTCGAATGAACGCCGACACGTTCACGCAGACGGCGCTGTTCATCATCGTACTGATCGCGCTTGCCATTCCGCTCGGGCGATACATCGCCGACGTGCTCGACGGCTCGTCGGTCGTCGTACGCAAGACGAAGCGCTTCGAAGACGCGTTGTATCGCATCGCAGGCGTCGATGCGGATGCCGAAATGTCGTGGAAGCATTACGCGCTCGCGGTGCTGCTCTTCAACGCGCTCGGCGCGCTCGTGCTCTACGCGCTGCTGCGCCTCCAACACGTCTTGCCGGCCAACCCGCAAGGCATGGCCGCGATGACGCCGGACGCCGCGTTCAACACGGCGGTGAGCTTCGTCACCAATACGAACTGGCAGGACTACGGCGGGGAGAGCACGCTCGGCTATCTCGCGCAGATGCTCGGCCTCACGGTGCAGAACTTTCTCTCGGCGGCGACCGGCATCGCGGTCGTCATCGCGCTGATTCGCGGCTTCAAGCGGCACAGCGCGCAGACCATCGGCAACTTCTGGGTCGATCTCACGCGCACGACGCTCTACGTGCTCGCGCCGCTTGCCGTGGTGTTCGCGCTCGTCTTCGTGAGCCAGGGCGTGATTCAGAACTTCAGGCCGTACCAGGACGTGTCGACGCTGCAAGTCACGAGCTATCAGGCACCCCAGACCGACGCGCAAGGCAACGCCGCGAAAGATGCCCGCGGCAATCCGGTCATGCGCGAAATGAAAGCCGACAAGCAGTCGCTGCCGATGGGCCCGGTCGCGTCGCAGGAGGCGATCAAGATGCTCGGCACGAACGGCGGCGGCTTCTTCAACGCGAACTCGGCGCATCCGTTCGAGAACCCGACGCCGCTCTCCAACTTCATGCAGATGATCGCGATGCTGCTCATTCCGGCCGCGCTGTGCGTCGTGTTCGGCCGCATGATCGGCGACAGGCGGCAGGGCTACGCCGTGCTCGCGGCGATGACCATCGCGTTCGCGGCGGCGTGCGTCGCCGAGATATCGGCGGAGCAGGCAGGCAATCCGCTCTTCGCGTCGCTTCATGTCGATACCCACGCGAGCGCGCTGCAAGCGGGCGGCAACATGGAAGGCAAGGAGACGCGCTTCGGCATTGCGCAGTCGGGCATCTTCACCGTGGCGACCACCGCGGCGTCCTGCGGCGCGGTCGACGCGATGCACGACTCGCTTACGCCACTGGGCGGCCTCGTTCCGATGCTCCTGATCCAGCTCGGCGAAGTGATCTTCGGCGGCGTCGGCTCCGGCTTGTACGGCATGCTCGTCTTCGCGCTGCTCGCCGTGTTCGTCGCGGGACTGATGATCGGCCGGACGCCCGAATACGCCGGCAAGAAGATCGAATCGTTCGAGATGAAGATGGTCGCCATCGCGATCCTGCTCACGCCGCTTCTGGTGCTCGCGGGAACATCGGTGGCCGTGCTGACGGCATCGGGCACGGCGGGCATCGCCAATCCGGGCGCGCACGGTTTCTCGGAAGTGCTGTACGCGTTCAGCTCGGCCGCGAACAACAACGGCAGCGCGTTCGCGGGCCTTTCGGTGAACACGCCGTTCTACAACGTGCTGCTCGGCATCGCGATGTGGCTCGGCCGCTTCGGCTCGATCGTGCCGGTGCTGGCGATTGCGGGATCGCTCGCGGCGAAGAAGCGCCTCGCCGTCACCGCCGGCACCTTGCCGACACACGGACCGCTTTTCGTGGTGCTGCTGCTCGGCACGCTTTTGCTCGTCGGCGCGCTCACGTATGTGCCGGCGCTCGCGCTCGGACCTGTCGTCGAGCATCTGACGATGATCGCCGCTCACTGATTTCGAGGAACAGATGACTCAACTGAATCATGCGCCGCTGCATCGCCCGGAGAACCTCGGGCAAGCGCGCACGGCGGCGCGTTCGATGTTCGATCCGGCGCTCGTCAAACCCGCCATCGCCGATTCTTTCGCGAAGCTCGCGCCGCGCACGCAACTGCGCAATCCGGTGATGTTCTGCGTGTACGTCGGCAGCATCCTGACGACGGTGCTGTGGATCGCCGCGCTCGCGGGTGAGGCGGAAGCGCCCGCAGGCTTCATCCTCGCCGTTGCGCTGTGGCTGTGGTTCACCGTGCTCTTCGCGAACTTCGCCGAGGCCCTTGCCGAAGGGCGCTCGAAGGCGCAGGCGGCGTCGTTGCGCAGCGCCAAGCACAACGTGACGGCGAAGAAGCTCAACGAGCCGCATCCGAAGTCGCCGATCCGCATTGTCGCGTCGAGCGATCTGCGCAAGGGCGATGTCGTGCTGATCGAAGCCGGCGACGCCGTGCCCGCCGATGGCGAGGTGATAGACGGCGTCGCGTCCGTCGACGAATCCGCGATCACGGGCGAATCCGCGCCCGTCATCCGCGAGTCGGGCGGCGACTTCTCGTCGGTGACGGGCGGCACGCGCGTGCTGTCGGACTGGATCGTCGTGCGCGTGACAGCCGACCCCGGCGAGGCGTTTCTCGACCGCATGATCGCGATGGTCGAAGGCGCGAAGCGGCAGAAGACGCCGAATGAAGTCGCGCTCACGATCCTGCTCGTCGCGCTGACGCTCGTGCTTCTGTTCGCCACCGCGAGCTTGCTGCCGTTCTCCCTGTTCTCGGTCGAAGCCGCGAAAGCCGGACACGTCGTCACGATCACCGCGCTCGTCGCGCTGCTCGTCTGCCTGATTCCGACGACCATCGGCGGGCTGTTGTCGGCCATCGGCGTCGCGGGCATGAGCCGCATGATGCAGGCGAACGTGATCGCGACTTCCGGCCGCGCGGTCGAAGCCGCGGGCGACGTGGACGTGCTGCTGCTCGACAAGACCGGCACGATCACGCTCGGCAACCGGCAGGCGTCGTCGTTCGCGCCGGCGCCGGGCGTGAGCGAGCGCGACCTCGCCGACGCCGCGCAACTCGCGTCGCTCGCCGACGAAACGCCGGAAGGCCGCAGCATCGTCGTGCTGGCGAAGCACCGGTTCGATATCCGCGAACGCGATATGGCCACGCTCGGCGCAACGTTCATCGCGTTCAGCGCGCAGACACGCATGAGCGGCGTCGATGTGCCGGATCGCGAGATACGCAAGGGCGCGGCCGATGCGGTGAGAAAGTACGTCGAAGAACGCGGCGGGCGTTTTCCGCAAGAAGTGCAGCATGGCGTCGACGAGATCGCGCGGCGCGGCAGCACGCCGCTCGTCGTCGCAGAGTACGTCGCGGGCAAGGCGCGCGCGCTCGGCGTGATCGAACTGAAGGACATCGTGAAGGGCGGCATCAAGGAACGCTTTGCCGAGCTGCGCAAGATGGGCATCAAGACCGTGATGGTCACGGGCGACAACCGGCTGACGGCGGCGGCTATTGCGGCGGAAGCGGGCGTGGATGACTTTCTCGCGGAAGCGACGCCGGAAGCGAAGCTCTCGACGATCCGCGCGCATCAGGCGGAAGGGCGGCTCGTGGCGATGACCGGCGACGGCACCAACGACGCGCCCGCGCTCGCCCAGGCCGACGTCGCGGTGGCGATGAACACCGGCACGCAGGCGGCGAAGGAAGCGGGCAACATGGTCGATCTCGATTCGAACCCGACGAAGCTGATCGAGATCGTGGAGATCGGCAAGCAGATGCTGATGACGCGCGGCTCGCTCACGACGTTCTCCATCGCCAACGACGTCGCCAAGTACTTCGCGATCATTCCTGCCGCTTTCGCGACCACGTACCCGCAATTGCGCGTGCTCGACGTGATGCATCTCGCGTCGCCGTCGTCCGCGATTCTTTCGGCGGTGATCTTTAACGCGCTCATCATCGTGTTTCTGATTCCGCTCGCGCTGAAGGGCGTGAAGTATCGCGCGCTCGGGGCGGCTTCGTTGTTGCGGCGCAATCTCCTCATGTATGGGCTCGGCGGCATCGTGCTGCCGTTTCCGGTCATCAAGCTGATCGACATGACGATCACCGCGCTCGGTTGGAACTAGGAGAAGAATCATGAAGAATGCATTGCGTCCGGCTATCGTCTTGTTCGTCGCGTTAACCGTCGTCACCGGCTTGCTGTATCCGCTCGTCGTGACGGCGGTATCGCAGACGGTGTTCCGGCATCAGGCGAACGGCAGTCTCATCGCGCTTGACGGGAAGATCGTCGGTTCGGAACTGATCGGCCAGCAGTTCGACGCGCCGCGCTATTTCTGGGGCCGCTTGTCCGCCACGACGCCGAATCCGTACAACGCGGGCAGCTCCGGCGGATCGAATCTCGGTCCGACCAATCCCGCGCTCGCCGAGACCGTGAAGGCGCGCATCGCCGCGCTGCACGCCGCCGATCCTTCGAACGACGCCGCCGTGCCCGTCGATCTCGTCACCTCATCGGGCAGCGGGCTCGACCGGGACATCAGCCCGGCGGCGGCCGCGTATCAGATCGCACGCGTGGCGCGGGCCCGCGGGCTGTCCGTCGCGCGAGTCAATGCGCTCGTCGTCGAGGCGACGTCCACGCGCACGTTGGGCGTGATCGGGGAACCTGCGGTGAATGTGCTTAAATTGAACCTCGCGCTGGACCGGGCGAGCGTTCGCTGAGCGCCGCCATTTCCCACGCGCGACATGACGAGAACCCGCCCAGGAGCCCATGCGTCCGACCCCCGATGAACTGCTCGACAAGCTGCAACGCGAGGAAGCGAAGCGCCAGCGCGGCCGGCTGAAGGTGTTCTTCGGCGCGTCGGCGGGCGTCGGCAAGACCTTCGCGATGTTGCAAGCCGCGCGACGCCGGCGCGACGAAGGTGTCGATGTCGTGATCGGCGTCGTCGAAACGCATGGCCGCAAGGAGACGCTCGCGCTGTGCGCGGGCCTTGCGACGCTGCCGCCCGCGCACATCGACTATCGCGGCCGCACGCTCGCGGAATTCGATCTCGACGGCGCGCTCGCGCGCAAGCCGCAACTCATCGTCGTCGATGAACTCGCGCATTCGAACGTGCAGGGTTCGCGGCACCTGAAGCGCTGGCAGGACGTGCACGAACTGCTCGACGCGGGCATCGACGTGTACACGACCCTCAACGTGCAGCATCTGGAAAGCCTCAACGATATTGTCGGGCGCATCACCGGCATTCGCGTGTGGGAGACGGTGCCCGACCGCGTGTTCGATCACGCCGATGAAGTCACGCTCGTCGATCTGCCGCCCGAGGAACTGCTCGATCGTCTGCGCGAAGGCAAGGTGTACTTGCCGGAGCAGGCCGAGCAGGCGGTGCGCAACTTCTTTCGCAAGGGCAACCTGATCGCGCTGCGCGAGCTGGCGTTGCGCCGCACCGCCGACCGCGTCGATGCGCAAATGCGCGAGTACCGCGCGGACCGGTCGATCCAGCGCATCTGGCGGGCGCGCGAGCGGCTGATCGCGTGCGTGGGGCCGGGACCGGAAGGCGCGGCGCTCGTGCGCGCGGCGGCGCGGCTCGCGGCGGCGCTGAAGGCGGACTGGCTCGCGGTCTATGCCGAAACGCCGAAGCTCCAGCGCCTTTCCGACGATGAGCGCCGCCGCACGCTCGACGCGCTCGAGCTCGCCTCGGAACTCGGCGCGGAAACGGTGACGCTCGATGGCGCGGACGCCGCCGCGACGCTCATCGACTACGCGCGCATGCGCAATGTGTCCAAGCTCGTCGCGGGCGCGCCGGCCGCGCGAAGCTGGCGGCGTGTCGTGCAAACGCCGGTCGCGGAGCGCATCGTCCGGGATGCGGCGGATATCGATGTCACGCTCGTCTCCGCCGGCCCGCGCGACGAATCGCAAACGCGGCGGGCGTCGTTAGCCGGCGCGTGGCGCGACGCCGGGCATTCGCCGCCGCGCGCCTACTTCTACGCGCTCGCCATCGGCGCGGCGATCACGCTGGTCGCGCATGGGCTGGCCGCGCGGCAGATTGCGCTCACCAATCTCGTGATGCTGTATCTGCTCGGCGTGATCTTCGCCGCCGTGCGGCTCGGGCGCGGGCCGGGCGTAATGCTGTCCTTCGTGTCGGTCGCGGCGTTCGACTTCTTCTTCGTGCCGCCCGCGCTGTCGTTTTCCGTCACCGACACGCAATACGTGCTCACCTTCGTCGTGATGCTGCTGACATCGCTCACGATCAGCCATCTCACGTCGAGCCTGCGCCGCGAGGCGCGCATCGCGTCGCAGCGGGAACGGCGCACCAGCGCCATGTACGCGATGACCAAGGAACTCGCTGCCGCGCTGATGACCGGGCAGATCATCGAGATCGGCACGCGGCATGTGGCCGAGGTCTTTCACGCGAAGGTCGCGATGCTGCTGCCCGATGCGAGCGAACGCGTGCGCCAGAAAGTGGACGAGCCTAACGCGGAAGCAATGCTCGACGCCGCGCGCATCGACTTCGATATCGCGCAATGGGTCTACGAGCAACAGAAGCCCGCGGGCCGCGGCACCGACACGCTGCCCGCCACCGATGCGCTCTACCTGCCGCTGCGCGCGCCGATGCGAACGCGCGGCGTGCTCGCGATCGTCGTCGAGCGGGAAGCGGAGCTGGCCGTGCCCGAGCAGCGGCGCATGATCGAGACGTTCGCGGCGCAGATCGCGCTGGCGCTCGAACGCGTGCATTACGTGGATATCGCGCAGGACGCGCTCGTCAACATGGAGTCCGAACGCCTGCGCAATTCGCTGCTCTCCGCGATCTCGCACGACCTGCGCACGCCGTTGACGTCGATAGTGGGTTTCGCGTCGGTGCTGGAGGAAGAGGCGCGCGCGATCGGCGGTCTTTCGGGCGAGTCACAAGAACTGGTGCACGCGATCCACGAAGAGGCGCTGCGCATGAGCGGGCTCGTGACGAACCTGCTCGACATGGCGCGCTTGCAGGCGGGCGCGATCCGGCTGAACCGGCAATGGTCGATGCTCGAAGAAACCGTCGGCGCCGCGCTCGCGACCTTGAGGCGCACGCTCGCGGGCCGACCCGTGCAGGTGCGCGTGCCGTCGAATTTGCCGCTGCTGCGGCTCGACGCGGTGCTGATGGAGCGGCTCTTCGCAAACCTGCTGGAGAACGCGGCGAAATACACGCCCGCGCATACGCCGATTTCCATCGCGGCAGAAGAAGAGACATCGGGCGATGTGCGCGTCGTGATCGACGATGAAGGGCCGGGCGTGCCGGCCGGAATGGAGACGCGCCTCTTCGAGAAGTTCACGCGCGGCGAGAAGGAATCGGCGCAACCGGGCATCGGGCTCGGGCTCGCGATTTGTCGCGCGATCGTGGAGGCGCACGGCGGGCGCATCGGCGTGGAGAATCGCGTCGACAGCGAAGGGCGCGTGTGCGGCGCGCGCTTCTGGTTCACGCTGCCGGCGGACGAAGCGCCGCCTGTTATCGAGCAGGCCGAGCGTATGTGAGGCATGCATGCGCGATCGCACGGTTGGGAAGTCGGCGCGGCGTTAGATTGTTCGAATAAAACCATCCTTCAATCGCCGACGCTTTCTTATCGATGCCGGGCTCGCACTCGGCGCGTGCAGTCTCCATGCGTATCCGCGCGCAGCATCCGCGGCGATTTCTTGGAATGCCGATGCCATCGCCCCGTTCGCGTTCGGCGCGAAGGCGACGGCCGCGCCGACGACTCCGCCGCCCCGAATGCCGCCTACGCGCACGCGCGACAGCAGCGCGTATCCGCCGTATCACTATGCGGCGCGACGTATCGCGTGACGCGCGGCGTCTATGCACGCGGCGTCTCCACGCACGGCGAGGGCGCCAGGCTCAGCGCGACGCTGGGCGGCGCGCGAGCGGGCGCGACGCGACCTGCGCTCTATCGCACACGAACCAGAGCGACGCGCCCGCGCTTTTATGTCCCGCTACAATCGTCAGAACCTCATACGCCCGAGGGCTTCATATGGATCTCATCATTCGCCGCGCAGCGCTGGTGCGCTCGACGGGGCTCGTCGATATCGGTATCGAAGCAGGCCGTATTGCTGCCATTGAGCCGCATCTGAACGCGAGCGCGCGTGAAGAAATCGACGCGAATGGTTCGCTCGTCACTGCGCCTTTCGTCGACGCCCACTTTCACATGGACGCGACGCTCTCGTACGGCTTGCCGCGCGTGAACGCGTCGGGCACGCTGCTCGAAGGCATTGCGTTATGGGGCGAACTGAAGCCCGAACTCACGCAGGAAGCCATCGTCGAGCGCGCGCTGCAATATTGCGACTGGGCCGTTGCACGCGGGCTGCTGGCGATCCGCTCGCACGTCGATGTGTGCGATCCGCGTCTTCTCGCCGCCGAGGCGCTCGTCGAAGTGAAGCGCCGCGTGAAGCCGTATCTCGACCTGCAACTGGTCGCGTTCCCGCAGGACGGCGTGCTGCGCAGTCCGGGCGCATTCGAGAACCTGAAGCGGGCGATCGCGCTCGGCGTCGATGTCGTCGGCGGCATCCCGCACTTCGAGCGCACGATGGCAGACGGCGCGGCGTCCGTCACGCTGCTGTGCGAGTACGCGGCGGAGCACGGCTTGCGCGTCGACATGCACTGCGACGAATCCGACGATCCCATGTCGCGCCATATCGAAACGCTCGCGGCGGAAACGCATCGGCTAGGGCTGCACGGCCGCGTGACGGGCTCGCATCTCACGTCCATGCATTCGATGGACAACTACTACGTGAGCAAGCTCATTCCGCTGATGCGCGAAGCGGGCGTCTCGGCCATCGCGAATCCGCTCATCAACATCACGTTGCAGGGACACTCGGACACGTACCCGAAGCGGCGGGGCATGACGCGCGTGCCCGAGCTCATGGCGGCGGGCATCGACGTGGCGTTCGGCCACGACTGCGTGATGGACCCGTGGTACAGCCTGGGTTCCGGCGACATGCTCGAAGTCGCGCACATGGGCCTGCACGTCGCGCAGATGACGGGCGTCGACGCGATGCGCGCGTGCTTCGATGCGGTCACGCGCACGCCCGCGCGCATTCTCGGGCTCGAAGGCTACGGCGTGGAAGTGGGCTGTCATGCGGACTGCGTCGTGCTCGACGCTCGCGATCCGATCGAAGCGATCCGTCTGCGCGCAGCGCGCACGGCGGTGATCAGAAGAGGGAAGGTGGTGAGCCGCAGTCCGGCCGTGCGCGCGACGCTCGCGCTGGAAGGCCGGCCTGCGGAAGTGGACTTCAGAATCCAGCGCTGACGCAAGAAACCCCGGCACGGCGGCCGGGGTTCTCGATCAGTGCACCGTCTGCGTGTGCTCGCTCATGCCGTTGTGACGCAACAGCGCGTCGATGCTCGGCTCGCGTCCGCGAAACGCCTTGAACGAATCCATCGCCGGGCGGCTGCCGCCCACCTCCAGAATCTCGCGGCGATAGCGCGTGCCGGTCTCCGCATTCAGCACCGAACCGTTCGCGGCCTTCGCGGCTTCCTCGAACGCGGCATAGGCGTCGGCGGACAGCACTTCGGCCCACTTGTAGCTGTAATAGCCCGCCGCGTAACCGCCCGCGAAGATGTGGCTGAACGTATTCGGCCAGCGCGAGAACGGCGCCTGCGGAATGACATGGAACTTCTCGTTGATCTCGCGGGCGAGGTCGTTTACGTTCTGCGTGCCGTTGGCCGGATCGTAGGACGTGTGCAGCACCATGTCGAACATCGAAAAGACGATCTGACGCAGCGTGCCGAGACCGCTCTGGAAGTTCTTCGCGGCGAGCATCTTGTCGAAGAGTTCGCGCGGCAGCGGCTGGCCCGTTTCGACGTGCGCCGACATGTCGGTCAGCACGTCCCACTCCCAGCAGAAGTTCTCCATGAATTGCGACGGCAGTTCCACGGCGTCCCATTCCACGCCGTTGATGCCCGACACGCCGAGTTCGTCCACGCGCGTGAGCATGTGATGCAGGCCGTGCCCGAATTCGTGGAAGAGCGTGATGACTTCATCGTGCGTGAAGCAGGCGGGCTTGCCGCCGACCGGCGCGGAGAAATTGCACGTGAGATACGCGACCGGCGTCTGCACGTCGCCTTGCGTGCGCTTGTGGCGGGCGCGGGCGTCGTCCATCCACGCGCCGCCGCGCTTGCCTTCGCGCGCGTACAGGTCCAGATAGAACTGCGCGACGAGCGAGCCGTCCTTGTTCTCGACGCGGAAGAAGCGCACGTCCGGATTCCACACGGCGGCTTCGTCGCGGCGAATCGAGACGTTGAACAACGTTTCGGTCACCTTGAAAAGGCCCTTCAACACCGCTTCCTGCGGAAAGTACTGCTTCACTTCATTCTCGGAGAACGAATAGCGCTTCTGGCGCAGCTTTTCGGCCGCATACGCCACATCCCACGGCTGAAGCTCCGGCATGCCGAGTTCGGTCGCGGCGAACGCGCGCAGTTCCATCCAGTCGTTTTCGGCATACGGACGCGCGCGCTTGGCGAGGTCTTCGAGGAACGCGATGACCTGCGCGGGCGACTCCGCCATCTTCGGCGCAAGCGACACTTCCGCGAAGTTCTGATAGCCGAGCGTGCGCGCTTCTTCCTGACGCAGCTTCAGATGCTGGACAATGTTCTGCGTGTTGTCCCATTCGGCTTTGCCGTGGCCGTAGGTTTCGCCGAGTTCCGACGCCCGCGTGACATACGCGCGATACATCGCCTCGCGCATCGGCCGATGCTCTGCGTATTGCAACACGGGAAAATACGAAGGAAAGTGCAGCGTGAACTTCCAGCCTTCCTTGCCTTCTTTCTGCGCGGCTTCGCGGGCGGCTTCGATCACGTCGTCGGGCAGGCCGGCGAGGTCGCTTTGCTGCGTGACGACGTAGGAGTACGCGTTGGTCGAATCCAGCACGTGATCGGAAAACGCCTTCGAGAGCGCAGCCTGTTCTTCCTGCAACTGGGCGAAGCGCGGCTTGCGGTCTTCGGGCAATTCCGCGCCGGACAGGCGGAAATCGCGCAACGCGTTCTCCAGAATCTTCTTGCGCTCGGGCGAAAGGCCCGCGAATTCGTCGCCTGCGGCGATCGCCTTGTACTTCTCGTACAGCGCGAGATTCTGGCCGACGCTCGCGGAAAACTCCGTGACGCGCGGCAGATTCTCGGCATGGGCGGCGCGCAACTCCGGCGTATCCGCGACGGCGTTCAGATGCCCGACGATGCCCCACGCGCGCGAGAGCTTTTCCGATTCGCGCTCCACCGTTTCGACGACGTCCTGCCAGGTGGCAGGCGTGTCCGGCGCGCTTGCGCGATCGACGGCGCTTTTGGCCGCCGCCAGCAGCACGTCGAGCGCCGGCGTGACATGCTCGGGCTTGATGTCGCCGAAGCGCGGCAAGTCGGAAAAATCGAGCAGCGGATTGGATGCTGCCGTGGTCGGCGTGGCTGCGGTGGTATCGCTCATGGCTCTCCCGGTTCTGTGATCGTTGAAGCGCGGAGCGGGCCAGTCATGCGAAGCCCGCGCCGCTCGTGTCCGAATGCTATTGGAGCATTATTGGGGCCGCGGGGCCAAAATCCAATGGATTGTTTCTAAGGGGACGATCGACGTTCGGGCGCGTCCCCGGCGGCTTACGCCTGTGCCGCGCGCTCGGCGGCTTCGATGGTGTTGACGAGCAGCATGGTGATGGTCATCGGGCCCACGCCGCCCGGCACCGGCGTGATGTGGCCCGCGACTTCCCTGACGCCCGCGAAGTCGACGTCGCCGCAGAGTTTGCCGGCTTCATCGCGATTCATGCCGACGTCGATCACCGTCGCGCCCGGCTTCACCATGTCGGCCGTCAGGATGTTGCGGCGGCCGGTCGCCGCGACGACGACATCCGCGTTGCGCGTGTAGTGCGCGATATCGCGCGTCTTGCTGTGACAGATCGTGACGGTCGCGCCCGCTTCGAGCAGCAACAGCGCCATCGGCTTGCCGACGATATTCGAGCGGCCGATCACCACCGCATTCGCGCCGGTAAGGTCGATGCCGTGCGCCTCGAACATCTTCATCACGCCATACGGCGTGCACGGGCGAAAGAGCGGCTTGCCGGTCATCAGCGCGCCCGCGTTCGCGACGTGAAAGCCGTCCACGTCCTTCTCCGGCGCAATGGCTTCGATGACCTTGTGGCTGTCGATGTGCGCGGGCAACGGCAACTGCACCAGAATCCCGTGAATGGCCGCATCGGCGTTGAGCTTCTCGATGTGCGCGAGCAGTTCGCTTTCGGCGAGCGTCGCGGGAAAGCGGTCGAACACCGAATGCAGCCCGTTGTCCTGGCACGCCTTCACCTTGTTGCGCACGTAGACTTCGCTCGCCGGATTGTCGCCGACGAGCACCACGGCCAGGCCCGGCTTGTGTCCGCGAGCAGTGAGCGCGGCGGCGCGGGCGGCGACATCGGCGCGAAGAGTCTTGGAAAGGGCGTTACCGTCGATGAGTTGGGCAGTCATGGCGAATCGGAATCGAGATTGGGCGGTGTGGCGAGGAGGGCGCGCAGCCGATGGGTCGCGCTGCCGGCGTGCCAGGGCGCTCGCGGCGCCCTCGAAGAAGGGCGAAATTATACCGCCGGGCGCTTTCAGGCGTCCGGCGGCGTACTGCGCCACGGTGCTCGCCGCGCTCGCTTGTCTACGGCGAGACGGACTGCCACGACGAATCGGGATCGAACGTCTTGATCGATGCCGCCACGCGCGCCGACGCCGGACCGAGGTTCTTCTGATAGAGCTGCCCGTCCTGGTCGATCATGAAGGACATCACGCCTGAGTCGCCGTACTTCGCCGGCCATGCGATCAGGCCGAAGCCGTCCGCGAGCGCGCCGCCCTGCATGTAATTTCTCGCGCCGCCTTTCGCGTGCGGCCCTTGCGCGGTGAGGATGCGATAGTGATAGCCGTAGTAGCCGCCCGAGGCCGTGGCCTTGTTCGGCATGGCCGCCGCGAGCGGGCCGAGCGGGCTTTCCGGCTCGCCGGGCGCGGTGTCCCAGTAAAGGCCGTCGTGCTTGCCGGGCGTGCTCACGAAGCGCTCGGCATAGTGGTTCGTGAGCTTGCGATAGTCGTTCTGCGCATCGACGTAGGCGAGCGCGACGCGCATCACCGATCGCTCATTGCGGCCGATGCGCCGCGTCAGCACTTCGTCGCGCGCGGCGGGCATGTCGAAGCGCCAGCCGTGGCCCGTATCGACGAGCGGAATCGGCAGAGTCCAGCCGGTGCCGCCGGTCTCGATATGCGCGCGGCGCGGGCCGCCGGCAGGCTCCGCATCCTCCACGATGCGGTGTTCCTTCGCCCACGAGCCGAGGTATTCGTAGATGTCGTCCTGACCGATGTTGTCGGTCGGCACATAGCGCGCGTGGTCCTTGCCGAGCACTTTGGAGAGCGCGGTTTCGTCGTTCGAGGCGATGGCGTCGGTAAGGGCTTGCGCCGCGGCTTCGGGCGTCGGATAGACGGCCTGCGCATGCGCGAGCGAGGCGGCGAGCAAAAGCGATGCGCAGAGAAAAGGGCGGGGCGATGCGGCAAGTTTTTTCATCGAGATCATCTCGGGCTCCTGAGTCGTGGGCATGGGTGTGGCGCAGCGTGGCTCAGCGGCTCAGCGGCGATGAAAGCCGCCGCCGCCGTGGAACCCGCCGCCCGCGCCGCCGCCCTGGAACCCGCCGCTGCGCTGGATTCCGCCGCCGCTGCTGCCGAGGCCACCGCCCGCATTCGGATGCGCGCTCGCGAACGCCTGGCGGCTCGCTTGCCCGCGCTGGATGTCCTGCCGCGCCGCGTTGCCGTCGCCTGCGCCGCGCAGCGCATTGTCGCGGTTCACGCTTTGCGCGCGCTGATGCAGATCGTTGTTGCCGACGCCGCGCGCTTCGCCGCCTTGCCGGATGTTCTGCACGCGCTGACTCGCCGACTGGTTGAGGTTCTGCCCGGTGCGCTGCTGCAGCGTCTGCGCCGCCTGCGCGCGCGCCTGATCGCGGCCGCGGAACTGGTCGCGATTCGCCGCGCCGAGATTCTGGTTCCCGAAATTCTGCCGGTTGCCGCTGTTATTGCGGTTGAACTGCGGGTCGTTGCGGTTCCAACGCACGTTGTTGCTGTTCGCGTTGATGCGGTTGTTGATGTTGATGTTGTTGTAGCGGTTCACGTTCACGTTGACGTCGTGACGGCCCCAGTCGCAATTGCCCCAGAGCGCGTTCGCAACCGCGACGCCCGTGCCGAACGCGAGCCCGGCCGCGAGACCGGAGGCGATCGCATAGCCGGGCGGCGGCGGCACGTAGACGGGCGGATAAGCGGGATACGGCCACGCGCCGTAGACCACAGTCGGGTTATACGTCGGCACGTAGACCACTTGCGGGTTGGCCGGCACGATCTGGATGGTGCTCTGCTCGACGACCACCTTCTGCTGTTCGCTGCTCTTGAGATTGCCCGCGCTCTGCGCCGCGCGCCGCAGCCGCTGCACGGAATCCATCACGTCGCCGGATTGCGCGATGAACGCGTTGCCGAGTTGCGTCACCCAGTCGGGCTTGGAGGCCATCGTCGCCAGTGCCTGCGGAAACGCAACCAGCGATTGCACGCTCGGGTCCCACGGCTCGGACTGCACGGCCTTTACCGCGTCGTCGCCCTTGATGTTCGGATTGGCCTTCGACCACTGCGCGGCCGCCTGAATGTCCTGCGGATACGTCGAGGCCATCAGCACTTGGGCGAGCAGCGCATCGGGATAAAGCGCGATCGGCGCGACGAGCGCATCGATCTGCTGGTTGGAGAGCTTCTGGCCCGCGGGCGCGGCAGGCGATGTCTGAGCGGAGGCGGCCGGCGCGTATGACAAGGTGAGCGGCACGGCGGCGAGCGTGGCGGCGAGTGCGAGCACACGCACCGGACGCATGCGCTTCGCCAGAGAGAGGCATGGCGTTTCGTTCAAGGCGGAGTCTCCTGGTTGAGGCGCCCCAAGTCCGATCAGGCCGCGAAGACGCAGCAACGTCGGCGCTCTTACTGGCGAGGGCGCGGTCAAATGATCGGATGCGGGAAATTGCGGCGCGTTAGCGAAACTGCGAGGGGAACGGCGGAAGGAAGCGGCGAGAGATTGGGGCGTGCGCGCGTGCGTGCGGCCGATAGCGAAACGTTTGCGTGGATGTGCAGCGGCTGCCTTGACGCGCATGATCGACTCCGATGTTGGGGCACGATCAAACTACGGGCGGGCGCTATTTGGTGTCAATGCGAAACACGAAATTTCACGTTTCTGTTTCGCGGATGTCACCGGCCGAGGCGGCGAGCGGAGAGTCGAAGCGGACGTGGGGGGGGGGGGGGGGGGGGGCGCCCCCCCCCGCCGCCGCTTATCGCGCTGCCGAAAAAATTGTCGATGAGCGCACTGGCGAAATCCACGACTACACTCGCAAGCGC
>NZ_JALQEM010000010.1 GCF_023630705.1 Caballeronia sp. GAFFF1
GGCTCACGGTGATGGCGCCCGCGCAGGTGATCGAGCAGAAGGATCTGCCGCCCGATCTCACGTCGCGTCAGGAGGTGAGCGCCGAGAGTCTCGCCGTATCGACGGATGGCGCGGTCGCGCCGGTTCCCAATGCCGTGAACGGCGCCGGATCCGCGCCGATCGCGGCGGCGCCGGCGGGCGTCGCGGCGAGCGTGTGGGAGAACGGCTTGCGCACGGAAGTCGCGCGACTGTTGCGCGAGAAT
>NZ_JALQEM010000011.1 GCF_023630705.1 Caballeronia sp. GAFFF1
GGGGGCGCGCGGGGGGGTTTTGTGGGGGGGCCCGCCCCCCCCCCCCCCCCCCCCCCCCCCCGCGCCCCCGCCCCCCCCCCCCCCCCCCCCCGCGACGAAACCGCGAAGACGTTACTGCTGGGGCTTGTTGGACAGCGCGAGGCGCAACAGGTCGGCGACGGTATTCACCGAGAGCTTCTCCATGATGTTGGCGCGATGCGCTTCCACCGTCTTGATGCTGATGCCGAGGTCGTCCGCGATCTGCTTGTTGAGACGCCCCGCGATGATGCGCTCGAGCACCTGATGCTCGCGCGCCGTCAGCTTGCCAAGCCGCTCGGCGGCCGCGCGCTGCTGCTGGACACTCGTGCTCTCGCTGCGCGCCTTTTCCAGCATGCGCTCGACCAGCTTGCGCAGTTCCGCCTCGTCGAACGGCTTTTCGATGAAATCCATCGCGCCTTTCTTCATCGTCGAGACGGCCATCGGCACGTCGCCGTGACCGGTGACGAAAATGATCGGCAGCACGGAGTTGTCCGCGATCAGCTTTTCCTGCAATTCGAGGCCCGTCATGCCGGCCATGCGCACGTCGAGGATCAGGCAGGCGATGGCGCCGGAATGCGCGATCGGCAGATAGACGTCGAGGAACGATTCGGCGCTGGAGAAGCATTGCACGCGGTAGCCGTTGGCTTCGAGCAGCCAGCGCAAAGAATCACGCACGGCCTCGTCATCGTCGACGACAAAGACGGTTTCCTGAGTGGTGACTGGACTGCTCATAGTTCTCCCGTAACGGTATGTTGTCTCGTATTGGTATGTTCGTCGCGCGCGTCGGCGCCCGGTCCCGTC
Organism: Caballeronia sp. GAFFF1; assembly: GCF_023630705.1. GTDB lineage: Bacteria > Pseudomonadota > Gammaproteobacteria > Burkholderiales > Burkholderiaceae > Caballeronia. The sequence goes on from NZ_JALQEM010000011.1 coordinate 820, forward strand.
GATCCGTCCGCTTCGCCGATCGGCAGGCTGCAGTGGAAAGTCGCGCCGGTCACGTGGCCGTCCGCCTCGACGTTGTTCACTACCCACAGCCGCCCGCGATGCGATTCGATGATCGAGCGGCAAATATTCAGGCCCATGCCCATGCCGTCGGATTTCGTGCTGTAGAACGGCTCGAACAGACGCTCGGCCGTGGCTTCGTCGACGCCCGGACCCTGATCCACCACGCTGATGCACACGAAACCGCCATCGGTTCGCAGCACCACCACGCGAATCACCGGATCGACGGCGTTCGGCTTTGCATCATGCATTGCTTCGGCCGCGTTTTTCAACAGGTTGACCAACACTTGTTCGATCAAAACCGGATCGACGTAGATCACCGGCATGCGCGAGCGGATCTCGGTGACGATGCGGATCTTGCGCTTGCGCGCTTCGATTTCGGCGAGGCCGACCGCGTCCGCGACGATATCCGCCACGCGCGTCGCCTGGCGCTTGGGCTCGCTGCGCTTCACGAACTCGCGGATGCGCTTGATGATCATGCCCGCGCGCACGGCCTGCTGCGCGGTTTTCTCCAGCACCGGGAGCAGCGTTTCCTGCGTCATCCGGCCGGATTTCACGAGCGCGACGCAGCCCGAGCAGTAGTTGTTGATGGCCGCGAGCGGCTGGTTCAGCTCGTGCGCGAGCGACGACGCCATCTCGCCCATGGTCATCAGGCGGCTCGTGAACTGCAGCTTTTCTTCCTGCTGATGCGCCAGTTCCTGCGCCTGCTTGCGCTGGGTGATGTCGGTCGCGATCTGCATCTGCGCGAGGTGGCCGTCCACCCACTGAATGTACTGGCGGCGCACTTCGAACCACTTCTGGATGCCCTCGACGTAGACCTCCTGCGCGTCCGCCGAGCTTTCGGTGAGCACGGCGGCCGGCAGGCCCGCGTAGGTGTCGATCATGTCGAGCGTGTCGGACGAACTCTGCGCGTTGCCGTCGAAGGCCGCGCCCGCGAGTTGCAGATGCCCGTCCGGGCGAATGCCGAACAGATGCCGGTAATAGCGGTTCGCGAAGAGCAGTTCGGCTTCGTCGGCGGCGAGCACGGACACGGCCGCGTCGAGGCTTTCGAGGACGGTCGTGAAGCGTTCGTGCGCGGCGGCGAGTTCCTCGCGGGCGCGCTTCGGCTCGGTGATGTCCGTCATCGACGACATCCAGCCCGTCTGACGGCCGGAACTGTCGATCAGCGGCGACACGTAGAGCCGCGCGTGAAAGAAGGAGCCGTCCTTGCGACGCACGCGCAGTTCGAAGCCGGACGACGGCGCCTTGCCGCGCAGCGTCATGTCGAGCTGGCGCTGCATCTCCGGATACGAGTCGCGCGGCCAGTACGGAAACGGCGCGTTCTTGCCGACGAGATCGCTTTCGTCCCAGCCCGTCATGCGGCAGAACGCGGGATTCACGTGTGTGATGCGGCCGTGCATGTCGAGCACGCGCATGCCGATCAGCACCGAATTTTCCATCGCGCGGCGGAAGAAGGCTTCGGCATAGAGCGCCTGCTGCGCCTCGAAGCGCTGGCGCGTGTGTTTCCACAGGCTCCAGAGGCTCCACAGCACGAAGCACGACAGGCCCGCGACGAGCCATACCAGCGTGTTATTCGTGAAGTTCGTGAGTTGCGGATACGAATACACGCGCACCGACAGGCCCTGTCCGGGCGGGTCGAGCGGAAGGTCGTAGAACATGTCGCGCGGCAGACGCGGCCGGCTGGACGTGGTCGCGAGCTCGCGGTTGTTCAGATCGGTGATCGAGATCTTGTACTTCGCCGACAGTTCGCTCGGAATGTCGCGCTTCAGGATGCCTTCGATCGAAAATACCGCCGCGATGGAGCCGAGGAATTCGCGGTCGCGAAACACCGGCGTTTGCAGCGTGATGTAACCGTTGCCGAGGTCATCGTAAAGAAGCGGCGAGTAGACCTGACGGCGCGTGGTGCGCGCTTCGTCGAACGCCGCTTGCACGGCCTCGTCCATTTGCGTGTCGTTCGGCTTGGCGAGGCGGGAGCCGAGCACGGGCAGCGGCGTATTGGGCCAGCGCGGCTTGTGCTCGCTCGTGTACCAGTTCATGTAGAGGATCTCGGGATGCCCCTGCATGATGTCGGTGGACGCAGTCTGGAAGTTTTGCGAGTCGCCGTGGCCGGCCGCGATGTCGCGCGCGAGGGCCTGGATTTGTTCTTGCGCACCCGTCATGGCAAGACGGATTTGCTGCTGGGCCCACGCGACGTTGCGGTACAGCGTGTCTTCCTGCTGCTGCTGCTCGCGCCGGTTCAGGCTCCAGAGAATCAAGCTCATGACCACCAGAAAAACGATGATGGAGATAAGCGGCGTGAGTAAATAGGAGTTCGACCACCACGGGCCGTGGTGCCAGCGGGAGGGCGACGAGTCGGTCGGTTTCTTACCGACGCGCGCCGAGCGTTTGATCAGCCGGTCAGTCAACATGGAAGCGATTGTAACGCAGCACCCGATTGTTAATTGGCGTAAAAAGACGGTAAAGACGGCTCATTTGCGGGAAAAGGAGGAGAAACGTCTGAACAGAAAAACCGTATGGGACGGTGCATTGCAGCATTTTTTCACATCATGAGATCCGCTCCCATGATTCGAAAAATTCCTTGCTACTAGGTCTGGACCCTCTTTAGAATGCCGGCACGCGGCCAGTGCCCGAGTCCGTGCGGGCGTGTGTTTTTCGGCTGTTCTTAGAGCGTTCCTCACATCAGGAGACGAGCATGTCCGCTGTACCCGACGAAGTTCTCAAATATGTCGCCAATGCCAAGGACGACGATCCGCAAGAAACCGCCGAATGGCTCGAAGCACTGGATGGCGTGATTTCGGCGGTCGGCCCTGACCGCGCGCATTACCTGATCGAGAAACAGATCGAGTTCGCGCGCGTGCACGGCGAACATCTGCCGTTTTCGGCCAACACCCCGTACATCAATACGATTCCGGTCGCGTCCCAGGCGAAGATTCCCGGCGATCAGGACGTCGAGCACCGCATCCGTTCGTACACGCGCTGGAACGCCATCGCCATGGTGCTTCGCGCGGGCAAGGACACGAACGTCGGCGGGCACATCGCTTCGTTCGCGTCGGCCGCGACGCTCTATGACGTCGGCTTCAATCACTTCTGGCACGCGCCGTCCAAAGAACACGGCGGCGACCTCGTGTTCGTGCAGGGTCACTCGTCGCCGGGCGTGTATTCGCGCGCTTTCCTGCTCGGCCGCCTGACCGAAAAGCAACTCGACAACTTCCGCCAGGAAGTGGGCGGCGAGGGCATCTCGTCGTATCCGCATCCGTGGCTGATGCCGGATTTCTGGCAGTTCCCGACCGTCTCCATGGGCCTCGGCCCGATCATGGCGATCTATCAGGCGCGCTTCATGAAGTACATGCAGGCGCGCGGCATCGCGAAGACGGAAGGCCGCAAGGTCTGGGCGTTCCTCGGCGACGGCGAGACGGACGAGCCGGAATCGCTCGGCGCGATCGGCATGGCCGGCCGCGAGCGTCTCGACAACCTCGTGTTCGTCATCAACTGCAACCTGCAGCGTCTGGATGGTCCGGTGCGCGGCAACGGCAAGATCATTCAGGAACTGGAAAGCGAATTCCGCGGCGCGGGCTGGAACGTCATCAAGGTGATCTGGGGCAGCCGCTGGGACGCGCTCTTCGCTCGCGACAAGACCGGCGCGCTGATGCGCCGCATGATGGAAGTCGTCGACGGCGAATATCAGACGTACAAGTCGGAGTCGGGCGCGTTCGTGCGCGAGCACTTCTTCAACACGCCGGAACTCAAGGCGCTCGTCGCCGACTGGTCCGATGAGGACATCTGGAATCTGAACCGCGGCGGCCACGACCCGCACAAGATCTACGCCGCGTTCGACGCCGCCACGAAGACGAAGGGCGCGCCGACCGTCATCCTCGCCAAGACCATCAAGGGCTATGGCATGGGCGAGCACGGTCAGGCGATGAACATCACGCACCAGCAGAAGAAGCTGCCGATCGAGACGCTGAAGAAATTCCGCGACCAGTTCCGCCTGCCGATCAGCGACGAACAGATCGTCGACGTGCCGTATCTCACGTTCGAAGAGGGCTCGAAGGAACTCGAATACATGCGCCAGAAGCGCATGGATCTGGGTGGCTATCTGCCGGCGCGCCGCCAAAAGGCGGAATCGCTGCCGGTGCCGGCGCTCTCCGCGTTCGAACCGCTCCTCAAAGGCACGGGCGAAGGCCGTGAAATCTCCACGACGATGGCCTTCGTGCGCGTGCTGAACATCCTCTTGAAGGACAAGACGATCGGCAAGCGCGTCGTGCCGATCGTGCCGGACGAATCGCGTACGTTCGGCATGGAAGGCCTCTTCCGCCAGATCGGCATCTGGAATCAGGACGGCCAGAAGTACATTCCGGAAGACTCCGACCAGTTGATGTTCTACAAGGAATCGGAGACGGGCCAGATCCTGCAGGAAGGCATCAACGAAGCCGGTGGCATGTGTGACTGGATCGCGGCCGCGACGTCGTACTCGACGCACGGCGAGATCATGATTCCGTTCTACATCTTCTATTCGATGTTCGGCTTCCAGCGCATCGGCGATCTGGCGTGGGCCGCGGGCGACATGCGTTCGCGCGGCTTCCTCCTGGGCGGCACCGCTGGCCGCACGACGCTCAACGGCGAAGGCCTGCAGCACGAAGACGGCCACTCGCTTCTCTGGGCGGCGTCGATTCCGAACTGCGTGAGCTACGACCCGACCTTCGGCTATGAGCTCGCCGTCATCATGCAGGACGGCCTGCGCCGCATGGTGCAGGAGCAGGAGGACGTGTACTACTACATCACCGTGATGAACGAGAACTACGAGCATCCGGCGATTCCGCAAGGCGATGCTGTCGCTGGCGACATCATCAAGGGCATGTACGCGTTCAAGAAGGCCGAGAGCGCAGGCAAGGCGCACGTCCAGCTGATGGGCGCGGGCACGATCTTCAACGAAGTGATCGCCGCCGCCGACCTGTTGAAGAACGACTGGGGCGTGTCCGCCGATCTCTGGAGCGTGCCGAGCTTCACGGAACTGGCCCGCGAAGGCCAGGCATGTGAGCGCTATAACCTGCTGCATCCGACCGAAGAGAAGCGCGTGCCGCACGTGACCAAGCTGCTCAAGGGCGCGCAGGGTCCGGTGATCGCGTCGACGGATTACATCCGCGCGCTCGTCGACCAGATCCGCGGCTACGTGCCGAACAAGTTCGTGGTGCTCGGCACCGACGGCTACGGCCGCTCGGATACGCGCGAGGCGCTGCGCCACTTCTTCGAAGTCGACCGCTACTGGGTCACGCTGGCGGCGCTCAATGCGCTCGCCGACGAAGGCACGATCGAGCGTAACGTCGTCGCTGAGGCGATCAAGAAGTACAACCTCGACCCGGCCAAACCCAACCCGATGACCGTCTAAAGGCATCGCCCCCGAGCGTTGTGACGCGGCCTCTTTCCGAAGCGGAAAGAGGCCGCGTGCAACCCAGGAGACACTAATAATGAGTCAAGCGATCGAAGTCAAAGTGCCGGACATCGGCGATTTCAAGGACATTCCCGTGATCGAAGTGCTGGTCAAGCCGGGCGATGTCGTTGAGCAGGAACAATCCCTCGTCACGCTGGAATCCGACAAGGCCACGATGGACGTGCCCAGTTCGTCGGCGGGCACGGTGAAGGAAGTCAAGGTCAAGGTGGGCGACAACGTCTCCGAAGGCACGCTGATCGTCGTGCTGGAAGGCGGCGGCGCGGCCGCTGCGCCGTCTGCGCCCTCTGCGCCCGCGAAAGAGGAAGCGCCCGCGCAAACGCAGACGCACTCGCAGCCCGCGCAGGCTTCGGGCGGCGGCGGATCGGTGGAAGTGAAGGTGCCGGATATCGGCGACTTCACGGACATTCCGATCATCGAAATCGCCGTCAAGGTCGGGGACAAGGTCGAGAAGGAACAGTCGCTCGTCACGCTCGAATCCGACAAGGCGACGATGGACGTGCCGAGTCCGGCTGCGGGCACGGTCAAGGAACTGAAGGTGAAGATCGGCGATACGGTGTCCGAAGGATCGCTGATTCTCGTGCTCGAAGGCGGCGAGGGTGGCGCTGGGGCCGCGCCAGCGGCAGCGGCGCCGAAGCAGGAAGCGCCGTCGCCGGCCGCAGCGCCGCCCGATGCGCCCGCGAAGCCCGCGCCCGCGAAGGAAGCGCCGTCCGCGCTTGCGCAAGCGCCCGTGATGCCGGCCGGCGACGGCACGCGCACGTCGAGCCACGCGTCGCCTTCGGTGCGCAAGTTCGCGCGTGACCTGGGCGTGGACGTGACGCGCGTGAACGGCACCGGTCCGAAGGGACGCATCACGCAGCAGGACATCACCGCATTCGTGAAGGGCGTGATGACGGGGCAGGCCAAGGCGCCCGCCGCGGCAGCCGCCCCGGCGGGCGGTGGCGGCGGCGAGCTGGGACTGCTGCCGTGGCCGAAGGTCGATTTCACGAAGTTCGGTCCGGTCGACCCGAAACCGCTCTCGCGCATCAAGAAGATCTCGGGCGCGAACCTGCATCGCAACTGGGTCATGATCCCGCACGTCACGAACAACGACGAAGCGGACATCACCGAGCTGGAAGAGCTGCGCGTCAAGCTGAACAAGGAACACGAGAAAGCGGGCGTGAAGTTCACGATGCTCGCGTTCGTCATCAAGGCCGTGGTCGCGGCGCTGAAGAAGTTCCCGACCTTCAACGCGAGCCTCGACGGCGACAACCTCGTCTTCAAGAAGTATTACCACGTCGGTTTCGCGGCCGACACGCCGAACGGCCTCGTCGTCCCCGTGATCCGCGATGCGGACAAGAAGGGCCTCGTCGATATCGCGAAGGAAATGGCGGAGCTGTCGAAGCTCGCCCGCGAAGGCAAGCTGAAGCCGGACCAGATGCAGGGCGGCTGCTTCTCGATCTCGTCGCTGGGCGGCATCGGCGGCACGCACTTCACGCCGATCATCAACGCGCCGGAAGTGGCGATCCTCGGGTTGTCGCGCGGCCAGCAAAAGCCGGTGTGGGACGGCAAGCAGTTCGTGCCGCGTCTCACGCTGCCGCTCTCGCTGTCGTACGACCATCGCGTGATCGACGGCGCGGAGGCCGCGCGCTTCAACGCTTATCTGTCGGCGATTCTGGCGGATTTCCGTCGCGTGATTCTTTGATCGTGGCGCGCGTTCGGGCTTGCCCGTCCGAACGCGCGGCCCAGCCGACGGCGGAACCGCGCGCGCCGCGATGCGCGTTCCGGTTCCATCCGCTCTTCTCTTAGGGGACACCATGAGTCTCGTCGAACTAAAAGTACCCGACATCGGCGACTTCTCCGATGTCGATGTCATCGAAGTCAATATTCAGCCCGGCGACGTCATCGAAAAGGAACAGGGCGTCATCACGCTCGAAACCGACAAGGCGACGATGGAAGTGCCCGCCGACGTGGCAGGCACCATCAAGGAAGTGAAGGTCAAGCAGGGCGACAAGGTTTCGCAGGGCTCGGTCATCGCGATGGTCGAAACCGAAGGCGCGGCGGCCGGGTCGGGCGCGCCGGCCGGCGGCGCGCCGAAGGAAGCGTCGACGGCGCAACCCGCTCCCGCCGCGCCCGCTGCTTCGGGCGGCGGCACGCAGGAGGTGAAGGTGCCGGATATCGGCGACTTCACGGACATTCCGATCATCGAAGTCCACGTGAAGCCGGGCGATACGGTCGAGAAGGAACAGTCGCTCATCACGCTGGAATCCGACAAGGCGACGATGGACGTGCCTTCGCCCGCAGCCGGCACCGTGAAGGAACTGAAGGTGAAGGTCGGCGATAACGTCTCGGAAGGCACGCTCATCCTGACGCTGGAAGGCCAGGGCGGCGGCACCACCTACGTGCCGACGAACCCCGCGGCCGCCGCGCCGCAGCCAGCCGAGAAGGCGACCGCCGCGCCCGCGCCGCAGGCAGGCAGCTATTCCGGCTCGGCCGATGTCGAGTGCGAGATGCTCGTGCTCGGCGCCGGCCCCGGCGGCTACTCGGCGGCGTTCCGTTCCGCCGATCTCGGCATGAAGACCGTGCTCGTCGAACGTTATTCGACGCTCGGCGGCGTGTGTCTGAACGTCGGCTGCATCCCGTCGAAGGCGCTGCTGCACACCGCGCTCGTCATGGATGAAACGCACGAGCTCGCCGAACACGGCATCAGCTTCGGCAAGCCGACCATCGACCTCGACAAGCTGCGCGGTTTCAAGGAAGGCGTCGTCAAGAAGCTGACGGGCGGCCTCGCGGGCATGGCGAAGGCGCGCAAGGTGCAAGTGGTGACGGGCGTCGGCACGTTTGTCGATCCGCATCACATGGAAGTGCAGGGCGCGGACGGCAAGAAGGTCGTCAAGTTCCAGAAGGCGATCATCGCGGCGGGCTCGCAGGCGGTGAAGCTGCCGTTTTTCCCGGATGACCCGCGCGTCGTCGATTCCACCGGCGCGCTGGAGTTGCGTCAGTTGCCCAAGCGCATGCTGGTGGTGGGCGGCGGCATCATCGGTCTGGAAATGGCGACGGTCTATTCGACGCTCGGCGCAGAGATCGATGTCGTCGAAATGCTCGACGGCCTGATGATGGGCGCGGACCGCGATCTCGTGAAGGTGTGGGAGAAGTTCAACGCGAAGCGTTTCGCCAACGTCATGCTGAAGACGAAGACCACGAAGGCCGAAGCGAAGGAAGACGGCATCTATGTGACCTTCGAAGGCGAGAAGGCGCCTGCCGAGCCGCAGCGTTACGACCTCGTGCTGTTGTCGGTCGGACGCACGCCGAACGGCGGCAGGATCGGCGCGGACAAGGCGGGCGTCGCGGTGACGGAGCGCGGCTTCATCAACGTCGACAAGCAGATGCGCACGAATGTCGAGCACATCTTCGCGATCGGCGATCTCGTCGGCCAGCCGATGCTCGCGCACAAGGCCGTGCACGAAGGCCACGTCGCGGCGGAAGCGGCGCACGGCGAGAAGGCGTACTTCGACGCGATGCAGATTCCGTCGGTGGCGTACACCGATCCGGAAGTCGCGTGGGCGGGCAAGACCGAAGACCAGTGCAAGGCCGAAGGCATCAAGTACGGCAAAGCGGTGTTCCCGTGGGCCGCGTCGGGCCGCGCAATCGCCAATGGCCGCGACGAAGGCTTCACCAAGCTGATTTTCGACGAAGAAACGCATCGCGTGATCGGCGGCGGCATCGTCGGCTTGAATGCGGGCGATCTGATCAGCGAAGTGTGCCTCGCGATCGAGATGGGCGCGGATGCGACCGATATCGGCCGCACGATTCACCCGCACCCGACGCTCGGCGAGTCGATCGGCATGGCGGCCGAGCTTTACGAGGGCGTCTGTACGGACCTGCCGCCGCAGCGCAAGAAGTAGGGCGGTTCGCGGTCAGATGTGAGAAAGGCGCATTCCCTTGGCGGGAACGCGCCTTTTTATTTGGCGTGATGAGTCGCGGCAAAGAAAAACCCGGCCGCAGCCGGGTTTCAGTACAACGCTTAACGCTCGAACAGCCGATTCAGACTTAGGCGACCGTCGGGCGCTTTGCAGCGCGCGCAGCTTGTTCCGTCGCTTGCGTGGCAGCCTTCGTCGCGGCCGTGGCGGCTGCGTTGAAGTTGCTTTCGGCGATTTCGACGGCTTGCTTCGTTGCCTTGTGAACCGTTTCGTAGGTCGTGTTGGCGGCGGTGATGGCCGACTTCATCACGGCGACGGCCGTTTCCGAACCGGCGGGCGCGTTCTTCGCGACGTTGTCGACGAGTGCCTGCACCTTGCGGTTCTGCTCTTCGTATTGCGCTTCGGCAACACGGGCGAACTCGGCTTGCGTGGCCGACGCGATTTCATACAGGTGACGGCCGTACGACAGCACCTTCTCGGCGACCGGCTGCGTCAGGCTGGCTTGCAGCGCGAGCAGTTCTTGCGCGTCCTTCACGGACAGCGCGCGCTGGGCGTTTTCCTGGCCTTCGGCGAGCGTCGACTTGACGACTTGCAGGTTCAGCTCGACCAGCTTTTCCACGCCTTCGAACGCTTTGTTCGTCAGACCGAACAGCGTGTCGAAGTTGGCTTTCTGTGCAGCGGCGATTTGTTCGGGGGTCAGTAGGGTCATCTCAGGCTCCTGATTGCCGACCCATCATGGCGGGTCGTGGCTTGGTGGATGCAGCGAAGTGCTGCTAGTTGGTGCTACTTCTATTGGTGCGTCGCAACATGAAGCCCATTTTAGAGATATTCTTAGTGATGTCAAGCACTTTTTGTGCATTGCACAATCGGTGCGAAGACGTTGTGAATCATGGACTTAAGTAATCGGTGTCCGCGTTACGGAACGGCACTCCAGGAAGCCTCTGCACCGCAACGGAACGTTCGGAGCGTTGCGTGACCGACGCCGGTGCGTGCTATTCGTGGCAGATTCGTGCAGCCGCGAATAGGACGATTCGTGCATCCGTCCTATTTTTAGGATGTCGCCGTACACCAAATTGTTGAAGAACCGTTAACATTTCGACTGTTGATCAGACGCACATCGAAGTGGCACGGCGACCGCTGCGCCAAATCATCGGTTCAGCACTCAAGTTTCAGGAAATTTTGCCGATAGCGCGTGAGTCGTGTCGTACAAAAGCGCGTTCTCGGCGGTATTCCGTCTGCAGAAAGCGATCGTTTTTTCCGATTGCCGTTCGCAATGTGCCCAAAACACGCAATCAACGCTTACAACTCAGTTTAACGAGCGTCGATAAGTGCTTAATATTGCTTAAATTTCGCAGCTTCACTACACTTGGCGGTACTCTCAGCCGCCCAACAGAACACTAATGAAAACCGAAATGTTTTCGTCGCTAAAGGCGGTGCACGGCGTGGCATTGCGCTCAGCTTTGTCCCTCGCCGTGTCACTGGCTGTAGCGACATCGTTTGCAGCGGCTCCGGCTGAAGCCCTCGCCAAATCTGCCACCGTCACTCATCACAAGAAGTCCGCCACCGAAGAAAAGACCGCTGGCCGCGCTCGCGTCGCGAAGGCCGGCAAGTCGGCACGCGCCGCGAAAGTCGCCGCTACCGGCGATGACGACGACGCGCCGAAGGTCTCGCGCAAGCATCGCGTGAACTACCGGATGGACCCGCACGCGCGCCGGTCCGCCGTGCATCCGGTGGCGTATCAGCCGCGCGCCACGTCGGTCGGCCAGGCGTTCGGTCTGCACGACACGGCGGATAGTCTCGCGCTGCGTTCGAGCGTGGCCTACGTGGTCGACCAGGACACGTCCGAGACGCTTTTCGACAAGAACTCGCGCGCCGTCGTGCCCATCGCGTCGATTACGAAGCTGATGACCGCCATGGTCGTGCTCGACTCGCACATGCCGCTTACCGATGAAATTACGGTGACGGACGAAGACCGCGATTACGAGAAGTACACGGGCTCGCGGTTGTCCGTCGGCTCGGTGCTGAATCGCGAAGACATGCTGCACATCGCGCTGATGGCGTCTGAAAACCGCGCCGCGGCCGCGCTGTCGCGCTTTTACCCCGGCGGGCGTCCTGCGTTCATCGCGGCGATGAACGCGAAGGCGAAGGCGCTCGGCATGACCGACACGCACTTCGAGAATTCCACCGGGCTCACGAGCCTCAACGTGTCGAGCGCACGTGACCTCGTCAAGATGGTGAACGCGGCGTATCAGTATCCGCTGATTCGCAAGTTCTCCACGGACCGCAGCTACGACGTCTTCACCGGCAAGCGCACGCTCGCGTACAACAGCACCAACGCGCTGGTGCGTAACGCGTCGTGGGACATCGGCTTGCAGAAGACGGGCTTCATCAACGAAGCGGGCGAGTGCCTCGTGATGCAGGCGAACGTGCACGGGCGCCCTGTCATCATGGTGCTGCTCGATTCGTACGGGAAGTACTCGCGTTTTGCCGATGCAACGCGTCTGCGCACGTATCTCGATACGCTCGGCGAGCCGCGCATCATGAGCGCGGACATGGGCGGCGGCGCGAACCCGTGATCGCGTAAGCGCACTCAGCGCACTCAACGGCCACAAGAAAAAGCCGGATTCGTCGAGAGACGAATCCGGCTTCTTCGTTTAACCGGGCGATCAACGCTGCGGCTGATGCGCCCCGCCCGGCTGTTGCTCCTGATAGCCGAGCGACCGCGAGATCTCCAGCGCGGTATGACTCAGTTGCTTGAGCCAGGCGTCCTGAAGCCGGTCGGCCGGCGCGGACAGCGACAGCCCCGCGACGAGCCGTCCGGTGTCGTCATAGATGCCTGCCGCGATGCAGCGCACGCCCAGTTCGAGTTCTTCGTTGTCGCGCGCGCACGATTGCTGCCGCACGAACGACAACTCGCGTTCGAGCTTGGCGAGATCCGTGATGCTGTTCTGCGTGTGCCCCGACAGGCCGGTGCGCATCGCGTAGGCGCGCACGCGGGCGGCTTCGTCGGCGGCGAGAAAGAGCTTGCCGACCGATGTCAGATGCAGCGGCGCGCGCCCGCCGATCGCGCGGACCACCTGCATGCCCGAGCGCTCCGAATACGCGCGCTCGATATACACGATCTCATCGCCCTGACGGACGGAGAGGTTCACGGTCTGCCCGGTCTGGCGGTGCAGTTCGCGCATCGGCGACATGGCCGCCTCGCGCACGGAAAGCCGCGCCTTGACGAGATTGCCGAGTTCGAGCAGGCGCATGCCGAGCCGGTACGTGCCGGGATCGGAGCGGTCGACCAGCCGGCACAGCACCATGTCGTTCAGGATGCGGTGCGCGGTGGAAGGGTGCAGCCCCGTGTTGTGCGAGAGTTCCTTCAGGCTGACCGGATCGGTATGATCGGCGAGGGCGTCCAAGAGGCTCATCATGCGCTCGATGACCTGAATGGAAGTTTTTGATTCCGGGTTCGTGTCGCTCATCGTCTGAATCGGTTGATGCGTCAAACAGCGGAAGATCGATTGTATCTCATAATGTGAAAAGGCGGCGCATCCGGAAACGGCCGACCGCCGGCGGATAATTGCGGCGCTTTCGCATCCACTCGAACAAGGAAATGCCATGCGAGTCGGTTTATTCGTGACCTGTCTCATCGATATGATGCGGCCGGAGATCGGTTTCTCCGTCATCAAGCTGATCGAGCGCGCGGGCTTTGAGGTCAGCGTTCCGCCGGCGCAGACGTGCTGCGGTCAGCCCGCATACAACTCCGGCGACCGCCGCCTCGCCCGCGATCTGGCCGAAAAAACCCTGCGCGAATTCGAGCAGTTCGATTACGTAGTGGTGCCGTCGGGATCATGCGGCGGCACGATCCGCGCGCACTACGGCGACCTGTTTCGCGACGATCCCGAACTCATGAACCGCTATTCGCGCTTGCAGCCGCGCGTGTTCGAACTGACCGATTTTCTGGTGACAATCGCGAAAGCGCGCATGGAACCGGGCGTCTTCGACGGCATCGTCACCTATCACGACGCCTGCTCGGGCTTGCGCGAACTCCGCGTGAAGTCGCAGCCGCGCGAACTGCTCGCGCAGGCCGGCGTGCCGGTGAAGGAAATGGCCGGCTGCGAGCACTGCTGCGGCTTCGGCGGCACCTTCGCGGTGAAGTACGGCGATATTTCGACCGCGATCGTCGACGAGAAATGCGCGAACATCAAGGCGAGCGCGGCGGATGCGGTCGTGCTCGGCGACCTCGGCTGCATGCTCAACATCGAAGGCCGCCTGCGCCGCACCGGCGACACCACGACGCGCGTGCTGCATATCGCGCAGGTGCTCGCCGGCGATGCGCAGCGCCTCACCTGAGAGCCACCCATGCAAGTACAGACGATGCACTTCAAGGCGCGCGCCGGCAGCAAGCTTGCCGACGAGCGGCTTCAGCACAACCTCACCAAGCTCTCGACCAAGTTCGTCAGCGCGCGGGCGAGCGCCGTGCGCGATATCGACTTCGACGCCACGCGGGCCGCGCTCAAGGAACGGCGCAACCGCGCGCTGGACAACCTCGACGTGTGGCTCGAAACGTTCGAGCGCGAGGCGACACGCCGCGGCGCGACGGTGCTTTACGCCGAATCGACGGCGGACGCGGCGCGTCTTGTCGCCGACATTGCGCGCGAGCATGGCGTGAAGAAGGTCATCAAAACGAAGTCGATGGTGTCCGAGGAGATGCAGCTCAACCGCGTGCTCGGCGAGATGGGCGTGCAGTCCATCGAGACCGACCTTGGCGAATATATCCTGCAGATCAACGACAACGAGCCGCCGAGCCACATCATCGCGCCGGTCGTGCACAAGGATAAGGACGAGATCGCCGACCTGTTCGCGAAGACGCACGGGCGGCCGCGCCTGACCGAAATTCCCGCGATGACGCGCGAGGCGCGCGAAGTCCTGCGGCCGCATTTCATGACCGCGGACATGGGCGTGACGGGCGGCAACTTTCTGATCGCTGAGACGGGTTCGGTCGCCGTCGTGACGAACGAAGGCAACGAGGGCATGTGCACCGTCATGCCGCGCGTGCACGTCGCGGTGACGGGCATCGAAAAGATTCTGCCGACGCTCGAAGATCTCGCCACGGCCATGCGCTTGCTGCCGCGTTCGGCGACCGGCCAGACCATCTCGAACTACTTCTCGCTGCTGACCGGCCCGCGCGCGCCCGGCGAGACGGACGGGCCGGAGCATATGTATTTCGTGCTCGTCGACGGCGGGCGCACGGGACTGATCGGCGGCGACTTCCAGGAGATGCTGCGTTGCATCCGGTGCGGCGCGTGCATGAATCATTGCCCGGTCTATCAGAAGGTCGGAGGACACGCGTACGGCTGGGTGTATCCCGGGCCGATGGGGTCGGTGCTTACGCCGGCGTATGTGGGAATCGACAAGGCGCTGGACCTGCCGCAAGCCGCGACGCTCTGCGGCGAATGCAATAGCGTGTGCCCGGTGGGGATTCCGATCTCGGACCTGCTTCGCAAACTGCGCGAAAAGCAGATGGAGCGGCGGCTGCGGCCGTGGACCGAACGCGCGGCGCTCGCGGCGTGGGGCTATCTGGCGATGCGGCCTGCTGCGTATGCGCTGCTGACCAAACTGATGGTGCGCGTGCTGGAACGCGCGGGCGGCAGCCGAAAGGCGATCTCGCGTTTGCCGTTCGGCGCGGGGTGGACCGCCACGCGCGATATGCCCGCGCCGGTGGGCCGCACGTTCCGGGAGTTGTACAAGGCGCAGCGGTCGCACATTGGGTGATTGATCCGTCGACTCATCGCGAAAAAGAGAAGGCCGCGCCGGATCGCGTGATCGGCGCGGCCTTTTCAATTTCGCGCATTTCAGTGCGTGCTAGCCGCCGGTGCGCCCGAGAAAGCCGCGTTGGTCGGCTGCGCCACGACCGGGGTCGCCGTGGCCGCCCGCAGGCGCGGCGGCGGGCTGCGGCGGCCGTGGCCG
>NZ_JALQEM010000012.1 GCF_023630705.1 Caballeronia sp. GAFFF1
GCCTGCGGCAGCGGCGCGCCGCCCCCGCCATGCGGTGCGCCGCCCGCCTGGGGATTGCCACCGCCGCCGTGCTGGGGCGGACCGCCGGCCTGGCCCTCGTGACCCGGCGGCGGACCGCCGCGGTGGTGGCCGCCGTCATTCCATCCGCGCGGAGGGGCGTGGCGCCAGCCGGGGCCGTCGTCCCAGTAGCGTCCGGGGCCGGGGTAATAGCCGCCGCCGCCGTAATAGCCGCCCTGGACCACGACGCCGGGCTGCACCACCGGGCCGCCGTATCCGTAGGCATCGTAACCGGGCTCGCCGTACGGGGCGGGATAGCCACCGTACGTAGGACCATCGGGATAGGCTGCGCAGCCGCCGAGCAACAGCGCAGACGAGAAAACAAGCAATCCAGCGACTTTCATGACCGTTGAGTGTTTCGTTGCAAGCATGTTTCATGAGACATCAGCGCGACGCCAATGTCCCTAAGAACTTTGTAAGGTTTTATGACGGCCGTTGCACTTTTTCGCACACCGGAGCGTCAGGCCGGCGCCTTGCTTGTTGTCCTTTGCGCAACGGACTTTCGCTCATAGCCGGCTTTTTAAGAGATGGACGATTCCGTACTATTCGTAGCGTCGATAAGTGGGCGATCTGCCCGCTCCGGCATCCAATGAAGGTAGTCCCATGAGAAAGAGAATATCGACCTACTGGCCTCTCGCGGTGTTGGTACTCGCCGCGCTGACCGTTTGCATGCACGCGCAGGAGCGCGAGTCCGCCGCCGTCCGTCACAAGCAGCCGGGCGTCGCGAGCGTGAGCGCGGAGTTGGCCCGCGCCATTTCCTACGGTCTCGTCGAATCGGACGAAGCAGCGCCCGCTGTCGGCCCGGCCTCGCGCGCGCTCTGACCGCATCTGACTGCTCTGACCGTCCACGCGGCGCACAAAAAATGGCGTCTTTCATGCGAAAGACGCCATCTGTGTTTCTAGCGATCGCGCGATAACGCCGCTTACTTCAGCACGCTGGCCACCGCGTTGGCGACGACATCCAGATTGCGCGTGTTCAGCGCGGCCACGCAGATGCGGCCCGTGCTCACTGCATAGATGCCGAACTCTTCGCGCAGGCGGTCGACCTGAGCGGCGGTCAGCCCGGAGTAGGAGAACATGCCGCGCTGCTTGTCGACGAACGAAAAGTCACGGTCCACGCCCGCCGCCTTCAGACGTTGCACGAGGCCGTTGCGCATCGCGCGAATGCGCTCGCGCATCTCGCCGAGTTCCTGCTCCCACGTCGCGCGCAGTTCGGGCGATGCCAGCACGGCCGCGACGATCGAGCCGCCGTGCGTCGGCGGGTTCGAATAGTTGGTGCGGATCACGCGCTTCAGTTGCGACAGCACGCGCGCCGATTCTTCCTTGCTCGCGGTGATGATGCTCAACGCGCCGACGCGCTCGCCGTACAGCGAGAACGACTTCGAGAACGACGACGACACGAAGACGTTCAGTCCGGCCGCGGCGAAGAGGCGCACGGCGGCGGCATCCGCCTCGATGCTTTCGCCGAAACCCTGATAGGCAATGTCGAGGAACGGTACCAGATTGCGCGCCTTCACCACTTCCACGACCTGCGCCCACTGCGCGTCGGTCAGATCGACGCCCGTGGGGTTATGGCAGCACGCGTGCAGCACGACCATCGTGCCCGCCGCATAGCCGTTGAGCGCGGCCAGCATGCCTTCGAAGTTCACGCCGTGCGTCGCGGCGTCGTAGTACGGATAGTTGACGACCTCGAAGCCCGCGCCTTCGAACAGCGCGCGATGGTTTTCCCAGCTCGGATCGCTGATCGCGACGATCGCATTCGGGTTCATGCGTTTCAGGAAGTCCGCGCCGATCTTCAGCGCGCCCGTGCCGCCGAGCGCCTGCGCCGTGACGACGCGGCCGTCTGCGATCAGCGGCGAGTCCTTGCCGAGCAACAGCGATTGCACGGCGGCGTCATACGCGGCGATGCCGTCGATCGGCAAATAACCACGCGGCAGCGCAGCCTCGATGCGAGCTTTTTCCGCCTCGCGCACGGCGCGCAGCAGCGGAATCTTGCCTTCTTCATTCGTGTACACGCCGACGCCGAGATTGACTTTGGTCGGGCGCGGATCGGCGTTGAAGGCTTCGTTGAGGCCCAGAATCGGGTCGCGGGGGGCGAGTTCGACGGCAGAAAAAAGGGACATGATCTATCGGCAGTGTGGAAAGGACAGGCTGCGGCAAATGCGGACGGCGGTCGCGCGGTGACGAATGCGGCGCGTGGACGTCGACGGCGGTGCGCGGTTCAAAGAACGCTCACGTGCCGTTCAGTCCAGTCGCACATTGTATCCAATCCGTCGCATCTTTTCGGCGCGCAGTGGCGAGAACGCGCGTGCTTTTTACCGGTTCAGTCGCAAGGCGCCCGACGAGCGCGGAGAAAGCGCTTGAGTTCGCCCGGACGAGCCCAATGTGCCTTTTCATGCGCGTCATTCCGACGCCTTTTCGCACTCGTCCGGGCGCAGCGCCAGTTTTGCGGCAGCCGCTAGAATAGGTGTTTGTCCCGGCGAAGACTCCGTTTCCCATGTCCGATACCCTCATCGAAGCGCCCGACGCACTGGACGAGTCGAAGTTCGTCACCTTCGACGGCTCGCCGTTTCAGCTCTATCAACCGTATCCGCCCGCCGGCGACCAGCCCGCCGCGATTGCGACGCTCGTCGAAGGCGTCGAGGACGGCCTCTCGTTCCAGACGCTGCTCGGCGTCACGGGCTCGGGCAAGACCTTCACGATGGCCAATGTCATCGCGCGGCTCGGCCGGCCGGCCATCGTCTTCGCGCCGAACAAGACGCTCGCCGCGCAGTTGTATGCGGAGTTCCGCGAGTTCTTCCCGCGCAACGCGGTGGAGTACTTCGTCTCGTACTACGACTACTACCAGCCGGAAGCGTACGTGCCGCAGCGCGATCTTTTCATCGAGAAAGATTCGTCGATCAACGAGCACATCGAGCAGATGCGGCTCTCGGCCACCAAGAGCCTGCTGGAGCGGCGCGACGTGGTGATCGTCGCGACGGTGTCGGCGATCTACGGTATCGGTAATCCGT
Organism: Caballeronia sp. GAFFF1; assembly: GCF_023630705.1. Lineage (GTDB taxonomy): Bacteria > Pseudomonadota > Gammaproteobacteria > Burkholderiales > Burkholderiaceae > Caballeronia. The sequence continues at coordinate 3,069 of NZ_JALQEM010000012.1, forward strand.
CTGAATATCACAGGATGATTCTGACGCTGCGCACGGGCGACAAGCTCGGCCAGCGGGACATCATCGCGCGGCTGATCGCGATGCAGTACAACCGCAACGAAGCGGACTTTCAGCGCGGCACGTTCCGCGTGCGCGGCGACACCATCGACATCTTTCCCGCGGAACATGCCGAAATGGCGGTGCGCGTCGAGCTTTTCGACGACGAGATCGAGGCGATGCAGCTCTTCGATCCGCTCACCGGCCGCGTGCGCAACAAGATTCCGCGCTTCACCGTGTATCCGTCGTCGCATTACGTGACGCCGCGCGACACCGTGATGCGCGCCATCGAGACGATCAAGGAAGAACTGCGCGACCGGCTGGAGTTTTTTCACCGCGAGGGCAAGCTCGTCGAGGCGCAGCGACTCGAACAGCGCACGCGTTTCGATCTGGAAATGCTTCAGGAGCTCGGATTCTGCAAGGGCATCGAGAACTACTCGCGGCACTTCTCGGGCGCCGCGCCCGGCGAGCCGCCGCCGACGCTCGTCGATTACTTGCCGCCCGACGCGCTGATGCTGCTGGACGAATCGCACGTGCTGATCGGCCAGTTGAACGGCATGTACAACGGCGACCGCGCACGCAAGGAGAACCTCGTCGATTACGGCTTTCGCATGCCGTCCGCGCTCGATAACCGGCCGCTCAAGTTCAACGAGTTCGAGCGCAAGATGCGTCAGGCGATTTTCGTTTCCGCGACGCCCGCCGACTACGAGCAGAAGAAGGCAGGGCAAGTCGCCGAGCAGCTCGTGCGCCCCACCGGCCTCGTCGATCCGGAAATCGAAGTGCGGCCCGCGCGCTCGCAGGTTGACGACGTGCTCTCGGAAATCAACGCGCGCGTGGCCGCAGGGGAGCGCGTGCTCGTCACCGTGCTGACCAAGCGCATGGCGGAACAGCTGACCGAATTCCTCTCGGATCACGGCGTGAAGGTGCGCTATCTGCATAGCGACATCGATACGGTGGAACGCGTCGAGATCATCCGCGATCTTCGGCTCGGCACCTTCGACGTGCTCGTCGGCATCAACTTGCTGCGCGAGGGGCTCGATATCCCCGAAGTGTCGCTCGTCGCGATTCTCGACGCCGACAAGGAAGGCTTCCTGCGCGCCGAGCGTTCGCTGATCCAGACCATCGGCCGCGCGGCGCGCAACGTGAACGGCAAGGCGATTCTCTATGCCGACAACATGACCGACTCGATGAAGCGCGCCATCGACGAAACCGAGCGGCGGCGCGCGAAGCAGATCGCGCATAACCAGGCGATGGGCATCACGCCGCGCGGCGTGGAAAAGCGCATCAAGGACATCATCGACGGCGTCTACAGCGCGGACGAAGCGCGCGCCGAGCTGAAGGAAGCGCAGGCGCGCGCCAAGTTCGAGGACATGAGCGAGAAGCAGATCGCGAAGGAAATCAAGCGCCTCGAAAAGCAGATGATGGATCACGCCAAGAACCTCGAATTCGAGAAGGCGGCGCAGACCCGCGACCAATTGGCGCTCCTGCGCCAGCGCGTGTTCGGCGCGAACGTGGGCGATCACGTAAGCGGAATCGACGGCAAATGAGCGACCGGGAAGGCGGCGAACTGGAATTCGCCGCCTTTCGGCACCGTCCGTGAAAGCCGGCCGACAGCCGAAAAGCCTTACCAGCGTTAGTCTCATTCACTCCGTCAAATTGTTCGCCGCATCAAACGATGCTAAACTGACAAACATTGAGAATGGTTCGCATTAACGTTACGCCGCCACCCGTCCGGGTCACGGAAAACAGAGATGCAGCCGTCTCGTGGCAAGGCCGCGCGAAGCAACGCCGCACGCGCCGACCGATAACAAGAAAGGAGTGTGTTTGATGGTTTCAACGTTGACGCGCGGCCTCGTCGCCGCCGCTGGTCTCACGGCGATGATGGCGGCCTCGGCTGCCGAATATCCGATCGGCAAGCAGCACATCGAAGGCGGCATGGAAACGGGGGCCGTCTATCTCCAGCCGATCACGATGGCGCCGGAAGGCATGATGCGCAAGGCGTCGGATTCGGACATCCATCTGGAAGCCGACATCCACGCGGTCAAGAACAATCCGACCGGTTTCGCGGAAGGCGACTGGATGCCGTACCTCAACGTCACGTACGAACTGAGCAAGGTCGGCACGACGCAGACGATCAAGGGCGACCTGATGCCGATGGTGGCGAGCGACGGCCCGCACTACGGCGACAACGTGAAGCTGTTCGGGCCGGGCAAGTATCACCTGAAGCTGCATATCGCGCCGCCGTCGGAGACCGGCCACATGGCGTTCGGCCGTCACACCGACAAGGAAACGGGCGTCGGCGCGTGGTTCAAGCCGTTCACGGTGGAGTACGACTTCCCGTTCGCGGGCATCGGCAAGAAGGGCGGCTACTAAGCAGTTTCAAGCAGTTCGCTCGATTTGCGCGCCTGGCGTTTCGGTGAAGCGGGCGCGTGCATCTTCGGGAAGAAAGAATGAACTCGAAAATTCAGGCAGTCGCGCTCGCGCTGTCCGTGATGGTCGGCACGGCGAGCGCGGCCGATCTGCCGACGTTCAAGCTGGAAATGAACGACGGCAAGCTCAACCCGGCGCGCATCGAGGTGCCGGCGGGACAGCGCATCAAGATCGAAGTGCATAACGTGGGCAAGGGCGCGGCCGAGTTCGAAAGCGTGCAGCTGCGTAAAGAGAAAGTGCTGGCGCCGGGCGCGGATTCGTTCGTGGTAATCGCGCCTCTCGATCCGGGCGAGTACAAGTTCTTCGACGATTTTCATCAGACGGCGCAAGGCGTGATCGTCGCAAAGTGATGATTGAGCCGCGCGGCGCTTCACGATAGGCATCGCGCGGCCGATAAAGCAGAACGGGCAGGGAGTTTCGATATGGGGCAGGTACTTTTCATCGTGTGGCGGGAAAGCGTCGAGGCGCTTCTCGTCGTCGGCATTCTGTACGCGTGGCTCAAGAACGGCGATCATCAGGCGCGTCGGGGCCTGCCTTATCTGTGGTTCGGCGTCGTGGCGGGATTGCTCGCGGCGGTCGGTCTCGGGGCAGCGTTGATCGGCTTCACCGAAGTGCTGTCCGGCAATGCTCAAGACTACTTTCAGACAGCGATGGTGCTCGTCGCGTGCGTGCTGATCGTGCAAATGGTGCTGTGGATGAAGCGCCACGGACGCACGCTCAAGCGCGACATGGAAACGTCGCTGCAAAAGACCACGCAGGACGGCCACTGGTGGGGCATCGCGCTGCTCGTGGCGCTCGCCATCGCGCGTGAAGGCAGCGAAACCGCCGTGTTCCTGTACGGCGTCGGCTTCGGGCAATCCGGGCACGTCGCGGCTTCGCAGTACGCAGCCATCATCATCGGATTTGGACTCGCGCTCCTGACCTTCTACGTGCTTCAGCTCGGCGGCAAGGTGTTCTCGTGGCGCGCATTCTTCCGCGTCACCGAAATCATGCTGCTGTTCCTCGCCGCGGGTCTGTTCGAGACAGGCGTCGACAAGCTGATCGACATGGAAGTGCTGCCCGTCATCGTCAATCAGATGTGGAACACGTCTGCGATTCTCGACGACTCCAGCACCTTCGGCTCGCTCGTCGCGACGCTCACGGGGTATCGCGCGCATCCGGCGGGCATGAACATCGTCGCGTATGCGGTGTACTGGATCGTCATCTATCTCCTGTTACGCCGCTCGAATAGCCAGATGGCGCAAAAACAGAAGGCGGCCGGACGCCCGGCATGAGCTCCTCGATGCAACAAAGCGTGCAGCCCGATACGCAGGCCCAGAGCCGGCTCCAGCAAGCCGGCCACTGGATGCAACGGCACGGCAGCGTGATCCGCGGAATTCAGTGGGTCGTCGTTGCCGTGTATGCGTTTCTGATCATCGTTCCGGCCGTGCTGCCGCTGCCCGACGGCTCCGCGCATCTCTGGAACAACCTGACGCTCGCGGCGCAGTTCGTGTTCTGGGGCATCTGGTGGCCGTTCGTGCTGCTGTCGATGGTCATGCTTGGCCGCGTGTGGTGCGGCGTGCTGTGTCCGGAAGGCGCGCTTACCGAATTCGCGAGCCGCTTCGGCCGCGGGCGCGCGATTCCGCACTGGATGCGCTGGGGCGGCTGGCCGTTCGTGGCGTTCGGACTCACGACCATCTACGGCCAGATGGTCAGCGTCTATCAATATCCGAAGGCCGTGCTGCTCGTGCTCGGCGGCTCGACGGTCGCGGCGATCATCATCGGCTTGCTGTACGGCCGGGAAAAGCGCGTGTGGTGCAAGTATCTGTGCCCGGTCAACGGCGTGTTCTCGCTGCTCGCGCGTCTTGCGCCGTTCCACTACAAGGTCAGCGAAGACGCGTGGCGCCGCTCGTACAAGCAGGGCGAACACGGCCATCGCGTCATTCCGATCAACTGCGCGCCGCTCGTGCCGCTGCGAAACATGAAGGGCGCCGCGGACTGCCATATGTGCGGGCGTTGCAGCGGCCATCGCGATGCGATCGCGCTGACGTGGCGCTCGCCCGCCGAGGAAGTCGTGAAGCTCGGCGACAAGGCGGCGAATCCGTGGGACACGGCGCTGATTCTCTACGGCCTGCTCGGCATTGCCATCGGCGCGTTCCACTGGACGGTGAGCACGTGGTTCGTCGATCTGAAGCAGTTTTTCGCGGGCTGGCTGATCGATCACAACATCCTCTGGCCGCTCGACACCAACGCGCCGTGGTTCCTGTTCACGCACTATCCGGATCAGAACGACGTCTTCTCGTGGCTCGACGGCACGATGGTCGTCGGCTACATCCTTGCGACGGCGCTCGTCTATGGCACGGCGCTGCTCGCGCTCATCGCAATGGGCGCGCGCATGCTCGGGAAGCTGAACGCGATGCGCGTGCATCATCTGACGCTCGCGCTGATTCCGATTGCGGGCGTCGGCGTGTTCCTCGGTCTTTCGGCGACCACGGTTTCGCTTCTGCGCGCCGAGCACGTGCCGTTGTGGTGGGTCGCGGACTTGCGGCTCGCGCTCCTGGCCATCGCGAATGTGTGGAGCGCGTGGCTCGCGTGGCGCGTGAGCGGGCGCTATGCGTCGACGCCTGGCCCCCGGCTCCTTTCGATGATATGGTTGATCGCGGCGCTGGCCGTGGTGGACAGCGCCTGGTACCTGATGTTCTGGGGCTTTTCCCGATAACGCCAGCACGCGAGGGCGCGCCAAGTGAGAACGAAACCCGCACTGACCGACGATGACGTGTTAGCCATGGCCGCCGCCGCCGAAGCGCACGCGAAGCATCACAACTGGAACGTGACCATCGCCATCGTCGATGACGGCGGGCATCTGCTGCATCTGCACCGGCTCGAAGGAGCGGGCGCGAGCACGGTGGAAATGGCGACGGGCAAGGCGCGCACGGCCGTGCTCGGCCGCCGCGAGACGAAGGTCTACGAAGACACCATCAAGCAGGGGCGTACCGCGTTCCTCTCCGCGCCGATGACGGCCATGCTCGAAGGCGGCGTGCCGATTTTCGTCGGCACGGATATCGTCGGAGCGGTCGGCGTCTCGGGCGTGAAGTCGGATCAGGATGCGCAGGTCGCGCGCGCGGGTATCGCGGCGCTGGGAATCGAGAACGTCTGAATCGACGGCCATCGCAGATAGAAAAACGGCGCGCTCTCGCAAGAGAGCGCGCCGTTTGTTTGAAGCGTTGGAGCGGCAAAAAAAACGGCTTCGCTGGCTATCGACGACTGGCTGGTGTTTGCACGAAGGGGTCTAAATTCTCGCGTGCAAGTCGTCCTTGCTGGCTAAGGCCAAACACCTCTTGGCGAGGTGGTCCCCACAATACCCGGTACGTCCTGCTGTTCTTTCGCGCTACTTCGTCAGGATGAGCTTGCCCAGACGCGTGGCGCGCAATTGATACGTTTCCCCGTTATGCACGATGGCGACATGACTGCGGCCTTGCAACAGCGCGTCGCTGCGCAGCGACCGTTCGCCGTTGGCATCGTTGGCCGAGACGCGCTCCGTCGTTTCTGCCGCAGTCTTCGGGCGGGTGATCGCCGCGTCGCGAGCAAGCGGGCGGCGCAGCCTGAGCGTGGAGGATCGCAGCGTGTCGGTCATGTTGTCGGTTGTAGGTGCCGTCGTTGATTCGATGGATCGATAGTAAATGATAACCATTCCTATTTGCAACTAAGGCTTTTCGATGGGAACGCGGCGTTCGATAGCCGCGCTTCATCCATCATGCGTCAATGCAGCGGACTTTCGCCCGTGCGCCCGTGCGCGTACTGACGAATGAGCCGCACGGTGTCGATATCCGACTCGCGATACGCCGATTTCACGATTTCCTGCGTCTGCCGCTCGTCGGGCGTGGAGTTCTCGCTCTCGGGCAGCGTCGTGCTGTAGGTAAAGCGCAGGAAAAGCTGCATGGCGTCGGGCTGCTCGATAGCCATCGTGAGCGAGCCGCCGACGTGTTCGGCAGTCGGCAGGATGTCGTAGCGCACGCTGTTATGCGGATCGAGCGTCACGCGGTCTCGCACCACGGCCTGACCATAGTGCAGCTCGCGCTCCATCACATCGCCTTCGCGGAAGAGGATCGCGCAGCTATCGAGGCCCAGCACGAAAAGCTGCGGCTGTTCCGCGCGCAGCACGAGGCCTTCCCACAGCTGCTCGCGCGTCAGTGAGTCGACGAGCGGGTTCGTCGGATCGTTAATCTGGATCAGGTGTTCGAAATTCAAGACGACGTTTCCTTGGACGTTCGTGACGCCCAGTCACACCGGTTCGGCGGGAATGAGCCCCGAGTCGATGCGAACGGCACCGACGAGAACCTTGTGCATCGGGCAGGCATTGGCAATTTGCAAGAGACGTTCCCGTTGCGTTTGGTCGAGCGGGCCGTCCAGCGAGATGCGGCGGTCGATCACGGTGCCGTCCGCCGAGGTGTTCATCGACAGTTCGACGCGCAGTGACGTGAGCGGCCAACCCTTGCGCTTCGCGTACATGCGCAGCGTGATGGACGTGCATGCGCCGAGGCTCGACAAGAGGAGCGACGAAGGCTGCGGCGCCGAATCGGCACCGCCGAGACTGGCCGGCTCGTCGGCGAACCACGTATGCGTGCCGTCTTCGAGGCGGGTTTCGTAATCGGCGCTGCCGATGGTGGCGGTCACGACGGGAGCGGACATGCGCGTTTCCTCGGATGTATCAATGACGAACGGACAGCGTGACGACAGACGAGCGCGAAAAAAACGGCGCCGGCCGAACGGTCATTGTGACGCAATGTACCCGTTCTTGCCGCGCCGTCGCGCATTATTTCAACACTACGATACGCCCGCTCAGTGCGTGATCGCGCCCATGCGGCCCGCCTGAAAGTCGATCACGGCCTGACGAATCTCGTCTTCCGTGTTCATCACGAACGGGCCATAGCGCACGACCGGCTCCTTCAGCGGCACGCCGCCGAACAGCAGCACTTCAGCGGGCTCGTCTCCTGCGGCGAGCGTGATCGTATCGGCGTCGTCGCGGAAGATGATCATCTGCTGCGCGCGCACCGGCTGGCGCTGCGGACCGTACAACGCGGTGCCCGACAGGCTGTACGCGAAGACGCGGAAATCGCGCGGCACGCGATGCTCGATAGTCGCGCCCGGTTGCAGCGAGAAGTGCTGATAAAGGATGGGCGTGCGCGTTTCAATCGCGGCCTTCACGCCGAGCGCTTCGCCCGCGATCACCTTCACGCGCACCTTGCCGTCCTCGCTCGTCGCCACAGGTATGCGCTCGGACGGGATCTCCTGATAATGCGGCGCGACCATCTTGTCGCGCTTGGGCAGGTTCACCCACAGTTGCAGCCCGTGCACGCGGCCGCCGCGCTGCGCGAACGCTTCGCCCGGCATTTCGCTATGCACGACGCCCGCGCCGGCGGTCATCCATTGCACGTCGCCCGGACGCAGCGTGCCGGAATGCCCGGCCGAATCCTTGTGGCCGAACTCGCCTTCGAGCATGTACGTCACCGTTTCGAAGCCGCGATGCGGGTGATCCGGCGCGCCTTTCGCCTCGCCCGGCGCGTAGTCGACCGGGCCCATCTCGTCGAGCAGCAGGAACGGATCGAAGTCCATCAGAAGGCGCGTCGGAAACGGGCGATGCACGACGAATCCGCCGCCTTCGACGGTGCGCATGGCAGGAATGATGCTCGAAATAGTGCGGCTCATGATGTTTGCCTCGCTTCGCCATTAGGGGAATAGCGATAAATGTGAAACACGAAGCTATTATATGAGCCGTATTTGTGGGTAAAAGACGCCGCAGCGCAATGGATTGTCCTGCTGCGATAAACAAACCGGCCTCGCGCCGGCGACAACAGCCAAAGCCGCACACGCCATGACATCCGACTCGCACGATCTCAACGATCTGATGTACTTCTCGCACGTAGTCGAACACGGCGGCTTTTCCGCAGCCGAGCGCGTGCTGGGCATTTCGAAGTCGCGGCTGTCGCGGCGCGTGTCGGAACTAGAGGCGTCGCTCGGAGTACGGCTCTTGCAGCGTTCCACGCGCAAGCTCGCGCTAACCGAAGCAGGACAACTCTTCTACCAGCATTGCCAGGCGATGCTCGCCGAGGCGCAGGCCGCCGTCAATGTCGTGCAGAGCCTGCGCAATTCGCCGCGCGGCACCGTGCGCGTGAGCGTGCCCGTGACCATCGCGCAGACGTTCCTTGCGGCCGTCATGCCCGACTTCATGCATCGCTACCCGGAAGTGCGCGTCGTGTTGCGCGTGACGAACCGCGTCGTGGATCTGTTCGAGGACGCCATCGACGTCGCGCTGCGCGTGCGCTCCGAGCCGCCCGCGAGCTCGAACGTCGTCGCGCGGCCGCTGTGGCGCACGCAGCAGATGCTCGTTGCCGCGCCCTCGCTGCTCAAGCCCAACGCGCCGCCGATGAGCGTCGCGGACCTCGCGCAGTACGACACGCTCGACATGCCATCGGCGGACGGGCGGCACGTGTATCGCCTCATCGCGCCCGACGGCACGCGTCACGAATTCGAGCACGAACCACGGCTCGTGACGGCCGACCTTTCGATGATTCGCGAAGCCGTAATGCGCGGCGTCGGCATCGCAGCGTTGCCCGAGATGATGTACGGCGCGCCGCTCCGAAGCGGGCAACTCTCGCCCGTGATGCCCGGCTGGACGTTTCCGACGCCGCAGCTTTACGCCGTGTTCCTGTCGCGGCAGGGCATGGTTCCGGCCATTCGCGCGTTCGTCGATTTTCTCGTCGAATGCATCGACGATGGCAAGCGCTTTCCGGGCGAGTGCCCGGTGATCGAGCCAGCCGAGCAGGAAACGGTTTAGCATCGCTTCAGACATTGAAGCACGCGCTTGCGATGCAGAGATTCAATCGCGCCAAATCTTGTACGGCAAAATCGGCGGCGTTATATTGGGATCTCTTTCGCTAAGGAGCTTCTTATGCGAAAACTGACGGCTACTTTGATAGTTAGCCTGATAGGGCTGATCGCGCTGTCCGTGTCGACCACGGCTGCCGCATGTGACGGTTCTGGCGGCTCAGGGTATTCGAGCCCGAAGTAATCGTCTCGCCCGAATGCGCCGAGTGCGCACGAAAAAAGGCCTTCATCTGACGATGAAGGCCTTTTACTTTGCTACATGCTTCCCGACATCTACTTCGCCGCCTTCGGCTGCGTCACGAAGCCGATTTTCGATAAGCCGCCCGCCTGCGCGGCGGACATCACATCGGCGACGCGCTCATACGATACCTTGCGATCCGCGCGCAGGTGCAATTCCGGCTGCGGCGCCTCTTTCGACGCCTGCGCGATGCGCGCGTCGAGCGCCGCGTCGTCGATCTTCTGGTCGTTCCAGAGAATCGTGCCGTCGGCCTGAATCGCGACCTCCACGTGCGCGGGCTTTTCGTCCTGCGGCTGGCTGCTCGCGTGCGGCAGGTCGATCTTCACCGCGTGATGCATCGCGGGAATGGTCACCAGAAAAATGATGAGGAGAACGAGCATGACGTCGACGAGCGGCGTCATGTTGATTTCGCTCATCATGCCGTCGTCTTCGTCGCCGGCGAATGGGCTCATGGCCATGCGAACCTCCGTTTAGCTCGCGCGCGTCGCAAGACGCAGGCTGTCGGATTGCGCAGCCGTCGCGCGCTTGGTCGACGACAGCTTCGAGCCCGTGACGAAGAACGCGTGCAGGCCGTGCGCGAAGCGGTTCAGCTTGGTCACGATGCTCTTGTTCGCGCGGGTGAGGGCGTTGTAGCCGAGCACCGCCGGTATCGCGACGAACAGGCCGAACGCGGTCATGATGAGCGATTCGCCGACCGGGCCCGCGACCTGATCGATCGACGTTTGCCCCGTCGCACCGATGGTCAGCAGCGCGTGATAAATGCCCCACACCGTGCCGAACAGTCCGACGAACGGCGACGTGCTGCCGATCGACGCCAGCACCGCGAGCCCCGCCTGCATCCGGCCGACGCTTTCGTCCATCACGTCCTTCAGGCAGCGCGTGATCCAGTCGGAGACATCCATGCGATCGTGCAGATGCGGCTGCGTCTGGTGATGATGGTCCGCCGCTTCCTGGCCGGCGAGCGCGAGCGCGAGGAACGGGTTGTCCGCTGCGCTCGACGACTGCGCGCCCAGTTTCTGGATGCCGTCGTTGAAATCGTCGGAATGCCAGAACGCCTGCTCTGCGTTCTTCGTCAGGCGCTTGAGCCGCACGACGTTCCACGCCTTCACGACGATCACCGTCCACGAGAGTACCGACATGATGACGAGCGCGAGCGCGATGCCGCGCGTCACGAAATCGCCCTGCGCCCAGACGTGCGCAATTCCGTAGTTTTGCATTGCTGTTTCCTTGTTTCCAAAAAACCGGTCAGTCGTTCAGGCTGAATACGAACGGGACGGTGGCCGTGGCGCGGATCGCCTCGCCATTTTCCTTGTAGGGTGTGCATGCGCTGGAACGAACGGCGTCGAGCGCGGCGTCGTCGAGGCGCGAGGAGCCGCTGCTTTTTTGCAGCGTTACGTTTTCGATCTTGCCCGACAGGCCGACTGTCAGCTTGACCAGCGCCGTGCCCGTCTCGCCCCGGCGGCGCGACATGGCAGGATAGTCCGGCTGCGCGATATTGCACGACAGGCGCGCGACGTTCTTCGGCGCGGCGAGGTCCATCGTTGGCTTTCCGATGGCGGGCGCGGCGGGCGCGGGCGCGGCAGGCGCGGGCGCGGGCGGCGGCGGAGCGGGGGGAGCCGGCGGCGTCGGCTCGGGCGCGGGCGGCGCAATCGGCGACGGCGCTGGCGTGACCGGCATCGGCGCGGGCTTCGGCTCGGCCTTGGGCTTGATTTTCGGCTGCGGCTTCGGCTGCGGGACGGGTTTCGGCGGCTGAGGCGTCGGCGGGGACTGGACGGCAACCGGCTGGGGCGCGGGCTGCGGGGTCTCGCTGATCAACTGCGCGGTGATCGCCTTGGCTTCGACGGGGCGCGGCGGCGCTTCGTGCCGCATCGTCAGCGCGACGCCGAGGAGCGCCGCATGGATCGCAAGCACCAGCGCGCACGCGGCCAGCAAGCGAGGATTGATGCTCAATGACGACGCAGGCGAAAAGGCGGCGGAAGACGTGGTCGGGGACTGCATTCTTAGCGTTATTCGAGAGTCTGCTTGCCTGACGGCTCATGACACTGACATCCCGAACATAAGCTGGCCCGAAAAGCGAAGGGCGAAGTCATCGACGAAATATCAGCAGCGAAATAAATAGCGTGGCCACGAAACCGATCAGCAATTCCATCGTTCTCTCCGGCACAGGACTGACGGCTTGCAGAAGGTACCCCGGTTGGCTTCGGCGCGGCGCAACCGGATGGCGCGGCCGGTGGCGCGGATGCGTCAGGCCGCCTGGCGTTCGTAGAAGGTGACCGGTGCTGCCTGCACGCCGCAATGCGAGGCGCAGACGCCGCTTTGCGCCATCACATCGCGCACGCTCTCTTCGCACTTCCCACAGCACATGGCGACGCCGAGTTCGAACTGGAGCTCGTCGAAGGTATCGACGCCCTCCGCGATGGCGGCGCGAATCTTTCTGTCGGACACTGACTTGCAGACACAGACGATCATGATTGTTCGCGATAGCTTCCGTTAATGCGAATTATTATCATTCAGTGTCGCGTCCTTGGCAAGCGAGGAGCGGGGATTTTTGTAACTGCGTGCGTGAGCGAGCCGGCTTTTCCAGCGGAGCCTTGCGTGGCGGGGCAATGCGGCGGCCTGCGACGCCGAGGCGAGCGAAGAACCCCTCGCGCGGTGTGGTGATTAAGCGGTCGGAATAACGACGTGCCGCACATCTGCCTGGATTTGCAGCAAGGAGGCGGCGAGTTGCCGCTGCGGTTCGCCGTCGGCGGTGGAGTAGAAAAGCGGGGTCGTCGACACCGAAGCATCAGCGTTTCGGAGTCCGCTCGCGTCGAGCAGACGTTCGAGCTGCCGCGCGACCGCGACGCTCGTATCGACGATATGCAGCCGCTCGCCTGCAATCTCGCGGATGGCGCGGTCGAGGAAAGGGTAGTGCGTGCAGCCGAGCACGAGGGTGTCGGCGCCTGCGTCGAGCATCGGTTTGAGATAGCTTTCGAGCAGCGCCATGAGTTCGGGCGATGACGTGTCGCACCGCTCCACCGCCTGCACCAGCCCGTGCCCCGGCTGGCAGATGAAGCGGCAATTGCCGGCATAGCGGTCCAGAAGCGACTGAAAGCGCGCGCTTCGCAGCGTCGCCTGCGTGGCCAGCACGCCGACCACGCCGGTTTTCGACACCGCCGCGGCCGGCTTCACGCCGGGCTCGACGCCGACGAGCGGAATCGCCAGCCGCTCGCGCACATGCGCGATGGATTGCGCGGTCGCCGTGTTGCATGCGACGACGAGCGCCTTCACGCCCTGTCCGACGAGCCATTCGCCAATGGCCGTGGTGCGCCCGGTGATGAATGTGTCGTCGCGCTCGCCGTAGGGCGCGTGCAGCGAGTCCGCCACGTAGATCAGCCGCTCGTGCGGCAACAGCGCGCGCACCGCGCGCAACACGGACAGACCGCCCAGACCGGAATCGAAGATGCCGACGGGCGCGTCTGCGCCGGCCGGCGCGCGTACGTTCGTGGCGGGGGAGGATGCGACGACAGCGGACATCGGTTGAAACGGCTTATTGCTCGCCCATCATGCTCTGCTGATAGTTCTGGATGCCGACCTTGTCGATCAGATCCAGTTGCGTTTCCAGCCAGTCGATGTGCTCTTCGGTGTCGTTCAGAATCTTGTCGAAGATATCGCGCGAAACGTAGTCCCGCACGGACTCGCAATACGCCATGGCTTCCTTGCAGGTGGACTGCGAAATCTGTTCGAGCTTCAGATCGCACTCGATGATTTCCTTGGTCTCTTCGCCGATCAGGAGCTTGTGCAGGTCCTGCAGGTTCGGCAAGCCGTCAAGCATGAACACGCGCTGGATCAGCCAGTCGGCATGCTTCATCTCGCCGATGGACTCGTCATATTCGTGCTTGTTCAACTGCTCGAGGCCCCAGTGCTTGTACATCCGGGCGTGGAGGAAGTATTGATTGATCGCGGTCAGTTCGTTCTTCAACTGCGCGTTCAGATATTCGATGACTTTCGCGTCGCCTTTCATGGGTGTCCTTGTTCCGGGCGTGTGAGCATGGGGGAAAGATAAACCTTGGGACTGGGGCCTGCCAAGGTTGAGAGGGAATTTTTTGTCGCGGCCGAGAATGAGAATGGAAGGCGCTATCGGCAAATGCGGCTTCCAAAGAAAAGCCGGGCGCGCGGCCCGGCTTTCCGACCGCGCCGCGCAGGTCATGCGCGATGCGGTCCGCGTCTCATGCTCACGCCGTCGCGACCGGAATCTTGCCGATCTTCGCCTGCCATTCGGCGGGGCCGGTCTTGTGAACCGACGTTCCGTTCGAATCGACCGCGACCGTGACCGGCATGTCCTTTACGTCGAACTCATAAATGGCTTCCATGCCGAGGTCTTCGAACGCGAGCACCTTAGCCTCGCGGATCGCCTTCGACACGAGGTACGCCGCGCCGCCGACCGCCATCAGATACGCGGCCTTGTGCTTCTTGATCGCCTCGATGGCGACCGGACCGCGCTCGGCCTTGCCGATCATCGAGATCAGGCCGGTCTGCGCAAGCATCATTTCCGTGAACTTGTCCATGCGCGTGGCTGTCGTCGGGCCTGCCGGACCCACCGCTTCGTCGCGCACCGGATCGACCGGGCCGACGTAATAGATCACGCGGTTCGTGAAATCGACCGGCAGCTTCTCACCCTTGGCGAGCATGTCGGCGATGCGCTTGTGCGCGGCGTCGCGGCCCGTCAGCATCTTGCCCGACAGCAAGAGCGTCTGGCCCGGCTTCCACGAGGCGACTTCTTCCGGCGTCAGCGTGTTGAGGTCGACGCGCTGGCTCGTCTCGGTGTTCGGCTGCCACGTGACCTTCGGCCACGCGTCGAGCGGCGGGGCGTCGAGCTTGGCGGCGCCCGAGCCGTCGAGCGTGAAGTGCGCGTGGCGGGTCGCCGCGCAGTTCGGGATGATCGCGATGGGCTTGCTCGCCGCATGCGTCGGCGCGGCCATGATCTTGACGTCGAGCACGGTCGACAAGCCACCGAGACCCTGCGCGCCGATACCGAGCGCGTTCACCTTCTCGTGCAATTCGACGCGCAGTTCTTCGATCCAGTCCTGCGGCCCGCGGGCGATGATGTCCTGAATGTCGATGGGGTCCATCAGCGATTCCTTCGCCATCACCATCGCCTTTTCAGCCGTGCCGCCGATGCCGATGCCGAGCATGCCCGGCGGGCACCAGCCGGCACCCATCGTCGGCACCGTCTTGAGCACCCAGTCGACGATCGAATCGGACGGATTGAGCATCGCGAACTTCGACTTGTTCTCCGAGCCGCCGCCCTTCGCCGCGACCTGAACATCGACCTTGTCGCCCGGCACGATCTCATAATGGATCACGGCCGGCGTGTTGTCCTTCGTGTTCTTGCGCGCGCCTTCGGGCGGGCTCACGATCGACGCGCGCAGCACGTTGTCGGGGTTCAGATAGCCGCGGCGCACGCCTTCGTTGATCATGTCGGTGACGCCCATCGTCGCGCCGTCCCATCGCACGTCCATGCCCACCTTCACGAACACCGTGACGATGCCCGTGTCCTGACAGATCGGGCGCTTTCCTTCGGCGCACATGCGGCTGTTGGTCAGGATCTGCGCGATGGCGTCCTTCGCGGCCGGGCTTTCCTCCAGCTCATAGGCGCGGCCGAGCGCCTGAATATAGTCGAGCGGATGGTAGTAGCTGATGTACTGCAGAGAATCGGCGATGCTCTGGATCAGGTCTTCTTGCTTGATGACGGTCATGGCTTGGGCTCTGGGGACGAAAGACTGCGTGCGTTCTCTTCGACGCTCTATTCGACTGCGCTGCGGGCTGTCGCGCTTCGGGGCGACGCGTTGATGTTCGTTGGGGCGACGCTGTGGAAATGCCGCGGATGCGTATGCGTGGTCAACCGGTCGACATAGGCCATGACGAGCGCGGACACGAGGAACGCGACGTGAATCACGACTTGCCACAGCACCGTATGGAACGTGTGCTGATCCGGATTGATGAAGGTCTTCAGCAGATGAATCGACGAGATGCTGATGAGCGCCATCGAGAGCTTCACTTTCAGCACGCCCGCATTGACGTGATCGAGCCACTCGGGCTCGTCGGGATGGCCTTCCACGCCGAGACGCGACACGAACGTTTCGTATCCGCCGACGATCACCATGATGAGCAGGTTCGAGATCATCACCACGTCGATCAGGCCGAGCACGACCAGCATGACGTTGGTTTCGTCGAGCGTCATCGCGTGCGTGACGAGATGCCAGACTTCCTTCAGGAACAGGACGACGTAGACGCCCTGCGCGATGATAAGTCCGAGATAGAGCGGTACCTGAAGCCAGCGGCTCATGAAGATGAATCTGGGCAGCGCCTTCATCGTGCCGGGGCGAGCGGGCGAGTCGGGGAAGTGCTTCTGAGCGGACATGGGCGGCGTGTCGGTCGGGCGGCGGAGAATAGGGGCGCTAAAGAGGGCGCTAAAAAGGTCGCACGGGCGGTGCCGCGGCGTTCCGCGGGCGCCAAGGGCGCGGCTCATGCGGGAAAGCCCGGTATTGTAGCGTGTCGCCGCGCGAGGCTGCCTGAACGCAGCGGCAAGCACTGTTGTGCCAATTGAATGGAATGCGCGCCTACGTGCCGCCACGTGCCGCCACGTGCCGCTACACGTTGCTTTCGCGGCTGCCACGCTCGTCACGCGGCGCGGGCGCGCGGCGCTTGAGGCTTGCGAGGACGATGCCCGCCATCACGCACGCGAGCGCGATGCCATGCGCGAGCGTCGGCCGCTCTCCGAGGAACGCGATGCCGTAGAGCGCCGCCGCGATCGGCAGGACGGCGGAGAATACGCCCGCGAGGCTGCCCGCGACGTGGCGTATGCCTTTCATCCAGAGCCAGAAGGAGAAGACGCTCGCCGAAAGCGCATACCATCCGACGAGCGCCCACGTCACCGCGTCGACGCCGCGCCATTCGAACGCGAGCGCGGTCGGCAGGCCGAGCGGCAACATCAGCAGAAAGCCTAAGCCGTGCGTGTACGCGCAGATGTCGATGGCGGGCAGCGTCTGCGTCAGCCGCCGCGACAAGATCACATAGAGCGATTCGCAGCAGACCGCGCCGACCACCATCAGATTGCCCGCGAGCGACCCGCCGCCGTGATCGCCGCCGCCGCTCTGGGCGACGTTGATGACGACGACGCCGACGACCGCCAGCGCGATCGAGGCGAACGCTCGTCCGCCCGGTTTTTCCTTGAGAAAGAGCCAGGCGAAGAGCGCGACGACGGCGGGCATGGTGCTCGTGATGACGCCCGCCGCGACCGCGCTCGTGCGCGCGACGCCGTTCAGCATCAGCAGCGTGAAGCCGAACGTGCCGAAGAGCGCCTGCAAGAAGAGGTTGATCCACTCGGCGCGCGCCACGCGCTTCATCTTCGACGGACGCAACAGCGGCCAGAGCACCGCCAGCGCGATGACGAAGCGCAGCAGCGCGAAGAGCGGCACCGGCACGAACGCGACGATCGACTTGCCGATGCCGACGTTGCTTCCGACAAGCAGCATCGACGCGATGAGATAGAGGGCGTAGCGATTCAAGCTGTGATTTCGGCGTCGAGCGCACGACAAGCGCGCGGCGAGTTCAGTTAGGATTGTGGGGACGCATTGTAGAAGCCGCGCCGACTCCGTGTATACCCCGTGCCGCAGCCGTCGGCCGCGTAAGAAGCGGGTAAGTTGCGCGGCATATCTTGATCTTCATGCAGGCTGCAATGAGTCGGCAAGCGCGTTTCGCAAACGGAGCGCGCTGGCAAGGTTGCAAGTGGCCGGTAATCCGCGAGACGGCGAACCGGTCGACAGGAGACAGGGTTCGGCGAGAACGCCCGCGCGCGTGACGCTTTCGAACCTCAATAACATGCGGCGTGCCCGCCTTAAGCGTCGAGCGCGCCGCCGGCTTTTGGAACACCATCGGAGGGGTTGTCGATGTCTGCGATCGAATCGGTTCTTCAGGAAAAACGTGTATTCCCGCCGTCAGCCAAGGCTTCGTCCGGCGCGACGATTTCGGGCATGGATGCGTACAAGGCGCTCGTCGCCGAAGCAGAGCGCGACTACGAAGGCTTCTGGGCGCGGCTCGCGCGGGAGACGCTCGCGTGGCACAAGCCGTTTTCGAACGTGCTCGACAAAAGCAACGCGCCGTTCTATACGTGGTTCGCGGACGGCGAACTGAACGCATCGTATAACTGCCTCGACCGGCATGTAGAAGCGGGGCGCGGCAACGAGAACGCGATCATCTTCGAAGCCGACGACGGCACCGTGACCAACGTCACGTATCAGGACCTGCTCGAACGCGTGTGCCGCCTCGCCAACGCGCTCAAGAAGCGCGGCGTGAAGAAGGGCGATCGCGTCGTGATCTATCTGCCGATGTCCGTCGAAGGCGTCGTTGCGATGCAGGCGTGCGCGCGCATCGGCGCGACCCATTCGGTGGTGTTCGGCGGCTTCTCGTCGAAGTCGCTGAACGAGCGGCTCGTCGATGTCGGCGCGGTTGCGCTCATCACCGCCGACGAGCAGATGCGCGGCGGCAAGGCGCTGCCGCTCAAGAGCATCGCCGACGAAGCACTTGCGGCGGGCGGCTGCGACGCGGTGAAAGACGTCATCGTGTATCGGCGCACGGGCGGCAAGATCGCGTGGAACGAAGGCCGCGACGTGTGGCTGCACGAGATCGTCGAGAACGAACCGGCGCAGTGCGAGCCCGAGTGGGTCGGCGCGGAGCATCCGCTTTTCATCCTGTACACGTCCGGCTCCACGGGCAAGCCGAAGGGCGTGCAGCACAGTACGGCCGGCTTGCTGCTGTGGGCCGCGCAGACGATGAAGTGGACCTTCGATATGAAGCCCGGCGACATCTTCTGGTGTACGGCCGACATCGGCTGGATCACGGGACACAGCTATATCGCCTATGGGCCGCTCGCGATCGGCGCGACGCAGATCATGTTCGAAGGCGTGCCGACGTATCCGAACGCGGGCCGCTTCTGGGACATGATCCAGCGTCACAAGGTCACCATCTTCTATACCGCGCCAACGGCCATCCGCTCGCTTATCAAGGCGTCGGAAGCGGACGCGAAGGTGCATCCGAAGAGCTACGATCTCTCGACGCTGCGCATTCTTGGCACGGTCGGCGAGCCGATCAATCCGGAAGCGTGGATGTGGTACCACGAGAACGTCGGCGGCGGGCAATGCCCGATTGTCGATACATGGTGGCAGACGGAAACCGGCGGCCACATGATCACGCCGCTGCCGGGCGCGACGCCGCTCGTGCCGGGATCGTGCACGCTGCCGCTGCCGGGCATCATGGCCGCGATCGTCGATGAAACCGGCCAGGACGTGCCGAACGGGCAGGGCGGCATTCTCGTCGTGAAGCGGCCGTGGCCGTCGATGCTGCGCAACGTCTGGGGCGATCCGAACCGCTACAAGACGAGCTACTTCCCCGAAGAACTCGGCGGCAAGCTGTATCTCGCCGGCGACGGCGCGGTGCGCGACAAGGAGACCGGCTACTTCACGATCATGGGCCGCATCGACGACGTGCTCAACGTGTCCGGCCATCGTCTTGGCACGATGGAGATCGAGTCGGCGCTCGTCGCGAATCCGATCGTCGCGGAAGCCGCAGTGGTCGGACGTCCCGACGACACGACGGGCGAAGCGGTGGTCGCGTTCGTCGTGCTCAAGCGCGCGCGTCCGGAGGGCGACGAAGCGAAGCAGGTCGCCAACGACTTGCGCGCGTGGGTCGCGAAGGAGATCGGGCCGATCGCGAAGCCGAAGGACATCCGCTTCGGCGAGAACTTGCCCAAGACGCGCTCGGGCAAGATCATGCGGCGTCTGTTGCGCTCGCTCGCGAAGGGCGAGGAGATTACGCAGGACGTGTCGACGCTTGAGAATCCCGCGATTCTTGATCAACTGGGCGAAGCGCGCTGAGCCTGCTGCAAGCGACCGCCGCCCGATAAGCGGCGGTCGATCCCAATTGCCGATGCCACGCGGTTTTGGTACATAACCGCATGGTCATGCCCGCCGATCCGCTCACTCCCACGCTTGCCCCGCCGCCGCGCGTATCGGCGGCCGCGGCGCGCGCGCATCGCGCGTACTGGCGCTTCAATGTCGCGCTGATCGCGGTGCTGCTTGCCGTCGGATTCGTCGTGTCGTTTTGCGTGCCGCTTTTCGCGGAGCGCCTGCAGCACGTGCGCATCGCCGGGTTTCCGCTGCCGTTCTTCTTCGGCGCGCAGGGCGCGATTCTCGTCTATGTGACGCTGATCGCCGTCTATATCGTGCTGATGCAAGTCGCGGATGCGCGGCTCGCGCGCGCGGTCGATGAAGCCAGCGCGGACGATGGCGAGCAGGACGACGCCCCGCGATGAGGCTCACCAACCGGCTCATCGTCACCTACGCGCTCTACACGCTCGGCTTTCTGCTGTTCATCTTCGTGATGGAGCGCATCGAGCGCACGGCCGGCGCGGGCATGTGGGTCGGCTATGTGTTCCTGTTCGTGCCGATCGCCGTGTATGCGGTCATCGGCCTGCTCTCGCGCACGTCCGATCTCGTCGAATACTACGTGGCCGGGCGGCGCGTGCCATCCGCGTTCAACGGCATGGCGACGGCGGCGGACTGGCTGTCGGCGGCGTCGTTCATCGGACTGGCCGGCTCCATCTACGCGAGCGGCTACGACGGCCTCGCCTACATGATGGGCTGGACCGGCGGCTACTGCCTCGTCGCGTTCTTGCTCGCGCCCTACGTGCGCAAACTCGCGCGCTACACGATTCCCGACTTTCTCGGCACGCGCTTTTCGAGCAACCTCGTGCGCGGACTCGCGGCCATCGCGGCCATCCTGTGCTCGTTCGTCTATCTGGTCGCGCAGATTCAGGGCATCGGACTAATCGCGTCGCGCTTCATCGGCATAGAGTTTTCGATCGGCATCTTCTGCGGGCTCGCGGGCATTCTCGTGTGCTCGTTTCTTGGCGGCATGCGAGCGGTCACGTGGACGCAGGTTGCCCAGTACATCATCCTGATCAGCGCGATGCTGATTCCGGTCTCGATGATCGCGCACCGCGACGGGCTCGGCTGGTTTCCGCAGTTCAACTATGGCCGCGTCATGGAGCGCGTCGAGACGCTCGAACGCGCGCTCGCCGTCTCGCCCGACGAAGCCCGCGCGCGCGCCGATCTGGCGCGTCAGGCGGCACGCGCCCAGGAACGCATCGATGCGCTGCCGCGATCGTTCTTCGACGAGCACGCGCGGCTTATCGCCGAGATCGCCGATTTACGCCGGCACAACGGCCCGCTGCGCGAAATCAGCGAACGCGAGCGCGAACTCGCGTCGTTTCCGCGCGATCCCGCCGATGCGCAGGCGAAGTGGTCGCGCGAACGCGATGCGTTGAGCGAACGCATTGACGCTCCCGTGCCGCTGACCGATGCGTTCGCGCCTTCCTCCGGCATGGCGGAGCAGGGCAGCGCGCGGGCGCACCGGTTAAACTTTCTCTCGCTCATCCTGTGCTTGTCGATCGGCACGGCGAGCTTGCCGCACATTCTCACGCGCTATAACACGACTACGTCCGTGGCATCGGCGCGGCGCTCAGTCGGCTGGACGCTCTTTTTTGTCGCGCTGTTCTATCTGACCGTGCCGGTGCTCGCCGTGCTGATCAAGCACGAGATTCTAACGGGGCTCGTCGGACATCGCTTCGCGGAGTTGCCGCAATGGGTCACGCAGTGGCGGCATATCGAGCCGTATCTGATCCGTATCGGCGACATCAACGGCGATGGCGTCGTGCGCTGGGCCGGCATTCAGATGCAGCCGGACATGGTGGTGCTCGCCGCGCCCGAGATTGCGGGCCTGCCTTACGTGATGTCCGGACTGATTGCGGCGGGCGCGCTCGCCGCGGCGCTTTCGACGGCCGATGGCCTGCTGCTTACCATCGCGAACGCGCTGTCGCACGACGTGTATTACTGCATGGTGGATCGCCGGGCAACGAGCCAGCGGCGCGTCACGATTTCGAAAATACTGCTGCTCGGTGTTGCGCTCTTCGCGTCGTACGTCGCGTCGCTCAATGCGGGGAACATTCTGTTTCTCGTAGGCGCGGCGTTTTCGCTGGCGGCGTCGAGTCTCTTTCCGGCGCTGGTGCTCGGCGTGTTCTGGAAGCGCACGACGCAGCGGGGCGTCGTCGCGGGGATGATCGCGGGGCTGATCGTGTGCGTGTACTACATCGTGTCGACGTATCCGTTCTTCACGCACCTGACAGGCTTCGGCGGGCCGCGCTGGTTCGGCATCGAGCCGATCAGCTCGGGCGTGTTCGGCGTGCCGGCCGGCTTCGCGGTGGCGATTGCGGTGAGTCTCTTCGACCGCAAGCCGGACGAGTACACGCGCGCGCTCGTCGACTACATTCGTCACCCGTAGGGGCTAGGCGGGCGGCGGGAACTTGGTATAATCGCAGTCTTCCGGAGAGATGGATGAGTGGTTTAAGTCGCACGCCTGGAAAGCGTGTATAGGGTAAAACCTATCGGGGGTTCGAATCCCCCTCTCTCCGCCAGAACGATTCCCGAATCCCGCACAGCCCATCGGCTTGCGGGATTTTTGCTTTTGTCGATGCTCGGCAAGGGCATGACGATCTCGCAAGCGTGGTCGCAACGGTCCCGGGAAAGAATCGCCTTCGTCATTCAGCGACGCGCACGCGCGTCCAGCATCAACGGGACTCCTAATCACCACTGCAACTATTCATCAAAATCCGCCCCGTTTTGTCCCAGCGAGTCAACTCACCGAAGCGCCCGGCGTTAAAGCCCCGGTAGCCATCGCCGCGTCTCGTCGCTGACCGGCAAGCGGCCGGCACTTCCGTAGCTAACTCGCAAAGGACACACACATGAGCATCTTCGGTGACATCGTAGGCAAGATCTTCCACAAAGCGAAACCCGCCGACCCGGCACCCGTCGCCGCGCCGGACCCGGCGCCGCAGGCAAGCGTCGAGGCCGCCGCCGCTCCCGCGCCACTGTCGGACATCGACGTTGCCGCCGTGATGGATCAACTGGCGAGCGAGAGCAGCCAGCAGCTGAACTGGCGCGTTTCTATCGTCGACATGATGAAGCTGCTCGACGTCGACAGCAGTCTCGATCATCGCAAGCAGCTCGCCACGGAGCTCAAGTACAGCGGCGACATGAACGATTCCGCGTCGATGAACATCTGGCTGCACAAGCAACTGATGCAGGCGCTCGCCGCGAACGGCGGCAAGTTGCCGGCCGATCTCATCGGCTAAACGCGCGCGCAAAAAAGAAAACCCGCGATCCAGCCGTTCATTGCTGGTCGCGGGTAAATTTTTGCGTTAATCGGTGATCGCGCTGTTGCCGTAATAGGGCGTCGCAAGAGATCGCCTACCTGAACGTCCGCGCCTCTGATAATGCGCAAACCGTCGCGCACATGGCAGGGCGGGCGATGTCAGAGCGCCTCCTGCGACACCGCGCAAGATTAACCGAGCGCGCGGAGGCGGAGAATCGGACGATTCGTGCTTTCTTGTTGCAGCATCAAAGATGGTTGCGTCTCGACCGAGGACGCGCGAACTCGGCGATCGGATCGTCGGCATAAGCGGCGATCGGATCCTTGTCGAACGGCGAAGCTGTCTGCGGCGTTTTCGGCCGACCCGGTTGGGCGGGCGCACGTGAGGCTGCGGCGCTCGGCGCGGCGGTCGCTTTCTCGCCGGCGCGCGGCGCCGCCTGCGAGCGCGTGACGTTCCCGCTTTCGATCCACTCTTCGGTGTACTTGGCAAGTGCGGGCGTGGTCAGCGTCAGAACCGTAAAGGGAAGCAGCAGAGCGAAGCAGGCTTTTCGTGCAAGCATGATGTTTGTTCTTGTCGTTTTCGATTTCCAAGCGCGATGCGGTGAAGGCCGCACGACATGAGGCGTGCGGCTCGATTCATCACCGATTGAATAGCGCGTTCGACGCGACGAACGCGTCGCTCAGTGCGCGATGACCATCTGTTCCGGCTGGTGGTTTTCGGCGTCGAAGTGCAGCGCGGAATTGGCTGCCTGCTCCTGCACGAGGAACTCGCGCGCGGCCTGGACGCCGCGGTCGTACGACGCGCGCGCGGTGTGCTCTTCCAGCGCCGAGATGAGCGGAATTTGTTCTTCGGCGACCGAGTGCAGAAGACTCAGAATGTCGCGGCGCATCGACTCGGGGTAAGAGCAGAAGTGCTCGAAGCCGCCGGGCGCCGCGACGATATTGACGAGCGACGTCAAAAGACGCGCACGGTTCAGGCAGTGCTCCTTGATGTGCATGGAGTGCGACAGCGTTGCGCGGCCATTCGCGTCGACGGAAATGTGCAGGTCTTTCATATGCGAGCCTCATTTGTGCAGAAGAATCTGGCATTTAATCGGCTCGCCGGACAAAATACAGCAGGACTATTCCTATTCGCGCAGTCGGCAACGATCCTTTACGTTTTACGTCGATGAGGCAGAGATTCGGCGCCCCAACCGGCGCGCAACGGCCCCGGTTCGCCGTCCGGCGTCGCTGCGCTTGCTTGGTAGAACGGCGGGCGCGTTATTGCTTCATCGTCCCGGTGGACTTGGAGCCGCGCGCCGGCGGTTGCGACGTGTCCGGCGACATGCCTTGCTCGCGCTTTTGCATTAGCGTGCCGCTTCCGGACGTGCCCGAAGGCGCGCCGCCCTGCGCCTCATCGTTGGCGCCGCCCGGCGAGGCGTTCTGTCCCTGCTGTGTTGGCGGGCGTTGATTCATCTGGTCGCGCGTCATGTCTTGCGCAAGGGAGGCGGTACTGGCAAGCGCGAGAAGGGCGCCTGCTATCGCTGCGGTCGCTTTCATGGCTGTCTCCTGGTTCGAGGCGCGAGGCGCGCCTTGCAAACGTCCCAGCATCGGCTGTGCCGCGCTCTACAGACGAAACATGCCGGTTATCTCAAAACCATCTACGATGAATATGGCGCTACCAAACAGATGCCGATTCATTACAATTCGCGCTCCAAACGAACTTGAGCCGCCCGGATTCGATTCAATGAGCCCAATGCAACGGAGTGTTTCATGTCGATCACACTGAACGATCTATTGGCATGGAGCGACAGCTTGCCCGATCGCAATAGCGACGAAGCGAAAATGCTCGACGCTCTCATCGAAAAACGCGAAAAGGAATTGAGATCGCGCATTGCCGATCTGATTGCCGCTGTAAGTCAGCAAGAAGACTGGAAACTGCATCGGTGCGCGGCGACGGCGCGGCGCATCGAACAGACTCCCACCGCGCATCTCGAGGCGGTTTATGACTATTTTCGGGATCGCAATGAAGGGCGCCTGCATTTCGAAGCGCCCGAGATTCTCGCCGATTCCTTCGTCGACGGTCAGGCCGGCCCTGACCGGCTGTGCGCGCCCGTCGTGACGAACGGCGATGCCAACTACGCCATTAGAGAAGGAACGCCGGCCGAGCCAATCGTCAATCTGTACGGGCGCATGAAGAATCTCGAATCGCGGCTCGCCGATACGCCCGGCATCGCGTGCGGCATTCAAGGCATCCGGATCATGCGAATGGTGGCGCTGATGTCGAAAGCTCGCTCGGCGCAACTCGCCAATTTGCGCATGAGCGGATTGCAGGCCGTTTACCGGCACATGTAATGATTTGTGCGCGCGAAACGAAAGACCGGGTTACGCACGATTTAGCGCATCGACATGCAGCCGATTATGTTTGCTTCCTGTGATTGATTGCATCTGAAAATCCCTCGCCTATACTGAATTTCGTCAGCCGAAAGTTCGTTCTTTTCGTATGGTCGCTTGTTCGTCATCCAGAATAATCAGCTCGAATATTCAGAATATGCGACAGGCATAACGCACCCTGGGTTCATCAGGGAACTTCAGAAACGCAGCCGTAAGTCAACTACGGAGTCATCGTGAAAAGCCTGCTCAGCAGACGCGGCACATTGCTCGATAACGCGCCGTCGTTCCTTCTCCGCCAGAAGGGAAGTGCTCCGGTCCGCTTCGCTGCGCAAAACAGGGCCGACGCACCGGAGTCGTCCGAAGAATCCGAACCCGCTGCGCCTTCCACCGCCACCCGCGTCACGCCGCTGCGCCCGGCCGGCGCGTCGGCGCCGTTCGCCACGCACGCTTTACAGGCGGCGCAGATCGCCGAAGTCGAGTGGCTGATCCAGCAATCGACGCTCGCCATTTTCCGGACATTTCAAAGTTTCGCGTATAGTGCGAGCCTGCTTTTCTATCCGCGCGATCTCACTTACTATGCCGTGCTCTATCATGAGGACGCCGTATGGCGTGTGCTGAAAGCGGGCGATATCGACGCCGCCGAGCCCGCATTCCGTCATTTCGTCGAGCAAGCCGTGCGGCTCGCGGAAGCAGAATTGCGGCGCGCGCACCTGCAGGCGCAAAACGAGCAGTTCGCACGGCTGATTGCCGAGTCCGAGGCGCAGGTCGAACGTTCCCGCGTGGATCTCCAGCGCGGCAGTACGCAGGACCAGGAAGTTGCGCTCAGGCAACAAGAGGTGCGCAAGGACCTTGCGCAACTGGAAGTGCGGCGCGTGGCCGCTCAGGCGCAACTGAACAAGCTGCAACGGCAAATGCACCAGCTTGCCGCGACCAGCAACGAAACGGTGCCACATCTGCCATCGGGGCGTTGAGGCAGAATCTCGGGCGCGCTCGCGCCGTCAAGCGTCGCTCCGCTCGTCCTTGTCGGCGTACGGAACGTGAGTCTGCGAAATGTAGCTGCTGAGCCCGCGACCGGCGCGGGCGCGCTGCTTCATTTGCTCGACGTGCGCGCGGCCCGAGTGGCGGTAGGTGTAGAGATACGTCCGCCCGTCGGCGAAGCGCACTCGAATGCCGTCGCGCAGAATCTCGTATGCCGACACGCCGGAATTGCCCGCGACGTTCCGATAGGGCTGCATAAGCATTTTCTCCGCTCGTTCTCGCCGCGGGGCGGGCGGGAAGCATTTAAACAAAGCCGGTACTAAAGAATTTCCGGTTCCGGCCGATATCGTTGTTATGTGTCAGCGGCCGGGGCCAGAAGGGTGTCATGGATAAAGATCAATTGCCGTTTCTCGATTCAAACGATCCGCACTTCCAGCACGCGCGCGCGCTGAGTCTGTCCGTAGGCGCGATCCGTCGCGCTCAGGGCAAGTGCAGCCCGAACGACTTCCCGGTCGGCTCGCTCGAATGGCATTTTGCGGTGGAAGAGTTCGCAACCGACGTCCTTCGCGTGCTCATGGGCGACGACGCGCAAGACGTCGACTTGCCGCTCGGCGAGCGTCCGCTCGACTGATTGCCGCGCATGCGTGCGCCGTCCGGCGTGCGTTTCGCTACAGCTTCACGCCGCCGGCTTCCGGCGCGTCGACGCCGCCGGGCGGAATCGCGCCGGTGTCGGTCACGTCGTTTGTGCCCGGCGCGCTGGGCCCGCTGGACCCGCTCGACCAGTACGGCTCGCGTCCATAGTGCTGATGCACCGAGCTGGCCCAGACGGGATCGGCCATCGACGGCCACGCGTCCTTGTCGAAACCCGGCGAATTGCGCACCTGATCGGCCGTCGCGGCCAGGCGAAAGCAGCGGTTGTCCGTGTCGAGCGTCAGCGCGCTCCAGGGCACGGCCAGCAGCTTGTCGCCGATGCCGAGAAAGCCGCCACTCGACAGCACCGCGTACGCCACGCGGCCGCTCGTCACGTCCAGCATGATTTCCTTGAGCGAGCCGACGTCGTGTCCGTCGCTGCTTAACACTGCGTTGCCATCCAGCGTGCTCGCCGCCATGACGTCGGGGCCGGGGCCGGCGGCTGTCGCGGCGCCCTTGCCGATGATCTTTACACCACCGGAAGATTCCTCCATCGGTCGGTTCATGATCTGCTCCTTGGCGTTTCCTGGATGTTCAGGCGTGTGTCTGGCTGACCGTTCCCCGTTGCCCGGTTTGTTGCGTCGATTCATGTTCGGGCTCCTCTCGATGAGCAATTCCCGCGCCCGTGCGCCCGCTGCGTTCTGCTAAGCTGCGGGCTCGTTCATCCTTCGTGCCGCCCATGATCGAATTCGAGGAACTGCTCGCCGTTGCCTACAAGAAGGAACGTCTGAAAAGCCGCCGGCTGGTGAAGAGCGCGGCGTTTTCGGAGCACGCGGCGCTTGTGATGACGCTGACGAAAGCGGCGGGCACGCAGTCCTTGAGGGAATTGGTCGATGCACGGCGCGCCGCGCACGCGAGAGCCGCTGACGCGCTGCGCCTGCGCAGGCTTGCGCGCGCGAGCCGTCCGCCGCGGCCGCCCGCGTCCGAGCCGCGACTGAGCGATGCCAGCGCGTGGACAGGCTGGTTCGACGGTTCCGCGCTGCCGAATCCGGGGCGCATCGGCATAGGCGCGGTGCTCAAGAGTCCGGAGGGCAACACGCTGCAAATCAGCGCGACGGCCGGACACGGCGACAGCAGCGTGGCCGAATATCTCGCGCTGACTGCGCTCCTTGAAGCGGCGCTGCGCGAAGGCGCCGCCAATCTGACGATCTATGGCGACAGCCGCGTCGTCATCGACGACGTTCGCGTGGGCGTATCGGGCGGCGAATCGGGCGGTGAATCGGGCGGCGAAGCAGGCGGCATCCGCTCGCTCGCGGATCACGCGGCGCGCGTGCGGGCGCTCATCGCGCAAATCGGCGAAGTCCGCCTGCAATGGATTCCGCGCGCCCGCAACGCGCACGCGGACCGGCTGTCGCGTGAGGCGCTCGCCGTCGCCGATGCGCCTGCGTGCGCGGTATCGGCGGCCTGACGGTCAGCCGAGTTCGCGGATATCGGCGGTCGGCGTGCTGCCGAAGGCATCACTCAGCAGGAAATCGACGAGCTTGCTTGCCGACTGCTCGGGCGTCGCGAGCTGGCCCTCGCGCTTGAGCGTGTCGAAGCGCTCCCGCAGCGGGAAACGCTCGAGCGCGGTGCCGCGAATCTCGGCTTGCATGTCCGTATCCACGACGCCCGGCGCGACGCTGCAAATGCGCAAGCCGCGATTGTCGTCCAGCGCCACCGCCCGCGCGTGATGGTCGAGCGCCGCCTTCGTCGCGCAGTAGATGCTCCAGCCGGGATACGCGTTGCGCGCCGCGCCGCTCGAAATATGGGCGACGCGCCGGTCCGCCGCGTGCGCGCTCGCGGCGGCGAAGGCAGCGGCAAGCATCAGCGGAGCCGCGACGTTCACGCTGACTGCGCGCGCGACCGCACCCGCATCCTGATCCGCGAGCGGCCCGACGGGCGCGAGCATCCCCGCATTGTTGACGAGCAGCACCCGATCGGCGCGCGCCAGGAAGCGACCCAGCGCGCCGTCCGCCAGACAGGCGCCGAGCGCGGACAGATCGGCGAGATCCAGCTCGGCTTCGTGCAGCCGGCCGGGATAGCGCGCGGCAAGCGCCGCATTGCGCTTGCGCGAGATCGCGAGAATCTCGGCGTCGCGCGAGAGCAGTGCGTCGGCGAGCGCCGCGCCGAGGCCGCGCGTGTGGCCGGTAACGATCGCGAGAGTGGTCTGTGGCATGGAGAGATCCGGTGGCATGAAGGGAGTCGATGTCTTTCGATTCTAGCGGCGCTCGCCTCAATAGCGCCGAAATGCCGACTTGGGAAGGGGCTCGCGCTCATCCGTTGGTAATGGGTCACATCCGTGCGCCGAGCGCTTTTTTACCTGACAAGATGCCCTGCAGAATCGACAATCGTCAGCCGCGAAACGAGTCTGGAGTTCTTTCATGCCCATCCGTCCAACCGCGCGCAAGGTCGCGCCCTCTGTCACCCGCGCCCGGCGTGCAGTTTCTCCCGCAGCCGCCCGGCCGAACTTCGTGGCTGCGCTCGCGGCGTGCATCGGATTCATCGGCGTGCCGGGCGCGGCATGGGCGCAAAGCTCCGTGCAACTTTACGGCGAGCTGGATGCGGGCCTAGCGTATGTCAGCAATGTCGGCGGGCATGCGCAATACCGGCTGACGACCGGCACCATCGACGGCAGCTATTGGGGGCTGCAAGGCAGCGAAGATCTGGGTGGCGGCGCGCGGGCGATCTTCCGGCTCGAGCGCGGCTACGCGGTGTCGACGGGGCAGGGCCTCAACGATCACCCGATGTACGTCGGCCTCGGCACCGACGCGCTCGGCACCCTTACGTTCGGCCGTCAGTACGACTCCATCCACGACTATTTCGCGCCCTTCACACTGACGGGCGGCACGGGCGGCACGGCCTTCGCGCATGTGCTCGACAACGACAACGCGAACAACTCGTTCCTCGCGGCCAACTCCGTCAAATACACGAGCGCGACGTACGGCGGCTTCAGCTTCGGCGGCCTCTACGCGTTCTCGAACGCGGCGGGCGGGTTCGCGAATAACCGCGCGTACAGCATCGGCGCGAACTACACGCTCGATTCGTTCAGCGCCGGGGCGGCCTATCTGCACAACGACGGACGCGGCAACACGACCGGCGGCGCGTACGACGCGCTCGCGCTCCCGGGCAACGCGCCGGGCGCCGTCATTGCGGCGAACGTGCAGCGGCAGAACACCTTCGGCGTCGCGATGAGCTACGGCATCGGCGACTTCCAGCTTGCCGGCGCGTTCTCCCGCTCGATCAATTCCGGCGTGAACGACGTGGATACCGGCGCCGCGCTGCCATCGCTCGCGCTCAATAACTACGAGATCAACGGCATCTACAAGCTGACGCCCGCGATTCTGCTCGCCGGCATGTACGTGTACACGAACGGCGGCGGCGCGCACTGGCACGAAGGCGCGTTGCAGGTGGACTATCTGTTGGGCAAGCGCACGGACGTGTATGTCGAGTCCATCTATCAGCGCGCGTCGTCGGACGCGCCTGCTGTCATCAACACGAACGACCCGTCGAGCGGCCGCAATCAGTTGATGTTCACAACAGGCATTCGCCACCGCTTCTGAATCTGGTAGTTTGGCGGGAATCCGTTGCTCGCCTCGAAGGGTGTCCCATGTCGATCCAGACGTTCTCGCTGTTCGTGCCCGCGTGTTTCGCCATCAACATGGCGTTCGGCCCGAACAACATGCTTTCGCTTTCGAACGGCGCGCGTCGGGGCGTGCGCATGTCTGTGCTTGCGTCGTTCGGACGGCTCGCCGCGTTCGCCGTCATGATCGCGATTGCCGGCTTGGGACTCGGCGCGTTGCTGCTCGCGTCCGAGACGCTTTTCACGGCGATCAAGCTCGTGGGCGCGGCTTACCTCGTGTGGATCGGCATCAAGCTGATCCGCTCGGGACCGCAAACCGTTACGGGCGAAGAGGGCGCGGGCGCTGCCGGACTCGCGCGGCTCACGAAGCAGGAGTTTCTCGTCGCCGCCGGCAATCCGAAAGCGATTCTCGTCTTCACTGCCTTCTTTCCGCAATTCGTCGACCGCAGCGCGTATGCGGCGAGCTTTGCGATTCTCGGCGCGATATTCCTGCTGTTCGAGCTTGTCGCAATCGTCATTTACGCGGCGCTCGGCGCGCGACTCGGTTCGCTTTCGCGCGGCGCTCGCGGGTTCAGGTGGTTCAATCGCGTGAGCGGCGCGTTGATGATCGGCTTCGGCGTGATGCTCGCGCTGGTGCGCCGTCCGGCGGCCTGACAACGCGCCTCGTCCGCGCGCCGGGATGTTTGTCATTTTTCTTTTCGCGATTTTCTCCGCTCGCACGTTTGAAAGCTCGGCGGCTTGATTCGGAATAAGTCGTTGCGGCTTATGCACGCCTTCTCGGTCGGCGATAAGCGATAATCACGTGCTTTTGCTTAGTGGCCGTCCGTTTTAGGACGAGTTCGTTTCAATCTTTTCGCATATTCGCAGGCGTCGTACCGCTTCTGTGGTTGAAGGAATGTCCCCATGAATAATCAATCGCCCGCCGTGTCGCAGACGCGCGCGTTTGCGACCGTCTTTCTGATCGAAATGTGGGAGCGTTTCGGTTATTACGGCATGGCCGCGCTGCTCGTGCTGTTCATGATCGATAAAGTCGGTTTTGCCGACGACTACGCCAATCTCACATGGGGCGCATTTTCCGCGCTCGTGTTCTCGGCGCCATCGATCGGCGGCTGGATCGGCGACAAGGTGCTCGGCGCCCGCCGCACGATGACCTTCGGCGCGATCGTGCTGTCGCTCGGTTACCTCATGCTCGCGCTGCCCTACGACGCGCTCGGCTTCATGTATGCGTCGCTCGGCGTGATCGTCGTGGGCAACGGGCTCTTCAAGTCGAACGCGGCGAATCTCGTGCGCCGCATCTACGAAGGCGACGAAGCGCGCATCGACAGCGCCTTCACCATCTATTACATGGCGGTGAATATCGGATCGACGTTCTCGATGCTCGCGACGCCGTGGATCAAGGACCACTGGGGCTGGCACGCGGCTTTCGCCGTATGCTGCGGCGGCATGGTGCTCGGACTCGTGAATTTCGCGCTGATGCACCGCACGCTTGCCCATGTAGGCTCCGCACCGGACGATCAGCCGATGCGCTGGGGCCGGTTTGTCGCGGTCGCGGCCGGCGGTGCCGTGCTCGCGGCGGCGACGGTGTTCATCCTCCAGCATCAGACGGTAGCGAGGGTCTGCGTCTGGGCCGCAGCGCTCGGCATTCTCGCGATCTTCGGCTATATGCTCGTGCGCTGCGACCGCAGTGAGCGGGCCGGCCTTTGGGCGGCGCTCATTCTGACGCTGCAAGTCATCTTGTTTTTCGTGTTCTATCAGCAGATGTCGACGTCGCTCACGCTGTTCGCGCTGCGCAATGTCGATCCTGCTTTCTCGGTTGCCGGCGTCCGTCTCTTCACCTGGAGCGCGGCGCAGTTTCAGGCGCTGAACCCGATCTGGATCATGATCTTGAGTCCGCTGCTCGCCGTCGCTTATGCGGGGCTCGCGAAGCGCGGCCGCGACGTGTCAGTGGCCGCGAAATATGCGTTCGGCTTCGTGGTGGTCGCGGTGGGCTTCTTCGTGTTCGGCCTGAGCGGACGCTACGCGGTAGAGGGCCGCGTGTCGTCGTGGTTCATGGTGGCGGGCTACGGCCTCTATTCACTGGGTGAATTGCTGGTGTCCGGACTCGGCCTTGCGATGATCGCGCGCTACGTGCCCGCCCGCATGGGCGGCTTCATGATGGGCGCGTATTTCGTGGCGACAGGGGTGTCGCAGTATCTGGGCACCGTCGTGGCGAATGTCGCACGCATGCCGCCGGGCCATCTCGATCCGCTTCAGTCCTTGCCGCTGTACACGCATCTTTTCGTGTCGCTCGGATGGCTGGCGACAGGCGGGGCGGCGATCGCGCTCGTGCTGTTGCCGCTGCTCGGCAGACTGTCGCGCGCGCATCATCGCGCGGCAGGCTCGGGTGCGAGCACCGATGCCGGGCGCATGACGCCGGTTTCGACGTCTTGAGCGAAAACCGTGTTTGACGACGCCCAGCGGTTCAGTCTATAATCTAATTCTTCAGACGCGGGGTGGAGCAGTCTGGCAGCTCGTCGGGCTCATAACCCGAAGGTCGTAGGTTCAAATCCTACCCCCGCAACCAGAATTCAAAATCGCGTTTCCGGCGGCCGTTGTATCAAGCCGCTTGGGGACGCTGTCTCAGTGGCGTTAGCGCCATTCAGGTTTTTCTAAATCGACGCGTCGTAACAAGGCAGTTGCGTTGCTTGTTATCCGTATATCGTCAAAGTCTCCACTGTTTCCATTCCGTCACTAGGCGAGTGCATACGTTCGTCGGCTCGACTGACTAAGTTCGTCTCAAGCCCTCGCTGCGCTGTGAACCAAACGACCACCCCAAACACGAAAAGCCTGCATGAGCACCAACTCATGCAGGCTTTCTGCGAATCCTTCGACCGTCATCCGACCGGGCGCACGCGCTAGACGTGCTATCAGCGAGCTTTCGCGTCCGGCGTTCTCAACGCCGCTTCCGCAAAACCGCGACCCGTTCGAATTCAGACCGCCGACCTACCACGCAATGCAAAAGACGAGGGCGTCACACCCACCGTCGATAGCTTTGCGCAGCGATCAATAAAACTTCTTCGGCAGTTGTGCGCGGCGGATCTGCTTGCGAAGACGAGCGACAGCAGCAGCTTTCTTGCGCTTGCGCTCAGTCGTCGGCTTTTCGTACGCCATGCGCGACTTGAGTTCTTGAATCAGGCCCGTGCGTTCGACGGTACGGCGAAAACGTCGCATGGCGACGTCGAAAGGCTCATTCTCTTTCAACAGTACTTTAGTCATTGAAATCTCGGTTGATCTGGCCCTGCCAGAATTTGGGGCAAAGCGCAATTGTACACTTTCTGAGAGGCGCGCTGCATCCTCTTTGCGCGAGAATCTGTGCGGCGCGGCTCGGGATTCACATCGTAGGTCGTTGAATCGAGACGACAAATCCTGACTAACCCGGCCTCGTGCTGGCTCAGAAGCCGCGAGAACGGCGCGGACGGTCTTCCGGCTCGCGCGGTCCCGCGTCCGGCTGATGGATGGTCACGTCCGAACGCGCGCGCGCCACGCACGGCAGAATCCAGCCGTCCGCCTTCTCCTCCGCCGTGAGCCCCGGCCACTCGATGCGATAGTCCACGTCGCCCGATTCCAGCCTGCACATGCATGTCCGGCACGTCCCGTTACGGCACGAGCGGGGCAGCGACAGCCCCGCGCGCCAAGCCGCGTCGAGCAGGGATTCGCCCGGCTGCACAGCGACGACATCGCCGCGCGGCGCGACGGTCATCGCGAAGACGCGCGGCTCGCTCACGGGCGCACCTCGACGTTCGCGCGCCCGTGCGTGAGATCGCGCAGTTCGGCGGCCGCCGATTCGCGCGCGGCGGCGGCCATGCGCGCGACGAGCCGCACTGTCATCCCATAGGCGCTGTCGACCAGCTCGGCTTCGTGCTGCTCGATCCAGCGGCGCACACGCGCTTCGTCGGCGTAGTCGATTTCGATGGCGAGCAGGCCGCGCTCGATGCGCTCGATGCGCTCGGCCGACTGCATCGCGGTGGCGATGGCGTCGGTGTACGCGCGCACGAGTCCGCCCGCGCCCAGCTTGATGCCGCCGTAGTAGCGCACGACCGCCGCCAGCACGCCGTCCACTTCGTGATGCCGGAGCACTTCGAGAATCGGGCGGCCCGCGGTGCCGGAGGGTTCGCCGTCGTCGGACATGCCCGACTGGCCGCCTGCCAGCAGCGCCCAGCACACATGCGTGGCCGTCGGATGCTCGGCGCGCAGGCGGCCGAGTTCCCGCATGGCGGCGTCGCGGCCGGAAACCGGAACGGCGAGCGCGATGAAGCGGCTCTTGCGCACGTCGATTTCGGCGCTGACGGTAGAGGCGAGCGTATAAGTGGGCAAGGCGGGCAGCGTCTACTAAAACAGAATGGAATCAGGCCGAGGCGCGAAGCGCGCGCTGCATGAGCACGGTATCGACCCATCGGCCGAACTTGAAGCCGACGTCGCGCAACACGCCGACATGCTCGAACCCGAGCCGCGCATGCAGCGCGATGGACCCGGCGTTGCCGCTGTTGCCGATCACCGCGATCATCTGTCGCCACGGGCCGCGCTCGCATCGCTCGACGAGCGCCGAAAGCAGCGCGAGCCCGATGCCGCGTCCGCCGAAGCCGTCGGCGACATAGACGGAATCTTCGATCGTATGCCGGTAAGCCGAGCGCGCGCGATACGTCGAGGCATACGCGTAACCCGCGATCTCGCCGTCGAGTTCCGCGACCAGATAGGGCAGGCCCGCCGCGCTGTGGCGCGCGCGCATCTCATCGGCCGTCGGCGGCGCCTCCTCGAAGGTCGCCAGCGCGTGGAGCACATAGTGCGCATAGATGCGCGCGATGGCGTCGAAGTCGCCGGACGCGGCGTCGCGAATGATGGGCGCTGGCGCGCCGCTCGATGTCATGGCGGGTTCTCGGATGGCGGTCGAAGCAG
The DNA here is from genome assembly GCF_023630705.1 of Caballeronia sp. GAFFF1. Taxonomy (GTDB): domain Bacteria; phylum Pseudomonadota; class Gammaproteobacteria; order Burkholderiales; family Burkholderiaceae; genus Caballeronia. Next base: position 38,414 of record NZ_JALQEM010000012.1, read on the forward strand.
CCCGCATCGGCGGGCAGTGCAGCCGCGATTTTCGCACGGCGCGCCGGGACCGGGAAATCGCTTGCGGCCGTGCGCCAGCCCACTCAATGCGCGACTTTCTGGCTAAATAAGCGTTGAGTCGCGCGCTGGCCGCCCTCTACACTAAGGCGCCTGTCGACCGACCGGCGCATGCGCCTCGTGCGGCGTCCCGTTCCCCGCTTCCAGTGCAGCCGTCGCAACGCAGGCACGTCAGCGCGAAGAGCGCACGCGGCGCGGCAACGCGCCCGAGCGTCCTGCCTTGCGGCGCACGACCACAATACGAATGAACAAACCTGAACGCGGGGCGCTGGCGGCGCTCCTGATCGTCGTCGTGATGATCGCGGCGCTCGCGCCGGCGGGGATCGGCTTGACGCTTGCCGCCCGCAGCGAGCGGCAGGCGCGCGTCGAGCGGCTCGGCAAGCTGGCCGATGCCGCGCTCCTTCGGGCGGAGGACTTGACGCGGCGTCTGTCGGGCGCGCTGGGCGAAATCGGCAACGTGAGCGACGCGCCGTGCTCGACGAGCTACCTTCGGGCGCTGCGGCGCATCGCGCTCACGAGTGCGCCGCTGCGCGATGCGGGCGCCTACGACCGCGACGGCCGGTGGCAATGCTCGTCGTCGCTCGGCGCGGTGTCGGCGGGCGCGTCGGACAGTCTCGCCTTGCCGCCGCCCGACTGGCGTTCTCGCGATGGCGTGAGCGCGTGGTACGGGATGGCGCGGCTGCCCGGAGGCAAGGATTCGCTCGTGATGGGGCGCGGCGGCGTCTACATTGCCGCCGATCCGTCGCTCTACCTTGACGGCATCGACGCGAACATCGGACGCTCGCCGGAGGTCGCCGTCATCAACACCGAGGCGCGGCGCGTGATCGCCGGCACGCCGGCCACCGATGTGTCCGCGGTCCTCGCCGTTTATCGCAGCTCGCCGTCGCTGCTGGATTGCGCGTCGGTGGCCGTGCGCCGCTCGGCGACGATGCCGCTCGCGGTCGTCGTCAGCACGCCGCGCGAGACGTGGCGCACGCGCGCGCGCTCGCTGCCGTGGGAGTGGTTGCTCGCCGGGATCGCGACGGGCGTGCTGTGCGCGGGCTGGGCGGCCTATGTCATCGTGCGCAGGCTCTCGCCGCGCGGTCAGTTGCGCGACGCGGTGCGCCGCCACCAGTTCATCGTCGCTTATCAGCCGATCGTCGATCTCGCGACGCGCCAATGCGTCGGCGCCGAAGCGCTGGTGCGCTGGAAGCACCACGACCGCATCGTGCGGCCGGACCATTTCATTCCGCTCGCCGAGCATCGCGGGCTCATTCAGGCGATCACCGATCAGGTGCTCGACACCGTTCTGCTGGAACTGGGCGACTTTCTCAGGCGCTACGCCGACTATTACATTTCGGTGAACGTGTCCGCGCCGGACCTGACGACGCATCGCTTTGTCGGCGTGATCGGGCCCGCGCTCGCACGGCAGGGTGTCCCGCCGCAGCAGATCCGCATCGAGGCCACCGAGCGCGGCTTTCTCGACGCCGACGCGGCGAAAGAGGTCATCAGCGCGTTTCGGGCGGCGGGCCACGCCGTCTATCTGGACGATTTCGGCACCGGCTATTCCAGCCTGTCGCACTTGCAGACGTTTCGCGTGGACGGCCTGAAGATCGACAAGTCGTTCGTCGATACGGTCGGACAGGACGCGGCGTCGAGCAGCGTCGCTTCGCATATCATCGAGATGGCCGCGACGCTCGGCGTGCAAGTGATTGCCGAAGGCATCGAGCGCGAAGAGCAAGCGGCGTATCTGCATGCGCGCGGCGCGCAGTTCGGGCAGGGCTGGCTCTTTTCGCCGCCGCTCACGGCCGCCGAATTCATTCGCTACGCGGGCGCGACACGCTCGCTAATGCCCTAACCGGACGCCTTCATGGACGATCAAACCGCCGTTTCCTTTCTCCGCGATGTGCGACATCCGCTGCTCGCGCTGCATCGCGCGGTGCTCGCGCATTTGCGCCATGCGCACGAGGCCGAGTTCGGGCCGGTGTCGCCGGGCGAATTCCTGCAGATCGTGATCAACGGCAGCGCGTATCGCTGGCTTTCGCCGCTGTCGACGCTCATCGCCGCCCTCGACGACGTGCTCGACGACGACGAAGCCACGCCCGATGCGCGCGTCGGGCACGCGAAGGCGGTCATCGGGATGTTCCGCGCCGAAACGCGCGATCCCGTCTTCGCTGAACGCTTCCTCCCGCTTTTGCAAGCGAGCCCGGAGATCGCGGTCGCGAATGGCCACGTGGTGCAAGTCGTGCGGGGCGTGTCTGCGGGCTGACGGCGCCGCGTCCTTCGCTATCGAAAAAGCGACGCAAAAGCACGAATTCCGCACGACGCGCCCATGCGGGTTTCTACGGCTGTCGCGCGTGGGCGACGTTGCGGCGCGGGCGCATGAACCGCGCGCCGCGCCTGCGCACCGGATGCTGCATTGCAGCAAGCCGACGCCTTTTCTTTGAGCGATTGCTTTTCGCTTGCGACTATCCGCGCCAATCCGGGAGGCGCGCATCGGCAGGATCGCCGCCTCGTTCAGACGAAAACAGGAGGCGCTCATGTCGCTGTACGGCTTCGGCCCGCTGCTCTGGGCGGGCGCAAAGGAAACGCTCGCGCTCGCGCTGCTTTCGCTCGCGGTGTCGGTGTTGCTCGGACTGGCCGGCGCGTCGGCGAAGCTCTCGCGGCACGGACTCTTGCGCGGCATCGCGACCGCGTACACGACGCTCATCCGCTCCGTGCCCGATCTCGTGCTGATGCTGCTGCTGTTCTACAGCATCCAGATCGCGATCAACCACGTCACCGATGCGTTCGGCTGGAATCAATTCGATATCGATCCGTTTACGGCGGGCGTCCTCACGCTCGGCTTCATCTACGGCGCGTATTTCACCGAGACGTTTCGCGGCGCGTTTCTCGCGGTGCCGCGCGGGCAGCTGGAAGCGGGCAGCGCGTACGGCATGAGCGGCATGCGCGTGTTCGGCCGCATCCTGTTTCCGCAGATGATGCGCTTCGCGCTGCCGGGCATCGGCAACAACTGGCAAGTGCTCGTGAAGGCGACGGCGCTCGTGTCGATCATCGGCCTCGCGGATGTGGTGAAGGCCGCGCAGGATGCGGGTAAAAGCACGTTCAACATGTTCTTCTTCATTCTGATCGCCGCGCTCATCTATCTCGCGATCACCACGGCGTCGAACTTCGTGCTGATGGCACTGGAACAACGCTATTCGACGGGCGTGCGCCACGCCGATCTTTGAGGACAGAGACCATGATGTCGATCTTCGCTGAATACTGGCGTCCGTTTCTGTATTCCGACGGCATGCGCGCGTCGGGTCTTGTCGTGACGCTGTGGCTGCTCGCGGCGTCAATCGCCATCGGCTTCTGCGCGGCCGTGCCGCTCGCCTGCGCGCGGGTCTCGAAGCGCCGCTGGCTCTCGACGCCCGTGCGCCTCTACACGTACGTGTTCCGCGGCACGCCGCTCTACGTGCAACTGCTGCTGCTCTACACGGGCATGTACAGCCTGGAATTCGTGCGCACGCATTCCGTGCTCGAAGCGTTCTTTCGCAGCGGCTTCAACTGCGCGGTGCTCGCCTTCGCGCTGAACACCTGCGCCTACACGACTGAGATCTTCGCCGGCGCGATCCGCGCGATACCGCACGGCGAAGTGGAAGCCGCGCGCGCCTACGGCATGGGCACGTTCACCATGTATCGCCGCGTGATCCTGCCGTCCGCGCTGCGCCGCGCCTTGCCTTTGTACAGCAACGAAGTGATCCTGATGCTGCACGCGACCACCGTCGCGTTCACGGCGACGGTGCCGGACATCCTGAAGGTCGCCCGCGACGCAAATTCCGCGACGTATGAATCGTTCGGTTCGTTCGGCATCGCGGCGCTTTTGTATCTGGCGATTTCGTTCGTGCTCGTCGCGGCGTTTCGACGCGCGGAGCGCCGCTGGCTCGCGTATTTGCGCCCGTCGCGCGCCTGACGAGCGGTAAAATTCCAAGCCGTGCGGAGAATCATGTCATCACCCGAGGAGATTGCGTTGGAGCCGAAAGCCAAAGACGTCGCGACGAAGCTCGTCGCCGAGGACATTCACAAACGCTACGGCGACAACGAAGTGTTGAAGGGCGTGTCGCTCGCGGCGCGCGCGGGCGATGTCATCAGCATCATCGGCGCGAGCGGCTCGGGCAAGAGCACGTTCCTGCGCTGCATCAACTTCCTGGAAAAGCCGAACGCGGGGCAGATCGTCGTGGATGGCGAAGCCGTGCGCACGAAGACCGACCGCAACGGCGCTCTCGAAGTCGCCGATCACAAGCAGCTTCAGCGCGTGCGCACGAAGCTCGCGATGGTCTTTCAGCACTTCAATCTCTGGTCGCACATGACGGCCATCGAGAACGTGATGGAAGCGCCCATTCACGTGCTCGGCATCTCGAAGAAGGAAGCCGAGGAACGCGCGCGCGAGTATCTGGAGAAAGTGGGCCTGCCGCCGCGCGTGGAAAAGCAGTATCCGTCGCATCTTTCCGGCGGGCAGCAGCAGCGCGTCGCCATTGCCCGCGCGCTCGCCATGCACCCGGACGTCATGCTCTTCGACGAACCCACGTCCGCGCTCGACCCCGAACTCGTCGGCGAAGTGCTCAAGGTCATGCAGCGGCTCGCCGAAGAGGGCCGCACGATGATCGTCGTGACGCATGAAATGGGTTTCGCGCGCAACGTGTCGAATCACGTGATGTTTCTGCATCAGGGACGCACGGAAGAGGAAGGCGCGCCGTCCGAGGTGTTGAGCGCGCCGAAGAGCGAGCGCCTGAAGCAGTTCCTGTCGGGCAGTCTCAAGTAACGTGGCGAGTGCTTCGGGCCCGGCGCGCGGGCCGCTGCAAGTGGCGATCGTCGCGCTGCCGCCGGTATCGATGAGCGGCATCGCGCCCATCATCGACAGTCTCACGCTCGCCAACGAAATCGACGGGCATCGTCTCTACGACTGGCGCGTCTGTTCGTGGGATGGCCGTCCGGTGCCGCTTTCGGGCGGCGCGCAGCTTCCCGCCGACTGCGCCTTCAACGACGCCGTTCATTGCGACTGGCTGATCGTCGTTTCGGAACGCTATCAGCAGTTCGCCGACTACCGGCTCTTCCTCGCGAGCCTCGCGCGCGTCGCGCCGCGCACGCCGCTCGTCTCCGGCATCCATCACGGCGTCTGGTGGCTCGCGATGGCCGGACAGCTCGCGCAATATCGCGTGGCCGTGAACTGGGAGACGTACCAGCAGTTCACCGAGCAGTTCGAGCGGGCGATCGTCTCGCAGCAGATCTTCGAGATCGACCGCGACCGCGCGACCTGCGCCGGCGGCCAGGCGAGCATCGACTTCATGCTCGCGATGATCGCTCGCGATCACGGCCAGGATCTGGCGGAGCGTATCGCGGATTCGCTCGGCGTCGGCGCGTTGCGCGCGGGCACGGAGCGGCAGCGCATTCCGTTCGTGACCGCGCCGGGCGAGCGGCATCCGCGCCTGAACGACGCGCTGCAACTGATGGAAGCGAATATCGAAGATCCGCTGTCCACCGATGACATCGCGAATCTCGTCGGTATTTCGCGCAGGCAACTGGAGCGGCTCTTTCGTCAGTATCTCGGCGCGATGCCCTCGAAGTATTACCTCAATCTGCGTCTGACCAAGGCGCGCACGCAGTTGCAGCGCACGAGCAAGTCCGTCGTGCAGATCAGTCTCGCGTGCGGGTTTTCATCGGCGGCGCATTTTTCCAATGCATATCGTGACCGCTTCGGCGTGACGCCGCGCGAGGAGCGGCGCAACTGGATCGAAAAGCAGCGCGGCGCGCTCGACGAACCGCGCGGCGGGGCGTTGATCGAGCCGCCCGAGTCGCGTTGAATCGACACTTAACCGTAGCGTGAAAGCGCATGAAAGCATGTCGCGAACGCGCAAGACGGAACGCACGCAAGCGCCTAATATCGAAAGCATTGCAATACGACGCAGCAAGAACCCGTAGAGGAGTGGCACATGACCGACATCAATGTGAATCGCGGTACGTTCGACGAAGTAATGGTTCCAGTGTTTTCGCCCGCCAATTTTGTGCCGGACAGAGGCCGCGGCTCGCGCGTATGGGACACCGAAGGCCGCGATTACATCGACTTCGCCGGCGGCATCGCGGTGACGGCGCTGGGCCACGCCCATCCCGAACTCCTCAAGGTATTGCACGATCAAGGCGAGAAGCTCTGGCACATCGGCAACGGCTATACGAATGCGCCGGTATTGCGTCTCGCTAAACGCCTGACGAACCTGACTTTCGCCGATCGCGCGTTCTTCGCGAACTCGGGCGCCGAGGCCAACGAAGCGGCGTTGAAGCTCGCGCGCCGTTATGCCATCGACAAGTTCGGTCCCGAGAAGATCGAGATCATCTCGTTCACGCAGTCGTTTCATGGCCGCACGTTCTTCACGGTGAGCGTCGGCGGCCAGCCAAAGTACGCGGAAGGCTTCGGGCCGCAGCCGCAGGGCATCCGCCATCTGCCGTATAACGATCTCGCGCAGGCGCTCGCAGCCATCGGCGACAAGACGTGCGCGGTGATCGTCGAGCCGGTGCAGGGCGAAGGCGGCGTGCTGCCCGCCGATCCGGCGTTCCTGAAGGGCTTGCGCGAAGCGTGCGACAAACACGGCGCTTTGCTGATTTTCGACGAAGTACAGACGGGCGTCGGCCGCACGGGCACCTTCTACGCGTACATGCAATACGGCGTGACGCCCGACATTCTCACGACCGCGAAGGCGCTCGGCAACGGCTTTCCGATCGGCGCGATGCTGACCACGGATGACATCGCGCAGCACTTCAAGGTCGGCGTTCACGGCACGACGTACGGCGGCAATCCGCTCGGCGCGTCCATCGCGGAGAAGGTGGTCGAACTGATCAGCGATCCGAAATTGCTGGAAGGCGTCGGCGCGCGCAGCGAAGCAATCAAGGCGCATCTTGCGCGCATCAACGAGCGGTTCGGCCTGTTCAGGGAAATTCGCGGCCGCGGTCTCTTGATCGGCGCGGAACTCGCCGACGCCTACAAGGACCGCGCGAAGGACGTGCTCAACGCGGCGGCGGCCAACGGCGTCATCATGTTGATCGCCGGGCCGAACGTGCTGCGCTTCGCGCCGTCGCTCATCATGCCGATGGCCGATCTCGACGAAGGCTTCGCGCGCATCGAGAAGGCGATCGAGCAGGTCGTGGACGCGACGGCCGTCGCGCGCTGATTCATCGTTGACCAACGCTTTACAGGAAACGGCGATGCTATTCGTTCGTCCGGCAAGACTCTCCGATCTCGACGAGCTGGAGCGCATGGCGCGCTCGGCCGCGCCCGTGCTGCACTCGTTGCCGCGCGACCGGCGCGCGCTGGAAACGCGCGTCGCGCTCTCCGAAGATTCGTTCCGCGCCGAAGTCGATTTTCCGGGCGAGGAGTTCTATCTCTTCGTGCTGGAAGACGCGCGCACGGGCAAGCTTTACGGCACGTCGAGCATCGTCGCGTCGGCGGGCTATTCCGAGCCGTTCTATACGTTTCGCAACGACGCGCTTATCCACGCATCGCGCGAACTCAAGGTGAACCGCAAGATTCACGCGCTCACCATGTCGCACGAATTGACGGGCAAGAGCCGGCTCACGGGCTTTTACATCGATCCGTCGCTGCGCACGCCCGAGGGCGAAGCCACCGCGCATCTGCTTTCGCGCGCCCGCATGCTGTACATCGCGGCGAACCGCAAGCGTTTTTCGAGCGAAGTATTCTCGCTGATGCTCGGCGTCACGGACGACGCGGGCGTGTCGCCGTTCTGGGAAGCCGTCGGCCGCAAGTTCTTCGGGCGCGACTTCGAGCAGGTCGAACTGGAGTCGGGCGGACGCAGCCGCACGTTCATCGCGGAAGTCATGCCGACGTATCCGCTCTACGTGCCGCTTCTGCCAGGCGAGGCGCAGCGCGTGCTCGGCGAGCCGAACGCAAGCACGCTGCTCGCCTACGACATTCATCTCGAAGAAGGCTTCGAGCCGGACCGTTTCGTCGATATCTTCGACGCCGGCCCGGTGCTGACCCTCGCCGTGGACAAGAGCGCATCGGCGAGTTCGGGCGAACTGCGCGCGGTGCGCGAAGGCACGGACACGAAAGGCGCGGCGTTTCTCGTCGCGGCGGGCGGGGCGCATGAGTTCCGCTGCATCGTCGCGGAACTGACGGGCACGCGCTCAGATGGCGCGGCGTTGAGCGCCGATGCGTGCAGCGCGCTCGGCGTCGCGGAAAAAGACACGGTGCGCTGCGTGCCGCTGCATCAAGCCTCGGGAGAATTGCAATGATCGTCGTGCGCTGCGTGCAGCCGGGAGATGTCGACGCGCTCGTCGCGCTGGCGCTGGAAACGGGCCCGGGGCTCACCACGTTCAAGCCGGATCGCGCCGCGCTGGCCGCACGCGTCGAGCGGGCGCGGCGCACGCTCGCGGGCGAGGCCGAGCCGTTCGAAGCCGGCTACTTCTTCGTGATGGAAGACACCGCCACGGGCGACGTCGCGGGCGTGTGCGGCATCGAAACGGAAGTCGGGCTGGAGCAGCCGTTCTACAACTATCGCGTGTCGACGGTCGTGCATGCGAGCAAGGACATGGGCGTGTGGACGCGCATGTCGCTGCTCAACATCTCGCATGATCTCACGGGCTACTCGGAGGTTTGCTCGCTGTTTCTGAGCCCGCGTTATCGCACGGCGGGCGTGGGCGGATTGCTCTCGCGCTCGCGGTTCATGTTCATCGCGCAGTTCCGGGAGCGCTTTCCGCAGCGGCTGTGCGCGGAATTGCGCGGCCATTTCGACGAGAACGGCGAATCGCCTTTCTGGAACGCGGTCGGCTCGCACTTCTATCAGATCGACTTCAACGAAGCCGATTACCTGAGCTCCCACGGCAAGAAGTCGTTCCTCGCTGAACTGATGCCGCGCTATCCGGTGTATCTGGACTTGCTGCCGGAGTCCGCGCAGCAGACGGTCGGCGTCACGCACCGCGACACCGCGCCCGCGCGCAAGATGCTCGAAGCCGAAGGCCTGCGCTATGAAAACCACGTCGATATTTTCGATGCCGGTCCGGTGCTCGAATGTCACGTCGCGGACTTGCGCACGGTGCGCGAAAGCGTGCTCGCGACGGTGCGCATCGGCGAGCGCGACGCCACGCAAAGCGATGCGAAGAGCCTCGTGTCGAACACCTCGCTCGACGACTTCCGCTGCGGCGCAATCACCGGCGCGGTCGAAGACGGCACGTTCCTGCTGACCGCCGACGAAGCCGCCGCATTGCGCGTGAAAAACGGCGACACCGTGCGCGTGCTGACCTCGCCGCGCGCCAAATAATTGAGAGACGTCATGGATATCCGAAACCAGTTGTATATCGGCGGTGAATGGCAGGACGGGCAGGGCGCGTCGTTCGCGTCGCGCAATCCGGCAAGCGATGCAACCGTGTGGGAAGGCGCGAGCGCATCCGCCGACGACGTGGACCGCGCGGTGTCGTCGGCGCGGCGCGCGTTCGCATCGTGGTCCGGCGTGAGCTTCGACGAGCGCGTGGCCGTCGCGAAGCGTTTCGCGTCGCTTCTGAACGAGAACAAGGAATCGCTCGCGCACGCTATCGGCCGCGAAACCGGCAAGCCGCTGTGGGAAGCGCGGACCGAAGTGGCGTCGATGGCCGCAAAGGTCGATATCTCCGTGCAGGCCTATCACGAGCGCACCGGCGAGAAGCGCGCGCCGATGGCCGATGGCGTCGCGGTGCTGCGGCACCGGCCGCACGGCGTGGTCGCCGTGTTCGGGCCGTACAACTTTCCGGGGCACTTGCCGAACGGCCATATCGTGCCGGCGCTGATCGCGGGCAATGCGGTCGTGTTCAAGCCTTCGGAACTCGCGCCGGGCGTCGCGGCGGCCACCGTCGCACTGTGGATCGAAGCGGGGCTGCCCGCGGGCGTGCTCAATCTCGTGCAAGGCGAAAAGGACACGGGCATCGCGCTCGCCAATCACCGGCAGATCGACGGACTCTTCTTCACCGGCAGCTCGGATACCGGCACGCTCCTGCATCGCCAGTTCGGCGGGCGGCCGGAAATCGTGCTGGCGCTGGAAATGGGTGGCAACAATCCGCTCGTCGTCGCGCCGGTCGCGGACATTGACGCAGCCGTGCATCACACAATTCAATCCGCGTTTCTTTCGGCCGGTCAGCGTTGCACGTGCGCGCGCCGTCTTTTCGTTCCGGACGATGCGTTCGGCGAGCGTTTCCTGCAACGCTTCATGGAAGTGAGCGCGGGCATCCGCATCGGCGCCTACGACGACGAGCCGCAGCCGTTCATGGGCGCGGTCATCTCGGCGCGGGCGGCGGCACGGCTTGTCGCGGCCCAAACGCAGCTGATCGAAGCCGGCGCACGGCCCTTGCTTGCGATGCAGCAGCGCGCGGCGAATCTCGGTTTCGTCACGCCCGCGATTCTGGATGTGACCGACGCCCGCGACGTGCCCGACGAAGAGCACTTCGGCCCGATGGTGCAACTCACGCGCTACAAGAGCTTCGATGAAGCCATCGAGCGCGCGAACGACACGGCTTTCGGCCTCTCCGCCGGCCTGCTCGCCGACGACGAAGCCGCCTGGCGACACTTTCAGCGCACGATTCGCGCGGGCATCGTCAACTGGAACCGGCCGACCAACGGCGCGTCGTCGGCGGCGCCGTTCGGCGGCGTCGGGCGTTCGGGCAACCATCGGCCGAGCGCGTATTACGCAGCGGACTACTGCTCGTATCCGATGGCATCCGTGGAAAGCGCGCAATTGCAGATGCCCGCGAGCGTATCGCCGGGTCTCACGTTCTAAGCACCGGAATCCGACATGCAGGCACAGCAAGCCAATCAGACCCACGAAGCTCGCGCGGCGAGCGAAGCGAATTTCGACGGGCTCGTCGGGCCGACGCACAACTATGCGGGGCTGTCGTTCGGCAACGTGGCGTCGCGCAATAACGAGAAGTCGGTCGCGAATCCGAAGGCCGCCGCGAAGCAGGGCTTGCGCAAGATGAAGCGGCTCGCGGACCTGGGCTTTCATCAGGGCGTGCTGCCGCCGCTCGAACGTCCGTCGATCCGGCTGTTGAGAAGTCTCGGCTTCACCGGCTCGGACGCCGCCGTGATCGAGCGCGCCGCCCTCGATGCGCCGGAACTGCTGGCGGCCGCGAGCTCGGCATCCGCGATGTGGACCGCCAACGCCGCGACCGTGAGCCCGTCGCCCGATACCGCCGATGGCCGCGTCCACTTCACGCCCGCGAATCTCGCGGCGAAGCTGCATCGCGCGATCGAGCATGGCGAAACGCGCCGCTCGCTTGCCGCGATCTTCGCCGACGAAGCGCGCTTTCGCATTCATCATGCGCTGCCGGGCACGCCCGCGCTCGGCGACGAAGGCGCGGCTAATCACACGCGGTTCGCGCGTGAGTACGGCGAGAAGGGCGTCGAGTTCTTCGTGTATGGCCGCAGCGAATACGGCCAGGGGCCGCAGCCGCAGCGTTTCCCCGCGCGGCAGACGCTGGAGGCGAGCCGCGCCGTCGCGCGCCTGCACGGACTCTCAGACGCATCGACCGTATTCGCGCAGCAATCCCCCGATGTGATCGACGCCGGCGTGTTCCACAACGACGTCATCGCGGTCGGCAATCGCACGACGCTGTTCTGCCACGAGCGCGCGTTCGTGAGTCAGCACAAGGTCTACGACGAGCTCGCCGCGAAGCTGGCGCAACACGGCGCGACGTTCACGGCGCTCGAAGTGCCGCAGAGCGAAGTGAGCGTGGCCGATGCGGTGTCGTCATATTTGTTCAACAGCCAGCTGCTGTCGCGGGCGGACGGCACGCAAGTGCTCGTCGTGCCGCAGGAGTGTCGCGAGAACGAGCGCGTGGCGGCGTATCTGGATTCGCTCGCCGGTCGCGCGACGCCTATCGATGAAGTGCTCGTCTTCGATCTGCGCGAAAGCATGAAAAACGGCGGCGGCCCGGCGTGCTTGCGGCTGCGCGTCGTGCTGAACGAAGCGGAGCGCGCGGCTGTGAACCCCGGCGTGTGGATGAACGACGCGCTTTTCGCGCGCCTCGACGCGTGGATCGACACGCACTATCGCGATCGCCTTGCGCCCGCCGATCTCGCCGATCCGCAACTGCTGGATCAATCGCGCAGGGCGCTCGACGAACTGACGACGCTTCTCGGACTGGGCGCGATCTATGACTTCCAGCACTGAGCTTCTCGACGACTTTCTCGCCTTCTGTCTCTCGGGAAAGCAACCGCCGGTTGCGTCCGGCACCGCGGCATCCGGCGTGCGCTGGACGTGGCAGGGCGAAGGCGTCTTGCTGCTGGAACCCGCCGCCCAACCCGCGACGCATAGCGTGATTGCGTCTGCCGGCATTCACGGCGATGAAACCGCGCCGATCGAGATGCTGTCGCGCCTTGTCGCCGATATCGCGAGCGGGAAGGCCGCGCTCGCAGCCCGCGTGCTGGTGATTCTCGGCAACATCGGCGCAATGCGAGCGGGCGTTCGCTATGCCGACGACGATCTCAATCGCCTCTTCAGCGGCCGTCACGCGAGTTTGCCTGCGAGCGCGGAAGCGCCGCGCGCAGCCGAACTCGAACGCTCGGCGCGCGGCTTCTTCGAGGGCGTCGCGCATCCGAAGTGGCACATCGACATGCATACGGCCATTCGCGCGTCCGTCTTCGAGCAGTTCGCGCTGCTGCCGCACACCGGCGCGCCGCTTTCCCGCGCGATGTTCGACTGGCTGCGCGATGCGCGTCTGCAAGCGGTGCTGCTGCACCGGGAGAAGGGCAACACGTTCACGCATTTCACCGCCGAGCAGTGCGGCGCGCTCGCCTGCACGCTGGAACTAGGCAAGGTGCGGCCCTTCGGTCAGAACGATCTCGCGCGATTCGCGGCATCGGATGCGGCTTTGCGGCGGCTCGTCGCGGGCAGCGCGCCGGTTGAAGAGGCGCCGCTGCGCGTGTTCACCGTCGTCGCGCAAATCGACAAGCAGAGCGAAGCATTCGTGCTGAACGTCGCGGCCGATGTGCCGAATTTCACCGCGTTTCCGGCAGGCGCGGAGCTCGCGCGCGACGGCGACTACACCTATCGCGTGACGCATGCCGAAGAGCGCATCGTGTTTCCGAATCCCAAGGTGAAGCCGGGCCTGCGCGCGGGTCTGATGGTCGTCGATACCACCGGCGCGACGCTCGCATCGCTCGAATAGTCCCTCGTCATTGCGCCCCGGCTTGCATGGGCGCGACATCCGCTTGCCAGTTTTCGTCTCCGCTTTTGTCCGGGGCAGCCCGCGCCGCCGCGCAGGAGCGGCGTCGGGCGCGCGATACAATCGCGGCCCTGTCCATGATGCGTTGCATCAAAAACGCGCGCCTTGTTTGAGCGTTTTTATTGACGCCGCGATTCTGCATGGCCGGCGTTGTGCCGCATCGGACGACAGATCACGAAACACACTGGAAGGAGATCGCAGTAGATGAACTCGCAATGGATCAACCGCAAATTCGCCGCGCTCGCCGTGCTGGGCGCCATGACCGCCGCGGGCGCCGCGTCGCTGACCGCGCACGCCGCCGATAACATGAAGGAACTGCGCTTCGGCGTGGAGGCGTCGTACGCGCCGTTCGAATCGAAGACGCCGGCAGGCGAGCTGACGGGCTTCGATATCGACATCGGCAACGCGGTCTGCGCGAAGCTCAAGATGAAGTGCGTGTGGGTCGAGAACTCGTTCGACGGGCTGATTCCGGCCCTGGAGGCGCGCAAGTTCGACGGCATCAATTCGGACATGACGATCACCGACAAGCGCAAGCTCGCGATCGACTTCACCGATCCCATCTACACGATTCCGAACCAGCTGATCGCGAAGAAGGGCAGCGCGATTCTCCCGACGGTCGACGGCCTGAAGGGCAAGCGCGTCGGCGTGCTGCAGGGCTCGATTCAGGAGACGTACGCGAAGGCGAAGTGGGCGCCCGCGGGCATCGATGTCGAGTCGTATCAGGCGCAGGACCAGATTTACGCGGATCTCGCGTCGGGGCGCCTGGACGCGGCGTTTCAGGATGCCGAGGCGGCGTCGAAGGGCTTCCTGAAGCAGCCGCAGGGCGCGGGTTTCGCGTTCGCGGGCCCGGCGGTGAGCGACGACAAGCTGCTCGGCTCGGGCGTGGGCTTCGGCGTGCGCAAGAGCGACAAAGCGCTGAAGGACGCGCTCAACCGCGCGCTGAAGGAGCTGAAGGACGATGGCTCCATCGACCGGCTTGCCGCGAAGTACTTCGATGTGAAGGTGGTGTTGAAGTAACGGCGTGACGGTGGTGCGAAGCCCGCTTCCGGTCGTGGCCGGGGCGGGCTTTTTTGCGTCGATCTCACGAACACATGCAGACGACCGCCAGATAGTCCGCCAGTTCTTCGCGATCGATCTTTCCTTCGGCGACTTCGACCATCACTTCGACGAGATCGTCTTCGATATCCACGGTTGAAGCGAGGTCGAATCCCTGCACGCTCAAATACGCCAGCGCACAAACCAGCGCTGTACGTTTGTTTCCATCGTTGAAGACGTGGCCTCTTGCGATGGCCGCGGCATACATGGCAGCAATCCCGAAGGTATCGTCCAGTCCGGCGTAGTGCGCGTGATTTTCAACGCGAGCCAAAACCGCCTCTACGCCGCCGGGCCTGCCTGAGCGAAGCCGGGAAGGCCGCCTTCGTGCTCCAGAATGTCATCGTGCACCGTGATGACGTACTGCGCATCGAGCAACAACAGCGTTTGGCGAGCGCCTTGATCGCGACGTCGTGCGTTCGAATCACCTTCCGCACGGCTTGCATGACGCGTTCGCGCGCCTCAGGCGTGGACATGTCGATATTTCTGTCCGCGCGCGGTGCAATCTTGGCGCGGGGCGGGATCTCGTCGGCCAGCAATCGACCTATTCTTTTGGGTGCCATTTCGATGGGACTCGCGTTCATTCGGTTACGCCGAAGCCATCACATCGACGGCGCGATCACCACCGTGCACGTCGTTCCCGCCGCGAGCATGACGCCTTGCGGCACGTCGTCGATTCTCACGCGCACCGGCACGCGTTGCGCGAGCCGCACCCAGTTGAACGTCGGGTTCACGTCGGCGAGCAGTTCGCGGCTTTGCGGATTGTCGCGATCATAGATGCCGCGCGAAATGCTCTCGACATGCCCGGTCAGTTCGCCGCCGCTCATCAGGCGAATCTGCGCGCGGTCGCCCACGCGCACGTGCGGCAGCTTCGTTTCCTCGAAGTAGCCGTAGACCCAGAACGAATGACTATCGACGATGGCGAGCTTCGCCGCGCCCGCCGTCGCGTAGTCGCCGCGATACACGTTCAGGTTGGTCACGTAGCCGTCCACCGGCGAATACACCTTTGTGCGCTCGAGATTCAGCTTGGCCGCATCCAGCGCGGCCTGTGCCTGCTGAAGCTGCGCGGCCGCCGTCGATGCCGTCTGCATCGCGTTCTCCTGCGCTTCCTTCGAGACGACGAGGCTGTCCATGTCCGCGCGCCGCGCCGCGTCCGAGCGTCGCATGCGCAGTTCGGCGGCGCGCGCCGCGACGTTCGCCTCGGCCTGCTCGACCGCGATCCGGTAATGCGACGGATCGACCTCCATCAGCAGATCGCCTTTCTTCACGAACTGGTTGTCGCGCACGGGCATCTGCACGACCGCGCCCGAGACGTCCGGCGCGACGTTGACGACATCGGCGCGCACGCGCCCATCGCGCGTCCACGGCTCATCCATGTAATGCACCCAGAGCATGCGGCCGATGACGAGCGCGGCCGCGAAAATGACGATCGTCATGACGAAGCCGATGATTTTCCTGAGTACCATTATGCAACTCTCGTGAACGTGCGGAACGTGTGTGAGTAAATGACTGCTTTCAGCGATACACCGCGAGCCCGAGCGCGCCGCAGATGCAGACGAGCAGGCTCGCGCGGAACAGCGCCGGATGCCAGACCACGCGGTAAATGCCGGTCAGCGCGAGCGCGCGGTCGATCACCCATGTGATCAGCGCGCCGGCGACGAACAGAAGCAGGAGCGTCGGCACATAGGCTTCGAGAATCGCGGTGTCACGCGGCATGGGGCACTCCTTCGGGCGAATCTGAATCGGGCGTGGCGAACGGCGACTCGGGATCGAGCAGCGCGGTGCGAATGAAATGCAGATGACTCGCGATGCGTTGCAACCGATGCCGCTCCTCGCGCGGACGCTCCGACGCGGCGATGAGACGCTGCACTTCGGCGATGGCGGTTTCCGCGCAGCGCAGCGCGGCATCGAAGCGCGCCGTGTTGGGGCGATCGAAGAGACGCGCGACGGCATCGAGCGTGGCGTCGATCGCGCGCCGCCACGGCTGAGCCGCTGCATAGTCCGGGGCGTCGGACAGCGCGGCGATCTCCCGCCGCAAGTCGATGACCGCGCGGCCGACCTCCAGCACCGCGAAGAGCCATTGCAGCGCCTCGCGTTGCGGCGCGGGCCGGCCGGCGGCGAGCGCGTCGATCTGCGAGAGCACGTCGCGGGTGCGGCTTTCGAAGCGCGTCGCGACGTTCCGCAGGCGGCCGCGCCGCGCGAGCACGACTTCGCGGCGCAGGTCGGCGAGCAGCAGACGCCGCAGCCACGGCGCGTCGGTGGGCAGGATGATCGCGAACGCGACGGCCGAGACGATCATCGACAGCACGAGCGCGATCGCGTCGTTCATGAGGCCGGTCGGATCGTAGTGAACGAGGTTGTCCGGCCCCGCGAGAAAACAGAAGAAGATGCAATAGCCGATGCCCACGCCCGCCACCGCGCGCCGCGTGCTCAGGAACGTGCCGAGCAGGAGCGCGGGCACGAGCGCGACACACATCAGCACGAAGCCGTCCATGTGCGGGAAGGCGCCGAACACGACGATCATGCCGACCACCGCGGCGAGCGCCGTGCCGATGGCCATTTGCGCCGACATGAGCGTCGGGCGAGGCGAGGACGACGCGAGCGCGCAGACGGCCGCCGCGTTGAGCACCATCGTGCCGCCGCTCGGCCACACGGTGGCGATCCAGAACGCGCTGAGCACGAACATCACGATGGCGCCGCGCACGCCCGAGATCGCGGCGGCGACGAGGTTCGTCTTCGGCACGTAGCGCGCGGCCCAGCGCTCGCGTTCATGCGACGGCGAAGCCAGCGACGCGTACGTTTCGGCGTACGCGAGCATGTCGTCGACGAAGCGGTAGAGCAGTTCGGTCGCGGTGTCGAATTCGAGCGGCGCGAAGGCCGCGTCGCTCGCGATCGTCTCGCGCGCCGCGCGCACGCGCTTGGGCAGCGCGGCCTTGAACTCGCGCAAGCGGGCGGCGGCGTGGGCGGCCTCGGCGGCATTGCGCACGGGCTCGCCTGCGTCGAGCAAGAGCGGCGGCACTTCGTGGATGAACGGCGTCAGCGCCGCGATGGTCGTTGCGGAGGCACTGTCGCGCAGACGGTTCATCAACTGATGCAGCGCGTGAAAGCGCGTCGAGGCGGTCATGAATTCGCTATTGAGACGCGCGAGCCGCCCGCCGCGCCGCCGCGATTCCGGGTGCTCGAACACGGCCACACTGCGCGCCGCCTCCAAGCCGACGACATCGGCGACGAAGCCGAGATTCGCCCGCTCGACCTGCGCGCGCTCCATTTCGCCGGACATCGCGCGGCATACGTAATCGACGAATTGCGCGAAGCGGCGGCGCACCGTCGCGCGAATCTGTTCGCCCGCGTGCTGCGGAAAAACGAGCGCGCTCACCGTGCCCGCGCAGACGATGCCGAGCGTGACTTCGCCCACGCGCGTGAGCGCCGACAAGTACGCGCCGTCCGGATGCTGCGCGGCCGGAATGCCGATCAGCGCCGCCGTGTAGCCGGCGAGCACGAAGCCGTACGAGCGGAAATTGCGGTTGCGCGCCGCGCCCGCCGTGCAGATGCCGACCCACAGCGCCGTCGCCGACAGAAAGAGCACCGGCTGCTGCGCGAAGATGGCGATCAGCGCGAGCATCACGACGAGACCGACCATCGTGCCGCAAAAACGATAGAAGCTCTTCGCGAGCACCATGCCGCTTTGCGGCTGCATCACGACGAAGACCGTGGTCATCGCGGTGCGCGGCTGCTGCATGTCGAGGCGCATCGCGATCCAGAGCGCGAGCAGCGCCGCGAGCACCGCCTTGAAGATGTAGACCCACGCGAGGCCGTCGGTGCGCGCCCAGTCGGCGAGCGCGTCCATCGCGGATTGACGCGCGGGTTTGGCAGTGAAGGACGACATGCGCGTTTCCTCTACTTCTCGCCGGCCACGCGAGCGAACGGCCCGATGTGCTTCGACGGCGCGAGCTTCGCCGCGTCCGGTCCGTTCGCGGGATCGTCGATGCCGCCGCCGAGCGCGGCAGTGAGCGTCGCGTACGCGGCGAGCCGTTGCGCCCGCACGCGCGCTTCGCCGTCCTCTGCGCGCAGCAGTTGCGACTGCGCAATGAGCACGTTGACGTAATCGGTGAGGCCGCGCCTGTAGCCTTCGTTGGCGAGGTCGTAGTTCTTGCGCGCGGCGGCGACCGAGCGGCCCGACGTTTCGAGCTGCGTGTCGAGCGACTGCACGCGCACGACCTGATCGGCGATGTCCTTGAGCGCCGCGACGAGCGTCGCGTTGTAGTGATCGACCGCCTGATCGTATTGCGCCGACGCCGCGCCGAGTTGCGCGCGCAGCCGTCCGCCTTCGAAGATCGGCAGGGAGAGCGCCGGGCCGAACGCGTAGCCGGTCGCCTTGCTAGTGAGGAAACTCAACAGCGCGCCGCCCGCGAACATCTGCGTCACAGAAGCCGCCAGATTGATGTTCGGGTAGAACTGCGCCTTCGCGACGTCGATGCCGCGCGCCTGTGCCGCGACCATCCAGCGCGCCGCGACGATATCCGGCCGATGCCCGACGAGTTCTGCCGGCAACGAAGCGGGCAGCGGCAGCGGCGTCGCGAGCGACAGCGCCGGGCGCGTGAGCGCTTCGCCCGCGCCGGGGCCTTCGCCCGCGAGCGCGGCCAGTTGATGACGCGCGAGCTGAATCGCTTCCTTGTACAGATCCATCTGGCGCTCGTATTCGGGCAGCGGCGCTTCGGCCTGACTCACTTCGAGCTGCGTGCCGAGGCCGCCTTTCAGCCGCCGCCGCGCCAGTTCGGCAATGCGCGCCTGCTGGTCGTACGTTTGCTGCGCGATGTCGAGCAGCGCGAACGACTGCGAGAAGCCGACGTACGCGCGCACGACGTTCGTTTCGAGTTCGAGTTGCGCGGCCCGCGCATCGGCGGCCCGCACGTGGGCGACGTCGAGCGCGCGCTCGGCGGCGTGCTCGTCGCGGCCCCAAAGGTCGAGATCGTACGAGAGCGTGAGGCCGGCCGTGTTGTCCCAGGTGGTGGTGTCCGCGTAAGGGCCGGGGCCGTAGAACGCGTTGTCCGGCCATTTCTTGCGCGTGACGCTCATGTTGCCGTCCACATGCGGAAACAGCGCCGATCGCGCGACGCCCGCCTGTTCGCGCGCCTCGCGCACGCGCGCCGCGGCCATCGCCAGTGTCGGATTGCCGGCCGTCGCGCGGGCGATCCATGCGTCGAGTTGCGGGTCGCGGTAGGCGCGCCACCATTGCGCCTCGGGCCAGGCGGCGTCGGCCTCGGCGGCGCGCGAGGCCGCTTCTATCGCGTGGCCGGCATCGAGTGTCGAAGCGTCTTTCAGCGAGTCCTGCGGCGCGATGTTGCCCGTGCTTGCGCAGCCGGCCATCGTGAGTATTGTTGTAAGCAGCGCGGCGCAGCTTGCGCGTCTGAACCCCCGGCCTTGCACGTTCCGCTCCTCAACCGTAAAAAATCGACCAAGCGGTGATTATATTTTTGCAACGATCCGCGAATAACCGGCGCTCACGCAAAGAATTCTTGCAGGTCGTGAGAGAATGCGGACTTCTAGCCCATGCAACAATGCGCGGGCAGTCGCTCAGGTCTGACGAGGCGACAGGACAGTTCAGGGTCGAAAAACGATATGGACACGCTCCAAAACATGCGCGTATTCGTGCGCGTGGTCGAGGCGGGGAGCTTCACCGCCGCCGCGCAACATCTGAATACGACGACCGCATACGCGTCGCGGGCGGTGTCGGATCTGGAGGCGCATCTGCGCACGCGCCTGCTGAATCGCACGACGCGCCGCATTGCGTTGACCGAAGCGGGCGAGCGTTACCTGCAACGCTGCGAGCAAATCCTGGCGTATGTCGATCAGGCCGAAGCCGAGGCGAGCGACGCCCACGCGCGCCCGGCCGGCCGTCTGAAAGTGCATTCGATGACGAGCTTCGGCCAGCATTACGTCGTGCCGATGATCTCGCGCTACCAGGAGCGGCATCCGTCCGTGCAGGTCGATCTGACGCTCGCGCAGCGCATGCCGGACCTGCTCGACGAAGGCTACGACGTGTCGCTCGTGCTCGCCTCCGAACTGCCGGATTCGGGCCTCGTTTCCGCGCGGCTCGGCACGGTGTTCAGCATCGCGTGCGCGTCGCCGGCATATATCGAAAAGCACGGCGCACCGCACACCTTGGCCGATCTGGCGCACCACACCTGTCTGCATCTGATCACGCCGGTGTTTCCGCCCGGCCGATGGGTCTTCGACGGACCGAACGGGCAGGAAACCGTAACGCTCGGGCCATCCACTTTCACGGTGAACGTCGCCGAAGCGATGGTCGTCGCGATTCGCGAGAACATGGGAATCGGCGTGCTGCCGACGTCCTCCGCGCTGCCCGCGCTGCGCGCAGGGACGCTCGTGCGGGTGCTGCCGCAATACACGATGCAGGAGTTGCGGGTCTACGCGCTCTATCCGTCGCGCCAGTACCTGGACGCGAAGATCCGCACATGGGTCGAGTTCTTGCGCGAGGCGCTGCCGGCGACGCTCGCGGCCGACGATGAGTCGCTCAAAGAGTTCGTCGCGACGTGATGCGCCCGCCCGGGTCTTCGGTTACCGAATAAAGCGCGGTGCAACACTTGCTTACTCCCGGTTCGTCCGCAGCTTGGTAATGTCTGCACTAGTCTGGACTCCGCTCAACGCAACTTTTCCGGGAAAACGTCGAATGAGTACGCCTTTGTTGTTCGCCCTTGCCGCGCTGCTGGTGCTGGTCGCCGTGCCTGCCTCGCGCGATCTCTTTCAAGCAATGCGCGCCCAGTCCGAGCGTGAGGCCAAGCGGCGCCTCGTGCCGGTGCGGATCGACGACGAGCGTGACCGCTATCGTCGCTAAGCGGCGGCTTCCAGCGGCTCGATCAGGCGCGGTTCGTCGTTGACCGTGCGATTGACGTCGCTTGTCACGCGATGCCAGACGAAGTGCGCGGCCGGCACGCCATCGCTTTTCACGAGCGCGTGAAGATCGGCGGGCGTGGCCGTCGCGTCCAGCCAGCGCCGGCCCGCGGAGGGCGAGAAGACGAGCGGACGGCGATCGTGTACATCGACGAGGCCTTCGTCTGCCTTCGACGTCACGATCACGAAGCCCGCGCCCGGCGTCGCGGCGTCGCCATCGCGCACGATGCTCGTCAGCGCCGCGAGGAACATCGGCTCGCCGTCCGCGCGGCGAATGTAGTACGGCTGCTTGAACGGCTTGCCCGCGCGATCGCCCGGACGCGGTTCCACGCGCCATTCGAACCAGCCGTCCGCCGGCACGAGGATGCGCGCGTTGCGCCACAGGTCCCGGAAATACGCGCTCGTCGATGCGGTCTCGACGCGCGCGTTGATCGTCTGCGGCAGCTTCTTTTCCCGGGCCCACGGCGGGCAGTAGCCCCAATGCACCGCGCGGATGGTCTCGTCCGGATAGACCGCTAGCGGATGCGTGCCGGGCGACAGGTTATAGCCGGGGCGGCGGTCGGCGGCGTCCACGAGCACGAACGGGTTCTTAAGATGCAGGCGCTCGGCGTAGTGCATCGGCAGTCGGTACTGGCTGATTCGGCCGCACATGGCGTTCCTCCACTCCGGCGTCAGATTTCGACGACCTTGTCCCAGGCGAACTCCGGGTTCTCCCAACGCTGCGTGCGCTTGTCCAGGTAACCGCGCGGATTGCACACGACGCGCGCGCCGTTCACGGTGTAGTCGAACGCCGTATGCGTGTGGCCGTGAATCCAGAGCGCGACCGGCTCTCGTGCGAGTGCCGGCAAGTGATTGATGAAGCCCGCCGACACGATGTCCTCTGCATAGCGCGGCGCGAGGCTTTCGCGCAGCGGCGCGTGATGCGTGACGACGATGGTCTGCCCCGCGAACGGCTTCGCCAGTTCGCTTTCGAGCCACGCGCGCGCCTGCACGTGCAGCGCGAGCGAATCGTCCGGCGTGAAGGCGTGAGGTTCGCCGTCGGGTTCGGGCCAGGCCAGCTGGATCAATCCGCGATAGTCCAGCATCACCTTCGCGCACGCTTCCTTCGCTTTCTCGATTTCGTCCGCGCCCGACCCGAACAGGGCGAAGTCGGTCCAGAGCGTCGTGCCGAGCACGCGCCAGGCGCCCCTACGATCGACGAGCGCGGCGTTGTTCAGATAGTGCACGTTGTCGACGCTGCGCGCGGCGTCGTGCATCGCGGCTTCCATCGCGCCGAATTCGCCGTCGTAATACTCGTGATTGCCGGGCACATAGACGATGGGCACGCCGCTGTCGAAGTTCTCCGCTGCCCAGCGCAAGCCTTCCGCGTGATTGTGAATGTCGCCCGCGAGCACGACGAGATCGGCTTCAGCATACGGAATCGCGAGCGGCTCGTCGCATTCCAGATGCAGGTCCGACAGCACACGAATCTTCATGCGGTCTTCTCCTTGCCGGCTTCGGCATTCCAGCGCACGACCTTGCCGGGGTTCATCAGATTCTCGGGATCGAGCGCGGCCTTGATGGTTTGCATCAGCCGCACTTCGACCGGCGATTTCAGGCGCATGGCTTCGTCCACCTTCAGCTGCCCGAGCCCGTGCTCCGCGCTGACGCTCCCACGATGCTTGTGCACCTGCTCGTACACGAGGGCGTTGATCGGCGTCTGAAACTCGACGAGGAATGCCTTCTGATCGACGCCTTCGGGCGCCTGAACGTTGTAGTGCAGGTTGCCGTCGCCGAGATGCCCAAACGTGACCATGCGCGCGCCCGGCACGGCTTTCGCGATGATCGCATCCGTTTCGTCGATGAAGCGGCCGATGCTCGAAATGGGCACGGCGATGTCGTGCTTGATGTTGAGCCCTTCCTGCGCCTGCGCAAGCGGAATGTGCTCGCGCAAGTCCCAGAACGCCTGCGACTGCGCGAGGTTCTCGGCCACCACCGCGTTCTCGACGATGCCTTCTTCGATGGCTTGCTCCATCAGGCGTTCGAAGAGCGCGCGGGCGTGTTCGTCGCTTTCGCTATCGGACAACTCCAGGAGCACGGTCTGCCCGTGCGGCTCCCCGAACGGGTAGCGCAATTGCGGGAAGTGGCGCCCGACGAGGCGCATCGAGAAGTCGGACATCAGCTCGAAGCCGGTCAGAAGCGGGCCGGCGTGCTGCTGCGCCATCGCGAGAAAGTCGAGCGCGGCATGCGGCGAGGCCAGCCCGGCCAGCGCCGTGACTTGGGCGACCGGCGCGGGATGCAGCTTCATCACGGCCGCCGTGATGATGCCGAGCGTGCCTTCCGCGCCGATGAAGAGATCGCGCAGATCATAGCCGGTGTTGTCCTTGCGCAATCCGCGCAGGCCGTCCCAGATTTCGCCTTGCGGCGTCACCACTTCCAGACCGAGGCACAGCTCGCGCGTGTTGCCATAGCGCAGCACGCCGGTGCCGCCCGCGTTCGTCGACAGATTGCCGCCGATCGTGCAACTTCCTTCCGCCGCGAGGCTCAACGGAAAGAGACGCTGCGCGCTTTCGGCGCGCGCCTGAATCTCGGCGAGCACGACGCCCGCTTCGACGGTGATCGTATTGTTATGCGGGTCCACGCCGCGAATGCGGTTCAGCCGCTTGAGGCTGATGACGGCTTGCGCGCCGCTTGCATCCGGCGTCGCGCCGCCCGCAAGTCCCGTGTTGCCGCCTTGCGGCACGATCGCCACGCGATGCTCGCGCGCGAGCCGAACGATGCCGGCGACCTGTTCCGTGTCGGCGGGCAGCAGCACGGCGCAGGCGCTGCCGCGATAACGCTTGCGCCAGTCGACGCGATACGGCTCCGTGTCGTGGTCATCGGTGAGGACGTGCGACGCGCCGATCAGTTGAACGCAGGCGTCGATGAAAGTTGCGGCAGAAGGGGTCATGAGCGAAGGGAAGTGCTGATATTAAGCGACAGTATCGCGCAGGCGGGCGATTCGCGAAGCATCGGCCGAATGGCATAGGCACGCGCGTCGCATGTGCCTGCGGCCGTATTTCGTGCTACAAAGCCTCACAGCGAAAGCGCGGAGCGGCGCGACCGCAGGCAGGCCTAACGTTTCGCTGCACGCGCGGCGCGCTTGAACGGCGCGACATAGGCGATCGCGCAGACGAAGAATGCGAGCGCAAGCAGCGCTTCGAGCCACGCGAGCCGCGCCGACAAGCCTGCGTCGCTCATGCCGCGCACGATGCCTTCGGCGAGATACAGCAGCACGAGCATGCATGACCATTGCAGCGTGTAGACGTTGCGTTTCGCGACGCCCGGCAGCGCGCACGCGAGCGGCAGCGCCTTCAACGCGAGCGCCCACGCGCCGGGGCGCAGCGGGGCGAGCCACAACTCCCAGAGCAGCGTGAGCGCGATGAGCGCGGCGAGGCTCACGGTGGCGCCGAGCGCGAACGCGCCGTGGTTTCGGGTTTCGTCGACGGAAGGCGCGCGCATGGCCGGCTCAGTTCGTCTGCGCGCCGCGGACCAGGTCGCGCGCCGTGCGGGCAAGGCGCGCGCCGAGCGCGACGGCGAGCGCTTTTTCGTCGGCGGAGATGCCTTGCCGGCCGGCCTCGTCGCCGGTGCGCGCGTGATGCGATGCGCCGTACGGCGTGCCGCCGGTTTGCGTCGTCGTCAGCCGGGACTCGGTGTACGGAATGCCGACGATCATCATGCCGTGGTGCAAGAGCGGCAGCATCATCGAAAGCAGCGTGGTTTCCTGGCCGCCGTGGAGGCTGCCGGTCGATGTGAAGACGCTCGCGGGCTTGCCGGCGAGCGCGCCGGAGAGCCATTGCGGCGTGGTGCCGTCGAGGAAGTATTTGAGCGACGCGGCCATGTTGCCGAAGCGCGTCGGCGAGCCGAGCGCGAGGCCCGCGCACTCTTCGAGGTCGCGCAATTCCGCGTAGGGCGGGCCGTCTGCCGGAATGTCAGGCTGCGTCGCTTCGCAGACGGTGGAAACCGGCGGCACCGTACGCACGCGGGCCTGCATGCCGGGAACGCTGTCGACGCCCTGCGCGATCGCGAGCGCAAGCTCGCGCGTCGCGCCGTGGCGGCTGTAGTAAAGCACGAGGATGTCGTTCATATGAGCTTTTCGGTGAACGGCTATTATAGGGATTGGGTCGGCGCGCGTGGGCGAGGCGGTCAGGAATGGCTGGCTGTGCGCCAGGCAGGGCGACCCGACGAATGCATAGGAGAAAACGTTTGCAGCGTCTTTCAATCGATCTCGCAGCAGTCAAGCGCCTCGCCGGTTTCGTCGCGCGGCGCATCGGCGAGGATCGCGTCGCGCAAGTGGCGGGCAGTCTCACGTTCACGAGCGTGCTGTCGCTCGTGCCGCTCGCCACGGTCGCTTTCGCTTTGTTTACGGCGTTCCCGATCTTCGGGTCGTTTCAGGCTTCGTTGCAGGATTTCCTCGCGGATCACCTGATGCCCGCGCAGATCAATAGCCAGATTCTCGGATACCTGAACGAATTCGCGTCGAAGGCCAAAGGGCTCACGACCGTCGGGATGATCATCCTTCTGGTCACGTCCGTGATGACCATGATGACCGTCGAATCGGCATTCAACGTCATCTGGCGCGTGAAGAAGGCGCGCCCGCTCGCGCAGCGCGTGCTGGTCTACTGGTCGATCATCACGCTCGGCCCGATTCTCTTCGGCTGCAGCCTGTCGATTTCGTCCTACGTGTTCGCGCATTCGGTCGCGTACGCGGGCTCGCACAACCTGATGCCGCCCGTCGTCGAATGGCTGCTCACCGGCGTTTCATTGCCGCTCACGGTGTTCGGCTTCACGATCACCTACGTCTACATGCCGAATTGCAAGGTCGAGTGGCGCGATGCGGTCGTGGGCGGGCTGATCGCCGCTGTCGCGTTCGAGATCGGCAAGCGCGGCTTCGGGCTCTACGTGCGCAGCATTCCGACTTATACCGCCGTGTATGGCGCGTTCGCGTCGCTGCCCGTGTTTCTGCTGTGGGTGTATCTGTGCTGGATGATCGCGCTCGTCGGCGCGATGCTGACCTCGGCGCTGCCCGCTATCCGCATCGGGCAGTATCACCGGCGCGCGTTTCCGGGCAGCGACCTGCTGGACGCGCTCGAAATTCTCGCCCGGCTCGTCGAGGCTCGCGAGGAGGGCAAGCCCGGCTATACCGCGCTCGAATTGTCGAAGATGGTGCGCAGCGATCTCGATACGTCCACGCGCATCATCGCGCGGCTCGACACGCTCGGCTGGATCGGCCGGCTGGAGGACGCGCGACTGCCGCGCTACGTGATGATCGCGAATCCGAACCAGATCACGCTCACCATGCTGTTTCAGGAATTCGTCGTCGACCGCGAAGAACTGGACTACCAGTTGCGTCTGGATGCCACGCAGATCGAGCGCGACGCGCTCATCAACGCGCTGGAGAACGAGAAACTCGAAGCGACGCTGGGCTCGCTGATCGCGGCGCGCGCGAAGGAACTGCCGAATGCGCCGGTGCGCGAGACGCCGCGTTCGCCGATGCCGCAACAAACGGCATGAACGCCGCTCAAAGCGAAATCCGGCCGATGCAGATGTCCTTGAACATGACCCAGTCGCCCATCAGGCTATAGAGCGGATGGCGAAAGGTGGCCGGGCGGTTCTTTTCGAAGAAGAAATGTCCGATCCACGCAAAGCCGTAGCCGCAGACGACGGCCGCGGGAAGCCAGAGCCAGTCGCCGGTGGCGAGCGCCATCGCCAGGCATCCGATCACGCCCAGCGAGCCGATGAAATGCAGCCTGCGAGAGATTAGGTTGCGGTGCTCTTCGAGGTAATACGGATAGAACTCGGCGAAGCTCGCGAAGTGCTCCCCGTGTGCCGTGTGCGCCATGATGGCCTCCGTGTCGACGAGCCGCTACCGGGCGGGTATCTGATTCATCAGCAAGATTCATTCTGCGACCGGCGGCCCAAGCGCGCAAGCCGCGCTTCACTGGCCTTCGGCACACTCCAGCGCGAACGCGAACAGGGCATCGAGAACGGCGTCCGGCTGTTCCGACATCAGCGCGTGGCCGCCGTCCAGTTCGACCGTACGCACCTGCACGCCCGTTTTGCGCAGCGCATCGGTGAGCGCGCGGGCGGCGCGCGGCGGCGTCATCACATCGCGCTTGCCGCAGAGCACGGTGACGGGACAGCGCACGGACGCGGCGCGGTCGAGCGCCTCCGTATAACCGTTGCAGGCGCTGAAGTCCGTATGAAAGAGCTGCGCCTCGCCCAATGCGCTCACGCGCTCCATCAGCCGCTGATTCATGCCTTGCAGCCAGAAGCCGGGTGCGGGACTGGAAGGCTTCGCTGCAATCGTCGAATGCGACCACTGGTTCACCATGCCGATGGCCTGCGGCTCGCGCTCGCGGGCGGCGTCGAGCAAGGCGTCGGAGACGGTCATCGGGGCGGCGGTTGCAATCAGCGCGAGGCCGGCGGCGCGGTCGGGATAGCGCGCGGCGGCGTCGAGCGCGATCAGCGAGCCCATGCTGTGGCCGACGAGGATGGCCCGGCCCACGCCGGCGGCATCGAGCACGCCGATGACCCAGTCCGCGAGCCCGGCGATGTCGTGCCGCGCGGGACCGTCGCTGCGGCCGTGGCCGGGCAGGTCGAGCGCCAGCACGCCGAAGCCGTGATGCGCGAAGTAGCGCGTCTTCAGCGCCCACACGCTATGGTCGTGCTGCGCGCCGTGAATGAAGACGACGGCGGGGCGCGCCGCGTCGAAAGGCTTGCCGCCGGTGTAGGCGTAGGCGCGGCGGCCGTCGAGATCGAGCATCATGCGCGGCTCCCGAGCGGCGTCGCGTTCGCCTGATCGCCGCTATCGGCGGCCTTTTGCGCAGCCTTCAGCCCGCGCTTCAGATCGTCGATCAGATCGTCTGGATCTTCCAGCCCGATCGAAAGGCGAATCCGTCCCGGCCCGATGCCCGCGGCGACGAGCGCGGCCGCGTCCATGCGGAAATGCGTCGTGGAGGCGGGATGAATGACGAGCGAGCGCGCGTCGCCGACGTTCGCCAGATGCGAGAAAAGCGTCAGCGATTCGATGAACGCGCGGGCTGCCGGCACGCCGCCGCGCACGTCGAAGCTGAAGACGGCGCCCGCGCCGCGCGGCAGCAGACGCTTGGCAAGGGCATGATCGCGATGCGTCGGCAGTTCGGGATAGGCCACGCCTTCGACCGCCGGCGAACTCAGCAGGAATTCGATCACCTTGCGCGTATTCGCGACATGCCGGTCCATGCGCAACGGCAAGGTTTCGATGCCTTGAAGCAGTTGCCATGCGGCCTGCGGATGCAGACACGCGCCGAAGTCGCGCAGGCCCTCGCGCCGGGCGCGCAGCAGGAACGGCGCGACCGTGCTTTCCTCGGCGAAGACCATGCCGTGAAAGCCTTCGTAAGGCTCGGTGAATTCGGGGAAACGGCCGCTCGCGGCGAAGTCGAAGGTGCCGCCATCCGCCAGCACGCCGCCGATGGTGGTGCCGTGGCCGCCGAGAAACTTCGTCGCGGAGTGATAGACGAAATCCGCCCCGTGTTCGAACGGGCGCAGGAGGTAGGGCGTCGTAAACGTCGAATCGACGAGCAGCGGCGCGCCGTGCGCGTGCGCAATTTCCGCGACGCCTGCGATATCCAGCACGTCCAGACCCGGATTGCCGAGCGTCTCGCCGAAGAAAAGGCGCGTGTTCGGCAGGGCGGCGGCGCGCCACGCGTCGAGATCGTGCGGCGGCACGAACGTGGTTTCGATACCGAAGCGCCGCAGCGTGTAATGCAGCAGATTATGCGAGCCGCCGTACAGCGCGGCCGACGCGACGATATGCGCGCCCGCGCCCATCAGCGTGGCGATCGCCAGATGCAACGCCGCCTGACCGCTCGCCGTGCCGATGGCGCCGACGCCGTTCTCCAGCGCCGCGACACGTTCCTCGAAGACCGCGACCGTCGGATTCGAGATGCGCGAATAGACGTGCCCCGAGCGCTCCATGTTGAAGAGCGCGGCGGCGTGGTCGGTGTCGCGAAAGGAGAACGACGTGGTCTGATAGATGGGCGTCGCGCGTGCCCCGGTGGCGGGATCGGGCGCGGCGCCCGCGTGCAGCGCGAGCGTATCGAAGCGATTGGCGGGCATCGTCGGCGGCCGGCGCGGCGTGCGTCCGGCGAAAATGTCGGTCGGCCATCCTATCATCGCGGCGGCGCGCGCAAACCTAGGGCGAACGCCTGCCGCCGGGCCGCGAAGCCTTATCCGAAAGGCTAACGCGGGCGCCGTTCGCTTTCCTTTTGCGGGCCTTTCCGATAGCATCGACCCATGGTTTCACAAACGCTTCGGCATCTGAACAGGCATTTCGCAAGGAGAAAGTCATGCGAGTCAGCGACATTCTGAAGGTGAAGGGCAACGCGCTATTCACCGTTACGCCCGATACGCCGCTCTCCGACGCGATCAACGTCATGGCGGCGCACGACATCGGCTCGCTGGTCGTCATGGAGTACGGCGATCTGGTCGGCATGCTGACTTTCCGCGAAATCATCCTCACGCTGCGCGAGAACGGCGGCGGCGTCGGCACCACGACCATCCGCAAGGTCATGGACGACCATCCGCTCACCTGCACGCCGGAAACCGACGTGAACGAAATTCGCCGCATGATGCTGGAGCATCACGTGCGCTATCTGCCGGTCATGGAGAATCGCGCGCTGATGGGCGTCATCTCGTTCTACGACGTGGCGAAGGCCGTGGTCGAGGAGCAGGGTTTCGAGAATCGCATGTTGAAGGCGTATATCCGCGACTGGCCGGAAGAGCAGGGCCAGCAGGAGCAGCAGAACGTTCGGTGAAGTCAGGGCTCGATGCCGCGCGCATTGTCGTCGCGCGGCAGCCTGCAGTGGCTGAAGCCGAGATACCGAAGTAGCCGGAACATCGCAGCGCGCCGAAGGGCGCGTTTTTTTTCGTCCGGCGTTTGAGCACACAAAGACACAATCTGACCGATAACCCATGAGTGACAACCCGTTGAACGCAAAGAACGACGCGGGCCCGCGTGCTTCCCGCAAGTCGCCCGGCGCAGGCGAGAGTCAGTTTCGTCTGCTGCGCGAGCGCCGCTTCGCACCGTTCTTCTGGACGCAGTTTCTCGGGGCCATGAACGACAATGTCTTCAAGGTCGGCTTTACGTCGCTCGTGACGTTTCAGGCGGCGCGCTTTTCCGGCGTGGATCCGAAGACCGCGGCGTTTCTGATCTCCGCCATCTTCATCGTGCCGTTCGTGCTGTTCTCGGCCACTTCCGGACAGATCGCCGACAAGTACGACAAGGCCGCGCTCGCGCGTCTCGTAAAGAGCTTCGAGATCGTCGTGATGCTGATCGGCGGCGCGGGATTCCTGCTGCACAGCGCGCCGCTGCTGTACCTCTGCACCTTCCTGATGGGCGTGCATTCGACCGTATTCGGACCCGTGAAATACGCTTATCTGCCGCAGCATCTGAAAGGCACCGAACTCGTCGGCGGCAACGGCCTCGTGGAAATGGGCACGTTCGTCGCCATTCTCATCGGCACGATCATCGGCGGGGCCGCGGCGGGCGCGGCGGAGCACGGCGCGCTGTGGCTCGCGGCGGCGTGCCTCGCGTTCGCGATCGTCGGGCGCGTCGTGTCGGGCTTCGTGCCGAAATCGGAGGCGTCTCAGCGCGACCTGCGCATCAACTGGAATCCGGTGTCCGAGACGTGGCGCAATCTTAAACTCGCGCGGTCGGACCGAACCGTGTTTCTGAGCCTGCTCGGCATTTCGTGGCTGTGGTTCGTCGGCGCGACGTTTCTCACGTCCTTCTTCAATTTCGCGAAAGACGTGCTGTCCGCGAATCCCGATGTGGTGACGATTCTGCTCGCGACGTTTTCGCTCGGCATCGGCAGCGGGTCGCTGCTGTGCGAGCGGCTCTCGAAGCACCGCGTCGAAATCGGGCTGGTGCCGCTCGGGTCCATCGGGATCAGCGTGTTTGCGATCGACCTTTTCTTCGCGAGTCACCGCCTCGCGCCCGCCCCGCATCTGCTCAACGTCAGCGAATTTCTGCTCGTGCTGCGGCACTGGCGCATTCTCGCGGACCTGTTTCTCCTCGCGATGTTCGGCGGCTTCTACAGCGTGCCGCTCTACGCGCTCATTCAGGCGCGCAGCCAGCCGACGCACCGCGCGCGCATCATCGCCGCGAACAACATTCTCAATTCGTTCTTCATGATCGTCTCGGCGCTCATGGCGCTTGCGCTCACGTCGGTGGGCGTGGGCATTCCCGGTCTCTTTCTCGTAACGGCGCTGCTGAACGTGCTCGTCGCCGTGTATATCTACTCGCTCGTGCCCGAGTTTCTGCTGCGATTCATCGCGTGGATGCTGGTGCACACGTTCTATCGCATTCGCCTGGTCGACGCCGCGCGCATTCCGTCGCACGGCGCGGCGGTACTCGTGTGCAATCACGTCAGTTACGTGGATGCGGTCGTCATCATGGCCGAGAGTCCGCGGCCGATCCGCTTCGTGATGGATCACCGCATCTTTCGCACGCCGTTCATCGGCTGGCTGTTCCGTCATGTGAAGGCGATCCCGATCGCGCCTGCGCACGAGGACGCGGAACTGCTGGCGCGCGCGTATCAGTCATGCCAGCGGGCGCTCGAAGACGGCGATCTGATCTGCATTTTCCCCGAGGGGAAACTGACGCGTACCGGGGACATGAACCCGTTCAGGCACGGTATCTCGGAGATTTTGCGGCGGCATCCGGCGCCCGTCGTGCCGATGGCGCTGCGCGGGCTGTGGGGCAGCGTCTTCTCGCGCGATCAGAACGCGCAGTGGCCGCGTCCCATTCGGCGGGGCGTGATGACGCGTCTGACGCTGGCGGTGGGCGAGCCCATCGCGCCGGAAGACGCGACGCCGCAGCATTTGCAGGACCGCGTGACGGCGCTGCGCGGCGCGCGGCGATAGCGGTAGACGCCAGACGGCGCTGGCATAATAGCGTTCTTCCCCGACACTTCTCGCAGGTCGACGCTCATGTCCGGCAACACCCTTGGCACGCTCTTCACCGTCACGAATTTTGGCGAATCGCATGGACCGGCGATCGGCTGCGTGATCGACGGCTGCCCGCCGGGCATGGCGCTCACCGAAGCCGACATTCAGGTGGAACTGGACCGACGCCGTCCGGGCACGTCGCGCCACGTGACGCAGCGGCAGGAAGCCGATCAGGTCGAGATTCTTTCGGGCGTGTTCGAAGGCGTCACCACGGGCACGCCCATCGCGCTCCTGATCCGTAACACGGACCAGCGCAGCAAGGACTACGGCAACATTGCCGAGACGTTCCGTCCGGGTCACGCGGACTACACCTACTGGCAGAAGTACGGCGTGCGCGACTATCGCGGCGGCGGGCGGTCATCCGCGCGCCTGACTGCGCCGACGGTCGCGGCGGGCGCGGTTGCGAAGAAGTGGCTGCGCGAGAAGTTCGGCATCGAGACGCGCGGTTACATGAGCGCGCTCGGCGAAATTCCGATTCCGTTCGTCGACTGGAATCACGTGCGCGAGAATCCGTTCTTCGCGCCGAACGCGGATGTCCTGCCGCAGCTCGAAGCGTACATGGACGCACTGCGCCGCGATGGCGATTCGGTCGGCGCGCGCATCGAAGTGGTGGCGAGCGGCGTGCCCGTCGGACTCGGCGAACCGCTCTACGACCGGCTGGATGCCGACATCGCCCATGCAATGATGGGCATCAACGCTGTGAAGGGCGTGGAGATCGGCGCGGGATTCGCGAGCGTCGCGCAACGCGGCTCGCAGCACGGCGACGAGATGACGCCCGAAGGCTTCGCCACCAATCACGCGGGCGGCATCCTGGGCGGTATTTCGAGCGGGCAGGACATCACCGTGTCCATCGCGATCAAGCCGACGTCGAGCATCCGCACGCCGCGTCAGTCCGTCGACAAGAACGGCGCGCCCGCGACGGTCGAGACGTTCGGGCGCCATGATCCGTGCGTCGGCATCCGCGCGACGCCCATCGCGGAGGCGCTGCTCGCGCTGGTGCTGATGGACCACGCGCTGCGGCACCGCGCGCAATGCGGCGATGTGACCGTCGCCACGCCGAAGATTCCCGCGCACGTACCGGGCAAGTAACGCCGCATAAAAAGAGCGCCGGTCTGGAAACCGGCGCTCTCGTCACATGTTCGGATAGTTCGGCCCGCCGCCGCCCTCCGGCGTCACCCAGACGATATTCTGCGTCGGGTCCTTGATATCGCACGTTTTGCAGTGAACGCAGTTCTGCGCGTTGATCTGCAGCCGGTCGCTGCCGTCTTCCGATTTCACGAATTCGTAGACCGCTGCGGGGCAGTAGCGGCCTTCGGGACCGGCATACGTCCGCAAATTTACGTTGACCGGCACGCTCGGATCTTTCAGCGTCAGATGCGCTGGCTGATTTTCTTCGTGATTCGTGTTTGAGATAAACACGGACGAGAGGCGATCGAACGTGAGCTTGCCGTCAGGCTTCGGATACACGATCGGCTTGCACTGCGACGCCGGCTTCAGCATCTCATGATCCCAATGCTGATGATGCAGCGTCCACGGCACGTTGCCGCCCATCACTTTCTGCTCCAGCCCGACCATGAACGAGCCGAGGTACAGGCCCTTGCTCATCCACTGCTTGAAATTGCGCGCCCGGTAGAGCTCGGTCTTGAGCCAGGAGTTCTCGAATGCTTCCGGGTACGCGGTCAGTTCGTCGGCCTGACGTCCGGCCTGCACGGCGTCGAACGCGGCTTCGGCGGCCATCTTGCCGGTCTTGATCGCTGCGTGGCTGCCCTTGATTCGCGACGCGTTCAGGAAACCGGCGTCGTCGCCAGCGAGCGCGCCGCCCGGGAACGTGAGCTTCGGCAGCGACATTAGACCGCCCGCGGTGATCGCCCGCGCGCCGTAGGACAGGCGCTTGCCGCCTTCCAAAAATCCGCGGATCGACGGGTGCGTCTTGTAACGCTGGAATTCCTCGAACGGCGACAAATACGGATTCGAATACCCGAGCCCGACCACGAAGCCGACCACCACCTGATTGTTGTCCATGTGGTAGAGGAACGACCCGCCGTAGGTATCGGGTTCCAGCGGCCAGCCGGCCGTGTGAATCACGAGTCCCGGCTTGTGCTTGACCGGATCGATCTCCCACAATTCCTTGATGCCGATGCCGTATACCTGCGGATCGGCATTCTGATTGAGCTTGAACTTGTCGATAAGCTGGCGCCCGAGATGCCCGCGCGCGCCCTCGCAGAAGAGCGTGTACTTGGCGTGCAGTTCCATGCCGAGCTGGAAGTTGTCGGTCGGTTGGCCGTCTTTGCCGACGCCCATGTTGCCGGTAACGACGCCGCGCACCGAGCCGTCGTCGGCATAGAGCACTTCCGCTGCCGGAAAGCCGGGAAAAATTTCGACGCCGAGCGCTTCGGCCTGCTGCCCAAGCCAGCGCGTGACATTGCCCAGGCTCACGACGTAGTTGCCGTGATTCTTGAAGTTGTCGGGAAGCAGCCAGTTCGGGACCTGCTTCGCGCCGGTCGGCGACAGGAACAGGAACCGGTCTTCGGTCACTTCGACGTCGAGCGGCGCGCCCTGTTCCTTCCAGTCGGGGATAAGCTCCGTGAGGCCGCGCGGGTCCATCACCGCGCCCGAGAGAATGTGCGCGCCGACCTCCGAGCCTTTCTCCAGCACGCAGACGCCGATCTCGACGCCATTTTCCGCCGCCAGTTGCTTCAGGCGAATCGCAGCCGACAAACCCGCTGGGCCGCCGCCGACGATCACCACGTCGTATTCCATCGATTCGCGGGGACCGTATTGCTCGATAAGGCTCGCCGGGGTCATCAATGTTCCTCTCTACCGTTAGAATGGCCTTCCAAGATCGCGTATTGTCAGCGAACGTCAGGCGGGCTGCAACCGAAGGTGTCTTGATCTGCACGATCGTACTATTTTTCGTGATACCGTGGTATCGGTGTCTACGCCAAGTGGCGCGACCGCGCGCCTCGCGCTGCCCGCGTCCCTCGCAAGGCTGAATCAACCGTACAAGAAGGAAGCACAATGGGCCGTTCGATCAACCTGGAAGGCAAGGTCGCGCTGATTACCGGCGCGTCCAGTGGGCTCGGGAAGCGTTTCGCGCAGGTGCTGTCGCAGGCGGGCGCGAAAGTGGTGCTCGCGAGCCGCCGCGTCGAGCGGCTGAAGGAACTGCGCGCCGAAATCGAGGCGTCCGGGGGCGCCGCGCACGTCGTTTCGCTCGACGTCACGGACTACCTGAGCGTCAAAGCCGCCGTTGCGCACGCCGAGACGGAAGCCGGTACTATCGATATTCTCGTCAATAATTCGGGCGTCTCCACCACGCAGAAGCTGACCGACGTGACGCCGGCGGACTTCGAGTTCGTCTTCGGCACGAACGTGCGCGGCGCGTTCTTCGTCGCGCAGGAAGTGGCCAAGCGCATGATCATGCGCGGCAACGGCGCGGCCAAGCCCGCTTATCGCATCATCAACATCGCCTCCGTGGCGGGGCTGCGCGTGTTTCCGCAAATCGGCCTGTATTCCATGAGCAAGGCCGCCGTCGTGCAGATGACCAAGGCCATGGCAATGGAATGGGGCCGCCACGGCATCAACGTGAACGCGATCTGCCCCGGTTATATCGACACCGAGATCAATCATCACCACTGGAAGACCGAGCAGGGCCAGAAGCTCGTGTCGATGCTGCCGCGCCGGCGCGTCGGTGCGCCCGAAGACCTCGACGGCCTGTTGCTGCTGCTCGCGGCCGACGAATCGCAGTTCATGAACGGCTCGGTCATTTCGGCGGACGACGGTTTTTCACTATGAGCATCGCGCAGGCAAACGCCGCGCGGCGCGCTGTTTTCAGACACTGGAAGGTTGAATGAGCAACACCCATACGCCCACGAACGCGGACCCCGAATTTCACACGGTCTTCGAGATGTCCATGCCCATTCGCTGGGGCGACATGGACGCCTTCGGGCACGTCAATAACACGGTCTACTTCCGCTACATGGAGCAGGTCCGCATTTCCTGGTTCGAGCACATCGGCGCGGCGGGCGGCAACGGCGAGGGCCAGGGGCCCGTCATCGTGAATGCGTCGATGGAGTTTCTGAAGCAGCTGCATTATCCCGGCGACGTCATCGCGCGCATGTCGGTCGGCAAGCCGGGACGCAGCAGTTTCGATACGCGCTTCGAGCTGTATCGCGCCGATGCGCCAGGCACGCTGTACGCGCGGGGCGCGGCGAAGGTCGTGTGGGTGGACTACGCGGCAGGCAAGTCGGTGCCGATTCCCGACGTGCTGCGTCAGATGATCGAAACGGCGGCGCCGGTCGCATCCTGACCACGCGGGTCAGTTGCCGAGCAGCCGCTGCAGTAACTCGGTTGCGTTGCCGGTGTCGTATTTGCGCATGAGCCGCGCACGGTAGATATCCACGGTGCGCGGGCTGATATCGAGCACGCGGCCGATCTGCTTGCTGGTCTTTCCCGTGACGAGCTGCGCGGCGATCTCGCGTTCGCGCGGCGTCAGTTCGATGGCGACGCGCCGCGTCGCGCTCAGGTCCTCGAACGTCCAGACGCCCGCCGCATGCGGCGCGGCGCGGTCGAGCGCGCGGCCGGTCACGTGGCACCAGAACAGTTCGCCGTTCGCGCGTTTCATGATGCGGTCGTCGCTGTAGGTGCCGCGGCCGCTGATATGCGCCGCGATGCGCTCGCCGATGCGCGCGAATTCGTCCGGCGTCGGATAGAGCACCTCGAACGAGCAGCCGATGAGCGTCTCGCGGGTCGCGCCGAAAATCGCGCAGACCTCCTCGTTGCAGTCTTCGATGGTGCGCTCTCGCGACAACACCAGCCCGACGGGCGCAAGATGAAACGCGGTTTGATAGTCCAGTTCACGCATGTCGATTCCGGCGCCCGGCCGGCGTCGCAAGCAACGACGGGCGCGGGCAATGACTTATGTATTTTTGCGTATTGTGCAGGATGGACCGCGCAGCGTACCCTTTGGGCCAAATCAAAGCGCCGCAACACGGTGTCTGGCGGCGCGAAAACCGGTTCTCAGTCGGGTTCAACATGGAAGGGACAAACAGATGAACAAGGTCTATCCCAGCGCGAAAGCGGCGCTCGATGACATCGTCAAGGACGGGCAGACGTTCGCCGTCGGCGGATTCGGCTTGTGCGGCATTCCGGAGGCGCTGATCGCCGCGCTGCGCGATTCGGGCGTGAAGGACATCACGTGCATCAGCAACAACGCGGGCGTCGACGGATTCGGTCTCGGCCTGCTGCTGGAGACGCGCCAGATCAAGAAGATGATTTCGTCCTACGTGGGCGAGAACAAGGAATTCGAGCGGCAATATCTGGCCGGCGAGCTCGAACTGGAATTCACGCCGCAGGGCACGCTCGCCGAAAAGCTGCGCGCGGGCGGCGCGGGCATTCCGGCGTTTTTCACGAACACCGGCTACGGCACGATCATCGCGGAAGGCAAGGAAACGCGCCAGTTCGGCGAGAACCACTACGTGCTGGAGCATTCGCTGACGGCGGACGTCGGGCTCGTCAAGGCGTGGAAAGCCGACAAGTCGGGCAATCTGATCTATCGCCGCACGGCGCGCAACTTCAATCCGATGTGCGCGATGGCCGGCAAGATCACGGTCGCGGAAGTGGAAGAGATCGTGGAAGTCGGCGAACTCGATCCGGACGCGATCCACACGCCGGGCATTTTCGTGCAACGGCTCGTCCTGAATGCGCATCCGGAAAAGCGCATCGAACAACGCATCGTCCGCGCGAAAGGAGAATGACCATGGCTTGGACTCGTGACCAGATGGCCGCGCGTGCGGCGAAGGAATTGCAGGACGGCTTCTACGTAAACCTGGGCATCGGCTTGCCGACGCTCGTCGCGAACCACGTGCCGCCGGGCGTCGAAGTGTGGCTGCAATCGGAGAACGGGCTGCTCGGCATCGGGCCGTCGCCGACCGAGGAAGAAGTCGACGCCGATCTCATCAACGCGGGCAAGCAGACGGTGACGACGCTGCCGGGTTCGTCGATCTTTTCGTCGGCGGATTCGTTCGCGATGATTCGCGGCGGCCACATCAACCTCGCGATTCTCGGCGCGATGCAGATCAGCAAGAAGGGCGACCTCGCCAACTGGATGATCCCCGGCAAGATGATCAAGGGCATGGGCGGCGCGATGGATCTCGTCGCGGGCGTGAAGCGCGTCGTCGTGCTGATGGAACACGTGGCGAAGGGCGACCAGCACAAGATTCTCGAAGAGTGCACGCTGCCGCTGACGGGCGTGGGCGTCGTGGACCGCATCATTACCGATCTCGGCGTGATCGACGTGACCGATAACGGGCTGAAGCTGGTCGAACTCGCCGACGGCGTGACCGTCGAAGAGATTCAGCGCAAGACCGGCGCGCCGCTCGACGTCAGCAGCGCGCAGTAAGTTCGCAAAAGAACGCGGTTCTGAAGCGGGCGGGGCGGAAGGCTTCGCCCGCTTTGCTTTTGCGCCGCGCGAAGCATCGTCCGTTCGGCTAACTGCTCGGCGGCGCGCCGGACGCTTTAGAATCGTTCGGACATCTTCCACGAGGAATCTCCATGAGCGCATCCATCGTCGTCGAAGCATCGCATTCCACGCTCACCGCGCCGCGCCAGCGTTTTGTGCAGTGCGCGAGTCCGGCGGGGCTGCATCGCATGGCCTACACCGAGTGGGGCGATCCGGCCAATCCACGCGTGCTGCTGTGCGTGCATGGGCTGACGCGCTCGGGCCGCGACTTCGACAAGGTCGCGCAGGCGTTCGCGGCGGAGTATCGCGTGGTGTGTCCGGACGTAGTTGGCCGCGGCCTGTCGGACTGGCTCGCCGACTCGCGTTACTACGGTCTCGCGCAATACGTCGCCGACATGGTCACGCTGATCGCGCGGCTCAATGTGGAAACAGTCGACTGGTTCGGCACGTCGATGGGCGGGCTGATCGGCATGGTGCT
Source organism: Caballeronia sp. GAFFF1 (assembly GCF_023630705.1). GTDB lineage: Bacteria > Pseudomonadota > Gammaproteobacteria > Burkholderiales > Burkholderiaceae > Caballeronia. The sequence continues at coordinate 77,638 of NZ_JALQEM010000012.1, forward strand.
CGGCGGATTGAAGAACACGCCGATCCGCAAGCTGCTCCTGAACGATGTCGGGCCGCATATCGAGCCGGTGGCGCTCGAGCGTATTCGCAGCTATCTCGGCAAGCCTGCGCGTTTTGCATCGCTCGACGAAGGCATCCGGCAGGCGGCGGCGCTCGCGGCGTCCTTCGGGCAGCTCACGGACGAGGAATGGGCGGGCATCAACGCGCCGCTCTTGCATGAGCGCGACGGCGCGTGGACGTTCCGCTACGACCCGGGCATCGCCGCGCCGTTTTCCGAGGCCACGGACGAACAGAACGCTGCGGGCGAAGCGTTTCTGTGGCATTCGTTCGCATCGATCGCGACGCCGGTGCTCGTGGTGCGCGGCGAAAGCTCAGACCTGCTGTCGCGCGAGACCGTCGCGCAGATGGTCGAGAAGGGGCAGGCGGTATCGAGCGTGGAAGTGCCCAACGCCGGCCATGCGCCCGCGTTTCTCGACAGCGATCAGATCGCCGTCGCGCGGCGCTTCTTTCTCGAAAACGAGGCCCGCGGGGCATAATATCGGGCTGAGCGCGTGACGCTCTGTCTCGTTTTTGAACTCATCACAGGACTGGATAACCCATGGCAGTTACTCGTCATCACGTCGGCGCGCGCCTTTCCGAGATCGCCATTCACAACGGCACCGTGTATCTCGCAGGCCAGATCGCGGAGGACACGGATCAGGACATCACCGGCCAGACGCGCGAAGTGCTGGGCCACATCGACCGTCTGCTCGAAGAGGCGAACAGCGACAAGTCGCACCTGTTGTCCGTGCAGATCTTCATCTCGGACATGGTGCATTTCGCCGGGATGAACGCCGTATGGGACGCTTGGGTCGCGCCGGGCCACACGCCGCCGCGCGCCACCGTCGAGGCGAAGCTCGCGAACCCGGCCTGCCTCGTCGAAGTCGTCGTGGTGGCTGCGCAGCGTAGCTGAACCGGTGAGCAGCACGGCCGTCGCGGCTTTACCGTATGACCGAGAGCACCGTCCCCGCTGACACGCTGCCCGAGCCGTCGTTCGACGACGCGCTCGCGTTCGTGCGCGAGCACGCAAAGGACGCGCGGCTCTCCACGGGCGAAATGCTGGCGGACCACGCCGCGGGCACCGCGCGCATCATGCAGACGCTCAACGTCGACCCGCATGCGGTCGCCGCCGCCGCGTTGTTCGCGCTCGCGCCGCATCTCGACCATCCCGAGACCTTGATTGCCGAACGCTTCGGGCCGGAAGTGCAGCGGCTCGTGAGCGACGTGCGCAAGCTCTTGCGCCTCGGCTCGGTCAGTTCCCGTGCGACGCTCGCCGCGTTGCCCGACAACACACGCGACGCGCAGGCGGCGCGGCGCGCGCAGGTCGAATCGCTGCGCAAGATGCTGCTCGCGTTCGCGCAGGATATTCGCGTCGTGCTCATCCGGCTCGCTTCGCGCCTGCAGACGCTGCGCTACCACGCCGCGAACAAGACCGAGCCGCCGCCCGAGGTGCCGCGCGAGACGCTCGACATCTATGCGCCGCTCGCCAACCGCCTCGGCATCTGGCAACTGAAGTGGGAGCTCGAAGACCTGTCGTTTCGCTTCGAGGATCCCGTCACGTACAAGCGCATCGCGAAGTTGCTCGACGAAAAGCGCATCGAGCGCGAATCGTATGTGACCGAGGCGATCGCGCAGCTGCAAAAGGAACTCGACACCGCGCACATCAAGGCCGAAGTGAGCGGCCGGCCGAAGCATATCTATAGCATCTGGAAGAAGATGCGCGGCAAGCATCTCGACTTCTCGGAACTGAACGACGTGCGCGCGTTCCGCGTGATCGTCGGCGATATCAAGGATTGCTACACGGTGCTCGGCATCGTGCATAACCTGTGGCAGCCGGTGCCGCGCGAATTCGACGATTACATCTCGCGGCCGAAGCCGAACGGCTACAAATCGCTGCATACGGTGGTCGTCGGCGACGACGGACGCGCATTCGAAGTGCAGATCCGCACGCACGAGATGCATCAGTTCGCCGAGTACGGCGTGGCCGCGCACTGGCGTTACAAGGAGGCCGGGGCGCGCGGCTACGCGGGCCAGGTCATGGCAAGCGAGAAGTACGACGAAAAGATTGCCTGGCTGCGTCAGCTTCTCGCGTGGAAAGACGACGTGGAGGGCGATCGTCCCGGCTGGCAGCATCTGCGCGACGCCACGCTCGACGACGACCACATCTACGTGCTGACGCCGCAGGCGCGCGTGATCGCGCTGCCGCACGGTTCGACGGCTGTCGATTTCGCGTACCACCTGCATAGCGAGCTCGGGCATCGCTGCCGGGGCGCGCGTGTCGATGGCGCGATGGTGCCGCTCAACACGCCGCTGCAGAACGGGCAGACGGTCGAGATCATCGCGGTGAAGGAGGGCGGACCGTCGCGCGACTGGCTCAATCCGCAGCTCGGCTATCTGCATAGCCCGCGCGCGCGGCAGAAAGTGCGCGCCTGGTTCAACGCGATCGACGCGGCTGAGAATGTCGCGCAGGGCCGCGCGATCGTCGAAAAGACCTTGCAGCGCGAAGGCAAGACGTCGGTCAATCTGGATCAGCTCGCGGCCAAGCTGGGCTTCAAGGCGCCCGAGGAGCTCTACGCGGTCGTCGCGAAGGACGAGTTCAGCCTTCGGAACATCGAGCAGGCGCTCTCGGATGCGCCGCCGCCCGAGCCGGAGCCGGAAGCGCCCGCGCAGTTCGAAAAGCGCAGCAGCGGGCAAAGCGTGGCGCACGGCGCGTCGACGGGCGTGCTGGTCGTCGGCGTCGATGCGTTGCTCACGCAGCTCGCGCGCTGCTGCCGTCCCGCGCCGCCCGATCCGATCGCCGGATTCGTCACGCGCGGCAAAGGCATGTCGATTCACCGCACCGACTGCGCGACGTTCCAGCGCATGGCGCATCGCTCGCCCGAGCGCGTGCTGCATACGACGTGGTCCGCCGAGGTGATGAACGGCCGCGGATCGTCGGTGTATCCGGTGGACCTCGCGGTGGAGTCGACGGACCGGCAGGGGCTGCTGCGCGATATCTCGGAAGTATTTGCGCGGGAGAAGATGAACGTGATCGGCGTGAAGAGCCAGAGCCGGCGGAACATCGCGTTCATGCAGTTCACGGTCGAGGTGTCGAACGCGGCGCAGATCCAGCGCGCGTGCACGCTGCTCGGCGAAGTTCCGGGCGTGATCCGCGCGTCGCGGCGTGCCTAGCGGGGCGCGCCTAGACTCATCGCGCGGAAAGTTAAACGGATCGGCGAATATTTTCGCGATTCATGTACAGAAACACTTGCCGAAATACGAAATGCTCCATATAATCTCACTTCTTTCAGGCTCGTAGCTCAGCTGGTTAGAGCACCACCTTGACATGGTGGGGGTCGTTGGTTCGAGTCCAATCGAGCCTACCAACGAAAACGAGACTTCGGCGAATCATCGGTTCACGGAGTTTCACTCCGCAAGAAGCGCGAAGGCGCAAAAGGCGAACAAAGAAATGGCACTTCGAACGTTGACCGAAGCATATTCGGAGCGACGCTAGTCGAGGACCTCTTTCGCCTTCTGCCCTTTTGTTTCGCGGTATGTGTGAAAAGTGAATGCGGCCCCTCGAAAGTGGGGCCGCATTTTTTTTGTCCCTCGGTTTCTGTTTCTCGACGCCGCGGGCCAGTGCTTATTCGAACTCGCTCGGCGTGCGCCGGCGTCCTGGAGAACGAAATGGTTTCGGTACGTTTGCCTGATGGGTCGGTCCGCCAATACGACCACCCGGTGACCGTCGCGGAAGTCGCGGCATCGATCGGCGCGGGCCTCGCCAAGGCGGCGCTCGCCGGCAAGCTGAACGGCGAGCTCGTCGATACGTCCTTCGTGATCGACCACGATTCTTCGCTCGCCATCGTCACCGACAAAGATCCAGAAGGCGTGGATGTCGTTCGCCATTCCACGGCGCACTTGCTCGCCTATGCGGTCAAGGACCTGTTTCCTGAAGCGCAGGTGACGATCGGGCCGGTCATCGACAACGGCTTTTACTACGACTTCTCGTACAGCCGTCCTTTCACGCCCGAAGACCTCGAGAAGATCGAGAAGCGCATGCAGGAAATCGCGAAGAAGGACGAACCGGTGTCGCGCCGCGTCGTCTCGCGCGACGAGGCGGTGGAGTACTTCAAGAGCATCGGCGAGCAGTACAAGGCCGAAATCATCTCGTCGATTCCGGAATCCGACGAGATTCGGCTCTACTCGCACGGCAACTTTATCGACCTGTGCCGTGGCCCGCACGTGCCGTCTACCGGCAAGCTCAAGGTTTTCAAGCTGATGAAGGTCGCCGGCGCGTACTGGCGCGGCGATTCGAAGAACGAGCAACTGCAGCGCATCTACGGTACTGCCTGGACCAAGAAGGAAGACCAGGACCAGTATCTCCACATGCTCGAGGAAGCGGAAAAGCGCGACCATCGCAAGCTCGGCAAGCAGCTCGACCTGTTCCACTTGCAGGACGAGGCGCCGGGCATGGTGTTCTGGCATCCGAAGGGCTGGTCGCTGTGGCAACAGGTCGAGCAGTACATGCGCCGCCGCGTGAACGAAGCCGGCTATCTGGAGATCAAGACTCCGATGGTCATGGACCGTTCGCTGTGGGAAGCGTCCGGTCACTGGCAAAACTATCGTGAAAACATGTTCACGACCGAATCGGAAAAGCGCGACTACGCGATCAAGCCGATGAACTGTCCGGGGCACGTGCAGGTGTTCAACCACGGCCTGCGCTCGTATCGCGATCTGCCGCTGCGCTACGCGGAGTTCGGCTCGTGCCATCGCAACGAACCGTCGGGCGCGCTGCACGGTCTCATGCGCGTGCGTGGCTTCGTTCAGGACGACGCGCACATCTTCTGCACCGAAGACCAGTTCATCGCCGAGTCGATTGCCTTCAACACGCTTGCCATGAGCGTGTACAAGGACTTCGGCTTCGAGCACATCGACATCAAGCTGTCGCTGCGTCCCGAGCAGCGCGCGGGCACCGACGAAACCTGGGATCGCGCGGAGCAGGGGCTGCGTGAAGCACTGACCGCCTGCGGTCTCAAGTGGGAAGAACTCGCGGGCGAGGGCGCGTTCTACGGACCGAAGATCGAGTATCACATCAAGGACGCGCTCGGCCGGTCCTGGCAGTGCGGCACGCTGCAGCTCGACATGGTGCTGCCGGAGCGTCTTGGCGCAGAGTACGTCGCGGAGGACAACAGCCGCCGCCGCCCGGTCATGCTTCACCGCGCGATCGTGGGTTCGATGGAGCGTTTCCTCGGCATCCTGATCGAGCACCATGCCGGTGCGATGCCGCCGTGGCTCGCGCCTGTGCAGGCAGTCGTGCTGAATATTGCCGAAAGTCAGGCCGAGTACGCGGCATCGCTCGTCCAATCGTTGCAAAAACAAGGGCTTAGAGTTGAGGCCGATTTGCGCAACGAGAAGATTAGCTATAAAATACGCGAGCACACGCTGCAAAAGGTCCCGTATTTGCTGGTTGTCGGGGACAAAGAGCGTGAAGCGCAAACCGTGGCCGTGCGTGCTCGTGGCGGTGTCGATCTCGGCGTCATGCCGGTCGGCGCATTCCTCGAACGTCTGCAGCAGGAAGTGCGGGCGTTCAAGTAAGTCACTCGCAGCGCGGCTAGTTTTTTCATCTTTAGAGGAAACGTAACATCGCTACTGATAAGTCGTCACATCGCATCAACGGTGAAATTACTGCACCGGAAGTGCGCTTGGTCGGAGTGGACAACGAGCCGCTCGGAATCGTGAAACTGGCCGAGGCGTTCCGTCAGTCGGAACAGCTCGACGTGGATCTCGTCGAAATTGCGCCGCAGGCCTCGCCGCCTGTCTGCCGTTTGATGGATTACGGCAAGTTCAAGTACTCGGAAGCGAAGAAGCAGCACGAGGCAAAGCTGAAACAGAAGATCGTGCAGGTGAAGGAAGTCAAATTCCGCCCCGGCACGGATGACGGTGACTACAACGTCAAGCTGCGCAACCTCACGCGCTTCCTCGAAGATGGCGACAAGACGAAAATCACGTTGCGTTTCCGTGGGCGCGAAATGGCGCACCAGGAAATCGGCATGCGCATGCTCGAACGCCTGAAGGCGGATCTGGACGAAGTCGGCCAGGTCGAGCAGATGCCGAAGATGGAAGGTCGCCAGATGATCATGGTGCTGGCGCCGAAGAAGAAGGCGAAGTAAGCACAGTAGTAAGCGATGGATCGCGCGCCGCCCGGTCTGCAGACAGGGCGGCCAGCGCGGCATCGCCAGCGGTTTCAGAAGCGTGCCGGTTCAGTGGCGCGGTTCATGAAAAGCGGCGGTCTATGAACGAGATCGTCCGCATACAAGTGGCGCGTGGGTTTCGAAGGGCGGGAAGGGATCTTGGCCGGTACGTGAAGATCAGCCGCACACCCATGACCATCTAATAAACTGGAGTAGTTTCATGCCGAAGATGAAGACCAAGAAGAGTGCTGCAAAGCGCTTCGTGGTGCGTCCGGGCGGTACCGTCAAGCGCGGTCAGGCCTTCAAGCGCCACATTCTTACCAAGAAAACCACCAAGAACAAACGCCATCTGCGTGGCGCCACGGCCGTTCATGATTCCGATCTGAACTCCGTCCGCGCAATGCTGCCGTTCGCCTAACCTCATCTAACTTAAGGAGAGCAACATGCCTCGAGTAAAACGTGGGGTTACCGCACGGGCCCGTCACAAGAAGATCATTCGTCTGGCCAAGGGTTACCGCGGCCGTCGCAATAACGTCTATCGCATCGCCAAGCAGGCGGTCATGCGCGCCGGGCAGTACGCCTACCGCGATCGCCGCAACAAGAAGCGTGTGTTCCGCGCACTGTGGATCACGCGTATCAACGCGGCGGTGCGTCAGCACGACATGACCTACAGCGTGTTCATCAACGGCCTGAAGAAGGCTTCGATCGAACTCGACCGCAAGGTGCTGGCTGACATGGCTGTGTTCGACAAGGCTGCTTTTGCTGCGATCGTCAAGCAGGTGAAAGCCGCCGTCGCAGCCTAATTGCGAAATTAGTACTGCGTGGTTTGCCTGAGCGTCGCCGTGTCGTAGACGGTTGCGCGAAGGCAGAAAACGGGGCTCTCACCGAGCCCCGTTTTTGTTGGCCGGACGGTTTTGCGCTTGACTTGGATTGTTGGCTTCCTTGGCTTTGTTTGCTGCCAGGGCACGCGCAAAACCGTAAATCAGACTGAACTTTCGACGTTGAAAAGATGGGATCAATGGATCTGGACCAGATTGTCGCCGACGCGAAAAGCGCCTTTGAACACGCCACCGATGCCACGACGCTCGAAAACGAGAAGGCCCGCTTTCTCGGCAAGTCCGGCGCGCTGACCGAACTGCTGAAGGGCTTGGGCAAGCTCGATCCGGAAGCGAAGAAAACCGAAGGCGCGCGCATCAATCTGGCCAAGCAGCAGGTCGAGGCCGCGCTCAATGCGCGCCGTCAGGCGCTGGCCGATGCACTGCTGAATCAGCGGCTCGCCGCCGAAGCGATCGACGTTACGCTTCCCGGGCGCGGCGCGAGCGTGGGCACGCTGCATCCGGTGATGCGCACGTGGGAACGCGTCGAGCAGATTTTCGGCTCGATCGGTTTCGACGTGGCCGATGGTCCCGAAATCGAGACCGACTGGTATAACTTCACCGCGTTGAATAGCCCGGAGAATCATCCGGCGCGTTCGATGCAGGACACGTTCTACGTCGATGGCAAGGACGCCGAAGGACGTCCGCTCCTGCTTCGCACCCACACGAGCCCGATGCAGGTGCGCTACGCGCGCATGAATAAGCCGCCGATCAAGGTGATCGTGCCGGGTCGCACGTATCGCGTGGACAGCGACGCCACGCATTCGCCGATGTTCAATCAGGTCGAAGGCCTGTGGATCGAGGAGAACATCAGCTTCGCGGACCTGAAGGGTGTCTACACCGATTTCCTCAAGAAGTTCTTTGAGCGCGACGACATTCTCGTGCGCTTCCGCCCGTCGTATTTTCCGTTCACGGAGCCGTCGGCCGAGATCGACATGATGTTCGAGCACGGCAAGAACGCGGGCAAATGGCTGGAAATCTCGGGCTCAGGTCAGGTGCACCCGACCGTCATCCGCAACATGGGTCTGGACCCGGAGCGGTATATCGGCTTCGCGTTCGGCAGCGGCCTCGAGCGTCTGACCATGCTGCGTTACGGCGTGCAGGACTTGCGCCTCTTCTTCGAGAACGATCTGCGTTTCCTGCGCCAGTTCGCCTGAAGCCGCACAGCCCGCGACGCCCGGTTTTCGCAGAAGCATCGGGCGAGAGACACCACCTCATTCGAACGTAGACACACATGCAATTCCCCGAATCATGGCTCCGTAGCTTCGTCGATCCCAAGCTCTCCACCGACGAACTCGCTCACGCGCTGACGATGGCCGGTCTCGAAGTCGAAGACCTGCGCCCGGTCGCGCCGCCGACCGCGAAGATCGTCGTCGGGCAAGTGCTGGAAGTGGCGAAGCATCCGAACGCGGACAAGCTCAACGTCTGTCAGGTCGATGCCGGCACGGGCGAGCAGTTGAACATCGTCTGTGGCGCGCCGAACGTGTCGCCGGGCATCAAGGTGCCGGTGGCATTGATCGGAGCGGTGTTGCCGCCGGTCGAAGCGGGCGGCGAGCCGTTCGCCATTAAGCCGACGAAGCTGCGCGGCATCGACAGCCAGGGCATGCTGTGCTCGGCGCGCGAACTGAAGCTGTCGGAAGACCACAGCGGTCTGCTTATTCTTCCGGCGGACGCGAAGGTCGGCGAGGACATTCGCGAAGCGTTGAACCTCGACGACACCGTCTTCGAAATCAAGCTCACGCCGAACAAGGCGGATTGCCTCTCGGTGTTCGGCGTCGCGCGCGAAACGGCGGCGATCACCGGGGCGCCGTTGAAGACGCTCGACATGCCGCCCGTCAAGACGACGCTCGACGAAAAGCTCCCGGTCAAGGTCCTGGCGCCGGACTTGTGCGGCCGCTTCTCCGGCCGCGTGATTCGCGGCGTGAACGCACGCGCGAAGACGCCGCAATGGATGGTCGAGCGTCTCGAACGCGCGGGCCAGCGCAGCATCTCCGCGCTCGTCGATATTTCGAACTACGTGATGCTCGAACTCGGCCGTCCGACGCACGTGTTCGATCTCGACAAGATTCACGGCGGCATCGAAGTGCGCTGGGGCAAGAAGGGCGAGTCGCTCAAGCTTCTGAACGGCAACACCGTCGAGCTGGATGAAACCGTCGGCGTGATCGCGGACGACGGCCAAGTCGAAAGTCTCGCGGGCATCATGGGCGGCGACAGCACGGCCGTCTCGCTGGATACCACGAACATCTATCTGGAAGCCGCGTTCTGGTGGCCCGACGCCATCCGCGGCCGGGCGCGCAAGTACAACTTCTCGACGGACGCGGCGCATCGCTTCGAGCGCGGCGTCGATTATTCGACGACGGTCGAGCACATCGAACGCATCTCGCAACTGATCCTCGATATTTGCGGCGGCCAAGCCGGTCCGGTCGACGATCAGATCCTCAACGTGCCCGAGCGTCGGCCGGTGACGATGCGCGTCGAGCGCGCGCATCGCATCATCGGCGTGCAGATCGGCGCGGAGGAGATCGCGCAGATTTTCTCGCGTCTGAATCTCGCGTTCGAACGTGACGGCGACACCTTCAAGGTGACGCCGCCGCCGTATCGCTTCGACATCGAGATCGAAGAGGACCTGATCGAGGAAGTCGCGCGCATCTACGGCTTCGAGAAGATTCCTGCGCGCCCGCCCGTGGCCGCGAGCGAGATGCGCCGCACGAACGAGACGGTGCGCTCCATTCACGTGCTGCGTCATGCCGTTGCCGCACGCGACTATTCAGAGACGGTCAACTTCAGCTTCGTGGACGCGGAGTGGGAGAAGGACTTCGCCGGCAACGACAATCCGGTCAGGCTCATCAACCCGATCGCGAGCCAGCTTTCGGTCATGCGCACGACGCTCTTCGGCAGTCTGATCGACGTGCTGCGCTACAACCTGAACCGCCGCGCAGACCGCATCCGCGTGTTCGAAGCAGGGCGCGTGTTTCTGCGTGATGCGTCGGTCAAAGCGGGCGAACTCACCGTGGAAGGCTTCGCGCAGCCGAAGCGCATCGGCGGTCTCGCATATGGTCCCGCGCTCGAAGAACAGTGGGGCGTGGCGTCGCGCCAAGTGGACTTCTTCGACGTGAAGGGCGATGTCGAAGCGCTGTTCGCGCCGGTCGTGCCGCGCTTCGTGAAGGCCGAACATCCGGCGCTGCATCCGGGACGCAGCGCGCGCATCGACATAGCTGGGCGCGCGGTCGGCTGGATCGGCGAATTGCATCCGCGCTGGATGCAGAAGTACGACCTGCCGCACGCGCCGATTCTCTTCGAAATCGACGCCGAAGCGCTCATGGAACGCGCGCTGCCGACGCCGTCCGAGGTATCGAAATTCCCGCCGGTGCGCCGCGATATCGCCGTCGTCGTGGATCAGAACGTGCCCGTGCAGGCACTTCTCGACGAGCTCGAAAACGCCCGTTCCGAGCCCGCCTGCAAGTACGTCACGCGGGTTGTGCTTTTCGACGAATTTCGTCCAAAATCAAACACTTCCGGTGGTTTGGGAGCGCATGAGAAAAGTCTTGCCTTCCGTGTAACGTTGCAAGATACTGGCGGCACGCTTCAGGACGAAACGGTCGACACGGCCATCAACACGCTGGTGGATCGCCTGGCTCGAGTACACGGCGCGCGGTTGCGCGGATAGCCTGCAGTTGGCCCCTCCGTCTCAATCGCATTTGCCGTTTTACCGATATGAACCAAATGAACTCGAGTGATTTCGAAGCCCTTCTTTCGGCGCAGCGTAGCGCCATGACCCGAGACAACACCACTTCGGGCGCGTTGTCGAATGACACGCCGACGCTCACCAAAGCCGAACTGGCGGAAATGCTGTTCGACCACGTCGGTCTGAACAAGCGCGAAGCGAAGGACATGGTCGAAGCGTTTTTCGAGGTCATCCGCGACGCGCTCGAAAGCGGCGACAGCGTCAAGCTGTCGGGCTTCGGCAACTTCCAGTTGCGCGACAAGCCGCAGCGTCCGGGACGCAATCCGAAGACTGGCGAAGCCATTCCCATCGCGGCGCGGCGGGTCGTCACGTTTCATGCTAGCCAGAAGCTGAAGGCGCTGGTCGAAACGGGAGCGGAGACGAGTCTGACTCGCTGACGCGTTTCTCGCGCCGAAGGGCGCATCCCGCTGTCCGACCGCCGCGCTTCATCGACATCACTCACCACGATGGTTGATCGACGATGGAAAAAGTCGTCTTGCCTCCGATCCCGGCCAAGCGTTATTTCACGATTGGCGAAGTCAGCGAGTTGTGCGGTGTCAAGCCGCACGTGCTGCGCTATTGGGAACAGGAGTTCACGCAGCTGAGGCCGGTCAAACGGCGCGGCAACCGCCGGTACTATCAGCATCACGAAGTCTTGCTGATCCGACGGATTCGCGAACTGCTTTACGAGCAGGGCTTCACGATCAACGGCGCGCGTAACCGGCTCGACGCGCAAGGACGCGCCAATGGCGACGATGCCATGTCCGCCGAGTCTTCCGGCGCGGGAGAGGCGCAGCAGCCGGCGGTCGACGTGGATCAGCTTCGCAAGGAGATCATGCAGGTGATCGATCTGCTCGGCGGGTGAGCGCCGGTCGCATGAACACCAAAAAGCCGCGATCGCGTATCGCGGCTTTTTCGTTTGCATCGAGCGTGCATCGCGGGCCGGCTGTACGATACCCGCGTATCTTTCTCGTTCTCTTCAGGGAGGCTTTATGCGAGTGTTGATCGTGGGCGCGACAGGATTGCTGGGCACGGAGATCGCGCGGATTCTGGCGCCCGAGCACGATGTCATAACGGCGAGCCGCAAGGGCTCGGATGTCGCCGTGGATTTGTCGGACAAGGCGAGCGTCGCGGCCATGTACTCGACGGTCGGCAACGTGGGCGCGGTGCTATGCGTCGGCGGAACGGCGAAGTTCGCGCCGCTCGACTCCCTTTCCGACGACGACTTTGCGTTCAGTCTCGCCAACAAGCTGATGGGACAGGTCAACCTCGTGCGCTGCGCGATCGGACATGTGGACGCGGGCGGCTGCATCACGCTGACGAGCGGCACGCTCGCTCAACAGCCGATGACCGGCAGCGCGGCCGTGAGTATCGTCAATGCGGGCGTCGAAGGATTCGCGCGTGCGGCGGCGCTGGAGTTGCAGGGCAAGATGCGGGTCAACGTAGTGAGTCCGGGATGGGTCGCGGAGACGCTTCAGTCGATGGGCAAGGACCCGTCCGGCGGCATCCCGGCCGCCGATGTGGCGCGGGCATACAAGCGCACGATCGACGAAGCGATGACCGGAGAAGTGCTGCTCGTCGCCAAAGGATGAGCGGCGTCAGCCCGGTGCGGCCTTGACGCTCTTTTCCGATCCCGCGACCGACCAATAGACGATGCTGGGCCCGATACCGCGCGGTGGGTATATGCGCCAGTCGTTCGCGCCGTGGTGAAAGAAACAGAGCGCGTAGAAGCCGCCGCGTATTGTGTCGGGCGCGCTTACACAGACATAGCGGCTGCCGCCGGGATAGATGCGGCCGAAGCGCGCCACGCGCGCACCACTTCGCGCATCAAACCTTCTGGCGATCTCACTGCGCAAAGAGGATGGGATGTAGTCGGGCTGGGCGCGCCTGTGATCGACAGGGGCGCAAGCGGACAGAGGCATTGCGGTGCCGCTCCTTATGTGTCAGTCGAACATTAGAGCTTAAGTGGCTGTTGCGCAAGTGAATTCTCGCGCGCCGCAGCGGTTTCGAGACACGCGCCTGACGCGGAACGTCGTCTTGGCCAAGCGAGGAAACCGGAGCCGAATTGAACAAAAGGCTCTCCGGCCAGAAGCCGGAGAGCCTTTTGGATTTTGGTCGGGGCGAGAGGATTTGAACCTCCGACCACCTGCACCCCATGCAGGTACGCTACCAGGCTGCGCTACGCCCCGAAAGAGCGAAAGTATATCAGAGCGAATCGGATAGTAGAACTGCTTCGGCTATTTTTACGGCAAACGTCGAAGAATCCACTTCTGCCGCTCATGCGTTACGACGCCGCGGCCGAACTGGCATCTGCTTCCACCATCTCCGGCATCTTCGCCTCCACGACGCGCGGCCTGGCGCTCCGTTGCCGCTGCCGGAACCGCAGCGCCAGCACCAGCGACACCGCACACGGAACGAGATAGCCGAGCACGCGCGCGCTCCACGCCGTGCGCGACCCGACGGCCTCGTACCGCGTATGCGCATGGAAGTCCGCGGACGCGAAGACCATCGTCAGAATGAAGTCGAGCACCATGGCCAGCACGCAAAAAGCGCAGTAGATCAGCGCGCCGTTCCAGACCGGTTTGCCGATGGCCGCGTTGGCCGTGCGGCACGCGAAGAGCACGGCGCCCAGCAGTAACAGATTGAAAAGCAACGGAACCCAGGGGAAGTCCATGTGCGGATGCCTCATGCGCTGAAGAGATCGGCAGTCCGCCAACCGGACGCCGGGCGCGATCTTCACACGCAGCCCCGTTTCGCTTGAATAAGAGTATTCCTAATCAGTTTGGCCGATCCGCCAGCGCCCCGGAGAGAAAGTCGATGAACGTGCGCACCTTCGTCGTCATGTATTTGCGGCTCGTGTACACCGCGTAGACGGCTGGCGCAAAGGCCGCGTAGCTCGGCAAGACGCGCACGAGCGCGCCCGACGCCAACTCCGCTTCGACGATCCACACCGGGAAATACGCGAGGCCGATGCCGGCTTTGACGAGTTGGAGCGCCATCGAAGTGTCGTTTGTTTTCAACACGGCTTGATTTTTGACGGTGAAAGCGCCGTCCGGACCGGAGAGCGTGACGGACTCGATGTTCGTATAAGTCGGCAGAACCATGCGATGCCGCGCGAGATCGTCGGGATGGCGAGGCTCGCCGTGACGTTCGAGATAAGCGCGCGAGGCGGCCAGCACGAACGGCATCGTGCACAGCGGCCGCACGATCAGCGAAGGCGACGGTTCCGACGTCGCGCGCAAAGCCATGTCGTAGCCTTCTTCGACGAGATCGACGAAGCGGTTCTCCAGCCGCAAGTCCACCAGCACGCCGGGGTAACGCGCCTGATACGCGACGAGCAGATCCGCGAACCGGCGATTCGCGAACCATCCCGGCGCCGTCACCTTCAGCACGCCCTTCGGCTCGGCGGTCTTTGCGCCGACCGCCGCCTCGGCCGCCTGCAATATGTCGAGCGCCTCGCGGGACTGCTCGTAATACACGCTGCCTGCTTCGGTCAGGCTCAGGTGCCGTGTCGTGCGGTTGAGCAGCCGCACGCCGAGTTGACGTTCGAGATTCGCGACATGCTTGCTCGTCATCGCCGTTGAAATGTCGAGGCGCTCGGCCGCCTTCACGAAGCTGCCGGCTTCGACCACTTCGCGAAACACGCGCAGGCTGGTGAGCGCATCCATCGTTAAGAATCCGCGGGGAAGGGAAAGCGCGATCTTAGCCGGATCACCTCGGCCATTCATCGAGCGCGTCGTTGAAGAGCGAGGCGACGACGCCGCGCAGCCATGTCGTGCGCGGATCGTTGTGATACTTGCGGTGCCAGTGCTGCTTAAGATCGAAGCGCGGCAACGGCAGCGGCGGCTCCGCGAGCGTGATCGACGCGTGCTCGGCGACATACGCGAAGCCGATCGCATGCGGCACCGTCGCGATCAGATCGGTGCGCGACAGGATGAACGGCAAGCTCATGAAGTGCGGCGTCTCCAGCACGGCGCGGCGCCGCACGCGCTCTTTGTCCAGATAATTCTCAAGGATCTCCTGGCTGCGTCCTTCCGCGCGCACGACCGCGTGACCGCATTCGACGAAGCGTTCCAGCGTGAGCGGCGCATTCGCGAACGGATGATCGCGCCGCATCAGGCAGATGAAGCGATGCGAGAAAAGCCGCTGCTGGAAGAAGTTGTTGCCGTGCAGGTCGGGAAAGTAACCGACGGCCAGATCGATGTCGCCGGACGCGAGCCCGCGCTCGACTTCGCCGTGCGATGCCGACACCGAGCGCAGATTCGCGTGCGGCGCTTCTTTCGCGAACGCCTGCAACAGACGCGGCAGAAACACGATCTCGCCGACATCCGAGAGCGCGATGGCGAACGTGTCGGTGCTGGAAGACGGATCGAAATGTTGCGTATCGAGCAGGCCGCGCTCGATGCGGCTCAGCGCCTCGCGCGCCGCGGGCACGAGCGCGAGCGCGCGCGGCGTCGGCTCCATGCCGCGCGACGTGCGCACGAACAGCGGATCGTTGAAGTATTCGCGCAGCCGCCCGAGCGCCGTCGACACGCGCGGCTGACTCACGCCGAGCCGCTCCGCTGCGCGGCTCACGTTGCGCGTTTCCTCGATGGCGACGAGAAACGGGATCAGGTTCAGGTCGAGGTCGTTCATGATGTGGACCGCAGGCCGCCGTCAGCCGCGTCGCGCGACCAGTTCGGAGACGCGTTGCGCCGCGCTTTGCAGCGGGGCGAGAAACGCCTTCACCATCTGCTTCGCGTTCTTGCGCTGCGCGTTGCCGCTGATATTGAGCGCCGCGATCACGCGGCCTTGCCGGTCGCGAATCGGCGCGGACATCGAAATCAGTCCTTCCTCCAGTTCCTGATCGACAATCGCCCAGCCCTGGCGGCGCACCAGCGCGATCGCGTCTTTCAACGCATTGCGGTCGGTGATCGTGTGCGGCGTTCTCGCGACGATGTCGCTGGCGTCGAGCACCGCGTCTAGCCGCGCCTCGTCGAGCGCGGAGAGCAGGACGCGGCCCATCGACGTGCAGAACGCGGGCAGACGGCTGCCGATGGACAGATTCTGCGTGATGATCTTGTGCGTCGGCACGCGCAGCACGTAGACGATTTCCGCGGCGTTCAACACGGCCGCCGAACAGCTTTCGTGAACCTGCTCGACGAGATCCTCCATGACCGGCTCGGCCAGATTCCAGAACGGCATCGACGTGAGATAGGCGAACCCGAGATCGAGAATCTTCGGCGTCAGTTGAAAGAGCCGGCCGTCGGCTTCCACGTAGCCGAGCGACTGCAACGTGAGCAGAATGCGCCGCGCGCCGGCCCGCGTGAGGCCCGTGGCGGCGGCGACATCGGTGAGCGTTTGCGCGGGGCGGCTCGCATTGAACGAACGGATCACGGCCAGGCCGCGCGCAAACGACTGCACGTAGGCGTCGCCGGGACGCGACGGCGCGTCTTGCACGTCGGTATCGAAAGAGGGCGTTGGAAGCTTGTTCATGACATTCTCGACGGCTCTGGCTCCGTACAAACCCGCGATTTACGCGGGTTTCGTTGACACTGCAACGAACGCGGGACTACCATTCGGTTGTTCGCTAAACGAATCGATGTTCGCATACCGAACACACTCATGCAAGCGTCATCGACGCGCAGGTAAACCCGAAGTTCGAAGCAGCGCGCAGTGTCTGCGCGCGCCGAACGGGACCGGAGAAGAACGGCAATGATCAACAAGATTTTCGAATCGCTCGCGTCCGCGGTGGCGGATGTTCACGACGGAGCGACCATCATGATCGGCGGATTCGGCACGGCGGGCATGCCGTCCGAACTGATCGACGCGCTCATCGAGCAGGGCGCGCGTGAGCTGACCATCGTGAACAACAACGCGGGCAACGGCGACACCGGGCTCGCTGCGCTCCTGAAGGCAAAGCGCGTGCGCAAGATCATCTGCTCGTTCCCCCGGCAGACGGATTCGCACGTCTTCGACGCCCTCTACCGCGCCGGCGAAATCGAGCTGGAACTCGTGCCGCAGGGCAATCTCGCGGAGCGCATTCGCGCGGCGGGCGCGGGCATCGGCGGCTTTTTCACGCCGACCGGCTACGGCACAAAACTCGCGCAAGGCAAGGAAACGCGCGAAATCGACGGCAGGCATTACGTGCTCGAATCGCCGCTGCACGCGGACTTCGCGCTCGTGAAGGCGTTCAAGGGCGACCGCTGGGGCAATCTGGTCTATCGTAAGACGGCGCGAAACTTCGGGCCGATCATGGCGAGCGCCGCCAAGACGGCCATCGTGCAGGTGTCGAAGGTCGTGCCGCTTGGCGAACTCGACCCGGAACACATCGTGACGCCCGGCATTTTCGTGCAGCGCGTCGTGGAAGTGCCGCAAGCGGTGCATGCCGCCGAACTCGCCGCCGAAGCCGCATAAAGGATAGATGCCATGAAGAAACTCACTCGTGACGAAATGGCGAAGCGCGTGGCCGCGGACATTCCCGAAGGCGCATATGTGAATCTGGGCATCGGCGTGCCGACGCTCGTCGCCAATCATCTCGCGGCGGACCGCGAAATCTTCCTGCACAGCGAGAACGGGCTGCTCGGCATGGGCCCCGCACCCGCGAAAGGCGAAGAAGACGACGAACTGATCAACGCCGGCAAACAGCACGTCACGCTGCTGACGGGCGGCGCGTTCTTCCATCACGCGGATTCGTTCGCGATGATGCGCGGCGGCCATCTCGACTTCTGCGTGCTCGGCGCGTTCCAGGTGTCGGCGAAAGGCGATCTCGCGAACTGGCACACCGGCGCGCCCGACGCGATTCCGGCGGTCGGCGGCGCAATGGACCTCGCCATCGGCGCAAAGCAGGTTTACGTGATGATGGAACTGCTGACAAAGCAGGGCGAAAGCAAGCTCGTGGCCGAGTGTTCCTATCCGGTGACGGGCGTGCAGTGCGTGGACCGGGTCTACACGGACCTCGCCGTGTTCGACGTGACGCCGGACGGCTTCGTCGTGCGCGAGATCGTCGACGGTCTGTCGTTCGAGGAATTGCAGAAGCTGGCCAACGTGCCGCTTCAGTACGCGCCCATTTCCGAGGCAGCCTGAGAAACCTATCTAGATTTGGAGCAAGCGATGAAAGATGCATTCGTATGTGACGCGATCCGCACGCCGTTCGGCCGCTACGCCGGCTCGCTGTCGTCGGTGCGCGCGGACGATCTGGGCGCCGTGCCGCTGCGCGCGCTGATGGAGCGCAACAAGGAAGTGGACTGGGAAGCGGTCGAGGAAGTCATCTACGGCTGCGCCAATCAGGCAGGCGAAGACAACCGCAACGTCGCGCGCATGTCCGCGCTGCTCGCGGGCCTGCCGGTGGGCGTGCCCGGCTCGACGGTGAACCGCCTCTGCGGTTCGGGCATGGACGCCATCGGCATTGCGGCGCGCGCCATCAAGTCGGGCGAGGCGGGGCTGCTCGTCGCGGGCGGCGTCGAAAGCATGAGCCGCGCGCCGTTCGTCATGGGCAAGGCGACGAGCGCGTTCTCGCGTCAGGCCGATATTTACGATACGACCATCGGCTGGCGTTTCGTCAATCCGCTGATGAAGAAGCAATACGGTGTCGATTCGATGCCGGAAACCGCCGAGAACGTCGCCGACGACTACAAGGTGAGCCGCGAAGATCAGGACGCGTTCGCGCTGCGCAGCCAGCAGAAGGCGGCGCGCGCTCAGAAGGACGGCTCGCTCGCGCAGGAGATTACGCCGGTCACGATCCCGCAGAAAAAGGGCGATGCCATCGTCGTCGATCGCGACGAGCATCCGCGCGAAACGAGCCTCGAAGCGCTGGCGAAGCTGAAGGGCGTCGTGCGGCCGGACGGCAGCGTGACGGCGGGTAACGCGTCGGGCGTGAACGACGGCGCCTGCGCGCTTCTGATCGCCGACGAAGACAGCGCGAAGCGCCACGGCCTGACGCCGCGCGCGCGCATTCTCGGTATGGCGACGGCCGGCGTGCCGCCGCGCGTCATGGGCATCGGGCCCGGGCCGGCGTCGCAAAAGCTGCTTGCGCGGCTCGGCATGACCATCGATCAGATGGACCTGATCGAGCTGAACGAAGCGTTCGCCTCGCAAGGGCTCGCGGTGCTGCGCATGCTCGGCGTCGGCGACGACGATCCGCGCGTCAATCCGAACGGCGGCGCGATCGCGCTCGGCCATCCGCTCGGCGCGAGCGGCGCGCGGCTCGTCACGGCGGCGACGTATCAGCTCGAACGCACCGGCGGCCGCTTCGCGCTGTGCACCATGTGCATCGGCGTGGGGCAGGGCATCGCGATGATCATCGAGCGCGTCTGACGACATGTTCGACTCCACCGGACGCCTGACCGACCTCATCTGCGGCAGCGAAGCGGCCAACGCGGTGTGGTCGCCGCGCGCCACCGTGCAGGCCATGCTCGATGTCGAAGCGGCGCTCGCGCGCGCGTCGGCAAGAGCGGGCGTGATTCCCGCGAGCGCCGTCGATGCGATCGTCGCCGCGTGCGACGCCGACAACATCGACGCTGCCGCGCTCATGTCGGGCGCGGCGGCGGGCGGGAATCTCGCGATTCCGCTCGTCAAGCAGCTCACCGCCGTCGTCAAGGCGCGCGACGCCGAAGCCGCGAAGTACGTGCATTGGGGCGCGACGAGCCAGGACATTATCGACACGGGCGTCGTGCTGCAGTTGCGCTCGGCGCTCGATCTCATCGACGCTGATCTCCAAGCGCTCGCCAATGCACTCGCGCATCAGGCGGAAAAGCACCGCGCGACGCCGATGATCGGCCGCACGTGGCTGCAACAAGCGCTGCCGATCACGATCGGCCTGAAGTTCGCGCAATGGCTGGACGCGGCGACGCGTCATCGCGCGCGTCTCGCCGATGTGCGCGCACGCGCGCTCGTGCTCCAGTTCGGCGGCGCGGCGGGCACGCTCGCGAGCCTGCGCGACAAGGCGCTCCCGACGGCGCGCGCGCTCGCCGACGATCTGCGCCTCGCGCTGCCCGCGCTGCCGTGGCACACGCAGCGCGATCGGATCGCGGAAGCGGCGTCCTTCTTCGGCATGCTGACCGGCACGCTCGGCAAGATCGCGCGGGACATTTCGCTCATGATGCAGACGGAGCTCGGCGAAGTGGCCGAGCCGTCGGCTGCGGGCAAGGGCGGCTCGTCGACGATGCCGCACAAGCGCAATCCGGTCGGCTGCGCGGCCGTGCTTACGGCGGCCACGCGCGCGCCGAACCTCGTCGCGACCATTTTCGCGGGCATGGTGCAGGAACACGAGCGCGCGCTGGGCGGCTGGCAAGCCGAGTGGGAAGCGTTGCCGGACCTCGCGCGGCTGACGGCGGGCGCGCTCGCCAACGTGAAGGACATCGTGCCGGGGCTCGAAGTGAACGACGGGCGGCTCGCGGCGAATCTGAACGCGACGAACGGCCTCGTGCTCGGCGAAGCCGTGATGCTTGCGCTCGGCGACGCCATCGGCCGGCTGGATGCGCACAAGCTGGTGGAAGGCGCGTCGAAGGCGGCGGTCGCAAGCGGTCAGTCGCTCTTCGACGTGCTCGCCGCGAACGAAACGGTCAGCGCCCATCTCTCGCAAGAGCGCCTGAAGGAACTGCTCGATCCGGCGAACTACGTCGGTCAGGCTCAGGCGTTCGTCGATGCCGCGCTCGCGCAGCATCGCCAGTATCCAGACACGGAGCAATAACAGCATGCCTTTCGCCGCTATCAATCAAACCCGGATTCACTACCGGATCGACGCCACGGCCGGCAACGACGCGCCGTGGCTCGTGCTCTCGAATTCGCTCGGCGCGGACGTGTCGATGTGGACGCCGCAGATCGAGGCGTTCGCGAAGCACTACCGCGTGCTGCGCTACGACACGCGCGGTCACGGCCATTCGGACGTGCCGCCCGGCCCGTACACCGTCGATCAACTGATCGGCGATGTGATCGCGCTGATGGATCATGTCGGCATCGAGCGTGCGAATTACTGCGGCCTCTCGATGGGCGGGCTCACCGGCATCGGGCTCGCTGCGCGTCATCCCGAGCGGTTCTCGCGCGTGGTGCTGTCCAACACGGCCGCGAAGATCGGCTCGGACGCCGTCTGGACGCCGCGCGCCGCGAAGGCGCGCGAGACCAACGGCATGGCCGCGCTCACCGACAGCGTCATCGCGCGCTGGTTCACGGAACCGTTCATCGAGCGGGAGCGGCTCGTGCTCGCCAATATTCGCGACGTGTTCCGCCATACGTCGGGCGACGGCTACGCGTCCAACTGCGAGGCGATCCGCGACGCCGACCTTCGCGAAGAGGCGAAGACCATCGCGCTGCCGGTGCTCGTGATCGCGGGCACGCACGACATGTCGACAACGGCCGAGCAGGGCCGCGAACTCGCGGGCGCCATCGGCGGATCGCGCTACGTCGAACTGGATGCCGCGCATCTGTCGAACATCGAGAAGCACGACGCCTACACGCACGCCGTGCTCGACTTCCTCGGAGAACAGCAATGACCGACGACGAACGCTACGAAGCCGGCATGAAGGTGCGCCGCGCGGTGCTGTCCGACGCGCACGTGGACCGGTCGCTCGCCAACCGCACCGAACTGACGACCGAATTCCAGAACTTCATCACGCGTTATGCGTGGGGCGAGATCTGGACGCGCGAAGGCCTGCCGCGCCACACGCGCAGTCTCATCACCATCGCGATGATGGTGGCGCTCAACCGCAGCGAAGAACTTGCGCTGCACCTGCGCGCCGCGAAAAACAACGGCGTGACGCAGGAGGAGATCAAGGAAGTGCTGATGCAGACCGCCGTCTACTGCGGCGTGCCTGCGGCGAACTCGGCGTTCCACCTCGCGCAGAAGATCTTCGAAGAGGAAGCGCGGTCGGGCGGGCAGTAGCCGGATCACCTTCCAAAAAGCCGTCCCCGCGATTCGGGAGACGGCTTTTGCGCTTCTAGAACGCGTAGTACGGCCCGTTGCCCGCTGGCGTCGCGCGGCCTTCGAGCGCGGTGAACACGCGTCGGCCGTAGAAGAACGGCAGGCCCCAGTCGAAGAAGCCGCTCGCGGGCCCCGCCAGATTGCTGAACGCGTTATTGCCGCTCGACAGAAGCGTCGTCGATTTAGCGACGGAAAACGACACGCCAGCCGATGCGCCGGTCGCGGAACTGAGCGTCGCGTTCAGCGATTGCGTCGTGCCCGGGCAGTACCAGACGCCGCACGACGTGAGCGTGGTCGAAGGGAAGAAGAGGCCGTTCGATCCGCTGTCGATGAAGCTCGAACCGTAGTCGCTGCCGCCGAAGTTCGTCGAGACGTAACCGGTGATGGAGTTGGATTTGAGCACCGTCGCCGAGCCCAACAAGTTATTCGCCTGCGATCCGATGCCGAAGGTCATCGTTCCCGCGACTGTGGACGCGCCTTCGGGCGGCACGGCCGGCAGTTCGATCAGCACGCCGTTGTTGTCGGTGGAAAAGCGCGCGACCGGATTCGTCACCTGCTGCGCGACCGCGACCGTGCTCGCCGAACACGCCGTCGACGTGCAGTTGTAGTACCAGCGCGGCATCGCGGATGCCGCGCAACCGCCGCCGCAATCGGCGGTAAACGGCCCAACGCCCAGAATGCCGTTGCCGCGCAGGTTCGACGCGGTGAGCATCGGCAGACCGGACTGGCTGCAATCCGTGGCGGCGGCGGGCACGGCGGAGTCCGCGATCAACTGAACGGAGATCGCGCTCGCCACCTGTCCGGCGAGCCGCACGTCGGCCTGACGGACCGAGCCCCACGTGTAGCCGGAGCCGAAGACCGCGCATTCCGCGACGGCCGAATTGGCCGCGTTGCCTCCGACGAGCGGCAGCGCAATGGACGGAGCGAGCGCGGACGCGAGCACCCGCAGCCCCTGCGATCCGGTATCGACCTGAATGTTGTCGATGGTCTGGCACGTGTTCGTGCCCGGCACGCACAGCGTGACGCTCGTTTGCAGCATGTTGCGCGTGCCGGTGACGGTTCGCGTGACCTGAATCGGCTGCACGTTGGGCGTCGTGGATTGCACGACGACGTTGCTCGCCGCGCCCGGTGAACTGGCGGCGACCGGGGCGCTTGCCGGTGCCGGCGTGCTCGCCGCCGTGGGCGCGCTCGCGGCCGATGGCGCGGGCGGCGAAGCGGTGGTGCTTCCCGAGCCGCCGCCGCATGCATGAAGCAGCACGCAAAGGCCGACCACGGGTAGACGAAAGAGCGTGCGGATAGTCATGGCAGGTCTCTCGCGCGTTATTGAATATCCGCCGCCGACACGCCCGCCGGCAAGGCGCTGGCGAGCCACGCGCGCCCGCTGAACTGGCGCAGACGGGTGCGATTCTCGACGATCAGGTTCCCGTCCGCGACGCGCGCCGTGTGCAGGCCGGCATCGCCCGCCGTCGCGCGCGCGCCCTCGCGAAAGCGCGGAAAGTACGCGCCGAGCAGCGCCTCGACGTTCGGCATCGCGGGTCCGCGCCACGACACGGCGTAGACGGTGCCAGCCGGATCGACGTATTCGCGTACCACGATCCCGTGTGCGTCGGTCGTCTCGCGATAGGTCAGCAGGCCGCTTTGCGCCCGGTGAACCACCGCGCCGTCCGAAGCGTCCGGCGCCCGTTTCGTGGCGCCGAGCTGCCCGTGGCAGGGCGCGCTGGCGCCGAGCGCGAGGCAAACCGCGGCGAGAAGGTACTGAGGATGTCTTATGTTTCGCATCGTTCTCTCGATTGGTATAGGAGCAGTCCTATTTTTGAAATCGAATTTTAAGATGAATGCGAAGGCGGGCGATATGGGAGCGAGACAGCCCGTACAAGCGGTGAAGAAAGGCGATTAGCGCCGCAGAAACAAGAGGTTGCGAAAACTGTCAGGGCGCATTGACGAATTGCGTGAGTGTCATAAATTGTCAAATGTGTGCCGGAGCGGTCTAATTAGTCATGGCGCTCGACGCAACCTTCGGGCGGCTTTTCCATGGACGGCGGTCCGCAATGCGATGCGTGCGCCGGACGGAGCGCAGCGACCGCCAAGCGCCCTCGACGGGCCGCTCACGCCTCTTTTTGCACGGGGCTGCGCCGGACCGGTAAAATGCTGGGTTGATCCACGGACGACCCCGTGGCGTAGCGGAAGGACTTTCCAGACATGACAGATTTTCGTGTAACGAAGCGGATGGCTGCGCTTTTCGCGGTGGCCGGAATCGTGGCGGGTTGCGGCACTTCTTCGCCCACCGCGATCAACTACAAGAGCGACCAACGCTCGAAGCAATCGTCGCTTGCCGTTCCGCCGAACCTTCTCGACGAAGCCGTCGACCAGCGGTCCCTGCCGCCGCAAGGCGGGCAGGCGTCGCTTTCGGATCTCCAGCAGGTTCAGAAAGTTGCGCCGAGCGCGCCCACGGTGGTGCCGCCGGTTTCCGGCATGCGCATCCAGCGCGACGGCGCACAGCGCTGGCTCGTCATCGACAGCAAATCGCCCGATCAGGTCTGGCCGCAAATCCGCCGCTTCTGGCAGGAGCAGGGCTTCCTGCTAGTCGTGGATTCGCGCGACAAGGGCGTGATGGAAACCGACTGGAACGAAACCCATCCGCAGATTTCCGACGGCCTCATCCGCGACACGCTCGCCAAAGCCACCGGCAACTCGTATGTGACGGCCGAGCGCAACAAGTACCGCACGCGTCTCGAAGCCGCATCGAACGGCGGCACGTACGTGTTCATCAGCCAGAAGGGCATGCGCGAGGCGCTGACCGGCGTGAACAACGACACGAGCCAGTGGCAGGCGCGTCCGAACGATCCCGCGCTCGAGAACGAATACCTGAAGCGGCTGATGTCTTCGCTCGCAATCGCTGATTCTCGCCAGGCGGCGGGTGTGGCGAGCGCAGGCGACACAGCCGCATCCGCGAACGCGCAGCCCGCGAAGGGCGGCGACAGCAAGGCGGCCGCCACGGCCGCGCAGAACGTCGCGAACGCCGGCAATAGCCCGATTCGCAACGAGACCGTGCCGCAGGCCGAGTCCGCGCAACTCACGTTGCCCGAAGCGTACGACCGCGCGTGGCTGCGCGTGGGCATGGCGCTCGACCGGGCGAACTTCACGGTGGACGACCGCGATCGGGCGCGCGGCGTCTACTTCGTGCGGTATGCCGACCCGAACGACAAGTCTGCGCGCGAGCAAGGCTTCTGGAGCCAGGTCTTCCACGGCCGCAAGGAAATCGCCGTGAAGCAGTATCAGGTCAACGTACGCGCCATTACCGAAGGCGAGACGCGCGTGGCAATCGTCGACGACAAAGGCCAGGTGGATTCATCTCCGCAAGCGCGGCAGATCATGGCGCTGCTGGCGGGTCAGATCAGCTGACTCGGCGTCTGAAGCGCACTGGTCGCTCGGTGCTAAGAAAACCGCTTCTTCACGAGGCGGTTTTTTTTCGCCACGCACAAAGGCGAATGGCAAACTCTAGCGCTGATTGCAAAGTGCGCCGCCAGACGAATAGCGTGCGAAGCAGACGCTTATATTGCGCAGAGGATTCTTTTCATCGCGCAATGTGCGCAATAGCTTATAAAAAAATGCCAGGGGACAGTACATTGCGTCCATGGCGTGAATGACACACCGCACCGCTCAAACCGGCAGCACAAGCCCGCAACAAGCCAACAGATAACGGCTCGCCGCACGCGAGCCCCGATGGCCCCGTCGCCTATCCTCGTAGGGCGACGGCTTTTGCCCGCGTTCCACCCGGAACGCGGGTTTTTTCTTTGCGCGATTAAATCGTTTTCGGCGCGTTTCACGACACGCGTTTATGCTTCGCTTTTAATCGTTCAGCGAAGACAGGAGAAAAAGCGTATGTCAGAAGTCGCCGTGGTCGCCATTTTTATCGCCAAGCCGGGAAAAGAAGAAGAGTTGCGGCAAGTGCTCGAAGCCAACGTCGAACCAACGCGCCAGGAACGCGGCGCGCTTCAGTACGATCTGCATCGCGACATCAAGGAGCCGCGCCGCTTTATCTTCGTCGAACGTTGGGAGAGCGAAGCCGCGCTCGCGGACCACGGCCAGACGCCGCACATTCAGGCGTTCAGAGCCAAGTCGCC
This sequence comes from Caballeronia sp. GAFFF1, assembly GCF_023630705.1. Lineage (GTDB taxonomy): Bacteria > Pseudomonadota > Gammaproteobacteria > Burkholderiales > Burkholderiaceae > Caballeronia. The sequence continues at coordinate 103,466 of NZ_JALQEM010000012.1, forward strand.
GGAACTGTGCGAACACGGCGAAGTGCACGTCGCGAGCAAGCTGCTCTGAAGCCAGGCATCAGTGCGTTTCGTGCGGGACGTCGAGGATCAGGATGATGGTCCAGTCCGCTTCGCCGTCATGGTGATACTGACGTTCCGCCACGATAAACGGCTGTTGCTTGCCTGTCGGCCCGAGGAACAGTACATCGCCTTCCATCGGCAGGCATTCGACCGGCGGCAGCGCCAGAAACGCGTCTTTGTTGGCGTTGCGCGGCATCAGTTTCTCGATCTTGCGCGATGCCGCGTCCGTCCATTCGATATCGAGTTGGATATTGCTCATGCTGTCGTTCGCACCGGAGTGCGCTCCACGGTTGAATCGTTAAAAAAGACGATGCGCAATGTAGCACACGCCATGCGTTCCCCGTGATGTGCGAACGGCCCGCGGGCGTGAACCCGCGGGCCGTTTTTCATGCGGCGATAAGGGACGCGCGTTTCAGATTTCTTCGTACAGCGGCAACGTGAGAAATTCAGTGAACTGGTCGGACGTCGACATCGTTTCGAAGATCTTCGCGGCGCGCTCATACGGCTTCGTATCGCTGCTCGCGCCGCCGACGCTTTGCTTCACCTTCTCCAGTTCGTCGATGATGATCTCGCGCACCATCGCCGCCGTGACCTTGCGGCCGTCTTCGAGCTTGCCCTTCGGCGAGCGAATCCACTGCCACACTTGCGAGCGCGAAATCTCCGCCGTGGCGGCGTCCTCCATCAGATTGTGAATCGGCACGCAGCCATTGCCCGCGAGCCACGATCCGAGGTAATGGATGCCGACGTTCACGTTGTTGCGCAGGCCCGCTTCGGTGATCGGCGCTTCCGGGCGGAAATCGAGCAGATCGTGCGCGGTCACTTGCACATCGGGGCGCTGCTTGTCGATCTGGTTCGGCTTGTCGCCGAGCACCTTGACGAACTCTTCCATCGCGACCGGCACGAGCCCCGGGTGCGCGACCCAGCCGCCGTCGTAGCCGTCGGTGGCGTCGCGCGCCTTGTCGGAGCGCACGCCGCCCATCGCCTTGTCGTTCGCGGCGGGATCGTTCTTGATCGGAATCAAGGCGGACATGCCGCCGATGGCAGGCGCGTTGCGCTTGTGGCACGTCTTCAGCAATTCGAGTGCATAGGCGCGCATGAAGGGCACGGTCATCGTGATCTGCGAACGGTCCGCGAGGCAGAAGTTCGGATCGTTCTTGAACTTCTTGATGGCCGAAAAGATGTAGTCCCAGCGGCCGGCGTTCAGGCCGGAGCTATGTTCGCGCAGCTCGTAGAGAATCTCGTCCATTTCGAACGCGGCGAGAATCGTCTCCACGAGCACCGTCGCGCGGATCGTGCCGCGCGGAATGCCGACGCCTTCCTGCGCCGCGATAAAAATGTCGTTCCACAGACGCGCTTCGAGATGGCTTTCCATCTTCGGCAGATAGAAGTACGGGCCGCTGCCGCGAGCGATCAGTTCCTTCGCGTTGTGGAAGAGATAAAGCGCGAAGTCGAAGATGCCGCCCGACACGCGCTGGCCGTCGACGCTCACGTGCTTTTCGTCGAGATGCCAGCCGCGCGGACGCACGATCAGCGTCGCGATCTTGTCGTTGAGCGTGTACGACTTGCCGTTCTGCTCGAGCGTGATCGTCCGGCGCACGGCTTCTTTCAGGTTGATCTGGCCGACGATCTGGTTGTCCCACGCGGGCGCGTTCGAATCCTCGAAGTCGGTCATGTAGGAATCCGCGCCGGAGTTGAGCGCGTTGATGATCATCTTGCGCTCGACCGGGCCGGTTATTTCGACGCGCCGGCACTGCAGATCCTTCGGCAGCGGCGCGACGGTCCAGTCGCCTTCGCGGATCGCCTTCGTTTCTTCGAGAAATCCGGGGCGCTCGCCTGCGTCGAGGCGCTTGGTGCGCTCCACGCGCGCGGCGAGCAGTTCCTGACGGCGCGGCTCGAACCGGCGATGCAGCATCGCGACGAACGCGAGCGCCTCGGGCGTCAGAATGGCTTCGAAGCCGGGCTTGATCTCAGCCGAAATGGCCATGCCTTCCGGCAACGCGAGCGGGTTCGAAGGGTGCGTCATGTGTTTTCTCCTTGGTCGGTCAGACGGTTTTGCTTTTGGGTTCTACGGTTTTTGCGATGACGAGCGCTTTCGCGCGCCCGCGCGATCGGCGGCGAGGGGAATAGACTGCTGCGCGCAACCCCCTTCGATGAACGCGACGAGTTCGTTCATGCCGCGCCCCATCCCGCGCGGCGCGACGCCGAGTTCCTCGACCGGCAAGCTCGCGCGATCCAGCCAGAACGTGGTGTAGCCGAACCACGTCGCGCCGGCGATATCCCATCCGTTGGATGAGACGAACACGATCTCGCGCGCCGCCGCGCCGAACGCTTGCAGCCCGAGTTCATAGGCAGCGGCGGCCGGCTTGAACGCCCGCACGGGCTCGACCGACAACACGTGCTCGAAGAAGCCCGCCATGCCGGCGCTTTTGACGGCAATGTCGAGCATCGGCGGATTGCCGTTCGACAGAATCGCGAGCGGCAGACCGTGGCGTTCGCGCAGCGTTTTGAGCGCGGGCAGCGTGTCGGGAAATGCGGACAGGCAGGCGTATTCGTCCATCAGGCGCTTCTCGGCGGCGGCCGTGAGCGCGCCCGTCAGGCCGAGGCGCGCGGCTGCGTATCGCAGCGCGTCGATGGTGATGTCCCAGAACGGCGCGTAATGGCTGCCGGACGGATCGGCCAGGCTGCGTAGCTGCGTGTATTCGATCTGCTTCTGCCGCCAAAGCTGAGACAGCGCTTGCCCGTTGCCGGGAAAAAGCTGCTCGGCGGCAGCGACGACCGAATGGACATCGAAGAGCGTGCCGTAAGCGTCGAAGATGACTGCGCGGGGAAGCACAGATGAGGATGAGGACGATGCGTGTGTCGTTGTGGCCGACATAGCCGTGCGCTCCATGAAGAGGTCGGGGTCGATTTTATTGGTGATCGAACGGGTGGAAAAAGGCCGGCCAGATCACTTGATCTTTTACTTTTTCATGCCTAATCTGTGCGCCAATTCCCCGCATTGACGAGCAAAAGCGCATGGATCGGTTCAAGCAGCTAGAGACGTTCGCCTCCGTCGCGGCGAAAGGTAGTCTTTCGGCGGCGGCGCAGGCGGAAGGCATCGCGCCGGCCGTCATCGGCAGAAGGCTGGACGCGCTGGAGGAACGGCTCGGCGTGAAGCTGCTCGTGCGCACGACGCGCAAGATCACGCTCACGTTCGAAGGCTCCGCATTTCTCGAAGACTGTCAGCGCATCATCAACGACATGCAGAACGCGGAGGCAAGCGTGTCGGCGGGCGGCGTGAAGGCGAGCGGGCACGTGCGCGTGTCCGCGCCCGCGGGCTTCGGACGGCGCCACGTCGCGCCGCTCGTCGCGGCTTTCACGACGCTGCACCCGGACGTCTCCGTGAGCCTCGACCTGACGGACCGCATGATCGATCTCGTGAACGAAGGTTTCGATTGCGCGGTGCGGCTCGGCGAGTTGCCGGATTCGTCGCTGGTGTCGCTCAAGCTGGGCGAGAACCGGCGCGTCTGCGTGGCGTCGCCGGAGTATCTCCAGAAGCGCGGCAAGCCCGCCACGTTGAGCGCGCTCGCCGACCACAACTGCCTCGCGCTCGGCGCGTCCGCCAATCAGCAGCGCGGCTGGGTGTTTCAGCAGGACGGCAAGGTCGTGACGATCAAGGTGTCCGGCACGATGGAATGCTCGGACGGCGCCGTGCTCCATGAATGGTGTCTGGAAGGGCGCGGCCTCGCGTGGCGATCGTGGTGGGAAGTGGGCGCGGATATCGGCGCAGGAAGGCTCTTGAGCGTGCTCGACGATTTCGCCGCGCCGCCCATCGGCATTCACGCCGTATTCCCGCAGCGCCGGCACCTGCCGTTGCGGGTGCGGCTGTTTCTCGATCTTCTCAAGCATACCTATGCCGCTCCGGGGTACTGGGAAGCGCTCGTTTCGTAACGAGACTCGCTACGGATTCCTACTTATCGTTATCTCGACTGCATCGCCGCGCGGCCGCCTGACTACAATGAAAGCGTGCCCCGCCGTTTCGAAGGAGGACGCCATGTTCAAGCACATCCTTGTACCGACCGACGGCTCCGAGCTGTCGCAGAAAGCCATAGACGGCGCGATCGACCTCGCGCAGTCGGTTGGCGCGCGCATCACCGCTTACGCGTGTCTGCCGCAGTATCCGTACTCGCCGTTCGCGGATGTCGCCGTCGAGCCGCCCGACGACTTTCACGCCCGCGCCGAACGCGAGGCGCGCGAGCATCTGCGGGCCGTCGAGCGCGCGGCCGAGGAGGCGGGCGTGCCGTGCGACAGCGTGACGAGCATCGAGGCGGCACCGTATATCGGCATCATCGACGCGGCGGAGCAGAACGGCTGCGACGTCATCCTCATGGCATCGCACGGCCGTCGCGGGCTCGGAAGCCTGCTTATCGGCAGCGAAACGCAGCGCGTGCTGACGCACACGCGCATTCCGGTCATCGTGTACCGCTGATGTCGCGGCGGCCGACACGCACACCACGCGCGCCCGGCCGCCGCTTTCTTTGCCGCTCTCCCTGATTCAGCCTGCCCTAGGGCAATGCCGCTTTCGGTTGCTTAAGCTACTTTCTTGTCGAAGAACTGCTCGTCTTCGGTCGATCCGTGCAGCGCGGTCGTCGACGCTTCGCGTTCGACCGTCTGCGTGACGGCATCGAAGTAGCCCGTGCCCACTTCGCGCTGATGCTTGACCGCCGTGAAGCCCTTGTCGGCGGCGGCGAACTCGGCCTGCTGCAATTCGACGAACGCGCTCATCTGCGTGCGCGCATAGCCGTGCGCCAGGTTGAACATCGAGTAGTTCAGCGCGTGGAAGCCCGCGAGCGTGATGAACTGGAACTTGTAGCCCATCGCGCCGAGTTCGCGCTGGAACTTGGCGATGGTCGCGTCGTCGAGGTTCTTCTTCCAGTTGAACGACGGCGAGCAGTTGTACGACAGCAGCTTGCCGGGAAACTGCTTGTGGATGGCTTCGGCGAACTTCTTTGCGTATTCGAGGTCCGGCTTGCCCGTTTCGCACCAGACGAGATCGGCGTACGGCGCGTACGCGAGACCGCGCGAGACGGCCTGTTCGAGACCCGGTCGCGTGCGATAGAAGCCTTCCACGGTGCGCTCGCCGGTCAAGAACGGCTTGTCGTTTTCGTCGATGTCGGAGGTCACGAGATCGGCGGCTTCCGCGTCGGTGCGCGCGACGAGCAGCGTCGGCGTGCCGCAGACGTCGGCGGCGAGACGCGCTGCGACCAGTTTCGCGACGTTCTCGCGCGTCGGCACGAGCACCTTGCCGCCCATGTGCCCGCACTTCTTGACGGAGGCGAGCTGGTCCTCGAAGTGAACGCCCGCGGCTCCAGCTTCGATCATCGCCTTCATCAGTTCGAACGCGTTGAGCACGCCGCCGAAGCCGGCTTCCGCGTCTGCCACGATCGGCGCGAAGTAGTCGATATAGCCTTCATCGCCCGGGTTCTTACCTTCCGACCACTGGATCTGATCGGCGCGCGTGAACGTGTTGTTGATGCGCTTCACGACGAGCGGCACCGAATTGGCCGGATACAGCGACTGGTCCGGATACATTTCGCCCGCGATGTTGGCGTCGCCGGCTACTTGCCAGCCGGACAGGTAGATGGCCTTGAGGCCCGCCTTGACCTGCTGCATCGCCTGATTGCCGGTCAGCGCGCCGAGCGCATTGACGAACGGCTCTTCCTGAATGAGCGACCAGAGCTTCTCGGCGCCGCGTCGCGCAAGCGTGTGCTCGACCGGCACCGAGCCGCGCAGACGCACGACGTCCTCGGCCGAGTAGCCGCGCTTGATGCCTTTCCAGCGCGGATCGGTTTCCCACTGCTGATGGAGTTGCTGGGCTTGTTGTTGACGTGACGTCATGGCGTTTCTCCTTGAGATTGGGCTGTAAGACGAAACCGTTGTCGATGCTTGATCGCGTTGTGAGCAGTGACGCTGCGTTTTGCTCAACTCTTATATAAGAGTGTAGGCCCCTCGGTGGTCGATAAAAAGCCGTCGCAAGGAGTTTTGGTGCATCCAAATGTGCTTTTAGATCAATGACCTATAGTCTTCGTTTCATAATGCGCAATGTTCTTTCCCATGCTGCAATCGCCTTCGTTGTGCCGCGCAGCAGCGCTTTTGCGACGCAAAAAAACGTTGCGCATTATGAAATGCAAAAGGCGGGCGAAAAAAAACCGATGCGCGAGGCATCGGTTTTTCTGTCTTGCTGGCGAAAGTCGGCGTTATCGCGCCGTCCCTCCGCTTACATCAGTTGCCGCGGCGCGGTGCGCGCGGGCCGTCGTTGCGGCGCGCGCTGTAGCCGTCGCGCTGGCCGAAACCGCCTTCGCGGTTGCCGCCGCGATAGCCGCCGTCACGGTCGCCGCTACCGGCGTTGCTGCCGCGATAACCGCCTTCGCGATAGCCGCCTTCGCGCGAACCGGCGCCCGACTTGTTGCCGTAGCCGCTCGCGTTGGCCGCGCCGTAGCCGCGTCCGCCGCCATTGCCGCTGCCGAAGCGCCGGCCGCCGTTACCGCTGCCCGGACGGCCGCGGCCGCCGAAACCGCCCTTCGGCGGCGACTTGCGCGGCTCGAAGCCGACAACGACATTCACCGGCAGCGGCGCGTGCACGAAGCGCTCGATGCGCTTGAGCGCGCCCATTTCGGCGTGATGCACGAGGCTCACGGCCGTGCCGCTGCGTCCGGCGCGGCCCGTGCGGCCGATGCGGTGCACGTAGTCTTCGGCGAACTTCGGCAGGTCGTAGTTAAAGACGTGCGTGATGCCCGGAATGTCGATACCGCGCGCCGCGACATCCGTGGCCACCAGCACGCGCACGCGGCGCTCGCGCAGCGCGCGGATGGTGCGGTTGCGCGCGCCTTGCGGCAGGTCGCCGTGCAGCGCGGCGGATTCGAAGCCCGCGTCCGACAGACGATTTGCGATCAGATCGGCGTCGCTCTTCGTCGCCGTGAACACGATAGCCTGATCCAGCTCGGTATCGCGCAGCAGGTGATCGAGCAGGCGATCCTTGTGGTCGCGGTCGTCGACGTAATGCACGGTCTGCGCGATGTTGCTGCGCGCTTCCAGCTTCTGCACGATCTCGATGCGCTCGGGATCCTTCAGCAGGCGGCCGGTCAGCGACGCGATCTTGCCGTCGATGGTTGCCGAGAAGAGCAGCGTCTGACGCGTGGCCGGCGTGGCCGCGACGATCGTTTCGATGTCTTCGATGAAGCCCATGTCGAGCATGCGGTCGGCTTCGTCGAGCACGAGCATGTTGAGGTTCGACAGGTCGATGCGGCCGCGCTCAAGATGGTCGATCAGACGGCCCGGCGTCGCGACGAGGATTTCAGGGTTCTTCGCGAGCAGCATGAGTTGCTGGCCGTACGCGACGCCACCGAGAATGCTGACCGTGCGCAGGCGGCGCAGATGGCGCCCGTACGTGGTCGCGGCGGCGGACACTTGCATGGCGAGCTCGCGCGTCGGCGTGAGCACGAGCAGCTGCGGGCGCGCGATCGGCTGCGGACGGCGGCCGGGGCGCGCGTTCGGGTCGCGCGGCTGACGCGGCTGCTGCGCCTGGAGCTTTTCCAGTTGCGCGAATTTTTCGATGGCCGGCAGCATGAACGCCGCCGTCTTGCCGGAGCCGGTCGGGCTCGAAACGAGCAGATCGCGGCCGGCGAGCGCGGCGGGAATCGCGCGCTGCTGCACGGGCGTCGGCGACTGGTAGCCGGCGTCGGTCAATGCGGAAACGATATCGGCCGACAGACCGAGCGATTCGAAAGTGGGGCCGGCGGGCACTGCGGGAGCCGTTTCGGCCGAGGCAGCGGCCGGGGCTGCGGGTGCGGCCGTGTCGGCGGCCGGGGAAATGCCAAGCGTTTGTGCTGCGATGTTGTCCAACGGGCTGGGGGTGAAGCTCGAAGTCATGTCGATCCTTGAAACGGGAAATAAGGCGTCGGCGCCAATCGGCATACCCAGGTCGTTGGATTCAGCGAGCGAAGAAACAGCGAGCAAATCGAAAAACGGGGGCAACTCGCGCATACAGACGGCGAGCATCGTTGTTAGAAGCTGTATCGGATACGTCAGGGCGCTTAAGCACTGACGTCAGCCTGGTGCATGACGGGCCGCGAAATGAATAGCGCACAAACGATGCGCTACGGCCTGGCAGGGAAGGGACAGTTTCTAAACTGGATTGGAGCGAAACGCTACGAAGCACTCTGATACGGGGCACGGTGCCTTGCGGCGTGCGCCTCGTAATCAGCTGCATGACAAGAAGTATAGCGGAATTTGCTGCACCGCGCCACAGTTTGACGCATTCGCGCGCCATCGGAGGGCATCGAAGGCGCGCGGCAGATGTCGTCGGTCAGCCTGCCTCGCCGCGTTTGAGCGACTCGACGAGTTCGACGTAGCGCTCCTTGGCGGTATCGGCCGGCGTGCCTTTCAGCGCGGCCCATGCTTCGTGCTTGTATTTGCCGGCGATATCGGTGAAGCCGGGCGCATCGCCTTCTACGTCGCCGACGCTCGCCTGCTTGTACAGCGCGTAGAGACGCAGAAGCGTGAGATTGCCGGGGCGCTCGGGCAACTGCGTGACGTCGGCTTGCGCGCGGGCGAATTGCTGATCGAGGTCGGTCATGCGGGCGTCCTGTTCAATTTGAGATGCCGACGATCTTAGCAAGCGCAAGCGGGCCGTCTGTGGAGGCATCCTTCGAATCCGTTGCACGGCGAGCGGGCGCGTCATCGCGCGGAAAAGTCCGCGAACGCCTGCCGCATGTCACGCGAGCCGCAAAAGCCGGCGCAGTCCCGCATTACAATACGGCCTATGACACGCACCGTACTGCTCGCTCTCGATACTTCGACGGAATTCTGCTCCGTCGCGCTTTTGCTCGACGATCCCGCGGCCAAGCCGTCGTCCATTGCCGCGCCGGCTTACCTGATCGGGGATACGTCGGTGTGGTTCCGCCACGAAGCGACGGGCGCGGTGTCCAGCACGCGCCTTTTGCCGGCGGTGCGCGAGCTCCTCGACGAAGCAGGGCTCGCCCTCGCCGACTGCAACGCCATTGCCTTCGGCGCGGGGCCGGGGTCGTTCACCGGCCTGCGTACGGCGACCGGCGTCGCGCAAGGGCTCGCGTTCGGGCTGAATGTTCCGGTGGTGCCGGTGAGCACGCTGCTCGCCTGCGCGGAAGCGGCCAGGCTCAACGACGCGTCGTTGCCGGATCGCGTGCTCGTCGCGCTGGATGCGCGCATGGATGAGGTCTATTGGGCCGAGTACGAGCAGGAACCCGCGCCCGGCGACTGGCGCGAACTGCATGGCGCATCGCTCGATCGTCCCGACGCGCTGCCGCTTCCCGCGGTGCCGTTCGCGCTCGCGGGCAACGCGGCGGCGGCGTTCGGCGATCGCCTGCCCGCGCTCGCGGCCGCCGCGCATGTCGACCGCGATGCGCTGCCGCACGCGCTGCCGGTCGCGCTGCTCGGCTTGCGCGCGCTCAAGGCGGGACGCGCGGTCGCGCCGGAACTCGCCGCGCCGGACTATGTGCGCAACAAGGTCGCGCAGACGACGGCCGAGCGCACCGAAGCGCGCGCCGCTGCGGCGAAGGCCGGCGCGCAGTCTCCCGGCGCGGAGGCGCTTCGGTGAGCGGCGTGTTGCTCGCGGATCGGTATCTCACGCCGATGACCGAAGCGGACCTCGACGAAGTCGCCGCCGTCGAAAAGCTCGCCTACGAATTCCCGTGGAGCCGCGGCAACTTCCAGGACTCGCTGCGCAACGGCTACTACGGCGTGTGCCTGCGTCACGTGACCGGCACGCTCATCGGCTATTGCGTGCTGATGCCTGTGGTCGATGAAATGCATCTGCTGAATCTGTGCGTCGCGCCGTCCGCCCAACGCGCCGGCGCGGGCCTGACGCTGCTGCGCGAGGCCGTGCGCGTCGCGCGTGCCGAAAAGCTCGAAGGCATGCTGCTCGAAGTGCGGCCGTCGAATGCCCGCGCCATCCAGCTTTACGAGCGGTTCGGCTTCACGGCCATCGGGCGTCGCAAGAATTATTACCCCGCGCGGCATCGGTCGCGCGAGGACGCAATCGTCATGCGTCTGTCGTTCAAGGAGAGTGTGCATGGCGCTCGATGAATCGCTGATCGAGGAACTCGGGATCGGGTTCCTTTGGGTGAGGAGAAGGGCGGAGGCGAATGCCGCAGCCGAGCCGCTGCCGCAGCGCGTCTCCCGCGACGCTGCCGCCGATGCGGCGAAAGCGGCACCACAGGCCGATTCGGCAATTGCCGCGGCCCGCTCGCAAGCACCGATGCCGCCGATGGACGCCTCTCGCACAACGGCGCCGGATGCCGCGGATTCGTCGCTTCACGCCTCGCACGCTCAGGCGCCCGATGAAGCGGAAGCGGCACCCCGCCTGGAGCCGGCAATGGTCCCGAACCGCTTGCACGCGGAAAACACGACGCACCCCGCAGAGCCGGCACGGACCGCGAGCCGCTCTGATACTCCGACGCCGCCGCCGGACGCGTTTGCTCCCGTGTCTGCTCGCCACGCCGCATCCGCGAAAGCCCGCACCGAGCCGCAGTCCGAATTCGACGCGCAGCCCTCGGATTACCCACCGTTCGACGCCTACGACGACCTTCCCTGGACCGACGACGCGCCGTCGCCTGCAACGCCCGTCGCGCCCGCCGTGCCCGACGACGTCCGCACGCTCGACTGGACCGCGCTCGAAGATCGCGTCGCGGGTTGCGAGCTATGCCGCCTGTGCGAACGCCGGACGAACGCGGTGTTCGGCGTGGGCGACCGCGAAGCCGACTGGATGTTGATCGGCGAAGCGCCCGGGGAGAACGAGGACAAGCAAGGCGAGCCGTTCGTCGGACAGGCGGGCAAGCTGCTCGACAACATGCTGCACGCGCTCGGCCTTTCGCGCGAATCGAACGTCTATATCGCGAACGTCATCAAGTGCCGGCCGCCCGGCAACCGTAATCCGGAACTCGACGAAGTCGCGCGTTGCGAGCCGTATTTGCAGCGTCAGGTCGAACTCGTGAAGCCGAAGATCATCGTTGCACTCGGGCGTTTCGCGGCGCAAAGCCTGCTCAAGAGCGAGGCGAGCATCGCGGCGTTGCGCGGGCGCGTGCACGAGTATCGCGGCGTGCCGGTCGTCGTCACGTATCACCCGGCGTATCTGTTGCGCAGCCTGCCCGACAAGGCGAAGGCCTGGGCCGATCTGTGCCTCGCCCGCAAGACGCACGCCGAAGCGCTCGCCGCGCTCGGCGTCGAACCGGGAGCCGGGAAGGGCGCGCGCGGATGACCGGCCTGTCGCGCCTCGTCGATCGCTTCGGGGACGCGACGGTGCGTGATCTGGCGTGGCTGCTTTTCTCGCCCGATCTCCTGCGCGAGAGCGCGGCGGGCGCGCCGCTCGCGCAGCCGTTCGAATCGGCCGATGCGCGCGACGCCACGCTCGCGTGGCTCGCTGGGCTCGACGCCGCGCCGGACGCATTGCACGTGCGCTCGCGCAATCCCAAATCGACGCGCCTCGGCATCTACGCCGAAAGCCTGCTCGAATTCTTTCTGGCGCACGGGCCGGCCGCGCGGCTGATCGCGGCAAACGTGCCGCTGCGGCGTCAGCGCCGCACCATCGGAGAATGCGACTTTCTGCTGGAGACGGCGGCCGGCGCGCGGCTGCACTGGGAGCTGGCAGTGAAGTTCTATCTGCACATCGGCGATGGCGTCGCGCGCGCGGCGCGCTTGTCGGACTATGTCGGGCCCAATCTGCAGGATCGCTTCGATCTGAAGCACGCCCGGCTCTTGACGCATCAACTCGGCTTGACGTCGCGGGCGGAGTTCGCCGCGCTCGGGCTGGAGGGGCCGTGGCACCCGCAGTTGTTCATCAAGGGGCGGCTCTTCTATCACGATGAAGGCATCGCGCCCGCGCCGGAAGTGGGCGAAGCGCATGTGCGCGGATGGTGGCTGACGGCGACGGAATGGCGCCATCGGCATGGAGGGCATGACGCGCAGGAAGATCGCGCGTGGGTTGTGCAGCCGCGGCTTGCGTGGCTCGCGCCGCGCCGCCTGAACGCGCCGGATGCCGATACGTTGATCGACGAGGCCGCCGCCATTCACACGCGTCTTGCCGCCATCGCCGCGCCGACGATGGTCGCCGCCTACGTGCGCGACAGCGCGACCGGCTGGACCGAGGAATCGCGCGGCTTCATCGTCCCGGACGACTGGCCGGAGCGGGCGAGCGCGTTCGCTGCTTCCGGGCTTCCCGCGCCCGCGTGACTTTCCGACGCGTGACCGACGTTCGGCCGCGCGCTCGCTTCGGCGGTGGCGCTCGCCGGAGGCATCGCGCGGCTTCTTCTTTCCGGACGAGCAACGTGGCCGGGCGAAGCGCCCGCCGCTTCCTACGGCTGCCCGATTACCACCATCGATAAAAGTGATGCACCGGCCCGACGCCGCGGCCGACCTCTAGTCGCGCGCTCGCCTCGATGGCGCCGCTGAGATACCGCTTCGCCTCGGCGGTGGCGCTGGCAAGATCGCCGGTCCGAGGAATTAGCGCGGCAATCGCCGCCGACAGCGTGCAGCCGGTGCCGTGCGTGTTCTTTAGCGCGACGCGCGCGCCGGCAAGCCGCAGCGCGCCCGTCGTTTCGATCAGCCAGTCCGGACTATCCGCCGACGCCAGATGCCCGCCCTTCATCAGCACGGCGCGCGCGCCGGAGGCAAGCAGCGCCTCGCCCTGACGCACCATCGCGTCTTCGTCTGCGGCTGGCTGCGTGCCGAGCAACGCCGCCGCTTCCGGCAGATTCGGCGTGACGAGCGTGGCGAGCGGCAGCAGTTCGTCGCGCAGCGCGGCCACTGCTTCGGGCGCGAGCAGCGCGTGATTGCTCTTCGAAATCATCACGGTGTCGAGCACGACATGCGCCGGGCGATGCCGCCTGAGCGCGTCGGCTACCGCGCGCACGATGCCCGCATTGGCCAGCATCCCGATCTTCACTGCGTCGATGCGGATGTCGTCGAACACGGCATCGAGCTGCGCCGTGACGAACGCGGGCTCCGGCGCGTGGACAGCCGTGACGCCGCGCGTGTTCTGAGCGGTCAGCGCCGTAACGACGCTCGCGCCGTACGCGCCGAGCGCGGAAAACGCTTTGAGATCGGCCTGAATGCCCGCGCCGCCGCCCGAATCGGAACCGGCGACAGTGAGCACGTTGGGAATGGGATTAGTCGAAGACATGAGAAAAGTCAGGATGAAGCGCGACGGATGATCTCGCGCAGTCCGGCCGAGGCATCGCGCGGGTCGGCGGCCTTGCAAATCGCCGAAACGACCGCGAGTCCCGCCGGTTTCGCGCGCATGACGTCGGCCGCGTTGTGCGTCTGGATGCCGCCTATCGCCACGGTCGGCCAGCGCGAGCTTGCGCGCATCGCGGTCAGGCCGTCGATGCCGCAGGGCGCGGAGGCGTCGGTCTTGGTCGGCGTCGCGTAGACGGGTCCCGCTCCGACATAGTCGATCACGCCTTCCAGCCGGTGCGCATCCGCGACTTCCGCGAGATTCGACACCGACAGGCCGATCAGCGCATCCGGCCCGAGCAGCCGCCGCGCGACATCCGCGGGCAAATCGCGCTGGCCGACGTGAACACCGTCCGCGCCGGCTGCAAGCGCGACATCCAGGTGATCGTTGATGACGAGCGGAACGCCGCGCGCACGCGTCACCGGCAACAAGTCGAGCGCGAGCGCGAGCCACGCGCGCTTGTGCCACTCTGGCGCGCGCAGTTGCAGCAGCGTCACGCCGCCGTCCAGCGCCGCGCGGGCGACAGAAACGGCCGCATCGTGGCCGCCGCACTGCACCGGGTCGAGCACGAGATAGAGCGAGAGATCGAACGCGCGCCGCATGCTCACGATACGGTCACCTCGCGCAGCACGAGCGTCGCATCGAAGGCGGCCGAGTCCACGGACGCCAGGCGGTCCAGATACGCGACGGCGAAGCTGCCGGGCAGGGCGGCTTCGCGGGCGGCGAGTTCGCCGGCCACGGTCGAACAGGCGATCGCGGCGATCGTCGCCGCCCAATGTTCATCGCGCGACTGCGCCGCGCCGACGAACGCCGCGACCGTCGCCGAGAGCGCGCAGCCGACGCCGGTCACGCGCGTCATCAGTGGCGAGCCGTTCGAAAGCGCGATCACGCGGCGGCCATCGGTGATGTAGTCGGTCGCGCCGGTGACTGCGACGACGGCCTGCGTTTTGAGCGCGAGAATCTGCGCGGCGTCCAGCGCCGCGTCGGTGGCGGCGGTGCTGTCCACGCCGCGTCCGCTCGCTTCGCCGCCCGACAGGCTGATGATCTCGGACGCGTTGCCGCGGATCACGGCCGGCTTCGCGTCGAGCAATTCGAGCGCGAATTCGGTGCGGAACGCGAGCGTGCCGACTGCGACCGGATCTAGCACCCAGGGCGTGCCCGCGCTGTTGGCGGCATCGACGGCGGCGCGCATGGCGCGCATTTGCGGCACGTCGAGCGTGCCGAGGTTGACGAGGAGCGCATTGGCGAGCGGCGCGAACTGCGCGGCTTCTTCCCGCGCGACGACCATCGCCGGCGCCGCGCCGATGGCGAGCAGCACGTTCGCCGTGAAGTTGGTGACGACGAGGTTCGTCAGGCAGTGGACGAGCGGCGCGCGCTCGCGCACGCGCGTGACGAACGAAAAGAGATCGGCAGCAAGCATGATGAAGAAGAATTAGCCGATCGGCCGATGACCACAGCAAATCGGCAAGATCAGTGCCGCGCTTCGCCGATCAGCGCGACGGAATCGAACGCGCGCTGGTTTGCCTGATGGCGGCGCATGACGAAGTACATCATCAGACACACGAATGAGCCGAACATCACGATCACGAACTGGATTGGCATGTCGAGCCAGACGAGCACCGCGTACAGGCACAGCATGATGAGCACGGACAGGTTCTCGTTGAAGTTCTGCACGGCGATCGAATGGCCGGCGGACAGCAGCACGTGCCCGCGATGCTGCAGTAGCGCGTTCATCGGCACGACGAAAAAGCCCGACAGACCGCCGACGATCATCAGGAACAGATACGCAATCAGCAGATAGCCCGGGAAGTGCATTCGGCCGAAGTAGACGCCCCAATGCGCGGGAAAGAGATGCCGCGTGTAGAAGGCCATCAGCATGACGGCGAGCCCCATCGCGATGCCCACCGGCAGCACCGAGAGCGAACGCTTGAGCGGCACGCGCGCCGCCGCGAGCACCGCGCCGGCCGCCACGCCCACGGCGATCACCGCTTGCAGAATGGCCGCCTGCGAAAGCGTCATGCCGAGCGACACTTCGGCCCACTTGAGCACGATGAATTGCAGCGTCGCGCCCGCGCCCCAGAAGAGCGTCGTGACCGCGAGCGAAATCTGGCCGAGCTTGTCGCGCCAGAGCGTGAGAAAGCAGTCGGCGAAATCGGTGATGAGCTTGATGGGCCGGTGTTCCTGCTTTGGATAGCGCGCGCCGGTATCGGGAATGCGCAGGTTGAAGACGGCGGCGACCACGTACATCAGCATGATGACGAGCATCGCGGCTTCGGCGGGCGTACTGATCCGCGGTATGTGCAGCGTCAGCAAGTGACTCGCGATATGCGGGCTGATGAGCGCGCCGCCCATGACGGTGCCGAGAATGATCGAGCCGACCGTCGTGCCTTCGATCCAGCCGTTCGCCGCGACGAGCCGGTCGGGCGGCAGCAGTTCCGTGAGAATGCCGTACTTCGCGGGCGAATACGCCGCCGCGCCGAAGCCGACGATGCCATAGGCCAGAAGCGGATGCGCGCCGACCAGCATCGTGATGCAGCCGACCACCTTGATGGAATTGGTCACGAACATCACGCGCCCCTTCGGCCGCGAGTCCGCGAAAGCGCCGACGAACGCCGCCAGAACCACATAGGAGAGCACGAAGAACAGCTTGAGCAGCGGCGTCATCCAGTTCGGCGCGTGAAGGTCTTTCAGCAGTGCAATGGCAGCGATCAGTAGAGCGTTATCGGCCAGCGACGAGAAAAACTGCGCGGCCATGATGGTGTAAAAACCTTTTTTCATCTGATCCGAAGCTTTCCTCACTGCCGGGAATCCGCCCCCGACGCCGCCGCTGATACCGGTCGCGCGTTCGGGCTTATGCCGTTCGAAATGGGTTGTGCGCACGGCTTTATAACACGAAAATAGGCGCATTCTGACTAGCAGTAATCTCGATTACATGCGAGACAGTACGTTCGCACGTCGGTTTCGTCATAAGGTACTGATTCGCAACGTGTCTCGACCGGCGAACCGGCCGCTCGCGCCATTGGCGTATGCTTGCCTTTCCGCCTGAACCGCATTCCCGACCAAAACTCATGCCGCGCCCCCTTTCCGCAACGATTCACACCGCCGCTCTCGCCAACAACCTTGCCATTGCGCGCAAGTACGCGCCGAAATCCAAAATCTGGGCCGTCGTGAAGGCCAATGCGTATGGCCACGGACTTGCGCGAGCGTTCCCCGGACTTCGCGCAACGGACGGTTTCGGTCTTCTGGACCTCGAAGAAGCAGCGAAGTTGCGCGAACTCGGCTGGGCAGGCCCCATTTTGTTGCTCGAAGGCTTCTTCCGTCCGACCGATATCGACGTGATCGACCGTTATAGTCTGACCACGGCGATTCACTGCGACGAGCAGTTGCGCATGCTGGAGATGGCGCGGCTCTCGAAGCCGGTCAACATCCAGTTGAAGATGAATAGCGGCATGAACCGGCTCGGTTACACGCCGGAGCGGTTCCGCGCGGCGTGGGAGCGGGCGCGCGCCTGCCACGGCATCGGGCAGATCACGCTCATGACCCATTTTTCCGACGCCGACAGCAAACGCGGCATCGCGCATCAGCTGGAGGCGTTCGAGCGCGGCGCGGAAGGCATCGCGGGCGCGCGCAGCCTGTCGAACTCGGCGGCCGTTTTATGGCATCCGAACGCGCACTTCGACTGGGTGCGCCCGGGCATCATTCTCTACGGCGCGTCGCCGTCGGGCGTGACGGCCGATATCGCCGATACGGGCCTCAAACCTGCAATGACGCTCACATCCGAGTTGATCGCCGTGCAGACGGTGCAGCCGGGCGACAGCATCGGCTATGGCTCGACCTACACGGCGAACCGGCCGATGCGCATCGGCGTGGTCGCGTGCGGCTACGCGGACGGCTATCCGCGCATCGCGCCCGAAGGCACGCCGGTGATCGTCGATGGCGTGAGGACGGCGCTCGTCGGCCGCGTCTCGATGGACATGCTCACCGTCGATCTGACGCCGTGCCCGAGCGCGGGCATGGGTTCGCGCGTGGAATTGTGGGGCGCGAACCTGCCGATCGACGACGTGGCCCGCGCGTGCGGCACCATCGGCTACGAGCTGATGTGCGCGATCGCGCAGCGCGTGCCGGTCCGCGCGGAATGAACGCGCCGCATCGGGCGTTGGCAACGAATATCTAAAGGCAATACGTGGCAAAAGCAGCGAAGGCAAAGACGCTTTACATCTGTAGCGAGTGCGGCGGACAAGCGCCGAAGTGGACGGGACAGTGCGCGGCATGCGGGGCGTGGAACACGCTCGTGGAATCGGTGGAGCAGGCGCCGTCGGCGCATCGCTTTCAGGCGCTCGCCAAGAGTTCGCCGGTGCAGCGGCTCGCCGACATCGAAGCGGCCGACGTGCCGCGCTTTTCGACCGGCGTCGGCGAGTTCGACCGCGTGCTCGGCGGCGGTCTCGTGCCGGGCGGCGTGGTGCTGATCGGCGGCGATCCGGGCATCGGCAAATCGACGCTCCTGCTGCAATCGCTCGCCGAAATCGCGCGCGAGCGGCCGTCGCTCTACGTGAGCGGCGAGGAAAGCGGCGCGCAGATCGCGTTGCGCGCGCAGCGGCTCGGGCTGCTCGGCGGATCCGCGAGCGCGGCGGCGGACCTCGCGCTGCTCGCCGAAATTCAGCTGGAAAAGATTCAGGCGGCCATCGACGAGCAACGTCCGGAAGTCGCCGTCATCGATTCGATCCAGACGGTCTATTCCGAGGCGCTGACCTCCGCGCCGGGTTCCGTCGCGCAGGTCCGCGAATGCGCGGCGCAACTGACGCGCATCGCCAAGCAGACGGGCACGGCCATCATCATGGTCGGCCACGTGACCAAGGAAGGCAGTCTCGCGGGTCCGCGCGTGCTGGAGCATATCGTCGATACGGTGTTGTACTTCGAAGGCGACACGCATTCGTCCTTCCGGCTCGTGCGCGCGTTCAAGAACCGCTTCGGCGCGGTCAATGAGCTCGGCGTCTTCGCGATGACGGAGAAAGGCTTGCGCGGCGTGGCGAACCCGTCGGCGCTTTTCTTGTCGCAGCATGAGCAGAGCGTCGCGGGGTCGTGTGTGCTCGTCACGCAGGAAGGTTCGCGGCCGCTGCTCGTCGAAGTGCAGGCGCTCGTCGATACGGCGCATGTGCCCAATCCGCGCCGCCTCGCGGTCGGGCTGGAGCAGAACCGGCTCGCGCTGCTGCTCGCGGTCCTGCATCGCCATGCGGGCATCGCGTGTTTCGATCAGGACGTGTTCCTGAACGCCGTGGGCGGCGTGAAGATTACCGAACCCGCCGCCGATCTCGCGGTGCTGCTCGCGATTCACTCGTCGATGCGCAACAAGCCTCTGCCGAAGGGATTGATCACGTTCGGCGAAGTGGGGCTCGCGGGCGAAATCCGGCCGTCGCCGCGCGGGCAGGATCGCCTGAAGGAAGCGGCCAAGCTCGGCTTTTCCGTCGCGCTGATTCCGAAGGCGAACGCGCCGAAGCAGGCGGTGGACGGTCTCAAGGTGATCGCGGTCGATCGCATCGAAGAGGCCATCGACCGCGTGCGCGATATCGAGTGAACGGATCGGACCCTCGGTAACGGGCCGTAAGAAAAACGCGCGCCGCTGTAACCTGGCGCGGGCGCGGTTTTCATATCCTTTCGGGACCCAGGACCGGCGGATGAAGCCACCACGCGCCGCCGCGCCGAAGTGACTGGATGGATCGAGAGGATCACGCTTTGAAACATGTCAAAACAGCCCGGCCCGCCCCAGCATTCCACCTGCGCGGCTGCCGCGTCTCGGCGCCCCTGCAACAGCCGTTCGGCAGCGGATGCCGGATTGTCGAATGGATCGACGGCGAAGGGCAGATTTCGCGGCGCGTCGTGTCCGCGGATGTGACCGAGGCCGAAGTCGTCGCGACCATTCGCCGTCACGTCACGGGCCGCAAACACGTGCTCGTCGATGACGAGCGTCAGCCGCGCCAGACGTTGCCGCGACGCTAGTTTTCGCGGTCCCGAAAGAGTGGATGCATCGCGCTGCTTAGGCTGGTGTGAGCACCGGCGCGACGCAGCACGAAGTCGTCACCACCATTCGCCGTCACGTCAGGCCGCGGGCACGTGTTCTTGGACGACGAACGGCTGCCGCGCCAGACGTTGCGGCGACGCTAGTCTTCGCGGTCGCGAAAGAGCGGATGCACCGCAGCTTCCGCCGGCGCGAGCACCGGCGCGACGCAGCAATCGAGCGGTTCGAAGAGCGCCATCCATTCGTCGCGCGTGCGATCGCGGAAGCACGCGGCGAGATGTGCCGTGAGTTCCTTCGCGTCCGCGCCGCCGGTTGCCTGCCCGAGACTCCAGTGCCGCGCGGCCCACTCCGGGCGGCCGAGCGCGCCGCATAGCGTCTGCCAGAACTTCAGTTCAAGCGCGCCGACGGCCACGAACTTGTCGTCCGCCGTGCGATAGACGTTGTAGCACGGCACGCCGCCGTTGAGCAGGCCGGCTCCCGCGCGCGTGCCCGGCTCGTCCGCATTGGCGAGCGCGATGTGCGCCATCACGTTGTGGGCGTGAACGGCGTGCGTCATGGAGACGTCGACGAAGCGGCCTTCGCCGCCGCGCGCGACGTGCCAGAGCGCGGCCAGTATTTGCGTGACGGCCGCGAGCGCCCCGCCGAGCAGGTCTGCAAGCTGGAAGTTGGGCACGATGGGCGCGCCCCCGGCATCGGCAAGCTGATCCAGAACGCCCGCATACGCGATGTAGTTCAGATCGTGCCCCGCCTTGTCGGCGAACGGGCCTTCGCTGCCGAAGCCCGTGATCGCGCAGTAGACGAGCTTCGGGTTGACCTGCCGCAGTACGTCGTAGCCGACGCCGAGCCGCGTCATCACGGTCGGCCGGAAGCTCTCGACGAGCACGTCCGCATCCCTTGCGAGTCCGATCAATTCGGCACGCCCCGCTTCGGTCTTCAGATCGAGCGTCAGCGACCGCTTGCCGCGATTCACGATCCGATAGAAGGCGCTCGGGGCGCCGCTCGCGCGGTCGGCGTCGCTTTGCAGCATCGAGCGGGCGTAATCGCCTTCGCCCGGTGGCTCGATCTTTAACACGTCCGCGCCGAGTTCGGCGAGGCGCAGCGTGGCGACCGGACCGGGCAGAAGCCGCGTCAGATCGAGCACCCGAAGACCGGCGAGAGCGGGGGAGGTCGTCAAGTCGTCGGTCTCCGTGGAGGATTACGAGCTCAGTTGTTCGAGTTCCTCGTGCGCGTCGAGCCACTCCAGTTCGAGCGTCTCGAGCCGCGCGTTGACTTCGCCCTGACGGCGGATCGTATCGGTGAGCTTCGCCTTCAGCGCGGCGTCGTAGCTCGCGGGATCCGCGACGAACGCATCGAGCGTTGTTTTCTCCGCATTGAGCGCGTCCATTTCCTTCTCGATCTTCGCGATGCGCGATTGCAGCGGCTTGCGCAGATGCGACAGCTTTTGCCGCTCCTGCGCCTCCTGCCTGCGCTGTTCCTTGCGATTCGCCGCGCCGTCCGGCCCATTGCCGGCAGCGGAGGCGACGCCATTCGCTTCTTTCGCCGCCGCCCGCGTGTCGGCGGCATGTTGCAGGAGCCAGTCGCGGTAATCGTCGAGATCGCCGTCGAACGGGCTCAGCCGGTGCTTCGCCACCAGCATGAACGTGTCGGTGGTGGCGCGCAGCAGATGCCGGTCGTGCGACACGAGAATGAGCGTGCCTTCGAATTGCGCGAGCGCCATGGTCAGCGCGTGACGGGTTTCGAGATCGAGGTGGTTCGTCGGTTCGTCGAGCAGCAGCAGATTGGGCTTCTGCCAGATGATGAGCGCGAGCGCGAGCCGCGCCTTTTCGCCGCCGGAGAACGGCGCAATCTTCGCGGTGGCCATGTCGCCCGAGAAGTTGAAGCTGCCGAGAAAGTCGCGCAATTCCTGCTCGCGCGTGTCGGGCGCAAGGCGCGCGAGGTGAGCGAGCGCGGAGTCGTCCGGGCGCAGCGTTTCCAGTTGATGCTGCGCGAAATAGCCGATCTGCAAGCCCTTGCCTTGCCGCACGTGACCCGAGAGGGCGTCGAGCGTGCCGGCGAGCGTCTTGATGAGCGTGGACTTGCCCTGACCGTTCGCGCCGAGCAGACCGATGCGCTGCCCGTTCTGGATCGACAGCGTTACGCCTTCCACGATCGGAATCTCGGCGCCTTCGTCTGTCCTGTAGCCACAGCGCACGTCTTCCATCACCATCATCGGATTCGGCGCGGCATCCGGCGTGCGGAACTCGAACGTGAACGGCGAGCTCGCGTGCGCCGGCGCGATCAGTTCCATCTTTTCGAGCGCCTTCACGCGGCTTTGCGCCTGCTTCGCCTTGGTGGCCTTGGCCTTGAAGCGGTCGATGAAGCTCTGCAGATGCTGCACCGTCTTCTGCTGTTTCTCGTAGGCGCTTTGCTGCAACGCGAGCTGTTGGGCGCGCAGTACTTCGAACTGGCTGTAGTTACCGCCGTAACGCTTCATCTGCCGGTTTTCCAGATGCAGCGTGACGTTGCAGACCGCATCGAGAAACTCGCGGTCGTGCGAGATCACGACGAGCGTGCCCGGATAGCGGCCGAGCCAGTCTTCGAGCCAGACGATGGCGTCCAGGTCCAGGTGGTTGGTCGGTTCGTCGAGCAGCAGCAGGTCGGACGGACACATCAGCGCCTGCGCGAGGTTCAGCCGCATGCGCCAGCCGCCCGAGAAGCTCGCCACCGGCTCGCGCGTCTGTTCGAGCGTGAAGCCGAGCCCGAGCAGCAGCGTTTCCGCCCGAGCGGGCGCGGTGTAGCCGTCGGCATCGGCGAACGCGGCGTGGGCTTCGGCTTCAGCGGCGCCGTCGTGCGCCGCGGAGGCCGCCGCGATGCGCGCTTCGATGGCGCGCAACAGCGTGTCGCCGTCGAGCGTGTAGTCGAGCGCGGTGCGATCCACGGCGGGCGTTTCCTGCGCGACATGCGCGATGCGCCACGACGGCGGCATCGAGAAATCGCCGCCGTCTGCGTGCAACTCGCCGCGCAGCACGGAGAAGAGCGTGGATTTGCCCGCGCCGTTCGCGCCGACGAGACCGGCTTTCTCGCCCGGATTGAGCGTGAAGCTGGTCTCTTCGAAGAGCGGCTTGGTGCCGCGGGACAGGCTGAACTGGTTGAAGCGAATCACGTCGGAGGGCGGCGGCAGAGCGCGGACTGGAGGAAACCGCTATTTTAGACCGGGCGCGTACGCCGCAAGGGATCATCCGTTCGGCTAATGGCGGGCGAGCGCGGGGCGGAGTAGCATCGCCTGACTTTCACCCTTCAATGTTTCACCACTTCAACGCGCGGAGCACGGCATGAATTCGACTACCGACAGCATCTACGGCTTCACGGCAGAGCGGCTCGACGGCACGACCGTCAGCCTCGACACGTACCGCGGCAAGGTGCTGCTGATCGTGAACACCGCGAGCGAATGCGGTTTCACGCCGCAGTACAGGGGCCTGCAGGAGCTGTACACGCTGTACGCGGGGCGGGGCTTCGAGGTGCTCGGCTTTCCGTGCAACCAGTTCGGCAAGCAGGAGCCGGGCGACGCGGCGCAGATCGGCAGCTTCTGCGAGACGAACTATGGCGTCACTTTTCCGATGTTCGCGAAGATCGACGTCAATGGACCGAACGCGCATCCGCTCTTCAAGTATCTGACGGAGAAAGAGCCGGGCGTGCTCGGGCTGGAGGCGATCAAATGGAACTTCACGAAGTTCCTGATCGACCGCGACGGGAACATCGTGAAACGCTATGCGCCGATCACGAAGCCCGAGTCCATCGCGGACGACATCGAAAAGCTGCTCTGACGCGCTCAGAGAATCGGGGAGAAGAGCCGGGCGACGTGCATCGCCATGCGCCGCCAGAACGCGGCGCCGCGATAGTCGTTGCCGTCGATCTCATACGCATGCGCGAAGTCTACGAGCAGCATGCTCTCCACGTCGCGGGCGAAGTCGTGATCGACGGTCAGCACCGTGATCTCGAAGTTGAGCCGGAAGGAGCGGTTGTCGAGATTGGCGCTGCCGACCGACGCGGCGATGTCGTCGACGAGCACGACCTTCTGATGCAGAAATCCCGGCTTGTAGCGGAAGACCCGCACGCCCGCCTGCACGAGATCGTACGCGTACAGCCTGGACGCGGCGAACACCACGCGATGATCGCGCCGGCTCGGAATGAGAATGCGCACGTCCACGCCGCGCATCACGGCGAGTCTCAGCGCCGAGAACACGGCTTCGTCCGGAATCAGATACGGCGACGTAATCCAGATCCGCTCGCGCGCCGCGTTGATCGCCTCGACGAAGAAGAGCGAGCAGGTTTCCTGTTTGTCGGCGGGGCCGCTCGAGAGCACCATGCAATGCATGTTCTCGTCTGTATGCGACGCGGGGCCGAGCTCGGGCAGGCGCTGCGTGGCCCAGTACCAGTCTTCGGTGAACACGAACTGGATGCTGGCGATCGCCGGCCCGCGCACTTCGACATGCGTGTCGCGCCACGGCGAAAGCCGGGGATTGCCGCCGAGATACTCGACGCCCACATTGTGCCCGCCGACAAACGCGCGCTTGCCGTCGACGACCACGATCTTCCGATGATTGCGAAAGTTGATCTGGAAGCGGTGCACGAACTTGCGCTTGGTCGCGAACGGATGCGCCTCGACGCCGCCCGCGCGCAGCGCATGCACGTAGCGATGCGGCAGGTCGAAACTGCCGATGCTGTCGTAGAGGAAATAGACGCGCACGCCGGCTTTCGCTTTCGCGATGAGCGCGTCCTTCAGCATCTCGCCGAGCGCGTCGGCGCGCACGATGAAGAATTGCACGACGACGTACTGTTCGGCGGCTTCGATGGCTTCGAGGATCGCGGAAAACGTCGCGTCGCCGTTGACCAGCACGCGCACGGCGTTGCCGCGCAGAAACGGCATGCCGGAGAGCCGTTGCAGCGTGCGGATGGTCGGATTGCCGAGGTAGCGCGCGGGGCCGGTGTCGAGTTCGCCGCGCGCGCCGGAGGCGTCGAGCAGCGCCGTGCCTGGCGAAGCAGAGTC
Source organism: Caballeronia sp. GAFFF1 (assembly GCF_023630705.1). Classification (GTDB taxonomy): domain Bacteria; phylum Pseudomonadota; class Gammaproteobacteria; order Burkholderiales; family Burkholderiaceae; genus Caballeronia. Next base: position 127,811 of record NZ_JALQEM010000012.1, read on the forward strand.
GCTGCGGTCGGTCGAATCCCACTCGGTCGGCTTTCTGCGGTTGCGCAGGATTTCGATTTCCAGCCGGCGCTCGTCGATATAACCGGCGAACTTGCTGCGCCCGAGAAAGAGATACGGAATGAGCGTGAGATACGGCATCGCGACGAGCGATACCGCCCACGCGACCGCGCCTTGCGAGGTGCGTGTATTGATGATGGCGTGCACGGCTGCGATCACGCCGAGCACATGCGCGGCCATCACGAGCGTGCCGACGTGGAGCCAGTCTGCTGCTTGCATAGATGCGTTCGGTTCGGAGCTCGATGCGCGCGGAGCGGCGCGAAGCCAGACGACGAACACCGCCGCGAGCCGCGGCGGCGATGCGTCATCTTACCGAACCTGACTTGCGTGGCGAATGCCGCTCAGGCGGGAAGGTCCGCTGCCTGAATCAGGAACACGTTGTCATCGCCGGCGCTGGTCGAGAGCCAGACGAGATCGAGCCCGCCGAGCGCGGCCTCGACGTTCGCCCGCTCGTTGCCGATCTCGACGACGAGCACGCCGTCTTCGGTCAGCCACTTGCCGGCATCGCGCACGATGCGCCGCACGACGTCCATGCCGTCCGTGCCGCCCGCGAGCGCGAGTTCGGGCTCGTGACGGTATTCCTCGGGCAGCGCCTGCATCGCGGTCGCGTTCACGTACGGCGGGTTGGTGATGATGACCTCGTAGCGGGCGGGCGAGAGCGGCGCGTACAGGTCGCCTTCATGCAGCGCGATGCGGTCCTGCAACCCGTAGTCGTCGACGTTGCGGCGCGCGACCGCGAGCGCATCGGCGGAAATGTCGACGGCATCGATATCTGCGTTCTCGAAGGCTTGCGCCGCGAGAATCGCGAGGCACCCCGAGCCGGTGCAGAGTTCGAGCACGCGCGTGACGTGGTCCGGATCGGGGACGTACGGTTGCAGCCCGTCCTGCAACAATTCGCCGATGAACGAGCGCGGCACGATCACGCGCTCGTCGACATAGAAACGATGGCCGTGCATCCACGCTTCCTGCGTAATGTACGCGGCCGGCACGCGTTCCTTGGCGCGGCGCTCGATTACCTGCATGACGGCATCGATTTCGGTGTCGAGCAGGCGGGCGTCCAAGAACGGTTCAAGCGTGTCGAGCGGCAAGTGCAGCGTATGCAAAATGAGATACGCTGCTTCGTCATAGGCGTTGGTCGAGCCGTGGCCGAACGAGAGGCCGGCTTCCGTGAAGCGCGAGACGCCGAAGCGCAGCAGGTCGCGGACGGTGGTGAAGGGTAGCGCCATCGAAGGCTCCTTGTTTTTTTACGGGTAAAAATTTATGCGATCAGTTCTTCGAGCACACGCCGGTAGACGTTTTTCAGCGGCTCGATGAAGCGCACGTCGACATGTTCGTCGATCTTGTGGATGCTGCCGTTCGGCGGCCCGAACTCGACGACCTGCTCGCAGATGCGAGCGATAAAGCGGCCATCGGACGTGCCGCCCGTGGTGGACAACTCGGGACGCACGCCGGTTTCGTCGTGGATGGCTTTTTCGAGCGCATTCGACAGCGCGCCGCGCGGCGTCAGAAACGGCAGGCCGCTCACGGTCCACGTGAGATCGTAGTCGAGCGCGTGTTTGTCGAGAATCGCGTGGACGCGGCTTTGCAGGCCTTCGACCGTGCTCGCCGTCGAGAAGCGGAAGTTGAACATCAGCTCGGCGTGGCCCGGAATGACATTCGTCGCGCCGGTGCCCGAGCGCAGGTTCGACACTTGCCAGGTGGTCGGCGGGAAATACTCGTTGCCGTCGTCCCAGCGTTGCGCGACGAGTTCGGCGAGCGCGGGCGCGAGCAGGTGAATCGGATTGCGCGCGAGATGCGGATAGGCGATATGCCCCTGCACGCCCTTGACGACGAGCTTGCCGGACATCGACCCGCGCCGCCCGTTCTTGACCATGTCGCCGAGCGTTTCGTTCGAGGTCGGCTCGCCGACGATGCAGTAATCGAGCCGCTCGCCGCGCGCCTTCAGCGCTTCGACCACCTTCACGGTGCCGTCGGTGGCGGGGCCTTCCTCGTCGCTCGTGATGAGCAGCGCGAGCGAGCCGCGATGCTGCGGACACTTCGCGATGAATTCTTCGCTCGACACGACGAACGCCGCGAGCGACGTCTTCATGTCCGCGGCGCCGCGCCCGTAGAGCTTGCCGTCGCGATGCGTCGGCGTGAAGGGCGGCGAAGTCCATTGATCGAGCGGGCCGGTCGGCACCACATCGGTATGTCCGGCGAACGCGAGCAGCTTGCCCGACGCGCCGTCCGTGCCGCGCTTCACGGCCCACAGATTCGTGACGCCGCCCGACTCGATGGTTTCGCATTCGAAGCCGACGGCGGACAGACGCTCGATCATCAGCGCCTGGCAATGGCGGTCGTCGGGCGTGACGGACGCGCGCCCGATCAGGGCTTCTGTAAGGGACAAGGTGCCGGACATGGTTTCAGCCTGCATTTCTTTCGACAGCGATAAAAAATGCCGGCGCGGGGCCGGCAAGCGGTTTGGCGTGATGCGACGGCGTGATGTTCGCAGCCATCCGTCGCCCGTCGGTCACGCGAACAGCGTCTCGTACTGCTCGGCCGAGAAACCGAGCGTCTTCACGCGGCCGTTGACCACGACGACCGGCCGCTTGATGATCGACGGCTTGTGGATCATCAGCGCGATTGCGCCCGAAGTCGTGTCGGCTTCCGCCTTGTGCACGTCCGAAAGACCGCGCCACGTCGTGCCGCGCTTGTTGATGAGCTGATCCAGCGGCACGTCCTTCAGCCAGTCCTGAACCAGCTTCTCGTTCACGCCGGCCTTCTTGAAGTCGTGAAACTCGAACGGCACGCCGTGCTCTTCCAGCCAGACGCGCGCTTTCTTCACGCTGTCGCAGTTGGGAATGCCGTACACGACCGTCATGGCATTGGAGCCGCGCGCCACGATCAGTCGCCTCGCAGCAGTTCGTTCAGGCCGACCTTCGCGCGAGTCTTCGCGTCGACCTTCTTCACGATCACCGCGCAATACAGGCTGTGCGAGCCGTCCTTCGAGGGCAGATTGCCCGCCACGACGACCGAGCCCGCCGGAATGCGGCCGTAGCTCACCTGACCGGTTTCGCGGTCATAGATCTTCGTGCTCTGGCCGAGGTAGACGCCCATCGAAATGACCGAGTTCTCCTCGACGATCACGCCTTCCACCACTTCCGAGCGCGCGCCGATGAAGCAGTTGTCCTCGATGATGACCGGGTTCGCCTGCAACGGCTCCAGCACGCCGCCGATGCCCACGCCGCCCGACAGGTGCACGTTCTTGCCGATCTGCGCGCACGAGCCGACGGTGGCCCACGTATCGACCATCGTCCCTTCGTCCACGTAAGCGCCGATGTTTGTGTACGACGGCATCAGCACCACGTTCTTCGCGATGAACGAGCCGCGGCGCGCGATGGCCGGCGGCACCACGCGAAAGCCGCCCGCTGCGAAGTCTTCGGCGGTGTAGTTCGCGAACTTCGAGGGCACCTTGTCGTAGAACTGGCTGTAGCCGCCTGCGGGCATCGGCACGTTGTCTTCGAGGCGGAACGACAGCAGCACGGCCTTCTTCAGCCATTGGTTCACGACCCAGTCGCCGTCGCGTTTTTCGGCGACGCGCAAGGCGCCGCGGTCCAGTTGCTCGATGGCGTGCGAGACGGCTTCGCGCACTTCCGCGGGCGCGGCTTTCGCCGACAGCTCGGCGCGGTTTTCCCAGGCGTTGTCGATGATGCTCTGAAGTTGTTCCGACATAGTGATATCAAGGATGGAGAGAGGGACCGGCAGCGCGTTTCAGGACCATTCAGGGCTTAAGCGTGCGGCAGAATTCGACGATGCGGCGGGCGCCTTCGATACATTCCTCGGTCCCGGCAACGAGCGCGATGCGCACGAACCCTTCGCCGGGATTCGTGCCATGCGCGGGACGAGCGAGATAGGAGCCCGGCAGAACCGTCACATTATAGTCGGCGTACAGGCGCGCGGCGAACTCGGTATCCGTGAGTCCGGTGCGCGAAACGTTCGCCCAGAGATAGAACGCGGCGTCGGGCAGACGCACGTCCAGCACCTCGGCGAGCATCGGCGTGACCGTGCGGAATTTGCTCGCGTAGAGCGCGCGGTTCTCGCGCACGTGCGCCTCGTCCTGCCATGCGGCGATGCTCGCGCGCTGAAACACGGTCGAGAGCGCCGCGCCGTGGTACGTGCGATACAAGAGGAAGCTTTTGAGCACCGAAGCGTCGCCGGCGACGAAGCCCGAGCGCATGCCCGGCACGTTCGATCGCTTCGAGAGGCTCGACAGCATGACGAGGCGCTCGAAGCCGCGGCCCAGCAGACGCGCGGCTTCGAGACCGCCGAGCGGCGGCTGTCCTTCGTCGAAGTAAATCTCGGAATAGCATTCGTCGGAGGCGATCACGAAGCCGTGCTTGTCCGACAGCGCGAAGAGTTCGCGCCAGTTGTCGAGCGTGAGCACCGCGCCCGTCGGGTTGCCGGGCGAGCAGACGTAGAGCAGTTGCGTGCGCGCCCAGATGTCGTCGGGGACGGCCGAGTAATCGCACGCGAAGTTGCGCGCGGGGTCGCTGTTGACGAAGTACGGTTCCGCGCCCGCGAGCAACGCGGCGCCTTCGTAGATTTGGTAGAACGGGTTCGGGCAGAGTACGATCGGCGGTTTCACGCCCGCGAGTTCCTGCGTGCTGCGGCTGTCGATCACCGTCTGCGCGAGCGCGAACAGGGCTTCGCGCGAGCCGGCAACGGGCAGCACTTCGGTGGCCGCGTCGATGGAAGCGAGCCCGTAGCGCGCCTTCACCCACGCCGCGATGGCTTCGCGCAGCGGCTCGCTGCCGAGCGTCGCCGGATAGGCGGCGAGGCCGCCGAGCGCGTCGATTACCGCGTCGCGGATGAGCGCAGGCGTCGCATGCTTCGGCTCGCCGATGCCGAAGCTGATCGGCGTGAATCCGGCGCGCGGCTCGATGCCCTTGAATAGCACGCGCAGCTTTTCGAAGGGGTACGGCTGGAGTTTCTGAAGAAGTGGATTCACGGCGTGTCGATTGAGCGATGAACGTCGGGCGGCGGCGAGGCGCCATGCGGCCGCAGCGATATACGTGGCGGCATAAGAAAGACATCAGAGAACGGGCGATTATACCGCGCGCTTTTGCGCTTCACGGCGCGCGGCGGCAAGGACGACAGACGCATGACACGTAGCGAAACCGTATCGAAACCCACGCGCAGAGGAGCGCCGCAATGACGCGCCGCCTGCACGACGCGCTGCCCACGCTCGCCATCATGATCGGCGCTTCCGTGTGGGGCTTCGTCTGGTATCCGATGCGCCTGCTCGCATCGATGGGACTCACCGGCACCGCTGCCAGCGCGACGACGAGCGGCGCCGCGTGTCTCTTCGTGCTGCTGCTCAAGCGCCGCTCGATCCGCACGGTGTCGTGGCACTGGCTGCTCGCGTGCCTCGGCTTGGCGGCGGGCGTGACGAGCGTAGGCTTCGTCTGGGGCGCGATCCACGGCCAGGTCATGCGCGTGCTGCTGCTTTTTTATCTGACGCCCGCGTGGACCGCCGTCTTCGCGCATTTCATCTTGCGCGACCGCTTGACGCGCGCCGACGCCGCGCTGTCGCTCTTGTCGCTCGCGGGCGCGGTCACCATGCTCTGGTCGCCCGAACTCGGCGTGCCGCTGCCTGCGAATCTCGCGGAATGGGCCGGGCTCATGGGCGGCATGGGCTTCGCGATGAGCAACGTGCTCGTCGTGAAGATCACGCGCGTCTTGCCGGGCATGAAGCCGGAGATGCGCACGGCGGTGATCTTCGGCGGCGCGGCGATCGTCGCGTCGGTCGCCACGTTGTTCGAGCCGATGCCCGCGCCTCCCGCCGCATCGCAGATGGGCACGGTCGCGTTCATCGTGATCGCGCTCGGCGTCGTGCTCGCGGTCAACAACGTGATCGTGCAGATCGGGCTCGCGCGCGTGCCGGCCAATCGCGCGTCCATCATCATGCTGTTCGAACTCGTGGTGACGGCGCTGTCGTCGTGGCTCCTCGCGAACGAGGTGCCGGGGCCGCGCGAATGGGCGGGCGGCGCGTGCATCGTGGCTGCGTGCGTGCTGTCGGCATGGGCGCACAGGCAGGGCCGCGAGGCATCGAAAAGCCCGCCGGACGCGGCCGAACCCGAAAAGAAATCGACACGCGCGATGGTATGATGGTGTCCGCTCGCGCCGCGGCAGGCGGCATCGAACGCGCATGAGACCCTCATCCGCGACCGGCCGCGCCGCGGCTTGTCTGCCGTTCATCCTCCGTCATTCACTTCAAACAGCGATATCGCCGTGCGTCTGACTTCGATCAAACTCGCTGGTTTCAAGTCCTTCGTCGATCCCACGCATTTCCAGGTTCCTGGCCAGCTGGTCGGCGTCGTCGGGCCGAATGGCTGCGGCAAGTCCAACATCATCGACGCCGTGCGCTGGGTGCTAGGCGAATCGCGCGCATCGGAATTGCGGGGCGAGTCGATGCAGGACGTCATCTTCAACGGATCCACCGCGCGCAAGCCGGGCAGCCGCGCGAGCGTCGAACTGATCTTCGATAACGCCGACGGCCGCGCCGCCGGTCAATGGAGCGCCTACGGCGAGATTGCCGTGAAGCGCGTGCTCACGCGCGACGGCACCTCCAGCTATTACATCAACAACCTGCCCGCGCGACGCCGCGACATTCAGGACATCTTTCTCGGCACGGGTCTCGGCCCGCGCGCTTACGCGATCATCGGACAAGGCATGATCGCGAGGATCATCGAGGCGAAGCCCGAAGACCTGCGCGTGTTCCTCGAAGAAGCCGCGGGCGTGTCGAAGTACAAGGAGCGGCGCCGGGAGACGGAGAATCGTCTGCACGATACGCGCGAAAATCTCACGCGCGTGGAAGACATCGTGCGCGAGTTGACAGCCAATCTGGAGAAGCTGGAAGCGCAGGCCATCGTCGCGACGAAATACAAGGCATTGCAGGCCGAGGGCGAAGAGAAGCAGCGTCTGCTGTGGCTCTTGCGCAAGAACGAAGCGGGCAACGAAGCCGAGCGCCAGCAGCGCGCCATTCGCGACGCACAGGTCGAACTGGAAGCGCAAACGGCGCGTCTGCGCGAAGTCGAAGCGCAACTGGAAACGCTGCGCGTCGCGCACTACAGCGCAAGCGACGCGATGCAGGGCGCACAGGGCGCGCTCTACGAAGCGAATGCCGAAGTGAGCCGGCTGGAAGCGGAGATCCGCTTTATCGTCGAGTCGCGCAATCGCGCGCAGGCGCAAATCGCCGCGCTCGCCGCGCAGCGCGAGCAATGGCAGATGCAGGCGCAAAAGGCGGGCGACGAAATCGAAACGGCGTCCGAAGCGTTGGCCGAGGGCGAAGAGAAGGCCGCGATTGCGCAAGAGAACGCCGCCGCGAAGCACGACGCGCTCCCCGCGCTCGAAGCCCGCTGGCGCGACGCGCAGGCGAAGCTGAACGAAGAGCGCGCGGGCATCGCGCGGGCGGAACAGGCGTTGAAGCTCGAAGCCGCGCATCAGCGCAACGCGGATCAGCAGCTTCAGCAATTGCAGCAGCGTCAGGAGCGCCTGAAGAACGAAGCCGGCGGCCTCGATGCCCCCGACGAAGCGCAACTCGAAGAACTGCGCATGCAGCTTGCCGAGAACGAAGAGATTCTGGCCGAAGCGCAGGCGCGTCTTGCCGATGCGCAGGAAACCGTGCCGCGTCTCGACGCCGAGCGCCGCGCCGCGCAAGAGCGCGTGCAGGCGGAAAGCGCCCAGATTCATCAGCTCGAAGCACGCCTTGCCGCGCTGAAAGCTTTGCAGGAGAGCGTGCAGACAGAAGGCAAGATCCAGCCGTGGCTCGACAAGCATGAACTCGGCGGACTGCCGCGTCTGTGGAAGAAGCTGCACGTCGAGGCGGGCTGGGAGCCGGCGCTCGAAGCCGTGCTGCGCGAGCGTCTCGCCGCGCTCGAAGTCTCGAATCTCGACTGGATCAAGGCTTTCGCGACCGACGCGCCGCCCGCCAAGCTCGCGTTTTTCGCGCCGCCTGTCGCGGGCAAGCCGCTCGACGCGCCGCAGGGTTTGCGGCCGCTGACTTCGCTTTTACGCATCGACGATCCGGGCATTCGTGCCGTGCTCAACGAATGGCTCGGCAACACGTTCATCGCTGACGACATTGCGCAGGCGCTTTCCATGCGCAATCAGTTGCCCGAAGGCGGCGCGTTCGTCGTGAAGGCGGGGCATACGGTGACGCGCGTGGGCGTGCAGCTCTACGCGTCGGATTCCGAGCAGTCGGGCATGCTGGCTCGCGCGCAGGAAATCGAGAATCTCGGGCGGCAAGTGCGCGCGCAGGCGCTGCTCGCGGACGAAGCAAAGGCCAATGCCGTGCGGGCGGACGCCGCTCACACGCAGGCCTCACAGCTTCTTGCGGACGCGCGTGCCGCCGCCGAGCGCGCCACGCAGCGCGTCCACGCGTTGCAGATGGACGTGCTCAAGCTCACGCAGGCGCACGAGCGTTACACCCAGCGCAGCACGCAGATCGGCGAGGAACTGGAAGAAATCGCCGCTCAAATCGACGAACAGCGCGCGTTGCGGGCCGAATCCGAAGCCGCGTTCGAAGAGCACGACGCCGAGATCGCGCAATTGCAGGCGCGCTTCGAAGACAACCAGCTTGCGTTCGAATCGCTCGACGAGTCGCTCACGAACGCGCGTCACGAACTGCGCGAACTGGAACGCGCGGCCAGCGACGCGAACTTCGCGGCGCGCGGTCTCGCGGCCAAGATCGAGGAATACAAGCGCAGCATCGACACGGCGCGCGAGCAGAGCGAACGCGTCGAAGGCGCGCTGGAAGACGCGCGGGCCGAACTCGAAACCATCAACGCGCAGACCGCGCAGACCGGCTTGCAGGACGCGCTCGAAGTGCGCGCGGCTCGCGAAGAGGCGCTGCACGCGGCGCGCATCGAACTGGACGATCTCACCGCGCGCCTGCGTCAGGCCGACGAGCAGCGTCTTCAGACCGAGCGGTCGCTTCAGCCGCTGCGCGACAAGATCAACGAGTTGCAGTTGAAGGAACAGGCCGCGCGCATCAGCGGCGAGCAGTACGTCGAGCAGTTGCAGGCGGCGGGCGTCGACGAAGCCGAGTTGCAGGCGAAGCTCACGCCCGACATGAAGCCGTCGTATCTGCAAGGCGAAGTCACCCGCCTGAACAACGCCGTCATCGCGCTCGGGCCGGTCAACATGGCCGCGCTCGAAGAACTCGCGGCGGCGACGGAGCGCAAGCACTTTCTCGACGCGCAATCGGCCGATCTGAACGACGCCATCGGCACGCTGGAAGACGCGATCCAGAAGATCGACCAGGAAACGCGCGCGTTGTTGCAAGGCACGTTCGACGAAGTGAACCGCCATTTCGGCGAACTGTTCCCGCGCCTCTTCGGCGGCGGGCAGGCGAAGCTCATCATGACCGGCGACGAAATTCTCGATGCCGGCGTGCAGGTCATGGCGCAGCCGCCCGGCAAGAAGAATTCGACGATTCACCTGCTTTCGGGCGGCGAAAAGGCGCTCACCGCGACGGCGCTCGTCTTCGCGATGTTCCAGCTCAATCCCGCGCCGTTCTGTCTGCTGGACGAAGTGGACGCGCCGCTCGACGACGCGAACACGGAACGCTTCGCCAACCTCGTGCGGGCCATGTCGAGCAAGACCCAATTCCTCTTCATCTCGCACAACAAGATCGCGATGGAGATGGCGCAGCAACTGATCGGCGTCACGATGCAGGAGCAGGGCGTGTCGCGCATCGTCGCGGTGGATATGGAATCCGCCGCGGGATTCGCGCAGAACGGCTGACCCGGTTTTTATGAATGAAGGCCGGACGCGGAGCCGGCAAGGCGCGCAGGCGCGGAGTGGCGTGCATCGGATGCGCGCGACAGATCGCGCGGCGCTTCGTAACTCAAAAGAATGATGGAGCGTGCATGGACGAGTTGACACTCGGATTGATCGGAGCGGGAGCTGTCGTGGTCGGCGGCGTGGTGGTGTACAACGCGTGGCAGAGCGCGAAAGTGCGGCGCAAGATGCCGCGCCCGATGCCCGACGAAGCCGCCGATGCGCTCGCGCGCCAGGAAACCGACGACGAGCAGCCGTTCATCGAGCCGGTGCGCCCGGCGCGACGCGAGCCTGTCGCGGGCGGCAACGGCGCCGACGAGGCGCAGCAGGACGCGCGTGTCGAGCCGAGCTTCGGCGGTGCGGCCGTATCGACCGAGCCTGCGGCGGTCACGCCTGCCGTCGCGCCGGCGGATACCCCCGTCGACCTGCAGGCGGAAGCGACCTCCGCGAACGGCATCGCCGATGAACCCGCGGTCGTCGAAGAAGACGAGCGCAGCGAGCCGGTCATGCCCGCCGCCACGACCATCTCTCAGACGCCGCCAGCTGTGGTCGACCGGCGCATCGACTGCGTCGTGCCGATCCGGCTCGCCGCGCCCGTGGCCGGCGACCGCGTGATTCCGCTTGCGCAGCGGCTGCGTCGCGCGGGCACGAAGCCCGTGACCATCGAAGGCAAGGCGGAAGGCGAGAGCACGTGGGAGCTGTTGCGCCACGGCGTGCGCTACGACGAACTACGCGCGGCCGCGCAACTCGCCAACCGCAGCGGTCCGCTGAACGAACTCGAGTTCTCGGAGTTCGTCACGGGCGTGCAGCGTCTGGCGGACGCCATCGACGGCGCGCCCGAATTCCCCGACATGATGGAAACCGTCGGCATGGCGCGCGAGCTCGACGCGTTCGCCGCCCAGTGTGACGCGCAGCTGTCCATCAACATTCTCTCCGACGGCGCGCCGTGGTCCGCGAACTACGTGCAGGCGGTGGCCTCGCAAGACGGCTTGCTGCTGTCGCGCGACGGCACGCGCTTCGTCAAGCTCGACGCGAAGCAGAACCCGGTGTTCATGCTCCAGTTCGGCGACACGAACTTCCTGCGCGACGACCTCACGTACAAGGGCGGCCAGATGATTACGCTGGTGCTGGACGTGCCCGTTGCCGACGAAGACATTCTGCCGTTCCGCCTGATGTGCGACTACGCGAAGTCGCTGTCCGAGCGCATCGGCGCGCGCGTGGTCGACGATCAGCGTCGCCCGCTGCCGGAATCGGCGCTGCTCGCCATCGAGAAGCAGTTGATGACGCTGTACGCGAAACTGGAGCAGGCGGGCATGCCGGCCGGTTCGCCCGCCACGCGCAGGTTGTTCAGCCAGTAAGCGCTTCGGTCGTAGCTGCATGTCGTGTCGCGATTGCGCCCCGCTCCGGGGCGCTTTCCGTTGGTACGCGCCGCCACATGCGCGAATGGCCTAGACCGTTCGGCCGATGCCGCGACGACCGTTCTTCTGAGACAATCGAACGGTCGGTTCAACTGACTCCTCTCAATCTCCGAAAGCCGCATGTCCGCAAAAACGAAAGCCGAATCCGCCGCCACCGCCAAGTCCCTCGCGTCCGTGCCGAGCGCCGACCGGCCGGAGGAGCGCGCCGCGTGGCTGCGCGCGGAACTGGAGCGCGCGAACTACGCGTACTACGTGCTCGACCAGCCGGATTTGCCCGACGCCGAATACGACACGCTGTTTAAGGAATTGCAGGGCATCGAGGCGGCGCATCCGGAACTGGTCACGCCGGATTCGCCGACGCAGCGCGTGGGCGGTCAGGTCGCCGAAGGCTTCGCGCCGGTCGTCCACGACGTGCCGATGCTGTCGCTCAACAACGGCTTCGCGGACGAAGACATCGCCGCGTTCGACAAACGCGTGTCCGACGCGCTTGGCCATGCGCCGGTGCAGTACGCGTGCGAGCTGAAATTCGACGGGTTGGCAATCTCCCTGCGCTACGACGACGGCCGCTTCGTGCAGGCGTCGACGCGCGGCGACGGCGCGACTGGCGAGGATGTGACGGCCAACGTGCGGACCATCCGCTCGATCCCGCTGACGCTGAAAGGCGCGAACGTGCCGAAGCGTCTCGACGTGCGCGGCGAAGTGCTGATGTTCAAGCGCGACTTCGACCGCCTGAACGCGCGGCAGCGCGACGCCGGACAGCGCGAGTTTGCGAATCCGCGCAACGCGGCGGCGGGCAGCCTGCGCCAGCTCGATCCGAAAATGACGGCGCAGCGGCCGTTGTCGTTTTTCGCTTACGGCATCGGCGTGCTCGAAGGCGCCGAGATGCCCGACACGCACGCGGCGCTCCTCGACTGGTACCGGGAAATGGGGCTGCCGGTCAACGCCGAGCGCGGCGTGGTCGAAGGCGCGGAAGGCTTGCTGGGTTTTTTCCGCAAGACCGGCGAGAAGCGCGAAAAGCTGCCGTACGACATCGACGGCGTCGTGTACAAGGTCAACCGGCGCGACGAGCAGGACAAGCTCGGCTTCGTCTCGCGCGCGCCGCGCTTTGCGCTCGCGCACAAGTTCCCGGCGCAGGAGGCCCTCACGCAACTCGTGGCCATCGACGTGCAGGTCGGCAGAACGGGCGCGATCACGCCGGTGGCGCGGCTCGCGCCGGTGTTCGTCGGCGGCGCGACGGTGACGAACGCGACGCTGCATAACGAGGACGAAGTGCGCCGCAAGGATATCCGCATCGGCGATACGGTGACCGTGCGCCGCGCGGGCGACGTGATTCCGGAAGTCGTCGGCGCGATTCTCGAACGCCGTCCTGCCGACGCTCGCGAGTTCGTCATGCCGACGGAATGCCCGGTGTGCGGCTCGAAGATCGAGCGCCTGCCGGACGAAGCCGTGGCGCGCTGCACGGGCGGGCTCTTCTGTCCGGCGCAGCGCAAGCAGGCGCTATGGCATTTCGCGCAGCGCCGCGCGCTCGACATCGACGGTCTTGGCGAGAAGATCATCGACCAGCTGGTCGAGCAGAACCTCGTGCGCACGCCTGCGGATCTGTTCAATCTCGGCTTTTCGACGCTCGCGGCGCTCGACCGTTTCGCCGACAAATCAGCGCAGAATCTGCTGGATTCGCTCGAAAAGGCGCGTCATACGACCCTGCCGCGTTTCATCTATGCGCTCGGCATCCGGCATGTCGGCGAATCGACGGCGAAGGATCTCGCGAAGCACTTCGGCTCGCTGGATCCGATCATGGCGGCATCGGTCGAACAGTTGTTGGAAGTCAATGATGTCGGGCCGGTCGTCGCTGAGGCGATTCACAACTTCTTCAGCGAAGCGCATAACCAGCACGTGATCGAGCAGTTGCGCGCCAAGGTGTCGTGGCCGGAAGGGCCGCCCGCGCCGAAAGCGCCGCAGGGGGCGCTCGCCGGCAAGACGGTTGTGCTGACGGGCACGCTGCCCACGCTCTCGCGCGAGGAAGCGAAGGAAATGCTGGAGGCGGCAGGCGCGAAAGTGGCCGGTTCCGTCTCGAAAAAGACCGACTACGTGGTGGCGGGCGCGGAGGCGGGCAGCAAGCTTGCCAAGGCGGAGGAACTCGGGGTTCCCGTCGTCGACGAAGACGGCATGAAGAAGCTATTGGAAGGAGTCACTCCATGATCCGGGAAATTCTCAAGATGGGCGATCCGCGTCTTTTGCGTATCGCGCAGCCTGTCGAACACTTCGACACGCCGGAACTGCACACGCTCGTGCAGGACATGTTCGACACGATGCGCGACGCGAACGGCGCGGGACTCGCCGCGCCGCAGATCGGTGTCGATCTGCAGGTGGTCATCTTCGGCTTCGGCCACAACGAGCGTTATCCGGACGCGCCGCCCGTGCCGGAGACGGTGCTCATCAATCCGATCATCACGCCCAACGGGCACGACATGGAGGAGGGCTGGGAAGGCTGTCTTTCGGTGCCGGGGCTGCGCGGCGCGGTGCAGCGGTTCTCGATGATCCGCTACCAGGGCTTCGATCAGTACGGCAACGCGATCGAACGGCTCGCGGAGGGCTTCCATGCGCGCGTCGTGCAGCACGAGTGCGATCATCTGATCGGCAAGCTGTATCCGATGCGCATCACCGACTTTTCGAAGTTCGGCTTCACCGAAGTGCTCTTTCCGGGCCTCGACCCGGCGCGCGACGACTGAGCCGGCCGATTCTCGCGCCGCCTAAGAAAAAACCCGCTTGGCGCAAGCGGGTTTTTTCGTTCAGGCCATCGTTTCAGGATCGCGCGTGGTGTCGGGTTGGCGAAAGAGCGCGACGTGCTTGGGATTGGCCGAGCCTTGCAGACGGCCGTCGGGCAGGCGCGCGAACACCATCTCTCCGATGCCGGGGCTCGTCACGACGACTTCATCGCGCAGGGCGAGCAGGGCTTCGAGCCGTCGTCGGCCGCTCACGATTTCAAGACCGGTTTCTGTCGCACGAACGATGATCTCAACTGACATGGCCATTTCTCCTTGAAGCGTTGATGCTGATTGCCGTTATTCCGATGCCCGTCCTCGACGCGTTGGGGCTGTCAAAAGTTCTCGGACATTCCGTATCTAACGGATATTTGACCGATTTTCTTTAGCCTAAATGTGAACAAAATAAAACGGCGCGATCGACAGGCGATCGCGCCGTTTTTGGACTTCGGATGTCGCGTTTTCGCGACGCGTGACGTATCAGAACGTCTCGTTGGGTGCGAGATATCGCCACTGACCGGGCGGCAGCGCCCCGAGCGTCACGCGTCCCATGCGAATACGTTTCAGGCCGACGACGTCCAGCCCGACGAGCTCGCACATGCGGCGGATCTGACGTTTCTTGCCTTCGCGCAGCACGAAGCGAAGCTGCTCGCCGTTTTGCCAGCTCACCTGCGCGGTCTTGAGCGGCACGCCGTCGAGTTCCAGACCGTGACGCAGCAGCGCGAGCTTTTCTGCGGGCAGGTGCTGCTCGACATCGACGGTATGCTCGCCGTAACGCACGCGCACGAGGTACTCCTTGTCCACCTCGGAGTGCCCGCCGATCAGCTGCTTTGCGATGCGGCCATCCTGCGTCAGAACAAGCAGACCGGTCGAGTCGATATCGAGACGGCCCGCCGGCGCGAGCGTGCGCAGATGTCCGGGCGAAAAACGAATTCCCGAGCGGTCTTCGTCCCACTGGTTCGACGGGTTGATGAGCGTGACGGCGGGTTCGTAGCCGTCTTCGGCCTGACCCGACACGTAGCCGACGGGCTTGTGCAACAGGATCGTCACGAGTTGCGACTGGGCGGAGCGGGCGGCGGGCAGGATTTCGATGTTCTGATCCGGCCGGATGCGCGAGCCGAGCGTGTCGATCACTTCGCCATCGACCAGCACCCAGCCCTTTTCGATCCATTCGTCGGCCTCGCGGCGCGAACACAGGCCCAGTTCGGACATGACTTTCGACAGGCGAACGAGGTTGTCGCCGTGGACATGGGATTTTTTGGGGGCGTCGGTCGGTGCTGAAGCTCCGTCGTTGGCTGCGAAGGCCGCTCGTGGAGCGTCGCCGCGCGTTTTCGACGGACGGCGGTCGTCGGTGCGGGAATCGTTTTTGCCGCGCGCTTCCGTCGGCCGACGCGGGCCGCGATCACCGGATGACGGGCGAGAATCTTCGCCGCGTGGTTTGAACGGGCGGCGGTCGTCGCTGCGGGAATCATCGCCGCGTAGTTCGGACGGGCGGCGTTCGTCGTTGCGGAAATCGCGATCGCCGCGTCCTTCGGCCGCTCGACGCGGGCCACGATCACCGAATGCCGGGCGCGAATCATCGCCGCGTGGCTTGAACGGGCGGCGTTCGTCGCTGCGGGAATCGCTGTCTCCGCGCGCTTCCGTCGGCCGACGCGGGCCACGATCACCGAATGCCGGGCGCGAATCATCGCCGCGTGGTTTAAACGGGCGGCGTTCGTCGCTGCGGGAATGTCGTTCGCCGTGTCCTTCGGCCGCTCGACGCGGGCCACGATCACCGAATGCCGGGCGCGAATCGTCGCCGCGTGGCTTGAACGGACGGCGGTCGTCGCTGCGGGAATCGCTGTCTCCGCGCGCTTCCGTCGGCCGACGCGGGCCACGATCACCGAATGCCGGGCGCGAATCATCGCCGCGTGGTTTATACGGGCGGCGTTCGTCGCTGCGGGAATCGCGATCGCCGCGCCCTTCGGCCGCTCGATGCGGGCCACGATCGCCGAAAGCCGGTCGGGAATCATCGCCGCGTGGTTTGAACGGGCGGCGTTCGTTGCTGCGCGAATCGCGATCACCGCGTCCTTCGGTCGCTCGACGCGGGCCGCGATCGCCGAAAGTCGAGCGCGAATCATCGCCGCGTGGTTTAAACGGGCGGCGTTCGTCGCTGCGGGAATCGCGATCGCCGCGCGCTTCAGTCGCTCGACGCGGACCACGATCGCCGAAAGCCGGTCGGGAATCATCGCCGCGCTGTTTGAACGGACGGCGTTCGTTGCTGCGGGAATCGCGGTCACCGCGCCCTTCGGCCGCTCGACGCGGACCACGATCGCCGAAAGCCGGTCGGGAATCATCGCCGCGCGGTTTGAAAGCACGCCGCTCGTCGGAACGCGAATCGCGGTCACCGCGTCCTTCAGTCGCCCGACGCGGACCACGATCGCGAACTCCCGCTGGCGACTCATCTCCGCGCGGTTTGAAAGCACGCCGCTCATCCCCGCGCGTATCGCGATCCCCAGCCGCATCACGCGGCTTGAAAGCACGCCGCTCGCCCGAGGCATCCGACCGCCCGGTCGACCCCGCCCGCGCATCGGCCGGCTTTCCGCGCTTGACCAGCGGCTTCTCGGGCGCGGCATCGCGCGCAGGCTTGCGCCCAGTGATCGATCCGGAACGAATCGGCGATCGCGTCGCCGACGTGGGACGCGGATGTTTGGCTGTCAGTTTGACGCGCATAAAGTCTCAGGCTGCGATCGCGCGCAGCAGTTCGGTTTCGACCTGGATTTGCGTGCGGTTCGACGACAGGCCTCGGCCATCGAGCAGGAACACGTCCTCGACGCGTTCGCCGAGCGTGTTGATGCGCGCCGCCTGCACGCCGATCCGGTGTTGCGCGAGCACGCGCGCGATCGAATAAAGAAGGCCCTGCCGGTCGTTCGCGGACACGGACAGGATGTAGTACTGGCCACGCTCGTCGGGGCGCAAATCCACGCGCGGCGTGACCGGGAAAGTGCGCACGAGCCGCGAGACGCGGCCTTTCGACGGCTCGGGCAGAATGCTTTCGTCCATCAGACGCGCGCTCAGTTGCTGCTCGACGAGATTCGCGATATCGCGATAGCTCCCGTCGTGATCCGGATGCGCGACGAGGAAGTTGTCGAGCGCGTAGCCGTGGCGCGTCGTCGTAATGCGCGCATCGAGCACGGAGAGGCCGTTCTTGTCGAAGTACGCGCAGATGCCGGCGAAGAGATCCGGCCGGTCGCGCAGATAGACGAGCACCTGCAGCGCCGCGCCGATCGGCGAGGGCCGCGCGCGCACGATCGGCGCGTCGCTTTCCACGTGCCGGTACAGCACGCGCGTCTGCCAGGCGATGTCCGCCGGATCGTGTCGCAGGAAATAGCCGACATCGAGCTGATCCCACAGCCTTTTTTCCGCGTGCTCGGGCACCGTTTCGAGGCGCAGGAGCGCAAGCGCGGCTTCTTTCCGGGACTTGAGTTCGGAATGCGTGTCCGGCCGCGCCCCGCCGAGCACGGCGAGCGTCGCGCGGTACAGGTCTTCGAGCAGCTTGCCTTTCCAGTTGTTCCAGACCTTCGGGCTCGTGCCGCGAATGTCCGCCACGGTCAGCAGATAGAGCGCGGTCAGACGCCGCTCCGTATTCACCACCGACGCGAATTGCTTGATGACTTCCGGATCGCTCGTATCCTGTTTCTGCGCGACATGGCTCATCGTCAGATGCTGCTGCACCAGCCACACGACGAGTTCCGTGTCGTCCGCGCTCATCTCGTGCTCGCGGCAAAAGCGGCGGGCATCCGCCATGCCGAGCGTCGAATGATCGCCGCCGCGGCCCTTCGCGATATCGTGAAACAGCGCCGCGACATAAAGCACCCACGGCCGCTCGAAGTTGCCCATCAGCTGACTGCAGAACGGGTATTCGTGCGCGTGCTCGGCAATGGCGAAGCGGCGCAGATTGCGCAGCACCATCAGGATGTGCTGATCGACCGTGTAGACGTGATAGAGGTCGTGCTGCATCTGGCCGACGATGCGCCGGAAGTTCAGCAGGTAGCGCCCGAGCACGCTCGTCTGGTTCATGAGTCGCAGCGCATGCGTGATGCCTTCGGGCTGCTTCAGGATCTCCATGAAAAGACGCCGGTTCTCCGGGTCGCGCCGCCAGTTGCGGTCCATGATTTCGCGCGCGTTGTAGATCGCACGCAACGTGCGCGCGGACAGGCCCTTGACGCCGCGCGTCTGCTCATAGAGCAGGAAGGCTTCGAGAATGGCGTGCGGTTCGCGTTCGAACACGTCGTCGCTGGCGATTTCGAGCATGCCTTGCTTCTCGACGAAACGCTCGGACAGCACGCGCGTGACCCCCGACGTCGACGGGAAAAGCTGCGCCTCGACGTTCTGGATCAGGATGGTGGCGAGCTGCGTGACGGCTTTGGCCGCCCAGTAGTAGCGGCGCATCAGCTGTTCGCTCGCGCGCTTGGCGGCGGTCGCCTCGAAGCCGAAGCTTTCGGCGAGCGGCGTCTGCAAATCGAATACGAGAATGTCTTGCCGGCGCTTGGCGATCACGTGCAGGCGGGCGCGCAGCGTCTTCAGGAAGGCTTCGTTGCGGCGCAGTTCGCGCGCCTCGCGCTCCGTGATGAGCTCGCGCGCATCCAGTTCGCGCCAGCTCGAGCCGAACCCCGCCGCCCGCGTGATCCAGAGAATCAGTTGCAGGTCGCGCAGCCCGCCCGGGCTTTCCTTGATGTTCGGCTCCAGGCTGTACGGCGTGTCCTGGAACTTGGCGTGACGCTGCCGCATTTCCAGCACCTTCGCCTGGAAGAAGGCGCGCGGATCGAGCGTTTCGCGATACCGTTCCGTGAAGCGGCTGAAGAGCGCCGCGTCGCCGCAAAGGCGCCGGGCTTCGAGCAGCGACGTCAGCACGGTCACGTCGTTGGCGGCTTCCGCGATGCATTGCTCGACCGAGCGCACGCTGCTGCCGATATCGAGCCCGAGATCCCACGCCATGCCGATAAACCGCTCGACGCGTTCGTTGAGATCGGCCTCCTCGGCCTGCGGCACGGCGTCCGGCAGCAACACGAGAATGTCGACGTCCGAGTAGGGCGCAAGCTCGCCGCGCCCGTAACCGCCGACCGCGACCAGCGTAGCGTTCGCGGGCATGTCGGATGCCGACCAGGCGCCTTTGAGCGCGTCGTCGGTGGCGCGGCCGAGCGCCTGCATCAACGAGTCGACATTCGATGCCGTCTCGAAGCGTTCGATGAGTGCCGCCTTCGCCGCCTTGTAGGCGGCGCGCAGCGTTTCGCAAGGCGAGGCGACGACGGCAGTGACGCTCATGGGACGGATCAGCGAGAGGTGAATGGAACGGCGGACGAGGGAACCGGAAGGCGGCTGGGCGCGGCGCGCGCAGCGCGTTAGCGCGCCACTCAGGCCGTCGCCGCGATCAGTTGCGACGGCGCCTGCGTGCCGGCAGACACCGTCAGCACTTCGTAGCCCGTCGGCGTGACGAGCACGGTGTGCTCCCATTGCGCCGACAGACTGCGGTCGCGCGTCTTGACCGTCCAATGGTCGGGCATCGTGCGGATGTCGCGCCGGCCGGCGTTGATCATCGGCTCGACGGTGAAGATCATGCCCGGCTGCAATTCGATGCCCGTGCCCGGTCGCCCGTAATGCAGCACTTGCGGCTCCTCGTGGAACACCGTGCCGATGCCGTGGCCGCAGTATTCGCGAACGACGCTGTAGCCCTGCGCCTCGGCGTGCTTCTGAATGGCGTGGCCGATGTCGCCCAGATGCGCGCCGGGGCGCACCTGATCGATGCCGAGCCACATGCAGTCGAAGGTGGTCTGCACCAGGCGCTTCGCGAGAATCGAACCCTCGCCGACGATGAACATGCGGCTCGTGTCGCCGAAATAGCCGTCCTTGATCACCGTGATGTCGATGTTCAGCGCGTCGCCGTTCTTCAGCACCTTCTCGCCGGGAATGCCGTGGCAGATCACGTCGTTGACGGAGATGCAGGTGGCCTTCGGATACGGCGGATAGCCGGGCGGCTGGTAGTTGAGCGGCGCGGGAACCGTGCCCTGTTCCTTCACCATGTATTCGTGGCAGAGGCGGTCGAGTTCTTCGGTGGTCACGCCGGGCACGATATGCGGCGTAATGAAATCGAGCACTTCGCTGGCGAGCCGGCAGGCGACGCGCATGTGCGCGATATCGTGTTCGTTTTTCAGCGTAATGGACATGACGGGCTCTGAATGCGCGGTTTGGCGGGAGGCGGGCGTGAGCCGCGAAGCCGGCATTATCGCACCTTAGGAAAGGCGCCGCAGCGCGATTCTGCGGCGCGCCGGGGCGCCGGCGCCGGTTTGCGCGCCGGTTTCGCGGGCCTTGGGCGGCTTGAGCGGTGTAATCGTCACATGCTATACTCATGGGCTAAGTCTTAGTCCACTTTCTTAGTCCAATCGGTGTGGCAAGGATTGGCGAGAATTGGCGAGACTTGGAAGCGTTCGCGGTTCACAAGCGGCGCTTTTTCGAAACTCAAGCCGGCGCACCCAGGGTGTCCGGCGTCTGGTCAGCGAGATGTCGCTCAAACCGGGCGCAGGATGCGGCAGCCGGCTTAAGACCCAACCCTCGCGGAGAATTTCATGGCAGTCACGATGCGTCAAATGCTGGAAGCCGGTGTCCACTTCGGTCACCAAACGCGCTTCTGGAACCCCAAGATGGCCCCGTACATCTTCGGTCATCGCAACAAGATTCACATCATCAACCTCGAAAAGACGCTGCCGCTCTACAACGACGCGCTGAAGTACGTGCGCCAGTTGGCAGCGAATCGCGGCACGATTCTTTTCGTCGGCACGAAGCGCCAGTCGCGCGACACCATCGCGCAGGAAGCCCAGCGCGCGGGCATGCCTTTCGTCAACGCCCGCTGGCTCGGCGGCATGCTGACGAACTTCAAGACGCTCAAAGTGTCCATCAAGCGCCTGAAGGACATGGAAGCAGCGGTCGAGTCGGGTGAAACCGAGCGCATGAGCAAGAAGGAAGCGCTTCTGTTCGAACGCGAAATCGCCAAGCTGCAAAAGTCGATTGGCGGCGTGAAGGACATGGGCGGCATTCCGGACGCGATCTTCGTGATCGACGTCGGCTACCACAAGATCGCCGTCACCGAAGCGAAGAAGCTCGGCATTCCGGTCATCGCCGTGGTCGACACGAACCACTCGCCGGAAGGCATCGACTACGTGATCCCGGGTAACGACGACGCGTCGAAGGCCGTGGCCCTGTACGCCGAAGGCGTCGCGGACGCGATCCTCGAAGGCCGCGCGAACGCCGTGAACGACGTCGTTCAGGCTGTGCGCAACGGCGAAGGCGACGAGTTCGTCGAGGTCAACGCAGAGGCGTAATCGAGCCCTGTGGCCGACAAAAAAGGGGGCTTTGCGAAAGGCCCCTTTTTTTTAGTCGGCGCGATGGTTGAACCAATCTTTGCCGTGGGCGCAGACGCCGGCGGCACGTATCAAACAGACTCAAGGAGCGAATGATGGCGGCAATTACCGCAAGCATGGTGGCAGAACTGCGCGCGAAGACCGATGCGCCGATGATGGAATGCAAGAAGGCGCTGACCGAAGCCGACGGCGACATGGCGCGCGCTGAAGAGCTGCTGCGCGTGAAGCTCGGCAACAAGGCGAGCAAGGCAGCATCGCGCGTGACGGCCGAAGGCATCGTCGTGGCGCACGTCGAAGGCGGCGTGGGCGCGCTCGTCGAGTTGAACTGCGAAACCGACTTCGTCGCGAAGAATGACGACTTCATGACGTTCGGCAAGGGCATCGCGGCGCTGGTCGCGAAGAGCAATCCGGCTGACGTGGCCGCGCTGTCGGCACTGCCGTACGAAAGCAACACGGTCGACGCCGTGCGTCTCGCGCTCGTCGGCAAGATCGGCGAAAACCTGTCGATCCGCCGCTTCGTGCGCTTCGAAACCACGAACAAGCTCGCGTCGTACCTGCACGGCACGCGCATTGGCGTGCTGGTCGAGTTCACTGGCGCGGACGAGCAAGTCGGCAAGGACGTGGCCATGCACGTCGCCGCAATGAAGCCGGTGTCGCTGTCGTCGGACGAAGTGCCGGCAGATCTGATCGCCAAGGAGCGCAGCATCGCCGAGCAGAAGGCCGCCGAGTCGGGCAAGCCGGCTGAGATCGTCGCGAAGATGGTCGACGGCAGCATCCAGAAGTATCTGAAGGAAGTGTCGCTGCTGAACCAGCCGTTCGTGAAAAACGACAAGCAGACCATCGAGCAGATGCTGAAGGCCGCCAACGCGTCGGTGCAGAAGTTCGCGCTGTTCGTCGTGGGCGAGGGCATCGAGAAGCGCCAGGACGACTTCGCGGCCGAAGTGGCGGCGCAAGTCGCGGCGGCCAAGCAGTCGTAAGCGGTATCCGCGGCGCCTGCGCTCAAATAGCGCGGCGCCGCGTCGAAGCGAGCACCCGCGGCGGATTGCATCACGCATCTGCCGCAAGCTTCAAGGCGTTCCGGTTCGCATTCGTGGCGGGCGCGGTAGGTTCGGGTTAACCCGTGCATGCCGCGCCCGTCAGTCCGATCCGGGCCGCTTGCGGTAACTATTGTTTCACCCCTACAGTTCTACGTTGTTGCAACCCTCCTCGGCGCGATCGGAACCTCATATGCCCACAGCCTACAAACGCGTACTCCTCAAACTCTCCGGCGAAGCCCTCATGGGCGACGATGCATTCGGCATCAATCGCGCAACAATCGAAAGGATGGTGGCGGACGTCGCTGAAGTGGTGCGGATGGGCACGCAACTGGCCGTCGTGATCGGCGGCGGCAACATCTTTCGCGGCGTCGCGGGCGGCGCGGCCGGCATGGACCGTGCGACGGCCGACTACATGGGCATGCTCGCCACGATGATGAACGCGCTCGCGCTGCAGGACGCCATGCGCCACGCGGGCATCGAGGCGCGCGTGCAGTCCGCGCTGCGCATGGATCAGGTGGTCGAGCCGTATATCCGCCCGCGCGCCATCCGCCAGCTCGAAGAAGGCAAGGTCGTGATTTTCGCGGCCGGCACGGGTAATCCGTTCTTCACGACGGACACGGCTGCCGCGTTGCGCGGCTCGGAAGTCGGCGCCGAAGTGGTGTTGAAGGCGACGAAGGTCGATGGCGTATACTCCGCCGACCCGAAGAAGGACCCGAGCGCGACGCGCTACAGCACGATCAGCTTCGACGAGGCGATCGGCCGCAATCTGCAGGTGATGGACGCCACGGCTTTCGCCCTGTGCCGCGACCAGAAACTGCCGATCCGCGTGTTTTCGATCACCAAGGCCGGCGCGCTCAAGCGCATCGTGCAAGGCGACGACGAAGGGACGCTCGTCCACGTGTAAACTCTCGCGTAATCGGGCGCCGCGCGCACCCCGGCGTGAACCGCGCCGGGTGAGGGCGAAGCGGGCGCCCGCATCGCCAGTAAACCCAGGTTTTGGAGGTTCAAATGAGTGTGGCTGACATCAAAAAGGGCGTCGATCAGAAGATGCAGCGATCGATCGAAGCATTCAAGGCCGATCTCGCCAAGATCCGCACGGGCCGCGCGCACACCGGCTTGCTGGATCACATCCAGGTCGATTACTACGGCTCGAACGTGCCCATCTCGCAAGTGGCGAACATGACGCTCGTCGACGCCCGCACGATCGGCGTGCAGCCGTGGGAAAAGAAGATGGTCGCCGTGGTCGAGAAGGCGATCCGCGAATCGGATCTCGGCCTGAATCCGGCCACGCAAGGCGACCTGATCCGCGTGCCGATGCCCGCGCTCACCGAAGAGCGCCGCCGCGAACTCACGAAGGTCGTGAAGAGCGAAGGCGAAACGGCGAAGATCGCGGTGCGCAACCTGCGCCGCGACGCGAACGAGCAGTTGAAGAAGCTCGTGAAAGACAAGGAAATCTCGGAAGACGACGAACGCCGCGCCAGTGACGACGTTCAGAAGCTCACCGACAAATTCGTGGCGGAAATCGACAAGCTCGTTCAGACGAAAGAAGCCGAAATCATGACGGTGTGAGGCCCTAGCCGGTCCTGCCAGCCTCGGGTGACGAAAAACCCAGGCTGGCTTTTCATTTCCCGTCGATTACAAGATTCAGCGGCCATGACCTATACCAGCTCTACCGTTCGCGTGCCCGATGTCGCGGCTGTCCCGCGCCACGTCGCGATCATCATGGACGGCAACGGCCGTTGGGCGACCGAGCGGCGCCTGCCGCGTGTCGCCGGTCATACGCGCGGCGTCGATGCGGTCCGCGCGACCGTCGAAAGCTGCGCCAAGCGCGGCGTCGAATTCGTCACGCTGTTCGCGTTCAGTTCCGAAAACTGGCGTCGTCCGACGGAAGAAGTGTCGTTCCTCATGCGGCTTTTCGTGACCGCGCTGGAACGCGAAATCGGCAAGCTGCACGCCAACGGCATTCGCCTGCGCGTCGTCGGCGACGTGGCGATGTTCGACGATCGTATCCGCGCGCTGATTCAGCGCGCCGAAACCAAGACCGCGCGCAACACGCGCCTCACGCTGACCATCGCGGCCAATTACGGCGGGCGCTGGGACATCATGCAGGCGACCAAGAAGCTCATCGCGCAATCGCTCGAACAGGGCTCGCCCGCCCGCGTGGACGACGAATCCTTCGCCGAGCATCTCGCCATGGCATACGCGCCGGAGCCCGACCTCTTCATCCGCACGGGCGGCGAGCAGCGCATCAGCAATTTCCTGCTGTGGCAGCTCGCGTACACCGAGTTCTATTTCACCGACACTTACTGGCCCGATTTCGACGCCGACGCGCTCGACCGCGCAATCGCGTCATACGGCGGCCGTGAGCGCCGTTTCGGGCGCACCAGCGCGCAACTCGCGTCCCAATCGCAGAAGGCCGACACCCTTTCATGCTAAAGACCCGTGTCATCACGGCAATCGTGCTGCTGGCGGTTCTGGTGCCGGTCACGCTGTTCGCGCCGATCGGCGCATTCGGCGCGCTGATCGGTTTCGTCGTCGTGTTCGCCGCGTGGGAGTGGGGACGCCTGCTGAGGCTCAACGGGGCAGGGCCCGTGGCGTACGCGCTGATCGCGGGGCTCGCGCTCATTTTCAGCACGTACCTCGGCGTCGCGCCGAAGGCGCTCTTCCAGATGGCGGCGATTTTCTGGGTGCTCGCGGGACCGTACGCGCTGTTGCGCAAGCCGGTTCTGGCAGGCGGCGCGTGGCGCGCGTTCCTGCTTTTCGCCGGAATCATCGTGTTCGTTGCGTGCTGGCATGCGGTCGTCGCGGCGCGCACCGTCGGCGTCGCGTTCGTGCTATCGCTTCTCCTAGTCGTCTGGCTGGCTGACATAGGCGCATACTTCGCCGGAAAAGCATTGGGCCGCCACAAGCTCGCGCCGTCCATCAGCCCGGGCAAGACGTGGGAAGGCACCATCGGCGGCTGGGCGGCCGTCATGGTGATCGGCTCGCTGGCGGCGGCCACCGGCGTCTATGCGCCGACCGTGTTCTCCGCTTTCGTCGGACATCTCGGCTGGGCGCGCGCGCTCGTCGCGCTCACCGTGCTGGTGGCGTTCAGCGTGGTCGGCGATTTGTTCGAATCGCTCCTGAAACGCCAGGCCGGCGTCAAGGACTCAAGCGGTCTGCTGCCGGGCCACGGCGGCGTGCTCGACCGCATCGATGCATTGTTGCCGGTATTGCCGATCGCATTGCTCATGCTCGGATAGATCGGCCAGAGAAGATTTCATGCAAAAACGTCTTACATTGCTCGGCTCCACGGGCTCGATCGGCGACAGCACGCTCGACGTCGTGGAGCGGCACCCGGACCGGTTCTCGGTCTACGCGCTCACCGCTCACCGTAACGGCGACAAACTCGTCGCGCAGTGCCTGCGTTTCCAGCCCGAAGTCGCGGTCGTGGGCGATGCGGAAACCGCCGCGCGCGTCGCCGCGGCGTTGCGCGCCGCCGGCAGCAAGACCGAAGTGACGTACGGTCCGGACGCGCTCGTCGACGTCGCCCGCGCCGCGCAGTGCGACACCGTGGTCGCGGCGATCGTCGGCGCGGCGGGTCTCGCGCCCACGCTGGCTGCCGCGCGCGCAGGCAAGCGCATTTTGCTCGCGAACAAGGAAGCGCTGGTCATGTCCGGCCAGATCTTCATGGACGCCGTGCGCGACAACGGCGCCGTGCTCTTGCCGGTCGACAGCGAGCACAACGCCGTGTTCCAGTGCCTGCCGCCCTGCGCGGACAACGAGGCGCGCTTGCACGGCGGCGTGTCGAAGATCATTCTCACGGCGTCCGGCGGTCCGTTCCGCACGCGCGAGCCTTCAACGCTCGTCGACGTCACGCCCGACGAAGCCTGCAAGCATCCGAACTGGGCGATGGGCCGCAAGATTTCCGTCGATTCCGCGACGATGATGAACAAGGGCCTCGAAGTCATCGAGGCGCACTGGCTCTTCGATCTTCCGGGCTCGCGCATCGAAGTGCTGATTCACCCGCAAAGCGTGATTCACTCGATGGTGTCGTACGCCGACGGCTCCGTGCTCGCGCAACTCGGCAATCCGGACATGCGCACGCCGATCGCGCATGCGCTCGCGTTTCCGGATCGCGTCGAGTCGGGCGTCGCGCCGCTGGATCTGGCGCAGATCGCGTCGCTGACTTTCGAGAAGCCAGACTTCGCGCGCTTTCCGTGTCTCGCGCTCGCCATCGACGCGCTCGAAGCCGGCGGCATCGCGAGCGCGGCGTTGAACGCGGCGAACGAGATCGCGGTCGAAGCGTTCCTCGCGCGGCGCATCGGCTTCATGTCAATCGGCGGCGTGGTCGAGCGGGTGCTGAGCGCCTTGCCGAATACGAGTGCCGCATCGCTCGACGACGTGCTCGCCGCCGATGCCAGCGCACGCCGTCTCGCGTCCCGTTTCGTCGCAGAGCTCACTGCGAGCGCGCCAGGCGCGGAACCCATCGCCCATTGAGGCCGTCATGAACTTCCTGACCGAAATCGTCGCCTTCGTCGTCGCGATTGGCGTGCTCGTCGTCGTCCACGAATTCGGTCACTACAGCGTCGCGCGACTATGCGGCGTGAAAGTGCTGCGGTTCTCGGTCGGTTTCGGCAAGCCGCTCGTGCGCTGGGTCAGCAAGAAGACGGGCGTCGAGTGGACGATCGCGGCGCTGCCGCTCGGCGGCTACGTGAAGATGCTGGACGAGCGCGAAACGGAAGACAGCATTCCGTCCGAGGATCTGCCGCGCGCCTTCAACCGGCAGCCGGTTATCAAGCGCATCGCGATCGTCGCCGCAGGACCGGTCGCGAATTTTCTGCTGGCGATTGCGCTCTTTTCGGCCGTGTTCGCGGGCGGCGTGACCGAACCGCAGGCAGTCGTGTCGACGCCCGCGCCCGCGACGGCCGCCGCACGCGCGGGCTTCGAGGGCGGCGAGAAGATCGTGTCGATGCGCGACGCCCAAGGCGGCGAGACTGAGCCGATCCGCTCGTGGTCCGACCTGCGCTGGAAGCTGCTCGACGCGTCGTTCGATCACCGGCGCGTCGTGCTGATGGCGAAGACGCACGACGGCATCTTCGACTTTCCGGTGAACGTCGCGGGCATCACGGACGCGGATGCCGAGCAGGATTTCATGGACAAGCTCGGGTTCACGCCGGGCGGCGGCACGCTGACGGTCGCGGGCGTGGAGCCGGGCAGCGCGGCGCAGAAGAGCGGTCTCGTCGCCGGCGACCGGCTGCGCGCGATCGACGGCCGTCCGGTCGACAACGCGACGAGCTTCATCGACTACGTGAAGGCGCACGGCGGCAAGCCCGTGACGCTGCAGATCGAGCGCGGCGCGGGCAGCGATGCAAAGCGCGCTTTCGTGCAGATCGTGCCCGACCTGAAGCGCGATGCGACGACGGGCAAGGACATCGGTCGCATCGGCGCGGCGCTCGCCAACCAGTTGCCGACCGTCGACGTGCGCTACGGTCCGCTCGAAAGTTTGCGTCTCGGCGTTAATCGGACCTGGGACATCAGCGTGTATTCGCTGCGCATGTTCGGCCGCATGATCGTCGGGCAGGCGTCGCTGAAAAACCTGTCCGGTCCGGTCACCATCGCGGATTACGCGGGCAAGAGCGCGCGGCTCGGTCTGACCGCGTTCGTGTCTTTCCTGGCGCTCGTCAGCATCAGCCTGGGTGTGTTGAACTTGTTACCGATTCCGGTTCTGGACGGTGGGCATCTGTTATATTATTTGGTTGAAGCCGTTACCGGCAAAGCCGTGTCCGATCGCTGGCAGCTGGTTCTGCAGCGGGCGGGGCTGGTCTGCATCGTCGCTCTGTCGGTGATCGCGCTCTTCAACGACCTGACTCGCCTGATCCGTTTCTGATCCACTTTGATAATTTCTGGCGGCGCTCCTCACGCGACCGCCGGAACGAATGCAGCTTTAAATACTGGGGAAGCACGTTGTTCAAACCTCATCGCTTTGTTCCTAAGTCGGCTGTGGCCGCGGCGCTCGCCGCAACGGGCATGGCGGCACACGCCACCACGCCGTTCGTCGTGCAGGATATCCGGATCGAAGGTCTCCAACGCATCGAGCCGGGCTCCGTATTCGCTTATCTGCCGATCAAGCAAGGCGACACGTTCACCGACGACAAGGCCTCCGAAGCGATTCGCGCGCTGTATGCAACCGGCTTCTTCAACGACGTACAGATCGCAACCGAAGGCAACGTGGTGGTCGTGCAGGTGCAGGAGCGGCCGGCCATTTCGAATATCGAATTCAGCGGTCTTCACGAGTTCGACAAGGACACCATCACCAAGGCGCTGCGCTCGGTCGGTCTGTCGCAGGGCCGCTCTTACGACAAGTCGCTGCTCGACAAGGCCGAGCAGGAACTGAAGCGCCAATACCTGACGCGCGGCTACTACGCGGCCGAAGTGACCACCACGGTGACGCCGGTGGACCGCAACCGCGTGTCCATCCTCTTCTCGGTGGCCGAAGGCCCGAGCGCGAAGATCCGCCAGATCAACTTCGTCGGCAACAAGGCTGTGAGCAGCGGCACGTTGCTGAGCGAAATGCAGCTATCCACGCCGAACTGGTTCTCCTGGTACACGAAGAGCGACCTGTACGCGAAGGAAAAGCTGACGGGCGACCTCGAGAACGTGCGTTCGTACTACCTGAATCACGGGTACCTCGAATTCAGCATCGACTCCACGCAGGTGTCGATCTCGCCCGACAAGAAGGACATGTACCTGACCATCGCGGTGCATGAGGGCGAGCCGTACAAGGTTGCAAGCGTCAAGCTCGCCGGCAATCTGCTCGACCGCGAGGCAGAACTCAACAAGCTCATCACCGTGAAGCCGGGCCAGCTGTTCTCGGCGGAAAAGCTGCAGGCAACGACCAAGGCGATCGTCGACAAGCTCGGCCAGTACGGCTACGCGTTCGCGCAGGTCAATGCGCAGCCGGAAATCGATCAGGCGCATCACACGGTCGCGCTCACGCTGCAAGTCGATCCGAGCCGCCGCGTCTATGTGCGCCGCGTGAATATCGTCGGCAACACGCGCACGCGCGACGAAGTCGTGCGCCGCGAAATGCGCCAGCTCGAAAGCTCGTGGTTCGATTCGAGCCGTCTCGCGCTGTCTAAGGACCGCGTGAATCGTCTCGGCTATTTCACCGACGTGGACGTCACCACGACGCCGGTAGAAGGCACGAACGACCAGGTGGATGTCGACGTCAAGGTGGCCGAAAAGCCGACCGGCGCGATCACGCTGGGCGCGGGCTTCTCGTCGACGGACAAGGTGGTGCTGTCTGCGGGCGTGTCGCAGGACAACGTGTTCGGTTCGGGCACGAGCCTCTCGGTCAACGTGAACACGGCCAAGACGTATCGCACGCTTACGGTCACGCAGGTCGATCCGTACTTCACCATCGACGGCATCAAGCGCATCACCGACGCGTACTACCGCACGTATCAGCCGCTGTACTACTCGACGGATTCGAGCTTCAAGATCGTGACGATGGGCGCGGACACGAAGTTCGGCATTCCGTTCTCGGAGCAGGACACGGTGTTCTTCGGCGTCGGCGCCGAGCAGAACACGATGGACGTGGACGCAACCACGCCGCAGTCGTACAAGAACTACGTCGCCGAGTTCGGCCGCGTGGTCAACAACTTCCCGCTCACGGTCGGCTGGTCGCGCGACAATCGAGACAGCGCGCTCGTGCCGAGCCGCGGCTACTACATCCAGTCGAACGCGGAATACGGCACGCCGCTCGGCAACACGACGTACGCGAAGTTCGACGCGCAGTTCCAGTACTACTACTCGTTTGCTCGCGGCTTCGTGCTCGGCTTCAACCTGCAAGGCGGTTACGGCAAGGGTCTCGACGGCCAGACGTTCCCGATCTTCAAGAACTACTACGCGGGTGGTATCGGTTCGGTGCGCGGCTACTCGCCGAGCTCGCTCGGTCCGCGCGACGCCACCACGAACGATCCGATCGGCGGCTCGCGCATGGCGGTCGGCAATATCGAGCTGACGTTCCCGCTGCCGGGCACGGGCTACGACCGCACGCTGCGAGTCTTCACGTTCCTCGACGCCGGTAACGTCTGGGGCGATCCGGGTCAGGGCGGCACGACGAGCGGCGCGAACGGTCTGCGTTACGGCTACGGCGTGGGTCTCGCGTGGATCTCGCCGATCGGCCCGCTCAAGTTGAGCCTCGGCTTCCCGCTGCAGAAACACACGGGCGACCAATACCAGAAGTTCCAGTTCCAGATCGGTACCGCCTTCTAAGAGACGGCCCGACATGAACGAACGGACACTTCATTCAAATCGACGCGACGTGAGGAACACTTTGCGAACCGGTATGCTTTCGAAACATGCGGCGCTGGCGCTGGCTTTGTCTCTGGTGTTCGGCCTCGGCGCCGTCGCGAAAGCGGACGCTCAGGAAGCGCGCATCGCAGCGGTCAATTCGGACCGCATCCTGCGCGAATCGTCGGCGGCGAAGGCCGCGCAGTCCAAGCTGGAGCAGGAATTCTCCAAGCGCGACAAGGCGCTGCAGGACATGGCGCAGCGGCTCAAGTCGATGTCGGACAACATCGACAAGAACGGCGCCTCGATGCCGGCCACCGACCGCGCCGCGCGTCAACGCGATCTCGCGCAGCTCGACGCGGACTTCCAGCGCAAGCAGCGCGAATTCCGCGAAGACCTGAACCAGCGCCGCAACGAGGAACTGGCGGCGGTGCTGGATCGCGCGAACAAGGTCATCAAGCAGATTGCCGAGCAGCAGCACTATGACCTGATCGTGCAGGAAGCGGTGTACGTGAGCCCGCGCATCGACATCACGGATCAGGTGCTGAAGGCCCTGGCGGCGACGAGCCAGAACGGCGGCGCGAGCCCGAACTGACGAGGAGTTTTCATAGGCATGGCATCAGGCATGGCGATCACGCTCGACGAACTGGTCAGGCGCTTTGGCGGCGAGGTGGTCGGCCAGGGCGCGCATCGCGTCGAGGGCCTTGCGCCGCTCGACAAGGCGGGGCCTGCGCAACTCGCGTTTCTCGCGAACCACAAGTACCTGCCGCAGGTCGAGACGACGCGCGCCGGCGCCGTGCTGATCTCCCGCGCGGATCTCGACAAACTGCCCGCGCCGCGCGAAGGCAGTAATTTCATCGTCACGCCGAATCCCTATGCTTATTTCGCTCGCGTCGCGCAGGCGTTTATCGAGCTGGCGTCGCCCAAGGCGGTGCCGGGCGTGCATCCGAGCGCATGGATCGACCCGGCCGCGAAAGTGGCCGCGAGCGCGGTCATCGGCCCGCACGTCACGGTGGAAGCAGGCGCGGTCGTCGGCGAGCGCGTGCGGCTGGACGCCGGCGTGTCCGTCGGTCAGGGCGTCACGCTCGCCGACGACGTGCATCTGTATCCCAACGTCACGGTCTACCATGGCTGCAAGCTCGGCGCGCGCGTGATCGTGCATGCGGGCGCGGTGATCGGCGCGGACGGCTTCGGTTTCGCGCCGGATTTCGTCGGCGAGGGCGAGGCGCGCACCGGAAGCTGGGTGAAGATTCCGCAGGTGGGCGCAGTCGATATTGGCGACGACGTGGAGATCGGCGCGAACACGACCATCGACCGCGGCGCCATGGCCGATACGGTCATCGAAGAGTGCGTGAAGATCGATAATCTCGTGCAGATCGGCCATAACTGCCGCATCGGCGCATACACGGTGATCGCGGGCTGCGCGGGCATCGCGGGCAGCACGAACATCGGGCGGCATTGCATGATCGGCGGCGCGGTGGGCATCGCGGGCCACGTGACGCTGGCGGATCATGTGATCGTCACCGCGCAGTCGGGCGTCTCCAAGTCGCTCACGCGGCCCGGCATGTACACGAGCGCATTTCCGGCCGTGAACCACGCCGACTGGAACAAGAGCGCCGCGCTCGTGCGCAATCTGGACAAGCTGCGCGATCGCATCAAGGCGCTGGAATCGGCGCTGAGCCAGCAGAAGGCAGGCGAGCAGGGCGACGAAGCATAACCGCAAGGCTGCCGGATGAGCGCGCAGGCGAGCACCGGCAACACAGTAAGATTCATCAAGCGGGCGCACGACGCCCGCAGTCAATTTCCGCGCAGGAGATGCGCGCGAGCAGAACCACCATGAGCACAGAAAAAATCAACCTCGACATCCATAAGATCCTCACGCTGCTGCCGCATCGGTACCCGATCCTGCTCGTGGACCGCGTGCTCGAACTGGAGCCGCACAAGAGCATCAAGGCGCTGAAGAACGTGTCGATCAACGAGCCGTATTTCCAGGGTCATTTCCCGACGCGGCCCGTGATGCCCGGCGTACTCATTCTCGAGGCGCTCGCGCAAACCGCGGCGTTGCTCACGTTCGCCGAAGAGCCGCACGACCCGACGACCACGCTCTACTACTTCGTCGGCATCGACGGTGCGCGCTTCAAGCGCGTGGTGGAGCCGGGCGATCAGCTGATCCTCAACGTCAACTTCGAGCGGTACATGCGGGGCATCTGGAAGTTCAAGGCGCGCGCCGAAGTGGACGGCGTGACGGCCGCCGAGGCGGAACTCATGTGCACCGTCAAAAACACGGACGCCGGCGCCTAACGGCAGCACAACGCGGCAGGACACAACGGCAGAAGACAGCATACAGAGGCGAGGCGCATGACCATCATTCACCCCACCGCGATCATCGAGCCAGGCGCGCAACTGGACGATTCGGTCGAAGTCGGACCGTACGCGGTCGTCGGCGCGCATGTCGTCATCGGCGCGGGCACGACGATCGGCTCGCATAGCGTGATCGAAGGTCACACGACCATCGGACGCGAGAACCGCATCGGGCATTACGCGTCCATCGGCGGACGGCCGCAGGACATGAAATACCGCGACGAGCCGACGCGTCTCGTAATCGGCGACCGCAACACCATCCGCGAATTCACCACGCTGCACACCGGCACGGTGCAGGACCGCGGCGTGACGTCGATCGGCGACGATTGCTGGATCATGGCGTACGTGCACGTCGGCCATGACTGCACGCTCGGCAACCACGTGATCATGTCGAGCAATGCGCAACTCGCCGGGCACGTGACGGTGGGCGATCACGCCATCGTCGGCGGCATGTCGGGCGTGCATCAGTTCGTGCGGATCGGCGCGCATTCGATGCTCGGCGGCGCGTCCGCGCTCGTGCAGGATGTGCCCCCGTTCGTCATCGCGGCCGGCAACAAGGCGGAGCCGCACGGCATCAACGTCGAAGGGCTGCGCCGTCGCGGCTTCACGCCGGACGCCATTTCGGCGCTGCGCCAGGCGTACCGCATCGTCTACAAGAGCGGCCTGTCGCTCGAGGAAGCCAAGGCGCAACTGAAGGAACTGGGCGCGGCAGGCGGCGACGGCGACGCGCCGGTCAAGGCGTTCACCGATTTCATCGCGGCGTCGCAGCGCGGCATCATCCGCTAACACGGCATCCGATGACGCTTATCACCACTGCGCCGCGTATCGCGATGGTCGCGGGCGAGCCGTCCGGCGACCTGCTCGCGGCCTCGCTGCTCAAAGGCTTGCAGGAACGGCTGCCGGCCGCCGCGCGCTATAGCGGCATCGGCGGCCCTCGCATGACGGCGGCCGGCTTCGAAGCGCACTGGCCGATGGACAAGCTGACCGTGCGCGGCTACGTCGAGGCGCTGCGGCATATTCCCGAGATTCTGGGCATTCGCAACGAGCTCAAGCGGCAGTTGCTGGCCGATCCTCCGTCGGTGTTCATCGGCGTGGATGCGCCGGACTTCAACTTCGGGCTCGAACAGCCGCTGCGCGAAGCCGGCATTCCGACCGTGCATTTCGTGTGTCCGTCGATCTGGGCGTGGCGCGGCGGGCGCATCAAGAAGATCGTGAAAGCCGTGGATCACATGCTCTGCGTGTTTCCGTTCGAAACGGCGCTACTGGCGAAATCGGGCGTCGCGGCAAGCTATGTCGGCCATCCGCTTGCCGATGAAATCCCGCTCGAACCGGACACGGCGGCCGCGCGGCGCGAGCTCGGCATCGCGGAAGGCGGTCCGGTCATCGCGGTACTGCCCGGTAGCCGCCGTTCGGAGATCGCGCTGATCGGCCCGACGTTTTTCGACGCCATGGAGCTGATGCAGCTTCGCGAGCCGGGCGTGCGTTTTCTGATGCCGGCGGCGAATCCGGCGCTGCGCGAGTTGCTGCAACCGTTGGTGGAGGCGCATCCGCATCTGTCGCTGACGATCACGGACGGCCGCGCGCAGACCGCAATGACCGCCGCCGATGCGATTCTCGTGAAAAGCGGCACGGTCACGCTCGAAGCGGCGCTCCTCAAAAAGCCGATGGTCATCTCGTACAAGGTGCCCTGGCTCACGGGCCAGATCATGAAGCGGCAGGGCTACCTGCCGTACGTGGGCTTGCCGAACATTCTCGCGGGCCGTTTCGTCGTGCCGGAGATCCTCCAGCATTTCGCGACGCCCGAAGCGCTCGCTGAGGCCACGCTGAAACAGTTGAACGACGACGCGAACCGCCGTACCCTGACCGAGATTTTCACCGAGATGCACATCGCGCTGCGCCAGAACACGTCGCAGCGGGCGGCCGACGCCGTGGCGCGAGTGCTCGACACGCGGAGGCCGCAATGAAGGCTGCGAACCGGTCGGCGCAACGCGGGCTCGACTTCAGCTCGCCGTTCGACATCGTCTGCGGTGTCGATGAAGCCGGGCGCGGCCCGCTCGCGGGGCCGGTCGTGGCCGCCGCAGTGATCTTCGATCCAGCGAAGCCGCGCATCAACGGGCTGGACGATTCGAAGGCCCTTTCCGCCAAGAGGCGCGAGGACCTTTACGAGAAGATCGTGGACCGCGCGCTTGCTTATTGCATCGCGTCGGCGAGCGTCGAGGAAATCGACACCATCAACATCCTTCACGCGTCGATGCTCGCGATGAAGCGCGCGGTCGAAGGCTTGTCCGTTGCGCCGACGCTCGTGAAAGTGGACGGCAATCGCTGCCCGGTGCTGTCGATACGCGCGGAAGCCGTGATCGGCGGCGATGCGCTCGTCAAGCAAATCTCGGCGGCGTCCATTCTCGCCAAGGTCACGCGCGACCGTCTGCTCTGCGAGCTGCACGAAGGGCATCCCATGTACGGCTTCAACGTGCACGCGGGCTACGGCACGCCGCAACATCTCGCCGCGCTGCGCGAACACGGGCCTTGCGAGCATCACCGGCGTTCGTTCGCGCCGGTGCGCGAGGCGCATCTTCGCTTCGGCTCGGTGCTGCCCGACATCGCGCCCGAAGTCATTCAGGCCACTGCCGCGCTCGACGCCGATTCCGAAGCGCATCCGTTCTGAGCGGCCTCGCCGTTCCATTCCAACGTGAAATCCGTCACTTCGCGGGACAACCCGCTTTACAAGCGCCTGAAGGCGCTCGCCGGCTCGACGGCGCAGCAACGCCGCAGCGGTCACGCGCTGCTCGAGGGTCTGCATCTCGCCACTGCTTATCTGGACACTGCGGGCCAGCCGGAGACGTGCGTCGTTACCGAAGGCGCGTTGACCCACGCGGAAGCCCGCGAGATCGTGGCGCGCATCGAGGAAAAGCGCGTGATCGTGTTGCCGGACGCGCTTTTCGGGCAGCTATCGAGCGTCGTGCACGGCGTGGGGATGTTGCTGCTCGTCGAGAAGATCGAAGCGGCGTTGCCCGAACGCGTCGGCGAGACGTGCGTGATCCTCGACGGCATTCAGGACGCGGGCAATGTGGGCTCGATTCTGCGCAGCGCGGCGGCGGCGGGCGTCGGGCGCGTGTTCTGCGGGCCGGGCACCGCGTACGCGTGGTCGTCGAAAGTGCTGCGCTCGGGCATGGGCGCGCACTTTCTGCTCGATATCTTCGAGGACGTCGAGCCGGCCGGACTTATCGCGCGGCTCGACGTGCCGGTGACGATCACGGATTCGCACGGCGCCGTCGCCATTTACGATTGCGATTTGTCGTCGCCCGTCGCGTGGGTCTTCGGCAACGAGGGCGCGGGCGTGTCGCAGGTGTGGCGCGATGCCGTGACGCATCGCGTGACCATTCCGCAGCCGGGCGGCATGGAATCGCTCAATGTCGCGGCTGCTGCGGCCATCTGCCTTTTCGAGCAGTGCCGCCAGCAGCGCTGAATCGACGGCTAGTCAATAGTACGAAGGCCGCTCGGGCTTGATTTCCTGAAGGATCGTCGTGGCGATTTCTTCGATCGACTTGTGCGTCGAGGACAGCCACTTGATGCCTTCGCGCTTCATCATGCTCTCGGCTTCGTTGATCTCATAGCGGCAGTTTTCCAGCGCGGCGTACTTACTGCCGGGCCGGCGCTCGTTGCGAATTTCCGCGAGGCGCTGCGGGTCGATAGACAGACCGAACATCTTGTCGCGGTGATCCAGAAGCGGCGTCGGCAGCTTGCCTCGTTCGAAGTCTTCCGGAATCAGCGGATAGTTCGCCGCCTTCACGCCGTACTGCATCGCGAGGTAGAGGCTCGTCGGCGTCTTGCCGCTGCGCGACACGCCGACCAGAATCACGTCCGCTTCGGTCAGATTGCGGTTGGACTGGCCGTCGTCGTGCGCGAGCGAGAAGTTGATCGCCTCGATGCGGTTCTTGTATTCCTCCGTGTCGGCGTTCTGATGGACGCGGCCCATCGCGTGCGTCGACTTGATTTCCAGTTCGTGTTCGAGCGGCTCGATGAACGTCTGGAACATGTCGAGCACGAGCGCGTTGCAGCGCTTGACGATCTCGTTCGATGCGCTGTCCACGAGCGTCGTGAACACGATCGGGCGGCGTCCGTCGAGCGACACGGCTTCGTTGATCTTCTCGACGGTGGCATGCGCCTTGTCGATGGAATCGACGAACGGCACGCGCACGAGCCGGAATTTCTGGTCGAACTGGGCGAGGATCGAATGCGCGAACGTTTCGGCGGTGATCCCGGTACCGTCGGAAACGATGAATACGGAAGGCGGCATCAGCGGTGAACCAGTGAGAACGAGTTGAAAACAGCACGCTGGAACCGGAGCGTGCGCAGTCAGGCGGCCTCGCCTGAGCGTGTGTTACATTGAGCGGCCCAAACGTGTGCGCAGGCGCACGAAGAGGCGTGAAAGACCTCGATTTTGCCGTGGATTTACTGTCCGTGCCCGGACAAATGCGAGAATCGGCACGGTAGAATAGCGGCAACCTGTTCGATAAGCAATTGCGTCGAGATTAAGCCTGATCTTCCTCAATTGACGGGTAGTTCGTGCGTTTTCACGCATTACTGCGCGATTTTCGGCAAGTCGGGGTGCGGTTCCCTCACCGCCGCGAAGGCTTATCAAACAGGTTGTACGAGATGCGCCGGAGCTTCCAATGAGCGCCGCCGCATGCGAGCCCACTCGTGCGATCGTGAATTCCATCCACCTTAGGGGCTTGTATGACCAACGCAGTCAATGTTGCGAACGATGTCGCAAAGGATCAGGCGTATGTAGTTCCATTCGAGCAGTTGCGAATGACCGACGTGGAAATTGTCGGTGGCAAGAATGCGTCGCTCGGCGAAATGATCAGCCAGCTTTCCGAAGCCGGCGTCAGCGTGCCGACGGGCTTTGCCACGACCGCGCTCGCATTCCGCGACTTCCTCCATCACAACGAACTGACGGAGCGCATCGCCAAACGTCTCGAGACGCTCGACGTCGACGATGTGAAGGCGCTTGCCGAGGCCGGCAAGGAAATCCGTCAGTGGATCGTCGACGCGCCGCTGCAGCCGCGTCTCGAAGACGAAATCCGCCGTCAATTCGAAGTCCTGCAAAAGAGCTCGCCCGAAGAACTGTCGTTCGCCGTGCGCTCGTCCGCCACGGCGGAAGACCTGCCCGACGCATCGTTCGCGGGGCAGCAGGAAAGCTATCTGAACGTGGTCGGCATCGAAGACGTGCTCGATCGCATGAAGCACGTTTTTGCGTCGCTGTATAACGACCGCGCCATTTCGTATCGCGTCCACAAGGGCTTCACGCACGCGGAAGTCGCGCTGTCGGCTGGCGTGCAGCGCATGGTGCGCTCGGACGTCGGCGCCGCGGGCGTCATGTTCACCATCGACACCGAGTCCGGCTTCAAGGACACGGTCTTCATCACGTCGAGCTACGGCCTCGGCGAAACCGTGGTGCAGGGCGCGGTGAATCCGGACGAGTTCCACGTCTTCAAGACCACGCTCGCGCAAAACAAGTATCCGATCATCCGCCGTTCCATCGGCTCCAAGCTCATCAAGATGGAGTTCACGCAGCCGGGCGAACCGGGCCGCGTGAAGACCGTGGACGTGCCGCACGAGCAGCGCAACCGCTTCTCGATTTCCGACGAAGACGTGATCGAACTCGCGAAGTACGCGGTCATCATCGAGAAGCACTATCAGCGTCCGATGGACATCGAGTGGGGCAAGGACGGCCGCGACGGCAAGCTGTTCATCCTCCAGGCGCGTCCCGAAACGGTGAAGAGCCAGGCGGCGGGCAAGGCCGAAATGCGCTTCAAGCTGAAGGGACAGTCGAACGTCATCGCCACCGGCCGCGCGATCGGCCAGAAGATCGGCGCGGGCCCCGTGCGCGTGATCTACGATCCGTCCGAAATGGAACGCGTGCAGCCGGGCGACGTGCTCGTCGCCGACATGACCGATCCCAACTGGGAGCCGGTAATGAAGCGCGCATCGGCCATCGTCACGAATCGCGGCGGGCGCACCTGCCACGCGGCGATCATCGCGCGCGAGCTGGGCGTGCCGGCGGTGGTCGGCTGCGGCGACGCGACCGACGTGCTGAAGGACGGCGCGCTCGTCACGGTGTCGTGCGCGGAAGGCGACGAAGGCAAGATCTACGACGGCCTGCTCGAAACGGAAGTGACCGAAGTGCAGCGCGGCGAGCTGCCGAAGATTCCGGTCAAGATCATGATGAACGTCGGCAATCCGCAGCTCGCGTTCGACTTCGCGCAGTTGCCGAATGCGGGCGTCGGCCTCGCGCGGCTCGAGTTCATCATCAACAACAACATCGGCGTGCATCCGAAGGCGATTCTGGAGTACCCGAACGTCGACGCCGATCTGAAGAAAGCGGTGGAAAGCGTCGCGCGTGGCCACGCATCGCCGCGCGCGTTCTACGTCGACAAGCTGACCGAAGGCATCGCCACGATCGCGGCGGCGTTCTATCCGAAGCCCGTCATCGTGCGCCTGTCGGACTTCAAGTCGAACGAGTACAAGAAGCTGATCGGCGGCTCGCGCTACGAGCCGGACGAAGAAAATCCGATGCTCGGTTTCCGTGGCGCGTCGCGTTATATCGCGGAAGACTTCGCCGAGGCATTCCACATGGAATGCATCGCGCTGAAGAAGGTCCGCGAGGAAATGGGTCTGGACAACGTCGAGATCATGGTGCCGTTCGTGCGCACGCTGAAGCAGGCGGAGCGCGTGGTCGGGCTGCTCGAAAAGTTCGGGCTCAAGCGCGGCGTGAACGGTCTCAAGCTCGTGATGATGTGCGAAGTGCCGAGCAACGCGATTCTCGCCGAGCAGTTCCTCGAATACTTCGACGGTTTCTCGATCGGCTCGAACGACCTGACGCAGCTGACGCTCGGTCTCGACCGTGACTCCGGCATGGAACTGCTCGCGGCCGACTTCGACGAGCGCGACGAAGCCGTGCAGTTCATGCTCAAGCGCGCCATCGAGACGTGCCTGAGACTGAACAAGTACGTGGGCATTTGCGGTCAGGGGCCGTCCGATCATCCGGATCTGGCCGAGTGGCTGGCGAAGCAGGGCATCGAATCGATGTCGCTGAACCCGGACACGATTATCGACACGTGGCAGAAGCTCGCGACCACATTGTCAAAATAAGTCGGTCACGCCTTTCCGGATGCTTTCGGGAAGGCGCTGCGTGCTATAAAAAACACCCCGGAGCTTCCGGGGTGTTTTCGTTTGGAGACTGGCATGGCGACCCATGAACTCATCTGGTGGATAGCAGCCGGCGCGCTCATCGTCACCGAGCTTTTCACCGGCACGTTCTATCTGTTGATGATCGCGCTCGGCATGATCGCGGGCGGCATCGCGTTCGCCGTCGGGCTTGCGTTGCATGTGCAACTCGGGTTCGCGGCGCTCGTCGCGTTGATCGCTGTGGCCGCGTTGCGGCGTTCGCGCTTCGGAAGCTGGAAGCGGCGCGACGCCTCGCGCGATGCCGCCGTGAACCTCGACATCGGCGCGACGCTGGAAGTGGCCGAATGGCACGACGGGCGGGCCCGCGCGATGTATCGCGGCGCGGAGTGGGACGTCGAACTGGCGCCGGGCGAATCGGAAAGCGCGCGCTGGTATCGCATCACTGCGCTCGACGGAAGCCGGCTCGTCGTCGCCGCCAAACGCTAGAGCACGCACACTCGCTGCATAAGAACTGAAGGAGTCACACATGACTATTGCCGTCGTCCTGCTCGTCATCGCCATTGTGATCGTGGTCAACACGGTCAAGATCGTTCCACAACAGCACGCGTGGGTGCTTGAGCGCCTCGGCCGCTATCACGCCACGCTCACGCCGGGGCTGAACATCGTGTTGCCGTTCGTCGATCGCATCGCGTACAAGCACGTGCTCAAGGAAATTCCGCTCGACGTGCCGAGCCAGGTCTGCATCACGCGCGACAACACGCAGCTTCAGGTGGACGGCGTGCTGTACTTCCAGGTCACCGACCCGATGAAGGCGTCGTACGGTTCGAGCAACTTCGTGCTCGCCATCACGCAGCTTTCGCAGACGACGCTGCGCTCGGTCATCGGCAAGCTGGAGCTGGACAAGACCTTCGAGGAGCGCGAGTACATCAATCACAGCATCGTGAATGCGCTCGACGAAGCCGCGTCCAACTGGGGCGTGAAGGTGCTGCGCTATGAAATCAAGGACCTGACGCCGCCGAAGGAGATTCTTCACGCGATGCAGGCGCAGATCACCGCCGAGCGCGAGAAGCGCGCGCTGATCGCGGCGTCGGAAGGGCGCAAGCAGGAGCAGATCAATCTGGCCTCGGGGGCGCGCGAAGCGGCCATTCAGAAGTCCGAGGGCGAACGCCAGGCGGCGATCAATCAGGCGCAGGGCGAGGCGTCGGCGATCCTCGCGGTGGCCGAGGCGAACGCGCAGGCCATCGAGAAGATCGGCGCCGCGATTCAGTCGGCGGGCGGCATGGACGCCGTGAACCTCAAGGTCGCGGAGCAGTATGTCGGCGCGTTCGCGAACATCGCGAAAACCGGCAACACGCTGATCGTGCCGGGCAATATGTCAGACATGAGTTCGATGATCGCGTCGGCGCTCGCCATCGTGAAGGGCGAGGGTGGCGGCGTCATCCGGAAGAGTTGATGCAAGAAGGGGCGCTTCGAAGCGCCCCTTGTTCTATGCAACCGTGAAGATCAACGCGCCGCCGTGCGCATCAAACGGGCGCGCTCGCGTTCCCAGTCGCGCTTCTTCTCGGTCTCGCGCTTGTCGTGCAGCTTCTTGCCCTTCGCCAGACCGATTTCGCACTTCACGCGGCCTTCCTTGTAGTGGAAGTTGAGCGGCACCAGCGTATGGCCGCGCTGCTCCACCTTGCCGATGAGTTTGTCGATCTGCTCGCGATGCAATAGCAGCTTGCGCGTGCGTACCGGGTCCAGATTGGCGAACTTCGACGCCTCGGGCAGCGGGCTGATGTGCGTGCCGATCAGGAACAGTTCGCCGTTCTTGATCA
The DNA here is from genome assembly GCF_023630705.1 of Caballeronia sp. GAFFF1. Lineage (GTDB taxonomy): Bacteria > Pseudomonadota > Gammaproteobacteria > Burkholderiales > Burkholderiaceae > Caballeronia. The sequence continues at coordinate 169,947 of NZ_JALQEM010000012.1, forward strand.
CGACATAGCCTTCCTTGATCTGCCCGCGGCCTTCGCGCAGCGCCTTGACTTCCCAGCCCTCGAGCACGAGACCGGCCTCGTAGCGTTCTTCGATGAAGTAATCGAAGAAGGCTTTTCTGTTGTCAATGATGCTCATGAATGGAAAGTGCCCAACTCGTTTAAAATCACGATTTTAGCAGCGCGCCGCTTGACGCACGATGGGCAGATCCAGCTCATCGCTCAGGCCGCGCGCGCCGCCACCCGATCCAGTCACCCGCTGCGCCCTTATGGCCGACGTTCAGAAAACCGTATTGATCCGCCATTCGGCGGAAGAAATGTTCGACCTCGTCACCGATGTCGCCGACTACCCGAACTTCCTGCCGTGGTGCGGCGGCGTCGAGATCGGCCGCCAGGACGAGACCGGCATGGAAGCGAAGATCGACATCAATTTCAAGGGCATCAAGCAGCACTTCGCCACGCGTAACGTGCAAAAGCGGCCGACGAACATCGATATGGAGTTCCTGAGCGGCCCTTTCAAGAAGTTCACGGGCTACTGGCGCTTCACGCCGCTGCGCGCCGACGCCTGCAAGATCGAGTTCGCGCTGCACTACGAGTTCTCGAACCTGATTCTCGAGAAGATCATTGGGCCGGTGTTCAGCCATATCGCGAACACGTTCGTCGATTCGTTCGTGAAGCGCGCGGATCAGCGGTACGGCAAGAAATGAATCTGCATATCGATGTCTGCTACGGCCTGCCGGGCGGCAAGAGCTTCCTCACGCGCGTCGGCCTGCGCGACGGCGCGACCGTGCGCGAAGCCATCGAGGCGAGCGGCGTGCTCCGAGCGCATCCCGAGATCGATTTGACGACGCAGAAGGTCGGCGTGTTCGGCAAGCTCCAAGCGCTCAATGCCGCGCTCGCCGACTTTGATCGCGTGGAGATCTATCGGCCGCTGAAGGTCGATCCGAAGACCGCGCGCCAGCGCCGGGTCGACAAGGCGCGCAAGGCGGGATCGATCGAAGGGCGCAAATGGCAGTCGAAGGATTCGCGCTGAGCCAAGGCCGCATCAATGCGCGGGCGCTTCCTTCGATGCCGCCGCCGGCTCGACGGTATGTTGCCGCACCGACCAGCTCACGCCCGCCAGCAGCAGCACGATAGCCAGCATCTCCGGAGCGCGCGGCCAGCGGGCGTCGTAGACAAAGGCATAGAGCAGGGCGAAGAGCGTTTCGAACGCGATCATCTGCCCGGAGAGCGTGAGCGGCAGGCGTTTCGCCGCCGCGTTCCACAGCATGTTCCCGAGCCAGGAACCGCCGGTCGCCAGCGCGAAGCACACGATCCAGAACAGATGCCAGCGCGCGGCCGGCACGCTCGCCTGCACGACGCCGGCAGGCAACATCCAGACAACCGCCCCGAGGACCGCGCCGAGCACGCCGGTTACGATGCCCCACAGCACGGACCATTCGTTGCCGTCGAAGTGGCGGTTCGCCTGCAGATAGCGCGCGTTGACGACCGCATACCACGTCCACGACGCCAGCGCGCCGACCGCGCACGCGAGCCCGGCAAGGCGCGTGAGCACGCTATTCGCGCTCGCGTCGCCGGGATGCGTGAAGACGTCGCTGAACACGTCCAGATTGATGCACGCGATGCCCGCCAGCACCAGCAAGAGCGGCGCGGCGAGGCGCTTGAGGTCGACCGCGCCGTGATCGCGCCGGCCCGCCAGCGTCACCGTCACCGGAAGAATGCCGACGATCAGCGAAGACGGCGCCACGCCCACGAGTTGCACCGCGCTCGCGAGCAGCATGTAGTAGAGCAGATTCCCGACGAGCGCGAGTTTCACGAGCGCGATCGCATCGGCGCGCGTGAGCTTCGCGGCGAGCCGTCGCGCGAACGGCAGGGCGGCGGCCAGCGACACGACGCCATACATCACGTAGCGCCCGATGCTCAGCATGAGCGGCGAGAAGTCCGGCAACAGGCGCGGCGCGAGAAAAATAAAACCCCAGATGGCTCCCGCCAGCATTCCGCATACGACACCGCGCTGCATTGACCGACTCCGACTTGCACTCGAATGACGCGAAAGCGTAGCGCGGCGCACCGCCCGCGTCTTGTTCAAACGTGCACCGCTTGGCGCGCGGCCGAAGGCCCGGATTTTGCGTCGATCGGCCGTAACCTGCTGTTCGGGCAGTGAAAATGCGGGGAACTATCGGTATAATCTGCTTTTGCGCCCATAGGATTTGCCATGCGTCTGATCCAGAAAGCACTCACGTTCGATGACGTGCTCCTCGTGCCTGCGTTCTCCAGCGTTCTTCCGCGCGATACCAGCCTGAAATCCCAGCTGACTCGCAACATCTCCCTGAATATGCCCCTCGTGTCCGCCGCCATGGACACGGTCACCGAAGGCCGGCTCGCCATCGCCATGGCGCAGATGGGCGGCATCGGCATCGTTCACAAGAATCTCACCGCGAAGGAACAGGCGCGCGAAGTCGCAAAGGTCAAGCGCTTCGAGTCCGGCGTCGTGCGCGACCCGATCACCGTGCCGCCGCAAATGCGCGTACGCGATGTCATCGCGCTCACGCAGCAGCACGGCATCTCGGGCTTCCCGGTGGTGGAAGGCGCGCAACTCATCGGCATCGTCACCAACCGCGACCTGCGTTTCGAAGAGCGGCTGGACGAACCGGTGCGCAACATCATGACGCCGCGCGAGCGTCTCGTGACGGTCAAGGAAGGCACGTCGCTCGCCGAAGCGAAGGCGCTGATGCACAGCCATCGCCTGGAACGCGTGCTCGTGGTCAACGACGCGTTCGAACTGCGCGGCCTGATGACCGTGAAGGACATCACGAAGCAGACCGAGAACCCTGACGCCTGCAAGGACGAAGACGGCAAGCTGCGCGTGGGCGCGGCGGTCGGCGTAGGCCCGGACAACGAAGAGCGTGTCGATCTGCTCGCGCAGGCGGGCGTGGACGTGATCGTCGTCGATACGGCGCACGGCCATAGCCAGGGCGTGCTGGAGCGCGTGCGCTGGGTCAAGCAGAATTATCCGCGCGTGCAGGTGATCGGCGGCAACATCGCGACGGCGGCGGCGGCCAAGGCGCTCGTCGAGTACGGCGCGGACGCGGTGAAGGTCGGCATCGGTCCGGGCTCCATCTGCACGACGCGTATCGTCGCAGGCGTGGGCGTGCCGCAGATCACGGCTATCGCGAACGTGTCCGAGGCGCTGCGCGGCAGCGGCGTGCCGGTCATCGCGGACGGCGGCGTGCGCTTCTCGGGCGACGTCTCGAAGGCGCTCGCGGCGGGCGCGAACGTCGTGATGATGGGCAGCATGCTCGCCGGCACCGAAGAATCGCCGGGCGACGTGTTCCTGTTCCAGGGCCGTCAGTACAAGGCGTACCGCGGCATGGGCTCGGTCGGCGCGATGAAGGACGGCGCGGCGGATCGCTATTTCCAGGACAACTCGGCTAACATCGACAAGCTCGTGCCGGAAGGCATCGAAGGCCGCGTGGCCTACAAGGGCTCGGTCAACGCCATCCTGTTCCAGGTTGTCGGCGGCGTGCGCGCGAGCATGGGCTATTGCGGCTGCCGCACCATCGCGGAACTGCACGACAAGGCGGAATTCGTGCAGATCACGGCGGCGGGCATGCGCGAATCGCACGTGCATGACGTGCAGATCACCAAGGAAGCGCCGAACTATCACGTCGACTGACCGGCTTGCTCGCGCCGTCTCCCGGCTTTTGCGCCGATAACCTCGTGGACCGATCATGAAACCGTTGCTGCGCGTCGTGCTGGTCGTCAATGCCCTCATCTTTCTGGTGTTCGGCGTGCTGTTTCTGCTGACGCCGTGGGCGGGACTTTACGACGCGCTGCAACTGGACGCCATGCGAGTGGAACCGGCGTTCGCCGGGCAACTGCTCGGCATCGCGCTGATCGGTTTCGCGTGGCTGTCGCTGCACGCGGCCATCGACGGTGCACTCACCGCAGCCGCCGCCAGAGCCTCGGGCCATGTCGAATGGCTGTCGGGCATCGTCGTGCTGGTCTGGCTGCTCGGCCTGCGCACGCCTGAGGTCGACGGCTTCGGGCAGGTCGGCGCGGCGCTGATCGGCATCGTGTTGCTGGTGCTGGGGCTCGGCAGCGTGAGGCTCGCGGGCGCGGTGCGGCGGCGGGAACGCGCGGCACTGGCCGGCGCGGCGTCGGCGGAGCGGGCGGAAAAGAAGGCGGCGCAAAAGCGCGACGAAACGCGGCCACCTGCCACGACCGTCGTGCCGCCGTCGGATACGGCAACGCGTCCCGCGGCGCGCGCGCCCGAAGCCACTGCCATCGATCCCGTCACTGGCCGCGCCGTCGATCCGGCGGGGCGGCCGATCGATGCCGATACCGCGCCACCGGTTGCGCGCACGCGCACGGAAGCCGGCGTGGTCGATCCGGTCACGGGCCGCACCCTGGATGCGCAAACGGGCCGCGAGATCGACCCGGCCACCGGCAGGCGCATCGACCCGGTGATCGGCAGCGATATCGATCCGGCGACCGGACGGCGCGTGGACCCGCTGACGGGCCGCGTGGCGCCGGACCCTGCGAGCGGGGCGCCGCGCTGAGGCGCCCGCAGATGCGCGAACGCGAGTACGACGGCGCGCGCAGCAAGGAAACACAAGGACGGTCGGCCTTCGCGCCGGCCGTCGATTTATTCGCAGCCGGACCCGGCAGCACCGGGACCGGCTGCCCACACCATTCGTTCACTTAGCCTTTGGCCGCAGCCATGCACGACAAAATCCTGATTCTCGATTTCGGCTCCCAAGTCACCCAGCTGATCGCCCGGCGCATCCGCGAGTCGCACGTCTACTCGGAAATCCATCCGTACGACGTGGACGAGACGTTTATCCGCGAGTTCGCGCCGAAGGGCATCATCCTGTCGGGCGGCCCGAACTCGGTCACCGAGGCGAAGTCGCCGCGCGCCCCGCAGATCGTGTTCGATCTCGGCGTGCCGGTGCTCGGCATCTGCTACGGCATGCAGACCATGGCCGACCAGCTCGGCGGCAAGGTCGAGCTCGGCAAGGTGCGCGAGTTCGGCTACGCGGAAGTGCAGGCGCTCAACCATACGGGCTTTCTCGAAGGCATCGAAGACTTCAAGACCGCCGAAGGCGAGTCGATGCTCAAGGTCTGGATGAGCCACGGCGACAAGGTGGCCGACATGCCGGCCGGCTTCAAGCTGATGGCCTCGACGCCCGCGTGCCCGATCGCCGCGATGGCCGACGACGACCGCCGCTTCTACGGCGTACAGTGGCACCCGGAAGTCACGCACACGGTGCAGGGCCGCGCGATGCTCGACCGCTTCGTGCTCGAACTGTGCGGCGCGAAGGCCGACTGGGAGATGGGCCACTACATCGACGAAGCGGTCGCGAAGATTCGCGCGCAGGTCGGCGACGAGCACGTCATTCTCGGCTTGTCGGGCGGCGTGGATTCGTCGGTGGCGGCGGCGCTCCTGCATCGCGCGATCGGCAATCAGCTGACGTGCGTGTTCGTCGATCACGGCCTCTTGCGCGAGAACGAAGCCGAGCAGGTCATGTCGACGTTCGCGGACCATCTCGGCGTGAAGGTCATTCATGTGGATGCGAGCGAAGCGTTTCTCCACAAGCTTGCCGGCGTGACCGATCCGGAGGCGAAGCGCAAGATTATCGGCGCGGAGTTTATCGAAGTGTTCGACGCCGAATCGCACAAGCTCACCGACGCGAAATGGCTCGCGCAGGGCACCATTTACCCGGACGTGATCGAATCGGCGGGCAAGGGCAAGAAGGGCGCGCATACGATCAAGAGTCACCACAACGTCGGCGGGCTGCCCGAGACGCTGAAGCTGAAGCTGCTCGAACCGCTGCGCGAACTCTTCAAGGACGAAGTGCGCGAGCTCGGCGTGAAGCTGGGCCTGCCGCCCGCGATGGTGTATCGCCATCCGTTCCCCGGTCCCGGCCTCGGCGTGCGGATTCTCGGCGAAGTGAAGCGCGAGTTCGCCGATCTGCTGCGCCGCGCGGACGCCATTTTCATCGAGACGCTGCGCAATACCATCGACAAGGAAACCGGCAAGTCGTGGTACGAGCTGACGAGCCAGGCGTTCGCGGTGTTTCTGCCCGTAAAGAGCGTCGGCGTAATGGGCGATGGCCGCACCTACGATTACGTCGTCGCGCTGCGCGCCGTGCAGACGATGGACTTCATGACCGCGCACTGGGCGCATCTGCCGCACGAACTGCTCGGACATGTGAGCAACCGCATCATCAACGAAGTGCGCGGGATCAATCGGGTCGTGTATGACATCTCGGGCAAGCCGCCTGCGACGATCGAGTGGGAGTGATCGCGGCCGCGCAGCACTGAACGGGAGCCGGTCACTTGAACACCCCTCGCGCTGACCGCCCCACCGACTCCCTCTTCTTCGCGGTCTACCCCGATGCCGCCGCTGCCGCGCGCATCGGGGACCACGCGGTAAGCCTTCGCGCCGCGCACACCCTGAAGGCGCGGCCCATTCCCGCCGATCGCCTGCACATCACCCTGCATTACCTCGGCGCCTTCGCGGGCGTGCCGGCCGACACGCTCGCCGCAGCGCGCGCGGCGGCCTCATCGGTTCACATGCCGTCGTTCGACGTGACGCTCGACCGCGTCGAAACCTTCGCCACGCGCCGTCCGAAGCGGCCGCTCGTCATAGCGGGCGAGCCGGACGACGCCTTCTCCGCTTTCGTCGATCGACTCGACAAGTCGCTGCAATCGGTCGGCATCTTCGTCAAATCGCATCCGCGCTTCATCCCGCATGTGACGCTGCTTTACGACGAGCATCGCGTCGCGCGGCAAGCCGTCGAGCCGATCACGTGGACAGTGCGCGAGTTCGCGCTCGTGCGCAGTCTGCTCGGNCGCTCGGAGCATCAGGTCATCGAACGCTGGCTGCTCGACGCATAAGACACCGCACATTCGGAATAAACTGTTTCGCGGATTTTTCGTCCGGGTTATGGTTGAAGGGTTCGACCTAAGGATTCCGATTACATGACTCGATCCCGTCTGCTGCCCGTCACGCGCGAAACGCATCACGTCCAGATCGATCTCGTCTACGCGACCGATCGCAATCTCACCGGCAAGCCCATCTACAAGACGCAGCATTGCCTGCTGCTCGAACCCGCCGAAGCGGCGCTGCGCAAGGCGGTGACGATCGCGCAGAGCTTCGGCGCGACGCTGAAGATCTTCGACGCCTACCGCCCGCCGCAAGCGCAGGAAGTGCTGTGGAATTTCCTGCCCGATCCCACGTTCATCGCCGATCTCGGCCGCGGCTCGAATCACAGCCGCGGGACGGCGGTAGACCTGACGCTCGTCGATAGCGACGGCATCGAGTTCGACATGGGCACCGGCTTCGACGCGATGGTGCCGGAGTCCGGCCACTTTCACGCGGGTCTGCCGGCTCACGTGCAGCGCAATCGCACGCTCTTGCTCGGCGTGATGCACGGCGCGGGCTTCGCGCATATTCCGAGCGAATGGTGGCATTACGAGTTACCCGGATCGCGCGAGCTCGCGCTCATCGACAACGAAGAAAGCGGCCCCTTGCGGCTGATGTGAACGGGATAAACGACCATGAGACTGAGCGCACGAAAGGCCCTTGTCGCGATGACGCTGGCGTTGAGCTTTGCCTGTGCAGCGCACGCGGCGACGCCGAAAGACATGTTCGTCATGGCGACGCTGCTCGACGAATTCACCACGCTCGATCCGGGCGAAGTCTACGAACTCGTGCCGGAGGAATACGTTGCGAACACGTACGACCGGTTGGTGCGCGTCGATCTAAAGGACCCGTCGAAGTTCAACGGCGACGTCGCGCAATCGTGGACCGTCAGCCCGGACGGGCTCACGTTCACCTTCAAGATCCGCTCCGGCATCAAGTTCCATTCCGGCAATCCGCTCACGGCCGATGACGTCGCGTGGTCCATCCAGCGCACGGCGTTGCTCGACAAGGGCGCGGCGGCGGTGCTCGCGGGCATCGGCATCACGAAGGCCAACGCGCTACAAAACGTGAAGAAGATCGACGACAGCACGGTGTCCGTCACGACCGATCAACGCTACGCGCCGACTTTCGTGCTGAACGTGCTCGGCGCGTGGCCGGCGTCGGTGGTGGATCGCAAGCTGCTCGAATCGCACGCCAAAGGTAACGACTACGGCAACGACTGGCTCAAGACCAGCGAGGCCGGCTCGGGCGCGTACAAGCTCGTGAAGTGGACGGCGAACGACAGCATCGTGCTGCAACGTTTCGACGGCTATCGCCTGCCGCTCGCGATGAAGCGCATCGTGCTGCGCCATGTGACCGAGGCGGCGAGCCAGCGCCTGATGATCCAGAACGGCGATATCGACGTGGCGCGCGATCTCAGCCCCGACGACCTCGACACGCTCTCGAAGAACGGCGTCATCAAGGCGACGGCCGTGCCGCAGGCGACGCTCATGTATCTCGGCCTGAACAACAAGAATCAGTACTTGGCGAAGCCGGAAGTCTGGGAAGCGATGAAGTGGCTGATCGACTATCAGGGCATCCAGAAGAACGTGATCCGCACGACGTACAAGGTCCACGAAACGTTTCTGCCCGAAGGTTTTCTCGGCGCGCTCAACGAGAATCCGTATCACCAGGACGTCGCGAAGGCGAAGGCGCTGCTTGCCAAAGCCGGGCTCGCGGACGGCTTCACCGTGAAGATGGACGTGCGCAACGACTATCCGTACAGCGAAATTGCGCAGGCGGTGCAGGCGAATCTCGCGCTCGCCAACATCAAGGTGCAGCTCATTCCGAGCGACAACAAGCAGACGCTCGGCCGCTACCGGGCGCGCGCGCACGACATCTATATCGGCGAATGGTCGGCGGACTATATCGATCCGCACAGCAACGCGCAGGGCTTCGCGTGGAATCCGGACAACTCGGACGCGTCGAGCTTCAAGATGCTCGCGTGGCGCAATGCGTGGAATATTCCCGATCTGACGAAGGAAACCAACGCGGCGCTCGCGGAAAGCTCCACCACGAAGCGCGCGCAGATGTACGAGAAGATGCAGCGCGAGATGCTCGCGAAGTCGCCGTTCGTCATCATGTTCCAGAAGGTCTCACAAGTGGCGGCGCGTCCGGGCGTGACCGGTCTCGAAGTCGGGCCGATCAACGATCTCGTGTCGTATCGCAACCTGAAGAAGCAATGACGCGATGACGCCGCATCCGACCGTGCTCGACCGCCTGCGCGCCGCGAACGCGAATCGCGGCGGCGCGCGGATCGCGCTCGCGCTTCTGCGCTGGATCGCGATGCTCGCCGTCACGTTCACCGGCTTGCTCGCCATCACGTTCTTCATCGGGCGCAAGATCCCGATCGACCCGGTGCTCGCGATTCTTGGCGACCGCGCATCGGCGAGCGCGTATGCCGCGGCGCGCGTGCAGCTCGGGCTCGACAAGCCGCTCGTCGACCAATTCCTGATCTACGCCCGCGACGTGCTGCACGGAAACCTGGGCGTGTCGCTGCTGACGGCGAGTCCGGTCATCGACGATATCCGGCGCGTCTTTCCCGCGACGCTCGAGCTGGCGACGCTCTCGACCTTCATCGGCGTGATGATCGGCGTGCCGCTCGGCGTGATCGCAGCGGTGCGCCACAACCGCCTCGTGGATCACGTCGCGCGCGTGATCGGCCTCGCGGGCAGTTCGGTGCCGGTGTTCTGGCTCGCGCTGATGGGGCTGCTGCTCTTTTACGCGCGGCTGCATTGGGTGTCGGGACCGGGCCGCATCGACCCGCTGTACGACGGCATGGTCGATACGCGCACGGGCAGTCTCCTGATCGACGCGCTTATCGCCCGCGAGTGGGACGTGTTCGCCAACGCGTTTTCGCATATCGCGCTGCCGGCGGGCGTGCTGGCGTTCTATTCGATCGCGTATCTGTCGCGCATGACGCGCTCGTTCATGCTCGAACAACTGAGCCAGGAATATGTGACGACGGCGCGCGCGAAAGGCCTGCCCGAGCGCCGCGTGATCTGGCGCCATGCGTTCGGCAATATCGCGGTGCCGTTGCTCACGGTCATCGCGCTCGCGTACAGCTATTTGCTGGAAGGCTCGGTGCTGACCGAGATCGTGTTCGCGTGGCCGGGCATCGGCTCGTATCTGACGGGCGCGCTTCTGAACGCCGACATGAACGCGGTGCTCGGCAGCACGCTCGTGATCGGCGCGACGTTCATCGCGCTCAATCTGCTGACGGATGCGCTCTACCGCGTGTTCGATCCGCGCGCTCGCTGACAACGGAGACCTTTGCCGCATGCATTCGCCCGCCAAGCGCACGCCGATGAAACCCGCGCCGACTACGTGGCGCGCGTGGCTCTTGACCGACACGCCCGCGTCCCCGCGACAGGCCGCGCTCGGGCGCGCGTACCGGCGCTGGCGGCGGTTCTCGGGCAATCCGCTCAGCATGCTGGGCCTCGTCATCTTGATCGTGCTCGTCGTGGCGGCGGCCGTCGGGCCGCTCCTGGTCACGCAGGACCCGCTGCGGCAGGTGCTCGCCGATCGTCTGATGCCGCCGGGCGCGGCGCACTGGTTCGGCACGGATCAACTCGGCCGCGACATCCTGTCGAGACTCGTTCACGGCTCGCGTCTCACGCTATCCATCGCGATGCTCGTCGTCGTGCTTGTCGTGCCAATTGGACTCCTGATCGGCACGGTGGCGGGCTATTGCGGCGGCTTTGTCGATACCGTGCTCATGCGCCTGACCGATGTCGCGCTCGCGTTTCCGAAGATCGTGCTGGCGCTCGCGTTCGCGGCGGCGCTGGGGCCGGGCGTGCTGAATGCGGTCATCGCCATTTCCATCACCGCGTGGCCGCCTTACGCGCGGCTCGCGCGGGCCGAATCGCTGCGGCTCGCGCAGGCCGATTTCATTCACGCGGCGCGGCTCGCGGGCGCATCGCACACGCGCATTCTGCTGCGCTATATCGTGCCGCTGTGCTCGTCGTCGGTGATCGTGCGCGCGACGCTCGATATGGCGGGCATCATTCTCGCGGTCGCGGGGCTCGGCTTTCTTGGACTCGGTGCGCAGCCGCCGAGTCCGGAATGGGGCTACATGGTCGCCTCGGGCCGTAACGTGCTGCTCGACGCCTGGTGGGTCGCGACCATCCCCGGCCTCGCGATTCTCGCAGTCAGCCTCGCGTTCAATCTGCTCGGCGACGGGTTGCGCGATGTCTTCGATCCGCGTCATGGAGGCTGACATGGACGATGCGCTCGCTGAAATCGACGGTCTCGAAGTCGCCTTCGCCGGCCACGACGGCGTCGCGATGCCCGCGGTGCGCGGTGTCTCGCTGACGGTGCGGCGCGGCGAGCGGCTCGGCATCGTCGGGGAATCGGGCTCGGGGAAGTCGCTGACCGGCCGCGCGCTGCTCGGCCTCTTGCCGCCCGAAGCGCGATGGTCCGCGAAGGCTTTGCGCTTCGACGGCCAGGACCTGCTCGCGATGAAGCCGAGCGCGCGCCGGCGCCTCTGCGGCACGCAGATGAGCATGATCCTGCAAGATCCGAAGTACTCGCTCAATCCGGTGATGACGGTCGCCCAGCAGATGCGCGAAACCATCGCGCGTCAGGACGGCGGCTTGAGCCGGCGCGCGATGCGTGCGCGCATCGTGGATGCGCTCGCGGCCGTGCATATCCGCGATCCGGAGCGTGTGGCGGACGCGTATCCGCACGAGTTGTCAGGCGGCATGGGCCAGCGCGTGATGATCGCGATGATGGTGAGCGCGGGTCCGCGCCTTTTGATTGCCGACGAACCGACGAGCGCGCTCGACGTGCTCGTGTCGATGCAGGTGCTCGCCGTGCTCGACGAAATGATCGAGCGTCATCGCACGGGGCTCGTGTTCATCAGCCACGACTTGCCGCTCGTGATGTCGTTCTGCGATCGCGTCGCGGTGATGTACGGCGGGCGCGTCGTGGAAACCTGCGCGGCGCGTGAACTCGCCAACGCGCGGCATCCGTACACGCGCGGACTGCTTGCCGCGAGCCCGCCCTTGACCAATCCGCCCGACGAATTGCCGACGCTGCGCCGCGATCCGTCGTGGCTCGCGGAAACGATCGAGGAAGCCGCGCGATGATCGAGATCGACCACGCGCACATTCGCTTCAAGACCAAAACCGGCCATGTCGATGCGGTGCGCGACGTGTCGTTGCGCGTTGAGGATGGCGAAGTATTCGGTCTCGTCGGCGAGTCGGGCAGCGGCAAGTCGACGCTGCTGCGCGCGCTCGCGGGCCTCGTGCCGCTTGCCGGAGGCGGCATGCGCATCGACGGGCAGGCCGTTGCACATCGGCCGCAGCGCGACGTGCAGATGGTGTTTCAGGACCCGTACGGCTCGCTGCATCCGCGCTTCACCGTCGACCGCACATTGCGCGAGCCGCTCGCGATCAACGGCATCGGCAATCAGGACACGCGCATTCTCGACGCGCTCGCCGAAGTCGGCCTCGGGGCTGCGTTCCGCTTTCGCTATCCGCATCAGTTGTCGGGCGGGCAGCGGCAACGGGTGTCGATCGCTCGCGCGCTGATCGTCGAGCCGCGCGTGCTTCTGCTCGACGAGCCGACGTCCGCGCTCGATGTCTCCGTGCAGGCGGAAATCCTGAACCTGCTGCGGCGGCTGCATCGCGAGCGCAAGCTCACCATGATCCTCGTGAGCCACAATCTCGCGGTCGTGGGTTTCCTGTGTCAGCGCGTGGCCGTCATGCGCAACGGGGAAGTCGTCGAACAGCTCGGCGTCGAGGCGGTGAGGGCGCACGACGTCAAGCACGAGTACACGCGGCGGCTGCTCTTCGCGACGCAAGGCTACACGCGCGAGCCCGTGCGCTCGTAAGCACAGACGCCCGCCGCGCGGCAATCGATGTCGCGAAAACCCCGCATATCTTCTCTATACGGCCGACGCGCGCGAACGGCCGTGCGCCGCGCGAAGCAATCAGGGCCGCCGCTGATAGAATACGAGATGAATTGTCGAAGCCAGCCGAACCACGCGCGAGCGCGTTTTTTCCGGCGGGCTCCGACTTCACGCTAACCCCGCAAATCGTGACAGACCGCTTCGGCGTTATTCGAAAGCCGGTCGTAATCCCTGATGAAATTGCTAGATGCTCTGGTAGAACAGCGGATCAACGAAGCCGTGTCTCGCGGCGAGTTGAACAACTTGCCGGGCGCAGGCGCGCCGCTTCAGTTGGACGATGATCTTCTCGTTCCCGAGGAAGTGCGCGTCGCCAACCGTATTCTCAAGAATGCGGGTTTCGTCCCGCCTGCCGTCGAGCAGCTTCGCGCGCTGCGCGGCCTGCAGGACGAACTCGACAAAGTGACCGACCCTGCCGCCCGCTGCCGCATTCAGGTGAAGATGCTCGCGCTCGACATGGCGCTCGAATCGCTGCGCGGTGGCGGCTGCGTGCCGCACGAATATCGCCGGCGCATCGCGGAGCGGCTCTCCGAGCGCGTCGCGGCGCGCGGCGACACGGAGCCGGAGCAGCCTTGACGCTCACCGAGCCGCCGCCCGGCGCTTCTCCCGAGACACCAGAAGATACCGCTCCCGCCAGCGACCGCGATCGCCGCTTCATGGCGCTCGCGCAACGCGCCGCCGACGAAGCGCGCCGCGCGGGGGAAGTCCCGGTGGGCGCGGTCGTCGTACTCGGCGATGAAGTCATCGCCACGGGTTTCAATCATCCGATTCGCGGGCACGATCCGTCCGCTCACGCCGAAATGGTCGCGCTGCGGGCCGCGGCGCAGGCGCAGCGAAACTATCGGCTGCCCGGCTGCGAGCTCTATGTGACGCTGGAGCCGTGCCTGATGTGCGCGGGCGCGATCATGCACGCGCGCATCGCGCGGGTCGTGTACGGCGCGGCCGACCCGAAGACCGGCGCGTGCGGCAGCGTCGTCGATATGTTCGCGAACGAGCGGCTGAATCATCATACGGCCGTGACGGGAGGCGTGCTCGCCGACGAATGCGGCCACGCGCTCAAGAACTTCTTCGCCGAGCGCCGGCTTCTCGCGCGCGAAGAGCGCGCCGCGCGTCAAGCGCAAACACAATTGGCCGCGCGCCTCGACATCGATATCTCCACCAACACGAACTGAACATCGTGAAATCACGCACCATCGACCTCATCGCGCCTTCCGGCTATCCGCACGACCCCGCGGCTGTCGAGCGGGGCATCGGGCGTCTGCGGGCGCAGGGTCATCGGCTCGAAAATCTCGATGCGACGCGCCGGCGCTTTCAACGATTCGGCGGCACCGACAGCGAACGCGCCGCCGATCTGAACCGTCTCGCCGATCCGTCACGGCCGCTGCCCGATATCGTGCTGGCGGTGCGCGGCGGGTATGGCGCATCGCGCATTCTGCACGGCCTCGACTACGACGGCCTGCGACGGCTCGGCGACGAACCCGTGGCGCTCGTCGGCCACAGCGATTTCACGGCGATTCAGTGCGCGTTATACGCGCGTTCGGCGGTGAAGAGTTTCGGCGGTCCGATGTTCGCCGGAAACTTCGGCGCGGAGCAGCTGAGCGCATTCACCATGCACCACTTCTGGCAGGCGATTTCGCAGCCGAGCTTCACTGTGACGAGCCACACGCCGCAGCGCCAGTCCGTCGACGTGACCGGCATGTTGTGGGGCGGCAACCTCGCGATACTCGCCGCGCTCGTCGGCACGCCGTATCTGCCGCCTGTCGATGGCGGCATTCTCTTCATCGAAGATGTAAATGAGCATCCGTTTCGCATCGAGCGGATGATCTACCAGTTGCATCAGGCAGGCGTGCTTGGACGGCAGCAGGCGGTCATCATGGGTGAGTTCTCGGGCGGGCGCCTGTCCGACTACGACAACGGCTTCTCGCTCGACGCGGTGATCGAGCAGATGAGGGCGGCGACCGGCGTGCCGTTCGTGACCGGCTTGCAGTTCGGACACGTCGATAATCTGCTGACGCTGCCTTTTGGTGCGACTGCACACCTTGTCGCGAACGAGCGGGGTTTCACGCTGGCGCTGTCGGACTATCCGCATCTGGCCTAGGTTTGCGGCAGAGGGCACTTGCTGCGAGTGCCTTTTCGTTTGACTGCTTTTGCAACTAACGGTCTGTTCTACGCGTCACCATGGATCGCGATGCACCATTTATGAACCGCAGATTGTCGACAAAATCCGGTCGACAATGCCGACAAAAAGTAGCCTAATCGTCCTGAATGCCCGTCGGTTCTGGCTTGCAGGCAGACATCACCTCGCGCGACGCCACCCTTCACCGAGATTTTTTATTTTGAATTGTTGACAATCTTTATGTCGATTCTAAGATGGTCAACATGCAAGCGAGCACATCATGTCCGACCGTAAAACGAGTGCTGCATCGAAC
This sequence comes from Caballeronia sp. GAFFF1, assembly GCF_023630705.1. Taxonomy (GTDB): domain Bacteria; phylum Pseudomonadota; class Gammaproteobacteria; order Burkholderiales; family Burkholderiaceae; genus Caballeronia. The sequence continues at coordinate 185,254 of NZ_JALQEM010000012.1, forward strand.
GCTTCCGCCGGTTCTCTGAACGGAGCCGTCGCAGCGAGCCCCGAGTCGATCGCCGAGAACATCCGCGCCGCGATCCTCGAACACCGGCTTGCTCCCGGCGCGAAGCTGACCGAAGCGCAGTTGTGCGAAGTGTTCGACGTGAAACGCGGCCCGGTGCGCCAGGCGCTGTCGCAACTGGCAAGCGAGCGGCTCGTCGATCTCGAACCGAATCGCGGCGCGTTTGTCGCAAGTCCGTCGCTGCAGGAAGTGCACGACGTATTCGAAATGCGACGCATCGTCGAGCTGGCTGTCGTCGAGCGCATCTGCAAAGGACACGGCACGCGGCGGCTGAAGTCGATTGGCGCGACCATCGGGCGCGAAAGGCGAGCGTTCGAGAACCGCGATTTCTCTGCGTGGATCCGGCTGTCGGGCGAGTTCCACACCGAACTGGCCGCGCTCACCGGCAACGCCGTGCTGTGCGATTGTCTGTCCGGACTGGTCGCGCGCTCGACGCTGATTTCGGCGCTGTATGAATCGCTCGGCAAGAGTTCGTGCTCTTTTGAAGATCACGAAGCGATCCTCGCCGCGCTCGATGCCGGCGACGCCGCAAAAGCCGCGGATCTGATGGCCCAACATCTGCGCGATGTCGAACTGAAGATGCTGGAGCGGCCGGCCCGTGGCGCGGTCGATCTGAAGGAAGTATTCGCAAGGCCGGGCGAACGCGAGAAGGCGTTCGGCGCGTAAGCAAGCCGTAGCACGAACACAAAAATGGAGACCGCGCCCGCGCGCATGCGGCGGGCGCGTAGCGAGACGCACGCGCGAAAGACCGCAGCAGGCGCCGCACTGAACGAGACGCTCATCGATGAGCGTGCAATGAAAAACGCCTGACGGCGAGCGAGATGGGCTGAAGCCCGCTCGCTCTCGGCACTACGCCGCAGGCGATGGAGCCAATCCGAAGAGTACCGCGCGAGCGTGGCGACGAGCCTGTTCGCGAAGGTATCCGACGACGCTTGATCCCAAGCAATTGCCGCTTTTTCATGACGCAAGCCGCCCATCCAAGGAGAGGTCATGGCTCAGTTCAGTGCAACGCCCGGCAGTTCAGCACTGCCGCCGTATGAAACCCCGTACGAATCTTCCGAGCACGATACCGGCGTGCCCGCCGGCTACAGCGATCGTCTGTACAACGAAGATCTCGCGCCGCTCAGGAATCAGACGTGGGGCGCGTACAACATCTTCGCGTTCTGGATGTCGGACGTGCATAGCGTCGGCGGCTATGTGTTCGCGGGCAGTCTCTTCGCGCTCGGGCTGACGAGCTGGCAGGTGCTCGTGTCGCTTCTGATCGGCATCGGGCTCGTGAATCTGCTGTGCAATCTCATCGCAAAGCCCAGTCAGGTGGCGGGCGTGCCATATCCGGTCGCGTGCCGCGCGACGTTCGGCGTGCTCGGCGCGAACATTCCCGCGGTCATTCGCGGGCTGATCGCCGTAGCGTGGTATGGCATCCAGACGTATCTGGCCTCCAGCGCGCTCGTGATCGTCGTGCTGAAGTTCGTGCCGTCGTTGATGCCTTATGCGGACGTGCATCGCTATGGTTTCGTCGGGCTGTCGGCGCTCGGCTGGGCCGGCTTCATGCTGCTGTGGGTGTTGCAGGCGGTCGTGTTCTGGCGCGGCATGGAGATGATCAAAAAGTTCATCGACTTCGCGGGCCCTGCGGTCTATGTCGTGATGTTCGCGCTCGCCGGATACATGGTGTGGCGCGCGGGCATTCGCAACATCGGGCTGAATCTCGGCGGCGTGAAGTATCACGGCATGGAAGTCGTGCCGGTGATGATCACCGCGATCTCGCTCGTCGTCTCGTATTTCTCCGGGCCGATGTTGAACTTCGGCGACTTCTCGCGCTATTGCAAGAGCTTTCGCAGCGTGAAGCGCGGCAATTTCTGGGGGCTGCCGGTCAACTTCCTCGCGTTCTCGCTCGTGACGGTCATCACGACCGCGGCCACGTTGCCCGTGTTCGGACAACTGATCACCGATCCGGTTGAAACGGTGGGCCGCATCGATCATCCGACGGCCGTCATTCTCGGCGCGCTGACGTTCACCATCGCGACGATCGGCATCAATATCGTGGCGAACTTCGTGTCGCCGGCGTTCGACTTCTCCAACGTCGCGCCGCGTCTCATCAGCTGGCGCATGGGCGGGATGATGGCCGCGACCGCGTCTATCTTCATCACGCCCTGGAACCTCTTCAACAATCCCGCCGTGATCCACTACACGCTGGACATTCTCGGCAGCTTTATCGGACCGTTGTACGGCGTGCTGATTCTCGACTTCTATCTCCTGAAGCGCGGCAAGCTCGCGGTGAACGACCTCTACACGACGTCCGACACCGGCAAGTACTGGTACACGAAGGGCGTGAATCGCCGCGCGGTCATGGCGCTCTTGCCCGCCGCAGTCATCGCGATTCTGTGCGTGATGCTGCCTTCGCTCGAAGGCGCCGCGAACTTCTCGTGGTTCATCGGCGCGGGGCTCGGGGCGTTGTTCTACTGGATGCTGGCGGATCGCAAGCACATGGCTTGAAGTGAAGGCAACCTGATCCGCCGCGACACGTCGCGGCGGACGGAAAGACGCAATAAGCAGGAGACAGCAATGCGCATCAAACTGATCAACCCGAACACCACGCAACGCATGACCGAGTCGATGGCCCGCTGCGCGCGTGAAGTCGCAGCGCCCGGCACGGAAATCGTCGCGGTCAGCCCGACGATGGGCCCGCCTTCCATCGAAGGTTATTACGACGAAGCCGTCGCCTCGCTCGGGCTGCTCGCCGAAGTGGAGGCGGGCGAGCGGCAGGGCTTCGACGGCTACGTGATCGCGTGTTTCGGCGACCCGGCGCTCTATGCCGCGCGCGAACTGGCGCGCGGGCCCGTGATCGGCATCGCGGAAGCGGCAATGCACGCGGCGAGCGTCATTGCGCCGGGCTTTTCCGTCGTGACGACGCTGCGGCGCACGTGCGGCATGGCATGGCATCTCGCCGAACGCTACGGCATGACGCGCTTCTGCAAGAACGTGCGTGCGACGGACGTCGCGGTGCTCGAACTCGACGAGCCCGGCTCGGCGGCGCGGCAGACGATCATCGACGAATGCCGGCGCGCGCTCGACGAGGACGGCTCGGACGCCATCGTGCTCGGCTGCGCGGGCATGGCGGAATTCTGCCGGGAAGTGGAAGACGCCATCGGCGCGCCGGTCGTGGAGGGCGTGACGGCGGCCGTCAAATGGGCCGAGGCGCTCATCGCGCTGAAGCTGAACACGGCCAAACGAGGCGACTTCGCGCGGCCGCTCGCGAAACGTTACGACGGCGTGCTGTCCGATTTCGGCCCGCGCTAGCCGCGTGAGAGTGTGAAATACATACCGGCGACGTGACCCGCAATATCTGCGCCGCTGTATGGGCGCGTCCGGGCGTTTTCGCTACACTGAATCGTCGACATTCCGTTGTTCAACGCCCCGATTCCTGACCCAGCCATGTCTCTCGATCCGAACTATCCACGCGACCTGATCGGCTACGGCCGCCATCCCGTGCAGGCGAACTGGCCGGGGCGTGCGCGCGTCGCCGTGCAATTCGTGCTCAATTACGAAGAAGGCGGCGAAAACTGCGTGCTGCACGGCGATCCCGGCTCCGAGCAGTTCTTGTCGGAGATCGTCGGCGCGGCGTCGTATCCGGCGCGTCACATGAGCATGGAGTCCATCTACGAATACGGCTCGCGCGCAGGCGTCTGGCGCATCTTGCGCGAGTTCGAGAAGCGCGGCTTGCCGCTTACCGTGTTCGGCGTCGGCATGGCGATGGAGCGGCATCCCGAGCTGTCGCGCGCGTTCGTGGAACTGGGGCATGAGATCGCCTGCCACGGGTATCGCTGGATTCACTACCAGGACATGTCGCCGGAGCGCGAAGCGGAGCATATGCGCCTCGGCATGGAAGCCATCGAGCGGGTGACGGGCGTGCGCCCGCTCGGCTGGTACACGGGCCGCGATAGTCCGAACACGCATCGGCTGGTGGCGGAATACGGCGGCTTCCTTTACGACTCCGATTACTACGGCGACGACCTGCCGTTCTGGATGGACGTCGAACTCGGCAGCGGCAAGACCACGCCGCAACTCATCGTGCCGTACACGCTCGACACCAACGACATGCGTTTCGCCACGCCGCAGGGCTTCAATACGGGCGACCATTTTTTCACCTACCTGCGCGACGCCTTCGACGTGCTCTACGAAGAAGGCGACGAAGCGCCGAAGATGCTGTCCATCGGCATGCACTGCCGGCTGCTCGGCCGTCCGGGGCGTTTTCGCGGGCTGCAAAGGTTTCTCGATCACATCGAAAAGCACGACCGCGTGTGGGTGACGCGGCGCGTCGATATCGCACGGCACTGGCGCGAACATTACCCTTACGATCAAACGCAGGCAGACAACGGGACGGCGGCATGAAGGCGATGCAAACCACACTCGAGAAACTCAACTCCATGCCCGCCGACGCGTTCGTGACCGTGCTCGCGGGCATCTTCGAGCATTCGCCGTGGGTCGCGGAGATCGCGGCCAAGAAGCGCCCGTTTTCGAGCGTCGACGAATTGCACGCGACGATGTCGCAGGCGGTGGAGGCGGCGGGCGAAGAGAAGCAACTCGCGCTCATTAACGCTCACCCGGAACTCGCAGGCAAGGCGGCGGTGCGCGGCGAACTGACGGCCGAATCGACTCGCGAGCAAAGCGGCGCCGGTCTCAATCTCTGCGCGCAGGAAGAATTCGACAAGCTCCAGGCGCTCAACACGGCGTATCGCGAGAAGTTCGGCTTCCCGTTCATTCTCGCGGTGCGCGGCTATGACCGTCACGGCATCATCGCGAACTTCGAGGCGCGCGTGAATCACGACCGCGCTCAAGAGCTTCGCACGAGTCTGGACCAGATTTACCGGATCGCGCGCTTCAGGCTCGACGACCTGATAGCGCAGTGAACCGCATTTCCCCGTATAGACAAGGACGAAGACAATGGCAATTCCGACACTCGATCCCAACGCGCCCGATTTTACGCGCCGCTATGTGAATCTCGCGGACCCGCGTCTGGGCGCGCAGGCGCTCGAGGCGAGCGACGATTTCTTCGCGCCGAAGGAACGCATGCTGAACCCCGAGCCGGCCGTGTTCATTCCCGGCAAATACGACGAACATGGCAAGTGGATGGACGGCTGGGAAACGCGACGCAAGCGCACGACCGGCTACGACTGGTGCATCGTCAAGCTGGCGCGGCCGGGCGTGATCAAGGGCATCGATCTGGATACGAGCCACTTCACCGGCAACTTCCCGCCGGCGGCGTCGATCGAGGGCGCGCATGTCGCCGACGGCGCGCCGAGCCAGTCCACGCAATGGACGGAAATCGTGCCGTCCACGACGCTGCAGGGCAACAGCCACCACTATCTGGACGTCGCATCGGCCGAGCCGTTCACGCACTTGCGCGTGAACATCTATCCGGACGGCGGCATCGCGCGGTTGCGCGTGTACGGTCAGCCGCAACTCGACTGGCGCAACGCGGATCGCAATGAACTGTTCGATCTCGCCGCGATGGAAAACGGCGCGTACATGGTCGGCACCAACAACCAGCACTTCGGTCTCGCGTCCACGCTTCTGATGCCGGGCCGCGGCGTCAACATGGGCGACGGCTGGGAAACGCGCCGCCGCCGCGAGCCGGGCAACGACTGGTGCATCGTCGCGCTCGCGCAGCCGGGCATCATCAAGAAGGTCGAAGTGGATACCGCTCACTTCAAGGGCAATTTCCCCGACCGCTGCTCGCTTCAGGCGGCGTATGTGAAAGGCGGCACCGACAGCTCGCTCGTCACGCAGGCCATGTTCTGGCCGGTGCTGCTTTCGGAACAGAAGCTGCAGATGGACAAGCAGCACTTCTTCGAGTCCGAACTCGCGGCGCTCGGGCCGGTCACGCACGTGCGCTTCAACATCTACCCGGACGGCGGCGTGTCGCGCCTGCGTCTTTTCGGAACGCTTGCATGATGAAGACGCTCGCGATCGAACCCTTGACGCGCGCGGCGTTCAGGCCTTTTGGCGATGTGATCGAGCTCGACGGCGCGAAGCAGATTCCAATCAACCTCGGCACGACGATCCGCTTTCACGATCTCTGCAAGGTCGATGTGACGGACGAGGGCGGCCGCACGCTCGTCAATCTCTTTCGCGGCCAGCCGCGCGTGCTGCCGTTCGAAGTGAAGATGATGGAGCGGCATCCGCTCGGCTCGCAGGCGTTCATTCCGCTCGACGAGCGGCCGTATCTCGTCGTCGTCGCGCCGGCGGGCGAACTCGACGAATCGAAGATTCGTGCGTTCGTTACGCGCGGCTGGCAGGGCGTGAACTACGCGAAAGGCGTCTGGCACCATCCGCTCATTGCGCTTGGGAAGGTCAGCGATTTCATCGTCGTCGATCGCGGTGGCGATGGCTTGAATCTGAACGAGCAGGACCTGAGAGAGTCGTTGTGGCTGACACAAGAGGCGCTGCGCTGAGTCGTCGCGCGTATTGCGCGTATCGCCCATGGCAGTCACGGAAAGACCGGCGCAGCATGGCCGGTCTTTTTTATTGCGCGCTACACTATTCCGCTCATCCCGACCAAGCGACTCACGATGCCAGCACGCCAGATCGACCTACGCAGCGATACCGTCACCCGCCCGAGCCAAGCGATGCTCGCCGCCATGTCAGCCGCCGAAGTCGGCGACGACGTCTGGGGCGACGATCCCACGGTGCTCAAGCTCCAGTCCACGCTCGCCGCGCGCACCGGCAAGGAAGCGGGCCTGTTCTTTCCGAGCGGCACGCAAAGCAACCTCGCCGCGTTGATGGCGCACTGCGCGCGCGGCGACGAGTACATCGTCGGGCAGGCGGCGCATACGTACAAGTACGAGGGCGGCGGGGCGGCGGTGCTCGGCAGCATTCAGCCGCAGCCAATCGAGAATGCGCCCGACGGTTCCTTGCCGCTCGACAAGATCGCGGCGGCGATCAAGCCCATTGACGATCACTTCGCGCGTTCGCGCCTGCTCGCGCTGGAGAACACCATCGGCGGCAAAGTGCTGCCTGCCGACTACGTGGCGCAGGCGACCAAGCTGGCCCGCGATCGCGGACTCTCGACGCATCTGGACGGCGCGCGCCTCTTCAACGCGGTGGTGGCGTCGGACCGGCCGGTGAGCGAGCTGTGCGCGCCGTTCGATACGGTTTCCATCTGCTTCTCGAAAGGCCTCGGCGCGCCGGTCGGTTCGGTGCTGGTCGGCAGCAAGGCGCTCGTGGATGTTGCGCACCGCTGGCGCAAGGTGCTCGGCGGCGGCATGCGGCAGGCGGGCGTGCTCGCGGCGGCGTGCCTTCATGCGCTCGATCATCACGTCGACGGCCTCGCGCAGGATCATGAGAACGCGGCGCGGCTCGCAGCGGGGCTCGCCGGCATCGACGGAATCGTGATTCAGTCGCAAGCCACCAACATGGTGTTCGCGCAGATTCCCGAAAAGCATTGCGCGCCGCTCGAAGCGTGGCTCAAGGAACGCGGCATTCTCACGCAGATGCTCTACGCATCGCGGTTCGTGACGCATCGCGATGTGTCGCGCGACGATATCGACACAGTCATCGACGCGGTCAAAGCCTACTTCGCCGCGCAATGAAAAAACGGCCCGAGCGGCAGAAGCCGATTCGGGCCGTCTCCCCTGGAGCACGACGCTTACTGCACCGCGCCTCCGTCAAACCATGCAGCAATCTTCTGACGCTCGGCATCCGTCATTTGCGTAACGTTGCCGAGCGGCATCGCTTTCAACGTCACCGCCTGCTGATGCACGCGCTGCGCGTTCTGGCGAATTTCGGCGGGCGTGTCGAGGAGAACGCCTGCCGGCGCGCTGCCCATCATCGTCGGATGCGCGGAGTGGCAGACCGCGCAACGCTGCTGAATGATCGGCTGAATGTCCGCGACCTTGATCGTCGGCGCACCCGCGGCGTGCGCGACCGGCACCGTCGGCGCGGGCATCGTCCAGGCGAACGCGCCGAGAACCAGTACGAGACCGGCAACCGGCATGTACCACAGCACCTGTCCGCGATGGCGCATCACGAAGAACTGACGGATCAGCGCGCCCGCCAGCATGATGAGCACGAGGATCACCCAGTTGTACTTGTGCGTGTAGGTCATCGCGTAGTGGTTCGACAGCATCGCGAAGACGACCGGCAGCGTGAAGTACGTGTTATGCACGGAACGTTGCTTGCCGCGCTTGCCGTAGATGGCGTTCGGCGTTTCGCCCTTGAGCATCGCCGCGACCATCTTGCGCTGTCCCGGAATGATGACGAAGAACACGTTTGCCGACATGATCGTCGCGATCATCGCGCCGGTGATCAGATACGCCGCGCGGCCCGAGAACACGTGGCACGCGACGAATGCCGCGATCAGCACGTAAATGCCCACGCAAATGCCGAGCAGCTTGTCGTTGTGGCCGAGCAGGCGGCACAGCGAATCGTAGACGATCCAGCCGGCCATCAGAAAGCCGAGCGCCGCCGACACCGCAACGACCGGGCCCATGTCGAGCACGTTCTTGTCGATCAGATACGTGCTCGGCGAGAGCAGATACAGCACGAAGAAGAGGCCGAAGCCGGACATCCATGTGGTGTAGGACGGCCAGAACGACCAGTGAAGGTTCTCCGGCATGTCTTGCGGCGCAACCGAATACTTCTGCATGTGATAGAAGCCGCCGCCGTGCACGTGCCAGAAGTCGCCGAACACGCCGCGCCGGCGCGCGTTCGGGTCCTGCGGCGGTTTCAGGCTGTTGTCGAGCGCGACGAAATAGAACGACTCGCCGATCCACGCGATCGCCACGATCACGTGCAGACAGCGCAAGACCAGATTCAGCCAGTCGGTGATAAAGCCTTCCATGAACTCCTCCACTACCGATTCGTTATGCGCACGCCGTCGATGCGCGGCATGCTGATCGCTCTGCTTGGCGCGGCCGTTAGCTGCCGCGATACGTGCTGTACGCCCACGGTGAAACGAGGAGCGGCACGTGATAATGCGCGGCGGCGTCCGCGATGCCGAAGCGCAGCACGACGCGATCGACGAAGCGCGGCTCGGGCACTGTCACGCCGAGCCCGGCGAAATAATCGCCTGCGTGAAAAACGAGTTCGTATTCGCCGGTTTCGAGTTCCGCGCCTTCGAGCAGCGGCGCATCGCAGCGGCCGTCGTCGTTGGTCAGGGTGGTCTTGATTGCGCGCCGGGTGTCGCCGGATAGCGCGAAGAGCTCGACTTGGATGTGCGCGCCGGGGCGGCCGTGCGCCGTGTCGAGGACGTGGGTGGTGAGCTTGCCCATTCGCATGTTCCTTGTGTTGTGCGATGTCCGGCTCGCGCATCGATCCGAAATCCGCACTGTGGGGAACCGTGCGGCGGCGGCGGATCGAGGCTCCACGTCAGTGGCTACATACCCGTCGGCGTTTCAGATGCGCGCCGTGTACAGCATTGTAGAAATTCGAGACGCGCTGTGCGTCCGCGATAGGAAAGATAATGCCGGGCGCATGAGCGCCGCCGCTCCCGCAAAGCCACGGCGCGCGGACAATCTGCACGGCTTTCGCTGCGATGCTACCTGCGCCAAAATTCGCAGATATATCGCCGGGCTGAAGTCGACTATGACGGCCCCGTGATTGCCGCCATGTTTTTGGCTGCCGACAGTGACACCGCGCGCAATTGAGCCGCGTCCCGAAGACGGCGTTCAACGCTGGGTAACCGGGGCTTTCACGGGTCCTCTTACCCTGATGCAACCCGTTCCCGGAGAACATTCGATGAATGCGACACCCCGCAGCCTGCTTGTCAAGAACGCCCACATGCTCGTCACGATGGACGCAGAGCGCCGCGAAATCGCCGATGGCGGCCTGTATATCGAAGGAAACCGCATCGTGGCGGTGGGGCCGACGAGCGAGCTTCCGAAGACCGCCGACGACGTGCTCGACATGCTCGGGCATCTCGTCATTCCCGGTCTCGTCAACACGCATCACCACATGTATCAGAGCCTGACGCGGGCGGTTCCGGCCGCGCAGAACGCCGAGCTTTTCGGCTGGCTCACGAACCTCTACAAGATCTGGGCGCATCTGACGCCCGAGATGATCTCCGTCTCCACGACGACCGCGATGGCCGAACTGCTGCTCTCCGGCTGCACGACATCGAGCGATCACCTGTACATCTATCCGAACGGCAGCCGGCTTGACGACAGCATCGCGGCGGCGCGCGAGATCGGCATGCGCTTTCATGCGGCCCGCGGCAGCATGAGCGTCGGCCAGAAAGACGGCGGGCTGCCGCCCGATTCCGTCGTGGAGAAGGAAGACGCGATCCTGAAGGACTCGCAGCGCCTCATCGAGGCGTATCACGACGAGGGCCGCTACGCGATGCTGCGCGTGGTCGTCGCGCCGTGCTCGCCGTTTTCGGTGAGCCGCGAGTTGATGCGCGATTCAGCGGCGCTGGCGCGTCAGTACGGCGTGTCGCTGCACACGCATCTGGCGGAGAACGTGAACGATGTCGCGTACAGCCGCGAGAAGTTCGGCATGACGCCCGCCGAATACGCCCAAGACCTGGGTTGGGTCGGCCACGACGTCTGGCACGCGCACTGTGTCCAGCTCGACAAACCGGGCATCGAGCTTTTCGCGCGCACCGGAACGGGCGTGGCGCACTGTCCGTGCTCGAACATGCGGCTCGCGTCCGGCATCGCGCCGATCCGCGCCATGCGCGACGCGGGCGTGCCGGTCGGGCTCGGCGTGGACGGCTCGGCATCGAACGATGGCGCTCAAATGGTCGCCGAAGTGCGGCAGGCGCTTTTGCTCCAGCGCGTCGGCTTCGGACCGGACGCCATGACCGCGCGCGAAGCGCTCGAAATCGCGACGCTCGGCGGGGCGAAAGTGCTGAACCGCGACGACATCGGCGCGCTCGCGCCCGGCATGGCGGCGGATTTCGTCTCGTTCGACCTGTCGCAGCCGGCGTTCGCGGGCGCGCTGCACGATCCGGTGGCGGCGCTCGTGTTCTGCGCGCCGTCGCAGGTCGCGACGAGCGTCATCGACGGAAAAGTGGTCGTGAAGGAAGGGCGGCTGACGACGGTGGATCTGCGCGCGGCGGTCGAGCGGCATAACACGCTGGCGGGCGAACTGGCGAACGCGGCGCACTGAAGGCGGGATGGGCGCCTCATGGCGAGGCGCGTGCCGTCGCAGGTCGCGACGAGCGTGATCGACGGGAAGTGATCGCGAAGAAAGGCGGCTGACGACGGCGAATCTGCGCACGGTCGTTGGACGGCATGCGCGCTGGCGCGCTAACTGGCGAACCCGGCGCACTGAAGCCGCGACGCGCGCCTCCGAGCAAAACGCAGACAGGGTTCGCTGGCGTCACGGCTGGTCGATCAGCGAGCGCGTCGCCTCGGCGACGAGACTGCGCAGCCAGCGCACTTCGTCGGAGTAGTGACACCGCTCATGCCAGAGCTGGTAATACTGCATGGGCGGGAAGTCGAGCGGCGCGGGCACCACCGCGAGCGGCAGAAACTTCGCGTAATGGGCGGCGAAAAGGCGCGTGGTCGTGAAGACGAGGTCCGACTTGATGAGCACGTAAGGCGCAAGATTGAAATAGGGCAGCGTAACGACGACATGGCGCTTCAGGCGTTCGCGCGCCAGATGCACGTCGATTGCTCCGCGCTGACCGACGGAATAGGGCGTCGGCGCGAGGTGCGGCGCGTTGAGGTATTGATCGAGCGTGAGTCCGCCCCGTTTGGCGAACGGATGCGTGTTGCTGACGAGACACACGATCTTGTCGACGAAGAGATTCGACAGATGCAGTTGCTCGGGCGGTTCCGGCCAGTTGCCGACGACGATATCGAGCTTGCCGTCTTCGAGCGCCAGTTCGTAATCGAACGCGGGGCCGAGCGAATGAAACTCGAGCGTCGCGTTCGGCGCGGCCTGCCGGAAACGCTCGACGACGGTCGGCACGAAGAGCACATTCAGATAGTCGGGACAGCCGATGCGATAGCACCGCACGGACGTCGAAGGGTCGAAGTTGTGCTGCTGGACCTTGATCCGCTCGATCTCGCGCAGCGCGTTCTGCGTCGGTTCGAGCAGGCGAAGGCCGTATTCAGTCGGCACCATGCCGGACTTGCCGCGCACGAGCAGCGGGTCGCCGGTGATGTCGCGCAGGCGGCGCAGCGCGGCGCTGATGGCGGGTTGCGACTGATTGAGCTTGACGGCCGCGCGGGTGACGCTGCGTTCCATCAGCAAGGTATGCAAGACGCGCAATAAGTACGTATCGATCGCCTCGCGTTGCTGACTCATGTTATCTCCACTATATGTTCTGGCTGATCGATGAAGGGGTACAACATATCATTTTTAATATGACATAGACTTTGCGTCAAGGTGTGGCTAACCCGCAAATGCTCGCTAGGCGGGGAGTCGCGCTAATTTTGAGTGATCGACTTAGCGTCTCGAATTCTGTAAATTCTGCCCGCGATATGAGTTCGTGCGACAACCGGTGTCTTGCGCTCGCTCTCGCGGTAATCCTTTCCAGCCCGGCCTGCTCGGTGGCCGGGCGCTTATTCAGAGCTCAATGGGCGACGCCATTCAAAAGTCGACAACGCCACCGCGCCTGGCGTTGTCCGGCATCAGCAAGCAGTACCCGTCCGTCAAGGCGAACGACGGCGTGAATCTCGTCGTCATGCCGGGCGAGATTCACGCGGTGCTCGGCGAAAACGGCGCGGGCAAGTCTACGCTGATGAAGATCATCTACGGCGCGGTGCGCCCGGACGAAGGCGAGATCCGCTGGCAGGGCGAGACCGTCGACATCGGCAGTCCGGCGGCGGCGCGCAAGCTCGGCATCGGCATGGTGTTTCAGCACTTCTCGCTGTTCGAGACGCTGACAGTCGCCGAAAACATCGCGCTCGCGCTCGACGAGAAGTTCGACATGAAGGCGCTCGCAAAGCGCATCCGCGACGTGTCGAAGGACTACGGGCTCGATGTCGATCCGCAGCGGCACGTTCATAGCCTCACGGTCGGCGAGCGGCAGCGCGTGGAAATCGTGCGCTGCCTGCTGCAGAACCCGCGGCTGCTCATCATGGACGAGCCGACATCCGTGCTCACGCCGCAGGCGGTGCAGAAGCTCTTCACGGTGCTGCGCCGGCTCGCGGCCGAAGGGTGCAGCATTCTCTACATCAGTCACAAGCTCGACGAAATTCAGGCGCTCTGCGAGAACGCCACGGTGATGCGCGGCGGCCGCGTGACCGGCAATGTCGATCCGCGCAAGGAAACGCACGCGTCGCTCGCGCAGTTGATGGTCGGCCATTCGCTGCCCGATTACACGCGCCGCGCCCACACGCCGGGCGATGCGTTGCTCGCGGTCAGGAATCTTTCGGTGGCGAGCCCTGACCCGTTCGGCACGTCGCTCCAGAACGTGTCGTTCGAGGTGCGCGCGGGCGAACTCTTCGGCATCGCGGGCGTGTCGGGTAATGGGCAGGCGGAACTGCTCGCGGCGCTTTCGGGCGAGATTCGCGATCGCCACGTCGCGGCCGATGCCGTGTCGATCTGCGGCACGTCCGCCGCGCGGCTCACGGCGGGCGCGCGGCGGCGGCTCGGCTTCGCGTTCGTGCCGGAAGAACGGCTCGGGCGCGGCGCGGTCCCGGCGATGTCGCTCGCGGAAAACGGCCTGCTGACCGCGCATCGGCAACAGATGGTGCGCGGCGGCTGGGTCCGCGCCGGCGCGGTGCGCGGCTTTGCCGATCGCTGCATTCAGGCCTTCGACGTGCGCTGCGGCGGTAGCGGCGCGCTCGCGCAGAGCCTGTCGGGCGGCAACTTGCAGAAGTTCATCGTCGGACGCGAGATTTTGCAGGCGCCGAAGGTGCTCGTCGTCGCGCAGCCGACCTGGGGCGTCGATGTCGGCGCGGCCGGCTTCATCCGCCAGCAACTGCTGGATCTTGCGTCACGCGGCGTCGCCATTCTCGTGATATCGGAAGAGCTCGAAGAACTGTTCGACATCTGCGACCGGCTCGCCGTGCTCGCGCGCGGCAAGCTCTCGCCGGTGCGCGCGACAGGCGAGACGAACGCCGAGGAAATCGGCCTCTTCATGGCAGGCTTGTTCGAGGGCAAGCGCGCGCCCGCGGCCGAACTCGATTCTTTGAGCAAATAAGCATGATCTTTCCCTATCGACTCGAAGCGCGCCCGACGCCCTCGCGCGCCATGCAGCTTGCGGTTCCGGTGGTGGCGGCCGTGGCGACGCTCGTCATCGGCTTCCTCATTTTCAGCGTCGTCGGCCAGGACCCGCTGCGCGCGATGCACGCGTTCTTCGTCGAGCCGCTCTCGACCGTGAACGGCTGGTCCGAGCTCGTGCTGAAGGCGTCGCCGCTATGCCTGATCGGGCTGGGGCTCGCGGTCGGCTATCGCGCGAACGTATGGAATATCGGCGCGGAAGGGCAGATGCTGCTCGGCGGCATCGTCGCGGGCGGCATCGCCATTCACGTCGGCGATGCGTCCGGCTGGTGGACGCTGCCGCTCATGGTGATCGGCGGCATCGCGGGCGGCATGCTGTGGGCCGCCATTCCGGCGCTGCTCAAGAGCCGCTTCAACACCAACGAGATTCTCACGAGCCTGATGCTCACGTACGTCGCGACGCAACTGCTGATCTATCTCGTGAGCGGCCCGTGGCGCGACCCGGAAGGCATGAACTTCCCGATTTCCGCGATGTTCGTCGACGACGCCTTGTTCCCGCGTCTCTACGGCGACTGGCACTGGAGCTTCCTGAAGGGCACGCGCATCAACGCGTCGGTGTTTCTGACGGTGATCGCGATTCCGCTCGTCTGGCTTTTCATGCGCAAGAGTTTCGCGGGCTTCCGGATGAACGTCGGCGGTCTCGCGCCGCTCGCCGCGCGCTACGCGGGCTTCTCGGACAAGAAGACCATCTGGACTTCACTGCTGCTTTCGGGCGGACTCGCGGGCCTCGCGGGCATGGGCGAAGTAGCGGGACCGATCGGGCAGCTTCAGGCCGGCTGGTCGCCGGGCTACGGCTTCACCGCGATCATCGTCGTGTTCGTCGGGCGGCTGCATCCGGTGGGAATCGTGCTCGCGAGTCTCTTGATGGCGCTGCTGTATCTCGGCGGCGAAGCGGTGCAGACATCGCTGCAATTGCCGCAGGCGCTCGCGGGCGTGTTCCAGGGGCTGCTGCTGTTTTGTCTCCTCGGCTGCGATCTGTTCGTGAATTACCGCATCAGGCGCAGGACCCCGGCGCACCGTGTTGCCTGAGACTGCATAAGAGAACTCGAAGATGGATATCAATCAAGCCAGCAATCTCGCATCGAGCGCGGTCATCGCGGCCATTCCGCTGATGTACGCGGGCGCGGGCGAACTCGTCGCGGAGAAATCCGGCGTGCTCAACCTGGGCGTCGAAGGCATGATGCTGATGGGCGCGGTCACGGGCTACGCGGTCACGTCGATCACGGGCAGTCCGTGGCTCGGCATTGTCGCGTCGGTGTTCGCGGGGCTCGCGATGGCGCTGCTCTTCGGCTTCCTCACCATCACCATGCTCGCCAATCAGGTCGCCACGGGCCTGTCGCTGACGATCTTCGGCATCGGATTCTCGGCGTACGTCGGCAAGCCGTACACGTCGGCGGCCGTGCGCGCGACCATCGACGTAGTGCCGATTCCCGGTCTTTCGTCGATTCCCGTTCTCGGCCCCGCGATCTTCTCGCTGACGCCGCTCGGCTATCTTGCCTTCTTCATGTTCGCGCTGATCGGCTGGTTTCTTTACAAGACCCGCGCGGGGCTCGTGCTGCGCTCGGTCGGCGAATCGCCGGCGGTGGCGCATTCGGTCGGTTTTCCGGTGGTCGGCGTGCGCTACGGCGCGACGCTTTTCGGCGGCGGCATGGCGGGCATCGCGGGCGGCTACTACTCGATCGTCTATCTGCATGTCTGGCAGGAGCAACTGACCTCAGGCCGCGGCTGGATCGCGCTCGCGCTCGTCGTCTTCGCGACGTGGCGGCCGGGGCGGCTCTTGATCGGCGCGCTGCTGTTCGGGGCGGTGATGGCGCTGCAGTTCTACGCGCAGGCCATCGGCGTGCCGGTGCCGACGCAGTTTCTCGCGATGCTGCCGTATATTGCGACCATCGTCGTGCTCGTGCTGATCTCGCGCAACCCGAACACGATCAAGCTCAACGCGCCTGCATCGCTCGGCAAGCCGTTTTTCGCGGCGAGTTGAAGCGTGTGGCGCGCCGGCGTTTTGCATTCACGGTACCGCATGCAAAGTGCCGCATTTAATCTGCGCGGTCGGTGTGTGTTGTTCCGCCACCGCACCGCGTGCGCCTGAGGTTCCGCCGCGTTTTTTGACCGACGAAACTTCAGGCGAACCGTTTTCCGTTTTGCATACAACATCCAAAGAGGAGCATCACGATGCAGAAAACCTGGCTGAAGGCGATCACGGCGACTGTCGCGCTGTCCGCGACGCTCGCCGCCGCGAGTGCGCAAGCGGCCGACGCCCCGGGCGTCGCCTTCGTCTATCTCGGCAATCCGGGCGATGCGGGCTGGACCTTCGCGCACGACGCCGGCAGCAAGGAAGCCGAAGCGAAGTTCGGCAACAAGATCAAGATCACGCGCGTGGAGAACGTGCCCGAATCCGCGGACTCGGAACGCGTGTTCCGCGATCTGGCTAACAAGGGCAACAAGGTCATCTTCGGCACGAGCTTCGGCTATCAGGACTTCCAGCTGAAGGTCGCGAAGGACTTTCCGGACACGATCTTCCTGACCGCGACGGGCTTCAAGAAGGCGAAGAACTTCGGCACGTACGACGTGCGCATGTATCAGGGCGCGTATCTCGCGGGCGTCGCGGCGGCCTATGTGACGAAGACGAATACGCTGGGCTTTGTCGCGTCGGTGCCGATTCCCGAAGTGGTCCGCAACATCAACGCGTACACTTTGGGCGCGCGTTCTGTGAATCCGAAGATCCATACGAAGGTCATCTGGATCAATAGCTGGTTCGATCCGGGCAAGGAAAAGCAGGCGGCCGAGACGCTGATCGGGCAGGGCGCGGACGTGCTGTTGCAGAACACCGATTCGAACGCGACGCTCAACACCGCGAACGAAAAGCATGTGCACGCGTTCGGCTGGGATTCGAACATGAAGAAGTTCGGCCCGGACGCGCATCTCGGCTCGGTGGTCGCGCACTGGGGCGTGTACTACAACGACGTGATCCAGAAGGTGCTCGACGGCAAATGGAAGAACGATCCGGTCTGGCTCGGCATCCCGCAGAAGGCCGTGGACCTCGAAGACCTGAACACGACCGCGATTCCCGCGAAGGCGGTGCAGTCAGTCGCCGCGAAGCGTGATGAACTGCATTCCGGCAAGTGGGACGTCTTCAGCGGTCCGATCAAGGATCAGTCCGGCGCAGAAAAGGTGCCGGCAGGCAAGACGCTGTCGGACCCGGAATTGCAGCGTATCAATTGGTATGTGGAGGGCGTGGACGGTTCGCTGCCGAAGTAAGGCGGAGGTGGTCATCACGCCGCTCAGAGGGACTTGGGAGGCCGCTCCGATTGCTACCGGAGCGGCTTTTTCTTGACCTGTGGATGGACTAAGACGAACCGCGCTTTGCTGTGCGATGTAACCGCTGAAGCGCGGCGGTGACGATGGAATGGCTCCGCCCTACTTGATGGCCCTGCTCATAGGCGTGACGCGCGGATCGTCGCAAAGCCGATCGCATCCACCGCGGCATATCGGCACCAACGTGACACCGATCTGATTCAGCGTCTGACTGCCGTCATCTGCTGCATCTGGTTTCCTAATGATTCTCTTGTTCAGCCAGATGTTTCCCTCCTTGATTCCAAGCTGAAGCAGATAGGACTCAATCGCCGACGCTCTTTGGCCGGCCAGGGCGTTTGGATTGCGCTCTTTCACATATCCCCCCGCGTACACGATCCCTCGGATGTCGACATCCGGCCATTGGCGCGCGGTAAGTACCATGTCGGCGATTCGGAGCCGGGCAGAATTGGGGATTTCCACGGAGTTGAGTGGCAGACTGCCTTCCATATCTTCCGAGATCGTGCATGCGTTCGCAGTGACTGCCGACCACATCGCGCACAGAAAAAGCGTTGCGCGGATTGTGCCGCGGAGCATTAATTTGGCCACGACTTCTAATCCTCGATTCCGACATAAGA
The DNA here is from genome assembly GCF_023630705.1 of Caballeronia sp. GAFFF1. Classification (GTDB taxonomy): domain Bacteria; phylum Pseudomonadota; class Gammaproteobacteria; order Burkholderiales; family Burkholderiaceae; genus Caballeronia. Next base: position 203,415 of record NZ_JALQEM010000012.1, read on the forward strand.
CGCCAGGCTGTCGGCGTTTCGTATTGCCTTATCCGCGTTTTCTTGCGCCGAGAACGACAAACCGACGCTCACGCCATACATTGCGTCGATGGAGTCGAACACGTCTGTGAAATGCGTACACTCGTGTATTAGCGTCAGCACCTGACAACCATGCCATAGTTGCGACCTTGGTGAGTTGCAGAAATGCGGATAGATGGCGATCATGCGCCTGGCTGTATCGGGTTTGCAGACAGCCGCATCCGTACTGCCATTATCTGGAAATATAGTGCATGTGATATTGCGTTGTTTCTGTGCGTCCCAGCGAATGATATTCTCCGGCTTCAGGTCGTCCATGGCGCTCAGAAGCTTCGGTAGTCCTGCTTGTAAAACGGCACGGGATACGTCATCGGAGCGACCTAGCCATTTCTTCACGCGGGCTTGGTCGCGTGCGTCCCACTTCGATACCGCCGCGATACGGGTTTGAATCAGGTCGAGAGCTTCGGCGCGCGATTTGATAATCGATTCCCTGAACTCCTTGTTGCTCATGTTTAAGCATATCGGCGTCGTATCCAGATCAATATGCACCTGCGACCCCGGCACCGCGTTAGTCTCCGCTGAGTCGTGAGCGACTGCATAATCGTTGTCAGACATTCTTATCCTCCCTTATCTCGAGGCGGAGCGTTTCGGGGGCGCTGGTCGTTAGTCGTTGCGTTCTTCCTTTACCGTCAGTAAGGCCACGCCAAATCTGACCCGACGACGAACTAATCTGGTAACTAACGCCTACGTGCGGTTGTCCCGTCGCGGCGTCGCGCAAGACATATTGCTCGTCGTAGGTGACGGGCGATGCTGTAACAGCGTTCCCCGTTTGGGTGATAAGGCCGACGTCATCGCCGTCATCGTAGAAACAGTTGGGATCGGGACTTGCCATCACCCGGTTTTGAGCGCACGGACACAAGACTAAGTCGCCCTCTAAAACGCCCGCTCGTCCCCGATAGCATCGCCGTGTCGCCGTACCGATGATCTTGAACGCGCCTCTGCACTTGCCGCATGTGGCTTCGTCGCCGTACAGCGCAAACGGCTTACCGTGGTCTGTCATATGAGTAGCTGAGCCGCCGAGGACTATCCCTCCCGTAGTGGTAGGACTGCCTTGTACCACGAGTGCTTTACGCATATGCACGGCTCCGGCCGTTGCGCAGTTGGTGAAAGTCACCGAGCCGCTCGTAGGTTGTCTCCGATCCGCTGCGATAACGGACAACGCCAGCGTCTCCGTCAAATGAACTTTCGCGATACCGCAGTTCAGGTTTCAACGTTGCGGTCCGCTTGTCGCACCGAATGCGCGAACGGGTCGGAATAGGAGGGCGGATAGTTGCTATTTGTCTGTTTCTCATTTGAATCCTTCACTCTTCTTGGGCGTGGAGCACGCCGCTCACGCTAGCTAAACGAGGAAGGAACGCAATCCGACGAATCTTATTCTTTTGTGAGCTTGAACCTACGGAGCGATGACATTGACGGGCCATCAAGGCTCGAGTGTTTGCCGCATGAAAAGACGACCTCACGGGGAGGCGCGCAATCGGAGCAGACATTCATAGCGCTACCGGACAGGCACTGATCCATTCGTCTGCGACGATGCCAAATGCGTCGCACTAACCGTGCTAACGGCAGCGCAAACGGTCTGCCTTCCAAAAAAAACGCCAGAAAGGAAAATGCCGTTCAGTCACCTGACTGAACGGCATTTTTCTTCGGCGCGGTTTTCACTTACGGCATGCAAAACGCCAACACTCGGCGCTCAGTCATCGATCCGCAGCCCAACCTTGATCGTCACCTGCCAATGCAGGACCTCGCCGTTCTCGATATGCCCGCGCGTCTCGGTCACTTCGAACCAGTGCATATTGCGCAAAGTCTTCGAGGCCTTGGCCAGCGCGACGCGCACGGCGTCGTCGCTCGATTGAGTCGAGGAGCCGGTGAGTTCGATCTGCTTATAGACGTGATCCGACATGCTGTTCTCCTTGTGGTGTGCCTGGACTGCGATCCAGCAAGGCGCGCGCCACGGCGCATCAAGGCCGCCGTGTCACGCAGGAGACATCGAATGCAAAATGCCGGCGTTCAACGCAGCGGACGCGAAGCGGCGTCGCCTGCATCCTGACGGCGCGCGCCGCGGCGTCTGCGAGCCGAAACGGTCGCACCGAATTCGCTCAGAATCTGCGTGCGGGCGCGGCTTGCGAACACAAGAAAGCCGAAGCCGTTCGCCTCATACCAGTAGCCGCCGTTCTCGAGTCCGTCGAGCGGCTGCTCCAGGGCATTCGTGATGGATTCGACGCAGCGCCGGTGCAGCTCGTCGATGGCTGGGTAGGGCGGCTGGGCGCCGCGCACGCTGCACAGAAGGACATCGAGTCCTGGCAGCGCATGGGCATACAGCACCGGTTCGTCCTGCGCGCGAGCGCGTGCAATCTTGGTATCGAGCTGGCCGAATGGCTTGAAATGCCTCAGCACGGCGAGAAACGACTCATCGCCATCAGCCTTCACGCGTCTACGCTTTTTCGGGAAGGACATAAAAACTCGCCTGAAAAAGAATTGCAAGAAACGCAGCGTCCTCATGCGGCCACTCCCGTCTTGCGTGCCGCACGTCGATCTTTTATAGCGCATCGATGTGATCGGGTCACGGTGATTCGGGCCTCCGGAACGCGCGATCGGCGAAATGGCCGACAGGCGTCAGAAGCGCACGAATCGTGCCGATGACCCGTTGGCGGCCCGCTGGCATCCCCTCGGCATTTCCTATGGGTATCTATCTGACATCTGTCTCAATAATAGTCCTGCTGTGAGCCGCGCGAACAGCCTTCGCGAAGAAAAAAAGCGCTCATGCTAACGAAAGGCGGATAGCGTGCCCTAAAGCGGGGCTCTCACGGCCCGCTCGTGGCGCTGGACGCACTCGCTTGTCTAGACGCGCGGCGTCTTTTTGAGTTCATCGCGGATTTCGCGCAGAAGCAGCACGTCTTCGGGCGGCGCGGCGGGCGCCGGCGCTTCCGTGGGCTTGCGCAGATTGTTGATGAACTTGACCATCAGAAAGATGATGAATGCCAGGATGATGAAGTTGATCAGCACGGTGATGAATGAACCGTAGCCGAACACCGCGACGCCCGCGGTTTGCAGATCTTTGTACGAATCGGGATTGCCTTTGAAGGTCGGCGGTATGTGACCGAGCCGGACGAAGAGATTCGAGAAATCGAGCCCGCCTGTCGCGAGCCCGACGACCGGCATGATCAAATCCTTGACGACGGAGTTCACGATAGTCGAGAACGCGCCCCCGATGATGACGCCGACTGCGAGGTCCATGACGTTGCCCTTGAGGGCGAAATTCTTGAATTCGTCGATCATGCTCATGCGGGAATTCCTCCTTTGCGAGTTCGAATGGATCGTTGTGAAGGTGCAGCGGCCGCAATCGCGCGCCGCTGCATCGAGCGCGAGCAGTACTACGCAAGCCGTGGATCTTGCTCGCAGGCAAGGCAATGATAGTCAATCCGGTGGCGCGTCGCGCGGCGCGTGACCGAGCGGACGACATGAGCGGACGACATGAGCGGACGACATGAGCGGACGACACCTACGGCTACGCGGCCTGAACGCGCCCCACGCTGATCGCCGCGCAAAAGGCCGCGTGATCCGCGACGGTCTGAGCGCCGTAGCGCTCGGCCCAGACCGCGTAGGCGGCGTCGAGCTTGTCTGATGCGCCGCAGTAACCCGCGATCAGCGCCGGGTCGCCGGTGCGCGCATGCGCGCGGGCGAGCAGCAGTCCGAGACACCACGCGCAAAAGTCGAAGGTGGCGCCATGCAGCCAGTCGACGGGAACGGAGCCGCGAATCTGCTTCATCTGGCGTACGTAGAAATCGCGCCCTGCGATGGTCGTCCAGCCGAGCAGCGCATCGGATGAGCTTTGCAGGAGCCGCTGACCATGCACGACGCGCCTGCCCTGATGCCGGAACGGCTCTTCGAGCGGCGGCACGAACGGCGCGGCGGCCGGCACGATGCCTTCCTTCACCTGCATGAAGATCGGATCGCCGAGCGCGCGGCCGATCAGCAGCACGAGATACGCACGCGTGCCGACGCTTCCGACGCCGACCACCCGATGCGCGACATCTACGACATCGTAGCGTTCGAGCATCATGCGCCACTCGCCCGCGATGGTCTGCAAATACGCCCTGAAGCCGTCGACGACGTGATTTTTCTCGGCGGCGTCGAGTTGCGTCAGGATCGGGGGATCGACCTTGAAGCGCCAGCTTTTGCCGGCCGGCTCCGCGACCTTGGCGAGCATCGTCGCGTGCGAGCGTTTCATCGCGCGTTCGACGGTGCGCTCGATCGTGGCTTTTTCGTCGGCGTCGAGATGCGTGGGCGCGTCGATGTGCAGCGCGCTTGCGTAAGACCGCATCTGCCACAAATCGTACGGGCTCACCTGGCGCAGTTCGTTCATCGTCGTGCGGTACGCCTCGCACGCGGACCGCACCGCGCGCTCCCGGCCTTGCATGTCCACGCTGTTTTCGCGGGCCGCGACGTTGATGCTCGCGGTCAGGCGCTTGAGATCCCATTCCCACGGGGCCACGATCGTCTCGTCGAAATCGTTCAGATCGAACACCACGTCCTGACGCGGCGTGCGAAAGAGGCCGAAGTTATTGATGTGCGCGTCGCCGTCGATCATCACGTTGTGCCCGATCGACGGCGATCTCGACAAATCCCACGCCATGACGGTTGCCGCGCCGCGCAGGAACGCGAACGGCGATTCGGCCATGCGCGACATGCGCAGCGGCACGAGCCGCTCCTGTCGTCCCGCGTTGACGGCGAGCACGCGCTCGACGGGATCGGGGCGGTCCGGCTCCGGCTGCCAGTTCGCGTGGGCTTCGAAAGGGATGGCGTCGCGCAGCGCGCGGCCGGCGGCGCGACTTTCGTCGGCGGTGCCGCTTGCTTGCGATGTCGTCGGGATGGAGCTGAAGCGCGTGGACAAACGTGCCTCCTTCGGCGAGCGAATGCTGCATGTGCGATGGACAGGCCAGCATACCGCAGATCGCGCGCGGTTTTGGAGGCGCTGCGAGGCCGACGCCGGGCACGCGCCTTGCTCTACCCAATCCGCTTAATGCCGTGCAATGCGGCACCCTTATCCCGACGCATCGCGCGTCATTCTCTGCCGATCATCTCATGCCGAATCAATTCCGCATTGCCGAAGGGTCCCCGTTTCCGCTTGGCGCCACGTGGGACGGAAACGGCGTCAACTTCGCCCTGTTTTCCGCGAACGCGACGAAAGTCGAACTGTGTCTCTTCGACGAGAAAGGCGAAAAGGAAACGCAGCGCATCGAGCTGCCGGAATATACCGACGAAGTCTGGCACGTCTATCTGCATGGCCTCGCGCCGGGCGCCGTGTACGGCTACCGCGTGCACGGACCTTACGAGCCGGAGAACGGGCATCGTTTCAATCCGAACAAGCTGCTGCTCGACCCGTACGCGAAGGCGCACGTCGGCGAGATGAAGTTCGACGCGGCGCTCTTCGGCTACACGCTCAACGCGGAAGGCGACGATCTGACCTTCGACGAACGCGACAGCGCGCCGTTCATGCAGAAATGCCAGGTGATCGACCAGAACTTCACGTGGACGCATGCGACGCGCGTGCGCGTGCCGTGGGAACACACGATCTTCTACGAGACGCACGTGCGCGGCTTCACGAAGCGCCACCCGGCGATTCCGGAAAACATGCGCGGGACCTTCGAAGGGCTCGGGCAGAAGGAAGTCGTCGATTACATCAAGAGCCTCGGCGTGACGTCCGTCGAGCTGCTGCCGATTCACGCGTTCGTGAACGACAGCTACCTTCTCGACAAGGGCCTGACGAACTACTGGGGCTATAACACCATCGGCTTCTTCGCGGCCGATCCGCGCTATTTCTCGCGCGGAGCGGGCGTCGTCGCGGAGTTCAAGGAGATGGTCGACCGCTTGCACGAAGCCGGCCTCGAAGTGATTCTCGACGTGGTCTACAACCACACCGCCGAGGGCAACGAGCGCGGGCCGACGCTGTCGTTCCGCGGCATCGACAACGCGTCGTACTACCGGCTGATGCCCGACCAGACGCGCTACTACATCAACGACACCGGCACCGGCAACACGCTCAATCTCTCGCATCCGCGCGTCTTGCAGATGGTCACCGACAGCCTGCGCTATTGGGTGACGGAGATGAACGTCGACGGCTTCCGTTTCGATCTCGCGACTATTCTCGGCCGGGAGCCGTATGGCTTTGACGAAGGCGGCGGCTTCCTCGACAGTTGCCGGCAAGACCCGATTCTCTCCAGCGTCAAGCTGATCGCGGAACCGTGGGACTGCGGTCCCGGCGGCTATCAGGTCGGCGGCTTCCCGCCGGGCTGGGCCGAATGGAACGACCGCTATCGCGATACCGTGCGCGCGTTCTGGAAGGGCGACGAGGGAGAATCGGCGGAACTGGCGACGCGCATGACCGCTTCAGGCGACAAGTTCAACAAGCGCGGGCGTCGTCCGTGGGCGAGCGTGAACTTCATCACCGCGCACGACGGCTTCACGCTCAACGATCTCGTCTCCTACAACGACAAGCACAACGAGGCGAACGGCGAAGACAACAAGGACGGTCATTCGGACAACAAATCGTGGAACTGCGGCGTCGAAGGCCCGACCGACGACCCGGAGATCCGCGCGCTGCGCGAGCGCCAGAAGCGCAATCTGCTCGCGACGCTCCTGTTCTCGCAAGGCACGCCGATGGTCCTCGCGGGCGATGAGTTCGGCCGCACGCAACAGGGCAACAATAACGCCTATTGTCAGGACAACGAGATCAGCTGGGTCGACTGGGAAGGCATCGACGACGACGGCCGGGCGCTGACCGAGTTCGTGCGCAAGCTGACGACGCTGCGTCACACGCTGCCGGTGCTGCGACGCCAGCGGTTCCTGACGGGCGAGGTCCGCGAGGATATGGACGTGGCCGACGTGAAATGGCTGAGTCCGACCGGCGACGCGCTCACGCCAGAGCAATGGGGCGACCCCGGCATGCGCTGCTTCGGTCTCGTGATCGACGGCCGCGCGCAAGCCACCGGCATCCGCAAGCCGGCCTCGGACGCGACGCTTCTCCTGATCGTGAACGCGTACCACGATGTCGTCGATTTCACGCTGCCGGATATTCCCGGCCCTGATCAGTGGAGCTGTCTGATCGACACGAACGCGCCGGTCCGCGAGGAACTGCCGCAGTTCGATTCGGGCGATGTCTATCAGGTCACGGGCCGTTCACTGCTGCTTTTCGCGCTTCAGGCGCGCGGGGCCACCAAACGCGTGTTCGAGCGGCTGGAAGAAGCGCTGACGGACGACGTGCCGCCGGAGCAGGGCGACACGCCGTCCGCCAGTTGACGCATGGGGTCCCGCCGATAGCGCGGGAGCTCATGCCGATTGGTTATCATGCGATCTTTGCAATCGCAAAAGGCGGCGCAAGCCGCCTTTTTTGTTTCTACGATGCCTTTCTCACGTTCCCTCCCACGCTACCTCGCATGATCCTGCACACGTTGTTGCGCGTGGCGACGTGGGATCAGCTCGAACGCATCTGGGAATTCGTCGTCGGCTTCTTCAAGTTTCTGTGGGCGCTGCTGCGTTTTCTGGGCGGCGGCTGAAGCGCGCTTAGACTTGCTTGCTTGTGGCTCGACAAAGCGGTTCAGGTGTCGCGCCAGTTGTCGTCGTTGCTGCCGAGATCGAGACCGCCTCCGCCGCCACTGCCGTCATCCCAGTCGTTCGACCCGTTGCCGAAGTCCACGCCGCCGCCGTTGCTGTTGCCGAAGTCCAGCCCGCCATTGTCGTTGCCGACGTCGCGGCGTTCGACCGGCACTTCGCGCTCGATCACGCGGTCGCGTCCGTGCGACATGGCTTCGCCAAGGAGCACGCCGGTCAACAGGCCGCCCATGCCGCCACCGAAGCCGCCGCCGCCTTGCTGGATGATGACGGGCGGCTGCTGCCCTTGTTGCAGCGGATACGGTCCCTGCTGCGGATACGGCGCCTGCGGTCCATAGGGCTGCTGGCCGCGCCCGAAGCGCTCGGCTTCCTGCGCGAACGGCGACTGCCCTTGCGCACTGGAATTCGCCGCATTCGCCGCATTTGGATCCGGCCGGCCTTCGGCGCGCGCCTTCAGGCTCGCCACCTGATTCTCCAGATCCTCGATGGCATAGGGCGGCACCGGGTTCTTCGCGTTCGAGAGCGACTCCACCATCTCGCGCAACTGCGTCTCCGCGCTCTCGACGTCGCGCAGAAGCGCCTCATGACCGGGCGCGGTCGACAGCCTCACGTCCAGCTTCAGCGTGCGCACATCGTTGAGCAACTCAGTCGCGCGTTTGAGCTGCGCGCGGCGGTCGTCTTCGCTGCGGCCGTCGTCACGGGCGCGGGCGCGTCGCAGGCCCCAGCGCAGCACCAGCGCAATCGCCGCGATCAGCACCGCGAGGCCGATCCACATGCCCATCGACGGCCCATGTTTCTGCGGCGCGGCGGCTTGCGCCGGATTGAACGGATTCAACGCGACTGAGCCGTTGGAGCCGCGATTGGTCGTCGCATTGGCGCGGTTCGCGTCGCTGCGGATGCGGGCCTCGGTGGACGCGAAGCGCGACGGGTCCGTGAAGCTCAGCGACGGATCGAGCGTCTTCGCTTGCTGCAAGTGGGAAAGCGCGTCGCTCGCGCGGCCTTCGCGGTCCAGCACCTGCGCGTACAGGTAGTGCGCGTGCGCGTTGTTCGGATGCGCGCCGAGCACTTCGCTCAACTGCGCGTCGGCTTTCTGCCAGTTGCCCTGCGTCATCGATTGCTCGACCTGCTGCGCGGTCGGCACGGCGGCCAGCGCGAGCGGCGAAGCGACCGACAGCGCAAGGGACATCGATAAGGCGAGAGCCGTCAAGGTCTTTTTCATGTGCGGGCCGGGCGTTGCGACGCCCGTCTCCATTCGAAGCTGCGATCGGTGATTGCCGAGACATCGCAAGGCGGATACCCGAAAGCGCATAGTCCGCGAAGCGACGGCGGCAGCCGCCGTAGTTACTGCGCCGGCGTATTTAGCTGCTTTTTCAGGGCTTCCAGACGGTCTTCCACCGAAGGGCCGCGATTGAGGGCCGCGAGCTTGTCATCGAGCGCCTTGCCGGACTTCTGGTCCGCCGAATTCAGACGCGCGTCGGAGCGGGCGTTCGCGAGCTGAACCTTGTCCTCCAGCTTCTGAAAATCTTCCGACAGATTTTTTCCGCCGATGCCGCCCAGCGCCGTCGCTGCCGTGTCCTTCGCCTGCGCGATTTGCTGCTTCGCCTGAAGGATGTTCGAGCGCGCGTTGAGATCGTTGCGGCGCTGGCGCATGTCGGCGATCTGCTGCTTCAGGTGATCGACCGAAGGCACGAGCGTTTGCAGTTCCGCCGCGAGCGCGTCGCGCTCCGTTTCGGCATTGGCTTGCGCCGCGAGCGCTTCGCGTGCGAGACCTTCGTCGCCGCCTTGCAGCGCGCGCTTGGCGCCGTCTTCGTACTTCTTCGCTTTCTCGGCGGCTGCGTCGCGCTTGCTTTGCTGCGTGGCGACCTGCGCCTCGATCTCGATCAGCGAGTTCTCCGCCTTCGCGATGCTGTCGTCCAGCTCGCGCACGATCTGGCGGGCGTCGCGCGAGGGATCCTGCATGGTGTCGGCGGCATCGTTCAGCAGACCTTTGACGGTGCGCGAGATGGAATCGAAAAGCGACATGTATGTATCTCCTGGATGAAAACCACGGACCACTCGACCGCGGCTGGCGCGCCGCGCATCGAATGTGAGGCGCCGCGCCCGGAATGCAAGCGCAAGCGCGCCGCTTTCACGCGCGGGTTTACCCGTTCATTAGAGCACGTCGCGACTTAATATGGACTTAAGCAAGGTGAAGGAATGTAACGGCTACGCAGACGTGCCGTGAAAAGAGAGGCGTGCGGCCGAGCCTAGCCGCCGAGCCGTTCGTCGCCGGTCAGCGAGGCGTCTTCGCCGGCGCTTTCGGTGTCGTCACGGCTGACGGGAACGCTCGCCGCCGCCACCGTCGATGCAGCCGCCGCCGCAGCCTGCGATCGCGCGATCTTGGCCGCGCCCGCGGCGGCTTCGCGCGCCTCGCGTGCCGCTGCCTTGGCGGCCACGCTGCGCAGCGCGACATCGAGCGGATCGGGGGCTTTCGGCGCGCGCAGACGGTCGACGATGCCCGCCACCTTGATCTGCTCGCTCGTCGCGTTGAAGTTGAGCACCGCCCGCCGCATGAGTTCGCTCACGCTGATGCCGAGGTCGTCCGCGGTCTTGCTGATGGCGAGCTTTTGCGCCGGGGTCACGAATACAACGATGCGTTCGGTAGGCTTGGTCGTCATGAGCGGCTCGCAGACAGTAAGGCGATTGCAAACATCGCATGCGCGGTCCCGGCGTCGGGATCGCTCACTTCGTTACCGCAGGTCGTTCGCCGGCGAAAAGCCCCGGCTATACATGTATCCATCATATCGGTTCGCGAGGCGGCTGTGCGTGCTCGCTGTTTCCCTGCGTCGCCGGAATGCGTGTCCTGGATATCCTATGAGCGTGCACGAAAAAACGCGTTCGATCAACGGCTTGGCTATTTTCTCATGAGGTTGTCCACAAGGCTCTCAACACTTTCTGTGGGTAAGCGCACGTTGTCTTTGGCCCGCTTCTTCGAGTCGGCCGGCGGCATTTGCTTACAAAAAATGCCCGCCCATTCTGTAGCGGGTCGCCCGAATTCTTTAAAATGTGCCGTTAGTCTTCGGTCGGACCGGCTCACGCATTCGCTCGCCGGTCGTTGACGTGCTTGTCTTCTTCCACGCGCGCTTTGATCCGCCGCCTGATCCGCTTCTTTCGATACGCCGCGCAGTGCGCGCTACACAGCGCGCCGAACCATCCCAGTCATGCCTATCATCAAACGCCCCGACTCTTCGAACTCATCGCGACACGACCGCGAACCGCGCTGGAACGATTCACGCAACGACTCGGGGACAGGCCGCGACGGCGGCGGTAGCGGCGGCAATGGCCGCAACGGCGGGAACGGCCGTAATGACCGGAGCGGCCGCAATGACCGCAGCGGCCGCGAGGGCGGCCGGTCGGTGTTCGCGCGCATCGCGCTGTGGTTCGCGGGTCTCGCGGCGGTGGCGGCTGTGGTCGGCGCGCTCATCGTGGGCTATGCGCTCGTCGTGATGGAGCCGAACCTGCCGTCGCTCAATGCGCTCATCGACTATCGGCCGAAGGTGCCGCTGCGTGTCTACACGGCAGATCACGTGCTGATCGGCGAATTCGGCGAAGAGCGGCGCAGCCTCGTGCGCTTTCAGGACATCCCGGACCAGATGAAAAAAGCGGTTCTCGCGATCGAAGACTACCGCTTCTACGCTCACGGCGGCGTCGATTTCGTCGGCATCCTGCGCGCGGGCGTGACCGACCTGATGCACGGCGGTGCATCGCAGGGCGCGAGCACGATCACCATGCAGGTGGCGCGCAACTTCTTTCTCTCCAGCGAAAAGACGTACACGCGCAAGGTCTACGAGATGCTGCTCGCGTACAAGATCGAGCGCGCGCTCACGAAGGACCAGATTCTGGAGCTGTACATGAACCAGATCTATCTGGGCGAGCGCGCATACGGTTTTTCGGCCGCGGCGCGCGTGTACTTCGGCAAGGACCTGAAGGACATCTCGCTCGCCGAAGCCGCGATGCTCGCGGGTCTTCCCAAGGCGCCGTCCGCGTACAACCCGGTCGTGAATCCGAAGCGCGCGAAGGTGCGCCAGCAGTACATCCTGAAGCGCATGCTGGACCTCAACTTCATCACGCGCGAACAGTATGAGCAGGCCGTCGCCGAGGAAATCCACACGAAGTCGGCGGGCACCGAGTACGGCGTGCATGCGGAATACGTCGCGGAAATGGTGCGGCAGATGATGTACGCGCAGTACAAGGAAGAGACCTACACGCGCGGCCTGACGGTGACGACGACCATCGATTCAGCCGATCAGGACGCCGCTTACCGCGCCGTGCGCAAAGGCGTGATGGACTACGAGCGGCGTCACGGCTATCGCGGGCCGGAAGGCAACATCGCGCTGCCGTCGGCGGCGGATGACCGCGCCGAAGCCATCGAAGACGCGCTCGTCGATCACCCGGACAATGGCGATCTCGTCGCGGCCGTGGTGACGGCGGCGAGCCCGAAGCAGGTGAGCGCGCAGTTCGTCGGCGGCGAAACGGCGACGATTTCCGGCGAAGGGCTGCGCTTCGTGGCAGCCGCTCTGCGCAGCAATGCGTCGAAGGCGCTCGCCATCCGCCCGGGGTCGATCATCCGCCTGACGAAGGACGCGAAGGACAACTGGCAGGTCACGCAGTTGCCGCAAGTGGAAGGCGCGCTCGTCTCCATGGTGCCGCAGGACGGCGCGATCCGCGCGCTCGTGGGCGGCTTCGACTTCAACAAGAACAAGTTCAATCACGTCACGCAGGCGTGGCGTCAGCCGGGTTCGAGCTTCAAGCCGTTCATCTACTCGGCGGCGCTCGACAAGGGTCTGGGACCGGCGACCATCATCAACGACGCGCCGCTGTACTTCCCGGCGCCCGCAGGCGGCGAGCCGTGGGAGCCGAAGGACGACGATCAGCCGGACGGCCCGATGTCCATGCGCACCGGCTTGCAGAAGTCGAAGAACCTCGTGTCGATTCGCATCCTGTCGTATATCGGCACGGGCTACGCGCAGGACTTCGTCACGCAGAAGTTCGGCTTCGACAAGGACAAGACGCCGCCGTATCTGCCGCTCGCGCTGGGGGCCGGGCTCGTCACGCCGTTGCAACTCAGCGGCGCGTATTCGGTGTTCGCGAACGGCGGCTATCGCATCAATCCGTATCTGATCGCGCAGGTCGCCGACGCGCGCGGCACCGTCATCTCGCGCGCCGATCCGCTGACCGCGGGCGCGAATGCGCCGCAGACGCTCGAACCGCGCAACGCGTACGTGATGAACAGCCTGCTCCACACGGTCGCGACTTCGGGTACGGGCTCGGGCACCAACGCGCTCAAGCGCAACGACTTGCAGGGCAAGACCGGCACGACCAACGACGCGAAGGACGGCTGGTTCGCGGGCTATCAGCATCAGCTCGTCGCGGTGGCGTGGATGGGCTACGACCAGCCGAAGTCGCTCGGCACGAAGGAGTTCGGCGCGCAGCTCGCGTTGCCGATCTGGGTCGAGTACATGGGACGAGCGCTGCGCGGCATCCCGCAACAGCAGATGGCAATGCCCGACGGCGTGACGACCGTCGACGGCGAACTGTTCTATGCGGACCGCACGCCGGGCGCGGGCTTCGTCGCGAGCATCGGTCTCGACAATACGAACCCGATGGCGGGCGATTCGACGACCGCGGGCGGCGTCGGCCCGGCGGGCATGCAGGCGCCGCCGGTGCCGCAGGTCACCACCGACGAGCGCAAGCAGATCATGGACATGTTCAACCGGCCTTAGTCGGCTTGCTTCGAAAAAAAACGCGCCGTGGCTGGCGCGTTTTTCTTTTGCCCTCGGCGGCGAGCTACTTGCCGACTGTGGCCGCGGATTTCACCGCGCATTCCACGTTGAGCGTGCTCTTGTCGGAGAAGGTGAGGGCGAGGGGAATCATCGAGCCGATCTTGAGCGGCTTGGCGGGCTGTTCCATCATCAGGTGATAGCCCTTCGGCGCGAATTCCAGCGAGCCGTGCGCGGGCACGTCGACCGTATCGACGGGCGCCATCGTTGCCGTGCCGCCCTTGTTCTCCGACTTGTGCATCATCGTCATGCCGAACGCGGGACTCGTCGCGGCGGTGAGCGTCGCGGGCGAACCGCCGTTGTTCGACACGACGAAGTAGCCCGACGACGGCAGACTCGGCGGCATCGCGCGGACCCAGCAATCATGCGCTTCGAGCGTGGCCGCGTGCGCGGCGCTGGCGAAGACGGCGAACGACGCGCATGCGAGCGCGCCCGAGAGGAATGTGTTCTTGTTCAAAGCGGCCTCACTTGACCGTGAAGTTATAGTGGCCTTGCGTGCGATGACCGTCGGCTGCGACCGCGGTCCATTGCACCGTATAAACGCCCGGCGCGAGATCGCCGAGGGCGACGCTCATGTGCTTCTTGTCGTTCGCATCGACGGCCGACTTCGCGGTGTTGACTTGCGTGCCGTGTGCGTCGGTGACGAGGAGCGAGCTGAAAGTCGGCTCGATGCGTTCACCGAACTCGATGGAGACTTCGTGCGGCGCGCTGACCGTCGCGCCGGGACCGGGTTGCTGAAGCTTCGGCAGCGCGTGAGCGAGCGCCAGTTGCGTGGAAGCGGCCAGCGCGAGGCCGAGCACGCTCCGCAATGCGGATTGGAACGTCATGGTGTGTCCTGTCGAAAACATGGTGTCGCGACGCGCCTTTCGCTTAGCAGGGAAGCGGATCACGCGTGCGGATGATGGGCGTCTCAGCCGATTGAGGGCGGCGCGCGAGGCTGGGCGTTAGCGAAGCGCCGAAGAGGTGAAGCGCTGTCGGTATCGGCTACCGAGAAAGCGTCGCGACGAAAGTTCGCGAAGGCAGTCGCGCGAACGAAGCTCGGCGGTGCCGGCGCGTGTCCGACGAAGCCGCAATAGCCGCAGGCGTCGAGCGCGCCGACGACGCTGTGGCCCGCACGGTGCGCCGGGTGAATGTCAGGCGTATCGATGCGCGACGCGCATATCGATGCGAGCAGCGCTTCGAACGGCTCGGCCTTCAGCGTCTGCGATACAACGGGCGCGAGCGAGAGAAGCAGCATCGCCCATACCGCCGCGATGCCGCCGATCTTTCTCATGATGCCGCGCCGCAAGGAATGCATGCCTGTTCCGAGCCGATGTTCGTAACTGCAATAACCGATGCCGCTGAACTGGCGATTATGCCATGCACGAAAGCGCGGCTTTCCTGATGCGCCCGGCGCGGGACGAGTCGAATCGACGCAGCGCGCGGGCATCGTATTGAACACTGATCGTCATGAACGATTGCTTTTCTATAAACGATGCCCTATAATCTTTTCTTCGACGGACGCGGGGTGGAGCAGTCTGGCAGCTCGTCGGGCTCATAACCCGAAGGTCGTAGGTTCAAATCCTACCCCCGCAACCACATTCAAGGGGTTACAGTGCTTCGGCCTGTAACCCCTTTCTGTTTTTCAGCCGTCATTCCACCCGTGGCAAGCACGGTTCAGTCTCTTCGAGCGTCAGTATTCCTATCGAAGCGGTCACCACGGCGCGCGCCCGTGTCAAAATCCTGCATTCGACAACAGACACCACGCTAACGAAGAGGCGCCGCTCATGGACATTCCGCACGACCTGCAAACCATCGCGCATCAGGAAAACACGCTCGTCTTTCCGCAGTTTCACGCCGATCAGGCGTGGCAAGTCGGGACGCAGTTGCGCGAGATGGCGCTGGCACGCGATGCTGCCGTGGTGATCGACGTGCGCACCTTCGGTCAACGGCTGTTCTTCGCCGCGGTCGATGGCACGAGCCCGGACAATGCGCGCTGGGCCGAGCGCAAATCGAAGACGGTGGAGCACTTTCGACGCAGCTCGTATGCCATTGGTCTCACGCTGCAACAGGCGGGCACCACGCTCGCCGACAAGTTCGGCCTCGATCCCGCGCAGTTCGCGTCGCACGGCGGCAGCTTCCCGATCCGCGTCGCGAGTGCCGGCGTCATCGGGTCAGTGACGGTGTCGGGCCTGCCGCAGCGCGGCGATCACCAGATGGTCGTCGAAGCGCTGTGCGCCGTGCTCGGCCACAGTTTCGCCGCTCTGTCTCTGGACCACAGCTAAAGGGTCGGCAACGCGGGGCGAACGCGGTCCGTCAGCGCGGGCGGTGTACCAGAGAAGTGGCCGGTTGCCTCTACTTGCACCGCACGATCATCGAACGGTTCTTCACGTTTGCCGAGATCACGTTGCTGATGCCGCCGCCGCTCGGCCCGCCTTCCTCGTTGTCCTTCGAGACGATGTCATAGCCCGTCGCGCCGCACGCCTTGCCTGCGAGCACATAGCAGCTCGCCCAGCTGGAGCCCGCGTCCGCGCCGCTGCAGTTGACGGCATAGCCTGTCTGGCCATCCGGCAAATTGATCAGCGACGCTTCGTTCGACGATGCGCACGCGCCGAGGCTCGCGACCAGTACGATGGCCGCGCCAATGCTCGCCGCGCGCCATGCTTTCGGCATCGTGCTTGCGCACGCCGGGAGTCGGCGCATCGGCCGATCGTTTCGATTCATCTTTTCCTCGTTGTGTTCGGAGCCGCCGTATTTTGGGATGAGCATTGTCCCATAGGCCGCTTACATGACGCCGGGCGCGCGGTCCCAAAGCAGTGCGGGCGCAATGCTTGCGGTGCATGAATCGACGAACTCGCATCGTCGATCACGGACCATGAGCCGTGAACTATTTCCCGGGCCGCGCGCCTTATGCTACTGGGGCATCGGTTGGATTTGCCGTCGAACGCATGATGAAGCGCGGCCGAACACATCCCGGAACACATACGGAGGCAATTGGAATGGTCGACAGAGTGACGGGCCCGTATCGAGGCTATTACATCAGCGCATCGGCGCGGCTCCTTCCGGCGCACGACGCGAAGACGGGTGACGCCGGCACGGCGATCTACGTCGGGTCCGTGAGTCTTGCCCAGAACGGGCCGGACGAACCGCGTCACTTCGAGGCGCTCGTCGATCTCGGTCCCGAGCAGCGCTTCGCCACTGAAGACGAAGCGCTCGCGAGCGTCGAGAAGGCGGCGCGCGATTACATCGACCGACTGCTGCAACCGACGTGATGCGCCCGATTCATCTTCGCCATGCGGTGCTCTACGATATCGCGAACTGCCTCGTCGATCTGTTTCCGATCGGCGCGGACATCATCGAGATCGGAGGCGGAGCCGACGTGGCGCCCGCGCTGTTCGTGAGCTGGCGCACGGGCGGGGTGGCGAATCATGCGGGCAATATCGGCTGGGGCGTGCATTACCGCTTCGACGCGCGGGTGCTGCGCGACTATCCGCCTTTGTCGGATGAAGCGCGGCAGCGCGTCTGCGAGCGCGTGCGCGACATGACGCGCTCGCTCGACTTCAACTACGCCGACCCGCTCGCGAGCTCGCTGCTCGTCGTCGACGTGGACGAAGACGTGCTTGATCTCTAAGGTGCCTGCGCGCGGCGCCGCTGGACCCCGCGGCGAGAGCGCGAGTACCATAGACCGCGAATCGATTCACGCGCACGCCAGCGAAGCGGTGCCGCGTGTCGCGTGCCGAACCGCCTGCGTCAACCTCATCGCGTGCGGATGCAAGCACTGCCCGCCGCCCGATCCATGAGAGTCTCATGAACATTCGTTTTCTTTCCGACGCGCCCGATTATCGCGATTCCAATCTCACGATCGAATTCGCCGCGCTCGTCGATGGCCGACGCGTGCCATGCGCGATTTCCGTCGAAGCGCTCGAAGACCACTTCGGCGCGAAGACTTTCGACAGTGCAGGCTGGATCGATGCGTTCGATGCAGGCCGCGCCCGCATCGAAGCGGTGGCGCGCGAACATTTGCAGGTCACTCAGGGCATGCCGGTGTTGTTGAAAAGCGGCCACTTTCCGCCGGGGCGCGTGATCGTCGAATAGCGACAGCGCGCGTAAGGGCTTCAAGCGTCCGACTAACCGTTTAGCCGCGCCTGAAGAGGCTGCACACGCTTTCCTGCGGCGCAGCAACGGAGTAAGATCCTGTCATTCTGCCGCTTGCGATGCGATTCGCACGGCATGTCATTTGCTCAAAAGTCTTTGCAAGCGTTGAGCAGCCATTATAAAAATCGCGCGGGGTCGTTATGTTTTATTCCTTTCTTCACGCGCTCGTCGAGTCCAATGCGCTGTGGCTCATCTGGGCGGCGGTCGGTGTCCTGATTCTGGGCTTTTGCATCGTGTTTTCGTCGGTCGTGCTCGGCGACTCGGAGGAGCCGCTTTATCGCGCGGCATCCGGATCTCGCCGCGACGACGACGGTCCGATGATCGTCTGACTGTCTCCGGTCCGCGAGTCCGACGGTTCGCGGCTCGTCTTCGAAAGCGCATCACAACGGGCGGAGCCGACCATGCCTCGTATGAGTGTCGACGACGCGCGCGCGCGCCAGTCACGACATAAGAAGCAGCAGCGCGACGCGCTGCGTGAGCGCATACTCGAAGTTTCGCGCGGCATTGTCAAAAGGGAAGGGCTCGCGTCGCTCTCGATGCGCAAGCTCGCGGAGGCGATCGATTACTCGCCTGCCGCGCTGTATCTGCATTTTCGGAATCGCGGCGAGATCGAGCGGGCGCTGCGCGAGGAAGGTCACGCGCAACTGCGCGCGGCGTTCGCGCCGCACGCGAGCATCGCCGATGCCGCTGCGCGCCTGAGAGCGATGGGCCTCGCCTATGTGCAGTTCGGACTCGACGAGCCGGAAACGTACCGCCTCATGTTCATGGACCATGCGAACGGCAACGGCGCAAACGCGGCGGAGGACAGCGCCGCCATGCTGTCGCTGATAGCGGACGCATTCCTCGAACTGCAGGCAGCGAAGCGGCTAAAGCTGCCGTCCGGCGCGGCTGCGGCTGCCTGCGCGCAGGCTTTCTGGGCGAACCTGCATGGCATCACCGCGCTACAATTGAACGGCGCGGCAAGCGCCGACGTCGCGGCGAGAGCACTCGTCGAGTTGTCGCTCGATGCGTGGCTCGCCGCCTGCTGAATGAAGTGACCGTACGAACCGTTTCGACTTCTCGACACGATGACCACCGAAGACATTCGTATTGACACCGCTAACGGCATCGGCTTCATTGCGCTCGATCGCCCGAAAGCGTTGAACGCGCTGACGCCCTCGATGCTGCACGCCATTGGCGAGGCGTTGCGCGCGTGGCGTCACGATCAGGCGATTCGCGCCGTAATCGTCTACAGCCCGCACGTGCGCGCGTTTTGCGCCGGCGGCGACATCCGTTTTCTCTATGAAGCCGCGAAGGCGGGCGACCGCGAATCGATCGACGCCTTTTTCACGGAAGAATACAAGCTCAACCACGCCATTTTCACGTTCCCGAAGCCGTATATCGCCGTGG
This sequence comes from Caballeronia sp. GAFFF1, assembly GCF_023630705.1. Classification (GTDB taxonomy): domain Bacteria; phylum Pseudomonadota; class Gammaproteobacteria; order Burkholderiales; family Burkholderiaceae; genus Caballeronia. The sequence goes on from NZ_JALQEM010000012.1 coordinate 222,440, forward strand.
TGAACGGCGTCGTGATGGGCGGCGGAATGGGCATTTCGCAGGGCGCGCATCATACGGGCGGACTGCGCATCGTCACGCAATCCACGAAGATGGCGATGCCGGAAACGCGCATCGGTCTCTTTCCGGATGTCGGCGTGAGCTGGTTTCTCGCCCGTGCGCCGGGCGCGATCGGCCGCTATCTCGCCGCCACCGGCGCGAGCATCGGCCCGGCGGATGCGCTCTATGCCCGCATGGCCGACGCGTATCTCGACGACGGCGCGCTGCCCGGCCTGATCGAATCGCTGCGTCATCAGCGTTTTCTGGATGGCGTCGCGATCGTGCGCTTTGTCGAAAACGAGACCACGAAGTACAAGGTCTCGCCGATCCCGGGTACGAGCGCGCTCGCCGAGGCGCGCACGCTCATCGACAAGCATTTTGCAGCCGGCAACGGCGCGGCCATTCTCGCTTCGCTGGAGCGGGACGCGGATGCATCCGGTAACGAATGGTTGCGCGCCACGGCGGCCGCATTGCGCGAGCGTTCGCCGCTGTCCGTGGATGTGTCGCTTCAGCAGGTTGACCGCGCGCGCTTTTCGACGATGGCCGAAACGCTGCGCCGCGACCTCGATCTCACGCGCTCCGTCTTCGAGCGGGGCGACGTGCTGGAAGGCATCCGGGCGCGCATCGTCGACAAGGACAATCAGCCGCAATGGAAAGTGGCGCGCGCTGAAGACGTGCGGCCCGATGATGTCGAGCGCATGTTCGACAGCGCCTGGACGCCGGCGACGCATCCGCTGCGGTCGTTGAAGGACTGATGGAGGCGGCCGCTCGTGGCCGCTTGCGCTTGTGCTTGCTTTCAGGCGGTCTCGCTGCCTGCCATGAAAGCGCGCATGAAGACCAGCGCGCCCCAGCCCCAGATAGCGTTTGCAATGAAGCCCGGCGCGAGGCGCGGCAGCATGTTGCCGCTCGGCCAGATGCCGCGCGCCGGATCGATCACGAACGCGCTGACCGCCGTCAGCACGATGCCGCCGAACACGAGCGCGCCGATCCACGGCGCGCGGTGTTCCGGCGCGACGCGCAACAGCCACGCCATCAATACGCCGAACACGGCGCTCCACAACGCATTGGCGATGAATTCCGGAATGCCGAGCGGCAGGAACGGCGCGGTCGAAAAGCCGGCGGCGTCGATCATTCCGGCTGCGTGCAGCAGCGCGAGCGTCGATTCGCGAAAAAAGAGGGCGGCGAGAAAACCGGAGACGAACGGCAGAATGAGTTTTTGCATTGGCTGGACCGCTGGCGGGCGAGAACGCGGTTCGCGCGAAAATCGGGACGAGCGCCATTATAGGGGCGCGCGCCCGCCAGCCGGAGCCGATGCCTACTTCGCGATGGCGTCGCTCGCGGGACTGTGATGCAGCATGCGGTCGCTGTTGGGCGGCGGGGCGGGGCGCTTGACCGGCATGTTGTCGGGATTGTCGGGGCGCGCGGCGCTCGTTGCCGGCGAGCCCGGCGCGCTGGGCGGCTTGACCATGGACGCGCCTTCGTCCGGTCGCGCGGTTTGCGCCTCTGCGGCGAACGCCGCGCACAGCAGCGCAGCGGCCGCGATCGATATCGTTTTCATGTCAGTCTCCGCGAGGCTCGACGCACGCGGGCGTCGCATGTTCGGTGTGACAGCCGGCGCGGGGAAAGATTCGGGATGCGCCCCGAGAACCGCCCTTTGCGCACTGCGGTAAAATCGCGGATTAGCTGAAACAGACGTCTGCCATGTCCGCCGCTTCGAAAACCAGCCCCCGCCGCGTGTCCGTCGCTCCCATGATGGACTGGACCGACCGCCATTGCCGCTCGCTGCATCGGATGGTGTCGCATCACGCGTGGCTTTACACCGAAATGGTCACGACGGGCGCGCTGCTCTACGGCGATGTCGCGCGTCATCTCGCGTTCACGCCGGCCGAGGCGCCTGTCGCGCTGCAACTGGGCGGCAGCGAACCGGCCGATCTCGCGAAGAGCGCGAAACTCGGCGAACAGTGGGGCTACGACGAGATCAACCTGAACTGCGGCTGCCCGTCGGAGCGCGTGCAGCGAGGTGCGTTCGGCGCATGCCTGATGAAGGAGCCCGAGCTCGTCGCGGACTGCGTGAAGGCCATGCGCGATGCGGTGTCGGTTCCGGTGACGGTCAAGCATCGCATCGGCGTCGACGCGGTCGAGGACTACGCGTTCGTGCGCGATTTCGTCGGCACGGTGGCGCAGGCGGGCTGCGAAGTGTTCATCGTCCATGCGCGCAATGCGATCCTGAAGGGCCTGAGCCCGAAGGAGAACCGCGAGATTCCGCCGCTCAAGTATGACTACGCGTACCGGTTGAAGCGCGACTTCCCGCATCTCGAGATCTCGATCAACGGCGGCATCACGACGCTCGACGAAGTGGAGGAGCACCTGAAGCATGTCGATGGCGTCATGCTCGGGCGCGAGGCATATCACAATCCTTATGTGCTCGCGGGCGTCGATGCGCGGTTCTACGGCGCGACGACGCCGGTGCCGGCGCGCGAAGAGATCGAAGCTCAGTTGATCGACTACGCGCGCGCCGAACTCGCGCGCGGCACGTATCTCGGCGCGGTGACGCGCCATGCGCTGGGTCTCTATCGCGGCGTCGCAGGCGCGCGCGGATGGCGGCGCACGCTGTCGGACAGCCGCCGGCTTGCGAAGGGCGACCTGAGCATCTTCGACGAGGCGCGCACCTACTTGCGTGAAGCGGCGGAAGCGGTCGAATCATAACGGCACGCGTTGATCGAAAAAGAATGCTCATCAGGGCTAGGCAAGCAAATACTTTGTTCGTATAATCTCGCTTCTCGATTGGCAGGCAATCTTGCTAATCCGAGAAGTAACAAATCAGTTGTCAGCGGTGGCTGTAGCTCAGTTGGTAGAGTCCAGGATTGTGATTCCTGTCGTCGTGGGTTCGAGTCCCATCAGCCACCCCAAAGAATTGATACGAAAAGCCCGGTCATCGCGACTGGGCTTTTTGCTTTCCGGCTCCGTTTGTCCGTTCTCTGTGCGTCTTTGCAGGAGACGGAGGTCGGTTAGTGCGAATTGACGTCGCGGCGCTTTGCTGCCCTTTCATATGGTTTGATCGGTGTGCTGTGGCGTGCGCAGTGCTCTGCTTCGTTCGCGGAATAGGCAGGCGCGTCAATTATCGTCGCAACGCTTTTGGCGAACAACGCTAAAGGCTTGCGCAAAACTTTGAAGTCATCGATCGATGACTGTAATTCCACGTCCCATTCGTAGAGCGACTTTCACCGCTCAATGGTTTCTCCAATTCGAATAATTGCCTGCCGCGCTCATTCGTCCATCCCTCGTTATTTGAATTGACCTATCTTTGATCAGTATTGGCTGCGTTGCACTTTCATCCAGCTACATTGAAACAGGAAAGGAGATACACGATGGCACTCAAGAAATGCCGGGAATGCGGTACCGAAGTAAGTGAACAGGCTAAGGTGTGCCCGAAGTGTGGCATACAAAATCCGGTAAAGCGCAGTTCATTGTTCGCGAAAATCTTGCTTGCATTGATTGCGCTATTTGTTATTGGCGGTATTCTCCCTCGGCTTGCCAGCACCCCCTCGAAAACGACGCCTGCCGCGCCGTCATCGGCAAGTGGCGCTGCGCCCCCCACGCAAGCGGAAACGACGCCGACCAGCAGCGCCCCCTCTCCAGCGTCGCAGCCCAACTGGCATTACGAGCAGCAGCAAGACTCGATGCAAAACGGCACGAATAAGTTCGCGTCAGTGATGAGCGCCAACGAATTCTCATTCGATTTTCCGTACGCCGGATCGCAACACGCGATCCTGACTTTGCGAAAACACGTGCGACACGGAAAAGACGTATTACTGCAAATCCAACGGGGACAGTTTCTCTGTCCGATCCGTTCCTGCACTGTCACTGTCCGTTTCGACGATGCAAACGGTCAGTCCTTTACCGCAACGGAGCCGTCCGACAATGCTTCGACGCTTCTATTTATCGAACCGTTCGAGAAGTTTTACTCGTCGATGTTGAAGTCGAAGCGCGTGCGTTTCGAAGCGACTTTCTTTCAACAAGGTAATCGAACATTGGACTTCGACGTTTCCGGATTCGACTCAAAGCAGTTCTAGCGAAAAACACAACTTTCGGCGCAACGCCGGGTCGGTGTTCCGTTGAATTGCAATCAGCGGCCGAGTGTAATGCCACGCCGCATTTGCCCCGTGGTCCAGGCTCGTCCATGGCCATCACGCAGCACACGCGCCTCGCCCCGCACCGTGCTAGCATCAACGAACCACCACCCCGAACGAACGACCACGGAGACAGCTATGGCTACTTTGGCGATCGACGGCGTGCGTTGGGTCAACGACCGCGTGACCAATGTGCGCTGGGGCAGCTTCGATTCCGCCACGAACGACTGGACGGCGCCGACCACCATCGTGGACGTCCATCAAGTCGTGGACGCCATCAAAAGCGGCAAGGAAGTGCGCACGCTGTTCACGCTCGGCGGGCGAACGTTTCTCGGGCCCAAAGTCACCGCGTTGCCGTACTCGAACGGCCACGTGGGCATCGAGGCGCGCGTGCAGGAAGGGCAGATCGAGAAATCGCTCGAAGACCTGCCGCCCGTCTGAGTCAGATCCAAGAGGTAGGCGTTGAATCGCGAACAGGCGCACAGGTTCGAAACTGAAATCATGCCGCGCATCGCCGAAGGCGTGGCCCGCGTGGTCGATCAGAAGTTGCGCGTCGAAGTCGTACCCGGCGGCAATCCGCGCGAACCGGCGCGGCTGCGCGTGAGCGCGCCGCCGTCGGATGATGGCGCGCGCTCGCGGCGTTATCCGTTCGATATGAACGTCTTCCTGACGTGGGACGACGAAGAAATCGAGCGATTGCTGCATCCCGGCGGCGAAGCACGTTTGCAGCGTTATCTCGACGCGCTCGGCGACAAGCTGCGCGCATGGCAGGACGCCCGCGAAGTGGATGTGCCGACGCGCTCGCAGGCGGAGCCGTCGGTGCTGCTCGGCGGACTGGACTTCGAGGCGTGAGCGCCGCGCCTTGTCGGAAGTACCCGGACGAACGTGGAGGATCAGATGGCATCGTCGAATGAAGGCAAGCTGCGTGCATTCGTGCAGACGGCGGAACAGGGCGGCGGGTTCGTGTGGGTCATTACGCTCGTCGATTTCGCGGCGGGCGAGGTCAAGCGCGCGTTGGTGTCCGAAGACAACTTCGCCACGGCCGACGCTGCGCGCGATGCCGGCAACGATCGCCTGAAGGCGATGTCGAACGATCGGTAGCCGCCTGGTCAGCGGCGCGCGAGCGGGTATGGCCGAGCAACGAAAAGAAGACGTGGACGAAGCGCGCGAGGCGCGGTTTCGCAGTTACGAAGCGGCCGGCGAAGCGTCGATACGCGCGCAACTCGACGCGGCGCCGTCCGCCGACCCCGAAGCGGCGCACAAGCGGGCATGGCTGCACGCGAAGGACACCGCGCGTCAGGACGAGCAGTTCCGGGCAATGTTCGCGTCGGTGTCGTCGGCCAACGACGCTGCGCATCTCGCTCGCGAATCCGCGGAGGCATCGCGCCGGTCGGCGTTCTGGACGATGATCGCGGCGCTGGCGGCGACGGCCGGCGTGATCGTGAATATGGCGATTGCGCTCGGGTGGCTGGATTCGCTCAGACGCTAGGCGCGCTGCGAAGCCTAGTTGGTCCACCACGCGCGCACGGTCGGCTCGCCGTCGAGTGCGCGCAGGAAGTCGTCCGCGAAGGCGTCGCTGGCGGCTTGCCATTCGGGCGTGCCGGTCGGCAGGTCGTCCGGATTCTTCAGCCCGCGTGCATGGCGGATCACGGCGACGGCTTCGCTCAGCGCGGCGAGGGATTCGAGACTTTGCAGATTCATACGCGGGTTTACGGCGCAAGGGCGCAAACCTTTAGCGGCTGCCTCGCGTTTGTTCTCAGTCGCCGAACTGCTTGAGCACTCGCTTTCGAGCTTGTGCGAGCGTGTCGACATCCCGAACGGTGCAAACGTCTCAACCGCAGCAAAGCCTCAACGCTCGGCGGCCTTGCCTTTCACATGCCCGGAAACCAGCGCCCCTGCGTCTTTCGGCAGACGCCACAGATCGATTACGCCCAGCGCCCCGATCAACGCCACGATCAGGAACGCCACGCCGAAATCGTCCGGACCGATGGAATGCGCGTCATGCCCGTGCAACCACTCGCCGATACGCAGCGCGATCGCGCCGGCCGCGACGCCCACGCCCATCGACATCTGAAACAGCGTGCTGGATAGCGCGGAGGCGCCGCTCATCTGCGTCTTCGGCACGTCGGCGAAACTGAGCGTATTGAGCGCGGTGAATTGCAGCGAACGCGACAGGCCGCTCACGAACAGCACGACGACGATGACGAGCGTGGGCGTAGAAGGCGCGAGCAGGCTCATCGCCGCAAGCGAGAGCGCGGCGATGAGCCCGTTGACCACCAGCACGGGCCTGAAGCCGAAGCGCCGCATCACGGGCGTGGTGACGAGTTTCATCGCCAGATTGCCGGCGAAGACGGAGAGCGTGAGCAGTCCCGACATGAACGCGTTCATGCCGAAGCCGACCTGGAACATCAGCGGCAACAGGAACGGCGCAGCGCTGATCGCGATTCGAAAGAGCGACCCGCCGCCCATCGCCACGGCAAAGGTGTGCACTTTCAGCGCCGACAAATCGACCACCGGCTGTGTCGCCCGGATCAGATATCGCCACGACGCGATGCCCGTCGCCACGCCGACAGCGACGAGCGCGCCGATCATGCTCCACGACGCGTCGTTGCGCCCGATCAGCTCCATCGCGTAGAGCAGCGTCGTGCAGGCGATGCCGCACAGCACGAAGCCTGCGAAATCGAAGCGGCGGTTCGCGTCTTCGCGCACGTTGTCGATATGCCGCAGCGTAAGCAGCAAGCCGATCAGACCGAGCGGCACGTTCAGATAAAAGATCCAGCGCCAGGACGAATACGTCGTGATGAAGCCGCCGAGCGGCGGTCCGATCACCGGCGCGACGAGTCCCGGCCAGGTGATGATGGCAATCGCGCGCATCAGTCCGTCCTTCGGCGTGGCGCGCAGCACGGCCAGGCGACCGACAGGCACCATCATCGCGCCGCCGATGCCTTGCAGCACGCGCGCCGCGGCGAACGCCGGCAACGTGGACGTCGCGCCGCACAGCACGGAGGCCGCCGTGAACACCGCGATCGCGCTGCCGAAGACGGTCCGCAGCCCGAAGCGGTCCGCTGCCCAGCCGCTGATCGGAATGAAGACGGCGAGCGTCAGAAGATACGCGGTGATGCCGAGGCTCATGTCGGCCGGATGCACGCCGAACGAGTGCGCCATCTGCGGCATGGCGGTCGCGATGATCGTGCCGTCCAGGTTCTCCATGAAGAAAGTCGCGGCGACGAGGGAAACGATCAGCGACGAACCGTGCTTCGTTTCGTCGGACTGGCTGGGCGTCGTGGAGGATGACATCGGCTGCGTGGTTTGTCGTTGAAAGACGTTTTCAGTAAGCCATAACAAGCGAACTGCAAGCTCGGGAACCGGTCCCGCTGCATGGCTAAGCCATGCATTCTATCGGCGGAGCAGACCTCGCGCGCCTATGGTAGCTTCTGCGCTTGTCGGCAATGCCGCCGTGGAACCGCGCCACCAGGCGTCAACAAAAAGGAACGAAGCGATGAAGTATCGGAAACTGGGCGATTCGGGCGTCGACGTGAGCCTCATCGGGCTCGGCACCATGACCTGGGGCGAGCAGAACACCGAGAGCGAGGCGCACGAGCAAATCGACTATGCGCTTGCGCAAGGCGTGAACCTGATCGACGCCGCCGAAATGTACCCGGTCCCGCCGCGCCCCGAAACGCAGGGCCGCACTGAGGAATACATCGGCACGTGGCTCGCGAAGAACGCGGGCAAGCGCGGCGATATCGTGCTCGCGACCAAGATCGCCGGGCCCGCGCGCCAGCCGCACAATCCGCGTCACATTCGCGGCGCGGGCAACCAGTTCGACCGCAAGAACATCAACGAGGCGATCGACAGCAGCCTCGAGCGCCTGCAAACGGATTACGTCGACCTGTACCAGCTGCACTGGCCGGACCGCAGCACGATGACCTTCGGCCGCTCGGCGTATCCGTACATCGACGACGAGTACACGGTGCCGATCGAGGAAACGCTCGCCGCGCTCGGCGATCTCGTCAAGGCAGGAAAGATTCGCTATGTCGGCGTGTCGAACGAAACGCCGTGGGGCGTGTCGCAATTCCTGCGCGCAGCGGAGAAGGCGGGGCTGCCGCGCATCGTCAGCATTCAGAATCCGTACAGTCTCGTGAATCGTACCTACGAACTGGGCTTGTCCGAATTCACGCACAAGGAAGGCATCGGTCTGCTCGCGTATTCGCCGCTCGCGTTCGGCTGGCTCTCGGGCAAGTACGAGGGCGGGGCGCGTCCGGCGGGCGCGCGCATCACGCTCTTCGAGCGGTTCCAGCGTTACAGCAAGCCGCAAGCGGTCGCCGCGACGTCGTCTTACGTCGAACTGGCCAAGCGCCACGGCCTGAGCCCGACGCAGCTCGCGCTCGCGTTCGTCAACACGCGGCCGTTCACGACAAGCACGCTCATCGGCGCGACGTCGATGGCGCAGTTGAAGGAGAATATCGCGAGCGTGGACATCGAACTGTCCGATGAGATTCTCGCCGAGATCGAGGCGCTGCACGAGCGCCAGCCGAATCCCGCGCCCTGAGTCGTGTTATGACTCATGACACGATTCGGGCCGCCGCGCCGCGAATGTGTCAGCATTGACGTTCCTGCACTTTCGCGGATTGAAAGCCGCAAGCACTATCCGGGCGATGCGCCTTCGTTGCATCGCGTCGCCCGGCTGAAACATCGAACGCGCATCGACACCGCGCGTTCGCGTCCTGCCGAAAGCCGCCGCGCCAGCATGAAACGGCTGCGCGGCCGCTCACACCCGGGCGCGGTGCCTTTAGCAAGGCACTGCGTTTGCTCGATGGTCCTGGTTGCCGCTGAGGCGCCCGTCGTGCCTCAGCGCGCTCTTCGCGAAAGGAGTCGTCGCTCATGTCTCAAGCAACGCCGCAGTCCCAAGATCTGGATCGCCTCACGATCGACACGATCCGCACGCTGTCGATGGACGCCGTGCAGAAGGCCAACTCCGGCCACCCCGGCACGCCGATGGCGCTTGCCCCCGTTGCTTTCCATCTCTGGCAATACCATCTGCGCTACGACCCCGACGCGCCGCTCTGGCCGAACCGCGACCGCTTCGTGCTGTCGGTCGGGCACGCGTCTATGCTGCTGTATTCGCTGCTGCACCTCGCGGGCGTCAAGGAAGTGGACGAAAGCGGCAAGCCGACCGGCAACCCGGCCGTGTCGCTCGACGATATCAAGCAGTTCCGCCAGCTGGACAGCAAGACGCCCGGCCACCCGGAATTTCGTATGACCACCGGCGTGGAGACGACGACCGGCCCGCTCGGTCAGGGGCTCGGCAACAGCGTCGGCATGGCGATGGCCGCGCGCTGGAAGGAAGCGCACTTCAACAAGTCGGGCGCGCCGCTCTTCGACTACCGCGTCTACGCGCTCTGCGGCGACGGCGACATGATGGAAGGCATCTCGCATGAAGCCGCATCGATCGCCGGGCACCTCAAGCTCTCGAATCTCATCTGGATCTACGACAGCAACCGCGTGACGATCGAAGGCCACACCGACCTCGCGTACAGCGACGACGTCGAATCGCGCTTTCGCGGCTACAACTGGAACACGCTGCACGTCGACGACGCCAACGACGCCAACGCCTTCGAAGCCGCGCTCAAGGAAGCGAAGGCGACGACCGACAAGCCGACGCTGATCGTCGTGAAGAGCATCATCGGCTGGGGCGCGCCGAACAAGCAGGACACGGCCGCGGCGCACGGCGAGGCGCTCGGCGACGAGGAAATCAAGCTCGCGAAGAAGTTCTACGGCTGGCCGGAAGACGCGCAGTTCCTCGTGCCCGACGGCGTCATGCAGCACTTCGCCGAAGGCATGGGCGCGCGCGGCAAGGCGGCGCATGCCGAGTGGAAGCAGCGCTTCGACGATTACGAGAAGCAGAACCCCGATCTGGCGAAACAGCTCTGGCAGATGCTCGAATCGAAGCTGCCCGATGACTGGGACGCGGACATTCCGACGTTCGAGGCGGACGCGAAGGGCATGGCGACGCGCGAATCGTCGGGCAAGGTGCTCAACGCCATCGCGAAGCGCATTCCGTGGATGATCGGCGGCGCGGCGGACCTCGCGCCATCGACCAAGACGAATCTCAAGTTCGAAGGCGCGGGCAGCTTCGAGCACGACAACTACGCCGGGCGCAATCTGCACTTCGGCATTCGCGAGCACGGCATGGGCTCGGTTGCCAACGGGCTCGCGCTCTCGAACATGCGGCCGTTCGCGTCCACGTTCCTGATTTTCAGCGACTACATGAAGCCGCCGATCCGGCTCTCCGCGATCATGGAAGTGCCGGTCATCTACGTGTTCACGCACGATTCGATCGGCGTCGGCGAGGACGGCCCGACGCATCAGCCGATCGAGCAACTGGCTTCGCTGCGCGGCGTGCCGGGACTCTGTACGCTGCGCCCGGCCGATGCGAACGAAGTGAGCGAGGCGTGGCGCGTGGCGCTGTCGTTCCCGAAGGAGCCGTCGTGCATCGTCGTCACGCGCCAGCCGCTGCCGACTTTCGATCGCACCAAGTTCGGGTCGGCCGAAGGCGTGCGGCGCGGAGCCTACGTGCTCGCCGATGCCGGGGGCGGCAAGAAGCCGGAAGTGCTGCTGCTCGCGACCGGCAGCGAAGTGTCGCTCTGCGTCGAGGCATGGGAAAAGCTCACGAGCGAGGGAATCGCGGCGCGCGTCGTGTCCATGCCGTCGTGGGACATCTTCGAGAAGCAGGACGACGCGTACAAGGACTCGGTGCTGCCGCCCGACGTGCATGCGCGCGTGGCCGTCGAACAGGCAGCGACGCTCGGCTGGGACCGCTACGTGGGACGCTTCGGCGCGACCATCGTGATGCACACGTTCGGCGCGTCCGCGCCGCTGAAGGCGCTGAAGACGAAGTTCGGCTTCACGCTCGAAGGCGTCTACGAAGCGGCGAAGAAGCAGATCGAGCGCGTCAAATCGGCCGGGGAGTGATCGACATGCAGATCGGCATCGTAGGGCTAGGGCGCATGGGCGGCAACATCGGCCGCCGCCTGATGCGCGACGGACACGAATGCGTCGTATACGACCACAATCCGCAGGCCACCGACGCGCTCGCGAGCGAGGGCGCGACCGGCGCGAAGGACCTGGGCGATCTTGTTGCGAAGCTCGCCGCGCCGCGCGTCATCTGGCTGATGCTGCCTGCCGGCAAGATCACCGAAGACACGCTTTCGGACCTGCACAAGATCCTGCAAGCGGACGATGTGGTGATCGACGGCGGCAACAGCTTTTACAAAGACGACATTCGCCGCGCCGCGCAGTTCAGGGTGCTGGGCGTGCATTACGTCGATGTCGGCACGTCGGGCGGCATCTGGGGCCTGGACCGCGGCTACTGCATGATGATCGGCGGCGACGAGGCCGTCGTGCGCCGGCTCGATCCGATCTTTGCGACGCTCGCGCCGGGACGCGGCGACATCCCCGCGACGCCCGGCCGCGAAGGACGCGATCCGCGCGTCGAGAACGGCTATATGTATTGCGGGCCGGTCGGATCGGGGCACTTCGTGAAGATGGTGCACAACGGCATCGAATACGGGCTGATGCAGGCGTACGCGGAAGGCTTCCACATTCTGAAGCACAAGGAATCGACGGACCTTCCCGAGAATGAGCGTTATTCGCTCGACCTCGCGGATATCGCGGAAGTGTGGCGGCGCGGCAGCGTGGTGTCGTCGTGGCTGCTGGACCTGACGGCGGGCGCGCTCGCGAGCGACGGCGGGCTCGAACACTTCTCGACCATCGTGGCGGACAGCGGCGAAGGGCGCTGGACGATCGAGGCGGCCATCGAGGAAGCCGTGCCCGCGCAGGTGCTCTCGGCGGCGCTGTACACGCGCTTCCGCTCCCGCGACGCGGATCTGTTCCCCGAGCGCATGCTGTCCGCGATGCGCTTCGGCTTCGGCGGCCATAAGGAGTTTCCGGCGAAGTGACGCGCTGAGCGTTCGGTTAGACGGCGATGAACCGCGACGGTCCATCGCCGTTTTTCATTTCATCATGCGACGGCGGAAAAGCCACGCGCAGATGAAGAACGGCAGCACGGCATAAGCGGCCAGCACGCCCGCGTGCAGCGCGAAACCGTCGAGCGGGCGGCCGAGCATCGCGGGGCGGATCAGTTCGACGGCGTGCACGAGCGGCAGCGCCTGCGTCACATGCTGCGCAAGCGCGGGTAACTGCGCGACCGGAAAGAAGACGCCGGAGAGCAGCAGCATCGGCGTGAGCGCGAGCGTCTGATAGAACATGAAGAAGTCGTAACTCGGCGCGATTGCCGTGACGATCATCGCGGTGCTCGCGAACGCCAGCCCGGTGAGGACGATAACCGGCAGCGCGAGCAGCATCGACGGAAAACTCGCGTAGCCGAGCGCGCCCGCGACCAGCATGATTGCGACGCCCGAGAGCACCGACTTGCTCGCGGCCCAGACCACTTCGCCGAGCACGATATCGCCGAGCGTGAGCGGCGTGTGCATGATCGCTTCCCACGTGCGCTGCACATGCATGCGCGAGAAGCCGGAGTACATCGCTTCGAAGCTCGCGGACATCATCACGCTGGAGGCCACCGTGCCCGCGGCGAGAAACGTGATATACGACACGCCCTCGACGTGGCCGACCATCAGCCCGAGACCGAGTCCGAGGCCGAACAAATAGATCATCGGGTCGGCGAGGTTGCCGATCATCGAGGCGACCGCGAGTTTCTTCCAGACGAGGTAATTGCGCCGCCAGACGGACATCCAGTGCGTTGCGTTCGCGGGTAGCGCATTCGTGAACGGCGCGGCGTCGCGCGGTTGCGTCTCGCCAGGTTTTTTGCGTGCGACGCGCGGTTGATCGAAGGTTTCCATCGCGATTAGTCCACCATTTCCCGCCCGGTCAGGCGCAAGAAAACATCTTCCAGATTCGCCGGACGATGCAGATAGCGCACGCCCTCGCGCCCCTTGACGCGCGCGTGCACGGCTTGCGGATCATCGACGTAGCAAAAAAGCGTCTCGCCGCTCACTTCCATGCGCTCGACGAGGGGTTGCAGTTCGGCGGCCAGCGCCTGCGGGTCGGGGCCGTAGATCTCGATCACGTCCGAGCCGATCACCGACGCGATCAGGTCGCGCGGACGGCCTTCGGCAATCTTCCGGCCTTCCTCGATGACGCAGACGCGGTCGCACAGGCGCTCGGCTTCTTCCATGAAATGCGTCGTGAGCAGCATGGTCTTGCCGCGCGCAAGCAGGGAGCGCAGACGTTCCCATATGAGATGACGCACCTGAGGATCGAGACCGGTCGTCGGTTCGTCCATGATCAGCACGTCGGGATCGTTGACGAGGGCGCGCGCCAAGGTCAGCCGCCGCTTCATGCCGCCGGACAATTCGCCGACGCGCGCATCCGCCTTATTCTCGAGCCGCGCGAATTCAAGCAGCGACGGCACGAGCGCGTCCATGCGCGCGCCGGCGATACCGAAGTAGCGGCCGAAGACGACGAGGTTCTCGCGTACGCTGAAGTCGGGATCGAGGTTGTCGAACTGCGGCACGACGCCGACGCGTTCGCGGGCAAAACGCGCGCGCGACGGCACCGGTTCGCCGACGAGCCGAATGGTTCCATGGTCGGGCGACGTCATGCCGAGCAGCATCCGGAGCGTCGTCGTTTTGCCCGCGCCGTTGGGTCCGAGCAGGCCGAAGCATTCGCCGGGGCGCACGTCGAACGAGAGGCCGTCGACGACGTTCTTCGCGCCGTAGCTTTTTATGACTTCGCTGAATTCGATGGCGGGCGCGACGGCCGATTCGGGGGCGTGCTCGCGCGTGGTGCGCTGTGTCATGCGTTTCCTGCGGGGGAAAGTTCAGCGAGCTAGTGTAATGGAATGCACCGGCGCGGCGCTTGCGCGGGCAGAAGCGGTGCGGCGGGCGAGTCGTTCGAGCATACGGAAAGCCGCCAAGCCTTATGCGACGGGCTTTGACGCAGTCTGGCACGCGGCCCGCTAGTCATGAGCCGAAGGGCGGTGCGCGTTCGGCGCGCTATTGCGTGAAGTTAGCGTTTTCCATCGTTGCCACGTCTGGCGCGGCACAGGATCATGAAGTTACGCCGCAGTCAATCTGCGATGCGGCAGGGAGGCATCATGACAAGCTACAGAAAGATTCTGCTGTGCTACGACGGTTCCAGAGAAGGCCGCAAGGCGCTGCGCCAGGGCGCGAATCTCGCGCTCGACCTCAACGCGGAAACGCACGTGCTCGCAGTGGTCGACATGCGGTCGAGCATCGCGCAGAGCGCCGGATTGCTGACGGATATGGCCTGCGGGCGCTTCGAAGACGCGGCGCGCGATATCTTGCAGGAAGGTGTCGAGTGGCTGCGCGAACGTGGCCTGTCGGCGCAGGGGCACTTCGCGTTCGGTCATCCGATCGACGAAATAGCAGCGCTGGCCGACAGCCTCAAGGTCGATCTCGTCGTGGTCGGGCACCGCTGCCGCAGCGGGCTCGCTCGTTGGTGGATGGGCGCGGGGAACACGCCTTTGCTCGACCGCGTGTCGTGCAGCATTCTGGTTGCCGTCTGTCAGGCAGGCGAATCGGCGGAAGCGGAAGATGCCGCTGCGTATGCCGCGAAGCCCGCGAAGGCCGAAGCGGGCGCCTGAGCGTGAATGGCTGACGAGCGGCGCGTCAGCCGTTGAGGTCGACGGCGACGAGCTTCCACGACACCAGACCGCTGCGGTGAAATATGGCGGAATAACGGGCATCGCCTGCGCCGTGCTGGTACGTCACGACGAACGTGTTGATGCCGCGATAGCCGGCCGTCGTCTGCGGCGGTTGCGGAGCCGAATTAGACGAGCTCGCGGACGCGCTCGCCGGCGCGGACGCGGTCGCATCGGCTTGGCCGGCCGCGGGCGGACGTTCGCCGGGATTGCCGCGCGGCGGTATGCCGTTCAGGATGGCGGCGACTCCGTCCGGCGTCGCATACGAATCGACGAGCGGGCCGACCAGCGCCGCGCCGATCATCGCGCCGATGATTGCGAGCGGGTTGCCGCTCTTCTGCACATCGATGCGCCGCGTGAGCAGCGCGGCGATCTGATCCTTCAAACTGGCGCGCAACGCGGGAAAATCGACGTATTCGTTGACCGTTTGGGCGTCTCGCGCGTCGGCGGCGCGCTTGACGCGGTCCAGCACGATATACGGCGACGCGTAGACGAAGCCGAGCGCCGCGGCAAGCAATACGGCGGCGAGCGTGGCGACAACGAAACGGGCGGTGCGGGACATGAGACGGCCAAGCCTTAGCGGAGGTCAGTGCAGGATTGACCGCGCCGACGCCCGATAGATTCCTCGGCCGCAACCCCGACCCACAGCCAGTTCACGCCACCGTTCCGCCCGTGAGACCGGCGCGCTCTTCGTCGATGCAGCGGTCGATCATGCGCGACACTTCGCTGATCTTGCCGACCATAATCAGCCGCGACTCGCTCCGATACACGCGCACAGGAGTACTGCGCGGCGGCTCCGCGTGGACCGTCTGCGTCAACGATACGCGCGCGAAGGCAGGCTGGCGAGACGGCAGCGCGGGCATGGAGTCGAAGAGATCCGGCGCAGTCTCGGCCCGCAAAGGCGCCGCGCCGCCGCAAGGAATCAACGCACGCAGATGACGCAGACGGCCGAACTGGCGAAAGGGCAGCAAACGGGCAAAACGTTCCATCATGACTCTCCAGACGATAGGACGCACCGCGGCATGCCGCGAGCGGCTGCCGTCCGTGCTAGATGTACTCGAAACGCGCCGCGTCTTGCGTGGCGTGAAGAGACGCACAGCGACGCTTGAACGCGCGCTGCCGCCGCTGACTAGAATTCGCCCGAGCGGATCAGGCCCACTGCAATGCCTTCCAGCGCGAAGTCTCCGCTACCGGACCGCACGAAAATATTCTCGTAGTCCGGGTTCTCCGCGATGAGCTCAACGCCGTCGGGACGACGCTTCCAACGCTTGACCGTGACGTCGTCGCCGAGTCGCGCAACGACGATTTGTCCGTCCTTCGCCTCGGTGCGTTTCTGAACGGCGAGCAGGTCACCGTCCAGAATGCCGGCGTCGCGCATCGACAAGCCGCGCACTTTCAGCAGATAGTCGGGCTTGCTGGAGAAGAGCGCGGGATCGCACGCGTAGTGCTGCGAGATATGCTCCTGCGCCAGGATGGGACTGCCCGCCGCCACACGGCCCACGAGCGGCAACGAGAGCTGCATGATGCTTGCGTGCGGCAACGTGAACTGGTGCGGAACGTCTTCGGACCGGCCTGCGTCGCCAATCAGCCGGATGCCGCGCGACGAACCCGCCGCCAGCTCGATGACGCCCTTACGCGCCAGTGCCCGGAGATGCTCCTCCGCAGAATTCGCGGAGCTGAAGCCGAGCTCAGCGGCAATCTCCGCGCGGGTCGGCGGGAAGCCGGTGCGCTCGATTGCGCGCTGAAGCAGTTCGAAGACCTGCTGCTGACGCGCGGTAAGTTTTGAGGTTCTGGTCACTGGCTCGGGCCTCTCGTGCACTGTATGGATCAACAGATGACTGTATTTTTATACAGTATCTCGCGCTTTTCAAGCATTACTTTAAGTTCAGCTCGAAACCGCAACACGCGCCAACGTCCGGCCGCATGAGAGCATCGACCGCCGTCTTTAGCAGCTTTGGATATAAAAGACTGAAAAACGATTATTTCTGTTCATATAGACCCGCCGATAGACTGATTCCGTCAATTGGATAAGAAGGAGAACGGGGAATGCAAAGCATCAAAGCGGGATTGGGGACCAGAGCACGCAAAGCGCTGACCGCGCTTGCGCTGACGGCGGCGGGCATCGGCGCGATCGTCGCCACGAGCACGCAAGCACACGCGCAGACGTCGTTTCTGAATGTGTCGTACGACCCCACGCGCGAGCTCTATCAGGACTTCAATCAGGCATTCGCCAAGAAGTGGAAAGCCGAAACGGGGAAGACCGTCACGTTCAAGCAGTCGCACGGCGGCTCGGGCGGACAGGCGCGCGCGGTAATCGACGGCCTGCAGGCGGATGTCGTGACGCTCGCGCTCGCCTACGACATCGACGCGCTCGCGGGCAAAGGGCTGGTGGCCCCGGACTGGCAGAAGCGGCTGCCGGATAACGCCTCGCCTTACACGTCGACGATCGTGTTCCTCGTGCGCAAGGGCAACCCGAAGCACATCAAGGACTGGGACGATCTCACGAAGCAGGGCGTCTCAATCGTCACGCCGAACCCGAAAACGTCGGGCGGGGCGCGCTGGAACTATCTTGCGGCCTGGGCCTACGCTCAGCACAAGCCGGGCGGCAATGAGCAAACCGCGAAGGACTTCGTCGCGAAGCTGTACAAGAACGCGGGCGTGCTCGACTCCGGCGCGCGCGGCGCTACGACGAGCTTCGTGCAGCGCGGCCAGGGCGACGTGCTGATCGCGTGGGAGAACGAGGCGTTTCTTTCGCTGAAGGAGTTCGGTCCGGACAAGTTCGAGATCGTGGTGCCTTCGGTGAGCATTCTGGCCGAGCCGCCCGTCGCGGTGGTGGACAAGGTCGTCGACAAGCACGGCACGCGCAAGCTCGCCGAGGCGTATCTGAAGTATCTGTACAGCGACGAAGGCCAGCAGATCGCCGCGCGCAACTTCTATCGTCCGCGCTCGGACAAGGTGCCGGCCGACCTCACGAAGCAGTTTCCGAAGATCAAGCTCTACACCATCGACGACACGTTCGGCGGCTGGACCAAGGCGCAGAAGACGCATTTCGCAGATGGCGGCGTGTTCGACTCGATCTATCAGCCGCAATAAGAGCCGCAGTAAGCGCAAAACGTAAGAAAACCGAAGCGGCGCGCCATGACGCCGCCGGTCACACAAGCATTCGATGACACGCGCTCCCCGGCGCACTGGAACAGGACGTAAGCAAGGATGACGACTTTCACTTTGCGCAAGCCGAGCGCGCTACCGGGCTTCGGCCTGACGCTCGGCATCACGCTGGCGTATTTGAGCCTCGTGGTGTTGATACCGCTCGCCGCCACGTTCGCGAAGACGGCGACGCTCGATTGGGCGCAGTTCGCGCGCGCGGTGACATCGCCGCGCGTGCTGGCGTCGTATCGGCTGACCTTCGGCGCGGCGCTCGGCGGGGCGCTCCTCAACGCGGTATTCGGCTTTCTCGTCGCGTGGGTGCTCGTGCGCTATACCTTTCCGATGAAGCGTATTGTGGATGCCATCGTCGATTTGCCGTTCGCGCTGCCGACCTCCGTCGCGGGCATCTCGCTCGCGGCCGTGTATGCGGGTAACGGCTGGATCGGGCAGTATCTCGCGCCGCTCGGCGTCAAGGTCGCGTTCACGCCGCTCGGCGTGCTGGTGGCGCTGACGTTCATCGGCTTGCCGTTCGTGGTGCGCACGGTGCAGCCGGTGCTCGAAGACTTCGAGCGCGAGCAGGAAGAAGCCGCCGCGTGCCTCGGCGCGACGCGCTGGCTGACATTTCGCCGCGTCGTGCTGCCGTCGCTCTTTCCGGCGCTTTTGACCGGCTTTGCGCTCGCGTTCGCGCGCGCGCTCGGCGAATACGGCTCGGTGATTTTCATCGCGGGCAACGTCCCGATGAAGTCGGAAATCACGTCGCTTCTCATCATCACGAAGCTCGAACAGTACGACTATGCGGGCGCCACCGCGCTCGCCGTCGTCATGCTGTGCGTGTCGTTCCTGATGCTGCTGCTCATCAATACGCTGCAATGGTTCCTGCAACGGCGCACGAGCCGCACGGGCGCGATCCCTGCGCACGCCGCGCAGGCTGTGGCCGCGCAAGGGAGCCACGCATGAGCACGCCCGACACCAAGGCCATCGCGATGAACACCGCTGCGCCGCGCGATGCGCGCACGCTCGATCCCGTCACCGAATCGCGCGCGGTGCGCTGGCTGCTCACGGGCATCGCGCTCCTGTTCCTCGCGCTCTTTCTCGTGGTGCCGCTCGTCGCGGTGTTCGCGCAAGCGTTCGCGAAGGGCATCGACTATTACTTCGAGTCGCTGAAAGACCCGGACGCGTGGTCCGCCATCAAACTCACGTTAACGACGGCGGCGATCGCCGTGCCGCTCAATGTCGTGTTTGGCCTCGCGGCATCGTGGGCGATCGCCAAGTTCGACTTTCGCGGCAAGGCGCTGCTGACTACGCTCATCGACTTGCCGTTCTCGGTTTCGCCCGTGATCTCAGGCCTGATCTACGTGCTGATGTTCGGCGCGCAAGGCTGGTTCGGTCCGTGGCTCGCGGCGCACGACGTGCAGATCATCTTCGCGGTGCCGGGCATCGTGCTCGCGACGATCTTCGTGACGTTCCCGTTCGTCGCGCGAGAACTGATTCCGCTGATGCAGGCGCAAGGCAACGACGAGGAAGAAGCCGCGCATGTGCTGGGCGCTTCCGGCTGGCAGATTTTTCGCCGCGTGACGCTGCCGAACGTGAAGTGGGGCCTGCTGTATGGCGTGATTCTCTGCAATGCACGCGCAATGGGCGAATTCGGCGCGGTTTCGGTGGTATCGGGCCACATTCGCGGACAGACCGACACCATGCCGCTGCACGTCGAGATTCTCTATAACGAATACAACTTCTCGGCCGCGTTCGCCGTCGCCTCGCTGCTCGCGTTGCTTGCGCTCGTGACGCTCGGACTCAAGCTCGTCGCGGAACGCCGCATGTCGCAATCGCTCGCCGATGCAAGCGCGAAGAACTAAGGCAAAGGACACATCATGAGCATCATCGTTCGCAATCTACAAAAGCGCTTCGGCGACTTCACCGCGCTCGACAACGTCACACTCGACTTTCCCGCGGGCGAACTTGTCGCGCTGCTCGGGCCGTCCGGATGCGGCAAGACCACGCTGCTGCGCGTGATCGCGGGCCTCGAATATGCCGATGCCGGTCAAGTCGTGCTCAATGGCGAAGACGTCGCGCAAGTGGGCGCGCGCGACCGGCAAGTGGGCTTCGTCTTTCAGCATTACGCGCTGTTCCGGCACATGACGGTCTTCGAGAACGTGGCGTTCGGTCTGCGCGTGAAGCCGCGCCGCGAGCGTCCGTCGGAAGCGGTGATCCGCGAGAAAGTGCACGAATTGCTGAAGCTCGTCCAACTGGACTGGCTCGCGCAGCGGTTTCCTTCGGAGCTCTCGGGCGGGCAGCGGCAACGCATCGCGCTCGCGCGCGCACTCGCTGTCGAACCGAAAGTGCTGTTGCTCGACGAGCCGTTCGGCGCGCTCGATGCGAAGGTGCGCAAGGAACTGCGAAGCTGGCTGCGCCGCCTGCACGACGATCTGCATATCTCGACGCTCTTCGTCACGCACGATCAGGAAGAGGCGCTCGAAGTGGCGGATCGCATTGTCGTGATGAATCATGGTCGGGTGGAGCAGGTCGGCAGCCCGCAGGATGTGTACGATCATCCGCAGACATCGTTCGTGTATGAGTTTCTCGGCGCGGCGAACCGCCTTCAGGGTCATGTCGATGCGGGCGGTTTCGTCGCGGATGGCGCGGCGCAAGCCATCGCCGCGCAAGCGCATTTCAGCGGCCGCGCGCTCGCTTATGTGCGGCCGCACGACCTCGCGCTGTACCGCGCCGACGATGCCGCGGGTCTCGCGCATCGCGACGGTATCGTGGTCGGCGTGCGGCGCGTGGTAACGCTCGGCGGCTCGGTGCGTGTCGAACTCGAAGGCGACGCGGGCGGCGTCCTCGAAGCAGAACTGGATCGGGAAGCGTGGCGCGCGCTGAAGCTCGATATCGGTGATGGCGTGCGCGCCGTGCCGCGCGCGCTGCGCGTCTTTCCGGCGCAATGAGACATCCATAAAACGGCAGCAAGACAAGAGAGGCGAACCATGAACTTCCAGCAACTGCGCTTCGTGCGCGAGGCCGTGCGTCAGAACATGAATCTGACGGAAGTAGCGAACGTGCTGTACACGTCGCAGTCGGGCGTGTCCAAGCAGATCAAGGATCTCGAAGACGAACTGGGCGTCGATATCTTCATTCGGCGCGGCAAGCGGCTCACCGGCCTGACCGAGCCGGGCAAGCAGGTGCATCAGCTGATCGAACGCATGTTGCTCGATGCGGAGAACCTGCGGCGCGTGGCGCGCCAGTTCGCGGATCAGGACAACGGGCATCTCGTGGTCGCCACGACGCATACGCAGGCCCGCTATGCGTTGCCGAAGGTAATCCGTCAGTTCACCGAAGTGTTCCCGAAAGTTCATCTGGCGCTGCGGCAGGGCAGTCCGCAACAGATCGCGCAGATGATCGTGAACGGCGAGGCGGATATCGGCATCTCGACTGAAGCACTCGACCGCTATCCCGACATCGTCACGTTTCCCTGCTATTCGTGGCACCACACCGTGGTCGTGCCGAAAGATCATCCGCTCGTCGGGCGCAAGGACATTACGCTGGATCAGATCGCCGAATATCCGATCGTCACCTACGATCAGGATTTCACGGGGCGTTCACACGTCGACCAGGCGTTCGCGAGCGCGGGCGCGATGCCCGACATCGTGCTCACCGCCATCGACGCGGACGTGATCAAGACGTATGTGGAACTGGGCATGGGCATCGGCATCGTCGCGGCGATGGCCTATGACGCGAAGCGCGACACAGAACTCGTCGCGCTCGATACGCAACACTTGTTCGAAGCGAGCACGACGCGCGTGGGCTTGCGCAAGGGCGCGTTCCTGCGCGCGTATGCGTACCGGCTGATCGAAATGTTCGCGCCGCAACTCGACGAAGCGCAGATCGCCGCGCAGCTGCGCGAAGCGGCCTGAAACAGGCATGCCGGCTGATTTACAATCGCCGGCATGAACACACAGACTCTCCCTCGCATCGCCGTCCTTGCAACGGGCGGCACGATTGCCGGACAGGCCGGTGATGCTGCGTCCACGGCCGGTTATAAGGCAGGCGTCGTAGGCGTCGACAAGCTGCTCGACGCCGTGCCTGCGCTCGCATCCGTCGCGCGAATTCATGCCGAGCAGATCGCGAGCATCGACAGCAAGGACATGAGCCTTGCGCTCTGGACGAGGCTCGCCGCGCGCATCAATCAGCTCGCCGCGCAGGACGACATCGACGGCATCGTCATCACGCATGGCACCGACACGCTCGAAGAAACGGCGTATCTGCTGCACTTGACCGTGAAGAGCGCGAAGCCTGTCGTGCTGACCGCCGCGATGCGGCCATCGACCGCGCTATCCGCCGATGGCCCGCTCAATCTGCTCAACGCGGTCACGGTCGCCGCTTCGAAGCATGCCGCAGGGCAGGGCGTGCTCGTCGCGTTCAATAACCAGATCCACAGCGCCCGCGATGTGACGAAGACGAGCACGTATGCCGTCGATGCCTTTCGCTCGCCCGAGACCGGCGTGCTCGGTTTCGTGCAGGACGGCCGCGCGGAATTCCAGCGCACGGTGACAAAGCCGCATACGACGGCGAGCGAATTCGCCGTGACGAATGAATGGCCCATGGTCGAAATCATTGCGAGTTATGCGGGCGCTTCTCGTGTTGCGGTCGATGCGCTCGTCGCGGCGGGCGTGAAGGGAATCGTCGTCGCGGGGACGGGTAACGGTTCGATGCATGCGAGCATCACGGAAGCCGTGAGCGATGCGGTGAAGGCGGGCGTCGCGGTGGTGCGTGCATCGCGCGTCGGTTCGGGACATGTGATGCGCAACGGCGCAGCTAGCGACGATGCGCTCGGCACGGTCAGCGCGGGAACGCTCAATCCGTACAAGGCGCGCGTGCTGTTGACGCTGGCTTTGTCGGCCGGCGTGAAAGACGCAGCGGCGCTGCAACGGCTCTTCGATACCTACTGAACGCAATCCGACGCGGACACCCGACGGCAAACCGTCTGACCGACCAAGGCTAACCCGGCGCGCCGCCGGATGCCGCTCTCGGACCCCACTTGCCGCCCTCAGCCCAGAGCGGCATTTGTCCCGCGTGCCCATACGCGGGACGCCCCACGGTTCAGGTGCGAGCTTATGCAGCGGCCTTCGCTTGCTGCGGTTCTTCCGCCACCTGAAAGTTCGACATGATCTCGAGCGCGCGCACGAGCGCCGAGTGATCCCACGCTTTGCCGCCATTGGCCGCGCACACGCTGAACAACTGCTGCGCGCTTGCGGTGTGAGGCAGCGCGAGGCCCATCTTGCGCGCGCCGTCGAGCGCGAGATTCAGGTCCTTCTGATGCAGTTCGATCCTGAAGCCGGGATTGAATGTGCGCTTCGTCATGCGCTCGCCGTGCACTTCGAGAATGCGCGACGACGCAAATCCGCCCATCAGCGCCTTGCGCACGCGTTCCGGGTCGGCGCCCGAGCGCGACGCGAAAAGCAATGCTTCCGCAACCGCTTCGATGTTTAGCGCGACGATGATCTGATTCGCCACCTTGCAGGTCTGACCGGCGCCGTTGTTGCCGATGAGCGAGATGTTCTTGCCCATCAGTTCGAAGAGCGGCTTGGCGATGTTGAACGACTTCTCCGGGCCGCCCACCATGATCGTGAGCGTCGCTTCGCGCGCGCCGACTTCGCCGCCGGACACGGGCGCATCGAGGTAATCGCAGCCGAGCGCGTTGATTTTCTTCGCGAACTCCTGCGTGTCGAGCGGGTTGATCGAACTCATGTCGATCACGAGCTTGCCCTGGCTCAAGCCGTTGGCCACGCCGTCATCGGCGAACAAGACGTTGGCGACATCGGGCGTGTCGGGCACCATCGTGATGACGATCTCGCTTGCCTGCGCGACGGCCGTCGAGTCCGCGAGGACTTTCGTCTGCGCACGGATATCGTCGGGCACCGGATACTTGCCGTTCACGACGAGCGCGTGACCGCCCTTGATGAGGTTGCGCGCCATATGCGCGCCCATGATGCCGAGTCCGATGAAACCGATCGTTGCCATACTGTGTGCTCCTCCTTTGTGTTGTGGTTCAGGCAGCGGCGCGCGCCTTGTCCGTTGCAATCGAGCGCAGCCAGCCGAGCCCGGCTTCCGTGCCCGCGAGCGGCTTGTACTCGCAGCCGATCCAGCCGTCGTAGCCGATCGAATCGAGCAGATCGAACAGGAACGCGTAGTTGATTTCGCCGGTGCCGGGTTCGTTGCGGCCGGGATTGTCGGCGAGCTGAATGTGCGCGATAGACGGCAGGTTTTTCTTGATCGTCGCGGCTAGTTCGCCTTCCATGCGCTGCATGTGATAGATGTCGTATTGCAGGAAGAGATTGTCGGAGCCGACCGCGCGAATCACGTCGAGCCCTTCGTGCGAACGGTTCAGCGCAAAGCCCGGAATGTCGTATGAATTGCACGGCTCCACGAGCAGACGGATGCCTTCCCGCTTCAGCGCGTCGGCGGCAAAACGCAGGTTTTCGATGATCGTTTCGCGCGCCTGTTGCGCCGAGACGCCTGCTGTCGGGATGCCGACGAGGCAGTTCAGTTGCGGCACGTTCAGCGCCTTCGCGTATTCGATCGCGCGCGGCACGCCGTCGCGAAACTCGGCGACGCGATCCGGCAGACACGCGATCCCGCGCTCGCCTGATTCCCAATTACCGGCGGGCAGGTTGTGCAACACGATCTGCAAGCCGCTGTCCTGCACGCGCGCTTTGATATCGCTGACTGAGTACGGATACGGAAACAGGAATTCGACTGCTTCGAAGCCCGCGTTCGCCGCCGCGGCAAAGCGGTCGAGAAACGGGACTTCGTTGAAGAGCATCGTCAGATTCGCGGCGAATTTCGGCATTGTTCTTTTCCTGATGGTCGGTCAGTGGGTCGTCAGCGGATGCTTCAGTCGAGCGGCGTGACGGCGGTCGGCGCGTCGGCCTTGCTTTCGGCGAGCTCTTCGAACTCGTTGATCCCGTCGATCTCGGTGCCCATCGCGATGTTGGTCACGCGTTCGAGAATCATCTCGACGACGACCGGCACCTGATGTTCCGCCGCGAGCGCCTGCGCTTGCTTCAGCGCACCGGCGATGTCCTCCGGCTTGAACACGCGCAGCGCCTTGCAGCCAAGGCCTTCGGCGACTGCGACGTGATCCACGCCGTAGCCTTCCAGTTCCGGCGCGTTGATGTTGTCGAACGCGAGCTGCACGCAGTAGTCCATGTCGAAGCCGCGCTGCGCCTGACGAATGAGACCGAGGTACGAGTTGTTCACGACGACATGCACGTACGGCAGCTTGAATTGCGCGCCGACGGCAAGCTCTTCGATCATGAACTGGAAGTCGTAGTCGCCCGAGAGCGCGACGATCTTGCGCTGCGGGTCCGCCGCGCGCACGCCGAGCGCAGCGGGAATCGTCCAGCCGAGCGGGCCGGCCTGACCGCAGTTGATCCAGTTGCGCGCCTTGAACACGTGCAGAAACTGCGCACCGGCAATCTGCGAAAGACCGATCGTCGTCACGAAGCAGGTGTCGCGGTCGAACGCCAGATTCATCTCTTCGTAGACGCGCTGCGGCTTCATCGGCACGTTGTCGAAGTGCGTCTTGCGCTGCATCGTGCGCTTGCGCTGCTGGCAGTCGGCGACCCACGCGCTACGGTCCTTGAGCTTGCCTGCGGCCTTCCATTCCTTCGCCACTTCGACGAAGAGTTCGAGCGCCGCCTTCGCATCCGAGACGATGCCGAGATCCGGTCCGAACACGCGGCCGATTTGCGTCGGCTCGATATCGACATGAACGAACTTGCGGCCCTTCGTGTAGACCTCGACGCTGCCCGTATGCCGATTCGCCCAGCGATTGCCGATGCCGAGCACGAAGTCAGACGCGAGCATCGTCGCGTTGCCATAACGATGCGACGTCTGCAAGCCGACCATGCCGGCCATGAGCGGGTGATCGTCGGGAATGGCGCCCCACGACATCAGCGTCGGGATGACGGGCACGCCCAGCGTTTCCGCGAATTGCACGAGCAGGTCTTCGGCCGCCGCGTTCAGCACGCCGCCGCCGGACACGATGAGCGGCTTCTCGGCGTCGTTGAGCATCGCGAGCGCCTTTTCGATCTGCGCGCGCGTCGCTTTCGGCTTGTAGACAGGCAGCGGCTCGTAGGTGTCGATGTCGAACTCGATTTCGGCGAGCTGCACGTCGATCGGCAAGTCGACCAGCACGGGGCCGGGGCGGCCCGAGCGCATCAGATGGAACGCCTGCTGAAACACGCGCGGCACGAGCGCCGGCTCCCGCACGGTCACGGCCCACTTGGTCACGGGCTTGGCGATCGATTCAATATCGACCGCCTGAAAGTCTTCCTTGTAGAGACGGGCGCGCGGCGCCTGGCCGGTGATGGCGAGGATAGGGATCGAATCCGCTTGAGCCGAATAGAGGCCCGTGATCATGTCCGTGCCCGCCGGCCCCGACGTGCCGATGCATACCCCGATGTTGCCGGGCGCGGCGCGCGTATAACCTTCGGCCATGTGCGACGCGCCTTCGACGTGGCGCGCGAGCACGTGGCTGATGCTGCCCGACTTTTTCATCGCCGAGTAGAACGGGTTGATCGCGGCGCCCGGCACGCCGAACGCGGTATCGATACCTTCCTTTTCCAGCACGAGGACGGCTGCGTCGACGGCTCTCATCTTGGCCATGAATGTCTCCTTCCTTCAGTCTCTTTCCGTTATCGCTGTCTGCATCGAAGCAGGGTTCCGTTGCACTTTAAGATTGTGAAAAAGGTTTGATAAGATCAGTCGGAGTCGCTTTTTCCCAAACAAAAAGTTTCGAATGACGCAGCGGCGCGGCTCGGCACAGGAGACAAGGAAATGGACCGCTTCAAGCAGATCGAGACATTCGTGCGCGTCGCGGAAGCCGGCAGCCTCGCGGCGGCGGCGCTGGAAGAGGGCGTGTCGCCGGTCATTCTCGGACGGCGCATCGACGCGCTCGAAAAGCGTCTCGGCGTCAAGCTGATGTATCGCTCGACGCGGCGGCTGGTCGTTAGCGAAGAGGGCGCGGCGTTTCTGGACCGCTGCAAGAATCTGCTCGCCGAGTGGGATCAGGCGGAGAACGAACTCGCGGCGGGGCGGCGCGCGGTCGGCGGGCATCTGATCGTGTCGGCGCCGGCGGCGTTCGGGCGCATGCACGTCGCGCCGCACGCGCCGGCGTTCCTCGCCGACAAGCCCGAACTGCAGATGTCGTTCAATCTGACCGACCGCGTCGTCGATCTGGTGCGCGAAGGCTACGACCTGTCGATTCGCATCGGGGGCACGGTCGATCCGAACTTCGTCGCGGTGAAGCTGGCGAGCAACCGGCGCGTGGTGTGCGGCACGCCTGCGTATTTCCGCAAGCACGGCAAGCCGAAATCGCTCGACGATCTGCCGAATCACAACTGCCTCGCGTTCAACCTGCAAGGCGGGCAGAACCGCGGCTGGTATTTCCGGCGCAACGGCAAGCTCGCAACCGTGCGCGTGAGCGGCAACCTCGACTGCAACGACGGGGAATTGCTGCATCGCTGGGTGTCGGAAGGACTCGGGCTCGGCTGGCGCTCGACGTGGGAGATACAGCGGCAACTGGCGGCGGGCGAACTGGAAACCGTGCTCGACGAATACGAGCTGCCTGACTACGACATTCTGGCCGTCTACCCGCAACAACGCTACGTGCCGGCGCGCGTGCGCTACTTCATTGATTATCTGAAGGAAATCTACGCGCAGCCCGGTTATTGGAGCCGCGCGGCCGAGCCGCCCGGCGAAACGCATCGGCAGACGGATGCACGCGCGCTAAATGATTGAAAAAGCGGCGAAAGTCAGTCGGAAAACTCCGGTTTGGCTTGCCGTCCGGCGGCAAAACGGTATATACTCGCTGACTTCTCACTTGCCGCACCGGTCCGACGCTCGGGCGGCTTTAATCCACAAGTAGCCACAAGGAGTGAATATGCGTCATTACGAAATCGTCTTTATCGTGCATCCCGATCAAAGCGAGCAAGTGCCCGCGATGATCGAGCGTTACAAGAGCACGATCACGTCGCACGGTGGCCAGATCCACCGTATCGAGGACTGGGGCCGCCGCCAACTGGCCTACATGATCGAGAAACTCGCGAAGGCTCACTACGTCTGCATGAACATCGAATGCGACCAGGCGACGCTCGAAGAACTGGAACACGCGTTCAAGTTCAACGACGCCGTTCTGCGCCACCTCATCGTCAAGATGAAGAAGGCCGAAACCGGCCCGTCGCCGATGATGAAGGAAGTGCAGCGCGAAGAAGCCAAGAAGGCGGCCAGCCAGCCGTCCGAAGCGCAGGCTTAAGGACAGTTCAACACTGTCAAGCCACCAGGGAACCGAGACTTACTCGTGAACCGGCTGCAACTGACAGCGAGCGTCGTGGAACGCGAACCGGTGCGATACACGCCCGCCGGCATCCCGATCGCAAGCTGCACGTTGCAACACGCGGCGGAAGTCGTCGAAGCGGGCATCGCCCGGAAAATCGAACTGACACTGCCCGCGGTCGCCGCCGGAGAAGCGAGCGGCAGGCTGGAAAACTGTCCGATGGGCGTCGAAACGCGCTTCACCGGCTTTCTGGCGAAAAAAGGCCGTAACTCCCGAACCCTGGTGTTTCACATCACAGAATTGCAGGACATTGGAAAGGACTGAACATGCCCCGCCCGACTGGTAAGAAATTCGACAAGCGTCGTCAGCAACAAAACCCGCTCTTCAAGCGCAAGAAGTTCTGCCGCTTCACGGCAGCCGGCGTCGAGTACATCGACTACAAGGACACGGAAACGCTGAAGGACTTCATCGGCGAAAACGGCAAGATCACGCCGGCTCGTCTGACTGGCACGAAGGCGCACTATCAGCGCCAGCTCGACACGGCAATCAAGCGGGCGCGTTTCCTCGCGCTCCTGCCGTACACCGACCTGCACAAGGCCTAATCAGACGACGCATAAGGAATAGCCAAAAATGCAAATCATTCTTTTGGAAAAGGTCGTCAACCTGGGCAACCTGGGCGACATCGTCAAGGTCAAGGACGGCTACGCACGTAACTTCCTGATCCCCGGCAAGAAGGCTCGCCGCGCGACCAAGGACGCGATCGCCGAATTCGAAGTTCGCCGCGCCGAACTCGAAAAGAACGCCGCTGAAAAGCTGGCTGCAGCGCAAGCTCAAGGCGACAAGCTGAACGGCTTCACGGTTCAGATCTCGCAGAAGGCGGGCGTCGACGGCCGTCTGTTCGGTTCGGTCACGAACGCGGACATCGCCGAAGCACTGAAGTCGCAAGGCTTCGCGGAAGTGGAAAAGGCGCAAGTGCGTCTGCCGCAAGGCCCGCTGAAGATGGTCGGCGACCATCCGGTTCAAGTGGCGCTGCACACGGACGTCGTGGTCGACGTCACGGTGTCGGTGCTCGGCGAACACGCCTAAGTTTCACGCGAGGCTTTGGCTTCGCGAGCAGTAAGAAAGGGCAGGAACCTTCGCGGGTTCCTGCCTTTTTTGTTTGTCCGATCAATACACCGCATGGCCGATTTCGTCGATAATTCCACCCCATGAACGCACCGTCCAAAGATCCGCAACTCGACGCGCTGAAGGTTCCGCCGCACTCGATCGAAGCCGAGCAATCGGTGATCGGCGGCTTGCTGCTGGATAACGCGGCATGGGACCGCATCGCCGACGTGATGTCGCAGAGCGACTTCTATCGCTACGACCATCGCATCATTTACGAGCACATCGGCAAGCTGATCGCCGCGACGCGGCCGGCCGACGTTATTACCGTCTACGAATCCCTCACGATGGCCGGGAAGGCCGACGAAGTGGGCGGCCTCGCGTATCTGAACGCGCTCGCGCAGAACACGCCGAGCGCGGCGAATATCCGCCGCTATGCGGAAATCGTGCGCGACCGCGCGGTGCTGCGCCGTCTCGTGTCCGTGGCGGACGAAATCTCCGCCGACGCGTTCAATCCGCAAGGCAAGGAAGTCCGGCAGATTCTGGACGAAGCCGAAGCGCGCGTGTTCTCGATCGCCGAGGACGGCGCGCGCGGCACCCAAGGCTTCCTCGAAATTGGACCGCTGCTGACGCAGGTCGTCGAGCGCATCGACACGCTTTACCACACCGCGAACCCGAGCGATGTCACCGGCACGCCGACCGGCTTCGTCGATCTCGACCGCATGACTTCCGGCATGCACGGCGGCGAACTGATTATCGTGGCGGGGCGTCCGTCGATGGGTAAGACGGCGTTCTCGATGAACATCGGCGAATACGTGGCCGTGGAGTACGGCTTGCCCGTTGCCGTGTTCTCGATGGAAATGCCCGGCACGCAACTGACCATGCGTATGCTCGGTTCGGTCGGCCGGCTGGATCAGCACCGCATGCGCACGGGCCGTCTCACCGACGAAGACTGGCCCAAGCTCACGCATGCCGTGCAGAAAATGAGCGAGGCGCAGCTTTTCATCGACGAAACCGGCGGCCTCAATCCGATGGAATTGCGCTCGCGGGCGCGGCGCCTGTCGCGCCAGTGCGGCAAGCTCGGCCTCATCATCGTCGACTATTTGCAGCTGATGTCAGGCTCAGGCGGCGGCGAGAACCGCGCAACCGAAATCTCTGAAATCTCGCGTTCGCTGAAGGGCCTCGCGAAGGAACTCGACGTGCCGGTGATCGCGCTGTCGCAGCTCAATCGCGGTCTCGAGCAGCGTCCGAACAAGCGGCCGATCATGTCGGACCTGCGCGAATCCGGCGCTATCGAGCAGGACGCGGACGTGATCCTCTTCATCTACCGCGACGAGGTGTATAACCCTGACAGTCCGGACAAAGGCACAGCGGAAATCATCATCGGCAAGCAGCGTAATGGTCCCATTGGGCCGGTTCGCCTGACGTTCCACGGCCAATACACGAAGTTCGACAACTTCGCCGGCGTCCAGAGCTTCTACGGCGGCGAATAGCCTCGTTCGCGCAAGACTGTCAAGCCTTCTATCAAAGCCCTACGCACGCGGCGTCCGAGCGCGGTGCGCGGGGTGCTGGGCGCAGGTACAATATGTCGGTTTGATGTCAGCCTCATTGACCCATCTATCGGGACTTTCATGTTCGGTCGTTTCATGCCCACCGAGGGCAAATTCTTCGAGATTTTCAACGCGCACGCGAAATGCATGGTCGATGCAAGCCGCGAGCTCGAACTGCTGATCGACAACCTCGACGAAGCCGAGGTTCACAAGCAGAACGTCCAGACCAACGAAAAGCGTGCCGACAAGCTCACGCACGAAACCATCGATCTGCTGCACAAGACGTTCATCACGCCGCTCGACCGCGACGAAATCCACAAGCTCATCACGACGATGGACGACATCCTCGACCTGATGGAGGACGTCGCCACGGCCATTTCGCTGTACGACGTGCGCGCGGTGACATCGGAGGCGAGCCAGCTCGCGCATATCTGCACGGCCACGTGCCTGCGCGTGCAGCAGGCCGTGAGTCTGCTGGAAGACATGAAA
This sequence comes from Caballeronia sp. GAFFF1, assembly GCF_023630705.1. GTDB lineage: Bacteria > Pseudomonadota > Gammaproteobacteria > Burkholderiales > Burkholderiaceae > Caballeronia. Next base: position 253,916 of record NZ_JALQEM010000012.1, read on the forward strand.
CGCGCGAGTGAGATTCTCAAGATCTGCGAAGAAATCGACCGCCTGGAGTCGGACGCGGACCGCGTGCTGCGCTCGGCCATGTCGAAGCTCTTCCGCGAAGAAGACGACGTGAAGACGCTCATCAAGCTCAAGGCGATCTACGAGCTTCTGGAGACGATCACCGACAAGTGCGAGGATGTCGCGAACATCATCGAAGGCATCGTGCTGGAAAACGCCTGATCATGCCGCCCAAGCCCGTTCGCGCAGAACTGACTGGACTGACTGCATGCGGCGGGCGATGACGACACAGACCGGCCGTCAGTACAGCGCCGGTCAATACCACACCAACTGATGCATTCGATTCAACTCGCTATCTGGGCAGTCGCTACGCTCGTCATGGTCGCACTCGTGTTCGACTTCATGAACGGCTTTCACGACGCCGCCAACTCCATCGCGACGGTCGTTTCGACCGGCGTGCTGAAGCCGCAGCAAGCGGTCGCGTTCGCGGCCGCGTTCAACGTCATTGCGTATTTCATCTTCCACCTGAAGGTCGCCGCGACGGTCGGCAGGGGAACGATCGACCCGGACATCGTCGATCACTACGTCATTTTCGGCGCGCTCGTGGGCGCAATCGGCTGGAACATCGTCACGTGGGTGTACGGCATTCCGTCGAGCTCGTCGCATGCGCTGATCGGCGGGCTCGTCGGCGCCGCGCTCGCCAAGTCGGGCTGGGGCTCGCTGAACTGGGACGGGCTGCTGAAGACGGTCGCGTTCATCTTCATCTCGCCGCTGCTCGGCTTCGTGCTCGGCTCGTTCTTCATGCTGCTGGTGTCGTGGCTGTATTTCCGCACGCCGCCGTCGAAAGTGGACCGGCGTTTCCGGCGGCTGCAACTGCTTTCGGCTGGGCTGTATTCGCTCGGGCACGGCGGCAACGACGCGCAGAAGACAATCGGCATCATCTGGATGCTGCTGATCGCGACGGGCTACGCCTCCGTAGGCTCCGACGCGCCGCCGATCTGGGTCATCGGGCTCTGTTATCTGTCGATGGGGCTCGGCACGCTGTTCGGCGGATGGCGCATCGTACGCACGATGGGCCAGAAGATCACGAAGCTCAAGCCCGTCGGCGGCTTTTGCGCGGAGACGGGCGGGGCGATCACGCTCTTCGTCGCGTCGTTCCTCGGCATTCCCGTTTCCACGACGCACACCATCACCGGCGCCATTGTCGGTGTCGGGGCGACGCAGAAGTTCAGCGCGGTGCGTTGGGGCGTCGCGGGCAACATCGTGTGGGCGTGGATTTTGACGATTCCGGCTTCCTCGGCGCTCGCCGCGGCGGGCTGGTGGATCGGACACCGCTTCCTGTAGCAGTCACCTTGGCCCGGGGGGGGGGGGGGGGGGGGGGGCGCGGGGGGGGGGCGCGGGGGGGGGCGCACACCCTCCCGCCGTCTGTTTGGCCGCGCCCCAGACTTCACTCGGGGGGGGGGGCCGCACAACGCC